>NZ_CM136783.1:4800000-6491044 GCF_054404835.1 Mycobacterium sp. BMJ-28 | reverse complement strand
CGACGCTTACCCCCTTGCGGCTGTCCTGGGTGTCGCCCAGGAGCGACGACGACAAACTGTCCACATAGTTATCCACAGTCTGTGGAGAGTGGCCAGCCGTGATGGTCGCGTTGTGTTGTGGCTAGTTGGTGGGCGAGGAAAACGTGTGTCGGAGCTCGTCACGCGCGCTGTGGCGTGTGGGCTCTCGGCCGGCGGTCGTCCTCGCTCTGGTGTCCGGCGCCGCCCCGGTGTCGAAACGGCATTGCCAGAAGCTAACAGTTTTCTCTCCGAGTGCCAACCGTTCTGCAACATTGCCGGGAGGTACCTGGCCAGCGCCGTAATGTTGGTGACGGGTGTGACTTTTGTGATTTGACAGGGCATTCCGGGCGGGCATTCCCGCGGGCGGGGTGGCGGCGGCGGGGGGCGGTGGCGGCAGGTTTGACCCAGGCAAATCTCGTCAGTACCCTCGAGCAGTCGCCCGCACGTGGCGATACGGCTGCGACCCGGGTGTCCAGGTACCGCGCCGGTTAGTACATGAGATCGACGAGCTTACCAACGGTGGCCGTGATCGCATCGCTACGAAACACTCGTGGCGGTGAGGTCGTGGTCCCATATGTAACAAGGAGAGACAGCCGTGGCCAAGGGCAAGCGGACTTTTCAGCCGAACAACCGGCGCCGGGCCCGTGTGCACGGTTTCCGTCTGCGCATGCGTACTCGTGCCGGGCGCGCCATCGTGTCCGCGCGGCGCGGCAAAGGTCGCCGTTCTCTGACTGCCTGATTCGATCAGGGTTCAGGGCGGTGCTTCCGGCCCCGAATCGAATGACACGGTCAACTGATTTCGGTGTCACGGTTCGTCAAGGAGTGAGGGCTGTTCAGCCTGATCTGGTCGTGCATGCGTTGCGCGGTCGGTCGGGTGGCCTTCTCGACTCCGCGCAAAGCCAGGACGATCCCAAGATCGGACTGGTGGTCTCTAAATCCGTCGGTAACGCGGTGCAACGCCATCGGGTGTCACGCCGGCTGCGCCACGTGGCCCGGACGCTGCTGGCCGAACTCGATGCCGGCGACCTTCTGGTGATCCGCGCGTTGCCTGGCAGCCGTGACGCGATATCCGCTCGGCTCGAGTCCGAACTGCGGGCCGCACTCAAACACACCCGTAGCGCGGCCGGAGCCCGACGGTGACCGGGTGGGCAGCGCGCAGCCTCGTCTTCGTCATCCAGCTGTACCGGACGATGGTGTCACCGCTGCGGTTGCCCACCTGCCGCTTCACCCCGACCTGTAGTGAGTACGCCGTCGATGCCCTGACCGAATGGGGCCTGATCCGCGGCGGATGGTTGGCCGTGGTGCGGCTGGCCAAATGTGGGCCATGGCATCGCGGCGGATGGGATCCGATCCCCGAGCGGTGCGAGCACGCCGCAGGGGCTACCTCAGCGGTAATCGTCAGGAGCGATTCTCTTGTTTAACTGGTTCAGCCTGGACATCATCTATTACCCGGTGTCGGCGATCATGTGGGTCTGGTACAAGCTGTTCGCTTTGGTACTGGGCCCGTCCAACTTCTTCGCCTGGGCACTGGCGGTGATGTTCCTGGTGTTCTCCCTGCGCGCCATCCTGTACAAACCGTTCGTCCGGCAGATCCGCACCACGCGGCAGATGCAGGAGTTGCAGCCGCAGATCAAGGCGCTGCAGAAGAAGTACGGCAAGGACCGCCAGAAGATGGCGCTGGAGATGCAGAAGCTCCAGAAGGAACACGGCTTCAACCCGATCCTGGGCTGCCTGCCCATGCTCGCGCAGATCCCGGTGTTCCTCGGTCTGTTCCACGTGCTCCGCTCATTCAACCGGACCCAGGGCGGATTCGGCCAGATCCATCTGACCGTCGAGCAGAACCGGGCCACCGGCAACTACGTCTTCAGCCCGTCCGACGTGGCGCACTTCCTGGACGCGAACCTCTTCGGCGCACCGCTGGGTGCCACGATGATCCAGACCACCGGTCTGGACGCTTTCACCGAATTCAACCGGGTGTCGGTGATCGCGGTCGGTGTGCCGATCATGATCCTGGCCGGCATCGCCACCTACTTCAACAGCCGTGCGTCGGTGGCCCGGCAAAGCCCGGAAGCCGCGGCCAACCCGCAGACCGCGATGATGAACAAGCTCGCGCTCTACGTGTTCCCGCTCGGCGTTGTGGTCGGTGGACCGTTCCTGCCCCTGGCCATCATCATGTACTGGCTTGCGAACAACATCTGGACCTTCGGTCAGCAGCACTATGTGTTCGGCAAGATCGAGAAGGAAGAAGAGGCCAAGAAGCAGGAGGCGCTGGCCCGCCGAGCGGCGAACGCCCCGGCCCCGGGTAAGAAGCCGAACAGGGCCAAGCGACCGGCCAAGGAACTGACCGAGTCCGAAGGTGTCGAAGACATGGTGCCGGATTCGGTGGAGGACTCGCCTTCCAAAGTGGAGGACACCACCACCGGGGGCAGCGCGGCGAACAAGACCCCTCGCCCGGGCGCCCGCCCCAACCGAAAGCCGAAGCGCTAGTCGCGCTGACAAGACCAAGCCGACAGCGACTGGGGTGAACGATCCCCGGAAGCAGACGCGCAGAGTAAGGAGAAGACGATATGACTGACGCCGAGACCACCGAGCGGACCGAGGACCAGATCGCCGTGACCGATACGGAGATCACCGCACCCGAAGACGGTGCCGGTCCCGTGGTGGACCTGGAAGAGCGCTTGGTCGCCGAGGGTGAGATCGCGGGGGACTACCTGGAGGAGCTGTTGGACCTCCTGGACTTCGACGGCGATATCGACCTGGACGTCGAAGGTGACCGTGCGGTGGTGAGCATCGACGGCGGCACCGACTTGAACAAGTTGGTGGGCCGCAAGGGTGAGGTACTCGACGCCTTGCAGGAACTGACCCGGCTGGCCGTGCACCAGAAGACCGGTGAGCGCAGCAGGCTGATGCTGGACATCGCGCGGTGGCGTCGTCGTCGTCGTGACGAGCTGGCGGCGCTGGGCGACAAGGTGGCGCGCCGCGTGGTCGCTTCGGGCGAACGCGAGGAGCTGGCCCCCATGACGCCGTTCGAACGCAAGATCGTGCACGACGCGGTCGCCGCGGTGGACGGTGTGCGCAGCGAGAGCGAGGGCGCCGAGCCGTCCCGCCGCGTCGTCGTGCTACCGGCCTGAATTACAGGGATGTAGTTCCAGTACCACTTTGTCAGGGCCGTCGGCCTGGGTCATCCGGAGGATGTTTCACGTGAAACATGGCGAACTGAGTCCGGCTCCCCAGTCGGCGGCCTTGTGCTTTGGCGAGCGCGCTGACCTGGCGCGTGCCTACGGGGAGATCCTCGCCGGGGCGGGTATCGAGTGGGGCCTGATCGGACCCTCGGAGTTGGACCGGTTGTGGGAGCGGCACCTCCTCAACAGTGGCGCCGTGGCCGAACTCCTGCACGCGGGCGAGCGGGTCGCGGACATCGGCAGTGGTGCCGGGCTGCCGGGTATACCGTTGGCCATAGCGCGGCCAGACGTCCATGTGGTGCTCGTCGAGCCGCTGCTCCGGCGCAGCGAGTTTCTGCGCGACGTCGTCGCCGAACTCGGTTTGGATGTGACGGTGGTTCGTGGCCGCGCGGAGGATCGGGGCGTGCGGGACGAGGTGGGGGAGCTGGACACGGTGACATCACGGGCGGTCGCGTCGTTGGACAAGTTGACCCGGTGGAGCATGCCGCTGCTTCGGATCGGCGGACGGATGCTGGCCCTCAAGGGCGAGCGGGCCGCGCAGGAAATCAATGAGCACGAGCGGGCCTTGCGCTCGCTTGGTGCCACCGACGTAAGGGTGGTGAGATGTGGCGTGGACTATTTGAATCCACCCGTAACCGTGGTCGCAGCCACGCGCGGCCAGCGAGCGGATCGATCGGTGCGATCGAGCAGGAGGAAGCGATGACAGCGGGACCCGCTCAGCGACCAGACGGGCCCGATGTTTCACGTGAAACATGGACGCCCGAAGGTGCCGGCACGTGGCGGGGCGATCCCGCAGCGGATACGCCCATCGCCGCGGAGGCCGAGCGCGCCACCCGCCTTCTGCACAATCGCGAGGCGGGCCTGCCCAAGCCGTCGCGTCAGCGCGTCTTCACCATCGCGAATCAGAAGGGCGGGGTCGGCAAGACGACCACCGCCGTGAATATCGCCGCGGCACTGGCTCGCCAGGGGTTGCAAACCTTGGTGATCGATCTCGATCCGCAGGGCAACGCCAGCACCGCGCTCGGCATCGAGCACAGGCAGGGCACCCCTTCGTCGTACGAAGTGCTCATCGGGGAGATCCCGCTGCACACCGCGCTGCAACGCAGCCCGCACAACGATCAGCTGTTCTGCGTACCGGCGACCATCGATCTGGCCGGCGCCGAGATCGAACTCGTCAGCATGGTGGCCCGCGAGGGACGGCTGCGCGCCGCCCTGGCCGAGCTCAAGCAGCACAGCTTCGACTATGTCTTCATCGACTGCCCGCCCTCGCTGGGCTTGCTCACCATCAACGCGCTCGTCGCCGCGCCGGAGGTGTTGATCCCGATCCAGTGCGAGTACTACGCGCTGGAAGGGGTGGGCCAGTTGCTGCGCAATATCGAGATGGTGAAGGCGCACCTCAATCCGGATCTCGACGTCACCACGGTCATCCTCACCATGTACGACGGACGGACCCGGCTGGCCGATCAGGTGGCCGAGGATGTCCGCGCGCACTTCGGGGAGAAGGTCTTGAAGACCGTCATCCCGCGCAGCGTGAAAGTGTCCGAAGCACCGGGATACGGGATGACCATCCTGGACTATGACCCGGGTTCGCGGGGTGCCATGAGCTACATGGATGCCAGTCGTGAGCTCGCCCAGCGCGGACCGGGTGTCGAGCAGAATAGGGGACAGGCATGAACCCCTGCGAGAAGCCGAAGGTGGACTGCGCATGAATCAGGCGTCGAAGAAGCGCACCGGGCTCGGACGCGGACTGGCGTCACTGATCCCGACCGGCCCCGCCGAGGATGACGCGCTGGGCACCAAGCTCGGTAGTGCGGCCGCCGACGTGCTCATGGGCGGGCCCGCGACCGGTGCGCCGGCCAGCGCCCCGCCGGCCACCTCCGAGTTCGGTGCGGTCTACCGCGAGATCGACCCCAAGCTCATCGAACCCAACCCCCGCCAGCCGCGGCAGGTGTTCGACGGGGACGCACTCGCCGAGATGGTGCACTCGATCAAAGAGTTCGGCGTCATGCAACCGATCGTGGTCCGGGTGGTTCCCGGTACGGACGCCGGTGATGAGCGCTACCAGTTGGTCATGGGGGAGCGGCGCTGGCGTGCCTCGCAGGAAGCCGGGCTGACCGCCATCCCCGCCATCGTGCGGGAGACCGCCGACAGCGACATGCTGCGCGACGCGTTGCTGGAGAACATCCACCGGGCCCAGCTGAATCCGTTGGAAGAGGCGGCCGCGTATCAGCAGTTGCTCGAGGAGTTCGACGTGACACACGACGAACTCGCGGTGCGGATCGGACGGTCCCGGCCGCTGATCTCGAACATGATCCGACTGCTGCGGCTGCCGATCGCGGTCCAGCGCCGGGTCGCCGCCGGCGTCCTGTCGGCCGGGCACGCCCGTGCGTTGCTCGCCCTGGAAGGCGGCGCCGAGCGCCAGGAGGAGCTCGCCGCCCGGATCGTCGCCGAGGGATTGTCGGTGCGGGCCACCGAAGAGGCCGTCACGCTGGCCAACCGGAACGGTCCCGCTGAGCCGCCGTCACCGCGGCGCAAACCGATCCAGATGCCGGGGCTCCAAGACGTCGCCGAAAAGCTGTCGACGGCCTTCGACACCCGGGTCACGGTCAGTCTGGGTAAGCGCAAAGGCAAGATCGTCGTCGAGTTCGGGTCGGTGGACGATCTGCAGCGGATCGTCGACCTGATGAACGCCGCCAAGTCGTGATGGACCGAAATGTGCGCTGAACGACCAGGACCTAGGACACCGGCGAATTACGTCACTGTGACACTAGACCGCACAATGGCCGGCTTCCTCGGGAAACACCATGTGTAACAAGGCTTTTCGGTGCGGAGCCGAATCGCCACGGCAAAACCGGCCTGAGCGGCCGGTGCCAGGCGCGCTCTCCTATTCTGGAGGGGCAACCCAGTCGGCCGCGTCATCGTGCGCCGGGAACTTGTGAGAGTCGGGGGTCGAAGTGTCATCGCGAATCACGCCGCTCCGGCTTGAGGCATTCGATCAATTGCCCAAGCACGCGAGGCGGTGCGTGTTCTGGGAGGTGGACCCGTCCACCCTCGGCGGTGACGATCATCTGGCCGACCCGGAGTTCGAGAAGGAAGCCTGGCTGTCCATGGTGATGCTGGAGTGGGGATCATGCGGCCAGCTCGCGATCGAATGCGCGCCCGGCCCCGGCGAGCAGGACACCGTGCAAGCAGAATTGCGCAGCGACTCGGCATGCCTGGGATACGCCTTCTATGCTCCACCGCGTGCGGTCCCGCGGGCGCACCGGTTTCCCACCGGCCCGGTCAGTGCGGACGCCGTGTTGCTGACCTCGCTGGGGGTGGACGCCGGTGATGAGTCCGGTGTACTGCCGCGCGGATTGATCGCCGCCGTGGTCGCCGATCTGGTCCGCCGCGGGGTACGGGCACTGGAGGCGTTCGGCCGGACACCGGCCATCCTCGACATCGACCCCGCCGCAGTGCCGGACGATCTACTGCCGGTGATCGAGGTGATCGGGGACTGCTCGACAGAGCAATGCATCATCGCGGTGGATCTGCTGGCCGAGGCCGGCTTCGAGGTGGTGGCCCCGCACCCGTATGTGCCGCGGCTGCGCCTCGAGCTGGAACAGGGACTGGGCTGGAAGGCCGATGTCGAGGCGGCGCTGGAACGGCTGCTCGAGTCCGCGCAGATGCAGATGCAGGTGCCGGTGGGCGCGATGCCGTGCGGCTGACGGTCTAGCTGGGCGAGACCCGGCCGGCCTGCTCGACCGACAGTTCGTGGGCCAACAGCTCGGCGAAAGTGAAAGTGCCCGTCGGGCGGTCATTCTTGCCCAGCAGGTACAGCCGCTTGACGGCGGCCAGCATACCTTCGGCTATGGCGTCGCGAGCGGTGCTGGAGGCCAACAACTGTCGATCGTGTGGGTTGGTGATGTAGCCCAAATCGACCTGGACGGTGGGCATCCGGGTCAGGCGCAGCAGATCCCAGGTCCGGCCATGGGTACGGCAATCGCGTAACCCGGTGCGCGCCACCACTTCACGCTGGATGAAGTCGGCAAGATTGCGTCCGATGGTGGACACCGAGCCGTGCGAGTTGCCGAAGTGGAACGACGCCACACCGCTGGCGGACGGGCTGACGTGACTGGTGCAGCGCAGGCTGATCATCAGGTCAGCGCCGACCGTGTTGGCCGTGGCCGCACGCTCCGCGTCCGACGGGCTGTGGCCGCCGGGCCGGGACAGGAAGGTGTCCATCCCGATCGCCGTCATCCGGCCCTCGAGCCGGCTTGCCAAGTCCCACAGGATGTCTGCTTCGCTGATCGGCCCGGAGGGCCCCTGCAGGATCAGGCCATGGTCATCGCCGCCGCGACCCGGATCGATGATGACCCGCTTTCCGGACAGCTGCGGGCCCGAGCGCCGGACCAACTCCTCCTCACGGATGGCGTGCGGTGAGCCACCGGTGACGCGCGAACCGAGAAAGTACAAGGAGCGCAAGGTATCCGGGCCACAGATCCCATCCGGGAACAGGCCGTACTCGCGCTGGTAGGACATCAGGGCGTTATGGGTCTGCAGACCGAAGTGGCCGTCGACCAGACCCGTGTAGAAACCGAGGTCCTGCAGCCGGGCCTGCAACGTGGCCACGTCGTCGCCATACATCGGTGCGCCGAACTGATGAGCCAGGGTGCGGGCGCCCAGCTGATAGGACGCCTCCTTCAAAGCCCGGAAGGTGGCCTCACCGACCATCCCGTCGACGAGCAGGCCGCGGCGCTGCTGGAAAGCGCGGACAGCGTGATCCAGCTCATCGTCGAACACGTCCAGGGCGATGTGCTTGCCCGTGGTCAGGTCCGAGTCGGGGTTCTCCAGCATCCCCAGCGCTGCCAGGGCCGCTCTGATCTCGGTGACCGCCGCGCCGCGGTCACCTCGACGCAGTATCGACATACCTGGCCTTTCGGATGCGCTGCAGTCGATACGTGCCGACGACTGCTGAACGGGCTGACAGCATTGTCGCAGATACGCACGGAAATCCGGAAAACTCCGGGCACGGGGTGTGGCTGCGCGTTACCTGTTAAACGTGCTCGGCGAGATCGCGGAGCAGGGCGGCCTTGCCCTTTGCGCCGACGATACGCTTCACCGGCTCGCCGCCCTTGAACAGGATCAAGGTGGGAATCGACACCACCTGGAAGTCGCGGGCGGTCTCTGGGTTGGCGTCCACGTCCAGCTTGACCACGCGCAGGTCCCCGGTCTTCTCCTTGGCGATCTCCTCGAGCACCGGGGCGACCATCTTGCACGGTCCGCACCAGGTGGCCCAGAAATCCACCAGCACCGGGGTGGAGCTGGACAGCACGTCCTGTTTGAACGACGCGTCGGTGACGGCGCTCGTCGTGGAATCTTCGCTCATCTGATCCTCCTGGTCGGGGTTGGGAAAGTTAAACGGTTGCCGCAGAGTCGTTGTCGGCCAACCAACGTTCGGTGTCGATGGCTGCCGAACAACCCGACCCGGCCGCGGTGATGGCCTGCCGGTAGGTGTGGTCGACCAGGTCGCCCGCGGCGAACACCCCGTCCACCGAGGTGGCGGTGCTACGGCCGGCCACCTTGACGTAGCCCTCGTCGTCGAGCTCGACCTGACCCCGGACCAGATCCGAGCGCGGGTCGTGACCGATCGCCACGAAGACACCGGTCACGGCGAGCTTGGACTCCTCACCGGTTACCGTGTCGCGCAACCGAATTCCACTGACCTTCGGGTCACCTTCGATCTCGGTGACCGCGGTGTTGGTCAGGAAGGTGATCTTCTCGTTGGCCTGGGCGCGCTCCAGCATGATCTTGGATGCGCGGAACTCTTCGCGCCGGTGGATCAGGGTGACGCTGCGGGCGAACCGGGTGAGGAAGGTGGCCTCCTCCATCGCCGAGTCACCGCCGCCGATGACGGCGATGTCCTGGTCGCGGAAGAAGAAGCCGTCACAGGTGGCGCAGGTGCTGACCCCGAGGCCGATGCGCTCCTGTTCACCGGACACACCCAGCTGGCGGGCCGCCGCGCCCATGGCGAGGATGACCGCGCGCGCCTCATACGTGACATCGCCCACGGTCACCTTCTTGACCGGGCCGGACAGGTCGACCTCGTCGACGTCCTCCATGCGCAGATCGGCCCCGAACCGCAGCGCCTGCTCGCGCATCTCGTCCATCAGGTTCGGGCCGGTGATGCCCTCGCGGAAACCGGGGTAGTTCTCCACCTCGGTGGTGGTCATGAGGGCGCCGCCGAACTGGATACCTTCGAACACCACAGGCTTCAGTTGTGCTCGTGCGGTGTACACCGCGGCCGTATAGCCGGCGGGGCCCGAGCCGATGACGATCACGTCGTGGATCTGCGGAGAGCTTGACATCGTGGGTGCGAAGCCTTTCTGCCGTGTGAAACCGGCGTGAGTTCAAACATCAGGGTAGGCCCCAGTGTTCCCGGCCGTACTGCGGCGCCGTCTCCTAGGGGCGCGGCAGTGTCGTCGCGGCCAGCGGTGTGGTGTGCGCGGCACTACAGCCCGCGTCGAGCAGGACGGCGTCGACCTGTCCGGGGCGCCGCCCCGGGAACACCGCCAGCACCGCGGGCCGCCCGCCCACAGCGACCGGGCGGGCGCCCAGCACCGGGGCCCCCGGATCGCGTCTGAGCCCGCTCAGGCACGCCGACCAGCGCTGTGGATCGACCAGCACGCCGAGATCGGCGGGCCGGGTCAGCAGGGCCAGGATCTCGCCGTCGGGCATGGGCATGGGGATGGTCGCCGGGCGCCGCGGGACGGTGATCTGCTCGGCCGTCGGTCCGGCGCTGCGGGCGGGCGACGACGGAGTGCTCAACGTCACCGCGCCGATGACCAGACCCGCCAGCGCCGCCGCGGCGCCACAGGCCAGCGCGGTCCTGCGCCAGTGCAGCGGGCGGTCGGCATGGGCCGGCCCGGCCGCCCGCAGTGCGGTCAGCACCCGGGCGGTGACGGCAGTGGGCACCTCGGGCGCCGAATCCGGGTCGGCGGCCAGCGCCGCCAGTTCCTCACGCACCCGGTCGTCGCCGCGGTTGGCACTCTGCACGGCTCCATCATTGCGCGACCGGCACGGCCCGTTCCGCCAAAAGGCGTGCCAACTTGGCCCTGGCGCGGGCGCACCGGCTCTTCACGGTGCCCTCGGCAACGCCCAGCATGCGCGCCGTCTCGGCGATCGAGAAGCCCTGCATGTCGACGGCCACCACCGCCGCGCGCTGCTCGACAGGCAGCCTCATCAGCGCGCGTTCCACCACGATCGCGGTGTCCACCTGGGCGGTGGCGTCGCGGACCGGCCAATCGTCGTCGTTCAGCGGTGTGGTGGGGTGGGCCTTACGCCGGCGCAGCCGGTCCAGGCAGGCATTCAGCACGATGCGGTGCAGCCAGCTGCTCACCGACGACCCGTCCCGAAACGTCGCCGCCGCGCAGTGCGCGGACAACATGGCGTCCTGCAGTGCGTCGCCGGCATCTTCGGGGCTGTGGGTGGTGAACCGGGCCAGCCGGTACAGCGGCCGCTGGTAGCGGATGAACAGCTCCTCGAACGCGAACCGTTCGCCCGCGACATGTGCCGCCAGCAACTGCGCGTCCGTGCGCATCCGGCCAGAATTCCCCCCGAAACTCCCCACAGCCGAACCCTAGTGACGCCGCGGGCCCATCCCGGACACCACTTTCTGCCACGTGTGGCAGAAACCCTCTGACCTGCACATCCAGTGTGCACAGGCTGGGGATAACCTCGTCAGGACTTGGCTTTGAGGGTGATTTCGGAGATATCGGCGCGGTTCTTGCCGTCGACCGTACCCAGCGTCGAGATCCACACCAGCACATAGGACGTCGGGGATGCGTTCTCGACGGTGATGGTGTTGGACCCCTTCTTCAGCGGGGTGGCCGGCGCCAGCACGGTGGTGTCCTCGAGCTTGGCCGGGGTGGCCGACTGCGCGGACCGGATCTGTACCGCGGTGCCGGTGCTGGTGACGTTCACGGTGACCGAACCGATCGTGGCCGGCTGGGACAGCTGCAACATCAGGCCGACGCCGTTCTTGAAATTGGGGAACGGATTCGGATCGGAATAGGTGTCGCTGGGCCAGACGGTCGCCGGGTTGCCGTCGATGGCCAGCCCGGCCAGCGTCGGCGCGTCGGCCTCGCCCTCGGGGGAGAACACCGTGGCGCGCACCGGTTTGACCACATCGCCGCTGCCGTCGGAACTGGACGAACTACCCGGGGCATTGAGCCCGAGATCGCCCTTGTCCAGCGATCCGCCGACATCCCCGAAGATCCGGTTGAGCACCGACGCCAGCACGATCAACGCGATCACCACGATCACGCCCGCCGCGGACAGGCCGACGATCAGGCCCTTGCGCCGCCGGGCCAGGGCCTCCGGGTCGGTCGAGCGCACCGCACTGAACGGCCGGGGGCTTGCCGGCGCCTCGACCGGAGCGATGTATTCGGTGCGGTCGGCGACCGCGGTGGCCTGCTGCAGCAGGTTCAGCAAGGTGGGCGCGCTGCGGATGCCGCCACCCTCCTGCACGGCCCTGGCCGCGGCGGCCGAGATCTGGAACGGGATGTCGCGATCCACCGACCGGGGTTCGACCGGCTGGCCGGCACTGTCCAGGTCGGCGGGCGCGAGTCCGCTGTGCACCCCGGACTCGGGCAGCGGCCAGCGGTTGATCAGCAGCGCGTACAGGGTCGCCCCGATTCCGCGGATGTCGTCTTCGGGTGTGGCGGCAGCCAGCGTGGCGGGGAAGGCCAGCGCGACGTCGCCTTCGATACTCACCCGGACCCGGCTCGGGTCGTCGATCGACAGCGCGACCCCGCTGCGGTGTGCGGCCTCGGCCGCAGCGGCCAACGACTGGATCGCGCGCGCCCCGCCGATCGGTGACGGAGTGGTCTCGGCGACCTCGGCCAGCGACCCGCCGCGGATCCATTCCGAGACCACCAGGCCACCGGAGCCGGTCCGGGCGACATCCAGGATCTGGGCGATACCGGGGGAGTTGACCTTGCTCAGCTTGGACGTGCGGGTCAGGATGTCCTGCAACTCACCGTCGGACAGCTGGCCGTCGGGATCGATGAAGGTCAGGGCGACCTGCCGGTCCAGCGCGGTGTCGAGCGCATGCCAGAACTGCAGATGCGGCGGCCCGCCGTGGAAGACCAGCAGCCGGTAGCGCCCACCGGCGATGATCGCGCCGGGAATCAGGTGCACGTCGTCGTCGCCGGTGGCGGACTCGATCGCGGGTTCGCGCGGCGGGTCGAACGGCAACGCCTCCCGGGTCGGGTCGTTGCTGTAGTCGGCGGGCGGGCGGGTGGGCACGTCGGGCTGCAGGTCGCCCGCGACGGGCGGCCGGGAATCCGATCCCGTGGTGGGCAGCGGGATCCGCGTGGTGGCACCGGCGCCGGTACCCGTCTCGGGCGGTACCTCACCGCCTGGCGTGAACCCGCTACCGGGTTGGTCGGCCACCTGGTGTCCTTTCCGGGCTGGGGTCCTGACGGCCGCCGCCGGGGGTCCCGGTGGGCGGGAGGCGGGCGGCCGGATGGGACGGGGTGCGGGGGGTTGCCCCGCGTACGGATTCCTCTGATCAGGGTAATTGACGGGACGCACCGGCCGCTGGGAGATACCGCCGGTCGCCGGTGCCGGCGCCGTGGTGCGGCCCAGCCGTCGCCGCACCGCGCGCAGCGCGGCCTGGGCGTCGGGCACCCGCGCGGCCAGGAGTACGCCCACGATGATCGGCAGCATGATGACCCCGAGGATCAGCAGCCGCAGCAGCGATCCGGCGGCGCCGCCGTGTTCGGTGAGCTTGTCCACACCCAGCAGCCGATCCACCACGTGTGCGGCCAGGCCGGCGATGAGGGACGCGGTGATGGTGACCAGGATGGCGCGCACGACGTCGAGGCTGACCAGCCTGCCGCCGGACCGGGGCGGTAGCAGCGGAGCCAGGTTGGCCCGCAGCACGAGGTGGCCGACGGTGGCGCCGGCCAGAAAGCCCAGCCCATTGGCCAGGCCGAGGTAGCCGGCGACCAATTCGGGGTCGGTCACCAGATGTCCGACGAGTACCGAGGCCACGATCTTGACCGCGGTGATCACCAGGATCAGCACGATCGGGATCCACGGCTGTTCCCTGGCGTAGAACACCCGCAGCTGCAACAGCACCAGGGCGTACGGGATCAGCGTGAACGCCGACAGGGTGATGGCCATGCCGAGGTAGCCGGCGTCGGTTTCGCCGAAATTGCCGTACGCGAAGAGGGCGGTGCCGATCGCCGGGCCGGTGACGGTCATGAACGCGACGATCGGAATCAGCGTGATCATGGTCAGCCGGGTGGCCAGGGACAGGTCGGCCAGGATCGCGGGGCCGTTCTCGGCGGCGGCGTTGCGGGACAGCCGTGGCATCACCACCGTCAGCACCGTGACGCCGATCATCCCGAACGGCAGCTGCAGCACCAGCCAGGTGTAGTTGTAGATCGCCGGCCCGGATGCGGCGGCCGCGCTGGCAATCCGGTTTCCGACGAAGAGGCCGATCTGGCTGATCAGCACGTAGAGCACCATCGCGGCGGCCATCGTGCCGAACCTCTTCAGCCGGTCGTCGATACCCCACAGCGGGCGCAGGCTGATCCGCTGGCGGCGGATCGCCACCAACAGCACCGTCATCTGCGCGACCACCCCGAGCGTGGTGCCGATACCGAGCACCAGCAGTTTGGCGTTGCCCATCCGCACCGGGTCCAGGGACAGTTCACCGGGCACCAGGAGATACACCCCGAGGGTGACGATGGCCACGACGTTGTTGACCACCGGCGCCCACGCCGGCGGCCCGAACACGTTGCGGGTGTTCAGGATTGCCATGTACACCGAGGCCAGCCCGTAAAAGATCACCTGCGGCAGCAGCAGATAGGCGAAGGCGGTGGTCAGCGGCCGGTCGACCAGCGAGTCGCTGTCCAGCATGAGGTCGACGAGCAGCGGCGCCGCGGCCACCGAGACGATCGTGGTGACCAGCAGCAGCGCGGTGGCCAGGGTGACCAGGCGGCGCACGAAGGCCGTCCCGCCGTCGGGGTCATCGTGTTCGGCGCGGGCGAGCACCGGGACGAAGATGGCGGTGAACGTCGCCTCCAGGACCAGGGCCGCCACCATGTTGGGCAGCTGGTTGGCCACCGTGAACGAACTGGACAACGCGGCGCCGAGGATGGCGGCCAGCAGCACGATCCGGAAGAAGCCGGTGATCCGGCTGATCAGGGTGGCCAGCGCCATCCCCCAGGACCGCGACACCACCGCAGAGTCCGACAGCTCCCTGCGCTGCGCTTGCGGCGCGGCGGGCCCGCGTTGGGACATGTTCATCGGCTGTCGTCGTCCGCTGAGTGGGCCAGTGCGGTGTCCAGCGGGTCGGGCCGGTGCACCCGGACCGGCCGCGACGGTGGCACCAGGTCGGCCCGGTCGGGCTGGCCGCGGAACCGGTGCCAGAGCCGCCGGCCGACCAACAGCGCCAGGATCGCCCCGCCGGTGAGGGTGATGAAGAACAGCACCTTCCCGTACGCGTTGGAATGCACCGACAACCGGACCTGATCGCCCAGCGGCATTCCGTCGGCGGTACTGAGCGTGACGTCGACGGCCACCCGCTGGGTGAAGTGCACCTCGATCGGCACCCGCAGCGGCAGGTAGCCCGGCGGCAGTTCGATCTCGCCCGGATCGGTCACCGTCATGCCGGGTGGGGTGTCGATGTGCAGTCGCACCCGGATGGGCACCGGCAGGTCGTTGCGCAGCGCCAGCGGTAGCGGGCTGCGTTCGGTGGCCAGCGTGTACGAGCCACCCGGATTCACGATGGTCACCGCGCTCATCAGATCCGAGAGTGTCCGCTCGACGGTCGAAAGTCGTTGCTGGGCAAGACCGTTGCGTGCGTCCGCGGGAACCGTCTGGCTCAGCGCGCGGAGCATGTCCTCGCGCAGCGGTGCGGTGTACCCGGTGCCGGTCAGTCCGGTCTGCTCGTCGGTGGTCAGCGCCGAGGTCAGCTCCCACAGTCTCGCGGTCGTGGTGCCGATACCGGAGAGGATGTCGTCGTCGAACCGGGCCCGCGGATTGCCGGCGATGTCCGGCGAGCGGGACGGCTGCGCGGGAGCGGCCAGCCCGGTTTCGGTGATCAGCGCAGGCAGCGGCCGGGGTACGGCTAGCCCGGCCCGGATGGAGCTGGAGATGGCGGTGAACACCGCCTGGGCTTCCTCGGGCCGCAGATTCCAGGCCAGCGGGGGCATCACGATCTGGGTGCGCGGCTCGAGGTCTGGACGCAGACCGCGCCACAGCACCGCACCGAGCGCGTCCTGCAGCCGCGCCACCTGCGAGTCGTGGCTCAGCGGGATGGTGAGCGACGAGTCCACGTACGTCGGCGTCTGCGGATCTGTGCCCGCACCGGCCAGCGCGGCGGCCAGCATCGGGTCGAACGGGGCGGTGACCACCTGCGGGGCGTCGCGGCGGGCGTCCAGTGCCACGGTGCCGTCACCGTCGGCGCTCAGCGGTGCCGCGGCGATCGCGACCGTCGGGCCTTGGGCCGCGAGCAGTTGTACCGCACGGTCGGTCAGCGGGCCGTCACCGATGACGGTGGCCCCGCGGACGGTCTTCACCCCGAGGATCTGGTCGACGATATCGGCGGCCAGACCGGTGGCGGCGGTGTTCAGCCGGCTGTCGCCGACCCGGGCCAACGCGTCCAGGTCGGCCTGCGCGTAGACGGTGGACGTCACACAGGTGCGCTGGGCCAGCACCTTGAGCCGGTTCAGCCAGTCCGTGGCCGCCTCCTTGCCGGTGCCGGGCTGCGATGGTGCGTTCAGGCCGCCGTCGGGGGTGGTGCTCACGACGTAGCCCGCCGTCATCGCGTTGACGGTCACCAGCAGATCCGGATCGACCGCCAGGCACAGTGCGGTGCGCACGGTGCCGTCGGGATCCACCTCGGGGCTGGTGGCGAAATCGGCCGCCGACAGCAGGGTGTCCAGCCGGCCGCCGGGGGCCAGCGAGGTGGCCAGGTCGTCGTCCAGCAACCGCACCGGTGTGGTGCCGCCCGGGATGCCGGCGGCCAGCCTGGGCCGGTCGGCCAGCGGCCACAGCACCGTGGTGGCCACCGGCCGGGTGGTGTCCGGGGCGACCACCGCGCCCAACGGGGAGGCACCGGCGGTGTCACCGCCGGCCGCATCCGTCGGGTCGGCGGGCACGCCGAGCACCGGCAGCAGGAAGCGGGCATCGTCGAGGCGCGCCGGCTCGCCGTAATCCGGGGTGCCGTTGACGTTCACCAGCACCGGGTACACGCCGGGGCTGTCGATGCGCAGCGACGGCACTCGGTCGGCCCGCACCGGATAGGACAGCGTGAACGGCACCTTCTGGCCGCGGTCCAGTTCGGGGGCCACCGTGATGAAGTCGGCCACGGGTTCGTACTGGTCCAGGTTCCCGGAGAGATTGGTGCGCAGGCCCGGCGCCGCCGTCACGCCGGCCGCGTGTTCGAGCCGGATCACGACATCGCGCACCGGCCGGTCGCCCACATTGGTCACGGTGCCCGCGACGGTGACCACCGCGTCGCTGGTGGTCGTGACGATATCGGGGGTGATCCGGTCGATCTGCAGGTGCAGGAACTGCGCGGACCGGGGTTCACCGGCCGCCGCGCGCGGCGAGACGACGGGAGCGGCGAACAGCAGGAGCACCGCGACGGCGGCGAGGAAGCGTAAGAGGACCGGCGGGCAGGAGCGCAGCGACCGGGGGAATCGGACCGGCGGGTGGGAGCGTGGCGACGGCGGCCCGTGGACATGGACCGCCACCGAACTCACGGGCCTTGCCCGCATCCGTTCGCTCGCCGGCCGGGCGAGTCCTCCTGGCGACGGTTCCGGGCGTGCGAGTGGGTCTGCGGACGGCGTCGCGGGGAACTGTGCGGAAGCGGCGGCAGCGCCGCCGGACCGTCGGACTGCAGTTTCTCGATCAGTTCGCCGGCGACCTGGGCCAGCCGGCGTTCGTCGGCATACGCCAGCCGGGCCGGCAGATCCCCGATCGGGACCCATGCGACCTCGGTGACCTCCACATCCTCATCGGAGAGCTCGCCGCCCAGGAAACGCATCAGGTAATGGTGCACCGTCTTGTGCACGCGTCGCCCCTCGGTGACGAACCAGTAGTCGATGCTGCCGAGTGCGGCCAGCACGCTGCCCTGGATCCCGGTCTCCTCGGCGACCTCGCGGATGGCGGTCTGTTCGGCGGTCTCGCCCATCTCGATATGTCCCTTGGGCAGCGACCAGAGCATCCGGCCGCGTCGGTCGATCCGCCCGATGAGGGCGGCGACCTGAGTTTCCTTCGGTCCGTCGATGCCGTCGATGACCAGGCCACCCGCCGAGGTCTCGTGCACGGTGCGCAGCCGTTCCTGGGCGTGCCGGGGTGGGCGTTGCTGCCGGTTCTGGCCGGGTTTCGCCGGGGTGGCGTTCGACTCGGCGGACGGCTGGGAGGTGTTCTTGGCGGACTGCTCGGTGGCCGGCACCGGGGGACCGGCAGCGCGGCGGCCGCGGCGGCGCCCTCGGCGCCGTCGCGGTTTGCCTTGTTCGCCGTCCGACACCCAAGCGATAGTAGTTGCCGCGACGTGGCGCTCTTGCCACACCGGCCCGGTCGTGGCCGGGCTGTCGCCGGGTCGTTACCGCGCCGGTAGACGTCATTAGACTCACCGAACGTGCCGAACGACCCGACTCCAGACACCGCCGACGCCGAACTACTGGCCGGCGCCTGGCTCACGCTGAGCGAGTATCGGCAACTGCTCGGCGACCTCGGCGCGGTGTTCGCCGCCGCCGGCCACGAGTTGTACCTGGTCGGGGGCAGCGTGCGGGACGCGCTGCTGGGCCGGGTGTACACCGATCTGGACTTCACCACCGACGCCCGTCCCGCGCAGATGCAGAAACTGCTGCGTGGCTGGGGCGACGCCACGTGGGACACCGGTATCGAGTTCGGCACGATCGGGGTCGGCAAAGGGCCGCACCGCCTCGAGATCACCACCTTCCGGTCCGACAGCTACGACCAGGTGACGCGCAACCCGCAGGTGCGGTTCGGGGACAGCCTCGAAGAGGACCTGGTGCGCCGCGACTTCACGGTCAACGCGATGGCGGTGCGGATCACCGAGGACGGTCCGGCCGAATTCTGTGACCCGCTGGGCGGCCTGGCGGCCCTGCGCACCAAGGTGCTGGACACCCCGTCGGCGCCACAGGTGTCGTTCGGGGACGATCCGCTGCGGATGCTGCGGGCGGCGCGGTTCGTCTCCCAGCTCGGCTTCACCGTGGCGCCCCGGGTGCTGGAGGCGTTGTTGGACATGGCTCCACAGCTGGAGCGGATCACCGCCGAGCGGGTCGCCGCCGAGCTGGACAAGCTGCTGCTGGGCGCCGACCCCGTCGCCGGGGTGGACCTGATGGTGCAGACCGGGCTGGGCGACGTGGTGCTGCCCGAGGTCGGCGAGATGCGGATGGCCATCGACGAGCACCATCAGCACAAGGATGTGTACTGGCATTCGCTCACGGTGCTGCGCCAGGCCATGGATCTGGAGGACCCCGAGAGCGGCCCCGATCTGGTGCTGCGCTGGGCGGCGCTGCTGCACGACATCGGCAAGCCCGCCACCCGCAGGCACGAGTCCGACGGCGGGGTGAGCTTTCATCACCACGAGGTGGTGGGCGCCAAGATGGCGCGTAAACGCATGCGCGCGCTGAAGTACTCCAAGCAGATGGTCGACGACGTGTCGCAGCTGGTGTATCTGCATCTGCGGTTCCACGGCTACGCCGATTCGGCGGGTACCGGCCGGTGGACCGACTCGGCCGTGCGCCGGTATGTCACCGATGCCGGCCCGCTGCTGACCCGGCTGAACAAACTTGTGCGTGCCGACTGCACGACCCGGAACAAGCGCAGAGCCGCACGGCTGCAAGCCAATTACGACGATCTGGAGGACCGGATCGCCGAGCTGGCCGCCAACGAGGACCTGCAACGGGTCCGCCCGGATCTGGACGGCAACGAGATCATGAAGATCCTCGGCATTCCGGCGGGGCCGCAGGTCGGGCAGGCCTGGCGGTACCTCAAGGAGCTGCGCCTGGACCGTGGCCCGCTCGATCACGACGAGGCGATCGACGAACTCCGAAAATGGTGGAACGCCCAGCACGGCTGATGCGTCTTCAAAAGCATGGATTACTGCTTGGCCGACGGTGACGGCGGCGCGACCATGTTCACCGCGGAGCCCGCCGTCGATGCCGACGGAGATGGTGTGCTCGACGCGATAGGCCTCGATCTGGACGGGGACGGCCGCTTCGATGATGCGCTGGCCGACCTGGACCGTGACGGACTGGCCGAGCGCGCCATGCACGACGTCGGTGGCGCGGACGCGGCGTACTTCACCGACGACGGGTCGGGCCGGTGGCTGCTGGCCGCAGACGGCGCGGCCGGGGCGGGCCGGGTGCGCTGGTTCGGTCTGGACGGGATCGAGCAATCCGGCGGCCCGCTGGTGGATTTCGACGCCGACGGGCAGGCCGATGACCGCCTGCTCGACACCGACGGGAACGGGCTGGCGGATCGTGTGCTCGGTGGGGAGAGCGCCTACGCCGACCGCGACGGCGACGGCAAATGGGACGTCAAACTCACCGACTCCGACGGCGACGGTGCCGCGGATACGGCCGGTGAGATCTAGCCGCGTCCCGCTCCCGGCGGGCCGGCGAAGGCTTGGGCGATGGTCAGCCACGTCGCGGCGTCGTCGCCGGTGGCCGTCACCGCGAGATCGCCGGGGGCTCGGCGCTGGGTGACCAGCATGCAGAAATCCTCGGCGGGCCCGGTCACCACCTGGTCGGCCTCGGAAGGCCCCCAGGTCCACCAATCCCCTTGGGGCCCTTGTAGTTTCACGTGAAACGGGGCGGTGGGCGGGGTCAGGCCGTGCACGGTGAAGGCGAAATCGCGGGTGCGCACCCCGATGTGCGCGATCGAGCGCAGCCGCGCCGTCGGTTCCCTGTGGACCCCGAGGGCGTCGGCGACGTCCAGCCCGTGCGCCCAGGTCTCCATCAGCCGGGCTGTCGCCATCGACGCCGCACTCATCGGCGGCCCGAACCACGGCAGCTTGCGGCCGTCGGGCACATTCAGCAACGCCTGATGCAGCCGGGCCCGGTCCGCGCGCCAGCCGGCCAGCAGTTCGGCCGGCGCCGTGGTGGCCAGCCGCTCGGCGGCGGCGTCGACGAACCCGAGCGGATCCTTGGCGGCCTCGGCCAGCACCTCGGCGAAGGCGGCCTCGTCGGTGACGGCCTGCAGGGAGGTCCGGTCGGTCCACCACAGGTGCGCGATCTGATGGGCGATGGTCCAGCCCGGAGAAGGTGTTTCGGTCTGCCAGCCCTGCCCGGGCAAGTCGGCCACCAGTGCGTCGAGCACATCGCTCTCGGCCTGCAGGTCGGCGACGATCGGTCCGGCTCCAGCCATGTGAGCACCTTAACCGCGGTCTTCGGCCGGACCGCCTCGCCTACCCAGGAACGCGTGCAGCGCCAGCCCGCCGAGGTAGACCACCGCGCCGGCGCAGACCAGCGCGGCCGATCTGCCGTCGGTGGGGATCACCGTCGCCGCCGCGGCCACCGCCAGCACGAAGGACATCCAGAACAGCGAATCCTGGACGCTGAAGACATGTCCGCGCAGGGCGTCGTCGACGTCGATCTGCATGGCGCTGTCGGCGCACAGCTTCACCACCTGGCCGGCGGCGCCCAGGATGAAACCGCAGACGATCATCACCGGCAGTGCGAGCGTCACCGCACACAGCTGTACGACGGCGGCCAGCGCCAGGGCGCCGTTGGCGGCGCGATACCGGCCCCACTTGCCGACCACCGCGGGCGTCAGCACGGTCGCCAGAAAGGCGCCCAGGCCGCCCGCGGCCAGGAACAGCACGGTCTTACCCAAGCCGACGCCCGCCACTTCGCCGTCACCGATGTGCCGGACGATCACCAACACCAGCAGCGTGTTGACCCCGAAGGCCATCCGGTGGGCGGCCAGGCCGGTCAAGGTGGCGGCGACGGCGGGCACCGAGGCCACCGTCCGCACGCCGTGCACCCATCCGGTGAACACGGCGTAGGCCACCGACCCGTGCACGGCTCGGGCGGTGTCGTCGGGACCCAGCACATGGGAGGGGAAGCGCACCGACAGCAGCAGGGCCAGCGCGATCGGCACCGCGGCCAGGAAGATCACCGCCGAGGCACCGGCGTCGTCGGCGCCCAGCAGCCAGCGCGGCAGCAGCATGAAGTTCGCGCCGAGGAAGGTGGCCGCCGATCCGGTCGCGGTGGCCACCGAGTTCATCGCGACGACCTTGTCGCGCGGCACCACATGGGGTAGTGCCGCCGACAACCCGGACGACACGAACCGGGTGAATCCGTTCACGATCAGCGCACCGAGCAGCAGCACCAGGTTGCCCGCGTCGACGGCCAGCGCGGTGGCGACCGCGAGCACCAGCGTCAGCCGGCCGGCGTTGGCGCCCACCAGCACCCAGCGCCTGTCCCAGCGGTCCAGCAGTGGGCCGGCGAACGGACCGAGCACGGAGTACGGCAGGAACAACACGGCGAACGACAGCGCGATCTCCCACGGCGAGGCCGAGCGTTCCGGATTGAACAGGATGGCCCCCGCCAGGCCCGCCTGGAACAGTCCGTCACCGAACTGGCTGGCCATCCGCAGCTCCAGCAGCCGGCGGAACTCGGGCATGCCGCGGACCGCCTGCCAGCCGGTGTCGGGTGGGCGGGTGTCGGTCATGTGGTGTCAGATCCTGTCCGGGCCGGGATCGTGCCAACCGCACCCGGAATCCACCCTACAAATATCCCGGCGGGCCGTGCTTGATCATCGCGGGCCGCGGTCGCTGGTGCCATGATGGATGGGTGGCGCACCCAGAGGATCCGGAGGATTACGCGGCTCCGACGGCACCTCGTGTGCGGGCCGGAACCCTGCTGCTGGCCGAGACGGATCTGCTCGAGCCGACCTTCCGGCGCAGTGTCATCTACATCGTGGAACACAACGAGGGCGGAACGCTCGGGGTGGTGCTGAACCGGCCCAGCGAGACGGCCGTCTACAACGTGCTGCCGCAGTGGGCCAAGATCACGGTGAAACCGAAGACGATGTTCATCGGTGGCCCGGTGAAGCGGGACTCCGCGTTGTGCCTGGCCACCCTGCGGGCCGGGATGAGCGCCACCGATGTGCCGGGGCTGCGGCACGTGCAGGGCCGGGTGGTGATGGTGGACCTGGACTCCGACCCCGATGCGATCGCCCCGGTGGTCGAGGGGGTCCGGATCTTCGCCGGCTACTCCGGCTGGACCATCGGTCAGCTCGAGAGCGAGATCGAACGCGACGACTGGATCGTGTTGTCGGCGCTGCCGTCGGACCTGCACGCCGAGCCGCGCGGTGATCTGTGGGGCCGGGTACTCCGCCGCCAGCCGCTGCCGCTGTCCATGCTCGCGACGCACCCCATCGACGTCAGCCGGAACTGACCGCCGGTCAGCTGCAGGACAGCGTGCAGGACGCGCACGAACCGGCGCAGCCGGCAGAGCTGTCGGCACCCGAGCGTGCCCGGGCGAGTTCCGCGCCGGCTTCGGCCCGCGCCACCAGCTTGGCGTTCTGCCAGCAGCCGGCCGCGACGGTGCCGACCGCACCGAGCACGCACACCGTCAGCACCAGGAACGCCATCCCGCCGGGCTTGGCCAGCGCCACCACGGCGCCGGTGGCGAGCATGGCGGCAGCCGCGAACTGGGTGGGTGCGACGGCGCGCAGCACCTGACGGACCGGATCCCCGGAATGCGGCCTGCTCAGCGTCCAGCCGGCAACGGCGGCGGTGGCCACCGCGGCGCACAGACACAACACGGCGGCAAGTTGCATGCGCTCCAGGATACGAGGCGGTCGCTGCGGGTCAGCGGGGGAGGCCCAGCGCCAGCGGTGCGACGGCGGCGGCCGGAGCGACCGGAGCGACCGGAACCACCGGTGCCGGGGCCGCCGGAGCGGCAGGTGCCGGGACCGCGCCCGGTGCGGCCACCGGTGCGGCGGGTGCCGGCGCAGGCACGGCGCCGGGCGGCAGCACCTTGAATCCGTTGATGATCGCGTCGGTGGCCTCGCCGGATGCGACCGCGACGCTGGCCCCCGTCGTCACCGCCAGCGACACTAGATAGCGGTCCGGGCCGGCCGTCGCGAAGAGATTGTGCCGGGACGTGTTGAGCGTCATGTTGTTCTCGCGGTAGGTGCCCTCGATCCAGGAGATGGGCACGTCGTTGATGACCGAGATGCGGCCGTCGGTGGGTCGCCAGGCGGCCAGCTGCTGGCTGTCGACGAAACCGTGCCGGATGGCCTCGCGCGGATCGAAGTCACCGACCAGCTTGTAGACCAGGACCTGCGCGTTGGAGGTGTAGAGGCCGTCACCGCCGGTGCGGTCGGCGATCACCGCGAAGGCGTCGGGCACGTTGGGGTCGGGGACCTGCGACCAGCCGTTGGGCATCGGCAGCACGATGTGCAGGGCTTTGAAATCGCGGGCCGACTGCGGCTGCATGGTGACGCCCTTGGACGTCAGGTAATCCCGGATGGTGCCCGAATTGTCCGGGTTCAGCGGGATGGTGACCGGCTGGGCCATGGTCGAGGTGGCCGCCGGAGCCACCGGGGCGCCGGGAACGGCCGCGGTGCCCGGGACGGTCGGGGCGGCCAGCCCGGCGACGGGCGGCACGGCGGCGGGGGCGCCGGCCGGCACGCTCGCGGCCTGCGCGGGCACCAGCGGGTTGGCGTTCGGGGTGACGGTCACCGTCTGGGTGACGGTCGCCGGCGCCGGCAGCACCGGCTGCGGAGCGAGAGGTTCGGCCCCGGCGGTATTGCCCGCCAGACCCACCACGCCGGCAACGCCGGCCGCGGTCCCCGCGATCAGAATTCGCCAGCGGCGGCTGGTGTTCTGATTGACGGTCCCGCCGTCGCCCATTTTCCTCATCTGACGTCGGTCCTTTCCAGATCGTTCGCCAAGTCAGGGGCCGACTGTATCCGCGGCCATGGCCCGCTCACCAGGGCCGGAATCGAGCTGCAACCGTGCGCTGACCGCACTGCAATGGAACCTTTACCAACCCGTGGCCGAAGGCCGCCTTGGCGGCGCTTATACCCTGTTTGGCGTGACAAACCCGCCGGCCGACACCGATGCCGCCTCCGATGTTGATGCCCCGAGCCACCGCTACAACGCGCAACTGGCCGGTGCGATAGAGGCCGACTGGCAGCAGACGTGGGCGCAACGCGGCACGTTCAACGTGCCGAATCCGGTCGGCTCGCTCGCGCCCGCCGATGGCGGGCCGGTGCCGGCGGACAAGATGTTCGTCCAGGACATGTTCCCGTACCCGTCCGGTGAGGGCCTGCACGTCGGGCATCCGCTCGGCTACATCGCCACCGATGTCTACGCGCGGTATTTCCGGATGACCGGCCGCAACGTGCTGCATGCGCTGGGCTTCGACGCCTTCGGACTGCCCGCCGAGCAGTACGCCGTGCAGACCGGGACGCACCCGCGTATCCGCACCGAGGCCAATATCGTCAACTTCCGGCGGCAGCTGGGCCGGCTGGGCCTGGGCCACGACACCCGGCGCAGCTTTTCCACCACCGACGTCGACTTCTACAAGTGGACCCAGTGGATCTTCCTGCAGATTCACAACGCCTGGTTCGACCCCGAGGTCAACCGGGCCCGCCCGATCGCCGAGCTGATCGCCGAGTTCGAGTCGGGGACGCGGGCGGTGCCGGACGGTCGGGACTGGGCGGCGCTGTCGGCCGCCGAGCGGGCGGACGTGGTGGACGGCCACCGCCTGGTCTATCGCGCCGACTCGATGGTCAACTGGTGCCCCGGTCTGGGCACGGTGCTGGCCAACGAAGAGGTCACCTCCGACGGCCGCAGCGACCGCGGGAATTTTCCGGTCTTCCGGAAGCGCTTGCGGCAGTGGATGATGCGCATCACCGCCTACTCCGACCGGTTGCTCGACGATCTGGACACGCTGGACTGGCCGGACAAGGTCAAGGCCATGCAGCGCAACTGGATCGGCCGCTCCACCGGTGCCAGCGTGTTGTTCGGCACCGACGCAGGCGATGTCGAGGTGTTCACCACCCGGCCCGACACCCTGTTCGGCGCCACCTATCTGGTGTTGGCCCCCGAACACGATCGGGTCGACGCCCTGGTGGCCGCGCAATGGCCCGCGGGCACCGATGCGCGCTGGACCTACGGTGCGGCCACGCCGGCCGCCGCCGTCGCGGCGTACCGGGCCGCCATCGCGGCGAAGTCGGATCTGGAACGCCAGGAGAACAAGACCAAAACCGGTGTGTTCCTCGGCGTGTACGCCACCAATCCGGTGAACGGCCAACAGGTTCCGGTGTTCATCGCCGACTACGTGCTGGCCGGTTACGGTACCGGTGCCATCATGGCGGTGCCCGGCGGCGACCAGCGGGACTGGGAGTTCGCCACCGCGTTCGGCCTGCCCGTCATCGAGGTCATCTCGGGCGGCGATGTCAGCGAAGCGGCTTATACCGGCGACGGTGAACTGGTCAACAGCGACTACCTCAACGGCCTGCGTGTCGCCGACGCCAAGGACGTGGTGGTTTCCCGGTTGGAGGCCGACGGCCGCGGCCGGGCGCGGGTGGAGTTCAAGTTGCGCGACTGGCTGTTCGCCCGGCAGCGCTACTGGGGTGAGCCATTCCCCATCGTGTACGACGCCGACGGGCGCGCCCATCCGCTACCGGAATCGGCTCTGCCGGTGGAACTTCCGGATATCCCCGACTACGCGCCGGTGTCGTTCGACCCGGACGACGCCGACAGTGAGCCGTCCCCGCCGCTGGGCAAGGCCACCGACTGGGTGCACGTCGAGTTGGACCTCGGGGACGGCCTGAAGTCCTACACCCGCGACACCAACGTGATGCCGCAATGGGCGGGCAGCTCCTGGTACGAGCTGCGCTACACCGACCCGCAGAATCCGGATGAGCTGTGCGCCAGGGAGAACGAAGCCTATTGGATGGGTCCGCGGCCGGAGATCCACGGCCCAGGGGATCCGGGCGGCGTGGATCTGTACGTCGGCGGTGTCGAGCACGCGGTGCTGCACCTGCTGTACTGCCGGTTCTGGCACAAGGTGCTCTTCGACCTGGGTCATGTCAGCTCCAGCGAGCCGTACCGCCGGCTGGTCAACCAGGGTTACATCCAGGCATTCGCCTACACCGACGCCCGGGGCAGCTATGTGCCCGCCGCCGATGTCGTTGAGCGCGAAGGGAAATTCTTCTATCCCGGTCCCGACGGTGAGATCGAGGTCAATCAGGAATTCGGCAAGATCGGCAAGAGCCTGAAGAACTCGGTCTCGCCCGACGAGATCTGCGATGCGTACGGCGCGGACACCCTGCGCGTCTACGAGATGTCGATGGGTCCGCTGGAGGCCTCCCGGCCGTGGGCCACCAAGGACGTGGTCGGCGCGCACCGATTCCTGCAGCGGGTATGGCGCGCGGTCATCGACGAGACCACCGGCGCCGAGCGGGTGGCCGACCACGAGGCGCTCTCCGATGACACCCTGCGGGCACTGCACAAGACCATCGCCGGGGTCGCCGAAGACTATGCGGCCCTGCGCAACAACACCGCAGCGGCCAAGCTCATCGAGTACACCAACCATCTCACCAAGGAAGGGGTGACGGCCCGTGCCGCGGTCGAGCCGTTGGTACTGATGGTCGCCCCGCTGGCACCACACCTGGCGGAGGAGCTGTGGCGCCGGCTGGGTCACGACACCCCGCTGGCGCACGGGCCGTTCCCGGTCGCCGACGAGCGTTACCTCGTCGACGACACCGTCGAGTTCCCGGTTCAGGTCAACGGCAAGGTGCGCGGCAAGATCACCGTCGCGGCCGACGCGGACAAGGCCGCCCTCGAGGCGGCGGCGCTGGCCGACGAGAAGGTGCTGGCGTTCCTGGACGGGGCCACCCCGAAGAAGGTCATCGTGGTGCCCGGCAAGCTGGTCAACCTCGTCGTCTGAGCGAACCTGACCGTTGAGCTAGGTTCTGTCCACATTCGGGTATCTGCATGTCCCGGCGCGGATACTGGGGCGCAGGGCCGCCCGGCAGTGACGGAAATACCGTCTGAGAGAACGACATACGGTTCCCGCGGCCCGGTTGGAGCGCGCCATGAGTGATAACCGGATCGTCGTCTACAAGGGCCCGGGCAAGGTCGCCGTCGAGTCGGTGCCGTATCCGAAACTCGAGGTTCCCGCCGAGGTCGCCGCCGCGATGGGGATGAGCCGCAAAGCCGATCACGGCGTCATCCTCAAATGCGTGTCCACCAACATCTGCGGCTCGGATCAGCACATGGTCCGCGGCCGCACCACCGCGCCGGTCGGCCAGACCCTGGGTCACGAGATCACCGGCGAGATCGTCGAAAAAGGTTCCGACGTACAGTTTCTCGAAGTGGGCGATATCTGCACGGTACCGTTCAACATCGCTTGTGGACGATGCCGGAACTGTCGGGAGGGACAGACCGGCATCTGCCTCAACGTCAACCCTGCCCGAGCGGGTTCGGCATATGGCTACGTCGACATGGGCGGCTGGCTCGGTGGGCAGGCCGATTACGTGATGGTGCCGTTCGCCGACTTCAACCTGCTCAAGTTCCCCGACCGGGACGCGGCGCTGGCCAAGATCCGTGACCTGACCATGCTGTCGGACATCTTCCCGACCGGCTACCACGGCGCGAAGACCGCCGGCGTCACCACCGGGTCCACCGTGTACGTCGCAGGGGCGGGACCGGTCGGTCTGGCGGCCGCGTACTCGGCGCATCTGCTGGGCGCGGCGGTGGTGATCGTCGGTGACCTGAATGCCGACCGGCTCAAGCAGGCGGAATCGTTCGGCTGCGAGACCGTCGACATCGGCGCCGACGCCACATTGGAAGACCAGATCGCAAACATCCTGCACACCAACGAAGTCGACTGCGCCGTCGACGCGGTGGGCTTCGAAGCCAGCGGGCACGGGCACGGGGCGGGCGAGCAACCCGCCGCGGTGCTGAACTCCATCATGAACGCCACCAGGGCGGGCGGTTCCCTGGGCATCCCCGGGCTGTATGTCACCGGTGATCCCGGCGCCGCGGATGACGACGCCAAGCACGGCACGCTCAAGGTGCGGCTCGGCCTGGGCTGGGCGAAGAGCCACAGCTTCTACACCGGCCAGTGCCCGGTGCTCAAGTACAACCGCGGATTGATGATGAGCATCCTGCACGACAAGGCGCATATCGCCGACGCGGTGAACGCGACGGTCATCGGCCTCGAGGACGCACCGGACGGTTACGCCGCATTCGACTCAGGGGTGGCGCAGAAGTTCGTGCTCGATCCACACGGAATGGTGCCGGCGGCCTGAAATCACCGGGGGCGGACCACGATCTCGTGCACGTGGCCGTCCGGCGGGGTGGCCACGGCGTGGGCGACGAATGCGGCGACGGTCTCCGGACGCAGGAAGTGGGCTGAGTCGTAGGCCTTCTCTTCGTAGGCCGCCAGGTCGCGCTGCATCTCGGAGTCGGTGCGGCCCGGGAAGACCGAGGTGACCCGCAGGTCGGGCTCGTCGGCGCGCAATGAGTCGGCGAAGGCGCGCAGCGCGAACTTGCTGGCCGAATAGGACGCCATCCCGGCCGACACCGTGCGGCCGGCACCCGAGTTGATGAAGACGACGTGCCCGCGGGCGGCACGCAACTGGGGCAGCAGCGCCAGCGTCAATGCCACCGCACCGGTGACGTTGACCTCGAAGCTGGCCCGCCACTGCTCGGGGGTGGACTCCGCGACCCGGCCCGGATACAGCACGCCGGCGTTGTGCACCAGCACGTCGAGCTCGGCGAGCACCTCGGTGGCGGCCTCGATCGACTCCTGATCGGTGAGCTCCAGCGGCCAGGTCGGGGCGCCGAGTCGCTCGGCGAGCGCGTCCAGGCGGTCCGACGGCCGGCCGGCCAGCAGCAGGGTGTGGGTCGGGGCGAGGGCGGCGGCGATGGCGGAACCGATACCGCCGGCGGCGCCCGTGATCAAAGCGGTCGGCACGGTTTTGAGCGTACCGATCTGCACTTTGCGGTCCGGCGTCGCATGATGGATGCGATGCCACCCGATCCGAGCTTCGCCGCCACGCAACTTGCCGCCCGCGCGGCCTATCTGTTGCGCGGTAACGACCTGGGCACCATGACCACCGCGGCGCCTCTGCTGTACCCGCACATGTGGAGCTGGGACGCCGCCTTCGTCTCGATCGGCCTGGCGCCGCTGAGTGTGGAGCGGGCGGTGGTCGAGCTGGACACGCTGCTGTCCGCGCAGTGGTCCAACGGGATGATCCCGCACATCGTGTTCGCCAACGGGGTGGACGGCTACTTTCCCGGGCCGGCCCGCTGGGCCACCTCGGCGCTGGCGGCCAACGCCCCCCGCACCCGGCATACGTCCGGGATCACCCAGCCGCCGGTGCACGCCATCGCGGTGCAGCGCATCCTGGACCGGGCCAAGACCAGAGGCCGGTCCACCCGGGCGGTCGCCGAGGCGTTCCTGGACCGGCGCTGGGCCGATCTGGTGCGCTGGCATCGCTGGCTGGCCGAGAGCCGGGATCAGCAGGGGCACGGCCGGATCACGCTCTATCACGGCTGGGAATCCGGGATGGACAACTCGCCGCGCTGGGACAGTGCTTACGCGAACGTGGTTCCGGGCAACGTGCCCGAGTACCAGCGCGAGGACAACAAGATCAACACCGATGCCAGCCAGCGACCGTCGGATCTGGAATATGACCGCTACCTGTGGCTGCTGGAGGAGATGAAGTCGGCTCGCTACGACGACGACCTGCTGCCGAAGGTCATGAGTTTCGCCGTCGAGGATGTGTTCGTCTCGGCGGTGTTCTCGGTGGCGTGCACCGTGTTGGCCGAGATCGGCGAGGACTACAAGCGACCGCACGCCGACGTCCGCGACCTCTACGCGTGGGCGGACCGGTTCCGCGCCGGCGTGATCGAGACCGCCGACGAACGGACCGGGGCGGCAAGGGATTTCGATGTCCGATCGGAAAAGTGGGTGGCCACCGAGACGGTCGCGCAGTTCGCCCCGCTGCTGTGCGGGGGCCTGCCGCACGACAAGGAGCGCGCGCTGCTCAAGCTGCTGGAGGGCCCGCGGTTCTGCGGCCATCCGGATCTGAAGTACTCGCTGATCCCGTCCACCTCACCGGTGTCGCGGGACTTCCGGTCGCGCGAATACTGGCGCGGCCCGGTATGGCCGGTGATGACGTGGTTGTTCTCGTGGTGTTTCGCGCGCCGCGGCTGGTCCGAGCGGGCCCTGGTGCTGCGCCGGGAAGGATTGCGCCAGGCCAGCGACGGTACCTTCGCCGAGTACTACGAACCGTTCACCGGCGAACCGCTGGGCAGCATGCAGCAGTCCTGGACGGCGGCCGCCGTGCTGGACTGGCTGGGTTGAGCTAGTTACTGGCCTTCTCGATCGGCTGGGCCTGATCGGCCAGCCGGTCCAGTGAGCCGAGCGCGGCCAACAGGGTGCGCTGATCCTCGTCGGTGAGCTTGCCCACCAATTCGCCGAGGAAGGCCCGCCGGGTCTCCAGCGCCTCCCGATGCTGAATCAGCCCGCGCGGGGTCACCTCGACCAGCACGGCACGCAGGTCCGAGGGGTCGCGCGACCGCTTGACCAGGCCCAACTTCTCCAGCCGGCGGATGGCCACGGTGGTGGTGGGGGTGCGAACCCGCTCGTGGGCGGCCAGCTCGGTCATCCGGATCGGCCCACAGTCCAGCAGGGTCAACAGGATCGAGAGCTGGGCCAGCGTGAGGTCGCCGGCCTGACCCTTGTTGGTATCGCCGCGACGCAGCACGGAGAACAGCTTGGAGAGCACCCGCTGGAGCTCCCCGGCCAGCTCAGCGACCTGCGGTTCGGTCTCGACCATAATTCGCTAGTCTAACCTGTCTGTTCCTGCCAGGTCGGTTTCGTGGTCAAGTTCGCCCACCGACACCGAATTCAGAGCACCTGCGACAGGAAGCGGCGCAGCCGGTCGGTTTCGGCCGCCTCGAAGATCCGCTCCGGCGGACCCGATTCGACCACCGCGCCGTGGTCCATGAACACCACCGCGTCGGCGGTGGACCGGGCGAAGCCCATCTCGTGGGTCACCACCACCATGGTCATGCCGCCGTCGCCGAGTTCGGCGATCAACTCCAGGATGCCCTTGACCAGTTCGGGATCCAGCGCGGAGGTGGCCTCGTCGAAGAACATCACCTGCGGCGACATGGCCAGCGCCCGGGCGATGGCCACCCGCTGTTGCTGACCCCCGGACAGCGTGGCGGGACGGTCTTGCGCCTTGTGCCGCAAGCCAACTCGGTCCAGCTGCGCCAGCCCCAGTTCACGCGCCGCGTCGGCGGACAGGCCTTTGAGCTTGCGCGGCGCCAACGTCACATTGTCCAGCACGGTGCGGTGCGGAAAGAGGTTGAACTGCTGGAACACCATGCCGATCCGTTGCCGCAGCACATCGGGGTTGTCCTTGAGCACCGACCGTCCGTCGAGCAGGATGTCGCCCCGGTCGGGTTCGTACAGTCGGTTCAGCGTGCGCAGCAGCGTGGACTTACCCGAGCCGGACGGCCCGATGACCACTGCGGTGCTGCCCGCGGGCACCTGCACATCCACCCCGCGCAACACCGGATTCGATCCGAACGACAGATGAATGTCCTTGGCAGCCAGTGATACCGCAACTTTCCCCGTCGCTTCGCTCGCCCCTGGATCAGCCATCAGATCATCTCCTCCTGCACGGGGGCCGGCCGGCGGCCGGTGCGCAGCCGGTCGTCGATCACGTTGACCAGGTGGGTCAGTGGAATGGTCAGCAGCAGGTAGAACAACCCGGCCGCCACCAGGGGCGACAGGTTGCCGGTCTGCGCATTGAGGTCGCGGCCGACCTGGAACAGCTCGCGCTGGTTGGCCACCAGCCCGAGGAAGTACACCAGTGAGGACGCCTTGAGCAGCGAGATGAACTGGTTCACCAGCGCAGGCAGCACCCGGCGTATCCCCTGGGGCACCACCACCAGCCGCATCGACGAGCGGTAAGAAAATCCGAGTGCGCGGGAGGCCTCCAACTGTCCGGCCTCCACGCTCTGGATACCGGACCGGAAGATCTCCCCGACATAGGCGGCCGACATCAGACCCAGCGCGGCGATTCCGAGGGGATACGGATTGTTGCCTGTCAGTCCGCCCACGACGGGACCGACGCCCAGCCCGATGACCAGGATGATCACCACTTCGGGCAGGCCGCGGAAGATGTCGGTGTACACCCGCGCCGGCCAGCGCAGCCACCGCGACCGCGAGATACCCGCGATGGCCAGTGTCAGCCCGAGCAGCACGCCGATCACCGCGGCGCAGATGGTGAGGATCAGGGTGTTGGGCAGGCCCGTCTTGAACAGATCGGGGATGGCCTGGCGGTACAGATCCCAATCCAGGAAGGCCGAGCCCAGTTGGGCCAGGGTGGATTTGGGTGCCGCGCCGCCGGCCGCGGGTGCACCGGCGTGCTGGGCGGCGATGGCCGCGAAGTCCGGAAGCTGGGGCACCGGGGCGGCTTTGGAGCCGGGCTTCCAGCCCGGTGGCAGCGCGCGCGGCACCCAGTCGGCATACAGCTTGGCCCAGGTGCCGTCGGCGATCACCGCATCCAGCCCGGCATTGAGGGCGTCGATCAGCGGCTTGTTCTCCTTGGCGACCGCCCACGCGACGAAATTGTCCAGGCTGAACGTGTTTTCGACGATGGTGGCCGGATCGCCGGACTGCACCGTGCCGACCGCCTGTTGCGAGGGCGCCACCCAGGCGTCGATCTGCCGGGTCTTGAGGCTGGCGTAGACGGTGTTGTAGTCGGGGAACTTCACCGGATCCAGGTGCAGGGTGTCGACGACGTAGGCCTCCTGCACGGTGCCCTGCACGACGCCGATGCGCTGCCCCTTGGCCAGCTGCGAGAAGCCGGCGATCGGCGAACCGGTCGGCACGACGAGGGAGAAGTAGCCGAAGTCGTAGCCGTTGGTGAATCCGACGGTCTTGCGCCGGGCATCGGTGGTGGTGATCGAGGACGACCCGACATCGAAACGCCGCGAGGCGACCTGGGCCAGCAAGCCGGAGAAATCGGTGCCGACGAAGTTGACCTTCAACCCGATCCGGTCGGCGGCGGCGCGCAGCAGTTCGTTGTCGAAACCGGTGAACTGGCCGGCCGCGTTGATGCAGATGCTGGGCGGCGCATCGGAGAGCGTGCCGACGGTCAGCACCCCGGGAACGCCGAGGCCCAGTGCGGCCTTGTCGATGTCGGGCAGTGGTTCGACGGTGTCGGTGGTGTATTTGTCCGCGCCGGGTCCCTTGGCGGCGGCGGCCAGGTTGGTCGGGAGCGCACTGGCGCTGTCGACACCGGGAGGGGCGCACTGGTCGGCGCCCGCGGGTGCGGCGAAGCCAAGGGCGCACGTCAACAGCGCCACCAGGACCGCGATCACCACCCGGGCGAAGCGCTTGGGTACAGACGTCATCGTGGCAACCTATCGGTTGCGCGGCCGTCGGCCATCGCTTCGGCTCATTCAGAGTGCTTCCAGAACGTGCCCGCCGACATCGGCGGGGTGAGCACACCGCGGCGTACCAGCTCGGCCAGCATGACCCGTCCCATCAGGGTGGCGCCGGTCTGGCACGCGGCCCGCGCGGCATCCGGGTCACCGTCGGCGATGGCGTTGGTCTCGGTCTCGTAGTGCGCCAGCAGCGCCGGCCCGGCGTGCAGGTGGTCGGCCCAGAAGGCGCGCGGGATGAACGTCTGCGATGAGCCGATGGCCGCCTGCAGGCGCGGACCGGCATGCCGGTCGACCAGCAGTTGCCGGTACTCCCATGCGATGTCGTGGAAATTCTCGGTGCGCATCGCGGTACTGAGTTCCTTGAGCCGGTCGACGGTCTCGGCGCTCGCCTCGGTGGCCGCGCCCGCCGACACCAGCCCGTTGAGCACCCCGTAGAGGGTGTAGTGCTCGAGTAGCACCGCGGAGTCGAAGCGCTCGATGAACGCGCCGCGGTGATACCGGGTCGCGACGACACCGTCGTGCTCCAGTTGGGCCACCGCTTCCTGCACCGGGACCCGGCTCACCCCGAGCTCGGCGGCAAGTTCGTTGCGGTCCAGCCGATCTCCGGACCGCAGCTTGCCCGTCAGGATCAGCTGCGCGACGTGGCCGACAACCTGGTCGCGTTCGTTGACGCCGTACCGCTTGGGCATGTCACCGGCGGCTGTCGCGCCACCGCACCAGTTCCTCGGCGTCGGACAGGTCGTAGTCCGGCCCGTTGACACCGACGGTCAACAACGAAACACCGTGCGCGGTAACGGCTTCGGCGTTGGCGATCAGACCGTCGCCGCTGCGGTCGACCCCGGCGGACCGCTCGATGGCGCCGGGATCGCGGCCGACGTCGGCGCAGTGCCGGTCCAGCACGGCGGCCTTCTCCGGGTAGGTCTCGGCGGTGGTGAACCCGTGCCAGATGTGCGCGTACTGGGCGACGAGTTTGAGGGTCTTGCGCTCACCCTGGCCGCCGATCAGGATCGGGATCTCGCGCACCGGCTGTGGGTTCAGCTTGCCCAGCCGTGCGGTGATCCGCGGCATGGCCGCCGCGAGGTCGTCGAGTCTGCTTCCCGCGGTGCCGAAGTCGTAGCCGTACTCGTCGTAGTCCTTCTCCTTCCAGCCCGATCCGATGCCCAGGATCAGCCGGCCGTCGGAGATGTTGTCGACGGTGCGGGCCATATCGGCCAGCAGTTCGGGATTGCGGTAGGAGTTACAGCTGACCAGGGCGCCGATCTCGATGCGCGAGGTCTGCTCGGCCCAGGCGCCCAGCATGGTCCAGCACTCGTAGTGCGCCCCGTCGGGATCGCCGTACAGCGGGAAGAAATGATCCCAGTTGAATGCGATATCGACGCCGAGGTCCTCGGCCCGGCGCACCGCGTCGCGCATCAGACCGTAGTTGGGGGAGTGCTGGGGCTGCAGCTGAACACCGATACGAGTCATAGATACCAACCGTAGCGCTATACCCCGATCGCGCCACCGTCTCGCCAGACCGCGACGACCGCGGGCCGCGCCGGGGCGGTGCCCCCGTCGGGCCAGTGCGACAGCGGGTTGTCCAGGCTGTGGTCATCGCCTTCACCGGGATGCTGCACGCTCACGGTGACCAGGTCACCGGTCACCACCGGTCCGCAGGTTTCCGCCCCGACCGGCACCGTGAGGAACTGTTTGGTCTCCCCGCGCCGGTCCCCGTCCAGCGCGACGGCGAACAGGCCGTCGTTGGAATCCAGGGCGTTGCCGTCGGTGGAGATCCACAGGTTGCCGTGCGGATCGAAGGCGACGTTGTCCGGGCACGAGATGGGGCTGACCTTGGTCTTGTCGAATCCGCCGTAGTAGGTGTCGGCGGCCGCCGGGTCACCGCACACCAGCAGCAGGTCCCAGGTGAACGCGGTGCCACCGTGGTCGTCGGTGATCTCCAGGACCTGACCGTTCTTGTTCTCGTTGCGCGGGTTGGCCGCATCGGGCTTGGCCTTGCCGTTGGCGCCGCGCTTGTCGTTGTTGGTCAGCGCGACGTACACCTTGCCGGTCTTGGGGTTGGCTTCGAAATCCTCCGGGCGGTCCATCTTGGTGGCGCCGGCCTTGTCCGCAGCCAGCCGGGTGAACACCGCGACATCCTGCGCGGAGAACCCCTCGATCAAGGATTCCGCCTTGCCGTCGGGCCCGGAGTGCAGCAACGGAATCCATTGGCCGGTACCGGCGAAGGTGCCCTCGGCGGGCAGTTTGCCGCTGCCGTCGATCTCGCCGGCCGGGATATCGCTGGACAACTTGGCGACGTACAGCGTGCCCACGTCCAGCAGCGTCATGTTGTGCGCCATGGCTTCCGGTGTGTTACCGGGCTGGATCGTGTTGTCGGAGACGAACTTGTACATGTAGTCGAAGCGTTCGTCGTCGCCGGTGTACACCACCACCGTGCCGTCGGTGGTGACGTGGACGTTGGCTGCCTCGTGTTTGAAGCGGCCCAGCGCCGAGTGCTTCACCGGCGTGGAAGCGGGATCCCACGGGTTGATCTCGATGACGTAGCCGAACCGGTTGACCTCCAGCGGCGTCTTGGCCAGATCGAACTGCGGATCGAAGCGTTCCCACTTGAGTTCCGACGGTTCGGTGAGCACGCCGTAGCGCTTGTACCGGTCGGGATCGGCCGCCGGCGTGCCTTCGGCCGCACCGAAATAGGTGTGGAAGTTCTCCTCGCCGGACAGGATCGTGCCCCACGGTGTCACCCCGCCGGAGCAGTTGGCGAAGGTGCCGACGACGGTGCGCCCGGCCGGATCGGCGGCGGTCCGCACGGCGGGTGAACCCGCGGCAGGACCGGTGAGGGTGAAGGGCGTGTCGGCGGTGATGCGGCGGTTGTACCGGCCGATGACCGGGTGCAGGCCGCCGTGCGGGCTGCGCTCCACTTCGACCACCGACAGGCCCACCGCGCCGGTCTCGACGTCGAACTGTTCACGGGTCGGTGCGTCGGCATCGTAGCCGTGGAACATGAACTGGGGGCTCACATATTCGTGATTGGTGGCCAGCAGATAGCGCCCGGGCCGGCCTTCGATCGGCAGCAGCGCGGCGAAGTCGTTGTTGAAGCCGAACTGCTGACGCTGTGCGGCGCCGGTCTGCCGGTTGACGTCGAAGACCGGTGCGCCGGGCAGCACCGGGTCGCCCCAGCCGATCACGACGCGCTGGCGGTACCCGTCGGGGATGACGACGGCGTCCTCGGTATTGGGTTCCACACTGTCGAACCGCATCCCGGCCGGCGGCTGGCCGGCGGGTGTGGCCGGGGTGGAGCCCGGCGCGGCCGGGGGTGCGTCGGTGGCGCAGGCGGCCAGCGCCGATCCGGCACCGACGGCCAGCACCGCGACGCCGGTGGCGCGCAGCACCGAGCGGCGCGACATAGCGGCGACGATATCGCCGAAGTACTCGTTGGCACTGGTGTTGGGAGCCGGTCGGGAGCACGCGTCCCCGCAGCGGTTGCGGCACGTCACGTGCTGGCGCGACGAGCGGCCCTGGTGTGCGACAAAGAGATTCAGCGGTACGAGCGCCATGGGTGCGCAGATCCTTCCCCCAGAGAACCGGCCGCGGGCTGGGCGACCGGTGGGGCGAACCTACGTGAAGCTGGCAATCAACTGGTGAACAGCTGGCAACGTCTCGGGGTCAGCCCAGCACATCCTTGAGCAGCGCCACCAGCGCCGCGGGCTGATCCCCCTGCACGGAGTGCCCCGCGCCGTCCACGACGTGGGTGCGCAGGAAGCCCGGTGCGGTGCGGGCGAAGGTATCGGCATCCTCGTCGTTGACGAAGAACGAGTCGGCGCCGCGGATGAGTGTGGTGGGCATGGTGATCGCCGGCACGTCATCCCAGAGCCGTTCGAACCCGTCGCCCTTGCGGAACGAGTCGTAGCGCCACGTCCAGCTGCCGTCGTCGAGTTGTTTGGCGTTGTGGAAAACCCCGCGCCGCAACGAGTTCCGGTCCCGGTGCGGTGCCGCGGCGACGGTGGCGGCCAGGATCGCCTCGAATGTCGGGAAGGTCCGGTTCTCCTGCACCAGTGCGACGGTGCCCATCTGGGCCTTCGTCATCTCGGTGTGCCGTTCGGGTGCGGACGGGGTGACGTCGACCAGCACCAGCTCGGGCACCAGGGCGGGTTCGGTGGCCGCGATCCGCAGTGCCGTCAGGCCACCGAGGGACATGCCGACGACCAGCCGCGCATCGGGGGCGTGTTCACGCAGGATGGGGATGATCGCCTCGGCGCCGAGTTTGGGACCGTAGTCGCCGTCCTCGCGCCACGCGGAGCGGCCGTGTCCGGGCAGGTCGATGGCCAGCGCCGGCACGTCCAGGCCGAGGATGACGGTGTCCCAGGTGTGCGCGTTCTGGCCGCCGCCGTGCAGGAAGACCACCTGCGGGGAGGCATCGCCCCATTTGAGGAAACTGACCCGGCCGGCGTCGATTCGGGTCACCGGCGGGATCGATGCGGCGCCGATCTGGGCGGCGTTCTCGGGCAGCAGGGCGAATTCGTCCAGGCCCACCAGTTCGTCATCCGGGATCTGTGGAGTCATACCCGCAATCATTACGGGTACGACGCCACAAATCACCGACTAGCCGTGGATGAAGGTTTCCAGCTGGGTGCGGGCCACGTCGTCGGCCAGCTGCTGGGGCGGGCTCTTCATCAGGTACGCCGAGGCCGGGATGATCGGTCCGCCGATACCGCGGTCCTTGGCGATCTTGGCGGCGCGCACGGCGTCGATGATGATGCCGGCCGAGTTGGGGGAGTCCCAGACCTCGAGCTTGTACTCCAGGTTCAGCGGCACATCGCCGAAGGCGCGGCCTTCCAGGCGGACGTAGGCCCACTTGCGGTCATCGAGCCACGCGACGTGGTCGGACGGGCCGATGTGCACGTTCTTGTCGTCGATCTTGCCGGCCAGCGAGCCGGTCAGGTTGGAGGTGACGGCCTGGGTCTTGGACACCTTCTTGGACTCCAGCCGCTCACGCTCGAGCATGTTCTTGAAGTCCATGTTGCCGCCGACGTTGAGCTGGTAGGTCCGGTCCAGCGTGACGCCGCGGTCCTCGAACAGCTTGGCCATCACCCGGTGCGTGATGGTGGCGCCGACCTGGCTCTTGATGTCATCGCCGACGATCGGCACGCCGGCGTCGGTGAACTTCTTGGCCCACACCGGATCCGAGGCGATGAACACCGGCAGGGCGTTCACGAATGCCACGCCCGCGTCGATGGCGCACTGGGCGTAGAACTTGTCGGCCTCTTCGGAGCCGACGGGCAGGTAGGACACCAGCACGTCGACGTTGGCGTCCTTGAGCGTCTTGACGATGTCCACCGGTTCGGCGTCGGAGATCTCGATGGTCTCGGCGTAGTACTTGCCGATGCCGTCCAGGGTCGGCCCGCGCTGCACGACGATGTCGGTCGGCGGAACGTCGGCGATCTTGATGGTGTTGTTCTCGGAGGCGAAGATGGCCTCCGACAGGTCGAAGCCGACCTTCTTGGCGTCCACGTCGAACGCGGCGACGAACTTGACGTCGCGGACGTGGTACTTGCCGAACTTGACGTGCATCAAGCCGGGAACGTGGGCGTTCTCGTCGGCGTCCTGGTAGTACTGGACGCCCTGCACGAGCGAGGACGCGCAGTTGCCTACGCCGACGATTGCGACCCGAACCTCGTTCGACTCAGACATGTGACGCTCTCCTTCTCAAGCTTCCGTGCTTGTACCGGTTCGGATTGATCAGGGTTGATCAAGGTTGGTTTTCGGGGTGGCTCTGGGCTACCCGCTCGGCTGCGATCAACTCGTTGAGCCACTTCACTTCACGCTCGCTGGACTCCAGGCCCAGCTGATGCAACTGCTTGGTGTAGCGATCGAAGGAACTGCTTGCCCGGGCGATCGCCTCGCGCAGCCCTTCGCGGCGTTCCTCGACCTGACGGCGCCGGCCTTCCAGGATGCGCATCCTGGCCTCGGCCGGGGTGCGGTTGAAGAACGCCAGGTGCACACCGAAACCGTCGTCGGTGTAGTTCTGCGGTCCGGTGTCGGCGACCAACTCGGTGAAGCGCTGGGTACCTGTCTCGGTGAGCTGGTACACCCGGCGTGCCCGGCGCACCTTGAGGGTGCCCTCGGGTGCGGCGTCCTCGACGATCAGGCCATCGGCCTGCATGCGCCGCAGCGCGGGGTAGAGGGAACCGTAGGAGAAAGCCCGGAACGCGCCCAGCAGGCCGGTGAGGCGTTTGCGGAGTTCGTAGCCGTGCATGGGCGACTCGAGCAGCAGCCCGAGAATCGCGAGCTCCAGCATCGAATCACCTCCCCTGGTCGCCTTTGTCAAAGCCGATCGAATGTCACGTCGGCTCGACACGTCGGGCAATTGTATCGCGCCGATATATATGGCGCTAGGTGAGGGCGATATGCCGACGGCGTCCGAACGTCAGCTGGCGTAGTTGATGCGCTTGATGGTGCCGTCGCCGTTGAACTCGATGTAGCCGCTGTTCCCGAACTTCGGGGTGACGTACACGCTGATCTGGATGGCGCCCGGCGGGGCGGTCATATCGGTGTTGGGTTCGATGCTGACGTGGGTGTTCTTCACCTCGGCGGGGTTGATGCCGACGGCCTCGGCGGTCCCGCGGATCAGCCCGACCATCTTGGGGATGTCGAACGCGCCCAGGTCGACCACCCGGTCGCTGTCACTGACGGTGTCCTCGTTCGGATCGTCCCAGCCGCCGCGGTAGTAGTAGGTCAACCCGCGTCGCGGCTCTTTCGGGTCGGGGCGCTCCAGCGACGCGTAGTCCTCGAAGATGGTGATGCTGTAGCCCTTGGTGTCGCCGAATTTCTGCCGCATCTGCTCGAACAGACCGGTGAGCCCGCCCAGTGACTGCAGTTGCCGGGGCGGGGTCAGCACTTTGCCGGGGATGCCGTCGGCCTTGGCGCCGGGGTCGGTGGTGAAGCTCAGCGGCGAGGCGGTGTTGCCGTACAGGCCCCAGCCGATGGCGATGCCCAGGATCACCAGCACCGCTGCCACCGCCACCCGCAGGCCCCAGCCCGCGCCGGCTCCGGCCGCCGGGCCGCGCTCGGGTTTCAGGTTCGGCAGTTGGACCGGCGCGTTGCCCGTCTGCAGATCGCTGACCAGCCCCTGCAGTTCACCGAGGGTGGCCGCGCTGGTGGCCGCGGTGACGCGCTGCCGGTGTTCTTCCATGGACAGCTGGCCCTCGCTCAGTGCGCTGTCGAGCACCTTGCAGGTGTCATTGCGGTCGCTGTCTCTGGCCCGTGTTGCAGCCGTCTGCCGTGTCGCCACGCGATGATCGTAGGAGTTCCTCCGCACCCGCTGCAGGTCAGCTGGGATTCTCGACGCGCTTCACGTTCGCCGACGGGTCGAGGTAGAGGTAGCCGTTGGCGCCGGATTTCGTGATGACCCGCACTCGCAGCTCCAGCCCGCCCGCCGCGGCGACGTGGTCGATGTCCAGTTCGCTGCCCTCCACGTCCTGCGGAGCGATGTGCAGGGTGGCGGGGGCGGCCGCCAGCGCCGCGGCGGTGGCGGGAATGTCGAAGGCGGCCAGATCGGTCAGGTCGTCGGTGTCGGAGCGGTCGCGTTTGGACGGATCGTCCCAGCCGCCGCGATACGGGTAGACCATCATCGAATGCTCGTCGGCCGGGTCGGGCCGCGCCAGCACCGCCTGGTCGGACGAGATGCCCAGTTCGTAGCCCATGGTGTCGCCGAACCGATCGCGGATGGCGTCGATCACCGCCGTCAGGCCCTCGACACTGTGCAGTTCACGCACCGGTCGCAGCACCACCGGAGGCACCGCGTCGGGCACCGGTGCTGCGACGGTGCTGAGCACCACGTGCGGTTCCGGGACCGGGGCCACCGGAGTCGGGCTGCTCGCCGGTGCTGGAGCGTCGTCGGTGGCCAGGCCCCAGCCGACCGCTGCGGCGACCACGACGATGACGCCGGCGCCGGCCAGGATCGGGCCGCGCGGCCGCGCCGATCGCGGGCCCGGCTGTGGCGTCCCGGAATCGAACTGCAAATCGCCCACCAACGGCTCCAACTCGCCGAGTGTGGTTGCTGTCACGGCGGCAGCGACGCGGCGCCGGTGCTCCTCGCCGGTGAGCTGGCCGTCGGCCAGCGCGTTGTCCAGAATTCGGCACGTCGCGTCGCGGTCGCTGTCCTTCGCCCGGGTGCGCGCTGCCATGGCGCAGATCGTATTGCCAGCGGCCCCGCCGCGCTGATGCTCGGTGCAGTCCTGACTCGCCCGGCTGGGGGCCGACGTACTCTGGTTAACGTGCGATTGCAGCGACAGGTGGTGGATTACGCGCTCCGGCGCCGATCACTGCTGGCCGAGGTGTACTCCGGGCGTACCGGGGTCACCGAGGTGTGCGACGCCAATCCCTACTTATTGCGTGCCGCCAAATACCACGGGAAACCCAGCTCGGTGATGTGCCCGATCTGCCGCAAAGAACAGCTCACCCTGGTGTCGTGGGTTTTTGGTGACCATCTCGGTCCGGTGTCGGGTTCGGCCCGCACCGCTGAAGAGCTGGTGCTGTTGGCGACGCGCTACGACGAGTTCGCGGTACATGTGGTGGAGGTATGCCGGACCTGCAGTTGGAACCATCTGGTCAAGTCGTACGTGCTGGGGGCCCCGCGGTCACCCAAGGCGCCCAAGGCGCCCCGCACTCGAACGGCGCGTTCCGGCGCGCGTACGGCCAGTGAATAGCGAAGGGCGCCATACGAGGTCAGCGGGAGATGCCGAACAGGGGCATGCCGCTGCCGCAGGCGCGCGCCGCCGGGCCAACGTTCCGCCCGATGACCGGCAGACCACCTTGTTGCCGCCCGTTCGCAATGTCACCGAGCCGCATCTGCGCGACCCGATCGACGTCGTCAAGGCGGCGCTGGACGGCGCACCGCCACGCAAACCGCCGCCCCCGCCGCCGGCACCCCCGCGGCCACCGGTAGGCGGCCCGCCGCCCGGGCCGCCGGCCGCGCCGCGCGGCAAGTTCCAGTGGAAGTGGGTGCGCCGCGCCGTCTATCTCGGACTGGTGCTCTTTCTGGTGCTGCCGTTCGTCACGTTCGCGATGGCCTACCTGATCGTCGACGTGCCCAAGCCCGGTGACATCCGCACCGCGCAGGTGTCCACCATCCTGGCCAGCGACGGCAGCGAACTGGCACGGATCATTCCGCCCGAGGGCAACCGCAACGACGTCAGCATCAACCAGATCCCGGTGCACGTGCGTGACGCGGTGATGGCCGCCGAGGACCGCGACTTCTACAGCAACCCGGGGTTCTCGCTGTCCGGGTTCGCCCGCGCCTTCAAGAACAACATCTTCGGTGGTGACCTGCAGGGCGGGTCGACCATCACCCAGCAGTACGTGAAGAACGCCTTGGTCGGCGACGCGCGGTCAGGTCTGGGCGGCGTAGTCCGCAAGGCCAAAGAACTCGTCATCTCGACGAAGATGTCCCGCGAATGGGGCAAGGACCAGGTGCTGGAGTCCTACCTCAACATCATCTATTTCGGCCGGGGCGCGTACGGCATCTCGGCCGCGGCCAAGGCCTACTTCGACAAACCCGTCGAACAGCTCGACGTCGCCGAAGGTGCGTTGCTCGCCGCGCTGATCCAGCGCCCCTCCACACTCGACCCGGCGGTCGACCCGGAGGGCGCGGCGGACCGGTGGAACTGGGTGCTCGACGGCATGGTCGACATCGGCGCCCTGTCCAAGACCGACCGGGCCGCGCAGGTGTTCCCGCCGACCGTGCCGCCCGAGCAGGCCAGCCAGCAGAACCAGACGACCGGGCCGAACGGGCTGATCGAGCGCCAGGTCACCAAGGAACTGATGGACCTGTTCAACATCAACGAGCAGACGCTGAACACCGAGGGCCTGCAGGTCACCACGACCATCGACCCGACCGCACAGAAGGCGGCCGAGGACGCGGTCACCAAGACCCTGGACGGGCAGATGCCCGACATGCGGGCCGCCGCGGTCTCCATCGACCCCAAGACCGGCGGCATCAAGGCCTACTACGGCGGCTCCGACGCGCAGGGTTTCGATTTCGCGCAGGCCGGTCTTCCGACGGGTTCGTCGTTCAAGGTGTTCGCTCTGGTCGCCGCGCTGCAGCAGGGCATCGGGCTGGGCTACCAGGTGGACAGCTCGCCGGTGACGGTCAACGGCATCAAGATCACCAACGTCGAGGGCGAGGGCTGCGGTGTCTGCAACATCGCCGAGGCGCTGAAGCGGTCGCTCAACACCAGCTACTACCGGCTGATGCTCAAGCTCAAGAACGGCCCGCAGGACGTGGCCGACGCGGCGCACAGCGCCGGCATCGCCGAGAGCTTCCCCGGCGTCGACCACACCTTGAGTGAGGACGGCAAGGGCGGGCCGCCGAACAACGGTGTCGTGCTGGGCCAGTACCAGAGCCGCGTCCTCGACATGGCCTCGGCGTACGCGACGCTGGCCGACTCGGGCACCTATCACAAGCCGCATTTCGTGCAGAAGGTCGTCGACGCCGACGGCAAGGTGCTCTTCGACGCCGCGCAGCAGGACAACACCGGCGAACAGCGCATCGACAAGGCGGTGGCCGACAACGTCACCTCGGCCATGCAGCCGATCGCCGGGTGGTCCAACGGGCACAACCTGGCCGGCGGGCGCCCGTCGGCGGCCAAGACCGGGACCAACCAGCTCGGTGACACCGGCGCCAACCGGGACGCCTGGATGGTCGGCTACACACCGTCGCTGTCGACGGCTGTCTGGGTGGGCACCACGTCGGGCACGAAGCCGCTGGTCAATCAGTGGGGCGGCCCGGTGTACGGGTCCGGTCTGCCGTCCGACATCTGGAAGTCGACGATGGACGGTGCGCTCAAGGGCACCGACAACGAGACGTTCCCCAAGCCGACCGATATCGGTGGCTACGCGGGTGTGCCGCAAGCGCCCCCGCCGCCCCCGCCGGTGGCGGTCCCGCCGCCGCCGTCGGAGACGGTGATCCAGCCGACCCTGGAGATCGCGCCCGGCGTGACCATCCCGTGGGGCCCGCCGACCACCGTGCCGCTGGGCCCGCCCCCGCCGGGTGATCCCAATGCTCCCGCGCCGCCTGGGCCGCCGCCGCCACCGTGACCGAACCCGAAGAGCCGCAGACGGTTTCCCCGGCACCGCTGGCGCGTGATCTGCGCAGCGCCCATGACCGGGACCTGCCGAGCCGAACGGATGTGCTCGGTTCGGCCCTGTCGCACACCATCGGTGGGCCGGTGGGACGGCATGCCCTGATCGGGCGGGGGCGGTTCTTCACCCCGCTGCGGGTGATGCTGGTGATCGGGGTGATCTTCCTGGCGCTGGGTTACTCGACGAAGGCCGCGTGCCTGCAGTCCACCAACAGCGGCACCGCCGCCCAGCGCGTCGCCAACTGGCAGAACCAGCGGGCCTATTACGAGCTGTGCTATTCGGACACGGTGCCGCTGTACACCGCGGAACTGTTGAGCCAGGGCAAGTTTCCGTACAAGTCCAGCTGGGTGGACGTGGACAGCACCGGCAAGCCCAACGTCCAGTACGACGGCAGCCCGGCCATCCGGTACATGGAGTATCCGGTGTTGACCGGTGTCTACCAGTACCTGTCCATGACGCTGGCCAAGACGTATTCCGCACTCACCAAGCTGGTCTCGGTGCCGTTGGTGGCCGAAGTGGTGATGTTCTTCAACATCTCCGCGTTCGGTCTCGGGCTGGCGTGGCTGGCGACGGTGTGGGCCACGGCGCTGCTGGCGGGACGCCGGATCTGGGACGCCGCGCTGGTCGCGGCATCGCCGCTGGTGATCTTTCAGATCTTCACCAATTTCGACGCCCTGGCGGCCGCGTGCGCTGCGGGCGCCATGCTGGCGTGGGCGCGCCGAAGGCCCGCCGTGGCGGGGGCGCTCATCGGTATCGGGGTGGCGCTCAAGCTGTATCCACTGCTGTTGATGGTGCCGCTGGTGATCCTGGCGCTGCGCACCGGCCGGTGGCGCGCGGTCGGCACGACGGCGCTGACGGCGGTCAGTACTTGGATTCTGGTGAATCTGCCTGTGCTGCTGCTGTTTCCGCGCGGCTGGTCGGAGTTCTTCCGGCTGAACACCCGGCGCGGGGACGATATGGACTCGCTGTACAACGTGGTGAAGTCGTTCACCGGGTGGCGTGGGTTCGATCCGCATCTGGGGTTCTGGGAGCCGCCCTCGGTGACCAACGCGGTGACCGCGGTGCTGTTCGCGTTGTGCTGCGCGGCGATCGGGTATGTCGCGCTGACCGCCCGGCAGCGGCCGCGGGTGGCGCAGCTGGCCTTCCTGGTGGTGGCCGCCTTCCTGCTGACCAACAAGGTGTGGAGCCCGCAGTTCTCGCTGTGGCTGGTGCCGCTGGCTGTGCTGGCCTTGCCGCACCGGCGAATCCTGTTGGCCTGGATGACGATCGACGCGCTCGTGTGGATACCGCGGATGCTGTACCTGTACGGCGAGCAGAACCGCGGCCTGCCCGAGCAGTGGTTCACCGCGACCGTGCTGCTGCGCGATATCGCGGTGCTGGCGCTGATCGCGCTGGTGATCCGCCAGATCTACCGGCCCGAACTGGACCTGGTGCGCCATCACGGCAGGATCGACGACCCGTCCGGCGGTGCGTTCGACGGTGCCCCCGACGCCTTCCCGACGTGGTGGCCGGCGCGCCTGCGCCCGCGCGAAGTCCTGGTGGGCCCCGTTCCCGCGTCGGATGCCGAGCTGGCCGACGCTGACCGCGCGAGTGCGGTTTCGTCGGCGACACGCCGCTGAGCGCTGTTCGGATCGCACAAATGCGGCCGGCGTGATCGCGCGATTTCGCAGTTCAGCGGCCCTGCCTGTAACCTAGCGGGGTTGCCGACGCAGGCGACCCTCCTGCCACGGACAAGCCGTGGCCGCAACGACCATAGGAGGTGATGGGTTTCTCATGCGTCCATACGAAATCATGGTCATTCTTGACCCCACTCTCGACGAGCGCACCGTAGCTCCGTCGCTGGAGACGTTCCTGAACGTCATCCGCAAAGACGGCGGTTCCGTCGACAAGGTCGACATCTGGGGCCGTCGCCGGCTGGCGTACGAGATCGCCAAGCACGCCGAGGGCATCTACGCCATCGTCGATGTCAAGGCTGAGCCCGCCACGGTGTCCGAGCTCGACCGTCAGCTGAACCTGAACGAGTCGGTGCTGCGGACCAAGGTGATGCGGACCGACAAGCACTAGGTCGATACACCCCGCCGATGTCGGGTGCGTTGCGTAGGCTCGCGCCCAACATAGGCTGCCCACTGCCCAGGAGGATCTTGTGGCTGGTGATACCACCATCACTGTTATCGGAAACCTGACCGCCGACCCAGAACTGCGTTTCACGCCGTCCGGTGCCGCGGTTGCGAACTTCACCGTGGCGTCCACGCCGCGGACGTTCGACCGCCAGACCAATGAGTGGAAGGACGGCGAAGCGCTGTTCCTCCGCTGCAACATCTGGCGTGAGGCGGCCGAGAACGTGGCCGAGAGCCTCACCCGCGGTTCGCGGGTGATCGTGTCCGGCCGGCTCAAGCAGCGGTCCTTCGAGACCCGTGAGGGTGAGAAGCGCACCGTCGTGGAGCTCGAGGTCGACGAGATCGGCCCGTCCCTGCGGTATGCGACGGCCAAGGTGAACAAGGCCAGCCGCGGTGGCGGCGGTGGCGGTGGTGGGTTCGGCGGCGGATCGAGTCAGCCGCGCACTGCGGAGCCGAAAGACGATCCGTGGGGCAGTGCTCCCGCGGCGGGCTCGTACAGCGGCGCTGACGAAGAACCGCCCTTCTGACAAACACAGACAAACATTTGAGAAAGAGATAGACCCATGGCCAAATCCGGTAGTACCAAGCGGCGGCCGGCACCCGAAAAGCCGATCAAGACCCGCAAGTGCGTGTTCTGCTCCAAGAAGGGCAAGGGGCAGGACATCAACTACAAGGACACCGCGCTGCTGCGCACCTACATCAGCGAGCGCGGCAAGATCCGTGCCCGTCGGGTGACCGGCAACTGCGTCCAGCACCAGCGCGACGTCGCCGTTGCAGTGAAGAACGCCCGCGAGGTGGCTTTGCTGCCGTTCGGTTCGTCGACGCGGTAAGGGAGAAACCACATCATGAAGCTGATTCTCACCGCAGAGGTCGACCACCTGGGTGTCGCCGGCGACGCCGTCGAGGTCAAGGACGGTTACGGCCGTAACTACCTGCTCCCGCGTGGACTGGCGATCGTGGCCACCCGTGGCACCGAGCGCCAGGCCGACGAGATCCGTCGGGCCCGCGAGACCAAGGAAGTCCGCGGCGTCGAGCACGCCAACGAACTGAAGACCGCCATCGAGGCGCTCGGCCCCGTGGCGCTGGCCGTCCGGGCCGGCGAGGGCGGCAAGCTGTTCGGCTCGGTCACCCAGGCCTCCGTGGTCTCGGCGATCAAGAAGGCCGGCGGACCCAACCTCGACAAGCGCACCGTGGAGCTGCCCAAGGCGCACATCAAGTCGGTCGGGACGCACCCGGTCGGCGTGCGGCTGCACGCGGGCGTCACCGTGTCGGTGCCGCTCGACGTCGTCGCCGAATAGGCTCTGCACGTCCGAAGCACTTCCGTAACGCCCGGGTGGGGAACCACCCGGGCGTTGCCGTGTTTCCAGCGAATGCCTTTCGCGTTAGCCGGCCAGCAACTGCAACTTGCTGTTAACCTTTCGGGCTCCCAGCCGCAACGCAACACGCCCGAGGTGGCAACCCTCGCCGACACGCCGGGGCAACTAGTTTCCACAGCGGTAGACAGTAGAAAAACGGCCTTGAACTGGACGTCGTTTCGCTACCGGTGAGTTAATGCACAAGTTCTCCCCAGCTCCTCAACACAGCTGTCCTCGTGTTTCCACACGGCATCCACACCCCTATGCACAGGGTCGTTTGCGCCGCGCGCAGCAACGTCTAATGTTGGCCGTCGCATGGTGGTGGAGTCCGGGCCCTCGGGGTGGTTGTCGGTGCGGCGTCCTACTGTCATGACAACTAGAGTCGAACGCATGTTCGGCCGCGATATTAGTGCGGGAGGGACGGCCAGTGGCTGTCGTAAACGACCTCGGTCATAGCGGCATGGACGAGCCGCCCAGCGAGGATTTCGGTCGCCAGCCTCCGCAGGACATGGCCGCAGAGCAGGCGGTGCTCGGCGGCATGATGCTCAGCAAGGACGCCATCGCCGACGTCCTCGAGCGCATGCAGCCCGGCGACTTCTACCGGCCCGCGCACCAGGATGTCGCGATGGTCATCCTCGATCTCTACGACCGCGGTGAACCTGCCGACGCCGTGACGGTGGCCGCCGAACTGGACCGTCGTGGCCAGCTGCGCCGGGTCGGCGGGGCCCCGTATCTGCACACCCTCATCTCCACCGTGCCGACGGCCGCCAACGCCGGCTTCTACGCCGGCATCGTCGCCGAGAAGGCGCTGTTGCGGCGTCTGGTGGAGGCGGGCACCCGGGTCGTGCAATACGGCTACGCCGGGGCCGACGGCGCCGACGTGCACGACATCGTGGACCGGGCCCAGGCCGAGATCTACGACGTCACCGACAAGCGCCGCCAGTCCGAGGATTTCGTCCCGCTGGAGGAGTTGCTCCAGCCCACCATGGACGAGATCGACGCGATCGCCTCGGCGGGCGGAATCTCGCGGGGCGTGCCCACCGGGTTCATCGACCTCGATGAGGTGACCAACGGGCTGCACCCCGGGCAGATGATCATCGTCGCGGCCCGCCCGGGTGTGGGTAAGGCGCTGGCGCTGGACACTCCGCTGCCCACCCCGCACGGCTGGACCACGATGGGCGATGTCAGCGTGGGGGATGAGCTGATCACCGCCGACGGTGTTCCGACCCGGGTGGTGGCCACCACCGAGGTACTGCTCGAGCGCCCCTGCTACGTCGTGGAGCTCGGCGACGGGACGAGCATCGTGGCCGACGGCTCGCACCAGTGGCCGACGGGCCGCGGCATCGTGGTCACGGCCGCCCTGCGCGCCGGTGCCGACCGGCTGGAGCCGGTGCTGACCGCCGGCGGCACGGCGGTGCTGACCCGCCCGGTGACGATCACCGGCGTCCGGCGCATCGACTCCGTTCCGGTGCGGTGCGTCGAGGTGGACGATCCCTCGCATCTGTACCTCGCCGGCCGCTCCATGGTGCCGACGCACAATTCCACGCTGGGACTGGATTTCATGCGGTCCTGCTCCATCAAGCACCGGCGGGCCAGCGTCATCTTCTCGCTGGAAATGAGCAAGTCCGAGATCGTGATGCGGCTGCTGTCGGCCGAGGCCAACATCAAGCTCGGCGACATGCGCTCGGGCCGGATGAACGACGATGACTGGACCCGGCTGGCCCGGCGGATGAGTGAGATCAGCGAGGCCCCGCTGTTCATCGACGACTCGCCGAACCTCACCATGATGGAGATCCGTGCCAAGGCCCGGCGGCTGAAGAAGAAGGCCGATCTACAGCTCATCGTCGTGGACTACATGCAGCTGATGTCCTCAGGCAAGAAGTACGAGTCACGCCAGCAGGAAGTCTCGGACTTCTCCCGAAGCCTCAAGCTGATGGCCAAGGAACTGCACGTGCCCGTGGTTGCGATCAGCCAGCTCAACCGTGGTCCCGAACAGCGCACCGACAAGCGCCCGCAGGTGTCCGATCTTCGTGAGTCGGGCTGCATGACCGCCAACACCCGGATCTTGCGGGCCGATACCGGCGCCGAGGTCACCTTCGGTGAGCTGATGGCCACCGGCGAGCGGCCGCTGGTGTGGTCGCTGGACGAACGCAAGCGCATGGTGGCGCGACCGATGACCAACGTGTTCCGCAGCGGGCACAAGGAGGTCTTCGTGTTACGGATGGCGTCCGGCCGCGAGGTCGAGGCCACCGCCAACCATCCGTTCATGACGCTGGACGGCTGGATTGCGTTGGGAGATTTGCAGATTGGTGACCGGCTGGCCACGCCGCGGCGGGTGCCCGAGCCTGTGCTCACCGAGCGGATGCACGAATCCGAGATCGTGATGCTCGCCCACATGATCGGCGATGGATCATGCGTGAAGCGGCAACCGCTCCGGTACGCCAGCATTGATGAGGCGAGTCTGGTCGCGGTGGAGATCTCGGCCGCGCACTTCGGCGTGACGCCGGTACGCGACGTCCATCCCGCCGCCCGGGTGACGACGCTGCGGCTGCCTGCCCCGCAGCGGCTGACGCATCGTAAGCGCAACCCGATTGCGGCGTGGCTGGACAAGTTGGGCTTGTTCGGCAAGCGCAGCTACGAAAAGTTCGTTCCCAAAGAGGTTTTCGCACTGCCCAACGATCAGGTGGCGCTGTTCCTGAAGCATCTGTGGGCGACCGACGGTTCGGTGCGCTGGGATGCCAAGGCCGGCCAAGCGCGGATCTACTACGCGACCACCAGCCGGCAGTTGGCCGATGATGTGGCGCAGCTGCTCCTGCGGGTCGGGGTCTACGCGCGCATCAAGTGCGCCAAGAAGACCGGCTACCGCGACTGCTGGCACGTGCACATCTACGGCGGCGAGAATCAGAAACGCTTCGTCGCGCATGTCGGCGTGCATGGTGCCCGCGGGAAGTCGGCACGGGAAGTGTTGGCCAACATCGACACTGCGCCGCGCAACACCAACCTCGATACGGTGCCCAAAGAGGTGTGGCGACAGGTCAAGTCGGCGTTGACCCGCAACGGGATGACGCATCGCCAGTTCGCGGCATCGATGGCGACCCAGTTCTGCGGTTCGGCCATGTGGAAGCATGCGCCCAGCCGGCACCGGCTGCACCGGGCCGCAGCGCTGCTCAAGGATGACGAGTTGCACGATCTCGCGACCAACGACGTGTTCTGGGACGAGATCGTCGAAATCACCAGCATCGGCACGCATGACGTCTTCGACGGAACGGTGCCTGGCACGCATAACTTTGTGGCGCAGGGCATCGCAGCGCACAACTCATTGGAACAGGACGCCGACATGGTCATCCTGCTGCACCGCCCGGACGCCATCGACCGTGACGATCCGCGCGGTGGCGAGGCCGACCTGATCCTGGGCAAGCACCGGAACGGGCCGACCGCGAATATCACCGTGGCGCACCAGCTTCACTTGTCGCGGTTCACAAATATGGCGCGGTAGGTCTGGCGAACTGTAGGTTGCTCAGGGTGCGGGGATCGGGTCTTGGTCGTCGCGCAGCTGCTCTGGTGTCATGTCGAAGGACTTCTGGATGCCGTCGTTGCGGGTGCCGAGACCGTCGGTGGTCTTCTTGCTCCACGGCGCCTCGATAAGCTTCTTGGTCTCCTCGAGCATCGACTTCGGCTCCAGGTTCCGGTAGCTGTCGATCTCACCGGCAGCCAGCGCTGTCAGCGTCGCGTACACGGGCTCGGGGTTGAATTGCGCCCGAGGGAAGGCCAGTTTCGAGTAGTCGAACAACCGCTGCTGCGGGTCGTCCTCCCAGCTCTCCCACGTCTGGAAGATGCGGTCGTTGAAACCGGTGAGGAATGGCCCCGGGTTCATGGTTGCGACTTCCACGCCGAACTCCTGCAACTCGTCCTTCATGCTCTCGGCGATTGCCTCGACGGCGTGCTTGGAGGCGGAGTAAATGCCGGTAAAGGGGTTGACGTTGAGCCCTTCGCGGGAGGACACCCAGATGATGCGTCCGGATCCGCGCTTGGCCATCTGCTTGGCGATGGGCTGGGTCAGCAGCAGTGGTCCGGTGACGTTGACCTCGAACTGGCGCCGGATGTTGTCTCCTGGAATGTCGACGGTGGAACCGCCTTCGCCGACGCCGGCGTTGTTGACGAGGATCTCGATGCCCCAGTCGAGGGCCTTGCGGCGGTCGCCGTCATTGGTGACATCGAGTTTCTCGACCTGCAGGGTCACCCCACGCGCGTCGGCTTGTCGTTTCAGGGTTTGCACCTGGCCGTAGATCTCAACCGCGGCCACCACGGCGAACCCCTTCTCGGCGAGTCGCATTGCGACTTCGTATCCAAAGCCGGTCCCGGCTCCGGTGATGAGCACCTTCTTCAATGTCGTTGCTGGGGTTGCCACGGTGGCGTCCTTCCGGGGTGCGGACAGCGCCGGACAGCTGCCTGGCGCCAATCGAGGGCTGTGGTCGTTGACGGTGATGGTCCGACTGAGTCGGTCGGAGGCGGCGGCACCTGGAGGTTGGCTCTGCGGGGGACCGATGCTGAATTCGTCAGTGCGGGATGGAGTTTGGGTCGAGACGGTCGGCTGGCACACCCCTGACGTAGGTCGCCACCCCCAGGCCCATGGACCAGTCCGCGGGCTGAACCGTCATCAGGTTGAAGAAGACGTCCTCGGGCCGCACCTGCAGCTTCTCCTGCAACTCGTCCACGACAGCCTCGTAGAACGTGCCCTTCTGTTCCGGGGTCGCGACGTCGAGGAAGATGAGCTGGATGAAGATGCAGTTCTCGGACCGGTAGATGCCCAGGTAGTCGGCGTCGAAGAGGAAGTTCTCCGCCTTGTGTTCACTGATGGTCTGGAACCGATCCTCGGGGACGCCAAGGCATTCGATCATCTTGTCGTAGACGACATCGGCGATCGTACGGCGGTACTCCGCTGACTTGCCTTCGATGAGGTCGATACGAGCTAGCGGCATGAGAAGCTCCTGACGAGTGTGAGAGAACCCGAGTTGCACCCCGGTGGATGGTTGGGACGTGGACTACATTCCCTACTTCCTTACTCAACCCCGACCACTGGCGGTGTGCTAGCCCAATTCGGCTCACCTTGTGCCCATTCCGACTTCATCATGGTTAGGCGCCGCCTGAGGTGGCTGGCAAGGACGGGTAGGTTGAGAGGTCGTCAAAGCCCAGGTTGACTTCACACGCGCCACAAGCGCCCAAGGCACCCCAGCCGCAACGTCCTCTCGGCAGATTCCCAGGCGCAGGTCAGGTAGGCGAGATAGGCTGTGACGAGCGGCGAGCCCACTCGGAGCTGGAGGTTGGGATGCTCGATCACCCCTGTGAAATTGAAGTATCTTCGAACGACCTTGCTGAGGAACTGTCAGCTCGTTCGTTCGGCGACGGCGCCAACGTGGGCCTATGGCCCGGTTTGACGATCTACCGGTACGTCAAGCCGACCATGCCGAAATGGGATGAGATCCAATCACTTTCAGTATGCATCGTCGCGCAGGGCCGCAAGATCGTCACCGCCGATGGCCATCACTATGTCTGCGACGAATGCCAATATCTTCTGCTCAGAAGCAACCTGCACTTTCAGTCGCAGATCCTGGACGCAACGCCAGACAAACCGTTCCTCGCATTCGTGCTGCAGATCGATCCGGCTGTGGTGCGTAGGCTCTCGGAGGCGGTGATCGGTGGTCGCGCCACGTCGGACCAATCAACGACTCCGACGGAGGGTCAGGTTCAGAGGGTCGTGTCCGAACTCGACGACGAGTTTGGGGGCGCGGTCCTCCGCTTCTTGAGGTCACTCGCAACGGATTCGGACCGACGGGTGTTGGCACCGTTGTATCAACACGAGCTGGTGTACCACATCATGCGTCGTGACCGGTCCGCTCAACTGCTGATGATCGCTGGGCAGCAGGACGATGAGAACTCCGTTGCGGCGGCGCTGAACTACATCGACGCGCACCTGTCCGAGTCACTGACGGTCGAGACCCTTGCCGGGCAGGTGAACCTCAGTTCGTCAGCGTTCTCACGAAGGTTTCGCGAACTCACCGGCAGATCGCCACGTCAGTTCGTCAAGGAGACCCGACTAGAGCGGGCGCGCGAACTGCTATTCGAACGCCGATTGGGAGTTGGGGACGTTTCCGTCGCAGTCGGATACACCAGCCAGTCGCACTTCACGACGGAATTCCGGGCGCGTTTCGGGACGACCCCGCGCGACTACGCCGACGCAGAGGGACTGAGCCGCGATCTAGGCCCGACCTACAGCGCAGCAGACGTAAGCGATGAACTCGGCCCAACGACAGCGAAGGACTTCCCGCCGCGGCCGGCCCACATTTCCATCGGAAGCGGATTCGGTTATCCCGGTGCTGCTGTGCCCTCATCCTCTGCGTACCAGGTGAAAACCCGACGTTTCGCGTGATGGCCTCAGAGTTGCGACCAGCCCCCTTCGACGGGAAGTTCAGGTCACGAGGCGGCCACACGATCCGTCGCGCTGTCGCGCACCACGACCGCGAAATGACTTGTCGTGCATCGCTTATCCGTTGCTATAGACCCGATCGGGTCGGATGAGCACTGCTGCCCGGCGCTGCTCGGCCATCGTACGGTCGTAGTCGTCCCAGTCGTCGTGTTCGCCGCCGGCTGCGGTGAAGATCGCTCGGAGCAGCAGCCGCAGCCCTTCGGCGTCCAGCCAGGGTTGCGGGTCGTCGGGTCCGACGAGCTCGGCGCGGCCCTCGACCGCCGCCCATTGCCAGCCGTTGCGGAAGGTGGCGGTGACTTGGGGCCGGGCGCGCAGGTTCGCCAGCTTGACCGGGCCTGCTGCGACCAAGGCCAAGATGGTCTCCCCGGTCGCGGGATGGGCAAGGATGCCGGCGTTGACCAGGGAGGACTGGATGGTGTCGTTGGCCCGCAACGTCGACAGCACCACCAGGCCTTGCTCGTGGCTCGACAGCGATACTGCTTCTTGAAGTGTGGTCACGGAATCTCCTCTTCGTTGTTGGGGTCCATGCACGTCTGTGTTTCGACCGCTCTGGCGCGGCGTGTGGTGGAACTGTCGATGAGGCTCGGATCCGCGATCACTCACCGCCACGGGCTCCAACCCTCAGCGGGACTCAACGCCATCCGCACCGATGGTGCGGGGAGTCGGTTCTTGCTGTGAGCGTGGCTTCTTGACGAAGCGGTGGATGGCTTCGTAGGCATGCTGTTGTATTGCCGGGTCCCTGAAGTCGGCGACGATCTCCGACTGATCGACTAGGGGCCCGACGACTTTGCCCGGTCGGCTGGCGTAGAACACGCCGCTGCGCAACTGTTGATCGGTGACACCGTCGACCAGCCGCTTCGCGCCCTTCTCCAACTGGTGTCCGACCCCCAAAGCCGGTAGGACGTAGGGCAACATGACGTGATTCATCATGGCCCGAGTGACGGAGCCCATGTCGCGCAAGGCGTCGGTTCCCGCGGTGTTGCCCGGGCTGACGGTAAGCAGCCGCAGGTCGGGATGCCTACGCGCCAGCGCCGACATCCACAACGGACCAAGGTATTTCACCTGGCCGTAGGCGAGGAACGTGTTGAACTTGTGCTGCTCGAAGTACGAACCGTCGATGACGCTGGCGAAGTCCTCCACCGAGTGGTCGGCGAACGTGGGCCGCGGCATCCGCATCATGCGAACACCCCGCGCGGCTTCGCTGCCCACCAGGACCGCGGTGTTGGTCAACGCCCCGGCGGCGAGGAGATTCTCGAGCAGGACGACGTGGCCCAGCACGTTGGAACCGAAGACATGCGTGACGCCATCGGCGGTGAGCGCCAGCGGTGTTGGGCCGCCGGTGCCGCCGGCGTTCATGACGACCGAATGCAGAGGGCCATCCAATGTGCTCAGCGCGGACCTCACCGAGTCCAAGTCGGTCAGGTCCATTCGCACGACCGTGAAGATGGACCTGCGCGTGAGGCGTTCCAGGTCGGCGGCCGCAGATTGACCGCTGTCGGTGTTGCGACACGCCAGATAGATCCGGTCGAAATCGCCGGTAAGAGCGAGTTGGCGCGCCACCTCCTTGCCGAGCCCAATGTTGGCACCGGTGATCAGAACTGCCTTGGAAGACGTCGTAGCCATGTCATTTCCTTTCGATAGAGAGAGTCATGTGCTCGGCAGTACACGGTCGGCGGCGATGGTTGACGTCGACGTCGTGATGCCCCTTCTGTAGAGGAAGGTTGCTTCGAAGCTCACCTAGAATTTGTAGTCTAGGCTACATAATTGACTTGAAGTACGCGGATGTCAATCGTCAAAGTTTGTACGGCGTAGATCGCTGTTGATACCGTTGAATATGCTGGCCCAAACATTTTCGGGTGATCCGGTGTCGAGGAACAGGCGCACCGTAGCGAAGTGCCGCCGTATCGGCGGCAAGTGGCTACTGCATCTTTTTATGTAGTATGAGCTGCATTATCGGGCAACGTTGGGGCTATACTTTTGTCCTGGTCGCCGCGGGCAGACCGCGCAGGACCCGGTAAGTCGATGTCGGGTTCGCGGCGGCGCGAGCAGCACGCATGAAGACTCGGAACAGGATTCGACGAATCGGAAGGGAGATCAGGTCAGCGGGTCCCGCAGCGACGGATCTCGCCAGACCTGGCCAACGTGATGGCAACGAACGAAACGGTCACCGAGCCGCAACGGCTCACCCCCAAGGGACGAGCCACGCGGGAGCGGATCGTGGCGACGGCAGCGCAGCTGATGTACGACCACGGTGTCGCCGGCACGAGTCTCGGCGACGTCCAGAAGACGGCGGGCGTGGGCGTTTCGCAGGTGTATCACTACTTCGGGGACAAGGATTCGCTGATCAGGGCCGTTGTCGCGCACCGCATCCAGGCTCTGCTGGCAACGCTCGGCGGGCTGGACAGCATGGAGGGGTTGCGCGCCTGGCGAGACTTCCTCGTCGACACGCTCGGCCAGCGGAACTGTGAGGGCGGCTGCCCGGTCGGGTCCTTGGCCGGGGAGCTGGCCGAGTCCTTCCCGGATTGTCGAACTGACCTCGCCGGTGGATTCGACCAATGGGAAGCGGCGATCCGCGCCGGCCTGCAGGCCATGTGCGACCGGGGCGAGCTGCGCCGCAAGGCCAACCCCGACCGGTTGGCGACGGCGCTGTTGGCTGCGGTCGAAGGCGGCATGCTGCTCGCACAGGTTCGCCGCGACCCAGCTCCTCTGGCAACGGCACTCGATGAGGTCCTCGATCGCATCGAGGAGCTCAGGCCCCGACGCGCCCCGGCCCGTCACTCGCCCGCCGTCTGACCGGCCGCCGTCGGCGAGGCCTGATGGCTACGGCCGCGCGGCCCTCATGGGGTGTAGAGGTCAAGTGCGGTGACTTCGATCTCGGTGTAGGGCCGGATCGGCAAGCTAGCAAGCGCCTCCTCCAAGGCGTTGGCATCAGCGGCTGACCAGATGCCGATGTTCGTGTGAGTACCAGGCAACCGCCAGAGCTGCCGAATCACCCCTTGAGACAGCAACTCTCGGCCCCTGGACCGTTCACGCTCGAGCAGAGCCGTACGTTTGTCTTCGGGTAGTTCGAAGGCGCGGGCAAAGTCCACACGGACGAGGAAGTCCATTTTCTCTTTTGTCCTTTCGGCGGTGGAACTGCTCTCACCCAGCGGCCGGTGTCAATCGATGGTGTGACGTCCGTGGAGGCGCCCGATCTCTGCGTGACGCGGGCAGCAAGCGCAGTAGCCGCACCGCCAAGGCGCCCTTGCTAGTCGAGAACCGCGATCGCCTCCACCTCGATGAGGTGCTCGGGGACGAACAACGCGGCGACACCGATCAAGGTGCCCGGCGGCATGAACGTGGTGACACCGAGTTTGGCGCAGGCTCGGGCGCGGCCCTCTTGCACCAAGGGCATCTTGTCCACGGTCCAGTCGGTCACGTAGTTGGTCAGTTTGACGATGTTGTCGAAGGAGCCACCAATCTCGGCGAGTGCGGCCCCGACGTTGAGATAGCACTGCTCGACCTGCGCGGCGAGGTCGCCCTCGCCGACTAGCGTTCCGTCGGCGTCCCAGGCGACCTGCCCGGCGATAAAGACAAGCCTGGATCCGGTGGCGATCGACACCTGGTGGAAAAACTCGACTTTCGGCAGGCCCTGCGGGTCCGTCAAGGTGATGCTCATGTAGAACTCCCTATCTGTCGTGAAGGCCGTTAGCCCCCTGTTGCGAGAAGACGTGGCACTGCAGCAAAGGACCGCACCACGGCGCCCCAGATGAGCACCGAGGCTTTCGGCACATTGCACCGGCAAAGTCATGCTCTTGTCGGCAGCTTTCGGGTTGGCTGGTAGAGCAGCTGTATCGGAGCTGACTATTCATGGAGGAGTGATGCCTCGACCGCGGGATCGGCCACATCGTCGATCCACCGCAGCAGCCGCTGGCTTTGGCGGTGCATCAGGGCGGGGTCGCGCAGCGAGTGGGTGAGCACGGCGGTGCCCTGGTAGGCGGCGATCAACGTGACCGCCAGATCGCGTGCGTCGGATCGTCCCATCTCGCGGAATTGCCGCTCCGCCCAGTCGACTACCACACCCAGCAGCTCACGGCTGCGGGAGGACGCTTCAATCCCAAAGCGCTTGTCCAGCTCGGAGGCCAGCGTTCCGATCGGGCACCCGTACTGCGAGATGGAGTCGCGGGCGGCGTCGAGCTCGTCAACGAGAGCCTTCAGCCGCGCGCGCGGCGTCCGTCGCCGATCTAGACGTGCGAGCAGCTCGTCACGTTCCTCGGAATAACCTTCGACGATCGCGTCGACCAGCTCGTCTTTAGTCTTGAAGTAATAGAAGATGTTCCCGACGGCCACGTTGGCCTCAGTGGCGACGTCGGCCAACGTTGTACGCTCCACGCCTTGGTGGTAGATCATCCGGCGAGCACCCTCGACCAGCCGCTTACGTTTCTCGGCTCCCTGCGCTCTGCGCGTCCCGACCATGTTCACCGCCATCATGAGTTGGTTGACTGACTAAAGCATAGCGCTCAAGAACGACCGCCCATCGGCTTCAGACCGCGAAGACCAACTGGCTGCTCTCGAACGGTCGGTCACCATCTCGCCCAGCCGGGCCGGCGTTCTGCCCGAATCACGGCGCTGCGCGCGTGAGCCCGGTGAGATGTTAGGTTAGTTGTCCAACCAACAAATCAGGAGCAGCGCTCGAATGCGTACTGGACCTTCCGACGCTTCAACCTCGTCGTCGCGGCGCGGGCGACCCACCCTCGCCCAGCTCTGCCTCGACGGGTGTTCACGTGGTCGCGGTCGGCTCAGCCGTGAGCGGGCATCGGCAGACTCCCGTTTTCCCCCCAACCGAAAGGCGCGGCAGTGAAGGGCTTTTCGATCGGAAGCGTGGTCAGGCGACGCTGGACGGTGATCGTGATGGTGGTCGTCGTGGCGCTGGCGGGCTTCGGTGTGGACCGGTTACGCGGCGTCTTCGGCTCCAACGACGTGGTGTCCTGGCCGCGCGCGGACTCGATCGAGAACAGCAAGTACAACCCCAAGCAGGTCCTCTTCGAGGTCTTCGGCAGTCCTGGGGCGGTGGCGACGATCAACTACCTGGACGAGCACGCCCAACCCCAGCGCGTCGACGACGCGACCCTGCCCTGGTCGCAGCTGCTGACGACCACTGACCCCACCCTCTTCGCCGACCTCCGTGCGCAAGGCGACGCCGACGCTCTCACCTGCCGCATCACCGTCAACGGCATCGTCAAGGACGAAAGGTCCACCACCAACGTGAACGGCTACATCTCCTGCCTGGACAAGTCCGCGTGAACGAGCACCGCGTCGAGGACCCGGTCCGGCGTTCGAGGGTCGCGCGCAACATCCGTCGATTCGCCATCCCCATCGCCATCTTCTGGGTCGCCGTCGCCGCTCTGACCAACGTCCTGGTCCCCACATTGGAGATCGTCGGCGCGAGACACACCGTGGCACAGAGCTCGCCGGACTCACCGTCGCTGAAGGCGATGAAGCACATCGGCAAGGTCTTCGGCGAGTTCGATTCCGACAGCAACGCAATGATCGTGTTGGAAGGCGATCAACCCCTGGGCGCCGACGCGCATCAGTTTTACGCCACCCTGGTCAAGAAGCTGGCTGCCGACCCCCACGTCGAGCACGTCCAGGATTTCTGGGGTGATCCCTTGACCGCGGCCGGCTCCCAAAGCAAGGACGGCAAGGCCGCGCTGGTGCAGCTGTACCTGGTGGGGAACCAGGGTGAGTCCACCTCCAACGAATCGGTCGACGCCATCCGCAAGATCGTCGCCGACTCTCCGCCACCGCCCGGGGTGAAGGCCTACGTCACCGGTGCGGCACCGCTGACCACCGACACCTTCGAGATCGGCGGTTCGGAGAACGTCCTGATCACCGGGGTCACGTTCGCGGTCATCGCGGTGATGCTGCTGGTGGTCTACCGCTCGTTCGTCACCATGATGCTGATGCTGATGACGGTGATGGTCGAACTGTCCGCGGCCCGCGGAGTCGTCGCCGCCCTCGCCAACTCCGGGTTCATCAGCCTGTCCACCTACACGACGAACCTGCTGACCCTGCTGGCGATCGCCGCCGGTGCGGACTACGTGATCTTCGTCGTCGGGCGCTATCAGGAAGCCCGCTCCGCCGGCGAGGATCGAGAAGCCGCGTATTACACCATGTTCCGAGGCGTCGTCCACGTCATCGTCGGATCGGGGCTGACCATCGCCGGGGCAGTGGCCTGCCTGAGCTTCACCCGACTGCCCTACTTCCAGAGCCTCGGCCTGCCCGCCGCCCTAGGCGTGCTGGTGGCCCTGGCGGCCGCGCTCACCCTGGGCCCCGCGATGCTGGTGATGGCCAGCCGCTTCGGGCTACTCGAACCCAAGCACGCGACACGCACCCACGGCTGGCGGCGCATCGGCACCGTCATCGTCCGATGGCCCGTTCCCGTCCTCGTTGCGTCGATCGCACTGGCCCTCATCGGCCTCCTCGCGCTCCCTGGGTACAAGACTGATTTCGATGCCCGCCCCTACGTGCCCGCCACCTCACCTGCGGCCGTCGGATACACCGCCGCCGAACGCCACTTCTCCGAGGCACGACTCAACCCCGAGTTGCTGATGATCGAATCCGATCACGACATGCGCAACCCCGCGGACATGATCGTCCTCGAACGGGTGGCCAAGGCCGTTCTCCACACCCCCGGCATAGCCATGGTGCAGTCGATTACCCGGCCCCTGGGCACACCAATCACCCACAGCTCGATCCCTTTTCAGATCAGCGCGAGCAGCGCGAACACCATCATGAACCTCAGCTACCAGCAGGCCAGAGCCCAAGACATCATCAAACAGGTCGACCAGACCTCCAAGTCGATCGACATCCTGCAACAACAGCTCGCGCTGCAGCAGGCCAGCGCCGCTGCCACCGACGAGCAGACCAAGGCATTCCACGACACCGTCGACACCATCAACCAAGTCCGCGACAACATCGCCAACTTCGACGACTTCTTCCGGCCGTTGCGCAACTACTTCTACTGGGAGCCACACTGCTTCGACATCCCATCGTGCGCAGCGATCAGATCGGTGTTCGACTCCATCGACGGCATCAGCGAACTCAGCGACAAGTTCGCGACGATCACGGCGAGCTTGGACAAACTCAACGCCCTGCAACCCCAGCTGGCCGCCCTCATCCCACCGCAGCTCGCCATTCAGGAAGCCAACCGCGACCTGCTCCGCTCGAACTATGCCACTTCGGCCGGCACCGACACCCAATCCGCGGAGGCGCTCAAGACTGCGACCGCACTCGGCAAGGCCTTCGACGACGCCAAGAACGACGACTCCTTCTACCTGCCCCCTGAAGCGTTCGACAATCCCGACTTCCAGCGCGGCCTCAAACTGTTCATGTCCCCGGACGGCCACGCCCTGCGCATGACCATCACACACGAAGGCAAACCCGCGGCACTGGAGGGAATCTCGCACATCGACCCGCTGCGGAACGCGGCATTCGACGCCCTCAAGGCCACCCCGTTGGCCGACGCCAAGATCTACATCGCCGGAACCGCGGCCACTTATAAGGACATTCAGGAGGGCGCGACGTACGACCTGATGATCGCCGCGCTGGCCGGGATCAGCCTCATTTTGCTGATCATGGTCTTCATCACCAGAAGTCTGATCGCCGCGCTGGTCATCGTCGGCACCGTCGCACTGTCCCTGGGAGCGTCGATCGGTCTGTCAATCCTGGTGTGGCAGTACATCGCTGGTATCCAGCTGTACTGGGTCATCGTGCCACTGGCCGTCATGCTGCTCTTGGCGGTGGGGGCCGACTACAACCTGCTGCTGATCTCCCGATTCAAGGAGGAACTGCCTGCCGGCCTCAAGACCGGCAACATCCGCGCGATGGCGGGTACCGGCGGTGTCGTCACCGCGGCGGGCCTGGTGTTCGCGGCCACCATGTCCTCTTTCATCGTCAGCGACCTGGTCATGCTCGGACAGCTCGGCACCACCATCGGCCTGGGCTTGCTCTTCGACACGCTGATCGTGCGGTCGTTCATGACACCGTCCATCGCCACCCTCCTCGGTCGCTGGTTCTGGTGGCCCCTCAACGTGCGTACCCGACCGGCCAGCCAGATGCTGCAGCCGTATGGCTCCCGCATCTCCGTCCGGGAACTACTCGGCCACCAACGCCGCCCAGCAACCGGACCGACCGAGAACACCGACGAGAACGGTCAGCGGCCATGACACCCACGAAGACCGTGACGTGGCTTGCACATACCGCCTCCACGGAGAGGCTTAGTCATCACTGCGCGTCACGTGACTAAACGGTGACTGTGGGTCTCGGTGGGTGTGCCAGGGGCGGCGTGCAGTCGAATCGGCGTCTGCGAAGTAGTGGACACGAAAGTGAGAATCCTCGGCTGTCTGGACCTGGCGGCCTCAATTGCTGTCGATTGCAGAACGCGCGTAACCGCGTCGAGCCGCTTGTCTCAGGCGCTGAGCACTGCGGAGAAGTTGAGGCTCATGCGTGGTCCCGCAGGGGTGTTCTGTTTGGGGACGCAGTGTTGCCAGTCGCGTTGGCAGCGTCCGTGCATGACGATGACATCGCCGCCGGCCGGCGTGAAGGCCGTGCTGGGGCCCCCGGAGCCGGGCCGAAGGAGGAAACGCCGGGGTGCGCCGAGACTCAGCACGGGGATGGTCGCAGTCGGCGCCTTATTGGCCGGTCGATCGGCATGTCATCCGGTGCCGTCGCGGTGATCGCGGTACCAGTTCATCCAGACCCGGTTGTAGAGCACGTCGTATTGTGTGCCTAGGACGGCGATGATCCGGCCGATCGTCGGCGGTACGAGTTGCACGTCGACGTACTCGGCGGTCAGTCGCGGTTCCTTGACCATCCGGTTGTACATCCAGCGACTGCGTTGTTCCCAAATGTCGAGTACGGCAAGTTGGTTGAGCAGGTGGGTGTGGCCAGGGACCAACGCCGGGACGTGTGTGATCCAGGAGTGCTCGTCAAGGGCGTGGACGGTGGCGCGGTCGAACGCCGATGGGTCGACCGACGCGGCGGTGGTGTTCTCGGCGTCGTCAAATAACGACGACTGCCACGGTTGCGCCATGTCGCCTCCTGAATCCCGTCACGTTCGATGGTGAGTGCTGTCTGCTGGCAACCCGTCGGCCCGCTCGACGAGAACGGCAAGGGAATCTTCGTCTCACTGATGTACGGCGACCTTGAAACCAAGGGGCCCACCGCATTCCTGATGAAGTACTCCGCCGGCATCACCGCTCCACCTCACATTCATGGACACGACTACTACGCTGTCGTCGTCTCCGGCAAGTTCCGGCACTATCTCCACGACCAGGACGAATACGAAGTGCTCACACCCGGATGCACATGGTTTCAAAAGGGCGACGCCGTACACGGCGACACCTGCGTCGGCGACGAAGACTGCGTCCTCAGTATCTTCTGGCCCAACGGCTTTGACGTCACGTTCATCGAGAATGCAACGCCGTAACAACCCGCGACGGCGGGTCGTTGCAGAACGAGGCGATCCACCGGCGAGAGTCCTAGCCCGACGTCAACCAGGTCGAGCTGGTCACGGCCCAGTGGGTCGAGCAATTGGCCACCGAGCGTTCTGTACGAGTACCTCGACACTTCACTCCCGAGGCCGTCGAGAAGCTCAACGGCGATCACAAACACACTGCCGACACGCAGATTATTCAACGGGGCGTGGCCGCCGGGCTCGCCGGAAGAAGTCAAGCCCGTCAACATTCCCGTCGATGGGGCTCAGGACGTGGCCGCAGGGGAAGAATCCAGCCCACCCGTGTTGCTCGGTCGCTGTGCCGATCTCGACGAGGATGTGCGGATCGGCCAGCGGCCCGAATGGAGGCACGTAGACGGCGTGCCGCATACCGTCAACGTTAACGCGCACAACGCATCCAAGCGCGCGTCTGCGTGGTGAGGGAGTGCTGGTACCTGTCGAGTCGAAAGATCAGTTAAGGCGAAGTCCGCGCTCGGCGGCGAACTGCGGGTCGAGTTCTGAAACGATCTGCGGAGAGGGAACGATCCGAGCACAGGCGGGGCAGGTGCCGTCTAGGGCGAGTTCGGCGCCGCATTCGGTGTGGCTGAGGTGGATCGCGACGGGCTCATCGGCATCCTTGCACCAGGTTTCGCCCCACGCACGCAGGGCCAGCAGGACTGGTAAGAAGTCGCGGCCTTTCTCGGTGAGGACGTAGGCGAAGCGACGGGGCCGTTCACTGTAGGCGCGACGGTCAACGATGCCGTCTGTCTGTAGCTGCTTCAGTCGTGCCGTCAACAGTTGGGCAGTGGCGCCGCTGAGGCGCTGGAGATCATCGAAACGGGTTGTGCCCAATGTGAGTTCACGCAAAATCAGCAGGGTCCAGCGATCTCCGATCTCGGGAACCGAACGTGCAACCGGGCACAACATGTCAGACATGGGTCTCACCTTCGGCATTACACGCACCTTTCCGGGTGTCCGCATTCGGGTGGTTGTCGGAACCACCCCAAGGAGTCTCGATGTCCGTTTTGCACGACGACCCCGCGCGCACCGCGCTGCTGATCGTGGATCCTTACAACGACTGGCTCGCAGACGAAGGCAAGCTGTGGCCACGCATCAGCCAGATTGCGCAACAGGTGAAACTCGTGAGCAATCTCGCGGCGCTGATAGAAGCGGCCAGATCCGCCGGTGCCCCAGTCGTGTACGTTCCGCATCGACGTTGGGAGCCCGGCGACTACGACGACTGGGCGTATCCGAACCCGACGCAGAACCTGATGCGCACCGTGCGGGCCTTCGCTCGGGGAAGCTGGGGTGGGCAGTGGCATCCCGACCTGACCCCGCGCGATAACGAGGTAATCGCCCAAGAGCATTGGGCACAAAACGGATTCGCCAACACCGACCTGGATTTCCAGCTGCGCCAACGCGGAATCAACCGAGTCGTGGCGACCGGGCTGTTGGCCAACACTTGCGTAGAGGCCACCGCCCGAGCGGCCATGGAACTCGGCTATCACGTCACCCTGATCAACGATGCCACCGCGACGTTCACCGAGCAGATGATGCACGCCGCGCACGCTCTCAACGGCCCGACCTATACCCATCAGATCACCACAACAGCCCATGCCCTGGCCGGCGCTCCCCGCCAGGCCGGGCCGATGTCGGAGTCGGCGCGGTAGGCCACCCATCTGGTACGAGTGGGGCAAATCGGCCCGTATTCTTGGTCAGCGGTGGCACAGTCGGATGCCGCCGAGCCAACGAAATGCGCGGACGGTCAGGTTCTGCCGATTTGTCACGCCTGCCAGAGGCGACGGACACTACGGCTCTTGCAAGTCCAGTCAGCCCTTAGCTATCGCGCATCTCAATCAATTCCTGCGCAACGACTACGCCACGCCAGTTAGAAAGAACCCGCATGCCGTCCCAGAAGTAACAGGCCGTCGCTCTGCTGAAAGCCATCGAACCTGGCGCGTCCGAGCCCGGCGACGTCGTTGACGCCCACAATTGCATCCAGCCAACTGGGGAGCCGCTGACGGCTTGGCGGGCTACGGGCGGCCATGTATTCGGTCACCGATGGCTGACATCCGCTGGTATCACTTTTCCAGATTTCGGGCCGACCGATGATCGGGGGCGCCTAGCATGACCGCGTATGGGGGGTGCGTGTTCGGAGATTCCACCAAATCGTCTTCCCGCGCTCGATGAGACCGAGCAGTGTAGTTGGGAACACTATCTCGATGCGGCGATGCGGCTCTACATACTGCTGAATCGGAAGTTGCTGGACGCGCACAAACTCACGCTCTTCGACGTGCTGCTATTGCAGATACTGGCCGGGTCTGGCTCCGGTTCCGCGCGGGTTGGCGATCTGGCCCAGGCACTGATGTTGACCCCGAGTCGGGTGAGCCAACAGATTCGGCGGTTGGAGTCACAAGGGCTGGTGCAGCGCAGCGCCAGCAATCGAGATCGACGCGGTGTCGTCGCGATCATCACCCACGACGGTATGGCGCGAATCCGGCCTGCGCTGGTCACTTACGCGCGGGTGGTGCGCACGCACTATCTGGATCAGCTGTCACGTCCGCAAATGGCAGCACTGGGCGACTGCAGCCGGCGGATCACAAGTGGTGTGAACCCCATTGACGTAACGCTGAATTCAGCCAAAGGACGCCGGGCGAAGCTGCTACGTAGCCGCAGGTCGGCAGACTGCCCTCCGTGATCGTCACCTTCGTGACGAACTCCGAATCGGAGGTGGCCCGATCGGCGCGGAGGCGACGCATCCCTGCTGAATTCGGTGGTATCACAGGCAGATTCGGTAAACAGTAGCTGGGGATGACGGTGCCCAACCGCGCGCCGGCAGGCGGGCCGTTCGAACCGTTGCCGGTGCCTGGCGGGACCGCCCTGAACGGTGAGGTGAGAGACCGTCAGTTCTCAGCCGACTCAGCTAACTACGACTGAGGGGCTGTTAATGCGATTTGCAGCGAATAGCTCCGCCAATTCGCAGTCTGGCAATTAAAAAGCACGAATAGAACCTGTGCCAGAACTTCTTCGAGGTCGTTGCGCATTTGATTAAGCGCATTTAAGTGAGAGTTTGCCAATGGAAGACTCACATGCGGGTTGAAGTGCGAAAATGCGGTTCAGTGTCGATTGCGGCAGTCGGGACGCCGAAACGGAACAATACATTCATACCGAAGCCTGGCTTCCGCTCGGATAGCTTTCCGGTGTCACGACCTCGTCGATTAAGGAGAGATGGCATGGAGATTGCCGTTCGGTCACGTCTCAACATGGGTATTGCGGTGGCGAGTGTCGGGGCGATTGCGTTTGCCCCGATCGCCCAACCGATGCCCGCCATCGCCGAGCTACAAGCGCGAGCAGTGTCTTCTACCGAGGTTGCGCTGACGGCAGCGGTGAACCCAATTGAGCAGTGGTCGAAGATCATCCAAGACGCGTTGGCCAACGGCGGAACGCTCGTGCAAAGCTATCTGGACAACCCCGTGCCGATCCTGCATCAGCTGTTGCTCAACGGGCTGGGCTACGGCCGGCAGACTTTCACGGCACTGCAAACCTCTGTGGTGAATCTTGTCGACCAGTTGAGATTGGATAATCCGAATGGCTTTCCGGCCGGGGTCAAGAACGGCCTGAGTCAGATTCTGGCAGGCGAGATCTACGAGGGCACGACGACGCTGTTCAATGCCGGGCTCGGATTCATACTCGGGCCGGTTGGTCCGCTGCTCGAGCTGCTGCAAATCCCCGTCACCATGGCGCAGAACTTCGCGAACGTCGTCGCCGCGGTCCCGGGAGTTCTGCTCGGCGTGGGTTTCGGAGCCATCGCCACCGTCAACGGCACCATTCAGGCAACCTCATTTCAAGCGCAGGCCGTCCTCGACGCCCTGAAAGTCGGGGACCTGATGGGCGCGGCGGGTGCGCTCGTCGCCACCCCGGGAGCGATCGTGAACGCGGTGCTCAACGGGTTTGCCCTCACCGGAGCCCCTGGTCTCCTCAGCCCGGGTGGATTGATCGCCCAGGTGATCCAGGGCCTCAACACGATTGCCCAAGCGCTCGCACCGGCCCCGCCGCTGGCGGCGAAGGTTGCCGATACCGGACCATCCGCCCTACCGTCGACGGCCTCGTCGCTTGCGACCGTCACCCTCGGTACCGAGAAGCCGGCGACGGCTGATGCAGCAAAGACGTCAGCGACGGAGCCCAAGTCGCCGGAGGCCAGCCCGACGGAACCCAGGTCGACGGAACCGACCGCGACCGTGCCCGCCGCGACGGAACCGACCGCGACTGAGCCCGAAAAACCCTCCAGTGCAACGGAATCAAAGCCCGAATCGAAGCCGGAGCCGAAGCCGGAACCGGGGACCCCTTCCAGCACCACCACGCCGAACGGCGGCACCGACATGACCAGTGGCAACAAGGCTGAACCCGGCAAGACGGGGGCGCCCACCAAGCCGAGCGGATCGACCGACGGCGGGACGGGCTCGGGCAGCACAGGCGCCGGATCCACGGGGTCGCAGAGCTCCGGCTCCGACAGCGGAAGTGCCGCGGCCGGCACCGAGGCCTCCGGGAGCGGAAGTGGCGCAACCGGTTCGGGTAGCGGCGCATCCGGAAGTGCTGCCTCCGGCGCCGCCGCCTAGCCACGTCCTTTTCAAGACCGGTGGACCCCGCTCCTGAGCGGGGCCCACTGTCGTCTGCGATCTCGAATGGCCGCCAGGCACAGCTCCGGGTGGCTACACCGGAGTCCTGTCTAGTGGCGGTAGGGGTCCAAGTCGCGCATCCGGTTCAGATGAGCTTGCTGTATTTCGTCCGCACGGGTGAGGAATCCGACGATCAGGGCGATCTCCGCCGCGGTGTAGTGGTTCAACAACATCTGTCGGCCCTGGTCCAGCACCGGAGCGACGAGCTCGGACAGACGGCGCGCAGCGAGATCCGTGGCCAACACGATCACTCGGCGTCGATCGGTCGGATGCAGCGATCGACTGACGTATCCGAGCTTCTCCAGCCGATTGAGAACAATCGTGGTGCCGGCGGCAGTCAGACCGAGCCCGTCGGCCAGGAGTCCCGGCGTCATAACGTCCTCGCCCGCAAGAAGAATGAGCTCCAGGGCACGCCGATCTGTCTGATTGATGCCTAGCACCCTCACCAATTCACGCGCCAAGTCATCGACCGTTCCATGGAGAGATTCCAGTGTTCTCTTCAGGACCACGGCCGAACGAGCGAGTTCTGTTGTCATTGAACGAAAAGACCTCCCACACCTGGGCTTGGCCCTATTCGGTGAACATGGGGTCAGGCGGCCTTTGCCGACTGGTCGAGTCTGTATTCCTTTGTGGCAGACCTGATCATACCGGCGGACGAGCGATCTCCTGCGTGATTGTCGAGGGTTTCAGTGGGAAGGTTGCCGACGACCGTTGCCGCCGTCTTCGCCGGCAATGCAAATCGGTTCCAGAGCGCAACTCTCGCTGTGGCCCAGATAGATTCAGCCACACGGGTAGGACGGCACGAGTCCGGCCGGCCAGCGGAACGATTCGTCTTGGCGGCGAACTGGACCGGTCCGATATCTGCAATTCGGCAACCACCACTGACGCGCACAAGTGGGGCGTCGGGGATGCCGCTCGCCGGCAAAGCGGTGCGCCCCGGCGAAGTTACATCACCTGACCAGTCGGTGCGCATCGACGGTTCGCGGTGAGTACCCGCTGCGCGCGTCTTGGCGCACACGTACAGGTATAGCGAACACGCGCCGGTGTGCGGCTGGGCGGTAGATCGTCTCGACCGCCGCGCCGTTCGATGTGGCTGCCGGTAGGGCAAAGCCGTACCGAGTGCGCCAAAATCTCGGCGATGCCGGTCGATGCGCGCACGAAGTGAGGGGCGACCTCCAAACTGGACGCCGGATCGCCGTTTGAACTGCGGTCTTCGAGACTCGGCGTCCAGCACCAGCCAATTCAGCGGCTTGCCGGAAGTATGCACGGAATCGGCCGCGTTGTTATTCCTATATTCGTGACGGGTTCTTGTGCGTGTTCCAATAGGCGTCGCGCCGAAAGGTCGATTACGAAATGACGACCGAAAACAGGAATGACCCTCGACTGCGCCGTTCGCCAAGCCCAGTCGAGGGTCATTCACCGCGACCGGCGGAGTTAGGTGACAGTCGTGGTGGTGAGCGTCGGAGAGGGATTCGGGTAGCACGAGGTGGCGACGTTGCCGACCGCCGCCACCGTAGTGGTCATGGTCATGCCGGGGTCTGTGTAGCTGGTGCCGGCGTACTTGCTGGTGATCGAGCCGGGAGCGGTGGCCGTCACGTTGACGGTGACGGCAGGCGGGGTGAAGCTCGAGCCACCGGAGATGGGGCCGGGAACGGTGAGTACGACGTTGCTGCCCACGAGCGCCGCCGAGCCGGAGACCGTTCCGCCGGATGTGCTGGTGGAGACGTACGTCGAGTTCGCCGGGACCGGGATGAGCATCTTCAGGTTGCTGATGCTGGTGACGGTGAAACCGGAGGCCGTTGACGGGACGGTCGATGAACCCGGGGTGAGGGTAATGGCTACCGGTGAGCCCGCGGTGACCGAGCCCGGCGCGGTCCCGGTAACCGAGGTGGTCATGCTCGATGTCTGGCCGATGCCGAAAATGGTGCCCTTACAACTCCAGTTCACGCTGACGGCTGCATTCGCCGTACCCGCGAAACAAAGTGCGGCGGCAAGCGCCACCGGAGTGACGACGCCGACCCGACGCAGCGTGGCGGAATTCGATCGCATAGTTATCTCCAAAGGGTGAAGGTAACGACGTGGCCGAAATGCCGCGCCGCGGTAGAGCGGATAAAACATAACTCTCACCCCGCCAAATTCCCGGCACATTTTGAACACGTTTCGACAGCAATATCACCTTTTCGGTAATCGTTATTTGATATTGAGAATTAGCAATAGAAAGTTATTGCCGCAATAATATTAAATGCAGAATTACCCGGACGACGGTTCTGTCCCACGCGGTGCTTATTCACCCTGGTAGGAAGGCGGTACCTGCAAAAGCCTGAGCTCGGACTGCGCACGGATCTGCCGCTGCTCGTGGATCCCGGCGGTGAAGAAGCCGCGACGAGACTTCTTCCAGTGGGATCGGCAGGGAACGCCGGCGCTAACGCCATCGACCAGCACCTCGGCTCAGACGTTCACTCCAATGGCTCGGGCGTGAAGGTGACGTCGACACTGCCCACGGTCATCGTCACCTGACCTTCCATCACCATCACCTGCGCCGAGACCCGTCGATCGACAGTCTGGGCCAGCTGCTGCACCGGCTCGTGCGGTATCTGCGCCACAGACAGGTTCGGCAGCCCCGCCACTTTGGGGCCGATGGTGCGCCACCAGGTGGCCACGCCGGCGGCGAACGGGTACAACAGCACCTGTTCGGCCTGGCTGGCTGCCTTGCCCAGGGCGCGTTCATCGGGCTGGCCGACGTTGATCCACTCCAGGATCCGGCCCGTGTAGTCCGCGAGCCGCAGGTCCGGTACGCCGGGGGTGGACAGGCCGGCCCCGAACGCCAACTCGCCGTCGACGTCGCTGAGCCGGTGTGCGCGCAGCCCAAAGGCCAACAACCGCACCACCATCCGCTCGTCGGTCTCACTGGGATGACGGGCGACGGTCAGCGAGTGATCGGCGTAGTAACCGTGATCGACATCGGAGACGCTAAGTTCGACTTTGAACACTGTTGCAGAAAGAGCCACGTCATAGTGTCCACCCTGGTGGTGTTGCCCGAGTAGTCGGGCCGCCCCGCTCGTCGCCGGATCGAGTCGCCACCGATAGACCCCTGGCTCGCAACCATGCAGCAACGCCTGGTCAACCGCGTCGAGGCAGCGCTGCAGGACGTATCCATCGAGAAACGGACATGGAGCGGCCGTGCGCGAACGCGTCGTGAACTTTATGTGCGCAATCTGGTACCCACGCCGCGGGGCTTGGACGATGGGTGCGACGCCGCCGAGCGAGAGGACCTACACGTGACAGTTTCACCACAGGTAACGGGACGAGTCCGCAGGCCGCACTGGTCCTTGGCTCGGGCGTGGCTGTTGCAGCCGGGGATCCCGGACGGTGGCGACGCGTACGACGCCGCTGCCGCCAGCAGTGCCGACGTGGTCGTTCTGGACATCGAGGATGGGCTGCCTGCTACCCAGAAACCCGCCGGTCGCCTATCGGTGGTCGAATGGCTCAACAACGGGGCACAGGGGTGGGTGCGGATCAACAGTGTGAGCACGCCCGACTGGTCGGCCGATCTCGATGCCCTGGCCGATGCCCGTGGGTTGTCCGGCGTCATGCTGGCCAAGGCCGAATCCGGTGACGATATCGCCGCGACCGCCGCGCGGCTGCCTGCCGGCACACCGCTGGTGGCGCTGGTGGAATCGGCACTGGGCATCGAGTCTGTCTCCGACATCGCGCGGGCCCAGGGATGTTCTCGAATTGCGTTCGGTGTCGGCGACTTTCGCCGCGACACCGGGATGAGCGAGGAGCCGACGGTGCTGGCCTACGCGCGTGCACGGCTGGTGATCGCCAGTCGGGCTGCGGGACTGCCCGCACCGATCGACGGCCCCACGTTGCGTGATCAGACCCGCCACCTCGCTCGGGAGACCGCGATGGCCAAAGCTACCGGTATGACCGGGCGACTGTGTCTGGACCTTGATCACGCAGAGACGATCAACCGGCTGCTCAGTCCGTCGCCGCTGGACATCGACCAGGCGCGTCGTACGCTCGCCGACCTGGACGCGCCCGCCGGACCGTACGACGGCAGCGTCGGCCCCACCCGGGCCCGGGCACAAGCCGTCCTCGACCTGGCCGAGAAACTCGGCCTGACCTGATCGTGTGAGCACCGCTGGTGGTTCAGTGCGTGATCGCTGCGCGCCCGCCACCCCTCAGCCGATGGCGTCGTCGAGCGTCCGGCGATAGTGCCCGGCGGGATCGGCGAGCAACGACGCGAACGCGGCCTCGGCGGCGCCGATCATCAGGGTTTCGGCACCGAGGGTGCCTGACACGATGCGCACCTGTTCGTTGGGTACCCGCATGGAATGCCGGGCCACCGCGGTGTCCAGCGCGGCCGCGGCCTGGGTCGGGAAGGCGCCCAGGAATCCACCGAGCACGATGAGGTTGGGGTTCAGCAGATTGATGGCGTTACCGAGTGCGATGCCGAGGTACTGCGCTTGGTGGGCAAGGGTTTTCGTGCTCGACTCACTGACCTCGGTCTCCAGGCAGCCAATTCGTCCGCAATGGCACGGTCCGGCCCCGCCGACGTAGGTGTGGCCCAGCTCGCCGGCGTAGCCCGCCGCGCCTTCCAGCAGTTCGCCGGCCACGACGAAGCCGGCCCCGATACCGCTGGCGCCGCCGTTGACGTAGATCATGTGCCGGGCATCGGGATGCCCGCCGAAGATGTGTTCGGCGATTGCCCCCAGGTTGGCGTCGTTCGCTGCGAAGACGGGTAATCCTGTTGCCGCGGTAAGCATCTGACCCAGCGCCTCGTCATGCCAGTCCAGGTTCGGCGCCAGCCGCACCACCGAACCGGGGGCATGCACCAGACCGGGCACGGCCACCCCGATCGCGGTCACCCGCTGGCTGCGGTCCAGCGTGCGTTCGATCCTGGCGACTGCTTTGGCGGTGATGGCGACGGTCTGGCGGGCGCTGGGCACACCCTTGGTCGGATACCTTCTGACATCGAGCACCGCCCCGCCCAAGGCCACCACGCCGACGGTCACCCCGACGGTGTCGGGGTTGACGGCGATCGCCAGCGTTGCGGTCTTCGGCCGCACCATCGGGCTGGGCCTGCCGACCTGGCTGGGCGACGCTGCCAGTGATTCCTCGACCAGGCCGGCGTCGGCGAGTTCCTCGACCAAGTCCTTGACCGTCGACCGGGACAACCCCGTCCGCCGGGTCACCTCGGACCTGGTCAGCGCGCCGGCGCGGTGCACCAGTGTCAGGACCGCGGACAGATTGCGGCGCCGGACATCGTCGGTGTTGGTGCCGATCCCCATTCGCGAGATCCTCCCTTGACAGTGGCCTACGCCACATCTTATGTTCGGCCGAGAAACAAATCCAGCATCGGGAGTATGTGATGTCCATCCTCGAATCCACCAGGGCCGCCACCGTCGACCTCACGCCCAAGCCCTCCGACAAGTTCTCGTTCGGCCTGTGGACCGTCGGCTGGGTCGCCAACGACCCTTTCGGTGTGGCCACCCGGCCCGCGCTGGACGTGGTCGAGGCCGTGGAGCGGCTCGCCGAGCTCGGCGCCTACGGGCTCACCTTTCACGACGACGACCTGTTCCCGTTTGGCAGCAGCGACGACGAACGCCGTCGGGCCATCGCCCGGTTGACATCGGCATTGCAGGCCAACGGCCTGGTTGTGCCCATGGTCACCACCAATCTGTTCACCCACCCGGTGTTCAAGGATGGCGGATTCACCAGCAATGATCGCGACGTCCGGCGGTTCGCGCTGCGCAAGGTGCTGCGCAACATCGACCTCGCCGCCGAGCTCGGTGCCGAGACGTTCGTCATGTGGGGCGGTCGCGAGGGTAGTGAGTACGACAGTGCCAAGGACGTCCGAGCCGCCTTCGAACGCTATCGCGAAGCACTGGACCTGTTGTGCGAGTATGTCATCGACCAGAAACACCCGCTGCGGTTCGCGATCGAACCGAAACCCAACGAGCCGCGCGGGGACATTCTGCTGCCCACCGTCGGGCATGCGCTGGCTTTCATCGAGACCCTCGCCCATCCGGAAATGGTCGGCGTCAACCCCGAGACGGGCCACGAGCAGATGGCCGGACTGAACTTCACCCACGGCATCAGCCAGGCGCTCTACTCCGGCAAGCTGTTTCACATCGACCTCAACGGTCAGCGCGGGATCAAGTTCGACCAGGATCTGGTGTTCGGCCACGGCGATCTGGCCAACGCGTTCTCACTGGTCGACCTGTTGGAGAACGGCGGGGTGGACGGTGGGCCGAGTTACACCGGGCCCCGGCATTTCGACTACAAGCCCAGCCGCACCGAGGACAGCGCCGGGGTGTGGGAGTCGGCCGCCGCCAACATGCGGATGTACCTGCTACTCAAGCAGCGCGCTGCGGCCTTCCGGGCCGACCCGGAAGTGGCCGAGGCACGCCGTGCCGCCCGGGTCGACGAATTGCGCCGAACCACCTTGGCTGCCGGCGAGACGTATCGGGAGTTGCTCGCGGACACGTCGGCGTACGAGCGGTTCGACGCCGACTCCTATTTCGGCGCCAAGGGTTTCGGTTTCGTCCGGTTGAACCAGCTGGCCATCGAACACCTGATGGGCGCTCGCTGACCATCGCGGCACCGACGCGCTGGACGTGACGCACGTCACGCTATAAGTTGTCCGGAACAACAAAAGGCCGAGGGATCGGTGGATGTGATGAGAGGCGGTTGCATGCAGCGAATCAGCGGTCTGATGTTCGCCGTCGTCGTCGGCGCGGGCCTGACGCTCACCGCGTGCGGCGGTAACGGCGGCGGCGACGCCGGCGGCAGTGGTGGCGGTGCCAAGGCGCAGAAGATCGGCGTCATCCTGCCCGACACCAAGTCCTCGGTCCGGTGGGAGTCCAAAGACCGCCCGGCGTTGGAGGCCGCCTTCAAGGCCGCCGGCGTGGCGTACTCCATCCAGAACGCCGAGGGATCCGCCGACAACATGGCGACCATCGCCGACGGCATGATCGCCGACGGCGTGACGGTGCTCGCGCTGGTCAACCTCGACTCCGACAGCGGCGCGTCGATCCAGCAGAAGGCGGCGAGTCAGGGTGTCAAGACGATCGACTACGACCGGCTGACGCTGGGCGGGTCGGCCGATGCCTACGTCTCCTTCGACAACACCAAGGTGGGGGAGCTCCAAGGCCAGGGGTTGGTCGACTGCCTCGCGGGCAAGCCGTCGAATGTGCTGTTCCTGAACGGATCACCCACCGACAACAACGCGACGTTGTTCACCGCCGGTGCGCACTCGGTGGTCGACAAGACGCCGACGATCAAGGTGGTCGCCGAGCAGGCCGTGCCGGATTGGGACAACGACAAGGCGGTCACCATCTTCGAGCAGATGTACACCGCCGCCGACGGCAAGGTCGACGGCGTGTACGCGGCCAACGACGGGCTCGCCGGATCGGTGATCTCGATCCTGGAGAAGAACGGTCGTGCCGGGCAGGTGCCGGTCACCGGGCAGGATGCCACGGTCGAGGGTCTGCAGAACATCCTCGCGGGCACCCAGTGCATGTCCGTCTACAAGTCCGCGAAGGAAGAGGCCGGAGCCCTCGCCGAGGCCGCCATCGCGCTGACCAAAGGCCAACAACCCAAGACCAACAGCACATCCCGGGATGACAAGGGCAACCGTGACGTGCCCTCGGTGCTGTTGACCCCGAAGTCGGTCACCAAAGACACCGTCAAGGTGGTGTTCGACGACGGCGGCCAAACCAAGGCCGATGTCTGCACCGGGCAGTTCGCCGCCGCGTGCAGCGCCGCGGGACTCTAGGGCGATGGTGACCGCCACCAACGCGCCCATCCTCGAACTGCGCGGCGTCAACAAGAGTTTCGGCGTCGTACACGTGCTGCACGACGTGGACTTCCAGGTGTATCCCGGTGAGGTCACCGCGCTGGTCGGTGACAACGGCGCGGGCAAGTCGACCCTCGTGAAAGCGATCGCCGGGATCTACCCCGTCGACACCGGAACCTATGTGTTCGAGGGCAATCCGGTGACCGTGCACGGGCCCAACGAGGTGTCGGCACTCGGGGTCGAGGTCGTGTACCAAGACCTGGCGTTGTGCGACAACCTCGACATCGTGTCGAACATGTTCCTCGGCCGTGAGCTCATCCGGCGGGGCGCCCTCGACGAAGCAAAGATGGAATCCCTGGCCCGCGAGGCCCTTTCGTCGCTGTCGGTGCGCACGGTGAAGTCGGTGCGCCAGGCGGTGTCCAGTCTGTCCGGCGGTCAGCGGCAGACCGTGGCGATCGCCAAGTCCGTGCTGTGGAACGCCAAGGTGGTACTTCTCGACGAGCCCACCGCGGCGCTCGGCGTCGCGCAGACCCGCCAGGTGCTCGACCTGGTCCGCAGACTCGCCGATCAGGGCGTGGGCGTGGTGTTCATCTCGCACAACATGAACGACGTGTTCGAGGTGGCCGACCGGATATGCGCGCTGTACCTGGGCCGGGTCGCCGCGGAAGTGCCGGCCGCCGAAGTCAGCCACAGCCAGGTGGTGGAGCTCATCACGGCGGGTCGGTCCGGCAGCCTGGGCCTGACCCCGGCCGACGCCGCGCAGTCGATGTGAGGGCCGCCAAATGACCACTCTCAATCCGAAACTCGCCGACACCGACTTCGCCGCCGACGCCCGCACCGACGAGTCGTTCCCGGATGCGGTGCGCAGCTATCTGCGCCGGGTCCGCGGCGGCGACATGGGCTCCCTGCCGGCAGTGCTGGGCCTCATCGTGCTGTTCATCGTGTTCAGCATCGCCAACGCCCGCTTCACCTCGGCGCTGAACCTGGCCAACCTGGTCACCCAGGCGGGCTCGATCTGTGTCCTGGCAATGGGATTGGTGTTCGTCCTGTTGCTCGGCGACATCGATCTGTCCGCGGGCGTGGCGGGCGGGGTATCGGCATGCGCGATGGGCTTGACCATCGTCAACGACGGCTGGCCCTGGTGGGCCGGCGTGCTCGCGGGCATCCTGTGCGGCGCGGCGATCGGCCTGGCGATCGGCCTGTTGCGCGCCAAACTCGGGATCCCGTCGTTCGTAGTGACATTGGCCTTCTTCCTCGGCCTGCAGGGCGTGACACTGAAACTCATCGGCGAGGGCGGTTCGATCCGGGTCGACGACCCGGTCATCCGCGGTATCACGATCGACACCATGTCGGTCACCGCGGGATGGCTGTTCGCACTGGTGATCGTCGCGGGCTTCACGGGCCTTGAGCTGTACCGGCACCGCACCAAGGTCGCGTTGGGTCTGGTGCACGCACCGCTGGGAGTGGTGATCGCCCGCATCGCCGGGGTGGCCGTGGTGACACTGGGCGTGGCGTACGTGCTCAACCTGAACCGCAGCGTGAACCCGAACATCGAGATTCGCGGCATCCCTTACGTTCTGCCGCTGGTGGGAGTGCTGTTGATCGCGCTCAGTCTGATCCTCAACCGGACCTCTTACGGCCGGCACATCTATGCGGTCGGCGGGAACGCCGAGGCGGCGCGCCGGTCCGGAATCAACGTCGCGCGGATCAGAATGTCGGTGTTCGTGGTGTGCTCATCGCTGGCGGCGCTCAGCGGCATCATCGCCGCGTCGTACGGCGGCAAGGTATCCGCGTCGTCGGGCGCCGGGAACGTGTTGTTGTACGCCGTCGGTGCGGCGGTGATCGGCGGCACCAGCCTGTTCGGCGGCAAGGGCCGCGCCGTCGACGCGGTCGTCGGCGGTGTGGTGGTCGCCACGATCGCCAACGGGCTCGGGCTGCTGAACCAGTCGTCCTACATCAACTTCCTGGTGACCGGTGGCGTGTTGCTCCTCGCGGCGAGCGTGGACGCGATCTCGCGCCGGCGCCGGTCGGCGACGGGTCTGGCCTGATGTCCGGGCGGCCCGTCCTCGCGTCCTGCGCAGCGTTGGTCGTGGCGGTGGCGTGCGCGGCATGTGGCACCTCATACGGCCTCGCCGGTTCGGCAACGCCCCGTCTTGCCGCCTATCCCGAGGAAACCCAGGGCGGCGCCGCGGTCACGCTCGGGGCGGCCACCGTGGCGGCGCAGGGCATCGTCGACAGCTTCACCGCCGGTGACTTCGGCTCGGTCTGGGAGCACATGACAGGGGATGTCCGGCAAGGCATTTCGCAGACCGACTTCGCGACGTTCTATCGAACCTGCAAGAAACCCGGTGCGAGCCTCGATGTCTCGGGCGTGCGCCTGGAAGACGATGGCGACGCCGTCGTCCGCGTGACCGGCCGCGGAGTCGACGGTGCCCGGTTCATGGTCTACGAGCAGGGCGTGTGGAACATGCGTGCCACCGCCGACTTCGCCGCCCATCTCGGCCAACCACTGCGGCAGATCATCAAGGAAGAGAAGGCCGCGGGGCTCTGCAACAGGTGAGCGGAATCCGGAGACCATGGGTTGCGCATATCCGGAACTACTTTGCGAGGGAGCGAAGTCCCTCGACCAACATCCCCAAGTTGAACGCCAAGGTCTGGGTGGACTTGCGCCGCAAGCGTGGCAGCCGCCCCACCGTAGTCCACAACAGAACCCAGACTGCCGCCTGAGCCGCCAAGGGCACCATGCCAGGCGCCACCAGCCGGGGCCGGAACTTCGTCGCAAGAATCGCCTCACCGCGCCCGAAGTTGAAGTACTGACGGAATGCCGTGGACAAGTCAGTGTGCTGCAGCTTGTCGACCACAGCGTCGGCCACCAACCACATCCGGTAACCAGCGCGGTGTGTGCGGCAGAAGAACTCCACCTCGTCCGCAGTGCCGATCAGGCTCTCGTCGAAACCGCCCACCTGGTGGAACACCTCCATCGAGAAGCCGCAGTTCGTCGCGTTCGCGTAATGGCTCCCGCCGACCTGCGACCAGTACAGCTTGCGCTCCCTGGCGAGGACGGTGCCGTCTGCCAGCACCCGATTCAATCCGCCGCCGACCGTATCGGCGCCGGCTTTCGCGGCCCGCCAGTAGGCCTCCACCCAGCCGGGATGTACCACATCGTCCGCGTCGGTCAGCAACACAAAGTGACCGTGGGCGATGGCGACTCCGACGTTGCGAGCAACGTTGGCGCCGGGGCCCCGGGAGGCGTTTGCGATGCGGACCCGCCGGTCGCGCAGCAGGTATCGCTGCGCGATTGCTACTGTGTCGTCGGTTGATCCATTGTCGGAGACGATGACCTCGAACGAAGCCTCAGTCTCCTGACTGAGCAGGGCGTCCAATTGTTTGCTGATGAACGGTGCTCCGTTGCGAACGGGAATCACGACACTGATGTCCACCATGTTCACAGTTGGTCAACCTAGCAGCAGCACAGCAAATCGTCCAATACAAGCGTATTGCCCAATCTGCCAATGGTGGCCCGCGGCGGAGCGGGCGGATTCGAATCGGGACTGAAGGGGTTGCGGGAGGCCTGACGCGGGCCTAACGCATTGCCCGACTGCCGATCCCGGCACGTGCGTGGCCTCGACGACCCGTCCGTAAGGCGCTAAGCGTTGCGGGGCGGCGACCCGAGTCGATCAGATAGCTGTCGGCGATTGGCCGCCGCCCACTGCGCTTCCACCGGCTCGATCTGGCGACGCAGTTCATCGTGGAGCGACGTGCCGCGTTCGCTGAGGAAGACCCGGACCTTGCGGCGGTCGAACTGGTCGACTTCCCGGTATGCGAGTGCCTGGCCGACCAGCCGGTCCACCACCCTGGTCAAGGTCGGCCCGGCGGTCAGCGTCAGCGCCTGCAGTTCTGCCATCGTGAGTCCGGCAGCGGCGGCCAGGGCCTCGAGCGCCAGCCAGTGGTCGACGCCGAGCCCCGATTCCTGAAGTTCGGCGTCCAGGCGGGCGGTCAATCTGCGGGTTGCGCGGAGCAGCGTGGCCGTGACCGACGTGGTCATGCCGTGCTCGGGCAACGTGCTCGTCATGACCCCACTCCTACGTGTTGCCCATCGGGCCCTGTAGCGCAATACTTTCAACTGAAAATGATGATAGCCGATCGACAGACGGTGTGGCAAAGGACGTAATGGTCATGAACTCGCAGGCCAGTGGTGATGCCGGCGAGGTATGGCGGGCGGCCATGGTGGTGCCCCTGCAGGGCCCGGGCGGCGTTTTCGGGCCATCATGTGAGGCCGTCAGCGAGTTGGTGGCCCACGACCTGAACGTCGACGGTGGAGTGCTGGGCCGCGAGGTTCAGATCGAAGTGGTCGACGGCGGGGCCGACCCGCAGCTGGTCGCCCGACAGATCGATCAACTCATCACGGCGGGAGCCATCCATGCGGTCAGTGGGTGGCACATCTCCTCGGTGCGCAATGCGCTCGCGCCGGTGGTCGCCGGCCGGGTGCCCTATGCCTACCCCGCCCTCTACGAGGGCGGCGAACGGCGCCGTGACATCTATTGCTGCGGTGAGACACCGGACCGCCAGATCGCACCGGCGTTGCGCTGGCTGCGCGACAACGCCGGGGTGCGACGCTGGTTCATCGTCGGCGACGACTATGTCTGGCCGCGATCGTCGGTAGCCGCGGTCCGGGAGTATGCCCGCGATCTCGGTCTCGACCTCGTCGGACACCGGTTCGTGGACCTGGGGCGGGCCGACATGTCCGAGGCCGTCAGGGCGGCCATGGCGTCGGAATGTGATGCCGTGTTGATGCTGCTGGTGGGGCAGGATGCGGTCGAATTCAACCGTGCCTGCGCCGCACTCGGTGCCGCCGACTCGTTCCTCCGGTTCAGCCCGTTGATGGACGAGAGCATGTTGCTGGGTAGCGGGGCGGACGGCACCCGAGGATTGTTCGTCGCCGCCTCCTTCTTTTCCTCGATGGTGGGGGCGAACGCGATGGAGTTGATGGGCCACTACTACGACTTGCACGGACCCACCGCTCCACCGCTGAGCGGTATCGCCGAATCCTGTTACGAGGGTCTGCAACTGCTCTCCCGGCTCATTCATCGCTCGGGGCAGTTGACCGACATCGCGACCAGTGATCGAGTCTCGTACGACGGTCCGAGGGGCACCGTGCACTACCGGGCGGACGCGACCGTGCAGCCGGTGCACCTGGCTGTGGCCGACGGGTACGACTTCGATGTGCTCACCACCCTGACTGCGCCCTGACCTCCGATGGTGTGGACAACGTTCGGGTTGACACCGCGACATCGGGCATTTAATTTCAACTGAATATATTTCAACTGAATATTTCAGGTGATGGCGACCGTGCCCAGTGTCGGAGGTGGCGGCCGGCATCGCCACAGTTGTGATCCGAGCGCCGTATTCCATTCGAGCCCTTGTGGTTTCGACATCGATAAGGAGAAATACCATGCGTCATGGTGACATTTCGTCGAGCCCAGACACCGTCGGCGTAGCCGTCGTCAACTACAAGATGCCCCGGTTGCACACCAGGGATGAAGTACTCGACAACGCCCGCAAGATCGCGGACATGGTGGTGGGAATGAAGTCCGGCCTGCCGGGCATGGATCTCGTGGTGTTCCCCGAGTACTCGACTCAGGGCATCATGTACGACCCCGAGGAGATGTATGCCACCGCGGCGTCCATCCCCGGCGACGAAACCGACATCTTCGCGGCGGCATGCCGGAAGGCCAAGACCTGGGGCGTGTTCTCGATTACCGGTGAGCGCCACGAAGATCATCCGAACAAGCCGCCGTACAACACCCTCGTCCTCATCGACGACACCGGTGAGATCGTGCAGAAGTACCGAAAGATCCTGCCCTGGTGTCCGATCGAGGGCTGGTACCCCGGCGACACCACCTATGTGTCCCGGGGCCCCAAGGGCATGAAGATCTCGCTGATCATCTGCGACGACGGCAACTACCCCGAAATCTGGCGGGACTGCGCCATGAAAGGTGCGGAGCTGATCGTGCGCTGCCAGGGATACATGTACCCCGCCAAGGAGCAGCAGGTTCTGATGGCCAAGGCGATGGCCTGGGCGAACAACACCTACGTCGCCGTGGCCAATGCCGCAGGCTTCGACGGGGTGTACTCCTACTTCGGGCACTCGGCGATCGTCGGGTTCGACGGCCGCACCCTGGGCGAAACCGGCGAGGAAGAGTACGGAATCCAGTTCGCGCAGCTGTCGCTGTCGGCGATCCGCGATGCCCGCCAAAACGACCAGTCGCAGAACCACCTGTTCAAACTGCTGCACCGCGGCTACTCCGGCGTGCACGCGGCCGGCGACGGCGATAAGGGTGTCGCCGATTGCCCGTTCGAGTTCTACAAGCTGTGGGTGACCGACGCGCAGAAGGCACAGGAAGTCGTCGAATCGATCACCCGGGACACCGTTGGCGTGGCGGACTGCCGCGTGGGCAACCTGCCCGTCGAACGGACCGTCGAGGCGTAAGAGAGCGACGTGCCCTACCTCACCGACATGTATCACGACCAGAACGCGACGCCGCGGCGCACCAACGACGTCGCCGTGAAATCGGTCGCCGCCTTCGATCCCGAGGCCTTCGCCGACCGGCTCGGGCAGCGGATACTCGGTCAACCGGACGCCGTCAGCGCCGTCGCCCGGGCAATGTCGATCGCACATGCCGGTATCGCCGACCCGGGCCGCCCACTGGCCAGCGTGCTGCTCGTCGGACCGACCGGGATCGGCAAGACCGAACTGGTCCGCCAGGTCGCCGCCGAGATCCGCACCGGGCCCGACGACCTCTGCCGAATCGACATGGCGGCCTTGGCTCAGGAGCACTACGCGGCGTCCTTCTCCGGGGCGCCACCGGGATACGCGGGAAGCAAAGAATCCTTCACCCTGTTCGACAAGAACAAGATCGAAGGCGATCCGTACATGCCGGGCATCGTGCTCTTCGACGAAGTCGAGAAAGCGGACCCCACGGTGATCCGTGCACTGCTGCACGTGCTCGACAGCGGCCAACTCAGGCTCGCGAACGGGCGCGAACGCATCTGCTTCCGCAACAGTTATGTCTTCATGACGTCCAACTTGGGTTCCAGGGCCGTCGCCACGGCCCAGCGCGCAGACCGGCGGTCGTCCCGGTGGCGCCGACTGAGGGGATTGGGCCGCGGCCCAACCGATCCGGCCACCCAGGTAACCGCCGCGGTCGAGGAGTTCTTCGACCCGGAGTTCTTCAACCGGATCGACGAAACCGTCATCATGGAGCCTTTCAGCACCTCGACGGCCCGGCAGGTCACCGGGCGCGAAGTGGAGTTGTTCACCGCGCGACTGGCCCGCGAATCCGTCGAACTCCGTGTCGACGAAACCGTGCTGGAGTTCTTGCGCGACTGTGGGTTCGACCCGATCTACGGTGCCCGCGGGTTGCGCAGAACCGTCAGGACCCACCTCATCGCACCGGCAGCCGAGTGCGTCCTGCGCAGTCGCAGCACACCGACAGCGCGCATCGTGATCGAGGCGAAACTGGTCGACGGAGCGATCGAGGTGACACCGGCCGACCGCGCGGCGTGAGTCAGGCGGGCGGGCCTAACGCATCGCCCGCCCCGCCGACCCCAGCATCCGCGCGGCCTCGACAACCCTTGCCGCCATGGCGTTCTCGGCCGGCTTGCCCCACGATCTCGGGTCGTAGGCCTTCTTGTTGCCGTACCCGCCGTCGACCTTGAGCACCCGGTCGTATTGGGAGAGCATGTGGCCGGCGATGGACCGGGTGAAGGCGTACTGGGTGTCGGTGTCGATGTTCATCTTGACCACGCCGCTGGCGACGGCGGAGGCGATATCGGCGGCGCTGGAGCCCGACCCGCCGTGGAAGACGAGGTCGAACGGCTTGGCCTGCCCGGTCTCGGCGCCGATGACGGCCTGGATGTCCGCCAGGATCTCCGGGCGCAAATGCACCGAATCCGGGTGGTACACACCGTGCACGTTGCCGAAGGTCAGCGCGGTCAGATACCGCCCGCGTTCCCCCGCGCCCAGTGCCGCGATGGTGGCGCGCGCATCGTCGACGGTGGTGTACAGCTGTTCGTTGATCTCATGGGACACGCCGTCCTCTTCGCCGCCGATTACGCCGACCTCGATCTCCAGCAGCGTGTTCGCCGCCACCGATGCCTCCAGCAATTCCGCTGCGATGCGCAGGTTTTCGTCGAGTGGCACCGCGGACCCGTCCCACATGTGCGACTGGTAGAGCGGGCCCAGGCCGCGGCCACGGCGTTCGACGGAATCGGCGATCAACGGCCGGACCCAGTCGTCGAGGTTCTCGGCGGGACAGTGATCGGTGTGCAGTGCCACGGTGATCGAGTAGTGCGAGGCCACCTCGTGCGCGTAGAGGGCCAGCGCCTTCGACCCGGCGAAGCGGTTCGCCACCGCACTGCCGGACAGGTAGAGCGCCGTGCCCAGCGACACCTGGATGATGCCGTCGCTGTCGGCCTCGGCGAACCCCTGCAATGCAGCGTTGAGCGTCTGCGAGCTGGTGACATTGATGGCCGGATACGCGAAGCCGCCTTCCTTGGCGCGATCGAGCATCGCAACGTACTGCTCGGGTGTCGCTATCGGCATGGTCGAACGTCCTATCGGTCAGAGTTACGTGCATCCGCACGAGGTGCGATGGTGAAACGCCGTCGGCACCCGGATCCGTTGCGGCGCGGCGTCATGTCCACGGATCCGGGCGAGCAGCAACTCGACCGCAGTGGCGCCGATCGTCTCCACGTCCTGGGCGGCCGCGGTGAGCTTGGGTTCGAACAGGTCAGACCATTCGAAGTCGTCGTAGCAGACGAACGCGACATCGCCAGGAATCGACAAGCCCAGGCTGCGTAGGGCTTTGAGGGTTCCGATGGTCATCGCGTTGTTCAGCGACACCAGCGCGGTCGGTCGGTCGGACCCGGACATCAGGGCGTGCACTTGGCGTTCTGCCACATCCGTGTTGGATCCCCCGTCGACGACCAGTGTGGCGTCGACGGCGATACCGTGCGCGGTGAGCGCGGCGGTATACCCGTCGAATCGTTCGATGGTGGAGGAGATCCCATCCAGACCGCGTATGGCGCCGATCCGGTGATGCCCGAGGTCGAGTAGGTGCTCGGTCAATGACCGCGTCGAGGTGAAGTTCTCCGGGCCGACCTGATCGCTGCCGACGTCGACGCCGCGGTCGATCAGCACCAGCGGCGTCCCGGTCCGGCTGATCTCGGGCAGGGTGACCCGTTCCGACCCGGCCGCCGGCGCCACGATCATCCCGTCGACCTGCCGGTCCAGCAGCGAGTCGATGACGCGCTTCTCCGATGTCACGTCGTCATGGGAGTCCCCGACGATCAGCACGTATCCCGCGTCCGACAGTGCCCGTTCCACCGCGTGCACCAAGCCTGCGAAGTACGGATTGGTCAACGCGGAGATCGAAAGTCCCACCGTGTGTGTGCGCCCGGCCGCCAGTGATCGGGCGACGACGTTGCGGCGGTACCCGGTCTGCTCGATGGCTGCCTCGACACGCAACCGGGTGGCAGTGTCGACTTTGCGCGTGCCGTTGAGCACGTGCGACACCGTCGAGGCGGAGACGCCGGCGATGCGGGCGACATCGCCCATCGTGGTCACCGGGGACGCACGACGCGGTCCGCGCGACCGGCGGTCGACTCGATCAGTTGGGCATTGCGCTCGTCGGGACCGAGCGCCCAGAGCGCCGCGTCCTCCGGCGACTTTCCGTACGCCTCATGCCGGCGCTGCAACCGGGCGTGCCGAATAGCGGTGTCGGGGGCCAGAAACCACACCGCGTCGATTCCGGCTCGCGCGGTGGGCCACGCATCGAAGTCCAGCAGAAGGTAGTTGCCTTCGGTGACGACCAGCGGCACCGTGGGTGGCACGGGAATGGCCGAGCCGATCGACTCTTCGATCTCGCGGTCGAACCGGGGCGCGTACACGATGGGGTCGTCGATGCGCTGCGCCCGCAGGGTGGTGATCAGCCGTGCGTACCCGCCGTCGTCGAACGTGTCGTGCGCGCCCTTGCGGTCCCGGCGCCCGAGGTCGAGCAGGACGTCGTTGGCCAGATGAAAGCCGTCCATGGGGACCAGGACGGCGGTGTCTGGACCGAGCGCGGTGACGAGTTGTTCGGCGACGGTGGACTTCCCGGCTCCCGGTGCGCCGGTCAAACCGAGAATGCGGCGTTCGCCGGGAACGACGAGCGCCATGGCCGCCTCGACCAGTTGGTCCAGGGTGGCGTCCTGCACGTCTTGCTCGATGGTCACCGTGCCCGCTTTCGTGTCTGTTCGCTGGAGAGTTCGGTCAGCCAGGCCCGGGGCCCGACCACCGAACACCGTAGTGCGGCCACGCGGGCGGAGCGCTCGATGCGCTCGGTGACAGCGCATCCGGCCCGGGTGCTGAAATACGCATACGCGCCGTGGAAGGCATCGCCGGCGCCCAGCGTGTCGACGACCACCACCGGTGTCACCGGCACGGAACCGGACAGGCCACCGGACCACCACGTGACGGGGTCGCCGCCGTGGGTGGTGACGACGGTATGCACACCGCCCTCGACCAGTGCGGCGGCAGTGGATTGCGGGTCGCCGGCTCCTGGTACCCGGAAGTCGTTGGAGCACAACATATCCGTCGCGTAGGGAAGGATGTCGCTCATCACCGGCTTCCACCGGCCGGCGTCGACGACGAGCGCGGTGTGCCGGGTGGCCGCGCGTGCGGCGGCGGCCCGGGCTATCAGCGGGTGGTGCCCGTCGACGAGCACCACATCGGCTGTCGCCACCAGGTCGTCGAGGTGCTCGGGCGGCAACGCGTCGGAGTTCACCGCATCCAGTGACACCACGGACCGGTCACCGGTCGATTCGACGACCGACACCGCGGACACCGGCACCGCTCGGGTGGTGCCGGAAGCCGCGTCGACGACACGGACACCGTAGGCGTCGAGGTCGGCTCGGATCAGATCGGCGACCGGGTCGTCGCCGAGCGCGGTCACCAGGGTCGCGTCGCCGCCCAGCGCCGCGAAGGTGACGGCGGCGTTGGCGGCCGGCCCGCCCGCGGCGACGAACTGGGCGGTCGAGGTGATCTTCTGGTTCACCGCAGGCGGTTTCGCGATGCGATGGATGACGTCGAGGGTCGCCAATCCGACGAAGACCCCGACCGGGGCCTTCTCAGAGTCCGGCGCGTTCCTCATCGGTGGGCTCCTCTGCACCGGTCATGAGCGCCACCACTTCGGACATCGAGCGCTTCTTCGGATCGACGACACCGGCACGCTGCCCGAGCCGGTGGATATGGATCCGGTCGGCGACCTCGAACACGTGCGGCATGTCGTGGCTGATGAGTACCACGGGAATGCCGCGGTCGCGGATCGACCGGATGAGGTCGATGACCTGACCGGACTCCCGTACGCCGAGCGCGGCGGTGGGCTCGTCCATGATGATCACGCCCCGACCGAATGCGGCGGCCCGCGCCACCGCGACACCTTGGCGCTGTCCGCCGGACAACGTCTCCACGGCCTGGTTCACCGATTTGATGCCGATCTTGAGATCAGCGAGGTGCTGTGACGCATCCTCGCGCATCCTGGGCATGTCCAGACGGCGGAACAGGCTGCCGGCGAGACCTTTTCGCCGAACCTCGCGGCCAAGGTACAGGTTCGACGCGATGTCCAGGGCCGGTACGACGGCGAGATCCTGGTACACGGTCTCGATGCCGGCCGCCCGGGCGTCGCGGGTGTTCTTGAACGACACCGGGGTGCCGTTCATGAGAATCTCGCCCGAGTCCGGAACCACCGCGCCCGCCAAAGCCTTGATCAAGCTGGTCTTTCCGGCGCCGTTGTCGCCGATGACCGCAAGCACCTCACCCGCGCGGAGTTCGAAGTCGGCCCCGTTGATCGCTGTCACGTTGCCGTATTTCTTGACCAGGCCCCGCGCCTCGAGGGCGGGTGCGCCGCTCGTCGTGATCGTCACTGTGATCTCCTGCGGGCGAATTGGTCCACGGCCACCGCGACGATCACCAGGACTCCGGTCGCGATGTTCTGGTAGAGATTGTCGACGCCGGCCTGGGTGAGGCCGTTGCGCAGAACCCCGACGATCAGCGTGCCGACCAGGGTGCCGCCGACGCCGCCACGCCCGCCGAACAGGCTGGTGCCACCGATCACCACCGCGGTGATCGACTCGAGATTGGCGTTCTGATACGCATTCGGGTCGGCATTCGGGATGCGGCCCAGTGCCGCCCACGCGGCGATGGCCGCGATCACACCGGTGGTGATGTAGACCGACAACAGCACCCGCTGGGACTTGATACCCGACAGATTGGACGCCTGCGGGTTGCCGCCGACGGCGTAAACGTGCTTACCCCAAGCCGTTTGGGACAGCGCGTACCACATCACCAGGTAGACGAGCAGCATCGCGACCACACCGTAGGTGGTCGAGAACGATCCGAGACGAAACGATGTGCCCAGGAAGGTGAGCGGTCCTGGCGGCACCCGGTAGGTCTCGGAGCCCGCGAGCAGTCGGGTGGCCGCCTGGATCGCGGTGAACGTGCCGAGGGTGACAATGAATGGCGGCAAGCGCAGTGCCGTGACGAGGCCGCCGTTGATCGCGCCGAAGGCCACACAGACCAGCAGCGTCGACCCGAGTGCCAGCGCCGGCCCGCTGGCGCCGGCGGTCTGCGCCATCACGATGGTGCCGAACACGGCGACGGCGCCGATCGACAGGTCGATGCCGGAGGTGAGGATGATCAACGTCTGGCCCACCGCGAGGATGCCGATGACCACGGACTGCTGCAGGATCAGCGACACGTTCTGCGGGTTGAGGAATGAGTTCGAGACCGAGCTGAAAATGATGATGGCGATGACCAGCGCCACCAGCGGACCGAGCAGCGGTTCACGCAGCAGGTGTGCCACGTTGAACCGGCTCGCTACCGAGGGTGTCGCCGTCGCCGGTGGGGCAGTGGTCATGTGTCGACTCAGCCCCAGCAGTTCTTCTCGCCCCAGGCGGTGTCCTTGGAGTCGAGTCCGGCAACGGGCTTGTCCGTGACCAGCTGCGAGCCGGTGTCGTTGAATCCGCTGGGCTTGGTGCCGTCCTTGGCGAACTTGACCACGGCCTGCACCCCCTGCTCGGCCATCTTCGCCGGGAACTGCAGCACCGTCGCGCCGATCTTGCCGGACTTCACGTCCGCGATGCCCGTGCAACTGCCGTCGATCGACCCGATGGTGATCTGGGCGGCGCGGTTGGCGGATTGGATCGCCTGGTAGGCGCCCGCGGCCGCCGGCTCGTTGATGGTGTAGAGCGCGTTGATGCCCGGAGCGCGCTGCAGGATGTTCTCCATGGCGGTCTGCGCCTTGGTCTGGTCGCCGTTGGTGTTCTCCCGGCCGACGATCTCGGGCGAGTCGTTCGTGATGCCGAAGCCCTCGAGGAATCCGTTGTGGCGGAACGTGTCCACCGTTCCGCCGGGGGTGCCGTCCAGCATGACGACCTGAGGTGCCTTACCGGCGAGGGCGGCCTTCACCCATTTGCCCTGGCTGACGCCGGCGGCCTTGTTGTCGGTGGCGAACGTGGCGTCGACGGCGTTCTCGGGGTCGGTCGCGGTGTCCAGGGCGATGACGACGACGCCGGCGTCCCGGGCCTTCTTGATGGCGTCGAGCACGCCGGTGGAGGAGTTCGGGGTGATCAGGATGCCCTTGACGCCCTGGCCGACCATGTTCTCGATGGCCGCGACCTGGCCTTCGTTGTCGCCATCGAAAGCTCCTGCAAGCGCCACCAATTGGGCGCCGTCCTTGTCGGCCTGGGCCTTGGCGGCCTCGCGCAGCTTGACGAAGTAGGGGTTGGAGTCGGTCTTGGTGATCAGTCCGACCTTGACGCTGCCGGAATCGGATCCGCCGCAGGCGGTCAGGCCGAGAACCAGCGAGCCGGCCATGAGGACCGCCCCGACCATGTGCGTGCTTACGCTGCGCCCTGCGAACATGTGGACTCCCTTGTCCCTGATGCGACGCCGGTGGCGCCGCGCGATCTGCAGAAGCCTAGAACGCACGCAAGCGCTTGCGCATGCGCTTTCGCGAAAATGGTCCACGAAATGATCGGGGCCGTGTTTTGTCATGATGGAAGGAGATGACGTGTGTTCCCTGGCGAAGGGGTGGTCGGCATGAACGCGGGACCTCATTCACCGAACGCGCCGGTCCTGCTGTACGACGGGGTGTGCGGGGTGTGCAACAGCGCAGTGCGCACCATTCTCCGGTTCGACCGGCGCGGTGCGCTGCGGTTCGCCGCGCTCGACAGTGACTTCGCCCGTGACGTGCTGGCCCGCCATCCCGACGCGGCGGGGGTGGACTCCGCGGTGTTCATCCGTAACGTCGGGCAGGCCGACGAGGCGGTGGACATCCGATCGGCTGCACTGCTTCGGGTCGCCGCCTACCTCGGCGGGTGGTGGAAGCTCGCGCTCGCCGGATGGGCGCTACCGACGGGCGTCCGTGATTGGCTCTATGACCGCTTCGCCGCCGTCCGCTATCGGGTGGCGGGCCGTTATGACACCTGCCCGATTCCGCCCGCCGAGGTGCGCAGCAGATTCCTCGACGCCAGTTACGGCTGAGAATGCTTGCCCCGCAACACTACCCGTGGGTGAACCGATCGACGAGCAGTTGGAGACGCTCTGCATCGTGGCCCGACCGCAGGCGCCCACCGCGGCCGAGGGTGACCAGCCCATGCAGTGCGGCGAACAAGACCTCGGTGAGGCCATCGGCGTCCCGTTCGCCGGCGACGCGGTCGACCGCCTGTCGCAACTCCGCGAAGGAATCCTTCAGCTGCGGCGGTGTGGCATCGGCCGCGAAGGGCAACGACGTCGCGCGGGTGAACATCGCGTCGTAGACCGCCGGGTTGTCGCGCGCGAAATCGAGGTAGGCGTGCGCCATCGCGGTCAGATCGGCAGCGGGGGTGCCAGCACCGGAACGGGCGGCCCGAATCGCTTGCGCGAGTTCGCCGAAGCCGTCGATGGCGATGGCATCGGCGATCTGTTCCATCCCGCTGAAGTGCTTGTACAAGACGGGCTGGCTGTATTCGATTTCGTGGGCCAGCCGGCGGGTGGTGACGGCGTCCCAGCCTTCGGCCTCGGCGAGGGTGCGTGCGGTGGCGATGATCAGCTGACGGCGGGCGGCGCGCTCTCGCTCGCGGCGGTCCTCCATGGCCATACTCGACGATAGCATCGCTAGAACTGCTAGCGCTGCTATTGACGCCGTGCCATTCCAGGGTTAGCGTTGCTAGCACTTCGCTGGAAAGGGCATATGACATGGCCATGGACCTCATCGCGCGGCTATCTGCACTGATCGCCGTCCTCTGTACCGCGGTCGTCTATGGCACCGACGTGTTCTGCGCGATCGTCCTGCGCCCGGCCCTGGCATCGGTCGATGACCGGGCGCTGGTCGCGGTCACGGGCAGCGTGCATCGGTACGGCGACCGACGCATGCCCGTGCCCGGCGGGCTCGGCGTGGTCGCCACCGCGGTGAGTGCGCTGACGGCCGCGCTCGCGGCGCAGTGGGTACAGGCCATCGCGGCCGGCTCCGCGCTGATCCTGCTGTTGAGCTGGCTGCTGCTCTATGCGCGGGTGAGCGCACCCATCAACCGACAACTGACGGCCGCAGTCGATGCCGACCAGACACTCCCGAATGCGCGTGCGTTGCAAGCGAAGTGGGACCAGATCATCGACACCCGCGCAGTGCTACAGGGTCTGGCCGTGACCGCCCTGTGCGTGGTGCTGATGGCCTGAACCGGGCCCACGCAGTCACCCTTTACCGACAAACCCCCGGGAGTGCTCGACATGACCATCACCACGACCATCGGCTACGTCCTCGCCGGGCTGCTCGCGGCGGCCATCATCGGCATCGGCGCCCGCTTCCTCGTCGCCCCGCGCGTCGCCGCCGCCGGATACGGCGTGCTGCCCGACCTCGATGCACCGGGGGCTGGCGCGTACCTGAGCGTCAAGGGCGTGCGCGATATCGCCACCGGGCTGTTCGTGTTCATTCTGATGGCCGCCGGCGCCCCGCACCTGGTCGGCTGGGTGATGCTGGCCGCCACCATCATCCCGATCGCCGATGCCGTCATCGTGGTGCGAAATGGCGGCGCGAAGTCGACCGCCTGGGGTGTGCATGGCGGCACGGCCGCCGTCATGCTGTTGACCACCGCGCTCCTGCTGCTGTCCTGACCGGCAGCGCGCCGGCACGAAAACGGCCGGGCCGGGTCCACTCGGAAGAATCTTCCAGACATCGGATGAATTTTCATGAAAACGCAAACAAATGAGCTTACTGGTTGGTAGCTTTCCTGAGTCGCTACCCTTCAAAGCTGAAAGTGCCACCTATGTCCCTTGTTTCGTTCAAACGCCGCACCGCGGCACCGGTCGTGTGGATCACCGCTTCGGCGCTGGCCGCGGTCCCGATGATGGCTTCCGCACCGACTCCCCACCGCCTCGCCGTGGAACTGGCCGCCGACAGCACGAGCGTGGCCGCGGCGGACACCCACGTGGCCGACAACGCCGTGGCCGCCGTTCCGACGGTGGTCGGGCTGCTCGCTCAATCCACGGATGTGCTGCGTTCGACGAACGTCCATGACCTGGCCCAGCTGGTCACCAACCCGGTCGCCACCCAGCCACTGACCCGAACCGCCGCCGCCACCGCACCCGCCACGGCTCACGTCGCCGCCGCGGCGGCGTCCACCCCGATCACCGACCTGGGCGAACTCGGCGCAGCACTGCAGACCATCCTGGGTCGCCTCGGCACCGCGGTGACCGGCGCCCCGGGCAATGTGGTCAAGGCTCTGGGTCAGTTGTTCAGCGGCGATGTGCGTGACGCGCTGCAAACCGTCACCGGCATCCTCACCGAGCCGCTCCTGTTCATCGCGCTTCTCGACCTGCCGAACGTCACCGCGCCGCTGGCCAAGCTGCTGCCGCCGCTGGCTCCGGTCTTCAATGCGCTGCCCAACATCGTCGTCAATGCGGGCGTCACCGTGCTGCAGTTGGTTGCCGATGTGCAGAGCAGCGTCGCCGATGTGTACGAGGATGTCCGCGACGGAATCGTCGCCCGCGACCTCGGCAAGACGGTGCTCGGCATCACGTCGAACACCGTGAGCCTGCTGCAGAAGGTGCTGGCCGACACCATCGGTACCAACGGCATCCTGCGCGGCCTCTACAACGCCGGCCGGGATCTGCTGACGGCCGTCGGTAAGGTGTTCCGTCCGGGTACGGCCAACGTGACGGCTACGGCTACGGCTACGGCTACGGCTACGGCAGTGTCGGCTGCCGCGGCCGCCACCACCGCCGCGACCACCGATGCCACCGCCGCCACTGCCGACACCGCGGCAGCCCCGGTGACCGCCAAGCGTGCCACCGTTCGCCACACCCCGGCGAGCAAGCCGGCCACGGATACCACCGACACCACCTCGACCGATTCCGGCAAGGTCACCACCGGCGCGTCCGAGAGCGATGCCGCCGGCTCGGGCACCTCCACCAAGGGGGACACCGAAACCACCAAGCCCGCAACCAAGGACTCGACCAAGTCCGATGACGCACAAGCGGGTTCGAGCACCACGAAACCGGGGAAGACGCCCAAGACGCCGAAGACCCCCAAGCCGGCGAAGTCGTCGACCTCGACCTCGACGTCCTCGGAATCGGGTTCGGCGTCGGCATCCAAGGACGCCTCGGCGAAGGACGCCAAGTCCTCGACCGGCGCGTCACACGGCGGCGATGCCTGAGGCACCAACCACCGCAGGAATGACCCGGGCCGTCATCGGCCCGGGTCATTCCCGGCTGCAACGGGTTTGATCCCGCGCAAGGCAGGTCAACCGCGCACGATGGCGCCGATCCGGGCGGCTATCTCCCCGGCGACCGCCAACGTGGCCGGATCGTCGGCGGGTTCGTACCGGCCGTGCACGGGGTCATACCGCGCCCCGGCGATCGAGCCGTGATCGGCGGCCACCTCGATGATCTGCACCGGCCAGTCCCTGGCCCGTAACGCGGACGCGAAATCTGTTGCCGCGGAGCGGGGTATGACGTCGTCGGCCGCACCGGTGAACAAGTGCAGCGGCGTACGGACCGCGTCGGCGGCCACCTCGTCGAGCGCCGCGCCCCCCGAGATCGGGTCTGCGGCCATGAACGCGCCACCGAGGCAGATGGTGTGCGCCACCGCCACGCCGAACTGGCGCGCCCGCAGTGCCAGACCGGCCGCGGCGACTCCTCCCAGCGACCATCCGATCACCACCAGATCCGCCCCGTCGGCCCGGTCGCGCGCCAGGTCCACCGAGCTCAGTAGATCCGCCCGTCCAGCGTCGGCGGTATGGGGATCCCAATCCGGTGCCACCACGCCCAGTCCATGGCCGGCCAGCGCGTGGGCCAGCACCCGCACGGCCGCGCGCGAACAGGTCTGCGAGCCATGCCATAACAGCGCCGTCGGCTGGCCCGGTGCGCCGACCACGTCGGCCAACCGCCCTGCGCCGTACTCAACGGTGGGCACGATTACTCCGCGTGCGGGGTTGGGCTCCGCGCCGACTCTCAGTCATCTTTCGACGGTAGCGAACGCTGCGGCGGGTCCGCTTTGCCCCGGGCCACCGAGGCGATGGCCGCCAGCAGCGCGAGGGCGATCGAGACGCCGAACACCACCGTGAGTCCGTGGTGGAAGGGTTCGCTGATGAGGTGCGGGAAGAACTCCCGGCCGGTGATGGCAGCACGGTCGGGCGCCGACAGCGTGCCGAGCACCCCACTGGGGGTCAGCAGATGCTCAAGCGGGTTGACGCCCAGCACGGCGGCGAACAGGGTGGAGACCGGCGGCAGTCCGGACACCTGCTCGGCTACCCCGGCGGGCACCCCCCGATCCTGCAGGCCGGCGGTCATGGCCCCGGGCAGGGTGCCGGACAGGCCGACGATCATCAGCGAGAAGAACACCCCGATGGATAAGGCGGTGCCGCTGTTGAGGAAGGTTGCGCGCATACCCGACACCACGCCGCGCTCGGCGGGCGGCACGCTGCCCATGATGGCAGAGGTGTTGGGGGCGGCGAACATTCCGCTGCCGATGCCGTTGAGGGCGATCAGCGCGGCGAACATCCAGTACGGGAAGTCGATCGGCAACAACAGCAAGCCGACGAAACTGAGGCCGAACAGGACCATGCCCGCCGAGGCGATGCCACGGGACCCCAGCCGGTCCGACAGTGCGCCCGCGGCGGGCCCGGCAACCAGGAAGCCGGCCGTCAGCGGCAGCAGGAAGATGCCGGCCCACAGCGGCGTGTCGGCGTAGTCGTACCCGTGCAGCGGAAGCCAGATGCCCTGCAACCAGATGATGAGCATGAACTGCAGCCCACCCTGGGCCAGTGCGGAGGCCAGCGTGGCCACGTTGCCCGCGCTGAAGGCCCGAATCCTGAACAGGCTCAACCGGATCATCGGCTCGGCGACGCGGGACTCGATGACCACGAAAGCGATCAGCAACAGGACGCCGGTGGTCAACGTGGCCAGCACGAACGGACTGTGCCAGCCGGTGGGATGTCCGCCGTGCGGCTGGATCCCCGAGGTGATCGCGATCAGGATCGCCGACAGCCCGACGGCAAAGGTGATGTTGCCCCACCAGTCGATGCGGCCGCGGTGCCGTTCGCCGTTGTCGCGCAACCGGCGGTAGGCCCAGACGGTGCCGAATACGCCGACGGGCACGTTGACCCAGAACACCGCCCGCCAATCCCAGGCCGCCAACAGCCCACCGGCGACCAGGCCGATGAACTGGCCGGCCAACGCGGCCACCTGGTTGAATCCGAGCGCGAATCCGCGCCGGTCGGCCGGGAACGCATCGGTGAGGATGGCCGCCGAATTGGCCGTCAGCATGGAGCCGCCGACGGCCTGCAGCAATCGCCAGCCGATCAGCCATTCGGCGGCGGTGGACCCGTCGAAGGGGTCGAAGGACAACAGCACCGACGCGACCGTGAAGACGGTGAATCCGAGGTTGTACACCCGCACCCGGCCGTACATGTCACCGATCCGGCCCAACGTCACCACCAGTACCGACTGCACGAGTCGGTAGCCCATGATCATCCACAGCAGGTAGGTGATGTTGGCCGGCGCCAACGGATCCAGATGGATGCCCCGGAAGATCGCCGGCAGCGAGATGATCACGATCGAGCCGTCCAGCGCGGACATGAACACCGCCGCGGTGGTGTTGGTCAGCGCGACCCAGCGATAATTGTCGCGGGTCTCGGCGGCGTGCTCGTCGACGGTCATCTAGAGGCGCTGTGCCAGTCGCTCGATCAGGGGTGCGGCCGCGGCCAGCTGGGCCAATTCCGCCGCGCTGAAGCCGGTCAGACCCGCGGTGAGCTGTTCGACCCGGGCATCGCGCCTGCGGTTGACCGCGCGCTTTCCGGAAGCGGTGATGGACAACAGGATTCGCCTGCCATCGGTCGGGTCGGGCTGCCGGGACAGGAAACCCCGGCCTTCCAGCTCGCCGATCGTGACACCCATCGACTGAGGGCTGATCTGCTCCTGGCGCGCCAGCTCGGCCGAGGTCGCCGATCCGCACCGATCCAGCCGGCTCAGCGCGGCCATCTGCGGAAAGGTCAGGACGTCGGCGACGGGGCGCTGGCGCAACCGCCGGCGCAGCAGGCCCATGCACAGGAACAGGGCCCGCGCCACCTGTTCGGCTTCCCGGTTCGCCACCATTTCATCAGGCTAGCCTTATCAGTATCAGTTGATCAACATGCGCCGGACCGTCCTTCCTTCGCCACCTGGCCGCGGCAGTGCGACGATGGACCCATGACCGCAACGCTCGTCGCGAAGAACGTCGCCGGCGGGTTCGCCCATCGCACCTTGTTCGAGAAACTCGATGTCACCGTCGCGCCCGGTGATGTGATCGGCGTCGTCGGCGCCAATGGTGCGGGCAAGAGCACGTTGCTGCGGATTCTGGCCGGCGACATCGATCCGCTGGACGGCACGGTCAGCGTCGCGCCCGCCGATGCGTTCGTCGGCTGGCTGCCCCAGGAACACGAACGGGTGCCGGGCGAGACGGTGACCGCCTACATCGCCCGCCGGACGGGATGCGCGGCGGCGACGGAGGCCATGGAAGCCACCGCCGCGGCGCTGGATGACTCCGCCGCCAGTGCGGACGCCTACTCGGCTGCGCTCGATCACTGGCTGGCCGCCGGGGCGGCAGACCTGGAGGACCGACTGCCGGCCGTGCTGGCCGATCTGGGCCTGGATTCGGATGCGTTACAACCGGATTCGACACCGATGACCGCGTTGTCCGGCGGGCAGGCCGCGCGGGTGGGCCTGGCGGCACTGCTGTTGTCGCGGTTCGACATCGTGCTGCTCGACGAACCGACCAATGATCTCGACCTCGATGGGCTGGCCCGGCTGGAACGTTTCGTCGGCGACCTGCGCGGCGGCGTGGTGTTGGTGAGTCATGACCGGGAGTTCTTGGCCCGCACCGTCACTCGCGTCCTCGAGTTGGATCTCGCGCAGAACACCACGACCGTTTTCGGCGGCGGGTACGAGAGCTATCTGGACGAACGCGAGGTCAACCGGCGGCATCGGCGCGAGCAGTACGAGGAGTTCGCCGACCGCAAGGCCGACCTGGTCGCCCGCGCGCGGACGCAACGGGAGTGGTCCAGCCAAGGGGTGCGCAACGCCATCCGCAAGGCACCCGACAACGACAAGATCCGCCGGCGCGCCGCCTCGGAGTCCAGCGAGAAGCAGGCACAGAAGGTGCGCCAGATGGAGAGCCGGATCGCTCGGCTGGAAGAGGTCGACGAGCCGCGCAAGGAGTGGTCGCTGCAGTTCACCATCGGGTCCGCGCCGAGATCCAGTTCGGTGGTCGCCACGCTCGACAACGCCGTGGTGCGTCACGGTCAGTTCGTGCTGGGGCCGGTCTCGCTGCAGGTCGAGGCGGGTACCCGGATCGGCATCACCGGACCGAACGGGGCGGGCAAGTCGACACTGCTGCGGCTGCTGCTCGGGCGCCAGCAGCCCGACGAGGGACGGGCCGGCCTCGGCGCCAGCGTCGCCATCGGCGAGATCGACCAGGCCCGCGGCGAGTTCTCGGGCTTGCATCGGCTGGTCGACAGCTTCGAGCAGCGGGTGCCGGACTGGTCGACCGCCGACGTGCGGACGCTGCTGGCGAAATTCGGGCTCGGCGCCGACCATGTGGAACGGCCGGCCGCCGAACTCTCACCGGGCGAGCGGACACGGGCGGGGCTGGCGCTGCTGCAGGCCCGCGGCACCAACGTGCTGGTACTCGACGAACCGACGAACCACCTCGATCTCCCCGCCATCGAGCAACTCGAGCAGGCGCTGGAAAGCTACGACGGCACCCTGCTGCTGGTCACCCACGACCGGCGGATGCTGCAGAACGTCCGGCTGGATCGGTCATGGCAGGTGCAGGACGGCCGGGTCACCGAGCTGACCTGATCGGCACTTCGGTGTTGTGATGCCCGGCCATCTGTCGTACCGTCAACCTAGTTGATTAGCCGTCCTAAAAGGATGCACCGTCCGCGCCTGTCGCCGTTCACGAAAGGGTCACGGATGCAGCGGGTTTCATTCAGCCGAAAGCTGGGAAAACGCTGGATGATCCTGGTGGCCGTCGCGGTGATCGTGGTCGCGGGATTCACGGTGTTCCGGCTGCACGGGGTCTTCGCCTCCGAAGACGTCACCTCCACCCCGAGCGGCAACGGCAACGACATCGTCCCGTTCAACCCCAAGCATGTGGTCGTGGAGGTGTTCGGTCCGCCGGGCACCGTGGCCACCATCACCTACCTGGATGTGAACGCCCAACCGCAGCGGGCCGACGACGTCACACTGCCCTGGGCCTACGACACGACCACCACCCAGCCCGCGGTATTCGTCAACGTCACGGCCCAGGGCAACAGCGACTCGATCGGCTGCCGGATCAAGATCGACGACGCGGTCAAGGACGAAAGAACGGTGACCACCTTGAACGCCCTCACCTACTGCCTGGACAAGTCCGGATGAGCGCCCAGCGGATCCCGGACTTCATCCGGCGTTACTCGGTGTTGATCGCCTTCTTCTGGCTGGGCCTGGCGGTCGTCACGAATGTCTTCGTGCCGCAGCTGGAGACCGTCGCCGAATCGCACAACGTGTCACTGAGCCCGCACGACGCGCCGTCGCTACAAGCGAGCAAGCAGATCGGCAAGGTGTTCGGCGAATTCGACTCGGACAGTTCGGCGATGATCGTGCTGGAGGGCGACCAGCCGCTCGGCGCCGAGGCGCACCACTACTACGACGGTCTGATCGACAAGCTCACCCAGGACACCAAGCACGTCGAGCACATCCAGAATTTCTGGGGCGATCCGCTGACGGCGGCCGGTTCGCAGAGCGCCGACGGCAAGGCGGCCCTGGTCCAGGTGTACCTCGCCGGCAACCAGGGCGAGTCGCTGGCCAACGAATCCGTCGACTCGGTGCGCAATATCGTCGACCACACACCACCGCCGCCCGGCCTGAATGTGTACGTCACCGGCGCCGCGCCGCTGGTCACCGACCAGTTCGAGGTGGGCCGCCACGGCACCCTCAAGACCACCCTGATCACCCTCGGGGTGATCGCGCTGATGTTGTTCTGGCTCTACCGCCGGCTCACCACCGTGTTCTTCGTGATCTTCACCGTGATGATCGAATTGACCGCATCCCGCGGTGTGGTGGCCGTGCTCGCCAACGCCGGCGTCATCGAGCTGTCGACCTATTCGACGAATCTGCTGACCCTGCTGGTGATCGCCGCCGGCACCGACTACGCGATCTTTCTGCTGGGCCGCTTCCATGAAGCGCGCTACGCCGGCCAGGACCGCGTCTCGGCGTTCAACACGATGTACCACGGCACCGCGCACATCATCTTGGGTTCGGGACTGACCATCGCCGGCGCCGTGCTGTGCCTGACCTTCACCCGCCTGCCCTACTTCCAGAGCCTGGGCGTGCCCGCGGGCACCGGCGTGCTCGTCGCCGTGGTGGCCGCACTGACCCTGGCGCCGGCGCTGCTGGTGATCGGACGCCATTTCGGCCTGTTCGAACCGGCCCGCCCGATGCGCACCCAGGGCTGGCGGCGGATCGGCACCGCCATCGTGCGGTGGCCGGTGCCCATCCTGGCGGCGACCATCGCGATCGCCCTCATCGGCCTGCTCGCTCTGCCGCGCTATCAGACCAGCTACGACGCGCGACCGTACATGCCCGCCGGTGCCCCGGCCAATGTCGGGTACGCGGCGGCGGAACGGCACTTCTCGCAGGCCCGGCTCAACCCTGAGTTGCTGATGATCGAGGCCGACCACGATCTGCGCAATTCCACCGACATGATCCTGCTGGAACGGGTCGCCAAGGCGGTCTTCCACACCGACGGGATCGCGCAGGTGCAGTCGATCACCCGTCCGCTGGGCACACCCCTGGACCACACGTCGATCCCGTTCCAGATCAGTGCGAGCAGCGCGTCCCAGATCAACAACCTGCCCTTCCAGCAGGCCCGCGGCTCCGATCTGCTCAAACAGGTCGACGTGATCAACAATTCGATCGACGTGCTGCGCCAGCAGTACGCGCTGCAACAACAGTCCGGCGCCGTCACCGACGAGCAGGCCAAGGCGTTCGCCCAGACCGTCGCCACCGCCAACGACCTGCGCGACAAGATCGCCAACTTCGACGATTTCTTCCGGCCGTTGCGCAACTACTTCTATTGGGAGCCACACTGTTTCGACATCCCGGCCTGCGCCGCGATCCGATCGGTGTTCGACGCCCTGGACGGTATCGACGCGTTGTCCGACCAGCTGAGCAATGTCGCGGGCAGCATCGCCAAACTGGATGCGCTGCAACCCAAGTTGCTCGCGCTGATCCCGCCGCAGATCCAGTCTCAACAGACCAACCGTGATCTGACGCTGACGAACTACGCCACCACCTCCGGTATCAACGATCAGACGGCGGCGGCGCTGCAAAACGCGACGGCGCTCGGCCAGGCCTACGACGCTTCGAAGACCGATGACTCGTTCTATCTGCCGCCGGAGGCGTTCACCAACCCCGAATTCCTGCGCGGCATGAAGCTTTTCATGTCACCGGACGGCAAAGCGGCACGGATGATCATCACCCATGACGGTGATCCGGCCACGCCGGAAGGCATCTCGCACATCGACACCATCAGGCATGCCGCGCAGGGCGCGGTCAAGGGCACGCCGCTGGCCGGATCCAAGATCTACATCGCCGGTACCGCGGCCACCTACAAGGACATTCAGGACGGCGCCAAATACGATCTGATGATCGCCGCGATCGCGGCGCTCAGCCTGATCCTGTTGGTGATGATGTTCATCACCCGAAGCATCATCGCCGCGATCGTCATCGTGGGCACCGTGGCACTGTCGCTGGGCGCGTCGTTCGGGCTGTCGGTACTGATCTGGCAGGACCTGTTCGGCATCGACCTGTTCTGGATCGTGTTGGCGCTGGCGGTGATCCTGCTGCTGGCGGTCGGCTCGGACTACAACCTGCTGTTGATATCGCGGTTCAAGGAGGAGATCGGCGCGGGATTGAACACCGGCATCATCCGGGCGATGGCGGGATCGGGTGCGGTGGTGACGGCGGCCGGCCTGGTTTTCGCGGCGACCATGGCGTCCTTCGTCTTCGCCGATCTGCGGATTCTCGGTCAGATCGGGACGACCATCGCCCTGGGGTTGTTGTTCGACACCTTGATCGTGCGGTCGTTCATGACGCCGGCCATCGCCGCGCTGCTCGGCCGCTGGTTCTGGTGGCCGCTGAAGGTGCGTCCGCGTCCGGCCAGCCAGATGCTGCAGCCCTACGGCTCCCGCGCCTCGGTTCGTCAGCTGCTGCTCTGGGAAGACAATGATGAGGTGGCTCCGGAGTCCCGATAGCCCGGCTCGATCACCTCGACGGCGTCGAGGTTCTTCTTCAACCGCGCGACGCGGCGCAGTTGCGCGGCGATGTTCATCGACGTCAACATCGGGATGCCGCCGATGAAGGTGCGGAACGACGGGTTGCCGCCATGCACGTGCAGCTCGTAGAGGCAGCCGACGACGTAGAAGAACCCGCAGCTGAACAGGACCGCGGGGATGGCGTAGGCCAGCGGTGAGCGAGCGTCGGCGACCAGCTCGCCGGCGTAGTCGAACTCGTCGCGCGACAGCGCTTCGCGGTTGCGCAATTTGGCCAGGATCGTCTTGTGGGCGCCGACCTGTTCGCCCAAAGCGGCGGGTGTCCGATTCTCCAGCCGGCGGATGTAGACGAACACGCCCGCGGCGAACGTCAGCGCCAGCATGCCGGCGAGGATGGTGAGATCACCCCAGGGACCGAGATTCACGGTGTGCTCCTCTGCGCGCCGAACCCAGAAAACGTTACGTCATCTAAGTATCTCTTCGGGCGGGGCGGGAGGCAAGGTGTGGGCGAGCGGCCGACGGTCGCCCGTGGGTTCAGCGGAACCGGATGTTCAGGGTGGCGAGCCCGAAGATCTTGCGCCCGCCGGACTTGGCGCCGACGATCACCACACCGGTGCGAGTCTGCGGGTCCAGCGATTTGATCCGGCCGCTGTACTCGATGTCCGCGCCGCCGTCGGCCGGCACCACAGCGGGCTGGGACAACCGCACCGCGTAGCGGGTCACCGCCCCGGGATCACCCGACCATGCCGACAGGAAGGACGCCCCCAAGCCCATGGTGAGCATGCCGTGCGCGATCACGTCGGGCTGGCCCGCCAGCCTGGCGATGTTCTCGTCCCAGTGCAGCGGGTTGGCATCGCCGGAGACCCCGGCATAGTTCACCAGGTCGCCCCGGGACAGTCGGGTGTGGTGCACCGGCAGCTCGTCGCCGACCTTGAGGTCGTCGAAGGACGGAGAGCCGGGGGTACGGAGCGTGCCCCCTTCGGCGATCCGGTACGTGCCTTCGGGGCGCACCGTCTTCTGGTAGTCCTCGGGGTTCTCGGCGCCGAGCATGTTGATGCCGTGCATCATCACGCCCTGCACGGCCGGCTTGATCGCCGGATCGACATCCTCCCCGGTGACGCCGACGACGGTGGTGTGCAAGGTGTGCACCACCTCGCCGGCCACATCGGTGAAGGTGTTGGTGACGGTGATCAGGTCGCGTCCGGCCACCCGGCGCACCGAGGTGAGCTCGATGTCGATGCTCAGCTCGTCGCCCTCCACGATCGGGCGGTGCTGCTCGAAGACCTCTTCGGTCTGCAGATACATGTCGTAGCCGACGACCACCGATTCGAACATCCGTTGATTGCAGGCCATCGCCGGGCCGGAGGTGAACGTCAGCGGGGCTACCAGGCCGGGATAGCCCAACTCGGCGGCAGCGGCGGCATCCCAGTGCGCGGGGTGGTCGGCCTGGAGGGCACGGGCGTACTCACGGATCTTTTCGCGGCCCACCAGATAGGTGTCATCCATCTGGTAGTAGTGGCCGACCCGCGATTCGAGGGTCGACGTATCTGCTGCTGCGGTCATGGAGGGGCTCAACTTCTCTGTCTGAATATTCGCTGAGGCTGCTCACAGCACATTAACGCGCGGGCCCCGAAGTTAATAAACGGCGGCGACCGCGACAGCGGCCCGGATTGGTTGCCGATTCAGGACTTGATGGCGTGCCACACCAGGTCGGCCACCTGCAGGCAGTACGGCTCGTCGATCGTCTCGCCGGTGAACAGGGCACGCATGTTGATGGGCGCCAGCAACAGTTCCAGCACCACGGCCGGGTCGACTCCGTCGCGCATTTCGCCACGCTCGTGGGCACGCACGAAAACCGCGCCCAGGCGTTGTGCGCGCACCCGCCACAGGGTGCGCCGGATCTCGATGCCGTCCAGGAACGGCTCGCCGATCAGGTGTGAGCCCTGCATCCGATGTCCCTGGCCGGATGCCACGTACGCGGCCATATCGGCGACGAGCGCGAACAGGTCGCCGCGCAACGACCCGGTGTCCGGCACGACGGCCTCGCGGCCGGACCCCTCCAACAGCACGTCGATGATCAGCGTCGGCTCATCGGACCAGTACCGGATGATCTCCTGCACGGGCAGATCATTGCGATCCGCGAGTGCCATGATGCTGAACCGGTCGATACCCCACTTCGTCAATTCTTCGCGGGCAGCCGCGTGCACGCGGTCACGGAACTCCGGCGTCAATCCCGCCGTATCGATCGTGCTCAAAGAGACCTCCCCCAAGGCGAATTCAACCATGGTAGCGGCCGGTATGCGCCGGTTGACCGGCCATTCTCAGGTGACGGGTTGCAGCAACGCCGTGCCGGATACCGCGAGGTCGCGAGCCTGGATCAAACGACGGAGTGCCGAGGATCAGCGAGTCACAGCGACTTCACGTGTCGGGCCGTCAGGCCCGCAAGGATCACCATTGCCCGGTGGCGGGCGAAGGCGGATCTTGAAGGCATGCGGTGCCTGCGGGTGGTTCTCGGAGCGGCGTTGACCGTCGCGGTGATCGCCGGTGCGCCGGCCGCACATGCTGCCGGGGCCGATGCCGTCATCGCCGATCTGGAAGCCCAGGGTTACCTGGTGCAGATCAATTGGGTGAACGGTTTCGACACCAAGCCGCTGTCCACCTGCACCGTGGTCGCGGTGAACAACCCCGACCGCTCGGGCGCGCAACCACAGCAGGGTGACACCGTCTACGTCGACGTGCGCTGCCCCAACCACGTCGATGACGATTCCGGTGCCGAGGCCGGGATCGGGGTGTTCTTCGGGTGAGCGGGTGCGGTGGCCGCGGAGTCGTCCCGGAACCGCACGGAACGGAATTTGCATTAACGTCAAATACCCTGAAACGCAGCCTTTTTCGTTTCCCTGTGAAGAGACGTTGGGGCGGCGATGTGGGACGGATATTCGGCCCCGAACGGCCCGCGCGGAACGCTCATTGGCCGCCGGCGGATATCAATGACACGCCGATCAAAATTTGCGCTCTGATTGCCATTGCCGGGAAAGGCGTTGTCATGTCGCCGGAGGTGGACAGCGGTGCTTAGCTGGAAGTTACACGGCTGTCAGATTTCATAGGTAATGCCTGCTCTGGGCGTACCCGCCGACACCAGCGCGAGGGTGCTGTTTGTAGGCTGCAGGGCGGTCGACCATTGCCCGAGAATTGTTAGCTGAATGAATCAGTTACTACCATTCGTTTGGACGGGTAACATTCGGGCGGCGGGTCGACCCTGATCTCGGAAGCGCCAATTGTCTTGGAGGGCAGCGTGACAACAAACCCGTTCGACGACGACAACGGTAGCTTCTACGTGCTGGTCAACGAGGAAGAGCAACATAGTCTCTGGCCCACGTTTGCCGATATTCCCGATGGGTGGCGAGTCGTGTTCGGCGAAGCCGACCGTGCCGCATGCCTGGACCACATCGAAAACTCGTGGCCGGATATCCGGCCCAAGTCTCTTCGTGACCGGTTGGCCCAGAATCAGCCAGGCTAGTCGTTCAACCGCTCGATTCGGGGTCGGAATGGAATTCGGGGACGACGACACGGCACTGCCCATCACCCGCGGACAGCTCGACATCTGGCTCGCGCAGGAAACCGGCCACTCGGAAACCGAGTGGCAACTCGGCCTCTTCGCCGACATCGACGGCCCGGTAGAACTGGAAGCCCTGGAATGGGCCATCCGGCGGGCGGTGCGTGAAGCCGAACCGCTTCGCGCCGCCTTCTTCGAGGTGGACGGCCGGGTGTATCAACGGCCCACCGAAGAGCCCGACTTCGAGGTGGCCGTCATCGACGTCAGCCACGCCGATGCACCGGCCCGGGAAGCACGCGATATCGCGTCGTCCATTCAGCGCACCCCCATGCCGCTGTCCGGGCCGCTGTTCAGGTTCGCCCTGTTCCAGGCCGGCGCCGCCAAGACCTATCTGTTCGTGTGCTGCCACCACATCGTGATCGACGGCTACGGGCTGGCCCTGGTGTGCCAGCGGATCGCGTCGGTGTACTCGGCGGTCGTCTCGGGCGCGCCCGTTCCCGAACCGATCTTCGGGTCGCTGCAGGACCTCGTCGATGTCGAGTCGGAATACGAGGGTTCGCCGGTATACGCCGCCGACCAGAGGTACTGGGCGGCCCACCTCGCCGAACTCCCGCACGATGCGCGCGCACCCAGAGCCACCGGCGGGGACATCGTGCACCCCGATGCGGGCCCGGTCGCACTGGATCCGGCGGTCCTGCAGCGCGTCGAGCGACTGTGCGAGGCGTGGGACATGTCGCGGTCCACCATCCTGACCGCCGCCTGCGCCCTGGTCCTGCGTGGCTGGTGCGCCGACGGGGACGACGTGGTGTTCGACTTCCCGGTCAGCAGGCGAGTGCGCCCGGAGTCCAAGACCCTGCCCGCCATGGTCGCCGGCGTCGTGCCGCTGGGCTTGCGGCTCGCGCCGGACATCTCGCTCGCCGACTTCTGCGCGCACGTGGACACCCGGATCCGGGAAGCGCTCGACCACCAGCGGTATCCGGTGGAGGCGCTGGAACGCAAAGCCGGGGTGCGCGGACCGGGGGAGATGGCCGACCGGGTGGTCATCGATTTCCTGCCGTCCTCGTTCACGGTGCCCTTCGGTGGCGCCGCGGCCACGGCCACGTTGTTGTCGGGTCTGGGCCGCGGTTCCGGTCTGCTGTTCTCCGGCACCGGCGCCGAACTGTTCCTCAGTATTTTTGGCGCCGGTCAGCGATTCTCGGGCCTGGATGCCGCCGAGCTGTCCGGGCGGTTGCAGGCAGTGCTGGACACCATCAGCACGGATCCGGCCCGGCGGTTGTCGGCGCTGGACCTGATCGGCGTGGCGGCCCGCACCCAGCTGGCCGAGCTCGGCAACTGGGCGGCGCTGACATCCACTGCGGCCGTGCCGCTCTCGATCCCGCAGATGTTCGGCGAACAAGTCCGCCGCACCCCCACGGCGGTGGCGCTGAGCTGCCAGGGCCAGTCGTTGACCTACCGGGAACTGGACCAGGCATCGAACCTGATCGCCGGTCGGCTGGCCGCCCGCGGGGTCGGCCCGGGGCAGCGGGTGGCACTGCTGTTGCCGCGGTCCCTCGAGGCCGTGACGGCGATCGTGGGCGTGCTCAAGTCCGGCGCGAGCTACCTACCGATCGATCCGGCGCTGCCACCGGCGCGCATCGCCTTCATGTTCTCCGACGCCGTGCCCTCGGTCGTCCTGACCACCACCGAACTCGCGGGCCGGGTCGCCGACTTCGGCGTTCCGGTGCTCGACGTCGAGGAGCCCGCGGCCCACGCGCTATCCGATTCGGTGTTGCCGACCCCGGACCCGGCCGACATCGCCTACGTGATCTACACGTCCGGCACCACGGGAACGCCCAAAGGCGTTGCCGTCACCCACCACAATCTGACGCAGCTGATCGCCTCCCTGGACGGTGGACTGCCCGACCCGGCCGAGCAAGCCTGGTCGCACTGGCACTCGTATGCCTTCGACTTCTCGGTCTGGGAGATCTTCGCGGCGCTGCTGCGCGGCGGCCGGTTGGTGGTGGTCCCGGAGTCCGTGGTCGGCGAACCGGACGAGTTCCACGACCTGCTGGTCGCCGAGCAGGTCAATGTGCTGACCCAAACACCTTCTGCGATAGGCATGTTGGCTCCCGAAGGGCTGGAATCGTGCGCGCTGGTGATGGGCGGGGAGGCATGCCCGGCCGATGTGGTGGACCAATGGGCCGGCGGCCGGGTGATGATCAATGCCTACGGCCCCACCGAAACCACCATCTATGTGGCGATCAGTGCGCCGCTCACCGCGGGCGGCGGCGCGGCACCCATCGGCGCGCCGGTGCCCGGGTCGGCGCTGTTCGTGCTCGACGCCTGGCTGCAGCCGGTCCCGGCCGGCGTGGTCGGCGAGCTGTACGTGGCAGGCGACGGGGTGGGTGCGGGCTATCTGCACCGGACCGGTCTGACCGCCGCACGATTCGTCGCCTGCCCGTTCGGCCCCGCGGGCACCAGGATGTATCGGACCGGGGACCTGGTGTGCTGGGGCACCGACGGGCAGCTGCGCTACCTGGGCCGGGCCGACGACCAGGTGAAGATCCGCGGATACCGCATCGAACTCGGCGAAGTGCGCGCGGCGTTGGCCGCGCTCGACGGTGTCGAGCAGGCCGCGGTCATCGTCCGCGAGGACCGGGCCGCCGACCGACGCCTGGTCGGCTATGTCACCGGCACCGCCGACCCGGTCGAGGTGCGTGCGCTGCTGACCGAGCGGCTACCGGCCTATCTGGTTCCGGCCGCCGTGGTGGTGCTGCCCGAACTGCCGCTGACCACCAGCGGCAAACTCGACGTCCGCGCCCTGCCCGCGCCGGAGTACACCGCCGGGCAATACCGGGCACCGGCCAGCGCGACGGAGAAACTGCTCGCGGGCATCTACGCCGAGGTGCTCGGCGTCGACAGCGTCAGCATCGACGACTCGTTCTTCGAGCTGGGCGGCGACAGCATCCTCTCGATGCAGGTGGCCGCCCGCGCCCGGGCGGCCGGACTGGTGTGCCGCCCGCGCGACGTGTTCGTCGAGCAGACGGTGGCCCGGCTGGCCCGGGTGGCCGGCGCGGCCGACCCGGTGACCGCCGTGGTCGACGAGGGGATCGGCGCGGTGACACCCACGCCGATCATGCGCTGGCTGGCGGCTCAGGACGGGCCGACCGACCAGTTCAACCAGACGCTGGTGCTGCAGGCGCCGGCCGGGGTGATCGAAGCCGACGTGACGACGGTGCTGCAAGCGGTGCTGGACAAGCACGCCATGCTGCGGCTGCGGGTGAAAGACGGTGGACTGTACGTCCCCGAGCCCGGCGCAGTGGACGCCCGTGACTGCCTGCGCGTGGTGGACGAACTGTCCGACGCGGCGGTGCTCAGTGCCCGCTCGCTGCTGAACCCGGCGGCCGGGACCGTGCTCAGCGCGGTGTGGGCCACCACCAGTGGTGAGCTGGCCCTGGTCGTGCACCACCTTGCGGTGGACGGTGTCTCGTGGCGAATCCTGCTGGAGGACATCAACATCGCGTGGCACCAACACCGCGCAGGGCAGCCGGTGCGGCTGGCGCCCACCGGCACCTCGTTCCAGCGGTGGGCCACGCTGCTCACCGAGCACGCACAGTCAGCGGAGGTGACCGAGCGGGCACCGGCCTGGCGAGCATTGACATCTGTGCCGCAGGTGTTGGGCCCGCCGCGTCCCGCGGACACCTACCAGACGGCGGGCCGGCTGACCGTCACCCTGGACGCCGAGCACACCCGCCTGCTGCTCGGCGAGGTGCCCGCCGCGTTCCACGCCGGGGTCCAGGACATCCTGCTGATCGGGTTCGCCCTGGCGCTGGCCGAATTCGCCGACGATCCGGCGGTGCCGGTCGCCATCGACGTCGAGGGTCACGGCCGCCATGAAGAGTTGGGCGCCGACGTCGACCTGTCGCGCACCGTCGGCTGGTTCACCACCAAGTATCCGGTGGCGCTGTCGGTCGGCCCGGGCGAACGACGCGGCGGGGTGCCGTGGGCACAGATCCGCGCGGGCGAGGCCGCGCTGGGCGGCGTGCTCAAGGACGCCAAGGAACAGCTGCGCGCCCTGCCGCATCCGCTGACCTACGGTCTGCTGCGGTACCTCAACCCCGATGTCGAGCTGGACGGCGCCGAACCCACCATCGGCTTCAACTACCTTGGCCGACTGGGTTTTCCGGCCATCGACGGAATCGAAAGCCTGTGGCGGCTCGGCCCGGACGGGATGTCGAGCACCGGCGTCGCCGGCGCGCTGCCGATCCCGTTGTCGCACACCGTCGAACTGAATGCCGGCACCGTCGACACCGAAGCGGGACCGCACCTGCAGGTGGACTGGACGTGGGCGCCCTCGGTCCTCGACCATGACCAGATCACCCGGCTCAGCCGGCTGTGGTTCGAGGCCCTGACCGGAATCTGCGCCCACGTGCGGGCCGGCGGCGGCGGGCTGACCCCATCCGACATCGCCCCGGCGCGCCTGCGCCAGCACCAGATCGACGAATTGCAGCGCAGCCGCCGCATCGCCGACATCCTGCCGCTCACCCCGCTGCAGCACGGACTTCTGTTCCACACCAGCACCGCGCTGGAGAACGTCGACATGTACGCCGTCCAGCTGGATTTCACGCTGGCCGGCACGCTGGACCCGGATCGGTTGCATGACGCGGTGCGCGCCGTGGTGGCCCGGCATCCGCACTTGGCCGCCCAATTCTGCAGTCAGTACGACGAACCGGTGCAGGTCATTCTGGCCGACCCGGTGATCGCCTGGCGCTACCTGGATTTCAGCGCCGACGCGGTGAACGTCGAGGATGAGATCGAGAGGTTGTCCGTCGCCGAGTGCGCCGCGGTGGGCGATCTCGGCACTCAGCCGGCATTCCGGGCCGCGCTGATCCGCGTCGCGGCAGACCGGTACCGGTTCGTGCTGACCAACCATCACATCGTGCTCGACGGCTGGTCCATGCCGATCCTGCTGCGCGAGATCTTCGCCAGCTATTTCGGGCAGCGACTGCCCGCGGCGGCGTCCTACCGCACGTTCATCACCTGGCTGGCCGACCGCGACCTGGACCAGGCGCGGGCGGCATGGTCACAGGTGCTCGCCGGGTTCGACACGCCCACCTTGGTCGGCCCCCGGCATCGGCTGCAGGATCGATTGGGGTTGGGACAGCGCGGTTTTGCGACGGTCCGGATACCGGAGCAGACCACAGCAGCCCTGGGCGAGTTGGCCCGCTCATGCCACACCACGGTGAGCACCGTGCTGCAGGGCGCCTGGGCGGTGCTGCTGAGCTCGCTGACCGGCAACCACGATGTCGTTTTCGGCACGGCGCGGTCCCGGATGGGCCAACTCGAGGTGGCCGACGCGGAATCGATGGTGGGCCTGTTGATCAACACCGTGCCGGTGCGGGCCCGCCTGACCGGCGCCACCACCGTCGCCGATCTGCTGGATCAACTGCAGACCGCGCACAACGACACCCTCGACCATCAGCACCTGGCCCTGGCCGAGATCCACCGCGCGACCGGTCACGAACAGCTCTTCGACACCCTGTTCGTCTACGAGAACTATCCGATCGACACCGACGTGCCGCTCGGTGACGACTTGGTCATGGCCGGGTTCACCAACCGTGAGTACAACCATTACCCGCTGACCGTGGAGGCGCTGCCGGGCCGTGAGCTGAGCCTGCACATCGAGTACGACACCGATGTGTTCACCCCGGCCGGCATCGACGCCCTGACCGGACGGATGCACCGGCTGCTGGCCGCGATGACCGCCGACCCGGACCGAAAACTGCTGTCGGTCAACCTTCTCGACGCCGACGAACGAGCCCGGTTGGAGCGCTTCTCCGGTGTCGGCGGGCGGGCCCCGGTGGGAACCGCGGTGCAGCTGCTGACCGAGGCGCTGCATGCCGATCCGGCGGCCGTCGCGGTGATCGACGGCAGCCGCAGCTTCTCCTACCGTGAGCTCGACGAATGGTCCAACCGGTTGGCGCGCAAGCTGATCGGGTCGGGCATCGGGCCGGAATCCGCCGTGGGTGTCGCGATCGACCGCAGCGCCGAGCTGGTCGTGGCGTGGTGGGCGGTGCTCAAGGCGGGCGGCAGCTACGTACCGGTGGACCGCACCCACCCGGTGGAACGCATTGCCACCGTGCTGGATTCGGTCGGCGCGAGGTGCGTCCTGACGTCGGCCGCCGACACCGTGCCCGGGTCCGGTCCGCGTCCGGTGCTGCGGATCGACGACCTGGACCTGACCCGGTTCGGCGCCGGACCGGTCACCGATGCCGACCGGCACGCGGCACTGGGCGTGGACAACACCGCCTACGTCATCTTCACCTCGGGTTCCACCGGCGAACCCAAGGGTGTCGCGGTCAGCCATGCGGGCCTGCTGGGAGCGGCCGCCGCCCAACGCGAGAGTTACCGATTGGCCGCGGACGCGCGCGTGTTGATGGTGGCCGCACCGACCTTCGACGCCTCCCTCTTCGAATTGTTGATGGCCACCGGTGCCGGAGCGGCCCTGGTGGTGGCACCGCGCGAGGTGTACGCCGGTGCGGCGCTCACCACCTTGATGCACGACAACCGGGTGAGCGCCGCGCTGCTGACGCCGACGGTGGTGGCCTCGCTGGACCGGCCGCGGCTGGACGGATTGACCACCCTGGTCACCGGAGGCGAGGCCTGCCCGGACGAATTGGTGCACGCCTGGGCCCCGGGTCGGCGGATGCACAACGCCTACGGTCCCAGCGAGGCCACCATCTGGGCGACGGGCACACCGCTGACGTCCGACCGGCCGGTCAACATCGGCTCGCCGATCGCCGGTATGCGCACCCTGGTGCTCGACGCGCAACTCAACCCGGTTCCCGTCGGCGTGGTGGGGGAGCTGTATCTGGCCGGGCCCGCACTGGCGCACGGCTACCTGGGCCGGGTGCGGTTGACCGCCGAGCGATTCATCCCCAATCCCTTCCCGAATCCCGTTGACGGCCAACCCGAACGGATGTACCGCACCGGTGACCTGGCGCGCTGGAACACCGACGGCACGCTGGACTACCTGGGCCGCGTCGACACCCAGATCAAGCTGCGCGGGCAGCGCATCGAACTCGGCGAGATCGAGAGCGCGCTGCTGGCCTGCCCGCAGGTCAGCCAGGCGGCCGCCACCGTGCACCACGGCACCACCGGATCCCAGCTGGTCGCATACATCACCTTCGAACAGGCCACCGGCGGCCACCGCGACACCCGGCACGACGACGAGATCGTCGACGAGTGGCAGACCATCTACGACGAGCTGTACGCGGCCGAGGGTGAGACCACCGCGTTCGGTTCGGACTTCCGGGGCTGGAACAGCAGCTACACCGGGGACCCGATACCGCTGACCGAAATGCAGGAGTGGCGGTCGACGACGGTCGACCGGATCCTCGCGCTGCGACCGCGTCAGGTGCTGGAGATCGGCGCCGGCTCGGGACTGCTGCTGTCCCAGATCGCCCCACACGCGCAACGCTATGTCGCCACCGACATCTCACCGGCGGCCATCGACAAGCTCGCACATGACCTGCGCGAGTTGCAGATCCCGTGGCGCGACCGGGTCGAACTGTCGGCCCGGCCCGCCCATGACATCGACGGGCTGCCGCGCGGACACTTCGACACCATCGTCGTGAACTCGGTCGTGCAGTACTTCCCCAACGCGGCCTACCTCGCCGAGGTCATCGACAACGCGATGGAACTGCTGGTCCCCGGCGGCACCCTGTTCATCGGCGACGTCCGCAACCAGACCCTGCAGAACGCCTTCCAGACCGGCATCGTGCTGGCCCGGTTCGGCGGCGACGGCAGCCCGAAGACCTTCGATGCCACGGTGTTCCGCCAGCGGGTGCAGCACGCCGTGCTCGGTGAGCCCGAGCTGCTGCTGGCCCCGGAATTCTTCACCCGGTGGGCGGATTCCGCCGCCGCCGCGGCCGGGCTCGACATCCAGGTCAAACGCGGTTCGGCCGACAACGAACTCAGCCGCTACCGCTACGACGTCACCATCCACAAGGCCCCCGCCGCGGTGCGCTCGGTGGCCGCGGCACCCAGCTGGCCATGGACCGAGTTTGCCGGCCTGCCCGAACTGCGGCGCCGGTTGACCGCCGAGCGCCCGGATGCCGTTCGGGTCAGCGGTATTCCGCGCGCCGGCGTGCTCACCGACGTACGCAACGAACACGCCCTGGCCGCCGGACACAGTGCGGCGGCCGGTACCGCCGAGGCCGCCGGCGTGGTCCCCGACCAGCTGCATCAGCTCGGCGCCGGTGCCGGGTATCGCGTCGCCGTCACCTGGGGCACCGAACCGGGCACCGTGGACGCCGTCTTCGTCACGCCGGCCGACGCCGTGCTGACCGATGTGTATCTGCCCGCTGCGCATCAGCACATCGTGGTGGCCAACGAGCCGCACAGCAGCACCAAGATCAGTGCCGTGCGCCAGCGGCTGAGCACCTGGCTGCCCGAATACATGGTGCCGCCGCACATCGTCGTGCTCGACGAGATGCCGTTGACCTCCTCGGGCAAACTGGACCGCAAAGCCCTTCCCGCGCCGGAGTATTCCGATGCCGACGGCTACCGCGCCCCGGTGGGTGCGGTGCAGGAGATCCTCGCCGACATTTACGCGCAGGTGCTGGGCCTGCAGCGGGTCGGGGTGGATGATTCGTTCTTCGACCTCGGTGGTGACTCGTTGTCCGCCATGCGCCTGATCGGCGCCGTCAACACCAGCCTGGATGCCGACCTCTCGGTGCGCACGGTATTCGAGGCACCCACGGTCGCCCAGCTGGCGCCACGGGTGGGCGGCGACGCGCGCCGGCTCGAACCGCTGGTGGCCGGGACGCGGCCCGAGGTGGTGCCGTTGTCCTTCGCGCAGAACAGGTTGTGGTTCTTCGATCAGTTGCAGGGCCCGTCGCCGATCTACAACCTGGCGGTGGCGCTGCGATTGCGCGGCAGACTCGACGCCACCGCGTTGCGCGCCGCTCTGAGCGACGTGGTCGGTCGCCACGAATCCCTGCGCACCCTGTTCGCCGCCCCCGGTGGCACCGCGCAGCAGGTGGTGCTGCCCGCCGAGCAGGCCGACATCGGCTGGGACGTGATCGACGCCGGTGGCTGGCCGGCAGCCCGACTCGACGAGGCGGTGGGCACGACGACCCGCCACACATTCGATCTCGCCACGCAGATTCCGTTCCACGCCAAGCTGTTCCGAGTCGGTGACAGCGAACACGTGCTGGTCACCGTGGTGCATCACATCGCCGCCGACGGGTGGTCGATCACCCCGCTGGTGCGCGACCTGGGACTGGCGTACGCCAGCCGCTGCGCGGGGCAGGCGCCCGCCTGGGCGCCGATGCCGGTGCAGTACATCGACTACACGCTGTGGCAGCGGGCGCAGCTGGGTGATATCGAGGACAGCGCGAGTCCCATCGCCGCGCAGCTGACCTACTGGGAAGAGGCCCTCGCCGGCCTGCCCGAGCGGCTGCAGCTACCGGCCGATCGGCCCTATCCCGCGGTGGCCGATCATCACGGTGCCCGGGTGTCCATGCAGTGGCCGACGGAGTTGCAGCAGCAGGTCCGCCGGGTGGCCCGTCTGCACAATGCGACCAGCTTCATGGTGATCCAGGCCGCGTTCGCCGCGCTGCTGTCCCGGGTGGCCGCGACAACCGATGTGGCCGTGGGCTTCCCGATCGCCGGGCGCACCGACGAAGCGCTCGACGATCTGGTCGGCTTCTTCGTCAACACCCTGGTGCTGCGTGTCGACCTGTCCGGTGACCCGACCTTCGAAGAGCTGCTGGCCCAGGTCCGCCTGCGCAGCCTGGCCGCCTACGAACATCAGGACGTGCCCTTCGAGGTGCTGGTCGAACGGCTCAACCCGACCCGCAGCCTGACCCATCACCCGTTGGTCCAGGTCTTGTTGGGCTGGCAGAACTTCGCCTGGCAGGCCGGTGACGCGGCGGGACTGGCACTCGGCGATCTGCAGGTGACCCCGCTCCCGGTCGACACCGAGACCGCCCGCATGGACCTGGCCTTCTCGCTGGGTGAACGGTGGGACCAGGACGGCGAGCCGGCCGGACTGGAGGTGAACGTCGAGTTCCGCACCGACATCTTCGATGCGGACACCGTCGGGGCGCTCGTCGGGCGGCTGCGCCGGGTGCTGTCCGCGCTGACCGCCGATCCGGGTCGTCGGCCGGCAACGGTCGACCTGCTCGAGGAGGCCGAGCACGCCCAACTGGATCATTGGGGCAACCGCGGCGTGTTGACCCGGCCGGCAACCCAGACGACGGTCACGGAGATGTTCGCCGCGCAGGTGACGCGCGCCCCGGAAGCGGTGGCAGTGGTGTGCGGTGACCGGACGCTGACTTACCGCGAACTCGACGAGGCCGCCAACCGGTTGGCGCACCTGCTGCGCACCGCCGGCGCGGGCCCGGGACAGTCTGTGGCGCTGCTGTTCTCGCGGTCGGCGGAGGCGGTGGTGGCGATCCTGGCGGTGCTCAAGGCCGGCGCGGCCTACCTGCCGATGGATCCGGCACTGCCGGCGGCGCGCATCGGGTTCATGCTGGCCGATTCCGCGCCGGTGGTCGCCGTCACCACACATGACCTGGCCGACCGGTTCGACGGGTCCGGTGTCCGGGTCATCGACGTGCACGATCCCGCGCTCGCGGCGCAGCCCGGCACCCCGCCGCCGGCACCGCTGCCCGGCGACATGGCACACATCATCTACACCTCCGGCACCACCGGTATGCCCAAGGGGGTGGCCGTCACCCAGCACAACGTCACCCAGTTGTTCGACGGCCTGGAGATCGGCATCGAGCTGTCCCCGCACCAGGTGTGGACCCAGTTCCACTCGTATGCGTTCGACTTCTCGGTGTGGGAGATCTGGGGCGCGCTGTTGCACGGCGGGCGGCTGGTCGTGGTGCCCGACGCGGTGGCGCGATCGGCCGACGACTTCCATGACCTGCTGGTGCGCGAACGGGTCACCGTACTCACCCAGACACCCTCTGCCGCAGCGGTATTGTCCACCGACGGACTGGATGCGGCCGCCCTGGTGATCGGCGCCGAGGCCTGCCCGCCCGAAATGGTGGACCGCTGGGCGCCCGGCCGCACCATGGTCAACGTCTATGGGCCGACCGAGACCACGATGTGGCTGTGCAAGAGCGCACCACTGGCGGCGGGTTCAGGGGCGCCGCCCATCGGTGCGCCGACCGCAGGCGCGGCATTCTTCGTGCTCGACGAACGGCTGCGCCCGGTGCCCCCCGGCGTGGTGGGCGAACTCTATCTGTCCGGTCGTGGAGTGGGCATCGGCTATTGGCGCCGGTCCGCCTTGACGGCAACACGATTCATGGCATGCCCGTTCGGGGCGCCCGGTCAGCGGATGTACCGGACCGGCGACCTGGTGTCCTGGCGGCCCGACGGGCAGCTGGACTACTTCGGACGCGCCGACGAACAGGTCAAGGTCCGCGGCTACCGCATCGAACTCGGTGAGGTGCGTTCGGCGCTGGCCGCCCTCGACGGCGTGGAGCAGGCGGTGGTGATCGCCCGCGAGGACCGCCCCGGTGACAAGCGGTTGGTCGGTTACATCACCGGCACCGCCGACCCGGGCGACGCGCGCGCGGCGCTGGCCCAGCGGCTCCCCGGCTACATGGTGCCCGCAGCGGTGATCGGCGTGGACGCCATACCGGTGACGGTCAACGGCAAGCTGGACACCCGCGCCCTGCCCGCACCGGACTACCAGGACGCCGCGCGGTACCGCGCACCGTCGGGCGCTGTCGAGGAAGTGTTGACCGAGATCTACGCGGAACTGCTCGACGTCGAGCGGGTCGGTGTCGACGATTCGTTCTTCGACCTCGGCGGCGATTCCCTGTCCACCATGCGGTTGATCGCGGCGATCAACACCGCGCTGGGTGCCGAGCTGCCGGTGCGCACCGTGTTCGAGGCGCCGACGGTGGCGCAGCTGGCGCTGCGGGTCGGCGACGGTGCGGCACAACGGGAACCGTTGGTCGCCGTGCAGCGCCCCGCGACGATTCCGTTGTCCTTCGCACAGAACCGGTTGTGGTTCATCGACCAACTGCAGGGCCCGTCGCCGATGTACAACATGCCGGTGGCGCTGCGGCTACGCGGCCGGCTCGATACCGGTGCACTGCGGGCGGCGCTGACCGATGTGGTGGCCCGGCACGAGAGCCTGCGTACCCGGTTCACCGCGACGGACGGAACTCCCGAACAGGTGATCGTGCCCGCCGGGCAGGCCGAGATCACCTGCGACGTCGTGGACGCCGTGGGGTGGGCGCAGGACCGGCTGGCGGGCGAGATCCGAGCGGCGGGCCAGTACGCGTTCGATATCGCCGCCGAAATCCCGGTACGGGCAACACTTTTCCGCACGGACGAGGATGAGCACCTGCTGGTCGCGGTGGTACACCACATCGCCGCGGACGGCTGGTCGCTACGCCCGCTGGTGACAGATCTGGGCCTGGCCTACGCCGGCAGGAGCACCGGCCGGGCGCCGGGGTGGGCACCACTGGCGGTGCAGTACGTCGACTACACGTTGTGGCAGCGCGTCCAACTGGGCGATATCGACGACCCTGCCAGCCCGATCGCCGAACAGCTGGCCTACTGGGAAGGCGCCCTGGCCGGCCTGCCGGAGCGGCTCGAACTGCCCACCGATCGGCCCTATCCGGCGGTCGCCGATCAGCGCGGCGCCACCGTCGAGGTGAACTGGCCGGCGGAATTGCAGACCCAGATCGCCCGGGTGGCACGCGAGCACAACGCCACCAGCTTCATGGTGATCCAGGCCGGGCTGGCGGTGCTGCTCGCCAAGATCACCGCCAATTCCGATGTGGCCGCAGGATTTCCGATTGCCGGGCGCCGGGACCCGGCACTCGACGATCTGGTTGGGTTCTTCGTCAACACGTTGGTGCTGCGCGTCGACCTGGCCGGCAACCCCACCCTCGCCGAACTCCTGGACCAGGTGCGCAGCCGCAGCCTGGCCGCCTATCAGCACCAGGACGTGCCGTTCGAGGTGCTGGTCGAGCGACTCAACCCGACCCGCAGCCTGACCCATCACCCGCTGGTGCAGGTGATGCTGGGCTGGCAGAACCTGCCCTGGCAACACGCCGACGAGGCGGCCGGACTGGTGCTCGGCGATCTGGAGGTCACCCCCCTTCCGGTCGACACCCAGTCGGCCCGGATGGATTTGGCGTTCTCGCTGTCCGAGCGCTGGAACGATGCCGGCGACCCGGCCGGTATCAACGGCATCGTCGAATTCCGCACCGACGTGTTCGACGCGGCGAGCGTCGAGGTGTTGGTGGCGCGGTTACGCACCGTCCTGGTGGCGCTGACCTCTGACACCGGGCGGACGTTGTCGTCGGTGGACCTGCTCACCGAGCAGGAGCGGACGCGTCTGGACGCCGTCGGTCACCGGGGCGAGCTGACCCGGCCCGCGGCGGACGTGTCGATGCTGGACCTGTTCACCGAGCATGCCGGCCGCATCCCGACGGCGGTCGCGGTCAGCGACGGGCATCGCCACGTGACATATGCCGAGTTGGACACGGTCTCGAATCGGCTGGCGCACTTGCTCGCCGAACACGGTGTGGGCCCGGGCCGCTGCGCGGCGCTGCTGCTGTCGCGATCCGCCGAAGCCGTCGCCACCATGCTGGCGGTGCTGAAGACCGGAGCGGCGTACCTGCCACTGGATCCGGGCTGGCCCGCCGAGCGCATCGAGTTCGTGCTTGCCGACGCGAACCCCGCGGTGGCGATCACCAGCACGGAATTCGCCGACCGGCTGACCGGCTTCGGCGGTGTGGTCGTCGACGTGGACGACCCGTCGATCCTGATGCAGCCGGGCGCACCGTTGCCGGGCCCGGCCGCAGACGACCTGGCGTATGTGATCTACACCTCGGGCACCACCGGCGTACCCAAGGGCGTGGGCCTCACCCACGCCAACGTGACGCAGCTGCTCGGTTCGCTGAAGGCGGGCCTGCCGCCTGCCGGGGTGTGGAGCCATGCGCATTCACCGGCGTTCGACGTCTCGGTGTGGGAGATCTTCGGGGCCCTGCTGCGCGGCGGCCGGGTGGTGGTGATCTCGGATACGGTGGCCCGCTCCGCTCCGGATCTGCACGCGGTGCTGGTCTCCGAAGGCGTCACCGTGCTGACTCAAACTCCTTCCGCGGCAGCGGTCTTGTCCCCGCAAGGGCTGGAATCGACCACGCTGGTGGTGGTCGGGGAGGCCTGCCCGCCGGATGTGGTCGAGCGATGGGCGACCCCCGGGCGGGTGATGGTGAATGCCTACGGGCCCACCGAGACCACGATGTGCGTGGCCGTCAGCGCGCCCTTGGCGCCCGGCGGCGGCGTGGTGCCGATCGGCACCCCGGTCGGCGGCGCGGGTCTGTTCGTGCTGGACGGCTGGCTGCGGCCGGTGCCACCCGGTGTGATCGGTGAGCTGTACGTGGCGGGCACCGGGCTGGGCGTCGGCTATCTGGGCCGGCCCGCGCTGACCGGAACACGTTTCCTGGCCTGCCCGTTCGGGGCGCCGGGACAACGGATGTACCGCACCGGCGACCTGGTGTGCTGGGGACCGGACGGTCAACTGCGCTATCTGGGCCGCGCCGACGAGCAGGTGAAGATCCGCGGCTACCGCATCGAACTCGGCGACGTGCGGACCGCGTTGAACGCCCTCGACGGTGTGCGGCAGGCAGTGGTGGTCGCCCGCGAGGACCGGCCGGGGGACAAGCGGCTGGTCGGCTACGTGACCGGTGACGCCGACCCGGGCGTGCTCCGCACCGCGCTTTCGCAACGATTGCCGGCCTACATGGTGCCCGCGGCGATCATGGTCCTGGACCGGTTGCCGCTGACGGCCAACGGCAAGCTGGACACCCGGGCCCTGCCCGCACCGGAATACACCGGGGGCGCCTATCGCGGCCCGGGCAATCCGGTCGAGGAGATCCTCGCCGGCCTGTACGCGGATCTGCTTGGCCGCGACCGGGTGGGCGTCGACGACTCGTTCTTCGACCTCGGCGGCGACAGCATCATCGCGATGCGGCTGATCGCGGCGGTCAACAGCAGCCTCGGCACCGACCTGGCCGTGCGTGCGGTGTTCGAGGCGCCCACCGTCGCGGGGCTGGCTCAGCGACTGGACGGCGCCGCGGCCGGCCTGGATCCGCTGGTGGCCGGACCGCGCCCGGCGGTCATCCCGCTGTCGTTCGCCCAGAACCGGCTGTGGTTCCTGGAGCAACTGCAGGGCCCCTCTGCGGTGTACAACCTCGCGACGGCGATGCGGCTGCAAGGACAGCTCGATACCGGTGCGCTGCAGGCGGCGCTGGCCGATGTGGTGGCCCGGCACGAGAGTCTGCGCACCTTGTTCGCCGCACCCGACGGGGTGCCGCAGCAGATCGTGATCCCCGCCGACCGGGCGCGGTTCGGCTGGCAGACCGTCGATGCCGAAGACTGGCCGGCCGACCGGGTGGACCGGGCCGTCGCCGCCGCCACCCGCGACCCGTTCGACCTGTCCGCTGAAATACCCTTGCGGGCAGTGCTTTTCCGGATCGGCCCGGAGGTGCACGTGCTGGTGGCGGCCGTGCACCACATCGCCGCCGACGGCTGGTCGATCACGCCGCTGGCCCGCGACCTGGGCATGGCCTACGTCGCCCGATGTGCCGGTGTCGCGCCCGGATGGCGGGAACTGCCGGTGCAGTACGTCGACTACACGCTCTGGCAGCGCGCCCAATTCGGCGAGCTTCAGGACGGCAACAGTGCCATCGCCGCGCAGCTGGCTCATTGGGAACATGCCCTGGCCGGCCTGCCCGAGCGGTTGCAGCTGCCGACCGATCGGCCCTACCCCCAGGTCGCCGACCAGCGCGGTGCCACCGTGCCGGTGCAGTGGCCAGCCGAACTGCAGGCGCAGATCGCCCGGGTGGCCCGCGAACACAACGCCACCAGCTTCATGGTGGTGCAGGCCGCACTGGCCGCGCTGTTGTCCCGACTCAGCGCGAGTTCGGATGTGGCGGTGGGTTTCCCGATCGCCGGTCGGCGGGACGCCGCGCTCGACGAACTCGTCGGGTTTTTCGTCAACACCCTGGTGCTGCGCGTCGAGGTGGCAGGTGACCCGACATTCGCCGAGCTGCTGGCCCAGGTGCAGCACCGCAGCCTGGCCGCCTACGAGAACCAGGACGTCTCCTTCGATGTGCTGGTGGAGCGGCTCAACCCGACCCGAAGTCTGACCCATCACCCGCTGGTGCAGGTGATGCTGGCCTGGCAGAACCTGCCGGGCACGGGTAACACCCCGGCCGCCGGCCTGGCGCTGGGCGACCTGCAGGTCACCCCGCTGCCGGTGGACACCAAGACCGCCCGCATGGACCTGACCTTCTCACTCGGCGAATGCTGGACCGCCGACGGTGAACTCGCCGGTATCGCGGGCACCGTCGAGTACCGCACCGATGTGTTCGACGCCGCCACCATCGAAACGCTCACCGGCCGCCTGCAGCGGATGCTGACCGCCCTGGCGGCGGACCCGGCCCGGACGCTGTCGTCGGTGCAGGTGCTCGACGACGCCGAGCGTGCGCACCTGGACCTGATCGGGAACCGGGCGGCCCTGGCCGACGGTGGCCCGGACGCGTCGATTCCGGAACTGTTCGCCGCCACCGTGCAGCGCACCCCGGACGCGCCTGCGCTCACCTACCAGGGGCACTCGCTGACCTACCGCGAACTCGGCGAGGCGGCCGACCGGCTGGCGCACGTGCTCACCGGGTGCGGCGCCCGACCGGGACAGTCGGTGGCGCTGCTCCTTCCGCGCTCGGCCGATGCCATCGTGGCCATCCTGGCGGTGCTCAAGTCCGGCGCGGCTTATCTGCCGATCGACCCGGCGCTGCCGGCCGCGCGGATCGAGTTCGTGCTCGCCGACGCGGAGCCGGTCGCCGTCATCGCGACCGCGGCCACCGCGGGTCTGCTGGAGAACTCCGCCATCCCGGTCATCGATGTCGCAGGCACGGGTGTGGACGCGCCGCCCGGTGCGCCGCTGACCCCGCCTGCCGCCGCTGACCTGGCCTATCTGATCTACACCTCGGGCACCACCGGTGTGCCCAAAGGCGTTGCGGTGACGCACCGCAACGTCGTCGCCCTGCTGACCGCGCCGGACTCGGGGCTGCCGGCCACCGGCGTGTGGTCGCAGTGGCATTCGCTGGCATTCGACGTCTCGGTCTGGGAGATCTTCGGTGCGCTGCTGCGCGGCGGCCGGCTGGTCGTGGTGCCCGAATCGGCGGCCCGCGCCCCGGAAGACCTGCACGCGCTGCTGGTCGACGAGGGGGTCACGGTGCTCAGCCAGACCCCGTCGGCGGCCGCGGCGCTGTCGCCCGCCGGGCTCGACGACGTCACGCTGGTGGTCGCCGGTGAGGCTTGCCCGGCCGAACTGGTGCAACGGTGGGCCGGCCGTGCGCGCGGCGCGATGATCAACGCCTACGGTCCCACCGAGGCCACCGTCTACGCGGGCGTCAGCGCGCCGCTGACCCCGGAGCCGGGCGTGGTGCCCATCGGCAGGCCGGTGCCCGGAGCGTCAATGTTCGTGCTGGACAACATGTTACGTCCGGTCCCGGTCGGCGTGGTCGGTGAGCTGTATGTGGCCGGTGCCGGGGTGGCGGCCGGGTATGTGCGCCGCGGCGGGTTGACCGCGTCCCGCTTCGTGGCCTGCCCGTTCGGCTGGGCTGGGGCCCGGATGTACCGCACCGGGGACCTGGTGCGCTGGCGCGCCGACGGGCAGCTGGACTACCTGGGCCGCGTCGACGAGCAGGTCAAGATCCGCGGGTACCGCATCGAACTCGGTGAGGTGCGTACCGCCCTGGCCGCGGTGGACGGTGTGCGGCAGGCGGCCGTGGTGGCCCGTGAGGACCGGCCGGGGGACAAGCGTCTGGTCGGCTACGTCACCGGTGCGGTGGACCCCGCCCTGGTCCGCATCGCGTTGGCGGACCGGTTGCCGGCCTACATGATTCCGGCCGCGTTGGTACCGGTGCCGGAGTTGCCACTGACGCCCAACGGCAAGCTCGACACCCGCGCGCTGCCGGCGCCCGACTATGCCGCAGGGGAATACCGGGCCCCCGGTACCGCGGTCGAGGAGACCCTGGCCGGGATCTTCGCCGACGTGCTCGGTGTGGACCGCGTCGGGATCGACGATTCCTTCTTCGATCTCGGCGGCGACAGCATCTCCTCGATGCAGGTGGTGACGCGGGCCCGGGCGGCCGGGCTGACCTGCCGCACGCGCGACATCTTCGTCGAACAGACGGTGGCCCGGCTGGCCAGGGTCGCCGAGACGACCGGTCGCGGGGCACAATCCGATGACGACGCGGTCGGCCCGGTGGCGCCCACCCCGATCATCCGGTGGCTGGCCGAGGTGCCGGGTCCGGTGGACCAGTTCAACCAGACGATGTTGATACAGGCCCCGGCCGGGGTCACCGAAGGCGATGTCGCGGTGGTGCTGCAGGCCCTGCTGGATCGCCACGCCACGCTGCGACTGCGGGCGCAGGACGGTGCGCTGGCGGTGCCCGAACCGGGAGCGGTGGATGCCAGGGACTGCCTACAGACCGTCGACGAGCTGTCCGAGGAGGCGGTCGCGGCGGCGCGGTCGCGGTTGAACCCCGCGGCCGGCACGATGCTGCGCGCGGTGTGGGCGAGGTGCACCGGCCGGCTGGCGGTCATCGTGCATCACCTCGCCGTCGACGCGGTATCCTGGCGAATCCTGTTGGAGGACATAAACATCGCGTGGGGTCAGCACCACGTCGGGCAGCCGGTGGTGCTACCCGCCGGAGGGACGTCGTTCCAGCGGTGGGCGACCCTGCTCGGCGAGCAGGCCCGGCACCCGGAGGTCGTCGGCCTCGCCGCGGACTGGCAGCGCGTCGCCGACACCCCGGCCGCGCTGCCCGCGCTGCGGCCCGGGGTCGACACGTTCGCCAACGCCGGTCATCTGTCGGCGCAACTGGATGCCGAGACCACCGCCACGCTCCTGAGCGAGGTGCCCGCCGCGTTCCACGCCGGGATCAATGACATCCTGTTGATCGCCTTCGCCATGGCCGCAGCGGAATTCACCGCCGCGGGCGAGGCATTGGTCGGCATCGACGTCGAAGGACACGGCCGTCACGAAGAGCTGGGCGGCGATATCGACCTGTCGCGCACGGTCGGATGGTTCACCACCAAATATCCGGTGGCGCTGTCGGTGGGCGAGCTGTCCTGGGCGCAGGTGATCGCCGGTGATGCCGCACTGGGTGCCGCGGTCAAGGACGCCAAGGAACAACTGCGTGCCCTTCCGGACCCGTTGACCTACGGCCTGCTGCGCTACCTGAACCCCGACAGTGGGCTGGCCGCACCGGATCCCGCGATCGGGTTCAACTACCTGGGCCGCCAAGCCGGTACCGGCCAACTGTCCGAAGACCTCTGGCGGATGGGGCAGGACGGGGACCTCGCCCGCGCCGCCGCCGCCACGGACATGCCGCTGATGCACACCCTGGATCTGAACGCCGGCACCGTCGACACCGCCGACGGCCCTGCGCTGCATGCGAATTGGACGTGGGCGCCGTCGGCACTCGACCGGGACCAGGTCGCCCGGCTGAGCCGGCTGTGGTTCGACGCCCTGACCGGTATCTGCGCCCACGTGCGCGACGGCGGGGGCGGGCTGACCCCGTCGGACATCCGCCCCGCAAGCCTGACCCAGCACCAGATCGACGAACTGCAGCGCATTCACCGGGTGGCCGACGTGCTGCCGCTGACCCCCGTACAGCAGGGTCTGCTGTTCCATGCCCACACCGGCGCGGGCGCCGACGACCTGTACGCCGGGCAGCTGGACATCGGCGTGACCGGGCGGCTGGACGAGGGACGGCTGCGCGACGCCGTGCACACGGTGCTCACCCGGCATCCGAATCTGGTGGCCCACTTCCATCAGCGGTTCGGCGAACCGGTCCAGGTCATCCCGGCCGACCCCGCGCTGTCCTGGCGGTATGAGCATGCCGACGGCGATGAGCAGATCGCCCGGATCTGCGCCGACGAACGCGCCGCGGTCTGCGACCTGGCCGGCCGGCCCGCCTTCCGGGCGGCGCTGATCAACGTCGGGCCGGACCGCTACCGGTTCGTGCTGACCAATCACCACATCGTGCTCGACGGGTGGTCGATGCCGATCCTGCTGGGCGAGATCTTCGCCGGCTACCACGGACACCGGCTGCCCGTGACGACACCGTATCGGCAGTACGTCAGTTGGCTGGCCGGCCGGGACCGCGATGCGGCGCGCGCGGCCTGGGCCCGGCTGTTCGACGGCTTCGACACCCCCACCTTGATCGCCGCGCCGAACGGACCGCGGACCGCGGCCGAACCCCGCCGCAGCGCCGTCGAAACCTTCACGCTCCCGGCCGAAGTCGGGCACGCGGTCGGTGAGCTCGCCAGGGCCCGGCACACCACCGCCAACGTCGTGCTCCAGGCCGCGTACGCGCAGGTGTTGTGCTGGCTCACCGGCCGGCACGACGTGGTGTTCGGGACCACCGTCTCGGGCCGGCCCGCCGAGGTCCCCGGTGTGGACTCGATGGTCGGCCTGTTCATCAACACGCTGCCGGTGCGCGCGAACATCACCGCGAGTACCAGCACCGCAGATCTGCTCGGGCAACTGCAGACCGCGTACAACGGCACCATCGACCATCAGCATCTGGCCCTGACCGACATCCACCGGGTCACCGGCCAGGACCAACTGTTCGACACCCTGTTCGCCTATGAGAACTATCCCGTCGACGCCGCCGCGCTGTCCGGTGGCGCGGGCGGCGACGAACTCGCCATCACCGGCGTATCGACCACCGAATCCACCCACTATCCGCTGGCGATCCAGACGCAGCCCGGCCGGGAACTGAGCCTGCGCGTCGAATACGACCGCGATCTGTTCGACGCGGCAGACATCGCGGCGCTGATCGAGCGGCTGCAACGGGTGCTGGTGGCCATGACCACCGATCCGGACCGGCCGCTGTCGTCGCTGACCGCGCTGGACACCGTCGAAGACGCCCAGCTGGAACGCTGGAGCGGGCGCGCGGTGCTGGCCGAGCCGGTGGCCGGCACCTCGATTCCGGCACTGTTCGCAGCGGCCGCCGCGCGCACCCCCGACGCGGTGGCCATCACCGGCCGGGGCGCTTCGCTGACCTACCGGGAACTCGACGAGCACTCCGATCGGCTGGCGCGCCGGCTGGTCAGGTCCGGCGCCGGCCCGGGACAGACTGTGGCGCTGCTCTTCCCGCGCTCGGCCGAGGCCGTCGTGTCGATCCTGGCGGTGCTCAAGTCGGGGGCGGCCTACCTGCCGATCGACCCGGCGCTGCCGTCGGCACGCGTCGAGTTCATGCTCGGCGACACCGCGCCCGTCGCGGCCGTCACCACCGGCGAACTCGGCGAACGCCTGCACGGGCTCGGAATCGAGATCGTCGCCGTCGACCAGCCCGGCATCGAGCCATCGGAAAGTCCGCGGACCCCGCTGCCGGTCCCGGCCCCGGATGACCTGGCGCACATCATCTATACCTCCGGGACCACCGGTGTGCCCAAGGGTGTCGCGGTCACCCACCGCAACGTCACCCAACTGTTCGAAGGCCTCGAGATCGGCATCGAGCTGTCTGCGGAGCAGGTCTGGACCCAGTTCCACTCCTATGCGTTCGACTTCTCGGTGTGGGAGATCTGGGGTGCATTGCTGCACGGCGGACGCCTGGTGGTGGTACCCGACGCGGTGGTCCGGTCGGCAGAAGACTTCCACGCCTTGCTCGTCGGCGAAGGCGTGACGGTGTTCGCCCAAACCCCGTCGGCGGTGAGCATGCTGTCACCGGCGGGCTTGGAAGCGGCGACGCTGATCATCGGCGCCGAGCCCTGCCCGCCGGAACTGGTTGACCGGTGGGCCTCCCGCGGCCGGATGGTGAATGTCTACGGCCCCACCGAGACGACCATGTGGGTCAGCAAGAGCACCCCGCTGCAGCCCGGCTCCGGCGCTCCTCCGATCGGCTCGCCGGTGCCCGGCGCGGCGCTGTTCGTCCTGGACGACTGGCTGCGCCCGGTCCGTCCCGGTGTCATCGGCGAGCTCTACGTGGCCGGGCGCGGCGTGGGTGTCGGGTATTGGCACCGATCCGCCCTGACCGCAACACGATTCGTGCCCTGCCCGTTCGGCGGCGCAGGCGATCGAATGTACCGGACCGGCGACCTGGTGCGCTGGGGCGCCGACGGCCAGCTGCAGTACTTCGGCCGGGCCGACGAACAGGTGAAGATCCGCGGCTTCCGGATCGAACTCGGTGAGGTGCGTTCGGCGCTGGCCGCCCTCGACGGGGTCGAGCAGGCGGTGGTGGTCGCCCGCGAGGACCGCCCGGGTGACAAGCGGCTGGTCGGCTACATCACCGGCACCGCCGACCCGGCCGAGGCCCGGGCGGCGCTGGCCCAGCGGCTCCCCGGCTACATGGTGCCCGCCGCGGTCCTCGGGCTGGCCGCCCTGCCGGTGACGGTGAACGGCAAACTGGACACCCGCGCACTGCCCGAACCCGACTACGCGGCCCGGATGTACCGGGCCCCGGCCAACCTCACCGAAGAGATCCTGGCCGGCGTCTACGCCCAGGTGCTCGGGGTGGACCGGGTCGGCGTCGACGACTCGTTCTTCGACCTCGGCGGCGATTCGTTGTCCACGATGCGTCTGGTCGCAGCGGTGAACGCCGCACTGGACGTGGACCTTTCGGTCCGGACCGTGTTCGAGGCGCCCACCGTGGCGGCACTGGCTCCGCGTCTGGGTGAGGGCGAAGGCCGGCTGCAGCCGCTGGTGCCGGTTGCGCGGCCGGCGGTGATCCCGTTGTCCTTCGCCCAGAACCGGTTGTGGTTCATCGATCAGTTACAGGGCCCGTCACCGGTCTACAACATGGCCGCGGCGCTGCGGCTGACCGGCACCCTCCACGTCGGGGCGCTGGGCGCGGCGCTGGCCGATGTGGTGGCCCGGCACGAGAGCCTGCGCACCCTGTTCACCGCTCCCGGCGGCACGCCCGCCCAGGTGGTCGTCCCCGCCGAGCGGGCCGACTTCGGCTGGGATGTCATCGATGCGAGCGGGTGGTCACCCGGCCGACTGCATGATGCGCTGGAATCGGTGGCACTGCAGACCTTCGATCTGGAAACCGATATCCCCTTGCGGGTCAGCCTGTTCCGCCTCAGCGATGACGAGCACGTGCTGGTCGCGGTCGTGCACCACATCGCCGCCGACGGATGGTCGTTGCGGCCACTGGTCGCCGACCTCGGGGTGGCCTACGCCTGCCGCAGCGCCAACCAGGCACCGGACTGGGCCCCGCTGCCGGTGCAGTATGTCGACTACACCCTGTGGCAGCGTGCCCAATTCGGCCGGATCGAGGACACCCACAGCCGCGTCGCGGGGCAGCTGGCCTACTGGGAAGACGCGCTGGCCGGGCTTCCGGAACGCATCGACCTGCCCACCGATCGGCCCTACCCGCTGATCGCCGACATGGCCGGCGCCACGGTGACGGTGGACTGGCCGGCCGAGCTGCAGCAGCAGATCGCCGCGCTGGCGCGCGAGCACAATGCCACCAGCTTCATGGTGGTGCAGGCCGCGCTGGTCACACTGTTGGCCAAACTCAGTGCGAGTTCCGATGTGGCGGTGGGTTTCCCCATCGCGGGCCGGCGCGATCCGGCGCTGGATGACCTGGTCGGTTTCTTCGTCAACACGCTGGTGCTGCGCGCGGACCTGAGCGAGCATCCAGGTGGCGATCCGACCTTCGCACAGTTGCTGACCCAGGTGCGCGCGCGCAGTCTGGAGGCCTTCGAGCACCAGGACGTGCCGTTCGAGGTATTGGTGGAACGGCTCAACCCGGCCCGCAGCCTCACCCATCACCCACTGGTGCAGGTGATGCTGGCCTGGCAGAACTTCGCCGGGCACAACGACGCCGCGGCCGGTTCCGCGCTCAAGGGCCTCGATGTCACGTCGATACCGCTGGGCACCCAATCCGCCCGGATGGATCTGACCTTTTCGCTGTCCGAACGGTGGACCTTGACCGGCACGCCCGCGGGGATCGGTGGCGAGGTGGAGTTCCGCACCGACGTCTTCGACGCCGACACGGTCGCATCGATGGTGGCGCGGCTGCAGCGAATCCTGATGGCGATGACCGCCGACCCGCGCCGCGCGCTGTCCTCGCTGAGCCTGGTCGACGACGCCGAGCAGGGCCGCCTTGATGTGTTCGGCAATCGTGGTGTCCTCGCCCGTCCGGCCGATACCGCGATGTCGTTGCCGGAGCTGTTCGACGCCCAGGTGCTACGCACACCGGCGGCGCCCGCGCTGACCTGGCGGGGCAGCACCCTGACCTACGCCGAGCTGGCCGAGGCCGCCGACGAGCTGGCCCAGCTGCTGGCCGGCCGCGGTGCGGGCCCCGGACAGACGGTGGCACTGCTGTTGTCGCGGTCCGCGGAGGCGATCGTGTCGATCCTGGCCGTGCTCAAGACCGGGGCCGCCTACCTCCCGATCGACCCGGCGCTGCCGGCCTCGCGGGTCGAGTTCATGCTCGCCGACGCCGCACCCGTCGCCGTGCTCAGCACCGCCGATCTGGCCGGCAGGCTGGCCGGATCGGGCATCGAGGTCATCGATGTGGCCGACCCCGGCGACCCGGTCGGCGGGCCGCGCTCGACGCCCGGACCCGACGATATCGCCTACCTGATCTACACCTCGGGCACCACCGGTGTGCCCAAAGGTGTTGCCATCAACCATCGCAACGTCATCGGATTCCTGGACACGCTGCGCGCCGAGGTGCCGGACGGAGGTGTGTGGAGCCAGTGGCATTCGCTTGCGTTCGACGTCTCGGTGTGGGAGATCTTCGGGGCGTTGCTACGCGGCGGGCGACTCGTGGTGGTGCCCGAGTCGGTGGCGCGGGAACCGGAGGAGCTGCACACCCTGCTGGTCGCCGAACAGGTCGGCGTCCTCACCCAGACCCCCTCCGCGGCAATGATGTTGCCCTCGCACAGACTGGACTCCACGACGCTCGTGGTGGCCGGTGAGGCCTGCCCGGCCGAGCTGGTCGACAGGTGGGCCCCCGACCATCTGATGATCAACGCGTACGGACCCACCGAAGGCACCATCTACGCGGCGGTCAGCGCCCCGCTGTCGGCGGGCTCCGGTGTGGTGCCGATCGGGAAGCCGGTGCCCGGCGCCGGATTGTTCGTCCTGGACGAGCGGCTACGCCCGGTGCCGGTCGGTGTGGTCGGCGAGCTGTACGTGGCCGGATCCGGGGTGGCCGACGGCTACCTGCGGCGGCCCGGACTGACCGGCTCGAGGTTCGTCGCCTGCCCGTTCGGAGACCCCGGGATGCGGATGTACCGCACCGGGGACCTGGTCCGGTGGGGCCCCGACGGCCAGCTGCAGTATCTGGGCCGCGCGGACGAGCAGGTCAAGATCCGCGGCTACCGCATCGAATTGGGCGACGTGCAAACGGCTTTGGCCGGCGTGGAAGGCGTCCGGCAGGCCGCGGTGATCGCCAGGGAGGACCGCCCCGGCGACAAACGTCTGGTCGGCTACATCACCGGCACCGCCGACCCGGCCGAGGCGCGCGCGGCGCTGACCAAACACCTGCCCGGGTACATGGTGCCCGCGGCGGTGGTGGCGATACCGGCGCTGCCGTTGACCCCCAACGGCAAACTCGACAGACGAGCCCTGCCTGCACCCACCTACGGCGACGCCGATCGATACCGCGCACCCGAGGGCGCGGTGGAGGAGCTGCTTGCCGGCATCTACGCCGAGGTGCTGGGGCTCGACCGCGTCGGTGTCGACGACCCGTTCTTCGAACTCGGCGGCGACAGCATCATGTCGATGCAGGTGGTGGCCCGGGCCAGGACCGCCGGACTGATGTGCCGGCCGCGCGACATCTTCGTCGAGCAGACGGTGGCCCGGCTGGCACAGGTGGTCACCCTCGACACCGCCGAGGGGGACGGGGTTATCGACGATGGCGTCGGGCCGCTGCCGGCCACCCCCATCATCCGCTGGCTGGCCGAGGTGCCCGGGCCCGTCGACCAGTTCAACCAGACCGTGGTGGTGCAGGCGCCGGCCGGGGCCACCGCGGATGACGCGGCAATGCTGTTGCAGGCCTTGCTCGACCGGCACCCGATTCTGCGGCTGCGGGTCGGCCCCGACTGGGAGCTCACCGTGCCGGAGGCTGCGACGACCCCCGCCGCCGAGCACCTGCAGACGGTGGCCGAGCTGTCCGAAGCGGCCATCGTCGCGGCACGTTCGCGACTCGATCCGGCGGCCGGGTCGATGCTGAGCGCGGTGTGGGCCGCCCACACCGGCCAATTGGTGCTGATCGTTCACCACCTGGCGGTCGACGGGGTGTCCTGGCGAATCCTGCTGGAGGACCTCAACATCGCGTGGGCCCAGCACCGCGCCGGGCGGCCGGTGGCGTTGCCCGTCACCGGCACGTCGTTCGCCCGGTGGGCGACGGTGCTGCGCGATCACGCCGGCACGCCCGAGGTGGCGGCGCAGGCCGACGCCTGGCGCCGCGTGGCGGAGTCGGCCGCAAGTGTGGCCGCGTTCCCCGCGGTGCGGCCGGAGGTCGACACCTTCGCCCGCGCCGGGCAGTTGTCGGTATCGCTGGACGACGCCGACATCGTGCACGCACTTCTGAGTGAGGTGCCCGCGGCATTCCATACCGGGATCAACGACATCCTGTTGATCGCCTTCGCCATGGCCGCAGCGGAATTCGCCGGCGCCGGCGATGCCCCGATCGGGATCGACGTCGAAGGGCACGGCCGCCATGAAGAGCTGGGCGGCGATATCGACCTGTCCCGCACGGTCGGATGGTTCACCACCAAATACCCGGTGGCGCTGTCGGTGGGCGAGCTGTCCTGGGCGCAGGTGATCGCCGGTGACACCGTACTGGGTGCGGTGATCAAGGACGCCAAAGAGCAGCTGCGCGCCGTGCCGGACGGGCTGACCTACGGCCTGCTGCGCTACCTGAACCCCGACAGCGGGCTGGCGACACCGGATCCGGCGATCGGGTTCAACTACCTGGGCCGGCTCGGTGGCGGCGCCGAGATGCCGGGCGAACTGTGGCAGATCGCCCGCGGCGGCGCGGCCGTCACCGGTGCCAGCACCGCGGTGCCGATGCCGTTGCTGCACACCGTGGAACTCAACGCCGGTACCGTGGACACCGAGCACGGCCCGCACCTGCACGCCAACTGGACGTGGGCGCCGTCGGCGCTCGATCACGAGCAGGTCGGCCGGCTCGGCCGACTGTGGTTCGAAGCCCTGACCGGGATCTGTGCCCATGTGCGTGCCGGCGGGGGCGGCCTGACACCGTCGGATGTGGCGCCGGCCCGGGTGAGCCAGCAGCAGATCGACGAGTTGGCCGGCCGGCACCGGATCGCCGACATCCTGCCGCTGACCCCGCTGCAGCAGGGCATGCTGTTCCACGCCGCCCGGGCAGGCGGTGCCGGCGCCGGCGAGATATATGCCGTGCAACTGGATCTGACGGTGGCAGGTGCGCTGGACCCGCACCGGCTACGCGACGCCGCGCACACCGTGCTGCGCCGGCATCCGCACCTGCACGCCCGATTCAGCCAGCTCTCCGACGAACCCGTTCAGGTCATCCCGGCCGACCCAGAGCTGGTTTGGACTCACACACAGCTGCGCACCGAGGACGAGATCGCGCGGTTCTGCACGGCCGAGCGCGCCGCGGTCGGCGATCTCGCACACCAGCCGCCGTTGCGGCTCGCGCTGATCGGCACCGCCGAGCACCGGCACCGGTTGGTGCTGACCAACCACCACATCGTGATGGACGGCTGGTCGATGCCGATCCTGCTGGGCGAGATCTTCGCCGCGTACTACGGCCAGCGGCTGCCCGCCGCACCGCCGTACCGCAAGTTCATCGGCTGGCTCGCCGACCGGGATGTCGACGCCGCCCGCACGGCGTGGGCCGACGTGCTGGCCGGCCTGGACGCCCCGACCCTGGTCGGGCGACCGCACCGGATCGGCTGCGGACCCAAAGAGGTTCGTGCGTCCCGAATTTCGGCACCGACGACCCAGGCCGTGGGGGCGTTGGCGCGGTCCTCGCACACCACCACGAACGTCGTGTTGCAGGCAGCCTTCGCTCAACTGCTGGCCGGCCTGACCGGTCAGCGGGACGTCGTCTTCGGCACCGCCGTCGCCGGACGCCCCACCGACATGCCCGGCGTGGACTCGATGGTGGGACTGATGATCAACACGGTGCCGGTGCGCGCCGTGCTCACCCCGGCCACCAGCACCGCGAGCCTGCTCGAGCAGTTGCAGAACATCCACAACTCGACGCTGGAGCATCAGCACCTGGCCCTGGCCGAGATGCACCGGATCGCCGGCCAGGATCAGCTTTTCGACACGCTGTTCGCCTTCGAGAACTACCCGGTGGACACCGGCGCCCAGTCCGGTGCGGACGATATCGCCATCACCGCGTTCACCAGCCGTGAGCAGAACCACTACCCGTTGACGGTGCAGGTCGCACCCGGCCACGAATTGGGCCTTCGGATCGAATACGACACCGACGTGTTCGACGCGGCCCAGATCGACGCGCTGGCAGCACGATTCGAGCGGGTGTTGGTGGAGATGAGCACCGACCCGGCGCGGCGGCTGTCGGCGATCGATCTGCTCGACGCCGACGAGCAGTCCCGGCTCGATGCGATCACCGGCCGCGGTGCGCTGACCAACGCGACGGCCGGCGCACTGTCGATCCTGGACCTGTTCGGCCATCAGCTTGGCCGGAGCCCGGACGCGGTGGCGATCACCTGCCCGCCGGCGGACGGCCGAGCCGGGCAGTCGATGACCTACGCCGAGCTCGACGAGGCGGCCGATCGGCTGGCGCATCTGCTCGGCGGATACGGTGCCGAGCCGGGAGAGGCTGTGGCGCTGTTGTTCTCGCGCTCGGCGGCGGCGATCGTGTCGATCCTGGCGGTGCTCAAGACGGGGGCGGCGTACCTGCCGATCGACCCCACCCTGCCCGCGGACCGCATCGCCGTCATGCTGGCCGATATCGGACCGGTGGCGGTGTTGACGGCGGGCGAACACGCGCCGCGCGTCGCAGGGTCCGGCATTGCGGTGCTGGACCTCGACGAAACCGCGCTGGATGCCGTGCCCCGGGCCACGCTGCCCGGGCCGGCGCCCGAGGACATCGCCTACATCATCTACACGTCGGGAACCACGGGCGTGCCCAAGGGTGTGGCGATCACGCACCGCAACGTGACCGAACGATTCGGTTCACTGGACGCCGGCCTGCCTCCCGGGCAGGTGTGGACCCAAGGGCACTCTTACGCGTTCGACTTCTCGGTGTGGGAGATCTGGGGCGCGCTGTGCTACGGCGGCCGGCTGCTGATCGTGCCGGAATCGGTGGCGGCCGCGCCGGATGCACTGCACGCCCTGCTGGTCGCCGAGCACGCCACGGTGATCACCCAAACACCTTCGGCGGCAGGGGAGTTGACGCCGGACGGGCTGGAATCGGCGGCGTTGCTGGTGGGCGGTGAAACCTGCCCTCCCGAGTTGGTGCGGCGCTGGGCACCCACTCACCTGATGATCAACGCCTACGGCCCGACCGAGGCCACCATCTACGCGTCGATGTCCGCGCCGCTGGCGCCGGGAGTCGACACCGTGCCGATCGGGTCGCCGGTGCCCGGCACCGCGCTGTTCGTGCTCGATCCCTGGTTGCGGCCGGTGCCACCCGGCGTGGTCGGTGAACTGTATGTGGCCGGTACCGGCGTGGGCGTCGGGTATGTGCACCGATCCGGTCTGACCGCCGAGCGCTTCGTGGCCTGCCCGTTCGGCGGTGCCGGCGCGCGGATGTACCGCACCGGGGATCTGGTGCGCTGGCGCGCCGACGGCCAGCTGGACTATCTGGGCCGCGCCGATGAGCAGGTCAAGATTCGCGGCTACCGCATCGAATTGGGCGATGTGCGGGCGGCTTTGGCCGGCCTTCCGGGTATCCGGCAGGCGGCCGTGATCGCGCGCGAGGACCGTGCGGGAGACCGGCGGCTGGTCGGCTACGTCACCGGTACGGCGGATCCGGGCGCGGTGCGCGCCCAGCTCGCCGACCGGTTGCCTGCGCACATGATCCCGGCCGCGGTGGTGGTGCTACCCGAGCTGCCCGTCACGGCCAACGGCAAGCTCGATATCCGGGCGCTGCCGGCGCCCGAATATCGTGCGGGCGAGTACCGGGCCCCGGCCGACCCCACCGAACAGGCGCTGGCCGACATCTACGGGCGAGTGCTGGGTGTCGACCGGGTGGGCGCCGACGAATCCTTCTTCGACCTCGGCGGCGACAGCATCTCGGCGATGCGTCTGGTCGCGGCGATCAAGGCGGGCCTGGCCGCCGACGTGTCGGTGTCCAGCGTGTTCGAAGCACCCACCGTGCAGGAGCTGGGGGACCGGCTGCGCGCCGGCACCGCCGCCGACCGGGAGATCGCGCCGATCCAGATGCTCAAGGCCGGCAACGGGACTCCGGTGTTCTGCCTGCACGCGGTGAGCGGCATCAGCTGGCCCTACCAGATTCTCGGCAGTCACCTCGACGGCCCCATCATCGGCATCCAGCAGGATTCGCGCCGCACACCGGGTTCGATCGCCGAGATGGCCGCGCACTACGCCGACCGCATCCAGGACACCGCTGCGGCCGGTCCCTACCACCTGCTGGGCTGGTCCTTCGGCGGCGTGCTGGCGCACGCGGTGGCGGTCGAGTTGCGGCGCCGCGGCGCCGTCGTCGGTCGGTTGGTCCTGCTCGACGCGGAGCCCGCCCTGCGCGACCCGGCCAGCCGCTCGGTGGACCGGGCCGAGCTGGACCGGCTCCCGGGATTCGAGGGGCTGCTGGACCAGATGGTGCGCAACTTCGAGACGAATGTCCGGGTGTACGGCACACACCGAGCCGGTGTCTTCGACGGCGACGCGGTGATCTTCGCCGCCGCACGTGACGACAGTGGCCGCGCCGCCGACCTGGCGGGCCGGTGGCGGGCACACATCACCGGCAATATCGACGTGCACCCGGTGGACTGCACCCATGAAGCGATGCTGACCGCCGAGGCGCTGACCGGATTCGCCGACCGACTCGGCCGTGAGACGATGTGAGCTTGACCTGGCCGCGCAGGCCGCGCCGTGACGTCGCCGAGAAAGTCACGGTCGGCGGCATCTTCGATCGACTGGCGCATCTCGTGGTGCGCCGGCCGTGGTGGGTCATCGGCATCTGGCTGATCGTCGTCGCGGTGTTGTCGGTGGCCGTTCCGCCGTTGATGAAATTGGCCAGCGACCGGAACCAGGAACTGCTGCCCGCCGATTCCGCGGTGATGGCGGCCACCCGCGAGATGACCACGGCGTTCGGCGAACCCGGTATCCAGAACATCGCCCTGGTGGTGCTGACCAACGAGAACGGACTGACCCCCGCCGACGAGGACGTCTACCGCAACCTGGTGGACCGGTTGCACCACGAGCAGGGCGACGTGGTGATGGTGCAGGACTTCGTCGCGCAGCCACCGCTGCGGGATGTGATGGAGAGCAAGGACCACAAGGCGTGGTTCATCCCGGTGGGAATCACCGGCGAATTGGGGTCACCGGAGTCGACCACCGCGTACCAGCGCGTGGTGGATACCGTGCGCGACACCGTAAAAGGGTCCGCACTCGACATGCACATGACGGGGCTCACCGCGACGGTCGCCGAGCGCGAGGAGATCGGGCTGCGCGATCTGCGGGTGATCGAGACCGCCACCGTGGCCATGGTTTTGGTGATCCTGCTGGTGGTGTACCGCAGCATCGTCACCATGCTGGTGCCGCTGGTCACCATCGGCGTCTCGCAGGCGGCCGCCACTCAGGTGGTCGCCGCCCTGGCTCAGATGGGTCTGGCCATCTCCCAGCAGACCCTGGTGTTCATGAGCGCCATGATGATCGGCGCCGGTGTCGACTACGCGGTCTTCCTGATCAGCCGGTACCACGAATACCTGCGGCAGGGCCTGGAATCCGATCAGGCGGTGGCGCGGGCGCTGATCGCCATCGGCAAGGTCATCGCGGCCTCCGCCGCGACGGTCGCGGTCACCTTCCTGGGGATGAGCTTCACCTCGCTCAAGGTGTTCTCCACCACCGGGCCCGCCCTGGCGGTGTCGATCGCCGTGGCGTTCCTCGCCTCGGTCACGCTGTTGCCTGCGATCCTGGCGCTGGCCGGCCGGCGTGGCTGGGTCCAACCGCGCCGTGAGCTGACCTCCAAGTTCTGGCGCCGGTCCGGCATCCACATCGTGCGGCGTCCGGTGGCGCATCTGGTGGGCAGTCTGCTCATCCTGATTCCACTGGCCGCATGTGTCACCCTGTTGCACACCAGCTATGACGCCCGGTCGGCATTGCCGGCGTCCGCCGAGAGCAATGTCGGGATGGCCGCCATCGAACGCCACTTCCCCGCCAGCCTCACCGCCCCGCAGTACGTGTTCATCCAGTCCCCGCACGACCTGCGGACCACCAAGGCACTGGCGGATCTGGAGCAGCTGGCCCAGCGGGTCGCCCAGCTGCCCGACATCTCGGCGGTGCGCGGCGTCACCCGGCCCACGGGTGTACCGCTGGAGCAGGCCACGCTGAGTTACCAGGCCGGGGAGATCGGCAACAAGCTCGCCGACGCCACCGCGAAGATCACCGCGAGCACGGACGCGCGAGCCGCACTCACCGGTGGCGCCGACAAACTCGCCGACAGCCTGGCGACGGTGCGCGGGCAGCTGACCAAGACCACCGGGGTGCTCGACAATCTGAGCAAGACGCTGTCCGGCATGCGCAACGCGTTGCCGAGTTTGGATGAGCTGGCGAAGGTCATCGGCCGTGACTCGCTGCTGCCCGACATGGCGCAGTTCAACGATGCGCTGTGGCTGAACGACACCACCCTGGAAACCATGAAGGCCGACCCCAGTTGCGATCTGGACGAGAAGTGCGCGAGTGACCGGGATCGGTTGCAGCGCATGTCCGATGTGCTGCACAAGGTACTGCCGACGTTGGACGCGGCCACCAAAGCGCTGCATTCACTGGGTCTGAGCAGCCCCGGCGGGGCGAACGGCGGATCCAGCGGTGGATCCGGTGGGCTGCAGCGCCAGCTGGCCTCCCTGGACCAGGGCGCCGCCGCGCTCGCCGAGGGCAGCCGCAAGATCGCGGACGGGGTGCGAATCCTCGACGATCAGACCAGGCAACTGGGTGAAGGTCTGTCGCACGCGTCGGCTTTCCTGTTGTCGATGAAGCTCAACGCCTCGGACCCCGGGGCGGCGGGCTTCTATGTGTCCCCGGAGATCCTGAGCAACGACCGGTTCAAGGACCTGGTGAAGGTCTTCATGTCACCCGGCGGTCACTCGGCCCGGTACCTGGTGGAATCCACCCTGAACCCGTACGACACCAAGGCGATGGATCAGGTGAAGACGATTCTGGCCACAGCTCAAGGGGCACAGGCCAATACGTCGCTGGCCGATGCGTCGGTGTCGATGTCGGGGATGACGCCGTACTACAGCGAGCTGCGTGACTACTACAACCACGACCTCGAGTTCATCGTGGTGATGACCGTCGCCGTGGTGTTCCTGATCCTGGTGCTGCTGCTGCGCGCGGTGGTGGCGCCGCTCTATCTGGTGGGCACGGTGATCCTGTCGTGCCTGTCCTCGCTGGGCATCGGGGTGATCGTGCTCCAGCTGATCGGCGGGCAGTTCATGTCGGCGAGCACACCGGGGATGGCGTTCATCGTGCTGGTGGCCGTCGGCGCCGACTACAACATGCTGCTGATATCGCGGATACGCGATGAGTCCCCGCACGGGATCCGGTCCGGGGTCATCCGGACGGTCCGCTCGACGGGCAGCGTGATCACCTCCGCCGGAATGATCTTCGCCGCACCGATGTTCGCCATGGTGTTCAGCAGCATCGGCTCGATGGTGCAGGGCGGCTTCATCATCGGCGTCGGACTGCTGCTGGACACCCTGTTGGTGCGCACCATCACCGTGCCGGCCCTTGCGGTGCTGGTGGGCAAGTACAACTGGTGGCCGTCCGGGGCGCTGGGGCGGCGCACAGTACGCACGCCGGAGCATGCCGACCCGTCGCGGCTGCAGGACGCGAACGCCTAGACCGGGGCGAGCCGTTCGGTCAGCAGATCGGCCAGCCCACGGATGGTGGTGATCTCGGTGGCCCGCACCCGCACGCCCGTCGCGGTCTCCAGGCGGGTGATCAGTTCCAGGGCGCCGAGGGAGTCGATGCCGCTTTCGGGTAGCGGACGGTCCGGATCGATGTCCCGGCGCACGACGGCGCTGACCTGTTCGGTGATCATCCTGCGCAGGCGCGGCGGCCACTGCGCGCGCGGCAGCCCGTCGAGTTCGGTACGCAGTCGTGCGGCGTCCGCCGAGTCCCGCGGAGACGCCCGCAGCGCCGCCCCGAACGGACTGCGCGCGACAATGGCCGATCGCCAGGCCGAATCGCTTGGCGCGTAGGCGGTGTGCGCGCGACCGTGACGCAGCAGCATCTCGAACGCGGCGCAGCCCGCGGCGGTGGTCGCGGTGTCGGCGGCCCATGCGATCGTGGTCGCGGGCCGGCCCGCGTTTTGGCGCCACCTGGCGAAGCCGTCCAGCCATCCGCCCGCCGCAGCCTCGGCGCCGCGCCCGGGCGGGCCGGCCAGCGCCGCGGTCGAGGTGAACGAGCAGAACCAGTCCAGCGGCTGGGAAATGGTGGCCGCGTGCAGATTCCAGGCGCCGAGAACCACCGCCGCCCAGGTGTCGTCAAACGATGCCGGGGTCTGCGCCAGCGCCTCGGTGTGCAGCACCCCGCGCACCGGCCGCCGGGTGCGGGCCGCCGCGGCGACCACGCCGGCGGCGGTGCCGCCCTCGGCGATGTCGGCGGATTCGAGCGCCACCTCGGTGCCCGTCGCGCGGATGGCGTCCACCCGGGCCAGGGCCTGCGGCGACGGCGGTGTCCGCGAGCACAACACCAGGGCACCGGCACCGGCGGCGGACATACGTTCGGCCAACAGCAGTCCCGGGTCGGTGAGCCCGCCCGTGACGACGTAGGTGCCGTCGGGCCGGAAGGTCTGGATCTGCTCGGCAGGCATCACCACCCGCAGACGGCCCACGGCGGGGATCTCGAGCACCGGCACGCCGATGTGGCCGGCCCCGTCCGTCGCCGCGACGGCACCGGCCGCGTCGGCCAGTGGGTGCACGGCGTGGGCGGGCAGCGGCAGCGTGCCATCGGAGATCGATCCGAACACCTCGGTCAGCACGGCGCCGACCCGGCCCGGGTGGCTGCCGGCCAACTGCGCCATGTCGACAGCGCTGAACGTGAGGTTGGCGCGATCGGCGGGCAGGCCCGCACCGCCGAAACCCTGGCCGCCGATCTCGACGAACCGGCCACCGGGCGCCAGCAGTTCGGCGCCCGCGCGCCGGGCCACCCCGGAAACCGAGTTGAGCACCACGTCCACCCCGCGGCCCAGGGTGTCGCGGCGGAGGTGGGCGGCCAGATCGGCACTGTGCGAATCGTAGACGTGCGCTACACCCATGTCGCGCAACAAGGTTCGATTACCGTCGGTATCGGCGGTGGCGAAGATCTGCGCACCCGCGTGCCGAGCGACGGCGACCGCAGCCGGCCCGGCCGCGCCGCTCGCGCCGTGGATCAACACCACGTCATCGGCGCTCAGCCGGGCCGATTCGCGAAGGCCGCGATGAACGGTGGCGTATGCGGTGACGACGGCCGCCGCGGCGAGGTCGGACAGGCCGGCCGGAACCGGGACGGCCGACCGCGCATCGCAGGTGAGGAAGGTGCCCCACGACCCGCCCGGGCAGATACCCGCCACCCGGTCGCCCACCTTGAGCTCCGTCACACCCACCCCGACCGCCGTCACCATCCCGGCGAAGTCGGTGCCCAGCCGGCGGTCCGGCGCCTCGGCGTCACCGTCACCGCCGAACGCCGCCCGGGCGTCGGCGACGGTCACGCCCGCGGCGCGTACCGAAACCTCGACTTCCCCGGGACCCGGGGATATTCGTTCGTGGGCAACGAGTTCCAGTGACTTCGGGTCGCCGGGGGTGCGCAATTGCGTGCGGATGCCGTGACGCAGCGGATCGACCTCGGCGGTACGCCGGTCCTCGGGTCCAAGGGGTGCCGCCGTCAGCCGGGCCACGTACCACCGGCCGTCCCGCCACGCGCTCTGATCCTCGTCGGACCCGATGAGCAGCTGGCGGGCCAGGTGTGGCGCAGTGCCCGCGCTCGCGTCGATATCGACATGGCAGGCCGCCAGGTCGGGGTGCTCGTTGCCGAGTACCCGGATCAGTCCCGGCACGCCGGCCTGGGTCAGGTCACACCGCTCGCCGGTGCGGACCGGCTGGGCGGACCGGGTCACCACGTACAGCCGCGCGGGTTCCCCGGGTAGTGCGGCCAATTCGTTCGCGATGCGCATCACCCGGCGCGCCGGTGCACCGTCGGGTCCGTCCTGCTCGGGGCCCGGCGACGGCTCGAGCAGGACCACCACGCCGGCGAATTCGGTGCCGGGGGCTACGCCGCCGAGCAGCGCGGCATCCAGGTCCATACTCGTGCAGTGCGCGCCAAGGCTTTCCAGAGCTTCGACCAGTTCGCCGGCGACCGGATCGCGGCTGGGGTGGCCGATGATCAGCCACCCGCCGGGGTCGGTGTGGGGAAGCTCGGGCAGTGGCCGGTGCTGCCAGTCGACGGTGAGCAGCCGATCATCCGGCCGATGTCGGCCGGTGGCCGCGAATCGCAGACCGGTGACCTCGATCAGCACCGTGCCGTCCGGATCGAGCACCTCGACATCGGCTTCGATGGCGTCGGCGGACACCGCGGTGATGTGGGCGTGGCAGTGGCGGGCGGCGCGTGCCGATCCGAACGCGCGCAGGCGTTTTACCCCGGTGGGCAGCACCGGCACCGCCGGAAAGCCGGGATGGCCGGCCACCGCCTGGAAGCACGCTTCCAGCAGCGCGGGGTGCACCCCGAAAACCGACTGCTGGGCCCGGACCTGCCCGGGCGGCGCGATATCGGCCAACACGGTGTCCTGCCCGTCCGCGGTGCGCACCGCGGTGAGCCCGCAGTACGCCGGACCGATCGCCAGACCGCCCCGGCTCAGTATCGTGCGGAGCTGGCCGCCGTCGCGCCGGATGGGGTGCGCGGCAAGCAGTCCCGCCACATCGCGGGCGGGCGCTGCTGCGGGGCCGGCCACCCGCAGCTCGGCGCGGGCATGCCGGCGTCGCTGCCCCTGCTGATGGGTCTGCACGACGAAATCGAACGCACCGGCGGATCGGTGCGTCGCGACTGCCCCGATGGTGGTGCGCTCCTGCACCGTCAGAGTCTTGTCGAAGGAGAGGTCACCCACCTCGGCGTCCGCGCCGAGCGCCGCGCGAGCCGCGGCCAGCGCCATCTCGCAGTACGCGGCTGCCGAAAGCACTGCCGTGCCGTGGATCTGGTGGTCGGCGAGCCACGGATGGGTATCGATACCCAGCTCGCCCTGCCACAGATGACGGTCCTGATCATCGGCCGAATGCAGATGTGTGCCCAGCAGCGGATGCACCACCACGGTGTACTGCCCACGCGCGGTGGGGTTCGCACCGTCGTCGGTGAACCACAACCGTCTGCGGGTCCAGGCCGGCAGCGGCGCATCCACCAGCCGCCCGGCCGGATAGAGCGCCGCGAAATCGACGGCCGCTCCGGCCGAATGCAACCGGCCGACGAACTCTTGCAGCCCGCCGGTGCGGGCCGGGGTGACCGGCCGGATGTCCAGGGGTTCCGCGGTCCGTTCCAGCGCGCCGGTCAGCACGGCATCGGGTGCCAGTTCCACGAACACCCGATGGCCGTCTTCCAGGGCGGCCCGCGTCGCGGCCGCGAACCGGACCATCTTGCGCAGGTTGGCCACCCAGTAGCGGGCATCGCAGACCGGCTGGTCGCGCGGGTCGAACGAACTCGCCGTATAGAACGTGACATCGGGCGTCATCGGGGTCAGGCCGGCCAACGACGCGGCGAAATCGTCGACGATGGCGTCGACCTGTGGTGAATGCAGGGCGACGCCGGTGGGAATCTCGCGGGCCTGCACCCCACGTTCGGCCCAGGCCGCGACGAGTTCGCGCACCGCGGGGGCGGCACCGGCGATCACCGCGGTGTCCGGGGACGGGACCGCCGCCACCGCGACGTCCTTGGCGCCGCGCAGCGCCGGCTCCGAGAGCAACTGCTGGGCCGGCAGTGCGACCGTCGCCATCGCTCCCGCATCGTCATCGGGTATGCGGGACAACAGGTTCGCCCGGCTGCACACCACCCGCAGGCCGTCCTGAAGCGACAGCGCCCCGGCGACCACGGCGGCCGCCGTCTCGCCGATCGAGTACCCGATGACCGCACCCGGGCGCGCACCGTGCGAACGCAACGCCGCGGCCAGGGCGACCTGCATGGTGAACACGGTGGGCTGGCCACGCCGCACGTCGATGCCGTTGCTGGCCAGCGATATCGCCTCGGTGACCGAGAAACCGCACTCGCGCAGGATCATCGGTTCGCACCTGGCCACGGTGGCGGCGAACACCGGTTCGCCGGCGAGCAGTTCGGCACCGTCCCACCGGGACACCACGTCGGGGAACAGCCAGACCGGACCCCGGTCGGCGGGCCCCTGCGCCGCCGGATGCGTGGTCGCGCTGTCGGCGAGGTCGCGCAGCTCCGCGCAGAGCTGCGCCCGGGTGCTCGCGACGACGGCGGCGCGGACCGAACGGTGGGTGCGCCGGCGGGCCAGGGTGTGGGCCAGGTCGGGCAGCGCCACCTCGTCATGCGCGTCCAGCCAGTCGGCGAGCTCGGCTGCGGTGCGGCGCAATCCCTGCTCCGACGTCGAGGACAGCGGGAAGAGCAGCGCGGGGGAGGACGGTGCGGGGGCGGTAAGAGCTTGTGCCGGAGCCTGTTCCAGCACACCGTGCACATGGGTGCCGGACCCGCCGTGGGCGGACACCGCCGCCCGCCGGGGACCGCCGCCGGCCGGCCACGGCTCCGGCTCGTGCGGGACGGCGAGGTGGGTGGAGATCTGGGCCAGGGCATCCGGCAGCCGGTGAAAGTGCAGGTTCTGCGGCACCACCCCGTGCCGCAGGGCCAGCACCGCCTTCATCAACCCGAGCACGCCGGCGGCGGACCGGGTGTCGCCGAAATTGGTCTTCGCCGAGGTGACCGCACAGGGACCGTCGACACCGTAGACCGTGGCCAGGCCGGTGAACTCGCTGGTGTCACCGTCCGGGGAGCCGGTACCGTGCGCCTCCACCATTGCGACGGTGGCGGGATCGACACCGGCCGCCGCCAACGCCTTTCGGTACACATCACGTTGGGTCTGCGGGGACGGGGTGCCGATCCGGCCGCTCTGATTGGTGGCGGTGCCGCGCACCACCGCCAGGATCCGGTCGCCGTCGCGCAGTGCGTCGGGCAACCGTTTGAGCAGCACCATGCCCGCGCCCTCGCCGGGCACGATGCCGTCGGCGGCGGCGTCGAACGCACGGCAGCGCCCCGTCGGCGACAGCATCCCCTGCGCCGATGCGGCGGCCAGCCGGCGCGGTTCCAGCAGCACGCACGCTCCGCCGGCCAGGGCCAGGTCGCTCTCGCCGTCGTGCAGGCTGCGGCACGCCAGGTGCACGGCGAGCAGGCTGGAGGATCCGTCGGTATCGACGGTGACGGCGGGACCGTGCACGCGCAGTGCGTGGGCGATCCGCCCGGACGCCATGCCGAAACCGTTGCCGTCGAAGCCGTGCGGGCCGGCCATCGTGGCGGGCCCGGAGATCAGTTGGTAATCGGCGTGCGTCAGCCCGATGAAGACACCGGTGCGCGATTGCGCCACCGAACCCGGTGGGATCCCGGCGTGTTCGAAGGACTCCCAGGAGGTTTCCAGCAACAATCGGTGTTGGGGGTCGAGCGCCGCCGCCTGCTGCTCGTCGATATCGAAGAACGGGGCGTCGAATCCGGCGATGTCGTCGAGGAACGCGCCCCAGCGGGACACCGAACGGCCGGGCACACCCGGTTCGGGATCGAAATAGTCGTCGGCATCCCAGCGGTCGGCGGGGATATCGGTGACCAGATCGTCACCGCGCAGCAACGCCTGCCAGAGCTGCTCCGGTGATTCGATACCGCCGGGAAGCCGGCACGCCATCCCGATCACCGCGATCGGGGTCACCGTCGAAGGGCCGTCCGGCGACGGCGACGGCGGACGGTGCGCGCGACGGCCGACGGGATCGAACGAGACCATTGCACCCCTACCGAACCGTCTGACTCCGTTGGCCGCACCCTCGAGTTCCGAAGTCGGGCGCCGTGTGCCGCCGCCCACCATAGTCGACCCAGCTAAGGCCCGACGCAGCTATCACGGCCGGGCCCGCCAGTAGTGTGAGCTACGTGATTGAGGCTTCCATCCCGGCCGTCCTGCGTGAGCGCGCCAGTCTGCAGCCGGATGACGTCGCGGTCACCTTCATCGACTACGACCGGAACTGGGACGGCGAGGCCGAGTCGCTGACCTGGATGCAGCTGTACCGGCGGGCATCGGGTGTGGCGAAGGTGCTGTCGGAGACCGGGGCCGCGGGCGACCGGGTGGTCGTCTCGGCGCCGCAGGGACTCGACTATGTGGCCGGTTTTCTCGGGGCATTGCTGGCGGGCCGGATCGCGGTGCCGTTGTCGGTTCCGATGGGTGGCGCCACCGACGAACGGGTCGGTGCGGTGTTGCGTGACGCCACCGCCGGCGCGGTGCTGACCACCTCCGCGGTGGCCGGGGTGGTGGCCCAGCACCTCGGGCCGGATGCCGGGCACCGCGCGGTCCTGATCGAGGTCGACCAGGTGGGCGAGGATTCCCGGTTCGGGTCCTCGGCCGAATTCGGTGACAGCGCCGGCACGGCCTATCTGCAGTACACGTCCGGGTCGACCCGCCAACCTGCCGGCGTGATGATGTCGCACCAGAACGTGCTGTCCAATTTCGACCAACTGGTGTCGGGCTACTTCGCCGACCGCGGGAAGGTCGCGCCCCCGGACACCACCATCGTGTCGTGGCTGCCGTTCTACCACGACATGGGTCTGGTGCTGGGGGTGTGCGCACCGGTGCTGCTGGGGCTGCGCACCGTGCTCACCAGCCCGGTGGCGTTCCTGGCGCGGCCGGCCCGGTGGATGCAGTTGCTGGCCGGCCATCCGAACGCCTACACCGCGGGACCGAACTTCGCGTTCGAACTGGTCGCACGCAAGATCACCGATGACGATATGGCGGGACTGGACCTGTCCGGCGTGCTGAACATCGTGACCGGCAGCGAACGCGTGCACCCGGCCACGCTGCGCCGCTTCACCCAGCGGTTCGCCCGCTTCAATCTGAAGGAGTCGGTGATCCGGCCGTCCTACGGACTGGCCGAGGCGACGGTGTACGTGGCCACCAGGGCACCGGGTGAACCACCCAAGATCGGGCACTTCGATCCGGAGGAACTGTCCGCGGGCCGGGCCGTCACGCCGGAAGGTGGCCGGGGTACCCCGCTGATCAGCTACGGCGTCCCGGAGGCGCCCCTGGTGCGGATCGTGGATCCCGACACCCGAACCGAATGCCCGCCCGGCACCACCGGAGAGATCTGGGTGCACGGCCCCAACGTCGCCGACGGGTACTGGAACAACCCGGAGAAGACGGCGAGCACCTTCGGCGGCGTGCTGGTCGCTCCGCCGGACGGCACACCGGACGCGCCGTGGCTGCGCACAGGGGACCTCGGCTTCCTGTACGAGGGGGAGCTGTACATCGTCGGGCGGATCAAGGACCTGCTCATCGTGCGCGGCCGCAACCACTCGCCCGACGACATCGAGGCGACCATCCAGGAGATCACCGGCGGCCGGGTCGCCGCCATCGCGGTCGCCGACGGGCAGACCGAGAAACTGGTCACCGTCATCGAGCAGAAGAAGCGCGCGGCCTCGGACGGCGAGGCGGACGCGCAGCTGGCCGCCGTGCGGGGCGAGGTGGCCTCGGCGGTGTTCAGCGCGCACGGATTGGCCATCGCCGACCTGGTCCTGGTGCCGCCCGGCTCGATCCCCATCACCACCAGCGGCAAGATCCGCAGGGCGTCGTGTGTCGAGCAGTACCGGCTCGGCCGGTTCGACCGTCTGGACGCCTGAGCACATGTGGAGTTCTGTTGCGGTGCTTGCGCTTCCGATCGCGCTCGACCCCGTCCGACTCGGCGTCAACCTGCTGCTGATCTCCCGGCCGCGGCCGGCGCAGAACCTGCTGGTGTACTGGATCGGCTGCGTGAGCGCGAGCGTCCTGTTGCTGGTGGTCCCGTTGCTGGTGCTGCACAACACGGCGGTGTTCTCGTCGTTCGTGCACGACCTGGCCAATCCGCACACCACCACGAGCGTCACCGTCCGCGGTATCGAGATCGGCGTGGGCGTGCTGATCCTGTTGATCGCCGCGGTGATGGTGCTCCGTTTGGTCCGGCGGCGCACACCGGAACCGGCGGTGAGTGCGCAAAACGCCGGCAGCACAACCGATTCGGCGACACCGGCACCCATCGCGCGATTGTTGAACCGCGGCCGGGACGCACCGGCCGACGGTGGGACGGCCGTGTCGCGGCTGCTCGGGCGCGCGCACCGGGCCTGGGAGAGCGGGGCCCTGTGGGTGGCGGCGGTCATCGGCTTCTGGGCCGGACCCAACCCGTCGCTGGTCACCTTTTCGCTGGCCACCATCCTGGCCTCGGGTGCCGCGTTCGGTGCCCAGCTCGGCGCCGCCATCGTCTTCATCGTGGTCAGCCTGGCGGTGGTCGAGATCGTGCTGCTCTGCAATCTGGTCACCCCGGCCAGAACCCAGGCCGCGCTGCGCCGGGTGCACGACTGGGTGGGCGGCTATCGCAGCCAGATCGTGATCGCCATCCTCACCCTGGTCGGCTGTGTGTTCGTGGCCCAGGGCGCCGGAATCCTCTGACCGGTGCGGCAGGTGTCCTCAGCGTTGCTCGGCGCTTCGCAGAATGGCCCGGGCCGCCTCGAACCACCTGGCGGCGCCCTTGACGTCGGCGCCGAACTGGATGAAGTCGCGGGTGCTGGAGGTGAAGCCCAAGTTCGGGCAGTGCGTGGTCAGGCTGCCGAGCTGGCTGGTCATCTGGCGCAGCGCGGTGGTCAGGGCCGGGTCCGGGGTGGGCAGGCTGGTCCGGATCTGCTGATTGGCGGCCGTCATGTCGCGGCAGACCCGGTGGATACCGTCGAAATCGGCATGGTTGATCGCCGTCGCCAGCCGGCCGGAGGCCGTGCCGAGGGTCTTGAACGCCTCGTAATGCTGCTTGCGCCACGCATTGATGTGCTCGGCGCTGCCCAGGCCCAGCGGGGCCGAATCCGGCATCCGCGCGGACGCGAGCTCGGCGGCCGAGACGGTGGGATCGGGCGCCGCGCCGCAGGCCGACACGCCGAAGGCCAACGTCACCAGCACGACGAGCCGGTGGGAGCGTTTCACGGTGAGAACTCGCATGCCTAGTGGAGAGGAGAGGGTTCGCTGGGCACTCTATCGCACCCGGCGGCGCAGATACTTCTTTCGTGTTCACCGGAAGTTCCCGTGCGGTTCGGCCGCTGCGGGCGGGCCTCGATGATCATCCAATGATGGACGACGCCAAGAACATTCCCGACACCGGGATCCCACCGGCACTGGCGCACCTGTCGATGGCCGAGCAGCACGACTGGCATCGGGACTACCTGAGGCGGCGGCCGGTCTCCCGGCGCCTCTTTCTCGGCGGCGCGGCCGCGGCGAGTGCCGTCGCGGCGCTCGGGGTTTCACCGTTCGGGTCGCGTGCCTACGCTGCGGAGGCACCGCTGGGTGTCGGCAACCGGCGCGTCGGCTTCGGCGTGGACGCAGCCAGGCAATTGCGGTTCTCGGCGCAGCTCTCGCGAAATCCGAAGAGCACAAAGGTATTCCTCGATCACGGCCCGACGGCCGAGCTGGGCGCCACCGTCGAGGCCGAGGTGCGAAACCTGGTGACTCAGATCCCGGACGGTCGCGACGGTGTGCTGGCCGCCGAGCAGTTCTATGTGCACGCGCCGCTGGACGACCTGCCCGGGTGCGCACCGCATTTCTACCGTTGGCGCACCGACGACGGTTTCAGCAGCGATGTGCGGTCGGCCGCGACCGCGATGCCGAGATCGCGGGCGTCGACGGCGCCGTTCAGGTTCACCATGATCGGCGACCAGGGCACCGACCAGACGCCCGCGCTGCCTGCCGGTCTGGGTCGCGGCGAGTACGACGACGACTACTACCAGCCCGACAACGATCCCGGCGTGGCGCATACCGCCAATGTGCTCGACCAGATCATCGCCGCACGCCCGGACTTCCATGTGCTGGCAGGCGATATCGCATACGCGGACCCGTCGGGACTGGGCAGGCCCGCGACCTTCACCCGCGCCGGGAGCACCCCGCCGGCCGGATTCGACAAGTACAACCCGTTCGTGTGGGACGTCTACCTCGGATCGATCGAGGAGTCCGCCTCGACCACGCCGTGGATGTTCGCCACCGGCAACCACGACATGGAGGCGGCGTACGGGGCGCATGGCTACGGCGGGCACCTGGCCCGACTGGATTTCCCCGGCGGCGGACCGCCCAGCTGCCCGTCGGTGTACTCGTTCAGCTACGGCAACGTCGCGGTGCTGTCGCTGGACGCCAACGACGTGAGCCACGAGATCACCGCCAACACCGGCTACTCACGGGGCGCACAGACGGGTTGGGTGGGCCGCACGCTGGCCGCCTACCGCGGCGACCCGGACATCGACTTCATCGTCTGCTTCTTCCACCACTGCGCCTACTCGACCACCGATGCCCATGCCAGCGACGGCGGCGTCCGCGCGGCATGGTGCGACGTGTTCGACCGGTACCAGGTGGACCTGGTGTTGCAGGGCCACAATCACGTCTTCGAACGCACCGACCCGATCCGTGCCGGTGCACCGACCACCGCCGCCGGCGACAACGCCGTGGTCTACCCCGAGACCGATGGCACCGTGTACTACACCGTGGGCTGCGGTGGCCGTCCCCGCTACGGGTTCGCGCCCGGCGAACGGGAGAGCTACCGCGGCAACGTGCTGGACGACATCGCCGTGCCCAACAGCTACTACTGGAACGCCGCGGGCGCGAAGCAGGCCGAGGCCGTCGGGTGGTCGCGGGTGCGGTTCCGCAACTACGCCTTCCTGCGGGTCGACGTCCGGCCTGGTGCGCTGGTCAGCGAGATGGACGTGACCGGCGTCGACGAGTACGGACGCGAGTTCGACAAGCTCACCTACCGGCGCCCGGTGCGGTTCTGATTTCTTTTCAGGTGTGAGGTTTCTTACTGCCGGGTAATAACACCGGTATGGAGTCAACGTCGCACCCAGGAGTGTTCGCCCGATGACCACACCGTTGCGCAAACTGGCGCGGTGGAGCATCCGCCCCGCGAAAAACGTCGACACCGCCACCAGTCCGAAGGTGAACGTGTTGCGGGGCTTGACCGCTCGGGCCACCACCCCGCTGCTCCCGGATGACTACCTGAAGATGATCAACCCGTTGTGGACCGCCCGCGAACTGCGTGGCGAGGTGGTCACGGTGCAACGCGAAACCGAGGACACCGCAACGGTCACCATCAAACCGGGGTGGGGATTCTCGGCGGACTACCAGCCCGGCCAGTATGTGGGCATCGGATTGCGGGTCAGCGGCCGCTGGCATTGGCGCTCGTACTCGCTGACCTCGGTGCCGAAGCGCGGTGCCAAACACATCACCATCACCGTCAAGGCCACCCCCGAGGGCTTCCTGTCCTCTCACCTGGTCAACGGCGTCGAACCGGGAACCATTGTCCGGCTGGCGAAACCCAAGGGGGACTTCGCCTTACCCAATCCGCCGCCGCCGAAGATCCTGTTCATCAGCGCAGGCAGTGGCATCACCCCGGTGATCGCGATGCTGCGGTCGCTCTCGGCGCGCGGGCAGCAACCCGACATCGTGCACGTGCACTCCGCACCGTCGGAGGGGTCCGTCATCTTCGGTGACGAGTTGCGCGAGCTGCAGCAGCGCCACCCCAGTTATCGCCTGCATCTGCGGCTGACCGAGACGGATGGGCACCTGGACTTCAGCAGGCTGGACGCGGCGGTCCCCGACTGGGCCGACCGGCCGACCTGGGCCTGCGGACCCGCCGCGATGCTCGACGATGTCGAGGCGGTCTTCCACGACGCGGGTCTGGACCGGGCGCTGCATGTCGAGCGCTTCACCATCGACCGCACCGACAAGGGCGGCGAGGGTGGCACCGTCACCTTCGCGATCTCCGACAAATCGATCGAGATCGACGGCGCCACTTCACTTCTGGAAGCCGGCGAGAAGATCGGGATTCAGATGCCGTTCGGCTGCCGGATGGGTATCTGCCAGACCTGCGTGCTACCGCTGGAGGAGGGGTACGTGCGGGATTTCCGGTCGGGTGCCGAACACGGGGCCGGCGATCGGATCAACACGTGCATCTCGACGGCTTCCGGGGATTGCACACTCAAGATCTAGGGGGAAAGCATGGCCATCACCGACATCAAACAGTATGCGCACCTGACGCCCGAGGACGTCGAAGCCCTGGCCGGTGAGCTGGACGCGATCAGGGCCGAGGTGGAAGAGTCGCGCGGCGAACGCGATGCCCGCTACATCCGGCGGGCCATCCAGCTGCAGCGGGGACTGGCCGTCGCCGGCCGGGTCGCCTTGTTCGCCAGCCATCACAAGGTGGCCCGGCGTGCCGGTATCGCGTTGTTGGGCACCGCGAAGATCATCGAGAACATGGAGCTGGGGCACAACATCACCCACGGTCAGTGGGACTGGATGAACGATCCCGAGATCCACTCCACCGAATGGGAATGGGATACCACCTCGCCGACCGAGCACTGGAAGAAGTCACACAACTTCATTCACCACAAGTACACCAATGTCGTTGGCCTCGACGACGATATCGGCTACGGCATCATGCGGCTGACCCGTGATCAGCGCTGGGAACGGTGGATGATCGGCAACCCGGTCTACAACGTGGCGCTCGGCACCTTCTTCGAGTGGGGTGTCGCGGCGCACGGGCTGGAAACGGCCAAGGTCCGGGCCAAGGAGAAGTCCTGGGCGCAGGTCCGCAAAGACCTGCGGGTGATCGGCAAGAAGGTCGGCAAGCAGGTCGGCAAGGATTATGTGGTGTTTCCCGCCCTTGCCGGCCGGAACTGGAAATCCACCCTCAAGGCCAACGCGATCGCCAACCTGATCCGCAACTACTGGTCCTACATGGTGATCTTCTGCGGACATTTCCCGGACGGCGCGGAGAAGTTCACCCGTGAAGAGTTCGAGAACGAGACTGCCGGCGAGTGGTATCTGCGGCAGATGTTGGGGTCGGCCAACTTTCACGCCGGACCGGTGCTGGCCTTCATGAGCGGAAACCTCTGCTATCAGATCGAGCACCACCTGTTCCCCGACCTGCCGAGCAATCGGTACGCCGAGATCAGCGTGCGGGTACAAGCCCTGTGCGACAAGTACGACTTGCCCTATACGACGGGATCGCTTCCCCGCCAGTACTTTCAGTCGTTCTGGACCATCCTGAAGCTGGCGCTGCCGAACAAGCTGCTCAAGGCGACGCCCGACGACGCCCCGGAAACGCACTCGGAGCTGAAGTTTCGGATCAGGGCGGGCATGCGGGAGAGTTTCGGGGTGGACCCGGCCACCGGACGGCGTCGCGGCCTGCGCACGGCGATCCGGGAACTGGAGAACGGCGCGATGACGGCCGGGTGACCGGGTTCGCACCGCATTCGCTGGACAGTGCCCGCCAGGTACGTACGGTCGAAAGCATGGATGTTCACACCCTGGCGTTCGAATGGACGGAGACAAACCGGCACTGGCTCATCGAGGTTCCGGCGCGGGTCGTGGTCTACACGATCGTCGTGTTGATCGCCCGGTTCAGCCTGCACCGGATGATCGACCGCGCGTCCGGCACCCGCCGCAAGGCGGGTGCCGGCGAGCCGAAGCCATCGCTGGTGCGCAGCATTCGCGGCCGCATGCCCACCGGGTCTGCCGATCAGCGCAGCACCGAGCGCCGTCTGCTGCGGGCCCAGACGATCGGGTCCGTGCTGAAGTCGACGGTGTCGATCGTCCTGCTGGTCTGGTTGAGCCTGGCGACCCTGAGCGTGCTGGGGGTGAACATCGCGCCCTTCATCGCGTCGGCCGGGGTGATCGGTCTCGCCATCGGTTTCGGTGCCCAGAACCTGGTGCGTGATTTCGTGACCGGTGTGTTCATGCTGCTGGAAGATCAGTACGGGGTGGGCGACACCATCGACGTCGGCGACGCGGTCGGGGTGGTGCAGAGCGTGGGATTGCGGATCACCACGGTCCGGGATATCGACGGCACCCTCTGGTACGTCCGCAACGGGGAGATCAAGCGCGTCGGCAACATGAGCCAGGGCTACGCGGTGGCGCGGATCGAGGTGCCGGTGGCGCCGAGTGCCGATATCGCGCAGGCCGAACAGGTCGCCGTCGACGCGGCACGGGCCGCGCTGTCCGATCAGGAGCTGGCCGACAAGGTCCTCGGTGAACCCAAGATGCTCGGGGTGCAGGAGTGGTCGCCGGACCTGCTCAAGCTGCGGATGACGTTGAAGACCCGGCCGAACGAGCAGTGGGCGGTGCAGCGCCGGTTGCGGCGGGAAATACTGGTCGCCTACGAGCGGGAGCTAACGCAGCGGTGAGGCCGCGACTGCCGCAACGCCGATTCGTTTGCCGGCGGCTATGTCCGCACTTCGAGCACCGGGATTCCCCGCACGTCGCACGGGTGTCCTCACCACGGTGGGTAATTTTGAACGCAATGTTGCTGAGTCTCGGCCGTCGATCGGCAAGCGGCATGTGACGCAGATATGCCGACGTGGACGGGGTTTGCCTCGCGCATCGGACCCGCCGCCGCGATTGGCGCGAATTGATCAGCCGCACTACCTTTCTCTGGCGTGATGGCCTCAGCAGCAGGCGCGCTCGCGCGGTGGATCTCTCCCTTCCTGGCGGCCGCGGCCGTCGCCGCGATCGGTTGCTCGGTGATCCCGGTACCGGACCGGCAGGCCCCGGCGATCCGGCTGGCCGACGATTCCAACCCGCTCGCCGGTCGGCCTTTCTACGTCGACCCCATCTCCAAGGCCATGCGCGCCGCCCAAGGTGCCACGCCGCCGAACGCCGAGCTGACCGCCATCGCCAACACGCCTCAGGCGTACTGGCTGGACCAGGCGTTCCCGGCGTCCACCGTCGGAGGCACCGTCGCCAAGCTCGCCGGCGATGCACAGGCGGCCGGTGCGACACCGGTGCTGGCGCTGTACGCGATCCCGCACCGGGACTGCGGCAGCTACGCCGCCGGGGGATTCTCCTCGGGTGACGCCTACCGCGGGTGGATCGACAGCATCGCCGCGGGCCTGGGCTCCGCGCCGGCGGCCATCATCCTCGAACCCGACGCGCTGGCGATGGCCGACTGCCTGTCCGACGGGCAGCGCCAGGAACGTTTCGACCTGATCAGCTACGCCGTCGACGCACTGACCCGCGACCCGGCCGCGGCGGTGTACGTCGACGCAGGCCACTCCCGCTGGGTGAGTGCCGACACGATGGCCGCCAGGCTCAACCAGGTCGGTGTGGCCAAGGCCAGGGGCTTCAGCCTGAACACCACGAACTACTTCACCACGGAGGAAGAGATCGGATACGGCGAGGCGATCTCGGCGCAGACCAACGGGGCGCACTACGTGATCGACACCTCGCGCAACGGCGCCGGACCGGCCACCGGCGAGTACTACTGGTGCAATCCCGACGGCCGGGCGCTCGGCACCCCGCCGACCACCGACACCGCGGGCCCACATGCCGATGCCTATCTGTGGGTCAAGCGCGTCGGTGAGTCCGACGGCTCCTGTGGCCGCGGTGAGCCGTCGGCGGGCACTTTCGTCAGCCAGTACGCCATCGACCTGGCGCGCGCGACCGTCCGCTAACCGCTCGTCTTGGCGATGACGGCGCCGCCCACCGGGTGCGCGGCGATCCAGTTGGCGATCGCGGTGGCGGCCGGCTTCGCGGTCCACGCCTGGTTGAAGACGCCCCAGGGGGTGTCGTTGGGCCGGTCCACCAGCGAGTAGATGAACATCGGCCCGACGCCGGGCAGTGTCGACCACGTGGTGGCGAAGTCCGTCACCCAGGCGGCCTGGGTCGGCGCGGTGACCGCCGAGGTCGGTATGCCGTATTCGGTGGTCCAGATCAGCTTGGCTGCGTCGCCCGAGTTGTTCATCAAGGTGCGCAACGACTTCAACTGTTGGTAGGGCGTGTTGGCATACGGTGCGCCGGCCGAGAAGCTGCTGGAGAAGTTGTAGGGGTGGAAGGACAGCGCGTCGAAGTAGCCCTGCGCGCCGGCCGCGTACATCTGGGTCAGATAGTTGACCGGGTTGATGGTCCAGGTGCCGAACGTCAAACCGGCGCCCAGCACACCGCCGATCACCAGCGCCGTCGGCTCCACCTGCTTGATCGCGGTGTAGGCCGCCTTGAGCAGCGCGGTGTAGCCCGCGACGTTCGGCTGCGGGGACCAGCCGGTGTTGCCGTTGGGTTCGTTCCATACTTCATACGCCGCGATGCGCGGCTGGTCGCTGCCCGAGCCGTAGCGCTGGGCGACCTGGGTCATGAACCGCGCGTAGTCAGCGGGGTTGTCCGGTGCCGCGTTGGGCAGCCAGAAGCCTGACTTCGATGCCCACGCCGGGGTGCTGGTCACCGCCCCGACCACCGCAATACGCTGTGCTGCAGCGGCATTGAGGATGCGGTCGGCGTCGACCCAGTTATAGTTACCCTTCTGCGGCTCCATCGCCCGCCATGGCAGGAACACCCGGATCTGCGTGACCCCCATCGCCTGGAACGACTGCATGGCCGTGGCGAGGTCGGTGGCGTTCATGAAGTAGAGGTTCGACTCGGCCATTCCCATGGCGGTCGCCGAGGTGTCGATGGTCAACGGGGAAAGCGCGCCGGCCCGGGGCGCGGGCCCGAGCGCATGCAGGGCCGCGGCAACGAGCACGGCGGCCAGTGTCAACCGGGTGGAGTAACGCAGGCGGGTTGCGAGCATGACAGCCTTTCTGGCAGGCCAAGCGGTTGTGCACTATTAATGCAGACCAACCCCGCTACTGCACACCGGCATTGGGGCGCCCTGTCGGCAGCAAACCCGACACCGTAGTCGCCGTGGTGAGATGTTCTACCGGTGGTCTTGGCGGTGCGCCAGCAACGCAGCATGGCGTCGCCAGGGTTTCCGTGACGCCGGGACGGACCGGGCGTCACCGGCCGCAGCAAGGGCCCGTACAGCTGGTTTCGTTTTCAACTATCCCGGCCGACGTGAAATCTGCGAGGTCGTCAAAATGTGCTCGGCACTCGCCAGGTAACCCGACTTACGGCGCGCCGCTCTTGCCGGAATCGATCCGGCCAGCCCGGCGGGCTGCGAATGTGCTGTCGGCGCAACGAAATACCGTCACCGAAACGAGACGCCGCCGAAGGTAATCCGATATTCACCGGGCCCCTCGGGCGCCCCGTGCGGCGGGCTCACTGCCGCGATATCGCGATGTTGAACTTGTCCTGTGCCGTCACCAGGTGATCGTGACCGTCCTGACCGATGTCGATGATCACCCGGTCGATGGTGCCGGAGAACCTGTTGCCGTGCGGGCCGTAGTCCGTCGATGTCGGAGAACCGGTGTCGGAGCCGACATCGCAGGCTTCATCGGCGGAGAACGCCATCGGCTCGGTCCGGTCTACTCGACCGGTCCCGACCGGCCGGCCGTCGTAGTACAGCGTGACCGTCCCACCTTTGCCCAACCCGCCGCCGTCGTACGCGAACTCCATTCGCACGTCCTGCTCCCCGGCAGGCAGGACGTCCTGCGCCGTGACGAAGTAGCGGTCGATGCCGAAGAAGTTGTAGCAGTACTTCAGCCGTCCGTCGTGCGCGTAGAGCGCCCAGCCACCCACCCCGCCGCCCTGGGCCACGATCACCCCGGCGGCGCCGGTATCCGGCACCGTGATCCGGGCGCTGACGGAATGCGACTTGTTCTTGATGTTGAGCACGCAGTTCTCCAACAGGCGCATCCCGGAGAACAGCGTCTGCGTGGTGCCGCGGATCAACTGCGGCCGGCCTGCGATCTCCGGGATGAAACGTTCGACGGACCGGTCGTCGATCGGCAGGACGTTGTACTTCACCGCCTCGATGAGCCAGAGTCGTTGCAATTCGGCAAGTTTCGCCGGTTGCTCGGCGGCAAGATCGTGTGCCTGCGACCAGTCGTCGGGGCCGTAGAGCTCCCACCGGTCGTCGTCCAGTGCCGGCTTGTCCATCAACCACGGCGTCCGGTGCTTGGTCACCGCGGTCCAACCCTTGTGATACACACCGCGATTGCCGAACATCTCGAAGTACTGCAGGTCGTGGGTTTCGGGTGCGTCGCCGTCCCGCAGCGTGGCCAGCATGCTGGTGCCCTCCAGCGGCGCCTGCGTGATGCTGTTCACCACGGTGGGCGCCGGAATCCCGGCGGCCTCCAGAATGGTGGGCACGACATCGATCACGTGGTGGAACTGATTGCGCGAGGCGCCCTTGTCCGCGAGACCGGCTGGCCAGTGCACGATGGTGCCGTTGCGGGTACCGCCCCAGTGCGAGGCCACCTGCTTGGTCCATTGGTACGGCGTGCACAGTGCGTGTGCCCAGCCCACCGCGTAGTGGTTGTAGGCATCCGGGGTTCCGAAGTCGTCGATCTTGGACAGCAGGAACTCGGTGGTCTCGATGTCGGGAAGGCCGTTGAGCGTGACCATCTCGTTGAAGCAGCCCTTCGGCGTGCCCTCGGCGGAGGCGCCGTTGTCACCGATGATGTAGTAGATCAGCGTGTCGTCCAGGGCACCGAGGTCCTCGATCGCGTCGATGACCCGGCCGATCTCGTAGTCGGTCTGCTCGAGGAAGCCGGCGTAGATCTCCATCTGCCGGGCCAGCACCGGCTTCAACTCGTCGGACATGTCGTCCCAGGCCGGGATCTCGGCATGCCGCGCGGTCAGGACGGCGTCTTGCGGCACGGCGCCGAGTTCCTTCTGCCGGGCCAGGATCTGCTCGCGGAGCACATCCCAGCCCTCGTCGAACTTGCCGCGGTACCTGTCGGACCATTCCTTGGGGACGTGGTGTGGCGCGTGGGTGGCCCCCGGCGCGTAATACATGAAGAACGGCTTGTCGGGAGTCAGGGCCTGCTGCTGGCGCACCCAGGTGATCGCCCGGTCGGCCAGGTCCGCGTTGAGGGTGTAGCCCTGCTCGGGCGTCTTCTCCGGCTCGACGGGTTTGGTGCCCTCGTACAGCCCCGGGTAGTACTGGTTGGCCTCACCGCCGATGAACCCGTAGAAGTGCTCGAAACCCGACCCGGTGGGCCACTGCCCGAACGGCCCGACGGGCGATACCTCCCACACCGGAACCTCGTGGCACTTGCCGAACTGGCTCGTCGAGTAGCCGTTGAGCCGCAGCGTTTCTGCGACCGGCGCCTTGTCCTTGGGCCGGATGCTGCTGTATCCCGGCGCCGACGTGGCGATCTCGGTGATGCCGCCCATCCCCACCGAGTGGTGGTTGCGGCCGGTCAGCAGCGCCTGACGGGTCGGTGAACACAGCGCCGTGGTGTGAAAGCGGTTGAGCTTCAGTCCGTTCGCGGCGAGCCGGTCGGCCACCGGGGTGTGGCACGGCCCACCGAACGCGCTCGCCGCGCCGAAGCCGACGTCGTCGATCAGCACGATCAGGATGTTGGGTGCACCCGGCGGTGGCCGCAGCATCCGGATGGGCGGATACGCGGTGTCGGGGTCCTTCGCGTCGTAGGTGGTCAACCCGACATGCTGGGGATCCGGGATGGGCAGGATGTCGCGGCGTACCTGCGATTCCGGCGAACTGGGCATGATCGTCCCTTCGGTGCGCAACCACTTGGCTTGAGTCGCGCCGCCCAGACTATCCGGCCCCGGCATGCCGGTACGGGGTTATTGACGCTCTTTCACGGAACGGACAATGCCGTGATCAGTCCGCGGACTGATCGGCGCGGTGGCTGTCCACCGCGAAGTAGACCAGGCTTGCGACGAATCCCGCCGCGGCGGCGATCGCCAACACCACCGCCGTGGCGGTCTGCCCGGACAGCGCCATCGCCAGCGAGCCGGTGATGGCCAGCAACGCGGCGAAATTCAACAGCAGCCCCAGCGTGGCGGGCGCGTCATCGCGAATATCCGAGGGCAGCGGTGTGCTCATGCCGCAGCGGTTACCCGATCCGGTGCCGCGGAAAACCTCGTCGTCAACCGGCCCCGGACCGCAGTTGGTACAGGCGTTCGGCGTAGCCGAGGTCATCGCGCCACAGGCGTGTCGCGGCCATCCGGATGAACGGCCTGATCAGCGGCGCGACCGCGGTCGACTTCCCGAAGTGCTTGCGGTCCGAGTGCGCGATCACCGCTTCCAGCACGGCGGTCCGGGGCCTGCCGTCCGCGCCGGGGCCGACCGGAGTGGCATGGGTCTCGACCACGCTGCCGACCCCCTCGCCGTCGACGATGCGCATGACGACGGTGCGCGGGCCCGGCGTGGTGAACTCCGCGACCACCGGCACCCCCAACCGTCCCAGCCGGAAGGTGACGGCCACGACGAAGCGGTCGTGCTCGGGGCGGGCCACGTCCGGGGCAGGGGCACTCAACACCTCGAGCGCGGTGAACGAATACGGGTGGAACCATGCGCCGTGCCACGGGTCCAGCCGGTTGGCCACGATGTCGGCCGGCTCGCACACCCCTTCCACCGTCGCGACGGTGGCCAGCCGGGGCTGCGGCGGGCGCTCGGGCACAATCGGTGTCTCGGTGGGTGTCTCCCCACCGACGGCATCGAGGCGCACCCAGCTCAGCACACCGTCGTCGTATGCGGGCAGCGTCCGCCAGCGGCCGTGCCGCTCGCCGGTGAGCCGCAGTCCGTGCCAGGGGCAGACCAGCGCGCCGCAGTCGACCGGCGCCTGCGCCAGGTCGGCGCCCAGGTGCGGGCATGCGCGCGGCCCGACCAGCAGCTCACCGCCCGTGCCGCGCCATGCCACCAGCTCGATCCCGGCCACGCGCGTGCCGAATGCCCCGGTGCCGATTCGGGAACTGTCGGCGAACGGGAACCAGTTCCCACTCGGGCGCCGCAGCGCGCGCTGTAACGCGGCCTGGATGACGGCGGGGTCGGCGGCCGCGTACGTCGGGTGCTGAGCGGCCCAGCGCGTCGCGGGCAGCGTGGTGAACGGGAATGCTTGCGCCGCCCGGCGCCGCAGCGCCCCGCTCACCGGGCCCGCTCCTGCGCCCGGATGGCGAGCCGGCGCAACGTGCCGGATCTTCCCCTGCTGGGCACGGTGTGCAGATCGTGCCCGGCCAGTCCGAAACCGGCGAGCAGCCGGTTCGCGGCGATCCAGCCGGTGGTGGCGGCGCGCTCCATCAGCGCCACCGGCAGGTCGACCCGAATACCGTCGCCCGCCAGCATGATCCGGTGATCCGGCGTGCTGACCGTGGGTCGGCCGGCGAAGTCGCCGGGCGCGAACCGGGGGCAGTCCTGCCGGCGTAGCAGACGTTCATCGACGATCGACGCCTGCGCCGTCTCCGGATACAGCTCGTGCATCCGGGTCAGCAGTGCGCTGCGCACCGCGGCATCGGGCTCGCTCACCGAGTATGCGTGCAGTTCGACCACCGATCCTCCCGTCCGTCCGGCCCACTGTGCGGCCTCGCGCTCATAACGTTCCAGCACACTGATGTTGTCCAGCGGCGCCCGGCCGCCGGTCCCGACGAAGGCAGCCCGGTCGGCACGCACCGGCGCACTGAGCCACAGCCGCAGCACGACGAAGGCGGGCGCGGTGCCCAGCGCGGCGACCCCGCGCTGCCACCGCCGGTCACCGAGTTGCGGTGTCGCCCCGACGATGCGTTGCAGCGCCGCGACATCGGTGGCCAGCACCGCGGCGTCGGCCTCGAATTCGCGGCCGCTGCCGGTATGCACCCGCACCCCCGTCCGGGTGGCCTCCAGCGCCTGCGCGGTGACACCGGTGTGCAGGCCCGCCCCGCGCGCGATGAGCTGCTCACCCAACGGATTCCACAGCGCGACATCGAAGTTCGCGTTGGCCACGTCGAAGGTCAAGCCTTCCGAAGAGCCGAGGAAGTAGATGTGGAACATGGTGACCAGTTCGGCGGCGGACAACTGCTCGGGCCGGGCGAAGAAGCTGCGGGCGAACACCTCGAAGGCCAGATGACGCGCGGCGTCGGGAAACCTGATATCGCGCAGGAACGCCGCCGCGTCGAGGTGGTCGAGCCGGTCGTAGGTCGACGGCACCCCCACCGAAATCAGGGGTGCGGCCGCCCTGGCGTTCAGCCGGACCAGATCACGCACCCCGAAAGTGGGGCTGCGCAACGCAAAAGCCAGCGCGTTGAACGGCGGGGTGCGAGGCAGACCGCGGAACGTGTCGCGCCGGCCTGCGCCGTCGATCAGCGGGTAGTCCGAGACCGGCATCAATGCGCTCAGGTGCGGATCACCCCGGCGCAGCAGCTTCCTCAGGTTGTAGTACTGCCGGAAGAAGGCATGGAAACCGCGGTTCATCGCGGTGTGACTGCCGTCGGCGAGTACTTCCGGCCAGCCGCGCACCCGGCCGCCCAACTGATCCTGGGACTCGATGACGTCGACCCGCACCCCGCGCTCGGCCAGTCCGGTCGCCGCGGCCAATCCCGCGATACCGCCGCCGACCACGATGACCGACGGCCGGTGGCCCAGCGCGGTGGCGTCCAGGAGGCCGGGTGCGCCCGGCAGCCGTTCCCGCCGCGGGTCCGTTGTGCTCACCGCTGCCGCTCCCACAACAACAACACCGCGGTCACCAGTGCGAAACCGAAGAGGAAGTCCTCCACCGGAATGTCGAAGGGGAACCGGATGCCGGTGGTGTGCCGGTCGTCGTATATCACGATCGGCGCGCCGAGCTTGGTGAGCCAACCGTCCACCAGGATCTGGAAGCCGAACACGATCACCATCGAGATCCAGTAGGTGGCGCGCCGGAACAGCCCGGTGCGCAACACCTTCGCCTCCAGGACGCAGACGATGGCGACGGCCAGCAGCGCGGGCAGCGTGTAGCCGAGGCCGGTCACCGGTCGGGGCCCGAGCGTGACCGGGTGACCATGGACACGATGGTGGTCACCGCCGAGTAGGTCAGCAGCGCACAGAGCGGGATGACCACGAAGAACAACACCTCCTCCAGGGGCAGGGCACCCGGCAGGATCAGGCCCAGTAGATAACGGGGGTTGTACTCCCAGACCCCCGCGGCCACGGCGATGGCATCCCAGATCAGGAAAACGGCCGCGACCGGCAGGATGGCGGTGACCAACCGGCGCGGCTGCCGGTAGACGCCCCGGCCGAAGATCTCCAGCGGGGCGGTGACGAGCACGCAGGCGCCGAGCACCAGCAGGTAGTGCCAGTGATCCGGGACCGGGTTCATCGCCGCCTCGGCTGGGCTCGGGCCCACCATGCGCCGATGAGTCCGCGGCCGGCGACCACGGCGCGGCGGGCGTTGCCCACGCTCGCGCGCCGGCCGAAGACCTGGTAGTCGGAATCCTCTATGCAGGACAGGATTTCGGAATACAACGTGAAGGCGGCCTGCACGCAGGGCCGCGACTGCGGGGCCAGCATGGCGATGCCGGGCTCCGCCTCTCGATACACCCGGCGGGTCGCGGCATGCTGCTCGATCAAGGCGTTACGCACCCGCTGATCGATGCGGCCGTTGCGTTGGCACCACAGCAGCACATCGCGATCCACGCCGTGCCCGGCCAGCTCGTCGGCGGGCAGGTACACCCGGCCCCTGGTCAGGTCTTCATCCACATCGCGCAGGAAATTGGTGAGCTGAAACGCTTTTCCGAGCGCGGCGGCGCGGGGCTCGGCCTCCTCGCGGGGCGCCGTGGTGCCCAGCACGGGCAGCATCTGCAACCCGATCACCTCGGCGGATCCGTACATGTACCGCTCCAGCGCGGGACGGTTGGGATAACCGGTCACCGTCAGGTCCATCCGCATCGAGGCCAGGAAGTCGTCGAAAAGACCCCAGCCCAAATCGTATTGGCGAGCGGTGTGCACGACGGCGGTCAGCACCGGATCACCCGTCGGTGACGCCGCGCCGGTCAGGCAGCCGAACAGGCGGTCCGACAACGACTGCAATTCGGCGGCGCGGGCAAGGTTGTCGCGTTCGTCGAAGGTGTCGAGGATGTCGTCGGCGTACCGGGCGAACCCGTACAGCGCGTGCACCGCGGGCCGTTGCTGCGGTGCGAGCAGCCGGGTGGCCAGAAAGAAGGTCTTGCCGTCGCGGGCGTTGATCGAGCGGCAATGCGCGTACGCATCCCGCAGGGCGGTGCCCCGCACCCCGGCGGCGTTGAGTTCGTCGTTGATCATCGCGTGACCGCCGCCCGGTTCGGCCGGCGCGTGCTCAGCCCGGTGATCCGGTCGGCAGCCAGCCGGCCGGAGATGACCGCGGTCGGCACGCCGACTCCCGGCACGGTCGAGCAACCCGCGAGCACGACGTTGTCGATGCCACGTACCGTGTTGGCCGGCCGGAACGGGCCGGTCTGGCCGAAGGTGTGGGCCAGCGCGAACGGCGTGCCCGCCAGCATGCCCCGGCGGCCCCAGTCCGCCGGGTTGGTCACCTGCAGGAGTTCGGCATCCTCGCCGAGTCCGGGGACCCGGGCGCGCACCGAGTCCAGCATGTGCTCGACGTATGCCGGCCCGGCGGCATCCCAATTGATGCGTCCCACTTGGGTATTGGGTGCCGGCGCGAGCACATAGAGCAGGTCGCGCCCGGGCGGGGCCAGACTGGGATCACTTGCCGTCGGCCGGGTGACCAGCAGTGAGGGATCGCCCATCACGCGGCCCTGGTTGATGATCTCGTCGAACGTCTGCTGCCACGCATCGCCGAACACGATGGTGTGGTGGCCTGCGTCGTGGCCACCGGCGCGGCAGCCCACGTGCGCGACGACCGCCGACGGCGAGGGGCGCAGCGGGGTCAACCGCCGCGGGGTGCGCCCGAGCAGATGGTAGGTGGTGGGCAGCTCGGTGGTCAGCACGACGGCGTCGGCCGGTACCCGGGTGCCGTCCTCGGTCACGACGGCGGTCACGCGAGATCCGTTGTGCTCCAGTCGGTCGACGTTGGCGTTGTAGACGAACTGGACGCCGGCCGCCACGGCGGCATCGGCCATCGCGTCGGGCACCGCCCGCATTCCGCCGCGGGGGAAGTACACCCCGGCGACGGTGTCCATGTAGGCGATCACCGCGTACGCGGCCAGGGCACTGTGCGGTGGAACGCCGGCATAGAGGGCCTGGAAGGTGAAGACCCGCAGCAGTCGCTCGTCCTGTAGATAACGGCGCATCACCCGTCCCCAGCGCCGAAATCCGCCGAGCGCGGCCAGCCGGGCCAATTGCGGAGTCAGCAGCGACAGTGGGGAATCGAAGTTGGCGGCGATGAATCCGTCGAACTCGGCCCGGTACAACGAGGTCAGCCAGTCCCGCATCCGCAGATACGCCGCCGCCTCCGCGGGCCCGGCGAAGCGCTCGATCTCGGCGGCCATCGAATCGGCTGCGGTGTGCACGGCGAGCTCGCTGCCGTCGGCGAACTTCGCGCGGTACGCGGGATGCACGGGCTCCAGATACAGCCGGGCGGCCAGCGAATCACCCACCGCGCCAAGGGCTTCGTCGATGATATCCGGCATGGTCAGCACCGTCGGGCCGGTGTCGAGGCGGTAACCGGCGATATCGGCTCGTCCGACCCGCCCGCCGGGTACCGGGTCGCGTTCCAGCACGGTGACCTGGCGCCCACGCCCGGCGAGGTGCAGCGCCGCCGACAACCCGGACAGCCCGGCGCCGACGACGACGACGCGGTCGGTGCGACCTTTCACAGAACGCATCAGGTATGCCTTTCGGTGCAGAACATGGCCATATCGGTGAGTGCCCGGCGCGCGGCGTCGGGGATGTCGGAGCGGTCCAGGCAACCGAATGCGAGCGAGAGCCGGTCGGCGATCAGCTCTTCGATCCGATCCAGTGCCCCACTGGCCTCGATGAGCGTGCGGCAGCGGTCGATATCCGCCGGTTCCAGCCGGTCGGCCGTCAGCAGCGCGGACAGTTCGCGGCGCAGTGCAGGATCGCCCAGTTGGTGGGCGGCCACCACCACGCTGGTGGCCTTGCGGTCGGCGAGGTCGGTGTGGGTCGGCTTGCCGGTCTCGGTGGTGCTGCCCGCGATTCCCAGGATGTCGTCGCGCAGCTGGAACGCCTCCCCGACCGCACCGCCATACCGGCCGATCGCGTCGATGACACGCGGCGTGCAGCCGGCCATCGCGGCACCGAGTTCCAGCGGCCGGCGCACCGTGTAATTGCCCGACTTGCGGCGCAGCACATCAAGGACGTCGTCGAGCGAGGGCAACGAACGCGAGTCGTTCACCAGATCGGCGAACTGGCCGACGGCCAGCTCGGTGCGCATCATGTCGTATCGCGGCCAGACCCGCGCCAAGGCCTGTTGGTCCAGTCCGCTGTCGCGCAGCATCTGCTCGGCCCAGACCAGGCAGAGGTCGCCCAGCAGGACCGCCGCGGATTCGCCGAACCTGTCCGGGTCGCCGCTGAATCCGCGCTCGCGGTGCCATCGACCGAACGCGACATGTGCGGCCGGGTGCCCGCGCCGCAGCTGCGCCGAGTCCATCACGTCGTCCTGCAGCAGTGCGAAGGCATGCAGCAGCTCCAGACTGGCGGAGGCCCGCAGGGCGGGCGCGGCCCGTTCCGGTTCCGCGGCGCCACAGTTCCAGCCCAGGTACATGAAGGTGCTCCGGATGAACTTGCCGCCGTCGGTGACCGAGCGCAGCACGTCGGCGGCGATGTCGACGTGCGAATCACTCAGCTGCGGTGCGCAATGCGTGGCAACGAAGTCGGCGAGTTGATCGCGTACCTGCGCACAGAACTGGTCACGCCATTGCGGGAACGAGGCCGTCAGGCCGGTGCTGCGGTGCCGGACGCCGACCAGCACCGCGCCGCGGCGCGGCGCCGCGCGGGACACGTCATGGGCCAGATCGAAGTGTTCAGCCAAGGCGCTCCTCGAACCCATCGGCATCACCGCACGGCCGGCCGAGTTTCTGTGTCGTTGCGAACCAGTTCGTACGGATATTCGGAGAGCACGCCCGCACAGATGAGAATCGGATGGCCGTTGTGCGCACCGTCACATCACCGCGGCGGGATACCACGTAGCCCATCAGCGAAACGCCATCACGTGCAGAGATTCGAGCAGCGGGATCTGGGCGGCCGCCCACGGGCTGATGGCCCATGGGAGCCGCGCGGCGGCCCGCACCTGATGCCATGGCGCCCACAACAGATCCATCACCTCGTCGGGATCGGGGTCGATGATGCCCGCGGCGCGCCCGACATACACCGGGCACAGTTCGTTCTCCATCACCCCGTCGGAGGCGACGGCCTGGTACCGGAAGTCGGGTAACACGCATCGCAGGTCGGCAATGCCGACGCCCAACTCCTGACCGACTCGGCGCACCACGGCCTGAGCCGGGTCCTCGCCGGGGGCCGGATGTCCACAACAGGAGTTGGTCCAGACTCCGGGGAAGGTGCGCTTGTGCAACGCGCGCCGAGTCAGCAGCACCGAGCCCGACCCGTCGATCAAGTAACAGGAAAACGCCAGGTGCAGCGGGGTGGCGTCGTGGTGGACCTCGGCCTTGGGGGCGACGCCGATACTGCGCCCGTCGTCATCGAGAAGAATCACCAGTTCCTGACTGCCTGCACATTTCACGGAGGGCACCTAGGTATTCGGAGCCGCTGCCGGTGCGGATCGGTGCGATTTCCGGGCGGCCGCCGCGCGGGTGGCCGACGCCGAGAAGCGCAAGCGCCAAGCGGCGCGGTCCGCAGCCAAATCCTGATATCCGCGGCGCTACCGGGCATCGTCGGGGATCCGGCGTTCGGCGAGGGCGGCCAGCCGCCAGGTGCATTCGCGGTTGCGCGGAATGACGGCCAGCAGTGCCAGCCGCTGGGGCACCCACCCCATCGGGGCGCCGATCGGCACCTCGGCCATCTCGATGCGGCAGCCACCACCCTCGATATCGAACAGCCGCAATGTGATTCGCGCCTTGCCGAAGGGCCTGCCCTTGGCGAGAAGTACCAGTTCCTCCATCGGCCGGCAATCCTGCACCATTGTCACGTCATTGAGCAGCAGCGGCCACACACCGAGCGAGTGTTCGATGGTGGCGCCGACGGCGGGCCAGTCGGGGTCGACGGCGCGCATTCGGCTGTTGCCCACCACCCATTGCGAGTAGGTCCAGCCGTCGGCGATGACATCCCACACCTGGCTGCGGGTGGCCACGGTGTCCCGCTTCACGGTCAGTGCACTGGTGACTTCCTCTGGTGCCACGAAGCCGCCTCCTCAACGAGACCCGAAGGGTTTGACGATGGGCCGGTTGGCCACCGCCAACGGGTTCGACATGGTCGGCGGGCTACCCGCTGGGGCGGCGGTCAAACGTGTTGTTTGGAGTTGTCCGGGGTGGGCAACCCTGCGGGATATGTCTGACTTGCAAGGTCGGCAGCTGGCCGCCCGGATGGGTGAGTTGGCCCGTGCGGTCGCGGTCCCGGCCACAGCGGAGGAGATCTTCTCCCACGTCACGTCCGCGGCTGTCGAACTGATCCCTGGCGTCGACACCGCCGGCATCCTGCTGATCACCGCCGGCGGAAAGTTCGAATCCCACGCCGGGACATCGACATTGCCGCACGAACTCGACAAGTTGCAGGAACTGTTCGATGAGGGGCCGTGCCTGGCCGCGGCGGTGGAGGATGTCATGGTGCGCACCGATGACTTCCGGCGCGAGACCCGTTGGCCCGCCTACTCCACGGCGGCGGTCGAAATCGGCGTACTCAGCGGGATGTCTTTCCGGTTGTACACGGCCGACCGCACCGCGGGAGCGCTCAATCTGTTCGGGTTCGAGCCCCAGGACTGGGATGAGGATGCCCGCACCACCGGCAGCGTGCTTGCCTCGCATGCCGCCGCGGCGATCCTGGCCCACCGTCAAAGCGAACAACTGCAGTCCGCGCTGGCCAGCCGGGACCGCATCGGTCAGGCCAAGGGCATCATCATGGAGCGCTACGGGGTCGACGACGTACGGGCTTTCGACATGATCCGGCGGTTGTCCCAGGAGGGCAACGCACGGGTCGTCGACATCGCCGAACGTGTGATCGCCAGCCGCGGTTGAGGAATCACCGGGCCCGGAACGGGCGGGTCGGCTGATCCGGCTTGCCCTCGCTCGGGACTCACCTCACGTGCACGGCTGCGGGGTGCGCGGCGGGCGCGGGCCGGGCGGGGGCAGCTTCGGTGCTGCGGCGCAGCCGGCGTTGATCGCGCATGATGCGCCGATTGAGGATGCGCTCCTCTTTGGCGGTGACCGAACGATTGCGGCGAGCCAGCAGCTCCAGTTGTTCCCAGCTGAGCCCGTCGAGATCACCGTCGGAATCGTGGGTGGCCACGACGATGCAGCCGCGCAGCAGCGGCACCGTCTTCGCGTCCAACGTCGTGGTGGCCATCAGCAACTCGGTTGCCTTGCGGTTGGCCCGGCGCTGGCACCGACGAGAGGTGGAGCTGAACCAGAAGTCGAACTGCCGGTCAGCGCTGGTCAGGCATTGCAGCCCTTGGTCATGGACGAGCTGGGTGATGTCGGCCTGGGTGTAGGCGCGGGTTTCATATACGGCGCCGTTGGCGCTGAAATACAGGACGGTGTTCATCGCAGTTACCCATTCGGTTCTTTCTCTGTGGACTGGTGCACCGCTGTCCGGTGCTGTTACCAGAGGTACCCATGTGACAGTTGGGGTAAACCTTGATAACGATCCGGCGACGGCCGGTATTCCGGCGCGTCCGCACCGGAGGTAGCGAGAGCGCCCCGCGGCGAGCCACCCGCGGCTGGGCGACAGGCCACTTCCTGCCAACCGTCAAGCAATTGCTGCCAATGGAATTAACCGCGCTGAGCAGTGCGTTGTGTAGCCCAGACCGGCCGGGAAACCCGGAACCGGTACCGAAACCACACACCGAGGGACGCAAGATCATGAAGAAGTTCGGATTTGCCAGTGTCATCGCCACCGGGTTCGTGGCCGCCATCGTGGGTTTGGCCGCCCCGGCTCAAGCCGACATCACCCACCACGAGTGGGTGCACGACATCCAGCAGCACGCCACCACCGGTCAGGTCACGTCGGTGTTCGGAAATGGCCGCTGATCCCGCTGCTTGTAACGTGTCCCGGATGCGCGGGCCCGGCGACGTCGTCGACTTCATCGCCGTCGCGCAGGATGACCCGCTGGCGGCACCGCTGCTCGACGACCTCGGGCGCGAGTACCGCTCGCGTTACGGCGACCTGACCGGCACCGAGTACGCCGACATGCGGTCGTATCCGGCCGCGGAATTCGCCGCGCCGGGCGGGGCGCTCATCGTGGGACTGCGCGCCGGGGAGCCGGTCGCCGGTGGAGCGTTCCGGCGCCTGGACCCGTCGACGGCCGAGCTCAAGCGGATCTGGACGGCGTCGGCGCACCGCGGCCGTGGCTACGGCAAGCTGGTGGTGGCCGAATTGGAGCGCATCGCACGAGACCGTGGCTATCGCAGGATCTACCTGACCACCGGTCCGCGGCAACCCGAGGCCGTCGCGCTGTACCTGTCGGCCGACTACCGCCCGCTCTTCGATCCGGCACTGCCGGCCGAGCAGGTGGGTGTGCACGCGTTCGAGAAACGGCTCTAGCCTCAGTCGGCGGTTTGCGTCCGATACCAGCGTCGTCACGCTTGACCAGGGCGCACGCCCTGCCGGCTACCGGGCCGATGTCGCCCGAAACTTCCGCGGCCGAACGGGCATCGCTGTGCTGGTGTGCGGGTGGTACGTTCCCGCCATGCACGGGTGTGGCGACGGATGTGCGAGCGGGATCTCGCGACGGTCGGCCATCGCGGCGTCGGTGTCGGCGGTCCTGGGTGGGGCGGCGCTGGCGACGGCGGCCCGCGCTTTTGCGGCCCCGCCGCCGGCCCCGTTGCCCGAGGATGCCCTGATCACCCTCGGCGTCCAGGCGGGGCCACCGCCGGTCCCGAACCGCACCGGAATCTCCTCGGCGCTGAAGATCGGCGGGTCGGTCTACCAGATCGACTGCGGGCTGGGCTCTTTGAACGCCTTCGCCGATGCGGGCCTGCGATTCGACCAGCTGCAAAGCCTGTTCATCACGCATCTGCACACCGATCACATCGTCGACTACTTCAGCTTCTTCCTGTCCGGCGGGTACACCGCCGCACCGGGTAAGACGCCGGTCACCGTGTTCGGCCCCGGACCGGCCGGGGGGTTGCCGCCCAGTCAGGTCGGCGACCCAGCTCCGCCGACCGTCGATCCCGCCGACCCGACGCCGGGCATCGCCGCCATGACCGATGCCCTGCAGCGGGCGTTCGCGTACACCAGCAACATCTTCATCCGGGACATGGGGACCGTCGACATCCAGAACCTCGTCGATGTCCGCGAGATCGCGGTGCCGCCCGGCCCTGACTACCTCAACCGGTCGCCGCTTACCGAGCCCTTTCCGGTGATGAGTGACGCCAACGTGACCGTCAGCGCCACGCTGGTCAGCCACTACGACGTCTACCCGGCGTTCGCGTTCCGGTTCGACCTGGTGAAGTCGGGCCGGTCGGTGACCTTCTCCGGGGACACCACCAAATCCGAGAACCTCATCCGGCTGGCCCGCGACAGCGATGTGCTGGTGCACGAGGCCCAGTTCAGTCTCGACGACACCGGCGCCAACAGCAGATTCCCGCCGGGTTATCTGGTGCGATCACACACCTCGGCCGAACAGGTCGGTGAAGTGGCTGCCGCAGCGAGCGCCAAACATGTTGTATTGAGCCACTATTCGCCCACCGATCTGCCCGACTCCGCATGGCTCGGCGCCATCGGAAAGCACTTTCCGGGCAAGGTGACGGTGGCCCGGGACGGTCAGGTGTTCCCGCTCTAGCCGACCGGCGCCGGGATCCGGTCACCGAACAGGTGCATCGCATTCTGGTAGCCCACCTTGTGACGATCGGCATCACTCATCGGGTACGAAGCCAGGAACTCGGCACCGGCGATGTTGTCGTCCATCGGATAGTCCACCGAGAACATCACCCGGTCGGCGCCCAGCACCGACAGGGTGCAGGCCATGGCCGGCGGGGAGAAGTTGCCACTGGTGGTCACATAGAAGTTCTCCCGCAGATATTCCGACGGCAGCTTGGCGAGGTGACCGCCGGATCCGCCCAGTCCGTAGTACCGGTCGGTGCGAAACGCCGTGAACGGCAGCATCTCTCCGAGATGTCCCAGAATCATCTGCAATCGCGGATGCCGGTCGAACAGTCCCGAATAGATCAGCCGCAGTGCGTGCGTACCGGCCTCCACGGCAAAGCCCCAGGACGCCAGGTGCAGACCCTGATCGGTGTAGGGGGCGAACCAGGCGTCCATCACCGCCGGATGGGGCGTGGTCGGATGCAGATAGATCGGCGCCTGCAACTCCTCGGCCAGCGCGAAGAGCGGCTCATACGCGGGATCGTCCAGGTAGCGGCCGCGGGTGTGGCCGTTGATCAGCGCACCCACGAATCCCAGATCGCAGACCGCTCGCCGTAACTCGTCCGCCGCGGTTGCAGGATCCTGAGTGGGCAACGTCGCGAACGCGCCGAACCGGCGTGGGTGGTGCCGCACGGTCTCGGCCAGTTCGTCGTTGGCCCGGCGCGCGTGATCGACGGCCAGCGCGGTGTCGGTGTACTCCTGCACGCCGGGATCGAACAACGACAGAATCTGGAACTCGATGCCAGCCGCGTCCATCTGTTCCAGCCGTAACGACCCGCGGTCGTACAGCCGGTCGTAGCCCACCTTGTTGTGCGAGCGCAACCAGGTGGCCACCGCATTGCCCTCGCTCGCGGGATCCCAGGCGAAGTGTTCTTCCAGCGCGATCAGGTGCATACCAGTGAGGATACGTACCGCGACTGCCAATCGGCGGCCAATTACTGCCACCGGAATGACAGCGCGTAGTCCGTGTGTTGTGTAGGGCAGAAGCCAGCTCAGTACACCACGAAAGGGCTTGAAAATGACGAAGTTTGGAATCTCCGGGATCATCGCCACCGGGTTCGCCGCGGCCCTGGTCGGATTGGCCGCGCCCGCGCAGGCCGACATCGCCCACCATGAGTGGGTGCACGACAATCAGCAGCGGGCCACCACCGGCCAGGTGACGTCCACCTTCGGCAACGGTCGTTGAGCCGGAATAGTCGCGAGTTGACCGTGGTTGGGAAAAGCGTGACGACGAACGGGGTCTCCGGGTGAAGTTCGGGATATCGACGTTTGTGAACGACGACACCGTCGACACGGTGACGTTGGCCAAGGCCGTCGAGGAGCGGGGCTTCGGCTCTCTCGCCGTCGCCGAACACACCCATATCCCGGCCAGCAGGCAGAGTGCCTATCCGCCCGGGGGTGAACTGCCGGAGATGTATTACCGGACGCTCGACCCGTTCGTCACCCTCGCAGCCGCTGCCGCGGTGACGTCCACGATCGAGTTGATCACCGGTATCGCGCTGCTCATCCAGCGCGACCCGATCATCACCGCGAAGGAAGCCGCCAGCATCGATCTGATCTCTGGCGGCCGGTTCGTGCTCGGCGTGGGAGCCGGATGGAATCTGGAAGAGCTGCGCCACCACGGCACCGACCCCAAGACCAGGGGCGCGCTGCTCGACGAACGCATCGAGGCCATCAAGGCGCTCTGGACCACCGAACCCGCCGAGTATCACGGCAAGTACGTCGATTTCGACGCCTCGTACCTGAGGCCCAAGCCGGTGCAGACACCGCATCCGCCGATCCTGATCGGCGGCGACTCCGATGCCACCGTGAAGCGGGTGATTCGACATGGCGCAGGCTGGATTTCGAACCCGTTGCCCGTCGAACGCCTGACCCAGCGTATCGAGCAGATGCGTGCGGGTGCCGGACACGACGTGCCGTTGGCGATGTTCGGCGCGCCGGTCGATCCGCAATATTGGCGTGCTGCAGAAGATCTCGGTTTCGGGCAATTGGGACTGATGTTGCCGACCGTGTCCGGCGACCAGACGTTGCGTCTGCTCGATGACTATGCGGGCCGGATCGCGCAGTATCGCGGCTAGGACGCCCGAGCAGGTGTGTGACTGGGCGCCAGCAGTGCCGCCCGCATCATCACCCCGACCACTTCGCGTGCACCGGCGCTGTTCCGGTATCCGGTGAGCCGGCCGAGATCCACGACCACTGCGAAGGCCGCATGGACGACGAAACGCGCTTCGCGGTCGGTCAGTTCGGGGCGGATGGCTGCGAGTAGGCGCGACCACTCCTCGACGTTGGCGCGCTGCAGGTTGTGCAGCATCACGCGGTCGCTCGGCGGCAAGCTGGTGCGCTCGGTGAAGTACAGGTAGTCGATCTCGGGATTGTCGAAAGACCTTGCCACATACGAAGTGACGAGCCGGTCCAGCGCTGCCTTCGGATCCGGTTCGGTGGACAGTATCGCCGCGGTGTCGCCGGCGAGCCGGTCGGCGGCGCGGCGGAACAGCGCGGCCAGGATATCGGCCTTGCCGGGGAAATAGCGATAGATGCCGGAGGCGGGCATCCCCACCGCTGCGGCGATGTCGTCCACCGTCGTCTCCCGGTAGCCACGCTGGTGGAAGAACGTCATGGCGGCGCGCAACACGGCCTCGTACCGAACGGTGGCGCCGCCCGTTCCGGATTCGGGAACTCCGGCGCTCCGCGGGGGCATCTCGGAAGGGAGCGCGGGGATTTCGGCCCGCAGGATCGCGTCCGTCTGTTTGGCGAAGAGTTGGTGAATCCGGCCGGCCGACAGCGTGGTCTTGTGCTCGACGATGGATCCGATCACGCTCAGTACGCTCACCGACAGTGTCCAGCGCTGGTGGGAGTTCAGGGTCGGCCGCAGGGTGGCCAAAGGCCGCTGGAGCCTGCGGTTGACCACCTCCACCGCCGCGTCGAGGAGGCGCCGGTCCGACTCGGCCAGATACCGGCCGCCCCACCGGTACACCCCGCCGGTGCTGCGATTGCGGATCGCGACGTCCACCAGACCCGCGACCATGGCGTCGAACAGCTCATGGGGGTCGGCGTCGGAGCCGTCGGCGAATTCGGTGCCGTCGACCAGTTGCTGGCTCAGCGCGAAAACCGCCCCGCGGAACAACTGGTACTTGCTGGGCGAGTGACGGTACAGGGCCGCGGCCGAGACGCCGACCCGGCGCGCGATGTCCTCCATGCTGACGGCGTGGTAGCCCAGGTCGCTGAACGCTTCGGCCGCGACACCGGCGATCTGCGTCTTCCGGTCCTTGGGACGCCGCCGCATTTCGGGCATCGCCCCAGCATAGGGCAACAACAACGGTAACCGGCGCTAACTTCGATGCCGGCGGCAATCACCTGGCTCCGCGCTTCACCGCGGTGAAATCCGAAATACTGCCAGTTCAGCGACAAATTCCTGGGATGGTAGGTCGGGGCGCGCAGGTTCAGATAGTCAGAATAACGATTAACTTAGAGCTTGCCTTCGGCCGACCCTTGTGACACGCTTCACACCAAATCCAGGGGTAGCGCCCCCCATTCGGTCCGGTCTCGGCCGTCGCGCATGGAACCGGTGGGGTCGTCGCGGACACCGGGCGCTGCCCTGATCGGCGGTCCGCGCGCAGAAAGACCGAAAGGTGAAGGGGGGAAGGGGTATTGACAATGACGTATAGCGAGGGGGCTCGGTGGCGGTGACGCACGCCGGTACGCAAGCGCATCCCGGTGACGGCTTGATCGCCATCGAGCACTGGGCAGGCGGCTACCTCAGGCGCCACCCACTTGCCGCGATCGCGACGGTGGGGGACCAGTTCGTCGTGGGCGTCCGGACGCTGCAGTATCTGTTCGCCGACCTGATCACCGGCCGATTCCCGTGGGGTGAATTCGTCCGGCAGGGAGCGTTCATGGCCGGCACGTCGGTGGTGCCCACCGTGCTGGTGGCACTGCCGATCGGGGTCACGCTGTCGATCCAGTTCGCCCTGTTGGCAGGCCAGGTCGGCGCCACCTCGCTGGCCGGCGCGGCCAGTGGCCTTGCAGTCATCCGGCAGGCCGCATCGCTGGTCGCCGCGGTGCTGATGGCCGCCGCCGTCGGCTCGGCGATCACCGCCGACCTCGGCTCCCGCACGATGCGGGAGGAGATCGACGCCATGGAGGTGATGGGGGTCTCCGTGCTGCGCCGGCTGGTGGTGCCGCGGTTCGCTGCCGCGATCATGATCGGCGTGGCGCTCACCGGCGTGGTGTGCTTCGTCGGATTTCTGGCCAGCTACCTGTTCAACGTCTATTTCCAGAACGGCGCACCGGGAAGTTTCGTCGCCACCTTCGCCTCGTTCACCACCACCGGCGATATGGTGCTGGCCTTGTTCAAAGCTGTCCTGTACGGCGCCATCGTGGCGGTGGTGTCCTGCCAGAAAGGGCTGTCCACCAAGGGGGGTCCCACCGGGGTCGCCAATTCGGTGAACGCCGCGGTGGTGGAATCGATCCTGGTGTTGATGATCGTCAACGTCGCGATCAGCCAGCTCTACACCATGCTGTTCCCGCGGACCGGGCTGTGAGATGACCGCATCGACCTACCGCCCGCTTCTGCTCGGTCCGCTGGCCAGGGCCGGCTCCACGGTCGGGCGCCCGCTGGCCCGGATCGGGCACATGATGGTGTTCTTCGTCCGGGCCGCGGCAGCGGTGCCACTCGCCCTGCGGCAGTACCGCTCCGAGTTCGTCCGGCTGCTGTCCGACATCGCCTGGGGCAACGGCTCTCTGGTGGTCGGCGGCGGGACCGCGGGAGTGGCAGTGGTGCTGGGAATCACCGTCGGAGCCGTGGTCGGGATCGAAGGGTACAACTTCCTGAATCTGCTCGGGCTGGGCCCGGCGACCGGAATCATCTCGTCGCTGGTGAACACCCGCGAGCTGGCGCCGATCGCCGTCGCCCTCGCCTTCGCGACGCAGGGCGGCTGCCGGTTCACCGCGCAGCTGGGATCCATGCGAATCGCCGAGGAGATCGACGCGCTGGACTCCCTGGCGATCCGGCCGATCCCGTACCTGGTGACCACCCGGCTGATGGCGTCGGTGGTGGCCGTGGTCCCGCTGTACGTGGCGTGCCTTGCGGTCAGCTACCTGACCACCCAGATCGTGGTGTTCGCGATCAGCGGCAGTTCGATGGGCTCCTACACCCACTACTTCACCCTGATGCTGTCCGGCCGGGACATCATCTTCTCTCTGCTCAAAGCCGTTGTGTTCGTATGGATCGCCTCGACCATCCAGTGCTATTTCGGGTACTACGCCTCCGGCGGCCCCGAGGGCGTAGGGGTCGCCGCGGGCCACGGCATGCGTGCCAGCATCACCGCCGTCGTCATCGTCAACATGCTGCTCACGATGGCGCTGTGGAGTGTCGACTCCGGCGCCAGGTTCGGTGGCTGATGGCCAACACCTTCGATACCGACGGCCGCGGTCCGACGACGCGGCAGCTGCTGCTGATCGGCCTCGCCGTGATTCTGGTCTTCACCGCGGTGACCGCGTTGCTGCTGGCCAAGGCCACCGGCAGGTTGGAGAACTACGTGCGGGTGGTCGCCGACCTGAGCAATGTCGGCGACGGTCTGCCGCAGAAATCCGATGTCAAGTTCCACGGCCTGCTGGTCGGGTCGGTGGACACCGTCGTACCGGCAGCCAACGGAAACCCGAACTTCGTCCACATCGACCTCAAAGCCCAGTACGCGCAATTGATTCCGGCCTCCGTCACCGCGCGGGTGGTGCCCAGCAACGTGTTCGCGGTGTCCTCGGTCCAACTGGTCGACAGCAGGCCGGGACCAGCCATCCGCACCGGCGACCGGATCCACGAGGACACCGACCTGCCGACGGTGCTGTTCCAGACCACCATCAGCAAGCTGCGCGACATCCTGGCAGCCACCGGCCGCGGCCGGGAAGACCACACCATCGGCATTCTGGCCGCGGTGAACGCCGCCACCCAGAACCGCCGCACCGCATTGCTCACGGCCGGCGCGCAACTCAACGCCGTCATCGATCAACTCAACGGGATCGTCGGCACCGATCCGGACGGCACCACGGTATCCGCACTGATCGACGCCACCCGCGGACTTGCCCAGACGGCCCCCGACCTGCTCGATGCGCTGCATCAGGCGGTGCGGCCCATGCAGACCCTGGTGCAGCAGCGCGCGCAACTGACCGATCTGATCGACGGTGGGGTGCACACGGTGAACAACACCGGCACCGCGCTGCACAACCACAGCGATCAGCTGGTCCGGATCACCGGTCAGCTGACACCGGTGTTCGGGGTGTTCGCCCAGCAGGCGCACAACTTCGTACCGGCCTTCACCAAACTCAACGCGCTGGCGGACAAGTTCTTCGGCGAAGTGTGGATGTCCGATGTCGACACCCCGAACATGCGGGTGAACCTGTCCTTCACACCGTCCTACACCTACAGCCGGGCCGACTGCCCGCAATACGGCGAGTTGAAAGGCCCGAGTTGCTATACGGCGCCGCTCATTCCGGTGCGCCCGGACCTCCCGCAGACACTGCTGCCGCAGCACTATCGGCCGCCCGCCGATCTGGCGCCGCCGCCGGGCACCGCCGTCGGGCCGGACGGAAATCTGGTGCCGACCGGGCCGCCGCTGGTCAATCCCTACCCGAACCTCACCGACCCGAATCCGGCGCTGCCGCCGGGTGTCGTCCCGGCCCCGCCGGTCCCGGGAACCTCCAACCCCGCCTTCGCCCCACCCCCGGTCCCTGAGCCCGCGCCTGATGCGCCGCTGCTGCCCGCCGAGGCGGCGCCAGCCTCGTTCGGCAGTACCGGATCCGCCGCCTCCGGCGGCAATGTGGGCCCCGTCGGAGGTCCCCAGGAGCGCGCCCAACTGAGCATCATCACCGGCCAACCCACGACTGCCGCCACCCAGTTGCTGTTGGGCACGCTCGCCCGGGGCACCACCGTCTCCCTCGCCGGAGGACCGCGATGAGGCATCGTTGCGCTGCCATCGGACTGGCACTGTTCATGGTGGTCGCGCTGACCGTCACCTGGCTGGTCTACGTCACGCTGCGCCGGGACGTGGCCGGCCGGACCGAGCCGTTCTCGGCCATGTTCACCGATGTGTTCGGGCTGCGGGTCGGCGATGACGTCCGGATGGCCGGGGTCCGGGTGGGTCGCGTCGAGAACATCGAACTCGCAGGCGATCTGGCGAAGGTCTCCTTCGTCGTCCAGAGCGACCAACAGGTGATGGGCAACACCGTCGCCGCCGTCACCTACCAGAACATCGTCGGCCAGCGGTATCTCGGCTTGTCACTCGGCACCATCGGCGACGGGCGGCCACTGCGCCCGGGCAGCGTCATCCCCACCGAGCGCACCGACCCGTCCTTCGACGTGGGAACTCTGCTCAACGGGTATGAACCGCTGTTCAGCGTGCTCAACGTGCAGGACGCCGACAACCTCACCAAGGGTGTCATCCAATCGCTGCAAGGCGATCCGGCCTCACTCACCGCACTGGTCGACCAGACTTCCCGGTTGACCGAATCCTTTGCCGGACAAGACCAGGCGCTCGGCAACACCATCACCAACCTCAACAAGCTGTTCGGCACGCTGGCCACCCAGAACGACAACCTCGACCACGTCATCGGCCGGACCCGGGATGTCGTGCAGACGCTGGACGCCCGGCGCCCGGAGCTGATCGCCGCCACCGGATCGGCGGCCAGGGTGATCCGCCAGCTCGCGACCATCTCCGACGAGGTCTACCCGGCTCTGAACGAACTGGTCACCCGGGAACCGGGTTTCGTCGAGCACATGGTCGGCATCGAACCGCAGCTGGCGTTCACCGGTGACAATCTGCCCTTGCTGCTCAAGGGCCTGGCCCGGATCACCAACGAGGGCGCGTATGCCAATGCGTACTCCTGCGACCTGAACATCACCGGTTTCTTCCCCGGCCTCAACGACGTGGTGCCGATCATCGTCGACGCCGCAACACCGGGCAACAAGGCCTGGCACACCCCGAGATGCAGGAACATGGCGAATGGCTGAGCAGACACACTCCACCCGCCGGCCGCTGGAGTCGTATGACAAAACCGTCCTCGGCCTCATCGCGATCGCGGTCGTCGTCGTACTCGTCGCAGCGTTGCTGCTGGCCAAGGTGCTCGATATCGGATATCGCTCGTACACAGCGCAATTCCAGCAAGCGGCCGCGCTGCAAACGGGCAACCCCATCACGGTCGCGGGAATCCAGGTCGGCGAGGTCGGCGCGATGACACTGACCGGTGATCACGTCGAAGTCCGGCTCAAGGTGCGCAAGGATGTGATGCTGGGCGCGGACACCAAGGCCGTCATCAAGATCACCACGATACTGGGATCGCGGTACCTGGCCCTGCAGCCGGCCGGCGGCGCAAGCCTTCCGGACCGGACGATCAATCTCGCGCACACCGAGGTCCCCTACGATCTGCAGGAAGCGCTGGCCGACGTCACGACCACCTACGAACAGGTGAACACCGACCAGTTCGCCACGTCGCTGGCCGTGCTCGGTAAGCAGTTGTCCACCATGGGACCAGTGCTGCCGCAAGCCATCACGAACGTGCACACGCTGTCGACGCTGATCGCCGATCGGCGCGACCAGATCGGCGCCTTGCTGAAAACCACCGAGCTGGTCAGCAATACACTGCGCCGCCAGCAGAAGAACATCGGGAACCTGGTCAACCAGGGCAGCCAACTGGTCGGCGAATTCGTGGCCCGTCAGCAGACATTCCGCGCGATGATGCGCGCCCTGACGGATGTGGTGAACACCCTGAGCGATCTGGCCATCGAGAATCGGCCCCAGCTCGAGCAGCTGCTCAAGGAGCTTCGCACGCTCTCGGACATGCTCGGCCGGCACGACGATCTGCTGCGCAGCACCCTGCAGGCCGGACCTGTCGCATTGCGCGGGTTGACCAATGCCACCGGCACCGGGAATGCCGTCGATCTCGGGGTGCCCAACGGTCTGCTGGTCGACTCGTGGATGTGCGCCATCAGCGGCCGGGCCAAGCAGTTCGGCATGATCCAGTACTACAAGGACTGCAAATGAGATCCACCCGAACCAAGCTGATCGCACTGGCCGGGGCCACCGCGGTGCTGGTCGGCGGCATCGCGACCTGGCGCCTGATCGAGGCACGGGTCGATGTCATCCACGTGACAGCGCAATTCGACAGCGCAGCAGGGCTTTACACCGACAACACGGTCGCGGTGCTCGGGATGCCGGTCGGGCGGGTCACCAAGATCACCCCGAGGAGCGGCTATGTCGAGGTCGAGTTCACCGTCGATCGCGGGGTCAAGATCCCGGCCGACGCCCAGGCGGTGACGGTGTCGAACTCCATCCTGACCGACCGCCAGATCGAGCTGACACCGCCGTACCGGGGTGGGCCGGCCCTGTCCGATCACGACACCATCGGGCTGCCCCGCACCAAGACCCCGGTCGAGTTCGCCCGGGTACTGGATGTGCTGAACAAGCTGTCGGGTTCGCTGCGCGGTGACGGCGAGGGCGCAGGCCCGCTCGCCGATGTCGTCGACAATGCGGCCGGTATCGCCTCCGGTAACGGTGCGCCGCTCAAGTCGGCCCTAGGTGAACTGTCGGATGCGCTGCGGCTCAGCGCCGACGGCGGCAATCAGACCTCCGCTCAGCTGACCACCATCGTGAAGAATGTCAGCTCGCTGTTCGACGCCGCGGCCACCAACGACTCCACCCTGCGGGAATTCGGTTCCACCATCGGCCAACTCAGCGCCATCCTGGCCGAGGAGAAGCTGGGCAGCGGGACGACCGGCCACCAGGTCAACCGCGTCATCGAGCAACTCGGCCAGGTGCTCGACGCCAACCGGGACCAGATCAAGCAGATCGTGCTCAACGGCAACACCACGTTGAAGACGGCGGTGGAACATCAACGCGATCTGGCCGAATTCCTCGACCTCACCCCGATGACCCTGGACAACCTGTACAACATCGTCGATCAGACCAACGGCTCGGCTCGGGTGCGGGTGCTCACCGACAAGATCATCTTCGACACGCAGTCCACCAAGGAACTGTGCAACATGATGGGGCTGCGGCAATTGGGTTGCAGCACCGGCACGCTGCAGGATTTCGGGCCGGACTTCGGGCTCAGCTACGTGCTGGACGGCATGGCCGCAATGGGGCAGAAATGAGGCGGGGGGCGGGCCTGGTGGCCCTGTTGGTGGGGACGTCGGTCACGGTGGCGGCCTGCGCCTCCGACGGCCTGGCTGGCCTGCCACTGCCGCGCCCCGGAGTGGGCTCCGGCGGCTACACGCTGACCGCCGTGTTCGCCAATGCGCTCAACCTGCCCGCCAACGCCAAGGTCAAGCTGGCCGGCGCCGACGTCGGTCAGCTCGAGACGATGACAGCCCACAACTACACCGCGGTCACCACGCTGCGCATCATGGACGGGGTGGCGCTGCCCGTCGGCAGCACCGCCGAACTGCGATCCGCCACACCGCTCGGGGACGTCTTCGTCGCACTCAAACCGCCGCTCGACACCGCCGGCGCCCCGCTCTTGCACGACGGCGACACCATCGGACTGGACGCCACCCGGGCCGCGGCAACCGTCGAGTCGGTGCTGAGTTCGGCGGCGGTCCTGGTCAACGGCGGAGCCGTGCGCAATTTCACCGGACTCATCAACGGCTTCGGTAAGGCCACCGGTGACCAGGGCCAAGCCTTCGGCCAGCTCATCGGGAAGACCAACGACCTGCTGTACCGGCTGAATTCGCGCTCACAGCAGATCTCCACCGCGCTGACCGAAACCGCGAACCTGGCCCAGACCATCGACGCCAAGAACCAGACGCTGACCGAGGTGATGACTGCGGCCGCCCCGGCGACCGACACACTGGCCGAGCACACCACCGCCATCGCCGACCTCGTGCGGCAACTCGGTGACACCTCCGAGGAACTGCGCAAATTCCCGTCGGTCGCCGGCACCGACACCAGCGGGCGCAGCGTGGTGAAGGACGCGAACACCATCGCCGCGGCGTGGAACGACGTCGCGTTGGCACCCGACGCCACGCTCGCCGCGCTGAACAGGCTGATGCCGCCGCTGGTGAAGGCGACCTCCAGCAGCGCGATGTCGGTGCGGGTGAGCATCGACCGGCTGGTGCTGGGGTCGATTCCCGATATCGGCTTCGGTGGCGATCCCGGCCTGCACGGCCCCAAACGCAGCAACTTCCAGCAGATCGTCGGCTCGCTGAAATACACCCTGTGGCGATTGCAGGAACGTGTCGTCGGCCAGGGCCCGGGCGTACCGCAGGTGCCGGTGACGCCCAGCCCGACCGAACCCGGCGTACTGGAGCCGCCCCGATGATCGGCCGGGTGGCCGACGCCGTCGTGGCCATGGTGCGGGCCGGGCATCGGCAACGCACCTGGCTGTCCGCCGGTGCCCTCGTCGGCACCTTGGCGGTCGCGACGGCGTATCTGTTCTTCGGTGCGCTGCAGGTCAATCCGCTCGCCTCGAGTTACCGCGTGACGATCGAGCTGCCCGAGTCCGGTGGATTGCTGACCGATCAGAACGTCACCCTGCACGGCGTGCCCATCGGCCGGGTGCAGGCGCTGCGGATCGCGCCGCACGGGGTGGACGCCGAGGTGACCCTGCGCTCGAACGTGCAGATACCCGCCTCCTCCGCGGTGCGGGTATCGGGTCTGTCGGCGGCAGGCGAGCAGTACATCGATTTCGACGGTGGCGCGGGCGCCGGCCCCTTCCTGCGGGACGGCAGTGTGGTGAAACTCGGCACCGCCACGGTGCCCGTCACCCTGGCCGATCTGCTGGCCAACGCCGATGGTGCGCTTGCGCAGGTGAATACGGCCAAGATCGACATCATCAAAAAGGAACTGAGCCTGACCACCGAGGGCCCGCGCAAGCTCGCCGACATCATCGACGGCGGCACGTTCCTGCTCGCCACGCTGGACTCGGTGCTGCCCGAAACGACCAGCCTGCTCAGGACCAGCCGGGTGGTGCTCAACCTGCTCGATGCCAAGAACGCCGGAATCCGCACCGCCAGCGGCAATCTGAATGCCACCTTCGCCGGGATCGACGCGATGCGCGACGGGTTCCGGCGACTCACCGATCAGGCGCCGGGTGCGCTGCACTCGATCGACAACCTGTTCGCCGACAACTCCGACACCATGGTGTCGCTGTTGGGCAGCATGGCGACCACCTCGCAACTGCTGTACCTGCGGACACCGGCCGTCAACGCGTTGTTTCCCACCTACCGCACGTCGGTGCTCGACGCGCTCGGCAGCATCATGCACGACCACGGCATCTGGGCCACCGGTGATGCCTACCCGCGGTACGCCTGCGATTACGGAACACCGCGCCGCCCACCGTCTTCGGCGGACTACCCGGAACCGTACAGGTACACCTACTGCGCCGATGACGACCCGGCCGTGCTGATCCGCGGCGCCAAGAATGCACCGCGCCCGGCCGGTGACGACACCGCGGGCCCACCCCCGGGCGCCGACCTGGGCAGCACCACCGATCCCACCCCGCGGGGCCGGTTCACCATTCCCACCCCCTACGGCGGCCCGGTGCTGCCGATCGAACCACCGCGTTAGCACAACCACGAGGAGTATCACCATGGCCACGCTTACCGAGAAGACCCGAGACGATACCGGGCAGGACGACGTCCACGAAAACGAAGACGAAGGCGAAGGCGGCGAGTCCGCTGCCGAGACAACCGAATCCGCGCAGCCCGAGATCCCGACGCCACACCCGTCGCGGCGGGTGCTGGCCGCCGCGCTGGCACTGCTCTACGTCGCGACGCTCGGTGGCTGCGGATTCCTGGGCTGGCAGTTGTGGCAGCAGCACCAGCTGGCGAGGGCCGGTGACCAGGCCCGGCAGGCGGCCGTCGGCTATGCCCAGATCCTCACCAGCATCGATTCGACCAAGGTGGACGAGAACTTCGCTCAGGTGCTCGACGGTGCCACCGGCGAATTCAAGGACATGTATTCGCAATCCAGCGTGCAGCTGCGCCAATTGCTGATCGACAACAAGGCGGCCGCCCACGGCATCGTGACCGAATCCGCGGTCCAGTCCGCGACCGAGGACAAGGTGGTGGTGCTGTTGTTCGTCGATCAGTCGGTGCAGAACAGCAATGTGCCCGATCCGCGGGTCGACCGCAGCCGGGTGAAGATGACCATGGAGTACGTCGACGGGCGCTGGCGGGCGGCCAAGGTGGAACTGCCGTAAGCCATGCGCATCAGCTCATTGTTGTTGTCCGGCATGGTATTGCCGATGCTGTGGGCGCCCACGGCGGCCGCATCCGCGGTGTCCTTGTGCAGCGACCTCGGCGGACAGTGGGACGGGCAGTACTGCCACGCCACCGTCACGTCGGAACGCCAGGCGGTCCGCGATATCAAGATGGCCATCCCGGTGGGACTGGTCGATGACCCCGCCGCCGGGCCGGTGGTGAGCGGGTATCTGCGCACCTTGATGAGCAACTGGAAGAGCGTGGCGGTGAAGATGGTCGCCGACAGCTACGGCGAGGAGAACTTCCAGACCTTCGCCCACGGCGCGCTGCTGTCGATAGTCTTCCGCGAGACCTACCACGCCGACGGGCCGGCTTTCAACAATGCCTATCGGACGTTCACCTTCGATATGGCTGACGGCAGCCAGGTGCGCCTGGCCGACCTGCTGCGTCCGGGTGTCGACCCCCTGACCGCGATCCCTCCGCTGGCCCAACCCTTTGTGACCGCCGCGCTCGACGCCGCCGCCCCGCCGCACACTCCGGGCAGCTACCCGTTCACCCCGGACCGTTGGACGCCGGACAAGGTGTACTCCGGCGGGTATCGCGCGTGGGCGATCACCCCGGACGAGCTGGTCCTCTACCTGCCGGATTACCCGGTCGGACATGATCTGCCGGTGGACTACACGACCGGCGTCATGCAGTGGTCGATGGACGGTGGTGCGGTACAGGCGCACATCCCGCTGGCCGCGCTGGCACCGATTCTGCGCCCCGACCTGGGCGGGACGTGAGCCGATCAAGAAGTCGCCGCCACGATGTCGAGAAACGCGCGGCGGCTCCGTCCCTGTAGTGAGCGACCGCTAGGGTCGCGAACTGGAGGGAGAAATTCATGGCGAAGTACCTGCTGCTGAAGCACTATCGGGGCGCCCCGGCGTCGGTGAACAACGTGCCGATGGACCAGTGGACACCCGCCGAGGTCGAGGCGCACATCGCCTACATGAACGATTTCGCGAAACGACTGCAGGCCAGCGGCGAATTCGTCGACAGTCAGGCGCTGGCACCGGGCGGCACCTGGGTCCGTTCCGGTGGTGACGGCAAACCACCGGTGACCGACGGCCCGTTCGCCGAGACCAAGGACCTCATCGCCGGCTGGATGATCATCGACGTCGACACCTACCAGCGGGCGGTCGAACTGGCCGGAGAATTGTCGGCCGCGCCCGGCGCCGGTGGGGAGGCGATCCACGAATGGCTCGAGCTGCGGCCGTTCCTGACCCACGCGGCGACCGACACCGACTGCCTGCTGCACCGACCGTGACGCGGTAGTGGACGACGCGCGGCTTCGCGATCTGATCCCCGGTGTGCTGGCGGCGCTGGTGCACCGGGGTGCGGATTTCGCCACCGCCGAAGATGCGGTGCAGGAGGCGCTGATCCGGGCGCTGGAGACGTGGCCGGCCCGGCCACCGGATGACCCGAAGGGCTGGTTGATCACCGCCGCATGGCGCCGCTTTCTCGATCTCACCCGATCCGATGCCGCCCGGGCGCAGCGCGAAGTGCTTGTTGCAGAACAGCCACCGGTGGGATCCGTCCCCGCGGTGGACGACACCCTGGCGCTGTACTTTCTGTGCGCGCACCCCAGCCTGACATCGGCCTCGGCGGTCGCGCTGACCCTGCGGGCAGTCGGCGGGCTGACCACCCGCCAGATCGCACAGGCCTACCTGGTGCCGGAAGCGACCATGGCACAACGGATCAGCAGGGCCAAACGCACCATCGGAAATACGGGGCTGGACCGGCCGGGCGATCTTCCCACCGTCCTCAAGGTGCTGTACCTGGTGTTCAACGAGGGCTACGGCGGAGACGTCGACCTGGCCGAAGAGGCGATCCGGCTGGCCCGGCAGCTGGTGGCCACCACCGGTGACGAAGAGGCCGCGGGGTTACTGGCCCTGTTCCTGCTGCATCACGCCCGCCGGCCGGCCCGCACGACCGCCGACGGCCGGCTGGTCCCGCTGGCCGAGCAGGACCGTGCGCTGTGGCGGCGCGACCTGATCGCCGAGGGGGTGGCGGTATTGCAGGCGGCGCTGGCGGCCGACCGGCTCGGGGAGTACCAGGCGCAGGCGGCGATCGCCGCCCTGCACGCCGATGCGCAGAGTGCCGGCGAGACCGACTGGGTGCAGATCGTCGAGTGGTATGACGAATTGGTCCGCCTCACCGGCAGCCCGGTGGTGCGGCTGAACCGGGCCGTGGCGGTGGGAGAGGCCGACGGGCCGCGCGCCGGGCTGGCGGCACTGGCCGAATTGGATCCGGCGCTGCCCCGCTACACCGCCGCGGCGGCTTATCTGCACGAGCGCGACGGTCAAACAGCCAGGGCGGCAGATCTTTACGTGCAGGCGGCGGCCGAGGCGGACAACGTCGCCGAGCGTGACCACCTCACGATCCGGGCGGCGACCCTGCGGCAGGGGTGAGGGGTGCAAAACCCCGCATGATGGTGTCGAGGTGGCGTTGCCACCGTTGTTGCCCGCGGTGCGCCGGATCGATCTGCTCGGACTGGATGACACCGCGCAAGGCCCACACGGCGATGGTGATGTCATCGGCGGTCAGGTCCGCGCGTACCGCGTGCGCCTCCTGGGCGCGGGCGAGCAGGCCGGTGGACCGTCGGCGCAGTTCTTCGACCAGGTCCCGGGGTGCGAGGTCGCCCCATACCGGTGCGGACAGCCCCGACTTCTCGGCCAGCTCGACACCGACGGTGCGCAGGAACAACTCCACGCCGTCTTCGGGTGGCGCCTGTTCGGCAGCGGCCGCGACATCGATGAGCCGTGCGAAGAAGCCGGCGAGCACCTCCGCCACCAGACCCTCCTTGTTGGCGAATCGGCGATAGAGGGTGGCCGGGCCCACGCCGGCCTCCTCCGCGATGTCGTCCAGGGTCGCCGCAGGCCCCCGCTGGGCGAAAACCCGCTCAGCCGCCGCGACCAGCTTTTCGCGGTTGTTCGTGGCATCTCGCCGCACGCGCACCTCCTCCGGACCATCGTGGGAATAGATCCCGAACCGACGCGTTCCATACTATGTGATAGTCGAACTATCAGTTAGAGGATGATGGTGAGGATGAACGACGACAAGGCCCGCGTACGGCTCGGGCACACGGATCTGACGGTGCGGCCCATCGGATTGGGCTGCATGGGTATGTCGCAGTTCTACGGAGATTCCGACGACCGGGGCTCGATCCGCACGATTCGCGCCGCGATCGAACTCGGGGTGGATTTCCTGGACACCTCGGACGTGTACGGCGGCTCGGATATCGGCACGGCCACCAACTCGCGCGGATTCGGCCACAACGAACAGTTGATCGGAACGGCCCTGCAGGGCCGGTGGGACCGGGTGGTGCTGGCCACCAAGTTCGGCGCGAAGATCAACGACACCAGAGACGGCGTCACGATCGACGGCCGGCCGGTTTATGTGGCGGCCGCGTGCGAGGCGAGCCTGCGGCGGCTGGGCACCGACGTCATCGATCTGTACTACTACCACCGGCTGGACCGCACGGTGCCCATCGAGGACACCGTCGGGGCGATGGCCGAACTGGTCGAAGCAGGCAAGGTCCGCGCGCTCGGCCTCAGTGAGGTGGGCCCCGACCTGATCCGCAGAGCGCATGCGGTGCATCCCATCTCGGCGTTGCAGAGCGAGTACTCGCTGTGGGAGCGCAGCGTCGAGGCGGAGATCACCGCGACCTGCCGCGAACTCGGAGTCACCCTGGTGCCGTACTGCCCATTGGGCCGCTCGGCGTTGACTGGTGCACTGAAGGCCGGGGACACGTTCGACGCCAATGATTTCCGGCATTCCAACCCGCGGTTCTCGAACGGCAACCTGGCCACCAACCTCGAACCGGTGACAGCACTGGCCGAGCTCGCGAGTGAGAAGAACTGCACTGCCGGCCAACTGGCGCTGGCCTGGTTGCTGGCCCAGCCGCTGGACGTCGTCCCCATTCCGGGAACCCGGCGTGTTGCACATGTGCGGGAGAACTTCGCCGCCACCGCGGTCGCCGTCAGTGCCGATGAGATCGCCTACCTGAATGCCGTTTTCGCCCCCGGGCGAGTGGTGGGGGAACGCTACAACCCGGTCCACGCGGCCACCGTCGCGCGCTGAACTCACACGAACAAGGAGAGAAAGTCATGAACAACATCTGGTTCATCACGGGATCCTCGCGCGGATTCGGCCGCGAACTGGTGCGTGCCGCGCTGCAAGCTGGTGACAGTGTGGCCGCCACCGCGCGCCGGCCCGAGCAACTCGATGATCTGGTGGCCGAGTACGGCGATCGGATCGCGGCACTGGCACTGGATGTCACCGACGCGGACGCGGTGTCCGCCGCCATCGCGGCCACCCGGGACCGGTTCGGTCGTATCGACGTCGTGGTCAACAACGCCGGTTACGCCAATGTCGCACCCATCGAGACCGGTGCGGTGGCGGACTTCCGGGCCCAGTTCGAGACCAACTTCTGGGGCGTCTATCACGTCTCGAAGGCCGCCATCCCGGTGCTGCGCGCACAGGCCGGCGGCCTGATCATCCAGTTCTCCTCGATGGGTGGCCGGGTGGGCGGATCGGCGGGCATCGCCTCCTACCAGGCGGCCAAGTTCGCCATCGACGGCTTCTCCCGCGTCCTGCAGACCGAGACGGCGCCGTTCGGGATCAAGCTGCTCGTCGTGGAACCCAGTGGGTTCGCCACCGACTGGGCCGGCTCGTCCATGTCGGTCGCCGACGTTCCCGAGCGCTACGCCGGCACGGTGGGGGCGATGAACACGGTTCGGAAATCGGATGCGATCACCGCGGGCGACCCGGCCCGCGCCGCCGAGATCCTGGTGCGGTTGTCCCGGCGGAATGACCTGCCCTACCACCTGCCGCTCGGGGTGAACGCGGTGGAAGGCTCGATCCGCCAGGACGAAACGCTGCTCGCGCAGGACCGCAAGTGGGCGGCGGTGGGTCGGTCCGCGGACTTCGGTGAGCCCTACCCCGTCGAGTTCCCGGCAGCCGAGGACCACGAATGCGCCTCCGCGCGGCCCACCGTCGTGTGACAGCACGGCAGGGATGTGTAACTACCGAATAAAGGTATACGGTCTAACTATGAGCGCAGTATCGGTGATCACAGGTGGTGCCGGCGGAATGGGTGTGGCCACCGCCAAGATTGTCGGCAGGGACCACACCGTGGTGCTGGCCGACAACCGGCAGGACCGGCTGGATGCCGCGGCGGGCACGCTGACCGGCCTCGGGGTGCGGGCGGCCGCGGTCCACTGCGACGTCACCGACCCGAACGCGGTCGCGGAACTGTTCGAAGCCGCGGCCGCACTCGGCCCGGTCGTGTCGGTGATCCACACTGCGGGTGTGAGCCCCAGCATGGGCGACGCCGATCACGTGATGCGGACCAACGCCCTGGGCACCGTCAACGTCAACGAGGCCTTCTTCGCCATCGCGGGCGAGGGCTCGGTGATCGTCAATGTCGCGTCGATGGCGGCGTATCTGATGCCCGAGGAGTTCATGCCGGCAGCCCAGTTCCCGCTGGCGCTGACGGATGCCGCGGCCTTCGCCGACGCGATGCGCGAGTCCTACTCGATGGCCCCCGAAGAGGCCCGCTCGGGGATGTCCTACGCGGTGAGTAAGGGCTTCGTGAAGTGGTACACGTCATCGCAGGCCGAGCGTTTCAACACCCGCGGGCTGCGGATCGTCTCGGTGTCCCCGGGGTCGGTGGACACCGAGATGGGGAAGCTGGAAGCGGACGCGGGCGCTGGGGCCATGGTGGCCGACTTCGCCGTGCCCCGCTGGGGCAAGGCTGAGGAGATGGCCGAACTGTTCGCCTTCTGCGCCAGCGACCGGGCGGGCTACCTGACCGGCACCGACATTCTCAACGACGGCGGAGTGGTCGCGTCCATGCGCGAACGTGTCCGGGTCGCCGCTTTGCAGGCCTGAAGCCCCCGCTGTTCTGAAAAGGCGTGCGGCGTCACCAGACTCGCACGTAATCGACGAGCATGTCGGCCGGATAGGTCCCGGCGCCCGGGTCGCCACCGCCGGACCCGGCCACCGCCAGATCCAGCACCGGAAACAGTTGGTAGCCAGGCTGATTGAACTGCCAGTCCGGTAGGGCGTGGGCCGGGACGTTGAAATACGGCTGGGCGCCGTCGGTGTAGTCCCGCCAGAACCGCATACCCGCGTCATCCCACTGCACCCGCCAGGTGTGCCAGGCACTGTCGACGCTGATCGTCTGGCTGACGTGCTCGCCGCCGTTGAGCTTGGCGTGCACCGCGGTACCGGGCGCCCATTTGCCGTTGCCGTACCACTCCATGATGTCGACCTCCCCACCAATGGTGGGGTCGTTGTTGGCCAGGTACCAGGCCGGCCAGCTACCCGGGGTGAGGCAGTTCAGCTTGATCCGGGCCTCCCAGTTGTGCCCGATGCCACCCCGCCACTTGCCGAACAGCTTGCCGCTGTAGAACGTGTTGCCGTCCTTCGCGGCGCGGAAGACGAGATTCGACTTGCCGTCCAGGAAGACGTTTCGGCGGTCGTCGCGGTACTGCCCGACATTGCCGGGCAACTCCCAGAACGTCGGGTCTTCCATCGATTCGCGCGCCAGGGCCACTTCCCATTTCGACGCGTCGGGTGCCGAACCGGCGGGGCCGTCGAATTCATCGGCGAAGAGATAACCACCGGCCGCGGGCGCCGCGGGTGGCGGTGCGACCGGAGCGGCCTGGGCAGCGGGGGTGGGCATGGCGGCCGTCAGCGCGCCGATTCCGGTCAGCAACATCATGTCGCGTCGGTTCATCCGTAGTTCCTCTCAGCTGATCGCGGACACCAGGTCCGACGCTTCGGGAACGATGAGCACCGGAGTGTCGGTATGCGCCACGACTGCAGCTGCGACGCTACCCTGCAGATGCCCGAGCAGGCCGTTGCGGCGATGCGGACCGAGCACGATCAGGCTGGCCTGGTGCTCACGGGCGGCGCCGACGATGCCCTTCCAGGTGGGCGAGGCTTCGACGGCTTTGCTGCACACCAGGAACCCGGCATCGGCGGCCAGTTGCGCGCCGTGCGCGGCGGTCTGCTCCGCCGCGCGGCGCACCTCGGCGGCTTTGTCGGCGTCGAAACGCCCGCCATCGGTCGGGGTGAAGCCCACGTCGACGGGCTGCCAGACGCACACCAGCAGCGCCTGGCGGCCGGGTGGAAGCTGGGCCGCGGCCGCCGTGATGGCCGACGCGGCACGCTCGGAGCCGTCGTAGGCGATGAGGATCGGGCCGGGGGAGCCGGCCCGGCCGGGGTGCTCGGTTGCCTCGGCGGGTACCGGTGCTGTGGTGGGCGGTGGCGCGGGCAGTCCCTTGCGCAAGCGCGCCAGCAGCGGTGGGGAGTACCAGGCCGGCGATTCGCCGTTCAAGAACAGGTCCAGGTCGGGGGTTTGCGGCCGGGCACCGCTGAGGACGTAGACGGCCACCCCGAACACCGCGCCGGCGATGGCCAGCCCGAACCCGATCCACAGCGCGGTACCGGTGCCGGTGACCAGGTCGCCGGCCGTCGTCGCCGCGAAGTGCGCGAAGATCGGCGCCACCATGAACGCCGCCACCGCGCGCAGCAGCTCGATGATCGCGAACACCCGCTGCAGGCTGTTGGACTGCAGCGAGAATCCGGCTACGAACAGCGCGGGTGCGACGGTGGCGCCGAGGGCGAGACCGGTCAGCGCCGAGCCGACGATGGCCAGCGGCTGATTGGCCGGCAGCGCCAGCCGGAACACCAGGATGCCCGCCGCCAGCAGGGCCATGCCGACCAGCGGCAGGTAGTGCATGGCGCGCCGGGAGATCACGATGCCGAACACCACGGCCATCACCACCGCGCCGGCCAACTCCGGCAGGTAGAGCAACCCGACCTGCACCGGGCTGAAACTCAGCAGGAACACGTTGGCCGTCAGGGCGGTCGCGGCCACCGAGGCGGCCGCGGCGAACAGCGCGACACCCACCCCGGCGACGGGGATGGCGCTGGTGAGCATCGTGCGGATGGTCAGCAACGGGCGGCGGGCCCGGAACTGATAGACGATCAGCGCAACGATGAGCGCCAGACCGCCGAGCATGGGACCGGTCACCGCCATGTCACCGAAGCCGTGACTGGTCAGCTGCGCGGCCCCGACGAACGCGGCGGTGCAGCCGGCAGCGGCCAGCGCGATCGCCCACAGGTCGCGGGGTGCTTCCCGGTCGGCGGGCGGGGCGTCGTCGAAGGTGAGCGCGGCCAGGATGAGCGCCGTCAGCGCGACGGCGGCGACGATCCAGAACAGCGGCCGCCAGGCATGCGACTCGGCCTGCACACCGCCGACGAACGGGCCGAGCGCGACAGCGCCGAACACGCACATGTTCATGATCATGGCCGTGTTGCGCAGCTTGTCCCTGGGGAAGCCGATGGTCAGCGGCGGCGCGGCCGCGATGAGCAGCATGCTGGTCGACAGGCCCTGCAGCACGTGACCGCCGATGAACATGCCGGCGTTCTGCGCCGCGGCGGCCAGCACCGAGCCCAGCACGAGCAACACGGCGTAGGCGAGCAGCATCCGGCGCTGGGGCAGATGCTGGGCGAACTGGACCGCGAGCACCGTGCCCACGGCGTAGGCGGCGTTACCGAGGCCGGAGCTGAGGCTCATCTGCTGAGCGGTCATGTGCAGCTGTTCGGAGATGATCGGCACCAGCGGGTCCAGCGCGGCCGACAGCGCGAGGTAGGGAATCAGCGCGAGCGTGACCATGGCGGCCACCGCCGGATAGCGTCCGGCCAGCGGTCCTTGGCGCATCAGCGATACCCGAACCTGTGAATTTGCTGGCAGTTGTGCGCAGCGCGGGGCCGGCTGGTCATCCGGATTGGGTCGGCCACGTGTCGCTGCAACTCCTTCGAACGGGCGTTTGTTCCCGGTGCGGTGACCGGGAACGCCCTGATGTCGGCAGTTCATTTCGATTGCCCACGCCGAGAGACATTTTCACCGGTGGGGCGAACGCGGTGACGGCATCGTCAGCGCGGAGATGGTGTCATCCTATCGGTTCGCGGACCCGCGGGTGGGCCCGGGCCGGGCGCGGGTACGTCGAGCAAACCGCGTATTTCGTTCACAAACACTAATTAGCTGCACTTATCTGCGTCATCGAACCTCCCGAGCACCCTCGGGCCGGCCCGTGCCGCATGTCACGTAACACCCGGCCCGCCGGTGACGATGAATCCTTTGCTGTGACTTGCGGAAGGGGCGTCGGGTGATCGGTCGGGTGGCATCGGTGGTGGCGGCAGTCATCGCCATGGGAGTTTCCGGGATGTCGATGGGAAGCGCGTCAGCGGAGCCGGGGTGCCCGGACTACCACTGGATCGGCGCGGCCGGGTCGGGCCAGCGCGACGCCGCGCACCTCGGCGCCAACGGCGGGATGGGCGACGTCGTCTACCAGTCGTACCAGCAACTGCAGAGCGCCCTGGCGGCCGACGGGCGCACCATCACGGCCGAGGCCGTGCAGTACCCGGCCGCACCGGTGCCCGCCGACGGCGGGGTGCGAGGCTGGATGACCTTCATGGACAGCGTGCACGACGGCACCGATGCCGCGGCCGATCAGCTGAAGTCCTTCAGTGCGCAGTGCCCGGACACCAAGGTGATCCTCGCCGGATATTCACAGGGCGCCATGGTGATTCACCGCAACCTGCACGACCTCGCCGATGACCCCCGGGTGGTGGCCGCGCTGCTGGTCGCCGACGGCGACCGGCTGCCCGCCGACACCACCATCAACATGGGCTCGGCGGCGCTGACCCCCGGGGTGGGTAAGGGCGTGGCGCAAGAACATTCGTTCCTGGCGTCGACGGACACCTCGACGCTGCCCGCGGCCATCGGGGCGCGCACCGTCAGCGTCTGCGATGCCGGCGACCCGGTCTGCGACTCCGTCCCGGACCAGGAGTCGATGTCCCCGGCCGGCATCGCCATCCACACCGGCTATGCGCCGACCACCGCCGGCCTGCACGCCTGGGGCGCCCCGCTGTACAACCTGGTGCTGGCCTCCGAGCTACAGCCCGCGCAGAGCCTCCGGTAACGGCCCGGTGTGCAGCACGCCGAGGCGCTGGGTGGCTCGGGTCAGCGCGACGTAGAGGTCGGCCGCCCCACCGGGCCCGTCCGCGAGAATCGCCCCCGGTTCGACCACCAGGACGGCGTCGTACTCCAGGCCCTTGGTCTCCGACGCGGGTACGGTGCCCGGCATCCCTGGCGGTCCGATCACGACGCTGGTGCCGGGCAGGCGGTCCTCCTCGGCCACGAATTGTGCTATCGCCGACGGTAATTCGTCGGCGCTGACGCGACGGGCCCAGGGCGCGAAGCCGGACGCGCGCACCGACTCCGGCGGCGTGACATCCGGCGCGAAATCGGCGAGCAGCGCGGCCGCCACGGCCATGATCTCCGAAGGTGTGCGGTAGTTCACCGACAATGAGCGGTATACCCAGCGGCCGGGCACATACGGGGCGAGCATCTCGTCCCATGAGCGGGCACCGGCTGCCGAACGGCGCTGCGCCAGGTCGCCGACGATGGTGAAGGACCGTGCGGGGCAGCGCCGCATCAGCACCCGCCAGTCCATCTCGGACAGCTCCTGCGCCTCGTCGATGACCACGTGCCGGTACGTCCAATCACGGTCGGCGGCAGCGCGTTCGACGAGCTCGCGGGTGTCGCGCTCGGCGAACCGATCGGCGAGGTCCTCCGCGGCCAAGACGTCCTGGGCCAGCAGCCGGTCCTCGTCGTCCATCAGTTCTTCGCGGGCCACCATGAGGTCGAGCACACCCTTGGCGTAGTCCTGCTGCTTCTTGCGCTCGCGCGCGGCGGCCCGGTCGGCGGCCCGGTCCCGGCCGAGCACGTCGACCAGTTCGTCGAGCAGCGGCACGTCCGAAACCGTCCACGCGGCACCGTCGGCGCGCCACAGTGATTCGTCGGCGCCGGCGGCCTTGAGCCGGTCATGAGACGAATACAGTTGCGATAACACCGATTCCGGGGTCAGCAGCGGCCAAAGCTGGTCGATGGCGGCGTGGAAGGCCGGGTTCTCGATCAGGTCCTCGAGCAGGTCGGAGCGCATCTGTTCCCAGGCGTTCTTGTCCGAGCGCGACAGCCAGCCCTTGCCGATGCGCGCGATCGCCCGCTCGGTGAGGACATAGGTGATGATGTCGATGAACACCGCGCGGGCCTGGTTGTGCGGGTGGCCGCTGCCGCGTGCCTCGTCGCGGGCCCACTGCGCGGTTTCGGCGTCGATGCGCGCCGTCACATCGGACAGCTCGATGACCAGTGGTTCCTCGGGCAGGCGCTGATGGTCGGCGACCGCGGCGGCCAGCACGTCCAGCATTCGCAGCGAGCCCTTGATCCGTGCGACGCCGGGGGCGTCCACGGCGGTGACGTGCAGCCCGGGCACCAGGTCGCCGGTGGTGGTGAAGACCACGTCGGTCTCGCCGAGGGAGGGCAGCACCCGGCCGATGTGTTCGAGGAACGCCGGGCTGGGCCCGACGACCAGCGCGCCGTGGCGCTCGATCTGCTCGCGGCGGGTGTAGAGCAGGTAGGCCACCCGGTGCAGTGCCACCACGGTTTTGCCGGTGCCGGGACCGCCCTCGATCACCAGCACGCCGGGGTGGTCCAACCGGATGATCTCGTCCTGCTCGGCCTGGATGGTCGCGACGATGTCGCGCATCCCCTCACCGCGGGGCGCGTTGACCGCGGCCAGAAGTGCGGCGTCGCCACCGGTGGTGGCGTCGGGCCGGCCGAGCGCCTCGTCGGTGAATCCGACCAATTTGCGGCCCAGGGTGCGGAACTGGCGGCGTCGCCGCATGTTCTCCGGGTTCGCGGCGGTGGCGGTGTAGAAGGCGCGGGATGCCGGGGCCCGCCAGTCGAGCAGCACGGGTTCGTACCCGTCGGTCGGGTCGAACAGGCCGAGGCGCCCGATGTAGAGCCGTTCGCCGTCCGCTGTGTCCAGCCGTCCGAAGCACAGGCCGCTGTCGGCGACGTCGAGGCGCCGCATCTCCTTGGCCAGGGCGCGCACGCTGACATCGCGCTCCAGCAGGGTCGCCCCGTCCTGCGCGTCGATATCGCCGCGCAGTGCGGCGTCATAGCGCCGCTTGGCTGCCGCGCGGTCATCATCCAGCCGGGAGTAGAGCCGGTCCACGTACAGCCGTTCGGACCGCAGCTCGCCCTCATACCCGGTTTCTCCGGTAGTCACAGTTCCCCCCAACGCACCCGAACCCAGATGAGTTCCGGTTCAGGCCAATGATTCTGCGATACCACCCTGGCCTTGCCGCAAGCCCCCCACCTGGCTATATGGTGGAAAGGGGAGTCAGGCACCCGTGGTGGCGTTGCCGGGCAGGCGCCGCTCGACGATACCGGTCAATGCGGCCATCGCGGCAGGATCGCCGGTGACCTCCAGATCACCCCGGGCGATCGCCTCCCGCATGGTGACGTGCCGGCCCGCGATCGCGAGGAATGTCGCGGCGGTGGTCCGGACCGTGACGGCGGCGTCCGGGCTCTCGCCGGCGGTGACGCGCATTCGTCCGTTGCGCACCCGCAGCCACGCGCTGCTGCCGTCGATGTGGAACTGATAGACGGCGGCGAAGTCCGGGGGCATGTCGTCGGCGTCGGCCGCCGCCAGGAAACCGAGTGCCCACTCGGCTCGGAAGGCTTCGTCGACGGCGCTCGCGCCGGCCATCTGGTGCCTGGCACCCCACAGCGCGAGCGGGATGACGGCCTCGGCGAGCTCGAAGCCGGACGCGGTGAGTTCGTAGGCCACCGCCGTGTTGGGCTGATCGAGGATCAGCTTGCGCGCCACGACGCCGTCGGTCTCCAGCTGCCGCACCCGGGTGGCGAGCAGGCTGGTACCGATGCCGGTCAGCGCCTCGGCGAGCTGGTTGTAGCGCTTGGGGCCCGAGGCCAGCTCCCGGACGATCAGCAACGTCCACCGTTCGCCCACCACGTCGAGGGCATGCGCGAGACCGCAGAACTGACCGTAATTGCGCCGGGACATGACCAAACCCTACCGGAGCGCTACAGAATTCGTATGCGGACTGATAAAACATGGTGCGCACTTCAATTTCTTATGTTAGGTTTCGGGCAGCAAAGGTGAAGGGGAAGGCGTCATGGCTGCACTGACACACGCGGGATCACCGACACGGGCCCGCCGGATTCTGATGGCACTGGTGCACGGGTTGGCGCGCGAATGGATGGCGGAGCGGGAACTGCCGGCCTCGGACCGCAAACAGCGGCGGTACTACCCGCCCAGGCGCGATCGCGTCATCGAAGACGCGGCGATGTCACGCGAGATGTTCCGGCTCTGAGCGCGGCTCAGGTCAAGCGCTTGTCGAGCACCGACAGCGTGCGCTGCGCCCAGCGGATGTTTTCCTCCTCGAAAGAGATTCCGCGCAACAGCGTGAGGTACGGGCCGATCCGCTGACCGGTCGCCAGGAAGTCGTCCTCGTCGCGGTCGCCGAGCAGGCGCAGGCGCATCCGCTCATAGCGTTCGAGTTTACTTGTCGACCAACGTAATTGATCTGCGACCAGACCGCGAACGGCCACCGGATCGCCCCCGTCGACGGCGTTGACCTTGATGAGCAACTCGTCGCGGAAGGTGGAGGGCTTCGGCGCCGCGGCGGTGAACTCCCGGATGGCGGCGTGGCCGGCGGGGGTCAGCGAGAAGAGTCGCTTGTTGGGCCGGCGTTCCTGTTGCACCAGCCGGGCCTCGATGAGACCGTCGGCTGCCAGTCGGTCGAGTTCGCGGTAGAGCTGTTGGGGGGTGGCAGTCCAGAAGTTGGCCACCGACGCATGGAACAACTTGGCCAGGTCATACCCCGACGACTCACCGCCGAGCAGGGCGGCCAGCACCGCGTCGCGTAGTGCCACGCGGCTACTGTACTGTCATCCACACCTATTCAACAAAGTGACTATGTGAGGTGCCGGATGCATCCATTCCGTCAAGCCGTCGAGGCCCGAGACCCCGACGCGATGGCCGCACAGTTGGCCGATGACGTCGTGTTCACCAGCCCGGTGGCGTTCAAGCCCTACCCGGGTAAGCCGATCACCGCCGCCATCCTGCGCGGGGTGCTGCGGGTGTTCGAGGATTTCCGGTACGTCCGGGAGATCACCGACGGGAACGGGCACGACCACGCGCTGGTCTTCGAGGCCACGGTGGCCGGCAAACGGATCACCGGCTGCGACTTCATCCACACCGACGACGACGGCCTGATCGATGACTTCATGGTGATGGTGCGCCCGCTGTCCGGCGCCCAGGCGCTCTCGGAGGCGATGGCTGCGCAGTTCCCGCAGATCCAGCGGGAGGCGCTGGAAGGAGCTCAGAACTCGTGAAGATCGGGCTCGGTATCAACTACGCCGGCGGTTTCAAGGAGGTCGCGGCCGAGGTCGCGGATCTGGAACGGGCCGGCCTGGACATCGTCTTCGTTCCCGAGGCGTACTCGTTCGACGCGGTGAGCGCGCTGGGCTATCTGGCCGCCAGTACCCAACGGGTGCAACTGGCTTCGGGCATCCTGCAGCTGTACACCCGCACCCCCACCCTGACGGCGATGACGGCAGCCGGGCTGGACTACGTCTCCGACGGTCGGTTCATCCTGGGCCTCGGCGCCTCCGGCCCGCAGGTCATCGAGGGGTTCCACGGGGTGCCTTACGACGCGCCGATCGCCCGGACCCGGGAAGTGGTGCAGATCTGCCGGCAGGTGTGGCGCCGCGAACGGGTGCAGTTCGACGGTGAGCACTACACCATCCCACTGCCCAAAGACCGCGGCACGGGGCTGGGCAAACCGCTGAAGTTGATCAACCGGCCTGTGCGCGAACGGATCCCGGTCCTGCTGGCGGCTCTCGGGCCGAAGAACGTCGAGCTGGCCGCCGAGATCGCCGAAGGCTGGCAGCCCATCTTCTTCCTGCCCGAGAAGTCGGGCGACGTGTGGGGCAAGGCGCTGGCTGCCGGCCGGGCCCGCCGTGATCCGGCACTGGGCGAGCTCGACGTGTACGCCGGGCCGGCGCTGGCCATCGGCGACAACGTGGAGCCGCTGCGGGAATTCGTCAAACCCCATCTGGCGCTCTACATCGGCGGGATGGGTGCCAAGGGCAAGAACTTCTACCATGCCCTGGCCACCAGCTACGGCTACGGCCCGCAGGCCGACCGCATCCAGGAGCTGTACCTGGCCGGCGACAAGGAGGCCGCGACCAAGGCAGTGCCCGACGAGCTGGTGCGCGACGTATCCCTCATCGGCTCAGCGGCATTCGTCAAGGAACGGGTTGCCGCGTTCCGGGAGGCGGGCGTGACGGCACTCAACGTCGTGCCGATTGCCGAAACACCCGCCGCCCGGGTCAAGCTGATCGAAACGCTGCGCGACCTGGTTTAGCGGTGCGCGGCGGTCTGGTCCACGGGCTGCACCGACCGCTGACTGCCCAGGCGGCTGACCACATAGCCGGCCGCCTGATCCGTCAGTCCGCGGTCGATGTAGGTGCCGTGCGCGGCTTGATCCCTGCCGGTCGGAGAGCACACCGGATCCTCCTCGATGCAGATATCGTCGGTCTTGCCCACGTACCGGGAACCGACGGTGATCGGGGGTGCACCCGTGTAGATCATCTGCAGGAACCCGCTGGACGGCTTGCCGAACAGTGCCACGGCGGCGACCTTGTCGGCGACGTCGGCGGGCATCGGGCCGCTGAGACCCGGCGGAAGCGCGAAGCCCTGCGGCACGGCGTCGGCCGTGATGTACGCGGCCACCGCGGCACCCTGGGAGTAGCCGCCGAGCACGATCTTGGTGTTCGGGCAGGCCGCCGTCGTGGCGCGGACCTTGTTACTGGCGTCGATGACACCGTCTGCGGCGGTGGCGAAGTCCAGCGACGCCGGGTAGTTCACCGCATACTCGTCCACCGACTTGCCCGGCGCCTTCGCCCGCACCGAATCCACGAACGCCCGCCCGACGGTGCCCACGCCCGCCGGTTCGAACGTCCCGCGCGCGAACACCACCTGGACGTCCGGACACGGATCTGCCACAGCCTGACCCGCGGTCACCAGCGAACCCGCCGCCACGAACACCGCCGACGCCGCAACACCCATCCAACGATCAATCTGATTCATCACAACCGCCTAAATATGTCCCCGACCCGCGGTGGCGCCGGTGCCCCGCGATAAGCACGGTGCGTATACCCAGGAACCGCACCTCTGAATCTCAGTCGAGACGGCCGGCCCCAGTCATCCGCACCACCGGTGATCCTTCCTCATCCGATGCGCCGAGGTCCACCTCGATATCGAAACCCCAGTCGTGGTCGCCGGCCGGATCATCCAGAATCTGGCGGACCCGCCACGTTCCGGGTTGCCGGTCGAAGATCAGCATGGCCGGGCCGCGCGCGTCCGCGCCGGTGCCCACCTCGTCGTGCTCGGCGAAATACGCCGCACCGGCGTCGGCCCAGCGTTGCGCCGGCCAGCCCGAGCCGGCGTCCAGGGCGCCGAGGTCGGCCCACCGCTGCCGGGCGAACAGCTCGACCCGCCGGAACAACGCGTTGCGCACCATCGCCGTGAACGCGCGCTCATTGGCGGTCAGGGCCCGCACCGGCACCGTCACCGGGACCGCCTCGGGCTGATCGCCGCTGGTGAGCAGTTCCCACTCGTCGAGCAGGCTCGAATCGACTTGGCGGACAAGCTCTCCCAGCCACTCGACGATATCGCTGAGCTCCTCGGTGCGGGCCGCAACCGGAACCCCGGAGCGCAGCGCCTTGAACGTGTCCGACAGATAACGCAGCACGGCTCCCTCCGAGCGGGTCAGGCCGTACTCGCTGACGAACTCGCGGAACGTGTGTGCCCGCTCCCACATCTCACGCACCACCGATTTGGGGGACAGCTTCCCGTCGGCGGCCCACGGATTCGTGCGCAGGTACACCTCGAAGGTGTACTCCAACATCTCCTGCAATGGCTTGGGGTAGGTCACCTCGTCGAGCAGTTCGATGCGTTCGTCGTACTCGATACCGTCGGCCTTCATCTGCGCGACGGCCTCGCCGCGGGCCTTGTTCAGCTGCGCGGCCAGGATCTGGCGAGGATCCTCCAGCGTCGCCTCGATCACCGAAACCACGTCCAGCGCATAGGTCGGGGCTTCGGTGTCCAAGACATCCACTGCGGCCAGCGCGAAGGTGGACAACGGTTGGTTGAGCGCGAAGTCGGGCGGCAGGTCCACGGTGAGCCGGTATCGGCGGCCGTCGGGTTCCGATTCGGGAAGCCGTTCCAGGATGCCGGCCTGCAGCAGGGACCGCGCGATGCCGACCGCCTCCAGGATGAGCTTGAGCTGGCGTTTGCGCGGCTCATGGTTGTCGGTGAGCAGCCGTCGCATCGCGATGAACGGGTCGCCGGGCCGGTCGACGACGTCCAGGACCATCGCCGTGGACACCCGCATGTGGCTGGTCAACGGTTCGGGGGTGGCCTGCACCAGCCGCTCCATGGTCGACTCGCTCCACGGCACCATGCCCTCGGGCACCTTGCGGCGCACCAGTTTCCGCCGCTTCTTCGGATCGTCGGCAACCTTGGCGAACTGCTTGAGGTTCTCCACTTCGTGGTCGGGTGCCTGCACCACGACGGTGCCCGCGGTGTCGTACCCGGCGCGCCCGGCCCGGCCGGCGATCTGGTGGAACTCACGGGCGTTGAGCAGCCGGGTGCGGGTGCCGTCGTATTTGGACAGCGCGGTGAACACCACCGTCCGGATCGGCACGTTGATGCCGACACCGAGGGTGTCGGTCCCGCAGATGATCTTGAGCAGGCCGGCCTGGGCCAGCTGTTCGACGAGGCGCCGGTACTTGGGCAGCATGCCCGCGTGATGGACCCCGATTCCGTGGCGCACCAGGCGGGACAGCGTGCTGCCGAAGGCCGTGGAGAAACGGAACGCACCGATATGCGTGGCGATCGCGGCCTTCTCCTCCTTGCTGCACACGTTGACACTCATCAGCGCCTGGGCCCGTTCCAGTGCCGAAGCCTGGGTGAAGTGCACGACGTAGATCGGTGCCTGTTTGGTGTCCAACAGGTCGCCGATGGTTTCGTGCATCGGTGTGGTGGCGTAGGAGTAGAACAGCGGCACCGGACGCTGCGCTCCGGCCACCAGTGCCGTCGGCCGGCCGGTGCGGCGGGCCAGATCGTCGCGCAGGAAGGTGACGTCGCCGAGGGTGGCCGACATCAGCAGGAACTGGGCGCGCCGCAGTTCCAGCAGCGGTACCTGCCACGCCCATCCGCGGTCGGGGTCACCGTAGAAGTGGAACTCGTCCATCACCACCAGCCCGATATCCGCGGCCGCCCCTTCGCGCAGCGCGACATTGGCCAGCACCTCGGCGGTGCACGCGATGATCGGCGCACCCGCATTCACGGCCGCGTCACCGGTCAGCATGCCGACATTGGCCGCGCCGAACACATCGCACAACGCGAAGAATCTCTCGCTGACCAGCGCTTTGATCGGGGCGGTGTAGTAGCTGCGACGATCCGCGGCCAAGGCGGCGTACAGCGCGCCGGTGGCCACCAGCGACTTACCGGACCCGGTGGGCGTGGCCAGCACCACGTTGGCGCCACTGACCAGTTCGATCAGCGCCTCTTCCTGTGCCGGGTACAGCGGGGTGCCGCAGCGCTGGGCCCAATCGGCGAACGAGACGAACAGTTCGTCGGGGTCGGCACCGAGCGCCCGCAACGCGGACAGGTCGGTGGGGTCCTCGAGCAGGGCGGGGGCGGTGGTCATGTCCCGTCCAGCCTGCCTGACAGACGTGGCACGCCTGCACGACGGGTCGCATACGATTTGCCCGTGTCGCTCACCGAGGGCCAGGTCTTTGCCGGGTACACCATCCGGCGACTGCTGGGCGCCGGCGGCATGGGCAGCGTGTATCTCGCCGACCATCCGCGGCTGCCGCGCCAGGACGCGGTGAAGGTACTGGCCGCAACGCTGACCACCGATCCGGAATACGGTCCGCGGTTCCGGCGCGAGGCGGACCTGGTGTCCACCCTGTCGCATCCCAACATCCTCGGCGTCTACGACCGCGGCGAGGTCGATGGCCAGCTGTGGATCTCGATGGTCTACGTGGCGGGCACCGACGCATCCCACCTGTTGCGCGATCACTACCCGAACGGGATGCCGGCGCACGTCGCGTTGCCGATCATCTCCGCCGTCGCCTCGGCGCTGGACTATGCGCATCAGCGTGGGCTGCTGCACCGAGATATTAAGCCCGCCAACATCTTGCTCGAATCCGACACCTCGCGGATCTACCTGGCGGACTTCGGCATCGCCCGGCCGATGGACGACTCGACGAAGCTGACCGCGACGAACATGGCGGTCGGCACCGTGGCCTACGCGGCACCGGAGCAACTCCGCGGTGATCCGATGGACGGGCGAACCGACCAATACGCGCTGGCGTGCACCGCATTTCATCTGCTGACCGGCACCACACCGTATGCCGACACCAACCCGGCGGTGGTGATCACCAAACACGTCACCGCGCCCGCCCCCTCGCTGGGTGAGCGCCGCCCGGAACTGCGCGGGCTGGATCCCGTCCTGGCCAGGGCGATGGCCAAGACCCGGGAGGCCCGGTACCCGAGCTGCCAGGAGTTCGCGAACGCGCTGCAGTACCAGTTGGCCGCGCCGGCCGAAGACTTCCGCAGCCACCCGACGCTGGCCGCCACGCCGCCGCCACAGCTCGCGAAACCACCTGCGGCCAAGCGGAAACCGGGTGCCAAGACGGTGCTCGCGGTGCTCGTGGCGCTCGCCGTGCTACTGGGTGCCGGCGTGTTCGCCGGCGTGCGGTTGCTGGCCGGCGACAAGGCACCCACCGCGGCGCCGCCCACCACCGCGGCCCCTGCAGCAATGGCCACCGGGGCCGGCTTCACCGGCCTGTACCGGGCCGACTACGGCCCGGGCACCGACCTGGAGGGCAATCCGATCCCGGGTGCGCCCGCGATGACGGGCACCTGGGATGTGCGCTCGGCGTGCACATCGGGCGGCTGCCGCGGGAACGCCACCTACGTCGGCAACAGCGGCATCGTGCTGGTCTCGGACCTGACCTTCGATCAGGTCGCCGGCGACTGGGTGGCCGTGGCCACCGGCTCGGTGCAGTGCAACGACATGACCACCGAAGCCTGGGTGGTGTTCACGCTGACCCCGCAGCCCGACGGCACCCTGACCGGGGAGACCATCCGGGCCGCAGCCAACGGGTGCAGCAGCAACAAACGAACGGTGACGTTCACCCACACCGGCGAGAACGAACGCAGCCGGGTACCCGACCCCGCCACCCTGCCCGCGCGCACCACGTCGCCGGCCACCGCGCTGCACGGGCGGTATCACGAGTCGATCGTGTACACCCACGGCGGATTCGCGCCGGGCTCACCCGATCTGCAGGCGCGCACCTACTGCCTGCGTACCGGTGACCGGTGCATCAGCCTGCTGCACGCGATGGACGGCGTCGTGACGCTGGTGTTCGCCGACGGCAAGTGGACCCGCAACGAGGCGGGAATGGTGCCGTGCGCCCAGGGCGGCACCACGAATGTCAAGATCACCGCCGAGTACCCGATGCCCGCCGACCTCCAGGATCCGATCCCGGTGCTCAACGGCCACGGCCAGAACATCTCGACCGGCAGCGAATGCCAAGGTGGGGAATTCACCGACAAGTTCGTCCGCACCGGGGACTAGCGCGCTAGGGTCGGAACGCAATGACTACCTCAGATGCGTTGCGGCGCATGACCAAGCACGCGCTGGTCATTGCCAGCGTTGGCATTCTTTCGGCATGTGCGCACACCAGCGACACCCCGGTGTCTTCCAGTTCGGTTGCGGCGCCCACGGCTTCGGCGCCGCCGATCGTCAGCCCCACCCTGCTCGACGTCGGCAACTACCCGACGACACCGCGGCCCCCGCTGGGTAACGCCGGATCCACCGAGGCCGGTGTCGCGGCAGACGCCAGGCGGATGGCCGAGTTCGTGATCGGGCCGTGGGACGTGGACAAGACCCTGATCAATCCGTATCTGAACGCGTATTACATCCTCACCAACCCACTGCTGCTGGCCCAGCTCGGGCCCGAAGCCATCGCCGCGGCCGCCCAGGAGCACGGTTTCGTCAACGGCTTCGCGTCCGCGCGCAACGCGGATCAGGCCGTGCTGGTGAACGCCGTGCTCCGGTTCCCGGACCCGGCGGCCGCTACTGCCGCCGCGACGGCAATGGCCGGTGCCGCCGCCGCCAGCCCGATCGGCGGCACCCGGCCCGAACACACACCGATCCCCGGCCACCCCGAGGCCGCCGCCGTCAGCTACCCGTTCACCCCGCACGGATCGGATCACCCGTGGTCGGTGGTGCGCTCGTTCAGCCCGCACGGAACGTTCGTGTTCATGCAACTGGCTCAACACTCCGGCGGTCTGGACGCCGCCACCGGCCTTGTCGCCACGGCCATCGACACGCAGGGCCCGGCCATCGACGGGTTCACCCCGGCGGATATGTCGGCCTTCGCCGAGGTGCCGCTGGACCCGACCGGCCTGCTGTCCCGCACCGTGCCGCTGACCGGCGATATCACGCCGAGCAAGAACGCCGTGTATCCGGCCAAGGGCGCGATGCACTTTCAGACCGATCCGGTGTCGTCCAAGACGCTGTTCTCCGATACCGGCGTGAGTGCGGTCGCGATGGGCAAGGCCAACGTGTACCAGGCCCGTGAACCTCTGACGGCGCTGATGATCACCAACGGTTTCAACACCGAGGTGTTGTCGGAGGGGGCGAAACCGGCCGACCCGGTGCCCGCCCTGCCCGAGAGTCATTGCGCCGCGCGGGAGAAGAGTTTCTATTGCGTGGCGCCCGCCGGCAAGTACGCGATCGAGGCCAACGGGGTGGCGCTGCCGGATGTGCAGCAGCTGGTGGCAGCCCAATACGTGTTGCTCACGGCGAAGTGAGCGCCGGGTTTTCGGGGTCTAGCGGATCGCCAGCCCGGTGATCGCACGCGAGATCACCAGGCGCTGAATCTCACTGGTGCCTTCGAAGATGGTGAAGATCTTGGCGTCGCGATGCATGCGCTCCACCGGGTAGTCCCGCGTGTAGCCGTTGCCGCCGAGGATCTGGATGGCCTCGTCGGTGACGTACACCGCGGTCTCACTGGCGACCAGCTTGGCCATCGACCCCTCGGCACTGTCGAAGGCCTGGTTGTTGCGGGCCATCCAGCCGGCCCGCCAGACCAGCAGGCGGGCCGCGTCGATCCGGCATTTCATATCCGCCAGCTTGAACGCGACGGCCTGGAACTCACCGATCTTGCGGCCGAACTGCTCGCGCTGGCTGGCGTAGTCGAGGGCGTATTCGTAGGCGGCGCGGGCCACGCCGACGGCCATCGCGCCGACGGTCGGGCGGGTGCGTTCGAAAGTCTTCATCGCGGCCTGGCCGCCGGCGGAGGCGCCGGACTTGACTCGGGCCACCCGTTCCTCGAACTTCTCCCGCCCGCCCAGGATCATGTCCTCGGGCAGCCGGACGTTGTCCAGCACCACCTCGGCGGTGTGCGAGGCCCGGATGCCGTGCTTCTTGAATTTCTGGCCCTGGGTCAGGCCGTGGATGCCCGGCGGGATGATGAAGGTGGCTTGTCCGCGCGAACCCAGTTCGGGATACACGGAGGCGACCACGATGTGCACGTTGGCGATACCGCCGTTGGTGGCCCAGGTTTTGGTGCCGTTGAGCACCCACTCCCGGGTGGCCTCGTCGTAGCGGGCCCGGGTCCGGATGGCGCCGACGTCGGAGCCGGCGTCGGGCTCGGAGGAGCAGAACGCGCCCAGTTGCGGTTCGCCGGGGGTGCCGAACATCGCAGGCAGCCATTGGCCGATCTGTTCGGGAGTTCCGTTGCCCGCCAACGCCGCGGCTGCCAGCCCGGTGCCCAAGATGGACAGCGCGATACCGGCATCGCCCCAGAACAGTTCTTCGAAGACGGTGATGAAGCCAAGACCGGTCGGCTCGGCGGCCTGGGTGCCGAAGAACTCGGGCGAGTACAGCCCGACCTTGGCGGCCTCGGCGATGATCGGCCACGGGGTCTCTTCGCGCTCGTCCCACTCGGCGGCGGCGGGGCGCACCACCTCGGCGGCGAATTGGTGCACCCAGTCGCGCACCTCGATGACGTCATCGGACAGTTGCAGTGAGAATGTCATGGTGACTCCTGAATTAGGTTGTCGCTCAAGGTTTCTTGGGGATGGTGTGGCGTTCGAGCATGCTGGTGATCTGGTCGACCCAGGCTTCGAAATACCGGTCGTCGTCGACATTGCCTGGGGTCCGGTTGGTCAGGGCGCGCAGTGTGGAGAAGTAGCTCAGTGAGGCGATCGCCACGGCGGCCGCCGCCTCGGGATCGGGGATCTGGGTGCGCCCGGATGCGTTGGACCGGGTGAGCTCCTCGGCGAACCGCGCATAGGCGTTGTCGGTGATGATCTGCCAGGTCTTCTCGTCGAGGTCGCCGAGTTCATCGGGCTCGCGGAGCATCACCCGCAGCAGTTCCTCACTTTCGGTGAGGTTGCCCCAGATGAGTTGGCCCGCCGTCCGCACCGAGGCCACCACGCCTTGTGGTTCGCCCGAGTCGTACTGCTCACGGGCGGTCACGATCTTCTCGATGCGGCTGGTCACCGCCGCTTCCAGGAGGGCGCGTTTGGAACTGAAGTGCTTGTAGAGCGCACCGGAACCGGGTGCCAGTCCGGCCGCCTGCTGAATATCGGCCACCGACGTCGCCGCATAGCCCTTCGCCGCAAAGAGTTGCAGCGCGGTGGCCATGAGTTGATCGCGACGGGAGGCGGTCACGAGGTGAGAGAGTACTCACTCACCTCGTGACCGGCAAATCGACCACGGTGGGCACCGCCGGCAGCTGCGGCTAGATCGTGCCGGCCGGGAACATGGTCTTGACGGCCTGGGTGATGGTGTCGCGCGCGGCGGCGGCGTCATCGGCTTCCAGCGAGCTGATCACCATCACGTAGCGGTGATCGGGCCCGATCGCACCGGTGGACACGTGCAACTGATTGGCGCCGTTCCAGCAGCAGAACCAGCCCTGCTTGACCGCAACCGGCTCGGCATACAGTCCGTCGGGGATGCCGAACCGTTGCGGGTAGCCGTCGGTCCCCGTCGCGGTGGATTGCGCCAGGTCGCCGATGATGACGCCGGCCTGTTCGGGCGGCAGGCCGCCGCTGCCGTCCAACAACTTGGCGTAGTAGCGGACCAGATCGGTTGCGGTGCTCAGCGTGACATCCCAGTGTCCGTTGGGCGGGGCCGTGGTACCGGTCAACCCGTACCGGGACACGACCCGGGAGATGACGGCGTTGCGGCCGCTGCGTTCCCAGAAGGTCTGGGCCGCACCGTCATCCGAGGAGCGCAGCATGATGTCCAGTGAGCTGCGATCGGCAGGCGACAGTTGCGTCTTGCCCTGCGACTCCTGCAGCAGCAGATCATCGGCGATGAACAGCTTGGCCACGGACGCGATCGGGAATGGTCTGTTGGCTCCGTTGGTGACGACTTGGCCGGTGTCGCGGTCGAGCACCACGGCCTCGATGTTGGCGCCGGAGGCGGCCGCGGTGGCGGTGGCTTGACGGACGCGGGCGTCGAGTCCGTCGAACGGCGCCCCGGACTGGTTGGGTGGGGATTGCGGCGCGGGCCGGGCAACCTGCGGTGCACCCCATGCCATGGCCGCGCCACCGTTCACCAGCAAGGCCGCGCAGACGACGGCCATGCAGCTGACCGCCCGTTTCGGCAGATGTCGACGCATGAATCTCCTTCGTGCTGGTCCCGAACCAGGGGAGTGGGGCAACGCTGCGCCCAACCTCACCCTATTTGTTGGATACGGACCGCATCTAACAGGACTTTCGCCAGGCGGGCAGCGCGGACCGGGCTGGGCTTCGCGCCGGCTACGTATTGCTCGGGAGAAGTGGGACCACGAGCATGCCCCGTACCCTCGGTGGGTATGACGGACACCGGATCCCCGGCCACCGCGCTGCTGGCCCGTGCAGGCGGGGTACGCGGGCTCATCCACACTGCACTGCCGGTCACCGTGTTCGCCGCGACGTCCGCGCTGGCGGGACTCGTGTCCGCCGTCATCGCCGCTGTCGTGGTCGCGATGGTGATCCTGGCCTGGCAATTGGTGCGCCGGGAATCCACTCGTCCCGCGCTCTTCGGATTCGCCGGGGTACTGCTGTGCGCCGGGCTCGCGTTCGTCACCGGCGAAGCCAAGGACTTCTACCTCCCCGGCATCTGGATGTACCTGGGGATGGCCGTCGCGTTCACGGTATCGGTGCTCATCCGCCGCCCGCTGGTCGGCGTCGTGTGGGCCCGCGTCACCGGCCGCGACGACAGCTGGCGCAGGAACCGGCGGGCCCGGCTGGCTTTCGACACCGTCACCGTGGTGATGGCGCTGGTCTCCTGGACCCGCTTCCTCGTCCAGTACCACCTGTACGACACCGACCAGGCCGAACTGCTCGCGCTCGCCAGGGTCGCCATGGGCTGGCCCGTGTTCCTCGTCACCTCCTCGCTCATCTACCTGTCGATCCGCACCGCGATCAGGGCGGTACCGCGCCCGGCCGACTGACGTCAGCAACGTCGGGCGGGCTTGAAGTGCGTGCCGGGCGGGTATCAGACCGGGATGACGACGGCGGGCGTGCGGCTCAGTGATCGCGATTTGGCCGACGCCCAGCACCTCGTCGGGGCGGTGGCCGCGGCGTTCTCGGCGAAGGTGGTCGGCCAGGACCATTTGCGTGAGTCGATCCTGCTCGGCCTGCTCGCCGGTGGTCACCTGCTGGTCGAGAGCGTGCCCGGACTGGCAAAGACCACGGCGGCCCGCGTCGTCGCCGAGTCCATCCACGGCAGCTTCCGGCGCATCCAGTGCACCCCGGACCTGCTGCCCAGCGACATCATCGGCACCCAGATCTACGACGCGGCCGCCAACACCTTCGTCACCCAGCTCGGGCCGGTGCACACCAATATCGTGCTGCTCGACGAGATCAACCGCTCCAGCGCCAAGACGCAGAGCGCGATGCTGGAGGCGATGGAGGAACGGCAGACCACCATCGCCGGCGTGGAGTACCCGATCCCGGAGCCGTTTCTGGTCATCGCCACCCAGAACCCGGTGGACCAGGAGGGTACCTACCCGCTGTCGGAAGCCCAGACCGACCGCTTCATGCTCAAGGAGATCGTGCGCTACCCGACGGTCGAGGATGAAGTCGAGATCATCACCCGGATGGACACCGGGTTGTACGAGAAGGACCACCGCACCGCCGCGGTGGTCGGCGCCAACGACATCCGCCATGTCCAGCAACTGGTCGGCGCGGTGCACCTGGACCGGGCCCTGGTGCGCTACGCCAGCACTCTGGTGGCCGTGACCAGATCGCCGGAAGGTCAACTGCCCGCGAACATGTCGCGCCTGATCGAATACGGAGCCAGCCCGCGCGCCACCATCGCCTTCTGTCGGACGGCACGGGCGCTGGCGGTGCTGCAGGGCCGAGGCCATGTGGTTCCCGAAGACATCGCCCACGTGGCCCACCGGGTGCTCCGGCACCGCCTGATTCTCGGCTTCGAGGCGGCCAGTGCCAGGATCACTCCCGATTCGGTGATCGACGCGGTGCTGCGCGCCGTCCGGGTGCCCTGACCCGCCGGGGCCGACGATGGGTCAGCATTTGGACCGCGCCAGAGCGCATTTCGGTCGCGACGCCGGTGACCTGCTCGACGGGGGCCGCTACGCGTTGGTGCACACCCGCAGTCTGGAACTCGATGATCTGCGCCCGTACGTACCCGGCGACGACGTGCGCGACATCGACTGGAAGGCGACGGCTCGGTCGGGTCACACGCTGATCAAACGGTTCGTCTCGGAAAAGCATCACAAGATTCTGGTGGTCGCCGACACCGGCCGCAACGTCACCGCGCTGGCTCCCTCGGGTGAGCTCAAACGCGAGGTGGCGGTGAACCTGATCGGTGCGGTCGGCCTGATCACCTTGCCGAGGTCCGATCAGATCGGGATGGTGCTCGGGGATGCCCGAGGCTGTGTCGACATCCGGCTGCGCCGCGGTGAGACGCACATCGAGTATCTCCTGCACCGCTACCACCAGCACAGCACGACCCAACCTGCGGCCAGTGATGTTGCGGTGCAGCTGAATTGGGTGGCGCGGCACTATCGGCACCGGCTGCTGCTGGTGGTGGTGGCCGATGAGCCCGACCCGCATCCGCAACTCGGGGAGGTGTTGACCCGGCTGACCGCCCGCCATGACGTGATGTGGGCGATGGTGTCCGATATGCCCGCGGTGTCCGCCGGAGATAACGAGATCGCCGGCTTCGACATCGCGGACGGACGATACGTGGTCAGTGGCGCCGAACTGGGCGCCGGTGTGGTGGCGGCCTACCGGGACTCCGAACAGCGGCGGCGGCAAGAGGTCTCGGACTTTCTCACTTCACACGCCGTCGTGCATACGGATTTCGCGGGTAGTGCCGGAATCAGAACGGGATTGGCCACCATGACGGGGGTGTACGCCCGTGCCCGATGATCTGCTCCGGTTCGTGAGCGAGCCCGCGCCGTATACCCAACTCTGGATGTGGATCGGCGGGCTCTGCCTGGTCATCCTGATCGTCTGGTACGCCGCGATTTTCGTCCTCACGTCGCCCGGCCGTCGGCTGCCTGATGTGCCGGTCCTGTCCGCAGCGCGCGATCAGCTGATCAAGCGGCGCTGCACGCATGCCATCAACGTGATCGCGCAGCGTTATCGTCGCGGTGAACTGGCCGCGGCGCCCGCCGGTGCCGCCGTCAGCGGGGAACTGCGCAGCTTTCTGCATCGCATCACCGGGTTGCGGGCCGAATACATGCAACTGGGGGCGATCGCGGACAGTGAACTGGCCCCTGCCGCAGGGGTATTGGCCGACCTCGTCGACGCGCAGTTCAATGCCGGCTCGGTCGTGGACATCGGTGATGTGAGTGCGCGGGCGCAGGAACTGGTGCGCGAATGGACCTGAGATGGTGGCTGGTGGCGATCGCGGGGTGCGTGGCCCTGGCGGTCGGCATTGCCGCGGCAGCCCTGTGGCCGACCGACGGGCGCCGCGAGCTGCGTCCCCTGGCCAACACCGCACGCCTGACCCGCCTACCGGAGTATCGCCGGGCGGTCCGGATGCGGTCGATCTGGCTGACGGTCAGCACCCTGTTGCTCGTCGCCGGGGTCATCGCCGCGGTGCTTGCCGCCGCCCGGCCCACCGGTCTGCCGTCGGCGGCCAACGGGCGCCTCGCGCGGCCGGCCCAGGACATCATGGTCTGTACGGGTGCCCCGGCCACCGATCCCGCGGTGGCCGCGGTCCTCGGGTACTTCGCCGAACACGCCCCCACCCTGGCGGCCGAACGGATCGGGCTGACGTCGGCGAACCGGCGGGTCATCCCGCTGACCCGCGACTATCAGTACGCCGCAGCGCAATTCGCTGACGTGGCGCGGCCGCGCGGTGGCAGGCGGCTGACCGCCGACGTCTCCTATGCCGACTATGCCGGCGGCCTGGCGGACGTGCTCGCGATGTGCCTGACCGGTTTTCCGCACTTCGATGCGGCGGCCGGGGCGCCCCGGTCGCTCATCTACGTGGGACCGGGCAATCTGCGCGCCGCCGAGGACCCACGGCCGCAACTGTTCAGCACCGACCGGGTGCGCGAACTCGCCACCGGGGGTTCGATTCAGGTGAACGCACTCGTCTCGGGGCACGACGGCGGTGCCGTCGACCAGCTCGTGCGGGCCACCGGCGGGCGGTCCCACCCAGCGGACGGCGACACGGCGGCACATCTGGCCGACATCCTGGCCCACCCGCCGCCGGCGTCGGGCGCGTCCGGTGACGTGGCGACGCGCACCCTCGAATCACCGGACATCCCACTGGTGCTGGCGCTGCTGGCGGCGGCAGGCCTGCTGGTGTGGCGGGTGGTGCGCCGGTGACCTTCCTGCCCGTCGTCAATCCCCTCGCACTGACCGTCGCGACCGCAGTGATCGTGTGGTGCGGTGTCGCCGCACTGCTGCGCATCCGGGCCGCCGGCCGGCCGGCCGGAGCGCTCTGGCGATGGGGCGGGATATTCGCCGCGGCGCTGCTGCTGGCGCTGGCCTGCTGGCGTCCGGTTCTCGGCGCGGACATGCAGGCGCGACCGGTAGGGGACGGTGCACCTAGTGTGTTCGTGGTGCTGGATCGGTCCGCGGACATGCGGACCCAGATCGACGCGGCGCGCGCCGACATCGATACCCTGATCGACCGCTATCCCGATGCCAGGTTCGCACTCATCTCGTTCGCGGCCGAGCCCGCACTGGAATGGCCGCTGTCGCAGGACTCCTGGAGCCTGCGTCCGGCGCTGGCCGCGATCAGGCCCTATGCCGAAACCCCGGACATGGCGGCGCAGGTCAATGCCGGGGCGGCGGCGACGGTGCTGCGCTACCAACTGATCAGTGCCCGCCAGCAGTACCCTCGCGCCCGGAATCTGGTCTACTACCTCGGCGCCGGGGCGCCCGGATCACCCGCTGCGGCACGCGCCTTCGACCTTCCGGCCGGGTCGGTGAACGGCGGTGCGGTGCTCGGCTACGGCACCGCCGGCGTCGATACGCTGCAGCGGATCGCCGGCCAGATCGGCGTGCCCTATATCGCGCGGGCGGACGGTGCGCCGTTGGAGTCCGCGCTGCCCGCCGACCGGGACGATCGGCGCGAGGCGCCGGCCGTCAACGACGCCCGGATCACCGAGATGTACTGGGCCCCCGCGGCCATCGCCGCCGGGCTGCTGCTCGCCGAACTGTTCGTCGTGTTGCGCGAGTTCCGCCGAACCCGGTCCGTCGACGTGGACGTCCCGCGATGAACGCGACGAGACGCAGGCTGCTGCTGTGGTCGGCACCCCTTGCGGTGTTGGTGATCATCCTGATGCTGAAGTCGATCTCGGTCGGCATGCTGGGTGATTCGGCCGGGCGCCACTTCGAGAAGGGGGATGCCGACGGGCTGCGCACGGACGTATCGGCGCTCGGGGTGCTGAACATCCTGGAGCCGGAGAAGGCACGTTTCGCCGATGGCGACCTGGCGGTGCTGGAGGGCCGTCTCGATGACGCCGACGAACGTTTCTCGGCCGCGCTTGCCGGCACCGAAGCGGGGGCCTCCTGCCCGGTGCGGATCAACCTCGCGCTGGTGCGTGAAACACTCGGCGACCGCGCGGCAGGGGTGTTCGACGCCGAAACCGCCGCACGGCACTACCGCAGCGCCCTGGATGCGGTCCGGCAGGCACCGGACGGCTGCTTCGCGGGAAACGCCGACCCCGACCCGGACCGACGCCTGGTGCGTGCTTCGGCGGCCACCCGGCTGGAGGACAAACTGAGCGCCCTGGCCACGTCGCCGCCCCCGCCGCAACCGCCGGCGGTCACCGCCCCGTCGGCACCGGCACCTGTGGGTGCGCCGGCACCCGCAGTGCAGAATCCCGCCCTGCGGTTGGACCCCGGGGCCGGCGACCCGCTGGAACGGCTGCAACAGATCCTGCGCGATGCACGCGGCTAGCGGTGATTCGCGCGCTTGGACTGCACAAGCCCGGTTGTGTTGCGGGGACTTAACGATTCGGTTGTGGCTCGGTGTTGACGCTCGCGCAATTACCTGCGCCGTGGTCAGGTGGAAAGTGATGTCTATGAACAGGGTTTCCGTTATCCGCCTGACCGCGTCCGCCGGCGCGGGTTTGACGCTGCTGGCCGCCGCGGCGGGATTGTCCGGGGTGGCCGGCGCCGCGCCCACCAGCGACAGCCAGGGGTACGTCGATTCCACCGCCCGGTGCAGCTCTCCGGCCGTCGCGGTCCTGTTCGGCAGCACATCGAGCGCACGCATCGCGATCTGTAAGGACTCCGGTGGGGGCTACGAATACCGCGGTGTGCGGGTGCGTGACGGCGCCAAGCTCGTCCTCGATGCCGTCGCCTCGAACGGCGGGTACGTGGCGAAGAGTGACGGCGTCACCTACACCGTCACCCCGAACGGTCTGAAGGTGAGCACCGGCGGCACCGTCATCCGCAACGAGCCACTGACCGATGTGCACGAACCGCAGGGCGCGCTGGCCACTTCCACGTCAACGAGCGAAACCACGACGAGCGGAACCACCACGACGACGGTGACCGCGACGGCCACACCGACCACACCGACGTCGACCACGCCGCTGCCGCCGCCGTTGCCCGCCGAAGTCGGCTCCCGCTGACCCCTTGCTTATTGGCAACGGTTACCATTAAGGGATGACCGTTGCTCGGCGATGGCTGCTGCGCGTCCCCGACCTCGATGAAATCCGCAGTGGCGCCTTCAGTCTGACTGTGCCGCTCGTCGACGACGTGATCCAGATCGGGCTTGGTGGCCGGTACCGAACCGGCACCATCGAGGTGTGCAAGAGCCCGTCGGCGCTCCTCGTCTCCCGAACCGACGGGCACCCCCTGCAGGCGCAGATCCTGCGCGACGATGCGCGGGTCACGGTGCTGCGGGCGCCGGTGCCCGAACTCCGGCTCAGGCGGGTTCGGACCGGTTTGTGGCGGACGGCCGGTGCGGTGCCCGTCGGGCAGGTGGCGGATCTGGAACGGCTGATCCGCACCATCGCGAATTTCGGTCTCGCCAAGCAGGACGGGCCGGCGCTAGCCGCAGTATGAGTGGGTGGCGAAGGTCAGCGCGGTTCGGTAGTCCGGGTCCAGTCCGTACGTCACGGCCGCATTGTCTTGCGCATCGCGCAGTGCCGCGGTGCACGCCGGCGAGTGCAGCAGATCCCACTGCGCGGCGAGCTCGTCGACGATCGTGGTGTTCAAGGTGTCGATGCGCGACCGCGACGACGACAGATCGGGGGCCGCGGTCGGCGCCCCGGCCGGATCGAGTTTCCATTCCGCGAACCGGCGGTACTCGACGGCTTCGGTGGCGTGCACCTGGTCCCCGAAGATGCGGGTGACGTAGTCGGCGTCGATGCCGCGGGTGTGGGCGGTCGCTGCCACCGAGGAGAGCACCTGCTGGACGCGTGCCGGATCCTCGATGTCCCCGTGGGTGATCCACTTGACCGCGGCGACGGGGTCGGCGGTCTGCAGTCGTTGCGCGGCGGCGGACACCAGCGCATCCAGGGCGCTCGGCGCCGCGTGGGCGGTGGTGGGAGCAAGGCAGACGGCCACCACGGCCGCCCCGATCGCGCGCCACGTCCGCATCCGGTCAGCTCCGGACCGCGCCGGTACCGGGTTCGGCGGCGACCAGCAGCAGGCGCTGCGCACGGTCGAGCAGGATGCGGTGCAGATCGGTGTCGGAGATGTCGCTGAGGTGCGGCTCGGTGGTGCTGCCGAAGATGCCCGCGGTGATCATCCCGATCGTCACGCGGGTCTCGACGTCGACGGTGGGACCGATCAGCAGCTCTCGCAGGCGATCGCCGCAAGCTTCGAACTCCTTGTGGGCCCGGACCAGCTCGAGTACCGCGGGGTCGCCGTAGAAGAGTGTGCCGATACGCCGGTGCCTGATCGCCATCTCGACGAAACCGCTGATGGTGGCGTCGCGGCGGGAGTCGGGGCTGGAGATCGTCTCGGCGATCCTCACCAACCGGTCCATATCGTCGAAGACGGGGCGGACGACCGACAGCACGATGTCGTCCTTGGTGTGGAACTGGTAGTAGATGGCGGCCTTGCTGACGCCGAGATGGTCGGCGATCATCTGCAGCGAGGTGCCGTTGACGCCGCGCTCGGCGAACAGATTGAGGGCGGCGTCGAGCACTCGCTCCCGAGCGAAGCCGCGCTGCGCCACTGGTTTGCCCATCCGACCCGCCTTCCTTCGCCGCTTCGGCATGTGACCTGCTGCGCATCTTTGCATGCGCGGTGTGCGCCGTCACAGACTTTGTCGTTCGTCTTGTCCTAACTTAGCCGATTGGCTAATCTCGTCCAGTCGAGTAGCTAGGCTAAGTGTGGCTGTGCACGAATCGGACGGAGTCGGGCGATGAACGTGTTGAAGCGGGTCTGGATACCGCTGATCATCGTGGTGGTGGTCGCTGTTGCATCGTTCACCGTCATGCGGGTGCGCACCTTCTTCGGGACCGGCCCCGGCTACGTGTCCACCGAGAACAGTGCCGCCGATGAGAGCGAGCCGTTCGACCCCAAGGTGGTCAAGTACGAGATCTGGGGCGAGCCGGGAGCGACCGCGAACGTCAACTACATGGATCTCGATGCCAAACCGCAGCGCGCCGACAATGTCGCGCTGCCCTGGACGCTGACGCTGAGTACCACCGCCCCCTCGGTCTTTCCCACCATCTCCGGCCAAGGCGACGGTTCGTCGCTGTCCTGCCGCATCACTGTCGACGACGAAGTCAAAGACGAACGTACCGTCGACGGTGTTGGCGCCCACACCTACTGCTTGGTGAAATCCGCATGAGTGCACCGCACGACGATCCGCCCACCGACGCCTTCAAGGCGACTCCGCATGCCACCGAGAACGAGCGGCGCGGCATCGCGAAATGGGTTCGTACCCTGGCGATTCCGATCATCATCGGCTGGATAGCGGTGGTCGCGCTGCTCAATGTCATCGTGCCGCAGCTCGAAGTGGTCGGGCAGATGAAGGCCGTGTCGATGAGCCCGGAGACGGCGCCGTCGGTGATCTCGATGAAGCGCGTCGGCGAGAACTTCCAGGAGTTCAAGTCCAACAGTTCGGCGATGGTGGTGCTGGAAAGCGACCATCAGCTCGACGACGCGGCGCACAAGTTCTACGACGAGATGATCCAGAAGCTGGAAGCCGACAAGAAGCATGTCGAGCACATCCAGGACATGTGGGGCGATCCGCTGACCGCGGCGGGTGCCCAGAGCGCCGACGGCAAGTCGACGTATGTGCAGGTGTATACCGCCGGTAACCAGGGCGAGTCACTGGCCAACGAATCGATCGACGCGGTGAAGAACGCCGTCGACAGCCTGCAGGCGCCACCCGGGCTGAAGGTCTTCGTCACCGGGCCGGCCGCCATGACGGCCGACCAGCAGATCGCCAGCGACCGCAGCCTCAAGGTGATCGAGGCGCTCACCTTCGCGGTGATCATCGTGATGATGCTGCTGATCTACCGGTCGGTGGTCTCGGTGCTGCTGACGTTGGTGATGGTGGTGCTGGGTCTGGCCGCCACCCGGGGTGCGGTGGCGTTCCTCGGCTATTACGACATCATCGGGTTGTCGACGTTCGCGACGAATCTCTTGGTGACCCTGGCCATTGCCGCGGCGACGGACTACGCGATCTTCCTGATCGGGCGTTATCAGGAAGCCCGCACCAGGGGCATGGACCGCGAGGCGGCCTACTACGACATGTATCACGGCACCGCGCACGTGATCCTGGGCTCGGGTATGACGATCGCCGGCGCGACGTTCTGCCTGCACTTCACCAAGCTGCCCTACTTCCAGTCCCTTGGTATCCCGCTGGCCGTCGGCATGGTGACGCTGGTCTTCTGCGCCCTGACGCTGGGCCCGGCGATCATCACGGTGGCCACCCGGTTCGGAAAGACGCTGGAGCCCAAGCGAAGTGCCCGCATCCGGGGTTGGCGCAAGATCGGCGCCGTCGTGGTGCGCTGGCCCGGACCGATCCTGGTCGCGACGATCGCGCTGTGCCTGGTCGGCTTGGTCGCGCTGCCCGGCTATCAGACCAACTACAACGACCGTAACTATCTGCCCGGCAACCTGCCCGCGGCCGAGGGGTACGCCGCGGCCGACCGGCATTTCAACCAGGCCCGGATGAATCCGGAGTTGCTGCTCATCGAGAGCGATCACGATCTGCGCAATTCGGCGGACTTCCTGGTGATCGACAAGATCGCCAAGGCGGTCTTCCGTACCCCCGGTATCGGGCGGGTGCAGGCCATCACCCGGCCGCAGGGCACCCCGATCGAGCACACCTCGATCCCGTTCCAGATCAGCATGCAGGGCACTTCTCAGAAGATGAACGAGAAGTACCAGCAGGACATGATGGCCAACATGCTCAAGCAGGCCGACGATATGCAGACCACCATCGACAACATGACCAAGATGTCCAACATCACGGTGCAGATGGCGGCCACCACGCATTCGATGGTCACCAAGATGAAGAACATGACCGTCGATGTCGCCGAATTGCGGGACCACATCGCCGATTTCGATGATTTCTTCCGGCCCATCCGCAACTACCTGTACTGGGAACCGCACTGCTTCGACATCCCGTCGTGCTGGGCGATCCGGTCGATCTTCGACACCCTCGACGGCATCGACACCATGACCGACGACATCCAGAACCTGATGCCGGACATGGAACGCCTGGACACCCTGATGCCGCAGATGGTCGCGCTGATGCCGTCGATGATCGCGACGATGAAGAACATGAAGACCTACATGCTGACCATGTATCAGACCCAAAAGGGCATCCAGGATCAGATGTCGGCCATGCAGGACAACTCATCGGCGATGGGCGAGGCCTTCGACGCCGCGAAGAACGACGACTCGTTCTATCTACCGCCGGAGACATTCGACAATGCCGAGTTCAAGAAGGGCATGAAGAACTTCATCTCCCCCGACGGCAAGTCGGTGCGGTTCATCATCAGCCACGACGGCGATCCGATGAGCCCAGAAGGCATCTCACACATCGAGGCGATCAAGATGGCGGCCAAGGAAGCCATCAAGGGCACCCCGCTGGAGGGCTCCAAGATCTACCTGGCCGGGACCGCAGCCACCTTCAAAGACATGCAGGAAGGCGCGAACTGGGATCTGGTCATCGCGGGCATCGCCTCGCTGTGCCTGATCTTCATCATCATGCTGATCATCACCCGGGCCGTGGTCGCCGCGGCGGTGATCGTGGGCACGGTGCTGGTGTCGCTCGGTGCGTCGTTCGGGCTGTCGGTGCTGTTGTGGCAGCACCTGCTCGGCACCCCGCTGCACTGGATGGTGCTGGCGATGTCGGTGATTATCCTGCTGGCGGTCGGCGCGGACTACAACCTGCTGTTGGTGTCGCGGTTCAAAGAGGAGATCCATGCCGGGCTGAACACCGGCATCATCCGGTCCATGGGTGGCACCGGATCGGTGGTCACGTCTGCGGGCCTGGTGTTCGCCTTCACCATGATCTCGATGGCCGTCAGTGAGCTCACCGTGATCGGACAGGTCGGTACCACGATCGGCCTGGGTCTGTTGTTCGACACGTTGATCGTGCGGTCGTTCATGACGCCGTCGATCGCCGCGCTGCTGGGCAAGTGGTTCTGGTGGCCGCAACGGGTCCGCCAGCGCCCGGTGCCGGAGAACTGGCCGGCACCCATCCAGAAGAAGCCCGAGGAGGCTCTGTCATGAAACGTGCAGTGACCGCTGTGATCGCCGGTACGGCAATCTCTCTCGCGGGTGCGGGGGTGGCGCAGGCCGATCCGTCCTATGACCGGGATCCCGACACCAACTTCGCCCACGAGTTGCACACCTACGGCATCTACGGGCAGAAGGACTACAACGCCTGGATCGGCAAACTGGTCTGCAAACGCCTGACCAACAACGTCGACCACAACGCCTTCGACTCCGCCAAATTCATCGGCGCCAACCTCGACCGGCACAACAGCACCGCCCAAAACTGGCAATTCCTGGGCTCCGCACTGAACTACTACTGCCCCGACAAACGCGTCATCCTCGACCAGGTCGCCGCCGACCAACGGCACTGAACGGAGAAATCATGATCCGCAACGCACTGCGCACCGGTATCGCCGCCGCCGCCCTGGCCGGCGCCATCACCACAGGCATCGCCACCTCCGCAGTCTCTTCCGCAGACGCCACCGACGACTACCCCATCCCCAACCGCATCCTCAAAACCCCCTGCACCGCCGAACAGATCATGGCCGCCGCCCGCGACGTCGAACCCGTCTACTACGAGCGCTACATGATCGACTACAACAACAAACCCGCCGGCGACCAACAAGGCACCCAAGACCGCATCCACTGGTTCTTCTCCATGGACTACGCCGGCCGACGCCAATACTCCGAAGACACCGCCACCAACGCCTTCTACGAACAAATGTCCTGGCGCTGGCCCAACTGGGCCAAACTGTTCTTCAACAACAAAGGCGTCGCCGCCCACACCACCGACATCTGCATGAACTACCCAGCAGGCGACATGACCGTCTGGGACTGGCACTGACCCCTGCACTGTTGCCGGCATCACTTTCGACCGGTCATCGCGGCTAGGATCACAGCCACCGCCGTGCGCGGAAAACGCTTGTCCCGTGGTGCAATTGGCCCGTGACAGTACCCGATACCGGCGGTTCCGATCTCGTCGACGGTGATATCGATGAAGGCCCGTTCAACGATGCCAAGGAACCCCCGTACCGGATCGCCGGTGCGGTATTGCTGGCCGTGGTGGTGCTGGTCTTCGGTTTGACCTGGGCGCAGTTCCGTGGGTATTTCGATGAGAAGGCCTCGCTGGTGGTGATGGCCGAGCGGGCCGGGTTGTCGATGGATCCGGGTTCGAAGGTGACGTTCAATGGGGTGCCGATCGGGCGGTTGAAGTCGGCGGGTGTGGTGACCGACGGCGAGGAGTCGCGGGCCAAGCTGCTGTTGGATGTGGAGCCGCAGTATCTGCACATGATTCCGGCGAATGTGGATGCCGAGTTGCGGGCGACGACGGTGTTCGGCAACAAGTACATTTCGTTCATTTCGCCGGCGAATCCGTCCTCGGACAAGTTGAAGCCGGGTGCGACGATCACCGCCAACAGCACCACGACCGAGTTCAATACGTTGTTCGAGACGATCATGGGGATTGCCCAGCAGTTGGATCCGGTGAAGTTGAATCAGACGTTGACCGCGGCGGCGCAGGCGTTGGACGGGTTGGGTGACAAGTTCGGTCAGTCGTTGGTCAATAGCAATGACATTTTGGGTGAGTTGAATGCGCGGATGCCGCAGATCCGTAGGGATACGCGGGGTTTGGCGGATTTGTCGACGGTGTATGCGGGTGCGGCTCCGGATTTGTTCGATGGTTTGAAGAGTGCGGTGACTACGGCGCGGACGTTGAATGCCGAGCGGGGCACGATTGATGCGGCGTTGATGTCGGCGGTGGGGTTCGGTAACAATGCCGGCGATGTGTTCGAGCGTGGTGGTCCGTATCTGGTGCGTGGTGCGCAGGATCTGCTTCCGACGAGCAAGCTGCTGGACTACTACAGCCCGGCACTGCTGTGCACGCTGCGCAATTTCCACGATGTCGCCCCCCGCTTCGCCGACATGCTCGGCGGGAACGGATACTCGCTGGTGCTGGCGGACGAACTCGTCGGCGCCGGCAATGGGTATGTGTTTCCCGACAACCTGCCCAGGGTGAACGCCAGCGGCGGGCCGGAAGGCCGCCCGGGCTGCTGGCAGCCGATCACCCGGGACCTCTGGCCCGCACCGTATCTGGTGATGGACACCGGCGCCAGCATCGCGCCCTACAACCACTTCGAGCTCGGCCAGCCACTGGCGTCGGAGTACGTCTGGGGCCGCCAGGTGGGCGAGCGCACCATCAACCCGTGAACTCCGGCATGGACTAGGTTGACCGGGTGGCTCGTCCCAAACGCTCGAGCGCCACCGCCGTGGCGATCCTGACCCTGATCGGCGCGGTGCTGTGCACCCTGTCGATCGGCGGAGTCCTGCTGTACCCGTATTTCGTGCTGCGGCCGTGGTTTTACCACCCGGTGCCGTTCGGCGTGCCCGGCTTCGTGCTGCTGGCCGTGGCCTGCTGGCTGGGATTCGGCCGCGCGGTGCTGAAATGGGCCGGCGCGGCGGTGTGTCTGTGCATCGGTGCGCTGGTGGGTTTCGTCGGCTGGTTCGCATCGGCGTATGCCAGTCCGATGCACGCGGTGGGCACCTTTCAGGCACCCGATGGCAGCGCGGAAGTGGTGGCCTACCAGAGCACGGCCGGATTCGCACCGGACATGACGTGGGAACTGCGGCTGCACACCCGGCGCGGCCCGCTGTCCCGGGAGAGCGACCTTGGCTGCGTCAACTCGGATGTGATGTCGCTGAACGTCATTCAATGGATCGACCCCCGCACGGTGCGGGTGGGCCTGTCCCAGGGTGGGGTCATCGACATCGTTGTCGATGACCAGGGCAAGCCCAACCGCACCGTCGATGGGGGCTGCTAGCTGAGGTGATGCACCTCCTGCTGGCCGTATACCGGGGTGGGCAGACCTTCGTGGCGGGCCTTGAGTTGCAGCGCCAGGTACAGCGAATAGTGCCGGGACTGATGCAGATTCCCGCCGTGGAACCAGAGGTTCTCCTGTTGGGTCGGCTTCCACATGTTGCGCTGCTCGCCCTCCCACGGTCCGGGATCCTTGGTGGTGTCCGACCCCAGGCCCCACACCTTGCCCACCTTGTCGGCGACGTCCTGGCCGATCAGGTCGGCGGCCCAGCCGTTCATCGAGCCGAAGCCGGTGGCATAGATGACCACATCGGCGGGTAGCTCCGTACCGTCTTTCAGCACAACGGAATTCGCGGTCAGGTGTGATACGTCGCCGTGGGCCAGCTTGATGCTGCCGTCGGCGACCAGCTCGCAGGCGCCGACGTCGATGTAGTAGCCCGAACCGCGGCGCAGGTACTTCATGAACAAACCCGAGCCGTCGTCACCCCAGTCCAGGTCGAACCCCGCGGCCTCCAGGCGCGCATAGAAGTCCTTGTCCCGCTCGCGGATCGCGTCGTAGATCGGAATCTGGAACTGGTGCATGATCCGGTAGGGCAACGACGCGAACGTCAGGTCAGCCTTCTCCGTCGTCATGCCCGCGGCCAGGGCGCGTTCCGAATACAGGTCGCCCAGGCCGAGGTCCATCAACGAATCCGACTTCACGATGTGCGTCGACGAGCGCTGCACCATAGTGACGTCGACGTCGTTCTCGAACAGCGCCTTGCAGATGTCGTGCGCGGAGTTGTTGGCGCCGATCACCACCGCACGCTTGCCGGCGTACTGATCGGGACCGGGATGGTGGCTGGAATGGTGCTGGTCCCCGAGGAACTCGTGCTGCCCGGGGAACGACGGCACATTCGGTTTGCCCGACATGCCGGTGGCCAGCACCAGATGCGCCGGCCGCAGCGTCACCATCTCGCCGTCGCGGTTCACCTCGACGGTCCAGCGCTTGTCCGCCTCGCTGTAGGTGGCCGCCGCACACGTCGTCTTCGACCAGTAGGGCACCTCCATCACCCTGGTGTAGAACTCCAGCCAGTCACCGATCTTGTCCTTGGGGGCGAACACCGGCCAGTTTTGCGGGAACGGCAGATAGGGCAGGTGGTCGTACCACACCGGGTCGTGCAGGCACAGCGACTTGTAGCGCTTGCGCCACTGATCGCCGGGCCGATCGTGGCGGTCGATGACGATGGCGGGCACCCCGAGCTGGCGGAGCCGGGCGCCCAGCGCGATCCCGCCCTGACCGCCACCGACGACCACGACATAGGGCTGTTCGGAGTAGCCCAACGTGAGGTCCTCGTCGAGGCGCTTCTCCGCCCAGGACCGGGTGTCGGGGTCCGATCCGTGCACCGCACCGAGCACCCGGTTGGCGCCCTTGCGCTCCTCATGGCCTTTGAGCTCCTGCAGCGTCGTCAGCAGCGTCCAGGCCTTGTCCTCACCCGACTCGGTCCGCAGCCGCAGGTGTCCCACCCCGCGCCCGACCGCGGTCTCGAACTCGATGAAGGCCGTCGTCACGTCACCGTCCTGGGTGGGGGTCTCGCGGGTGCGGAAGCCGGACGGATCGGTGCCGGACAGCTGAGTCCGCAACATCTGGCCGATGGCGTCGCGCCCCTCCAGGGTCTTGAGGTTCCAGGTGAAGGACACCAGGTCCCGCCAGAAACTGTCGACGGCGAACATTGCGACGGTGCGGTCGATATCGCGGGTGGCCAGGGCGTGCTCGAACTCGGTCAGCCAGGCGTCCACCCGCTCCTGCGGGGACAGAACGGCGGACGGGGCAACGGGAAGGTCAGCGATCTGCGTCATGTGAGCCAGCACACACCCTGGTGCCGCGGGCTCACAAGGGTTGCGAGGGGTTGCAGCCGTCGGCATCGCCGCAGCCCTCGCAGGCCTGCAACCCCCTGCAACTCTTTCGGATGTGTGCCACGCCACATACAACGGTGACATGAAAGCAGCTGTGTACTACGGACCGAACAAGCTCGACGTCACCGAGGTGGCCATCCCGGAGCCCGGTCCCGGCACCGTGCAGATCAAGGTCGGGTTCAACGGCATCTGCGGGACGGACCTGCACGAATACTTCGCCGGCCCGATCTTCGTGCCCACCGAACCGCATCCGCTGACCGGGCAGCAGCTGCCGCTGGTGATGGGCCACGAATTCGCCGGCACCATCACCGCCGTCGGATCCGGGGTGCGGGGCTGGGCCGAGGGTGACCGGGTCGCGGTCGAACCCATCTACCGATGCGGCCACTGCGGCCCCTGCCGAGCGGGCAACTACAACATCTGCGCGCAGATCGGTTTTCACGGCCTGATGTCTGACGGCGGCATGGCCGAATACACGGTCGTGCCCACCGACATGCTGCACAAGCTGCCCGACACCGTCTCCCTGGAACTCGGCGCGCTGGTCGAGCCGATGTCGGTGGCCTATCACGCGGCCACCCTGGGCGAACCGCGTCCCGACGGCACCGCCATGGTGTTCGGTGCGGGCCCGATCGGCATCGGACTGTGGTTCGCCCTGCGCGGCAAGGGGCTGGACGACATCTACGTCGTCGAACCGGCCGTCACTCGGCGTGCCGCGATCGAGGCGCTGGGCGCGCGCACGCTGGACCCGGCCGCGGTCGATGTGCCGGCGTTCATCGCCGATCACACCTCGGGCCGGGGTGCCGACGCCGTCTACGACGCTGCCGGGGTGGCACCCGCGGTGGAAACGGCTCTGGCCTGTGTGGGCGCGCGGCGGCCGATGGTCAGCGTCGCGATCTACGAGAAGCCTTTGACCACACCGCTGTTGCGGTTGGTGATGAACGAATCCCGGATCCAGGGGTCGCTGTGTTACACCGCTGCCGATTTCGAAGCGGTCATCGACCTGATGGCCCGCGGCGCCTACGACACCACCGGTTGGGTGACGGCGATCGGCATCGATGACGTGGTGGACGAGGGATTCGAGGCGCTGCACGCCGGCGCCAAGATGAAGGTCCTCGTCGACCCGGCCAAGTGAAAGGCACTGCTATGACACGCACCATCGATGCGCCGCTACTGGACAAGGTCGCCGTGGTGACCGGCGCGGGCCGCGGAATCGGCCGGGGTATCGCACTCGAGCTGGCCCGGCAGGGGGCGGATATCGCCCTGGTGGACGTCCATCGGGACGGCCTCGACTGCGTAGCCGACGAGATCGCCGAAATCGGGTCGAAAGCAACAACGTTCGTGGCCGACGTCTCGAACCGGGACGAGGTGTTCGCAGCGGTCGCGCACGCCGCCTCCGCTCTCGGCGGCTTCGACGTGATGGTGAACAACGCCGGTATCGCCTTGGTGGGACCGCTCGCGGAGGTGACCCCGCACCAACTCCGCCGCCTGTGGGCCATCAATGTCGACGGCGTGCTGTGGGGGATACAGGCCGCGGTCGCCAAGTTCAAGGAGCTCGGGAACCAGGAGAAGGGCAAGATCAGCAAGATCATCAATGCCTCCTCCATCGCGGGACATGAGGGGTTCGCGATGCTCGGGCCCTACAGCGCCACCAAGTTCGCGGTCCGGGCGCTGACCCAGGCTGCGGCCAAGGAGCACGCCGCCGACGGCATCACCGTCAACGCGTACTGCCCCGGCGTGGTCGGCACGGACATGTGGATCGAGATCGACAAGAGATTCGCCGAACTGACCGGTGCGGCCGAAGGGGAGACGTTCGAGAAGTTCGCGGCGACCATCGCGCTGGGCCGGCCCGAGACGCCTGGCGATGTCGCCGGCTTCGTCGGCTATCTGGCCGGGCCGGGCGCGGACTACATGACCGGGCAGGCCGGGCTGATCGACGGCGGCATGGTGTACCGCTGAGGGGCCCTCGTGACACGGTGTGTGACGGGGAGCACAATCGGTGGTAATGGCCGGTTCGTCGATACCCGAACCCGCGGTCGCGCTCGGTGACGACCCGCGGAGCTACGCCATGTTGCTCTCCGAGGTGTACGACGCCACGATGGCCGGTGCGCGCTCCCCGGCCAAACCGCGCCAGGTCATCGAGGAGTCCTGGAAAAGATTGCTGGGCAGTGGGATTGATCCCGAGCATCACAGCCCACCCGACGTGGACCGCAGTGGCCTTGATTTGCTGAGGCACACCTCCGGGCTGCTGGCGGTGCTCGACGACATCTCCCGCGGCCTGGAATCGGTGCTGGCCGACGGCAACAACATCCTGGTGGTCGCCGACGCGCGCGGGCGGGTGCTGTGGCGGTCCGGGGCGCCCCGGGTGCTCATGCAGGCCGACCGGCTGGGTTTCATCGAGGGCGCCAACTGGGGTGAGACGTCGGTCGGCACCAACGCGATCGGCACCGCACTGGTGTCCAGGCGTGCGGTGCAGATCTTCTCCGCCGAACATTTCCTGCGCAGCCATCACACCTGGACGTGCGCCGGTGCGCCGATCCGGGATCCGCGCACCGGCCATGTGATCGGCGCCGTCGACGTGTCGGGCCCGGTGTCGACGGTGCACCCGACCACCATCGCGCTGGTCGACCTGGTGGCGAGGCTGGCCGAATCCCAGCTGCGGCAGGCGCATGACCGCACGCTGAACCAGTTGCGCGCCGTTGCCGCCCCGATTCTGGCCAGGATGGCCGCCCCGGCGCTCGCCGTGGATGTCGACGGCTGGGTCGCCGCAGTCGGTGCGCTACCCCCGCATCATCGAATCATGCTGCCGCAGAACGTGACAGCAGGCCGCACGTGGCTGCCGGCGCTGGGTTCCTGTGACCTGGAACCGCTCAGCGGTGGCTGGCTGGTCCGCCCGGTCGACGCCGAGGACGGTGCGCCGGCGTCGACCCGGGCGACCTTGGACCTGCGCGATGCCTCCAACCCGACGCTGGAGATGGCCGGCCAGTTCGGGTCATGGCGGCGTGACATCTCACAGCGGCATGCCGAGATCCTGTATGTGCTGGCCACCCGGAGGTCGGGCCGTTCCGCCCCGGAACTGGCCGAGGATCTCTACGGTGACCGCAGTCGGGTGGTCACGGTCAGGGCCGAGATGTCGCGGATCCGAAAGCAATTGATGGGCCTGATCGCCGCGCAGCCCTACCGGTTCGCCGACACCGTGGAGCTGGATGTGCGGTATCCCGACGATATGCGCGGCCTGCTGGCCGCGTCGAACGCACCGGCGATCCGGGCGGCCCGCCCGGGCTGACCGCAGTTCAGCCGAGCAGGATCTGGCTCAGCCGGGTGGTGGTGGCGACGCCGTCGTCATAACCGCCCTGTCCGCCGAGGGCGTTCATCACGGCGAGGGTGAACCGCTGACCCGGTCCGGCGAATCCGACGGAATTGATCACCCAACCGCCCTGCTCCTGTGACCAGCCGTTCTTGTTACCCGGATTCATCGCGGGACCGGCACCCCAGACGCCCCACTGCTGATCGGTACTGACCCGCTGCATCTCGCTCGCGATCGCCGCGGCATCCGAGGAATTCATCTGGCCGAGAATGTAATTCATCAGCCGGTCCAGATCGCTGGCAGTCGACTTCTGAAAACCCCAGTACGGGAACACATCCGAGAACCCCGGCTGTGGCTGCAGTGCGGTGAGGCCGTACCGCGGGAAGTCGGCGTTGAACGCGCGGTGGTCTGGACCGCCGTAACGCGACCACAAGGTGTCGGCGGCGTCGTTGTCCGAATCGCGCAACATCGCGATCATCAGCTGCCGGTCGGCTGCCGAAAGCCGCAGCGCTCCCGCGCGTTCGCGGGTCAGCAGGTCAACCACCATGGCGAGCTTGATGGTGGAGGCGGTCCAGATCATCGAGTCGGCGTTCGGGTTGGCGTAACGCTGTCCGGTGCTGCGGTCGCGCAGCACGTAGCCGACCACGCCGGGGCGCGAGGCCAGGTAGGTGTTCGCCGCGGCGATACGGGACGGCAGGTCGCAATTCTGGTCGTCGCACGCGGCCCGCGCTTGAGGCGCAACGAATCCCGTCAACGAGAACAGGGTGGCTGCGACCACCGCCAGACGAATCATGCGTGCACCCACGCAGCACACGGTATACGTCCATCCACCGGTGGGCGGCCCGGCGCGCCAATCAGCCGGTCTGCGGCTGGGCGGTGTAAGAGGACATGGACAGCGAACCGTAGGTGTACCCGTCGATCAGTCGCGAGGCCGGTGTATCCGATGCCGCGAGCAGCCCGGCGAAGTACAGGGCCGGGATGAAATGGTCGGGGGTGGGCACGGCGGCGGCGTAGTCGCGATGCTCGGTGAGCCGGACCAGGTCGGCCGGGGTCTCGGCGAGCAGTTCCCGGGCGGCGTCGTCGAACCTTGCGGCCCAATCGAATCCGGAATCCGGCGTGCCGGGGTTCATGGCCCGCAGATTGTGCACGATGTTGCCGCTGCCGGCGATCAGGACACCGCGCTCGCGCAGCGGGGCCAGCCGGGCACCCAGGTCGAGGTGGTAGTCCAGCGGCTTCTCGGCGTTGATCGACAGCTGGACGACGGGAATGTCGGCCGCGGGGAAGGCGTGCGCCAACACCGACCAGGTGCCGTGGTCGATGCCCCAGCTGTCCACATCGGCGCCGACCCAGGTGGGTTCGACGACATCGGCGATCTCGCCGGCCAGATCCGGTAAACCCGGTGCCGGATATTGCATTTCGAAGAGTTCGTCCGGGAATCCGTAGAAGTCGTGAATGGTGCGCGGCCGACGCATCGCGGTGACCGCGGTGGCGTTGATGTACCAGTGTGCACTGATCACCAGGATGGCGCGCGGTCGTGGCACTGACGCCCCGAACTGCTGCCAGGACGAGGTGTACCGGTTGCTTTCCAGTGCGTTCATCGGGCTGCCGTGCCCGAAGAAGGCGGCGGGAAGCGTGCTCATGTCTTCAGTCTCCTCCCGTCGTCCGGTTGGTGATGGGTGACGGTCCCCGACGGCTCCGCCGGAGGCGGCAGAACCAACGATTGAACGCGGAAGTACCGCTCGGTGAAGTCCTCCGGATCGAGCGGCTCGCCATCTTCGACCAGCCACTTGATCAACAGCGCGGTGCTGCCGCCGACGTACGTGGTGGTCAGATCCGCGATCGTGGCGGCGCTGACGGTGTCGCCGAACTGTAGGGCCAGACTCTCGTGTGTGATGGGAGACAGGAAGTGGGCGAGCTCGCGGCTCAGCGGCAAGCCGCCGGCGCTCAGTAGCACGGGCCGATAGAACGCCCGGTGCCCGGCGAAGTGCCGGGCGTTGGTCAGCACTCGGGCCCGGCCCCGGGGCAGCGACTCCAGCGCCGGGATCAACTCGCGCCGGACGAGGTCGAGGGCGGTGCCCAGGAGCAGTGCGTCGCGGTCGCCGAACTGCTGGTAGGCGGCCTTTCGGCTGACGTTGGCGGCTTCGGCGATATCGGACATCGTGACTGCGGCGGTGCCGCGCTCCGACACCAGATCGAGGGCGGCTCGCATCAGAACGGCGCGCGTGCGCTGGGCGCGGGGATCGCGGGCCGGTTCCGGGCGAGCGGTGAGAACCATGGCTCGATTATGGGACTTCAGCTCACTAAGTAACAGGTGTTTCCTAGTTCTGTTAGGGTAGCTAGGTAACAGATGTTACCGAGATGCTGACCGTGACCCCTGGGTGGGTCCGGGCCGGAAGGAGTCCACCGTGCCGCCGACGACCCCGAACGTCCTGGAAGACGTGGATTTCTTCCAGGATCCACGCTTGATCGCCGATCCTTATCCGCTGCTCGAAAGCATGCGATCCAGCAACCCCGTACTGCGCGAACCCACTCACGGTGTCCTGGTGGTCACCGGATATGACGAGGTGCACACCGTGGTCAACGACCCCGGGGCGTTCTCGTCGTGCAACTCCACCACCGGACCGGTCCCCGGATTTCCGGTGCCGCTCGACGGACTGGACGGCGCGGTCGTCGGTGCGCTCATCGACGCGCATCGTGATGAGTTGCCCTTCAGCGATCAGCTGCCGTCGATGGATCCGCCGACGCACACCGCGCACCGGTCGCTGCTTGCCCGCCTGATCACCCCGAAGCGGTTGAAGGAGAACGAGGAGTACATCTGGCGATTGGCCGACCAGGTACTCGAACCATACGTGGCCGGCGGTGGCGGCGAGTTCATCAGCAAGGTGGGCAATCCCGTCGCGCTCCTGGTCATCGCGGACCTGCTCGGCGTCCCGCACGAGGACCGTCCCGAGCTCACGGAAAGGCTGACCGGTGACGTGTCCCTGGGCAGCACCGAGGACAGCGTGATGGCGCATGCGCCGCTGGAGTTCCTCTACGAGCGGTTCTCCGACTACATCGAGGAACGCCGCCACGAGCCGCGCGGCGATGTGCTGACCGAGATGGCCCGCGCCACATTTTCCGACGGGTCGACACCGCAGGTGATCGACGTGGTGCGGGTGGCTGCCAATCTGTTCTCGGCGGGTCAGGAAACCACCGTGCGCCTGCTGTCCTCGGCGTTGAAGATCCTGGCCGAGAATGCCGCCTTGCAGGAGCACCTGCGCCGAACTCCGGAGCGCATCCCCGATTTCATCGAGGAGACACTGCGTTTCGAGAGCCCGATCAGGGGTGACTTCCGGCTGGCCCGTGCGACGAAGACGGTGGGTGACGTCGAGATCACGGCCGGTACCACCGTGATGGTCCACTACGGCGCGGCCAATCGCGACCCCCGTCAGTTCGAGAACCCCAACACGTTCGATCTCGACCGGCACAACGCCCGCCGGCACATCGCATTCGGCCGCGGTGTGCACAGCTGCATCGGTGCGCCGCTGGCCCGCGCCGAAGCCAAGGCGGTGGTAGAGCGAATCCTGCGGAACACCAGCGCGATCGAAATCGACACCAACAGGCACGGTGAAGCGGGCAGCCGGCGTTACGACTACTTACCGACGTACATCTTGCGCGGGCTGACCGACCTGCATTTGGTGGTGACATCGGCATGAGGGTCACCGTCGACGACGACGCCTGCGCCGGTCATGGAATCTGCGTCGGGTTGTGCCCGGAAGTGTTCACCCTCACCGGTACCGGTTACGCGGAAGCTGTCCGTGCCGAAGTTCCTGCGCGTGCCGAAGGCGCTGTGGCCGAGGCCGTCTCGCAGTGTCCCGAACGTGCAATCCACACCACATATTGAAAGAGGGATCATGGCAATAGATTTCGACCGCAGCGACCGAACGGCATTCGACCTGTCCGGAAAGGTGGTGGTCATTGTCGGGGGTGGACAGATGCCGGGGCCCAAGCTGGGCAATGGCCGCGCAAGCGCCATCCTGGCCGCACGTCACGGAGCGGAAGTGGTGGCCGTCGACCGCAATGTCGAGGCCGCGCAGGAGACAGTGGATCTGATCACCACTGAGGGCGGGAACGCCTACGCGGTGCACGCCGATGTCGCGGAAGAACAAGAGTGTCAACGGATCTTCGATACCGTGACGCAGCGCAGTGGCCGGGTGGACGGCATGGTCTACAGCGTGGCGATCAACCCGCCGTTCGATCGGCTGAACAACTCGATGACCACCGCCGACTTCGACCGCGGGATCAACGTGAACATGCTCGGCTGCTATTACTGCAACTTGTTCGCCGCTCAGGCGATGGAGAAGAACGACGGTGACACCACCGGGAGCATCGTCAACATCTCGTCGATAGCCAGCATCAAGAACGAACTGGGGCTGAACATCGGCATCATGCCCTACGCGCTGGGCAAGTGCGGCCTGAACTACATCACCGAACTGACCGCGGCCCAATATGCCGGCGCCGGTATCCGGGCCAACACCTTGATGCTGGGACCGATCGACTCGCAGCTCGGCAACACCGATTCGCAGTCGTTGTTCGGCTTCGATCCCGATGAGGTCGATCAGGCGTACCAGGATGTGGTGAAGCTGAAGATGGGCCGGGCCGCGGCGTGGGAGACCGGCTACGCCGTGCTGTACCTCCTGGCTGATGAGTCGCGGTTCATGACAGGTCAGCAGATCCGGCTCGACGGAGGCGCGACCTTGGTGCGCTGAGATCCGCCGGGGTTGTGACGGGGATCTCCGACGTAGGTCTTGCGGTACCGACGTACCAAATTAGGCTGCCCTTACTCAACGTGAGCGAGGTGCTTAGTGCGTGACATCCGCGTGGCGGTGGTCGGGGCAGGCCCGGCCGGAATCTATGCGTCCGACATCCTGACCGGCGAACATCCCGGCGCCCGGGTCGATCTCTTCGACCGGTTGCCCGCCCCGTACGGTCTGGTCCGCTACGGCGTGGCCCCGGACCACCCGCGGATCAAGGAGATCATCAAGGCGTTGCGCCGGGTCTTCACTCGGGACGGGAGCAGGGTCAGATTCATCGGCAACGTGCACTACGGCACCGACGTCACGCTCGCCGAGCTGCGCCGCCACTACGACGCGGTGATCTTCTCCACCGGCGCCCGGGCCGACCGGCCACTGGATATCCCCGGCATCGACCTGCCGGGCAGCTACGGCGCCGCGGACTTCGTGTCCTGGTACGACGGGCACCCCGACGTGCCGCGGACCTGGCCGCTGGAGGCCGAGAGTGTCGCCGTCCTGGGGGCGGGCAATGTGGCGCTCGACATCGCCCGGATGCTGGCCAAGCCCGCCGACGAACAGTTGGTCACCGAGATCCCGGGCAACGTCTACCAGGGCCTGTCCTTGAACAAAGCCACGGACGTGCACGTCTTCGCCCGGCGCGGCCCGGCGCAGATCAAGTTCTCGCCCATGGAATTTCGCGAATTGTCGCATTCGCCCAGCGTCGACGTCATCGTGCATCCGGAGGGCTTCGAGATCGACGAGGCCAGCCAGAAAGCCATCAACTCCACCAAGTCGATCAAGCTCGTCGTCGACACCATGATGAAGTACATGGCCAACGAGGCGACCGGTGCGCCGCACCGCATCCACATCCACCTGTGCCAGGCGCCCGTCGCGGTACTGGGTGACGATCGGGTGCAGGGGCTGCGGACCGAACGCACCGAACTGATCGGCGACGGAACGGTGTGCGGCACAGGCGAATTCACCGACTGGCCGGTGCAGGCCGTTTACCGTGCGGTGGGCTATCTGTCCTCGCACCTGGCCGATCTACCGTTCGACCATCACGCCGGCGTGGTTCCCAACGACGCCGGCCGGGTGCTCGATTCGGACTGGATGGTGGTGGACGCCACCTATGTCACCGGCTGGGTCAAGCGCGGCCCGATCGGGCTGATCGGACACACCAAATCGGATGCGGCCGAGACGGTTGCCAGCCTGCTGGCCGACCTGCCCGGGATCCGGGCACCGGAGGTCGGTGACGCCGACGCCATCCTGGAACACCTGTCCCAGTCCGGTGTCGACTACACCACCTGGGCGGACTGGGAACGCCTGGACGCCCATGAGATCGCACTCGGCGAGCAGCAGGGCCGCGAGCGGGTCAAGGTGGTGCCGCGCGAGGAGATGGTCCGCGCGGGACGCGCCTAGTTGGTCGAGGGTGGTGCTTGGGGTTGGAAGGGTTGGTACCACCACCATTGGGCGCGTTCGCCGGTCGGTCCGGGATAGGGCGCGACATCGGGTGCGGGTGTGGCCGGTGGGTGGGCCAGGGATCCGCGGTGCAAGGTTCGCCCGTTGTTGTCGGTGACGGCGAGTCGGTCGGCGGGTCCGGTGATGTTCAGGGCGCCGCGGTGGTGCAGTCGGTGGTGATGGGGGCAGACCAGCACCAGGTTGGATAGCTCGGTGGGGCCGCCGTCTTCCCAGTGTGTGATGTGGTGGGCATGTAAACCCCGGGTGGCGGCGCAGCCGGGGATCACGCAGCAGCGATCGCGGTGTTCCAGGGCGCGGCGTAGCCGGCGGCTGATCGTGCGGGTGGTGCGTCCGGCCCCGATCGGTCGGCCGCGACGCTGGAACCACACTTCGCAGGTCGCATCACAGGCCAGGAATTGGCGCTCCGCCTCGGTCAGTACCGGGCCCAGATGCAACGCCGCGGTGGACGTGTCGAGGTCGAGGTGCACGACGACGGTGGTGTGCTGGCCGTGCGGGCGCCGCGCCACTTCGGTGTCCCAGCCGGCTTCGACCACACTCATGAACGCATCCACCCGGGTCGGAAACGGGGTGTCCGCGCCAGTGTCTCCGGTGTGGTCGGTGATCAGGCCGTCGTGGTGGGACTGCATGGCCGCATCGAATTTTGCGGCGTCCAGGCGCGGTAACCGGATCCGGTAGGTGGTGTAGTCCGGGCTTTCGCTGGTTTTGGTGACCTCAGGCCCCGGATCAGGCTTGGCTTCCGGTTCATCTCGGGGTGCCAGGTTGATCGCGGTGCGCAACTGGGCGACGGTGGCCGAGGCGGCCAGTTCGGCGTAATGCACATCAGAGCCGTGGGCGCCGCGTTCGGCGATGACCCCGACCTGATCCAACGACAACCGCCCCTCGCGCAGGCCTTCCACGCAGACCGGGAATTCCTCGATGCGGTGTGCGATGGCCACCACCGTCTCCGCGTTGCGGGGGGTGGTACCGGTTTTCCAGGCCACCAACGCCGACAGCGACCGCGCGCCGGTCAACCCCGCCAGGCCCTCGCGCTCCAACGCGGCCACCAGCTCGACCAGCCGCCCGTCGATCGCATTGCGCTGCCCACACAACTCGGCCAGCTCCCCGAACAACACCTCAAGCCGCTCAACAGGACTAGCCTGCGAAGCCAAAGATGCTGCGGCGCTGGACATGACACCATCATCGCATCGGGGTACGACAAGTCGGGCGCTAGTTCGTCCCCAGGTATGCATCCGCCCAGGCGCCGATGATCCGGCCGGCGCGGTGTGCCTGGCCGGGCCCCGTCAGCAGGTGCTCGGATCCCTCCAGGGACACGAAGCTGCGCGGGTGTCGGGCGGTGCGGAAGATGTCGCTGGCGTTCTTGATCCCGACGGTGTTGTCGGTCGGCGAATGCAGGATCAGCAGTGGGAGCTTCAGGCCTTTGATCTTGTCGTGCAGTTTGGCCACCCGGACGTCCTCGACGAAAGCCCGCTTGAGGGTCAACGTCTTACCCCCGACCATCCATTGGCCGCTGCCCTCGGCGAACACCTGCTCAAGGCAGGCGTCGTACTGGTGCTCCACGTGAGCGGGGTCGATCGGGGCGCCCACGGTCACGACCGCGCGCACGCCGGGGCACTCACGGGCCGCGGCCAGCACCGCCGCGCCGCCCCAGGAATGTCCGGCCAGGATGTCGGCGGGGGTGCCCCGCTCAGCCATGAACTTGCATGCCTGCACGACATCGTTGACCTTGGCGGTGAAGGACCCGTCACCCCAGTCGCCTTCGGAGGCGCCCAGCCCGAGCGCATCGAAGCGCAGCATGCCGATCCCGTCGGAGGCCAACTGCTTGCAGATGCGCGCCGCCGCGGGCGAGTCCTTGCCCAGGGTGAACCCGTGCGAGAACACGCCCCAGCCGCGTGCCGGCCCGTCAGGCAGGTCGATCACGCCGGCCAGGGCCGGACCGGTTGCGCTGGGAAAGGTCACCCGTTCAGCCATGGGGGAGGTTTACCACGGTCGGGTGCGTAATCCGTAGGGTGTTGGGCGTGTCACCGAACGAGCCGGACACCACGGCACTGAAGACCATCGCACTGGAACTGGTGCCTCCGAATGTGGAGCGCGGCGCGCAGTACGCCGTCGACGAGGCCCACAAGGTGCTGGCGCTGGCAGCGGAGACGGGTATCGAAGGCCGGTTCGGACACATCATGATCCCGGGCATGATCGACGAGGACGATGACCGTCCGGTCGAGATGAAGCCCAAGATGGACGTCCTCGAGTACTGGTCGCTGATCCAGCCCGAACTGCGCGGTGTGCGCGGGCTCTGCACCCAGGTGACCTCGTTCCTCGGCCAGGACGCGCTGGGACAGCGGCTCACCGAGCTCAGCGGAGCCGGTTTCGACGGCATCGCGTTCGTCGGCGTACCCCGCACCATGAAGGACGGCGAGGGCGAAGGCGTCGCACCCACCGATGCGCTGTCGATCTATGCGAACCTGGTGCCCAACCGCGGTGCGATCTTGATCCCGACCCGTGCGGGCGAGCACGGTCGGTTCGACTTCAAGTGCACGCAGGGCGCGACCTACGGCATGACGCAGCTGCTGTATTCGGATGCCATCGTGGGCTTCCTGACCGATTTCGCCAAGGCCACCGAACACCGGCCCGAGATTCTGCTGTCCTTCGGGTTCGTGCCCAAGATGGAGTCCAAGGTCGGGCTGATCAACTGGCTCATCCAGGATCCCGGCAATCCGGCCGTGGCCGCCGAGCAGCAATTCGTCTCGCGACTGGCCGGTCTGGAGCCCGCCGAGAAGCGCAAGCTGATGCTGGATCTGTACAAACGGGTGATCGACGGCGTCGCCGAGCTGGGATTCCCGCTGAGCGTGCACTTCGAAGTGGCCTACGGGGTGTCGCGGCCGGCCTTCGAGACGTTCGCCGAGATGCTGGCCTACTGGTCGCCGCGCTGAGGCCGGTTCACGCCGCCAAGGCGGGCGTCAGCTGCACCTGCAGCACCGGATCGGTGTCGAGCCGGTGGCGCAGGACGCTCTCGAACTGCCAGATCGACGCCAGGTCGTGATCGAGGCGGCAGTCCACTGCCGTCGCGCAACCGGACGGCGGCGGGCTGTCGGCGATGTGGTCGGCGATGGTGTCCAGCAGAGCCCGCGGCGCGGCCAGGTAATAGCGGGGTTGCGGCAGCGCCACGACGGCCGCGTACAGCAGGCCGTGTTCGGTGATGACGATGTGGGTCGCGGTGACGTGCACCGGGCGGGCCCGCGTCTCGGCCGCCGCCCACTCGGTGGCCGCCAGTCGGCCCTGCATGGCGTGCAGCCGCACATCGTCGGTGAAGAACTTCACGAACTCGGCGGCGCCGATCCGCGGAGACGAGGCAAGATCCGGGTTCAGGCAGGAACTCAGCATCTCACCGAGATAGTCGAACATCCGATCGCTCATCGTGTGCTCCCGTCGGGTCGATACCTCGAGCCTGCACCCGGGCGCTGCCGCGGGTCAACGCCTGCGGCCACCTATCCTTGACCGGGTGTCCGAACTGTCCGAGATGTCCGTCGTCGAGCTGCGCGCCCGCCTCGATGACCTGACGTTCCGGGACGCGGCACGGCTGGGCCGGCGGCTGAAGAATCTGCGCGGCGCCCCGGACGAGCGTCTGCTCGCCCAATTCGCCGCCGCCGAAGGGCTGATCGCCACCCGGCAGGCGGCGGTACCGGAGATCACGTACCCGGACCTGCCGGTCAGTGCCCACCGCGACGAGCTGGCCGCAGCCATCGGCGCACACCAGGTGGTCGTGGTGGCCGGTGCGACGGGCTCGGGCAAGACCACCCAGCTGCCCAAGATCTGCCTGGAACTCGGGCGCGGCATCCGCGGCACCATCGGACACACCCAGCCTCGCCGGCTGGCGGCCCGCACCGTCGCCCAACGCATCGCCGACGAACTGCGCGTCCCGTTGGGCGGTGCGGTGGGCTACACCGTCCGGTTCACCGATCAGGCCGACGATTCGACGTTGGTCAAGCTGATGACCGACGGCATCCTGCTGGCCGAGATCCAACGGGACCGGCGTCTGCTGCGTTACGACACGATCATCATCGACGAGGCGCACGAGCGCAGCCTCAACATCGACTTCCTGCTCGGTTATCTGCGCGAATTACTGCCGCGCAGACCCGATCTGAAGGTCATCGTCACCTCGGCGACGATCGATCCGCAGCGGTTCGCCGCGCACTTCTCCGACGCCCCGATCATCGAGGTGTCGGGCCGGACCTATCCGGTGGAGGTCCGCTACCGCCCCTTGGAAGTCGTGGTGCCCTCCGAAGACGGCGATGACCCCGACGATCCCGATCACGAGATCGTGCGCACCGCTGCGGCGTCGTCCGTGCGTGACCCCACCGAGGCCATCGTCGACGCCGTGGCCGAACTGGCCGCCGAACCGCCCGGCGATGTCCTGGTGTTCCTGTCCGGGGAACGCGAAATCCGGGACACCGCCGAGGCTTTGAACCGCGTCGTCGGCCCGAACACCGAGGTGCTGCCGCTCTACGCCCGGCTGCCCACCGCAGACCAGCAGAAGGTGTTCGCCCCCAGCGGGCGCGGGCGCCGGATCGTGTTGGCCACCAACGTCGCCGAAACCTCTTTGACGGTCCCCGGGATCCGGTACGTCGTCGACCCCGGCACCGCGCGCATCTCCCGGTACAGCCGGCGCACCAAGGTGCAGCGGCTGCCCATCGAACCGATCTCGCAGGCGTCGGCCGACCAGCGGGCCGGCCGGTCCGGCCGCACCGCCCCCGGCGTCTGCATCCGGCTGTACTCGGAACAGGATTTCCAGAGCCGCCCGCGGTACACCGACCCGGAGATCCTGCGCACCAACCTGGCCGCCGTCATCCTGCAGATGGCCGCCCTGGGCCTCGGCGATATCGAACAGTTCCCGTTCTTGGACCCACCAGAGGCACGCAGCATCCGCGACGGCATCGGGTTGCTGCAGGAACTGAATGCCTTCGACGATGCCGGTGAGCTCACCGACGTCGGGCGCCGGCTGGCCCGGCTGCCGCTGGATCCCCGGATCGGCCGGATGATCCTGGCCGCCGACGCGGAGGGCTGCGTGCGCGAGGTGCTGGTGCTCGCCGCGGCGCTGTCCATCCCGGACCCGCGGGAGCGGCCGGCCGACCGCGAGGAGGCGGCCCGGAGCAAACACGCCAGGTTCGCCGACGAGCATTCGGACTTCGTGTCGTATCTGAACCTGTGGGCGTACCTGCGCGAGCAGCGAAAGGAGCGGTCCGGCAGTGCCTTTCGCCGGATGTGCCGGGAGGAGTTTCTGCACTACCTGCGGATCAGGGAATGGCAGGACCTGGCCGGCCAGCTGCGGAGCATTGCCCGCGATATCGGCATCCACGAATCCGACCAAGAGGCCGACCCGGCCAGTATCCACGCCGCACTCGCCGCCGGCCTGCTGTCGCATGTCGGGCTTCGCGACGACGCGAAAGGACGCGACTCCAGGGATTTCCAGGGTGCGCGCAACTCGAAGTTCGTGCTGGCGCCCGGCTCGGTGCTGACCAAGAAGCCACCGCGCTGGATCGTGGTCGCCGACCTGGTCGAGACCAGCCGGCTGTTCGGCCGGACCGCGGCCCGAATCGACCCGGAGACGCTGGAACGCGTTGGCGCGCACCTGGTTGCACGCACCTACAGTGAACCGCACTGGGATGCCGCCCGCGGCGCGGTGATGGCCTATGAGCGGGTCACCCTCTATGGCCTGCCGTTGGTTCCGCGCCGGCGGGTCGGCTACGCCACCGTGGACCCCGTCGTCGCGCGGGAGTTGTTCATCCGGCACGCCCTGGTCGACGGCGACTGGCAGACCCGGCACCACTTCTTCCGGGACAACGCGGCGCTGCGCGCCGAATTGGCGGAGATGGAGGAGCGATCACGCAGGCGAGATCTGCTGATCACCGATGACGAGATCTACGCCCTCTACGACGCGCGGGTGCCCGCCGAGGCGGTGTCGGCACGGCATTTCGACGCCTGGTGGAAGAAGCAGCGGCACCGGACACCGGATCTGCTCACCTTCACCCGCAACGAACTGCTGCGGGTCGACGACTCCGCCGACCACCCGGACGCCTGGCGGACCGACGATCTCGAGCTGCCGCTGACCTACCGATTCGAACCCGGCGCCGCCGACGACGGCGTCACCGTGCACGTGCCGGTGCAGGTGCTGGCCCGCCTCGGTGGGGACGGATTCGCCTGGCAGGTACCGGCACTGCGGGAGGAACTGATCACCGCACTGATCAAGTCGCTACCCAAGGACCTGCGCCGCAGCTTCGTGCCTGCGCCCGATACCGCCCGCGCGGTGCTGCCCGCCCTGGATCCCGGATCCGGATCGGTGCTCGACGCGTTGCAGCGCGAGCTACGCAGGATCAGCGGAATCCTGGTGCCGATCGAGGCCTTCGACCTGACCAAGGTGCCTCAGCATCTACGCGTCACCTTCGCCGTGCAGGGCGACGACGGCACCGAAGTGGCTCGCGGCAAAGACCTCGGCTCGCTCAAGGAAAATCTGGCCGCGCCGATCCAGCAGGCCGTCACCGCGGCCGTCGCCGGTGACTGGGAGCGCGGCGGGCTGACCGCGTGGCCGGCCGATCTCGACGAGCTGCCGCGCACGGTCGAACGCGTCATCGGCGGGCACAACGTGCGCGGCTATCCGGCATTTGTGGACCGGGGCAACGCGGTGGACATCCGGGTTTTCGCGTCGGCCGCCGAACAGCGGGCCGCGATGGGTCCGGGATTACGGCGACTGTTGCGGTGCAGCGTGCCATCGCCGGCCAAGGCGATCGAGCGTGGCCTGGATACCCGGACTCGATTGTCGCTCAACGCGAATCCGGATGGATCGCTGGCCGCGCTGCTGGACGATTGCACCGATGCCGCAGTGGATGCGCTGGCCCGCACCCCGGTGTGGAACGCGACGGAGTTCGCCGCGCTCAAGGGCCGGGTGGCCCAGGAACTGGGCGCCATGACCCGGGGCATCGTGAACCGGGCGGTGAAAGTGCTCACGGCGTTCCACGAGGTGCAGGTGGCCCTGCCCGACAAGCCCGCTCCGGTGCAGGCGGCCGCCATCGCCGATATCCGGGCGCAGTTGGACCGGCTGCTGCCCAACGGGTTCGTCACGAACGCCGGTGCGGGACGGCTCGGCGATCTGGTCCGGTACGTCACCGCCATCGGTCGCCGGCTGGAACGGCTGGCGCAGACCCCGGCCGCCGATGCCGAGCGGATGGCCCGCGTGCATGCCGTCGAGGACGCTTATGACACTGTGGTGCAGGCCATTTCACCGGCCAGGGCGCGGGGCGACGATGTCCGCGACATCGCCTGGCAGATCGAGGAATTGCGAGTGAGCCTATGGGCGCAACAACTCGGCACACCCCGCCCGGTGAGCGAACAGCGGATCTACAAGGCGATCGACGCGATCGGCTAGCGGCCCGGGCGCTTGCGTACCAGCTGGGCCTGTTGGATGGCCGCGATCGGACCGGATTCGTCGAACAGGGTGCCGACCGAGGTGCCGACACCGTCGGCGCCGTAACTCGTTTCGGCGCGGATCCCGAACCAGTCGCCGTCGGGCACCCGGTGGATGTGCACCGTCAGGTCGGTGTTCAGGAAGGTCCACGTCGTCAGGTCCATCCGAGACCCCATCCCGTTGGCGATATCGGCGACGCAGAACAGTCGTTGCAGCGCGCTGGCCGCTTCGCCCTTGACGAGGTCGACCTTGGACCGCACCCAGCATTCGGCGGGGACGCTGTTGAGCACATCGTTGACCCAGTGCCAGTCCAGAGTGTCGATATAGGTCGGGCCCAGGTCCGGGTTCACCGGCCGGGGATAGGTCGCCGTCCGCGGCACCAGCGGCGCAGTCGGGGTGAACACCAGCCCGGAGGTGTCGTGTTCCTGGAAACGCCAGGCGCGGGCCTCGGCTACGGGGCGTGGCGTGCCGCCCGGGCCCAGCGCCAGCATCTCTGCCGTGACCAGTTCGATCTTGGTGCCGGCACGCGTCACCTCGGCGCGCAGCCACAGTGGTCCGGCCACCGGGACCGGACCGAGCAGATCGACCACCACCCTGGACAGCCGGGCGTCGGCGCGGGGAGCGCAGCGCTCCAGGCTCCGGACCAACAGCGCCGACACCGGCGCCGCATTCTGCATCTCGGCACCCCAGGTGCTGATCACGTGGTCGGATGCGTGGAACCGCTCCCCGGCCGGATCGGCGTCGTCGACGAGCTCGTAGTAGGCATCGGTCACGCGCTTACGTTACACATAGGCGCATATATGTCACTGCCGGCGCAGATCGGCCAGGCTGTTGCGCAACCCGCCGTCGAGCCGGATCTGGATGGCGGCGACGGCGGCCATGATCGCAGCGGTGACGAAGTGCACGACCGCGTCGGTGATGTTGTTCGGAAAGGTGAAGACGTAGGCCACCTGATGGGAAAACAGGGCCCAGACGCCGGGCAGGCCGCCGGCCACCGCCGCGGCCAGCAGATACAGCACCGCCCAGGATTTGCGCCAGCAGAACACCAGGCCGGGACCGAACAGCGCGAGGCCGGCGACCGCATGCCAGCCGTTGTAATCCATCCCGAGAATCTGCACGGTCGGCGCTCCGGGGCCGGTGGCGAAGCTGGGTTCGGCGATGAATCCGGCGATCGCCTGCGCGAGGTGCACCACCGCGATGACGAGCAGGCCCCACTGGGCGAAGCTCCAACGACTGGTACGGGCCATCTCCTACTCCCTGTAGTAGATCGGTGAGTTCGACGGTATGACGCCGTCCGCACCACGTCAATGGTGGGTGCGCCGCTTTTGCGGGTGCGAGCCGCTAGCGTGCCCGTCATGGAACGCCGACGTGTGGTGATCGCTGGGCTCGGGGACACCGGCGTGCTCACCGCCATCAAACTGGCGCGGGAATTCGACGTCGTGGGCATCTCGGCGAAGCCGGGCCTGGTCAGCGGGCAGGAACTCGGGATGCGGGTGGCGCGGCCCGACGACTGGGCGCGCGACTACTGGATCGGGTTCGAGCGGTTCCGCGGTCTGGACCGGGTACGCACCGTGCACGGGGTGCTCACGGGGGTGGATCTGACGACGCGCACCGTGAGCGTCGATCGTGCCGGAACGGCACAACAGGAGCCTTTCGACGCGCTGGTCATCTCCACCGGTGTGGCGAACGGCTTTTGGCGCCAACCCGGCTGGCAGAACGACCAGGAGATCGGGCAGGAACTGCGGTCGGCGCACGAGCGGCTGGCCGGTGCGGAATCGATCGCGGTGATCGGGGGTGGCGCCGCGGCGGTGAGCGCCGCGGCCAATCTGGCGACGGCGCTGCCCGGGGCCGGCATCGCGCTGTACTACCCCGGCGAACATGCTCTGCCCCAGCATCATTGGCGGGTGTGGCGCCGCGTCGAGCAGCGGCTCAGGCAGGCCGGTGTCGCGTTGCGCCCCGGCCACCGAGCGGTGATACCGGTCGGGTTCGGCTGCGACAGCATCACCGCCGAGCCGGTGCACTGGTCCACCGGACAGTCACCGGTCAGCGCGGACGCCGTCCTGTGGGCGATCGGCAAGGTCCGGCCCAACACCGGATGGCTGCCTGCCGACCTGCTCGATGAGCACGGATTCGTCCGGGTGACACCGCAATTGCAGGCCCCCGGACACCCCGGTGTGTTCGCGGTGGGCGATGTCGCGGCCACCGACCCGTTACGCGCCTCGGCGCGCAGTCGTGCCGACGGGCTGGTCGCGCGCAATGTCAGCGCCTACCTCGCCGGTGGCCGGATGCGGGCGTACCGCGCGCCATCGGCCCGCTGGGGTTCGGTGCTCGGAGCCCAGCACGACGGCCTCGAGGTGTTCGCCCCGACCGGGCGGGCGTTCAAGTTCCCCGCCTGGTCCATCGACCGGGTGCTGCAACCGTGGATCGTTCGCCGCGGCATCTACCGCGGGGTGCGGGACCGGTAGCGCCCGGTCAGTGCGCGCGCTGAGTGGCGATGCCCGCGGCCCGGAACGGCCCGAGTTGCGCCTCGGTGGCGGATTCATCGGTGATCAGGGTGGCGCCGGGCGGAATCGGCGCCCAGGCGTGAAACGGTCGCTGGCCGAGCTTGGCGGCGTGGGCCAGCACGTAGACGGTCCCGGCCCGTTCGATCATCAACTCCTTGAGCCGGGTCTGCTCCAGTTCGGCCTCGCAGATGCCCAGTTCGGCGTGCACGGCGTCGGCACCGAGGAAGGCCCGGTCGAAGGTCATGCGGCCCAACGCGGCCTCCGCCAGCGGTCCGACGAACCCCTGACTCAGATGCCGCAGCGTGCCACCGATGCATTCGACGCGGACATCGTCGGCGTCGGCGAGTTCTTCCAGCGCGCTCAGGCCCGCAGTCACGACGGTCAAACGGGGTATCTCGCAGAGGAATTCGCCCATCGCGCCAACCGTGGTGCCGGCGTCGAGCAGGATGGTCTCGCCCGGACGGACCTGGCCGGCCGCCCACTGCGCGATTTGGCGTTTGGCGGCATAGCCCTCCAGGGCGCGTTGCCGGAACGAGGACTCGGGCTGCGGGTCCAGGGCGATGGCGCCGCCGTAGGTCCGGGCGATGAGCCCCTCCTCGGTGAGCTGGCCCAGGTCCCGGCGGATGGTCGACGCCGTGACGCCGAACTGGGCGGACAGTTCGTCCACACTGGCCAGCCCACTGGACCGCGCGAGCCGCACAATCTCGGCCCGGCGGGCCTGCGACCCACGTACCGGCAAATCCCTATCCTTTGACAGTTGTTGTGCTGCTTGCCAATTCGGCGGCCTGCCGAAGTGCTTCGACCATACTACCGGGCTCGGCGATGCCCTTGCCCGCGATGTCGAAAGCGGTACCGTGATCCACCGAGGTGCGGATCACCGGAAGGCCGACGGTGATGTTGACGCCGGCCTCGATTCCGAGCACCTTCACCGGGCCGTGTCCCTGGTCGTGGTACATGGCCACGATCAGGTCGTAGTCGCCGCGGCCGGCCAGGAAGAACGCCGTGTCGGCGGGCAGCGGACCGTGCACGTCGATACCCTCGGCGGCCAACTTCTGCACCGCGGGAATGATCTTCTGCTCCTCTTCGCCATAGCCGAACAACCCGTTCTCCCCGGCGTGCGGGTTGATACCGCACACCCCGATCTTCGGGTCGGAGACGCCCGACCGGACCAGGGCCTCATGACCGCGGCGAATGGTGCGTTCCACCAAGCCCGGCTCGATGCGCCGCACCGCGTCCAGCAGGCCGATGTGGGTGGTGACGTGGATGACCTTGAGCTTGGGGGTGGACAGCATCATCGACACCTCCTCGGTACCGGTGAGGTGGGCGAGCAGTTCGGTATGGCCGGGGAAGATGTGTCCGGCCGCGTGCAGTGCCTCCTTGTTCAGCGGCGCAGTACAGATCGCCTGGACCTCCCCGCGCACCGCGAGTTCGCTTGCCACCCGGATGTATTCGTAGGCGGCGTGCCCGGCGACCGCCGACAGCCGGCCCCACGGCAGATCGGCGGGCAGCAGGTCCAGATCGATGACGTTGATCCGCCCCGGAACCTGCTCTGCTGCAGCGACTGTCGGCACGGTGACGATATCGACCGCGATGCCCAGGATGGCGGCGGCCTGGGTCAGGCGTTTCGCGTCGCCGATGACGACGGGATTGCAGAAGGCCTGGGTGGCCTCGTCCAGCAGGGCGGGAACGATCACCTCGGGGCCGATGCCGGCACCGTCGCCCATGGTCACGGCGACAACGGGATGTCCTGTCATGAATTGTCCTTCAGTTGGGGTTGGACATGCTGGGGACTGGCCAGGTAGTCGGCGATGGCGGCCAGGCTGTTGCCGTCGCCGAAACTGCCCGGACGGGTGGCGACGCTGCGCCCGTCGGATGCGACCGACACGACCGCACCGTGGTGCACCTCGTGGACGGGCCGCAGGTCGGTCAGACCGAGGGCGTCGATGACCGCGCGGGCGGTTTCCCCTCCGGTCAGGATCAGGTCAGGGTGATGGCCGCGGAGGCCGTCGGCGATCAGACGCCCCAGCGCGCGGGACAGGTCGCGGGCCCGCTCCGGCCGGATCGGACCACCGACGGTCACCACCACCGGTCCGTCGGCCAGTGCGGTGCCGACGGCGGCGGGATCGGCGGTGGCCCCCAACAGGGCACCGGCCGCCAGGACGACGTGGTGGACACCGCGCGCCACCAGGTGGTTCACCTGGTCGGCGGCGTGCGGGTCCGCGGTTCCCACCACGGCGAGCAGGCCGGGAGACGGTCGCCGGTACGCAGGCGCCGGATCGGCCGCGGGCAGGGTCCGGGCGAGAGCGGCGGCCAGCGCCGAGGTGCCGACCAGCTGGGTCCCGGCGGCGGCGGATCGGATGACGGCGTCCAGGTCCGCGTCGGTGGCGGCATCGCACACGGTCACGTCCGGACCGAACAGCTCGAGGACCGACGGGGGTGGCGCGCCGGCCTCGGCGGCCCAGGCGCCGGTGCGATGCAAGGGCACGCCATCGAGGTGCAACACGCCGCCGACGACGGTGCGGTTGAGCGCGGGCAGGGCGGCCGCGACGAGCACCGGGCCGCGTTCGGTCAGCGCGTCGACCTCGGCACGGATATTGCCCCGTAACAACGAGTCGATCTTCTTGAACACCAGGGCTTCCGGTGCCGATTCGGTGAGCGCGGCACGCTGAGCCGATCGGGCCGCCTGGGCGGTCATGGTGCGGGTGTTCAGATCGAGCACGGTGACACCGGCCGGGATCGGCGGGCCCGGCGCCAGCCGCAGCGTGACCGGGATCCCGCGGCCGTGGAAGGCCGCGGCGGTCTCTGCTGCCCCGGACAGATCGTCGGCGAAGACGGTGACCACGGTGTTCACAGGGAGGCTCCCGCGCATTGCACGATGGCCTGGCCGGTGATGCTGCGGCCGTCGGGGCCGAGCAGGAACGCGATGAGGCCGGCCACCTCGGCGGGGTCGATGAAGCGGCCCAGCGGCGGCAGTGTGGGTGGGGTGTGCGCGCGGGCCGGATCGGCCAGCATGGGGGTGTCGGTGGGGCCGGGGGCGACGACATTCACGGTGATCCCGCGGCCGGCCAGCTCGGCGGCCCAGGATCGGGCCATCCCGGTCAGCGCGGATTTCGTTGCCACATATTGGCTTTTGCCGGCATTGCCTGTCATGGTGCGGCTACCCACCAGCACCACCCGGGCGCCGTCGGTCAGCTTCGCCGTCAGGGCGTTGACGAGCACCTCGGCGGCGCCCACGTGGATGCGCCACATCCGCAGTCCGTGTTCGTGATCGAGTTCGCCCAGCGGCGCGGAGTACTGCAGACCCGCCGCGTGCACGACGGCGTCGATCCGGCCGGCGGCCAGCGCCCAGGCCCGCACGGCGGGGAAGTCCCCGAGGTCGAGCGAAACGGGGATGAAGTTGTGGTGCTGGATATCCGGGGCTCGCCGGCTCACCCCGACGACCTGCCAGCCGTCGTCGAGCAACCGGCGCGCCGTGGCGGCACCGATCCCGGAGCTGGCACCGGTGACCACCGCGATCGGCGTCACGTCCCGATCCATGGCGGTCTCACCTCGACGTATTCGATGGCCTGCCGGAACCGGGTGAACGCGATGTGCAGGGTGTCACCGGTGGCGGTGATGCTCGGGTACGAGTACTCCCGATTGCGCCCGTCCCGGGAATTGTTGGACAGGCAGTAACCGTCCCCGGTCTCGATGTCGCGGCGCACCGGCCAGGTCACGCCGCCGTCGTGCGACAGCGCCAGCGTCATCGGTGCCCGCGGGGCGCCCCAGAATGCGGTGTGGCCGTCCCCGCTTTCGGTGACCTGCGATTCGGTGACCGGCGCGGGGCCGTCTGCGGCCAGACCGTCATCGTCGATCTCGTCGTAGAGCGAGGTGCGTCGTGCGGTGGCATCGGCGGCGCTGGATTCGTTGAACACCAGCGCAAGTCGATCGCCGGGCAGCACCACGAACTGGATCGACGAATTGTTGTTGGGCAGTTCGGTGGGTGCGGGCGGCGACCAGGTGTCGCCGTCGTCGGTGGACACGCTTCGGTAGATGAAATCTGCCTTGCGGCTGCGATACAGCGCCACCAGGGTGCCGTCGGCGAGCCGCCCGATGTTCATGTGTACGCAGCCGGTGCTGTCGGGCACCACCACTAGGCGCCAGGACCGGCCGTCGTCATCGGAGATCATCACGCTGCTGTAGTCGCGGTCGCCCACCCAGCGCTGCCCAGGGATGCGCACACAGTGGAAGATCGGCAGCAACAATCGCCCACCGGGTAACCGGACCAGCGGCTGGCGAACGAACACCCCGCCGGCATCGGTTTCCGGCAGCAGCACACCGGTTTCGCCCCAGCTGCGTCCGCCGTCGGTGGAGATGCGGCGCAGCACACGTGCGGTGTCCTGGTTGCCGGCGTGCTGAGATGTCCACAGTAGCCACAGCTGACGTGAATCGTGCACGTGCAGAACCGGATTCTGCTCGGATCGGGTCGGGTCGTCGGACAGCTGAACCGGACTGGACCACACGCCGTCGTCGAGCCGGGAGAACCACACGCTGATATCCGGCACCCCCTCCTGGGTGCCGGCGAACCATACGCAGCCCAGCGCCCCGTCGGGCAACACGGCGAGATTGGCGGCGTGGTTCTGCACCCGCGGTGCGGGCAGCAGGGCGTCGCGGCGGCCCGGCTCACCGGTGGCCGTGACGATACCGTCGGTGTGCATCATTGCCCCTTCAGGGCAACATTGGCCAGGTCGTAGGAGTTGGTGGGGCGCAGCGCGATTCCGTCGATCCGGTGCCGACGGCCCAGCACGGCCTTCGGGACGAACGACCACAGCATCGGGCAGGTCTTCCAGATGTCGTGCTGCGCCGTGGCGAGCAGTGCGGCGCGCTTGCCTGCATCGGGCTCCTCCGATGCCCGGCTGATCTGCGCGGTGATGTCCGGGAACAGGTAACCGTGGTAGGTGTCGCGCGTCTTCTCCTTCTCCTCGGTACCCGCGTACATGCCCTGCATGATGGTCAACGCCAGCCCGGTGGGACTGGGGAAGCCGTTGCCCAGGACATCCCAGTCGCCGGCGCGGCCCTGGCGCCATTGCGCAATGTCACCGCCGGGTTCGAACTGCCGCAGGGTGGCCCGCACACCGACCGCCGACAGCATCTGCACCACCGATTCCATGACGTCGGTGTCGGCGGCGAATTCACCGCTCTCCCAGATGATCTTCAGCGGTAGGTTGCGCAACCCGAGGGCGTCGAGCTCGTGCCGGGCGCGGTCCGGGTCGTAACTGTACTCACCGGTCTCGACGGCGCCGTCCAGGCTGAGCGGGGTGACCCCCTTGGACGCGGTGGCCGAGTTCTGCAGCACATTGTCGATCAGGGACTTGCCGTCGATCGCATACGTGAGTGCGCGCCGGACCCGGACGTCGGCGGTCGGGGCGCCGGGGGCCTTACGGAAGTTGTAGAACAACTGATTGAGCCGCACGCCGTCGGCGTGATCGACTGCCACACCGGACAATCCGTCGAGCTGATCGGTGGAGTCAGGGGTGATGGAATCGATGACGTCGACCTCACCGCTGCGCAATGCCACCACGCGGCTGGATTCGTCGGGGATGAACCGGACCCGCACCGACTCGACGGTGGGGCGTGGGCCCCAATAGTTCGTATTGCGTTCCAGGCTGTAATTGCCCAGCCCGCGGTCGGCGGCGGTGACGATGAAGGGGCCCGAACCCAGGCCGCCCTGCAGATCCTCGGGACGGTTGGCCGCGGCGGGGGTGATGAGGATGTTCGACATCAGGTAGTCGAGCACGGGGACCGGGTGCTGGGTCTCGAGGGTGAAGCTGGTCGCATCGATCTTCTGGACGGTCGGCCACTCGGGGAAGAACCCGCCGACGAACCCGCCGTGCACTTGGCTGTACATCTGCAGCGCGGTGGCGACATCCTCGACCTGCACCGGGGAACCGTCGGAATACCTGATGCCGCGGCGCAGCCGGACGAACCACCGGGTCGGGGAAGTGAGCGTGAACTCCTCGGCGAGCACCAACCTGGGGCGCAGCTGGTGATCGATCTCGGTGAGGGCCTGGCGTACGGCGCGCTGCACCGTCAGCGCCGCGTCGTACTGCAGGAGTTTGTTGTCCAGCGTCGTCATGGACCGGTTCATCGCCAGGCTGATGGTGGTGGGGCCCGGCCGGCCGGTGGGGGTGGCGCACCCGGCGGCGGCGGATCCGACGGCCAGGCCCGCGCTCAGCAGCACTCCGGACCGGAGCAGGTTGCGGCGCGAAAACTGCCGGTCGAGAAGGGGTTTGGTCATCATCGACCCTCCGGACGAAATGCTGCTGTGACGGCTGACACAGCTGAACTCTACCCTGATCTGCGCAGAACGCGCAAGAAAAGAACGATACTTGCGCATAACGCGCAGGAATGGCATTGTGAGCTGAGTAACAACCCCCGTCATTCGGCGAAGGACGTCACGATGACCCACCAGCTCGACGCTCCGGTCCAGCGGCCCAACCGCCGCTGGTTCACCGCAGCCATGCCGCGATACATCATCCGGCGTCTCGGGCAGAGCCTGCTCACCGTATTCCTCACCCTCACCACGGTGTTCGTCCTGATCCGGCTGGCACCGGGTGACCCGGCCGACGCCATCGCCGGGCCACTGGCCACCACCGAGGATCTGGCCCGCATCCGCGCCGACCTCGGGCTCGACGAATCGGTGTTTATCCAATACCTGCGCTACCTGCAGGGGCTACTGCACCTCGACCTGGGAACCTCGTACTCGTTCCAGGCGCCGGCGCTCGACGTGGTGCTCGGCCGGCTGCCCTACACCATCACGCTGTCGGTGGCGGCGATCCTGCTGACCACCCTGATCGCCCTGCCGCTGGGTGTCTGGATGGCCCGGCGCGCCGACACCCGCCGCGAACTGGCCGCCAATGCCGTCACCATCACTGGGCAGTCGATGCCCGACTTCTGGACCGGATTGATGCTCATCACGTTGTTCGCCGTGTTGGTCCCGGTGTTCCCCGCGGCGGGCTTCACCACCTGGTCGAGCCTGGTGCTGCCGACCGTCACCATCGCCGTGCTTCAGGTAGCGCTGATCTCGCGGATGGTGCGCCGGGAGATGGTGGGCGCCTTCAACTCTCCCTACATCACCGTGGGCCGTGCCCGAGGCGTGTCCGAACACGAACTGATCTGGCGCTACGCCATGCGGAACTCGGCGATACCGGTGCTCACCGCGTTGGGCACCCGTTTCGCCTCGATGCTCAACGGCGTCGTCGTGGTGGAGGTGGTGTTCGCCTGGCCCGGGGTCGGCTCCCTGGTGGTGCGCGCGCTGGAAACCCGCGACTACCCGCTGATCCAGGCCACCGTCCTGGTGACCGCCGTGCTGGCGGTGCTGGTCCAGCTGGTCGTCGATCTCTGCTATCCGGTGCTGGACCCCAGGGTGCGGCTCGGGAAGGGAAGTGGCAAATGAGCACCACCACCTACGACGCGCCCGCGCAGCCGCGTCCGTCGGCGGTCACCCCCCGCGATATCGCTCGCGCCGGCGCCACCCGGCGCGCCCGCGACAGCAGGGTCAAGATCTGGATCGGCAGCATCGCCGCCCTGGTCGTGATCCTGCCGGTGGCGTTCGCCCGGATCCTGCCGGTCCCGTCACCGGATGTCACCGACCTGGCTGCCCGGCGGATACCGCCGCTGACCGGCGGGCACCTGTTCGGCACCGACCAGCTGGGCCGTGACCTGCTGGCCAGGGTGCTCTATGGCGGACAGGTATCCCTGGTCATCGGGGTGCTCGCAGTGGTGGTCTCGGGCCTGATCGGCCTGACCCTCGGAGCGATCGCCGGCTATCGCGGTGGGTGGGCCGACACCGTCGTCAGCCGGCTGCTGGAGGCGCAGCTGTCCCTGCCGCTGCTGATGATGCTGCTGCTGGTGGTCGCGCTGTTCGGCCCGTCCATCCCCGTCATCACGTTCGTCATCGCGATCGCCCAGTGGCCCGAAATCGCCCGTCTGACAAGGTCTCTGACCCTGGTCGAGCGGGAGAAACCCTATGTCGCGGCGGCTCATGTGCTCGGGCTCGGGCGCACCGCCATCCTGTTGCGCCACATCGTGCCCAACATCATCAAGCAGGTCTCGCTGGTGGTACTGCTGCTGCTCGCCCAGGCGGTGTTGCTGGAAAGCGCCCTGAGCTATCTCGGGGCCGGACCTCAGCGCCCGTTCGCCACCTGGGGCCGCATCATCTCCGACGGGCAGGACTACGTCACCACCTCGTGGTGGCTGGTCACCCTGCCGGGGCTGGCCATCGCGCTGTTGGTGGTCGGGGTCAACCTGCTCGGCGACGGCCTGCGCGACAGTGCCGGACGCTCCAAAACCGGTGTACTGAGCCGGTTCACGCTTCACCGAAAGGTCCGTTGAGATGACCAACCTGCTCTGTGTCGACGAGCTGCAGATCGAGCTGATCACCGCCGCGGGCGTCATCCGCGCGGTGGACGGCGTCTCGTTTTGTATCGAGGCCGGTGAAACGGTCACCATCATCGGCGAATCCGGGTCCGGAAAATCCACCACCGCAATGGGAATCCTCGGCCTGCTACCGACCGACCTGGCGGTGCTCTCCGGAACGGTGACCTTCGGTGACCGGTCGATCCTCGGTGACGAACGCGCGTTGTGCGCGGTGCGCGGACGCCATATCGCCCTGATCCCGCAGGACCCGATGACGGCACTGAGCCCGGTGCACACCATCGGTGCCCAGCTGGGCGACGCCATCCGGCACAGCGGTGTCACCGGGCGCGCCCGCCGCCGCGACCGCGCGGTGGAACTGCTTGAACAGGTGAAGATTTCGCGTCCGGTAGAACAGCTGGCCAAGTACCCGCACCAACTCTCCGGCGGTCAGTTGCAGCGGGTCCTGATCGCCGCCGCGCTGGCCGCAGGGCCGGAGTTGATCATCGCCGACGAGCCGACCAGCGCACTCGATGTCACGGTGCAGGCCAGCATTCTGGACCTGCTGCTGGAACTGCAGGAGCGCACCGGTATCGGCATGCTGTTGATCACCCATGACCTGGGGGTGGCCCGGCTGATGTCGGACCGCATCTTCGTGATGCGTGACGGGCGGTTCGTCGAGGGCGGGACCGCCGAGGAACTGCTGCGCGCACCGCAGACCGAATACACGAAGCGTCTGCTGGCCGCGGTGCCGCGGCTGGACGGACCGGCCAAGATCGGAGTCTCGGCATGACCGGCGCACTGCTCGCGGTGCAGGATCTCGTGGTCGAATACCCAGTGGGGCACCATGTTTTCCGTGCACTCGACTCGATCAGCTTCACCGTCGCGAAGGGCAGCACCCTCGCCGTCGTCGGCGAGTCGGGTTGTGGAAAGTCGACGCTGGCCAAAGCGATCGTCCGGCTGCTCACCCCGACCTCCGGCCGGATCATGTTCGACGGCGTCGATATCGCGGCCCTGTCGGAGCGGGCCATGCGTCCGCTGCGGTCCCGCATCCAGATGGTGTTCCAGGATCCGTACGGATCGCTGGATCCGCACCTGAACGCCGTCGACATCGTCGGTGAACCGTTGCGGTTGCAGGGCATCCGCAGCCGGACGGCACGTGAGACCCGTGCCGCCGAATTGATCGACCGGGTCGGTTTGCCGACATCGGCGCTGCACCGCAAACCCGCCGAGTTCTCCGGCGGGCAACGCCAACGTATCGGCATCGCCCGCGCGCTGGCCAGTGATCCCGAATTGCTGGTCTGCGATGAGGCCACCAGCGCGCTGGACGTGTCGGTGCAGGCACAGGTGCTCGAGCTGCTGCGCGAGATCAAACGAGACACCGGCCTGACCTACCTGTTCATCACCCACAATCTCGGGGTGGTCCGCGAGATCAGCGACACCATCATCGTGATGCGGGGCGGTGTCATCGTCGAACAGGGCGTCAGTGCCGACGTGCTCGCCGACCCGCAGCAGCCCTACACCCGCGCCCTGCGTGCGGCGGCCCTGGACCCGAGCACCATGGTCGGTATCAAACCGCGCAACGTCTTGTGCACCAAACAGGAACAGGGAGTCGCCTAGTGTCCGATCTGCAGCTGTCCCCACTCATCTTGGGCACCATGACATTCGGCGACACCGTGGACGCCGCGGGCGCGCAGGAGATGCTCGAGGTGGCGCTGGATGCGGGTATCAATCACGTCGACACCGCCAACGGCTACGCCGGCGGGCAGACCGAACGCATCCTGGGCGACCTGCTCAAGGGCCGTCGCGACCGCGTCACCCTGGCGACCAAGGCCGGTATGCCGCACCCCGACGCCGGTGAGCATTCGCCGTTGTCGGCCCAGGGCTTGCGCGCCAGCGTCGAGGGCAGCCTGGCGCGGCTGGGCACCGACCACGTCGAACTGTTCTATCTGCATCAGCCCGACCGCGCCGCGCCGCTGGCCGAAACCCTGACCACCGTCGCCGACCTGGTGCACGAAGGCAAGATCGGTGCACTGGGGGTGTCCAATTTCGCGGCCTGGCAGATCGGCGAGATCAACCACACCGCCGATGAAGTCGGCGCGCCGCGGCCCGTCGTCGCGCAGCAACTCTACAATCTGCTGGCCCGCCGGATCGAGGACGAGTACGCCGAATTCGCTTCTGTCACCGGCTTGATCACCATGGTGTACAACCCGCTCGGCGGCGGGTTGCTCACCGGCAGGCACCGCTTCGACGCCGATCCCGCCGACGGCCGGTTCGGTACCTCGCGGCTGGCCCAGATGTACAAACAGCGGTACTGGAACACGGCGATCTTCGAGGCCGTGGAGGCGCTGTCGACGATCGCGGAGAAGGCCGGCATCCCGCTGACCGAGCTGGCGCTACGCTGGCTGTTGTCCAAACCGGCCACCGGTCCGATCCTGCTGGGCGGATCGAAAGTCGGTCACCTGCAAGCCAATATCGCCGTGCTGGGCAGGGGACCGCTGCCGGCCGACGTCATCGAGGCCTGCGACGACGTCGGTGCGGCCCTGCGCGGCCCGATGCCCAACTACAACCGATAGGTCGATGATGAGCGCACACGAATTCGCCGCCCGGCTACGCCGGCGGGAGCGGATCCTGGGGTACTGGTCGGTGCTGGACTGCCCGGTCGCACACGAATGGGTGGCCCACGTCGGCTGGGACTACCTGGCATTGGACCTGCAGCACGGTCTGATCGGGTACAGCGGGATGGTGGCCGGTCTGACCGCGATCGACGCCGCCGGCGGCCCGGTGGGGCTGGTCCGGGTCGAGGCCAACAATCCGACGCCGATCGGCCGGGCCCTGGACGCCGGGGCGGCCGGGGTGATCGTCCCGTTGATCAATACCCCCGAGGAGGCCGCCGCCGCGGTGTCGGCGGCGACTTACCCGCCCAACGGCATCCGGTCCTACGGGCCGATGCGGGCTCAACTGCGCATCGGCCCGCTACCGGCGGAGGCGGACCGGGACACCGTGGTGCTGGCCATGATCGAGACACCGCAGGGCCTGGCCAATGTGGCCGAGATCTGCGCGGTGCCCGGACTCGACGGTGTCTACGTCGGCCCGTCGGATCTGCGGCTGGCCGTCGGGGGTGCGCATTTCAACGACCCGGCCGTGGCCGACGAATTCGAGGCGGCGGTGACGCGGGTCCGCGAGGCCGCCGCGGCCGCGGGACTGGCGGCGGGCATCCACACCGCCGACGGCGCGACCGCGGCCCGGCGCCTGGCCGAGGGATTCACCTTCGCCTCGGTGGCTTCCGACGTCACCCACCTCAGGGCCGCGTCGGCCGCGCACCTCAAGGATGCGCTCGGCGGGTAGCCGGCCGGTCCCTACCGTCGCTAATACGGTACGGTCGCCAGTAGATCGGCGGAAAAGGGGCCCGGATGAGCAAGGTCATGCAGGGCGTGCGCGTCCTGGAGGTAGCGCAGTTCACCTTCGTCCCCGCCGCGGGAGCAATCCTGGCGGACTGGGGTGCCGACGTCATCAAGGTGGAGCACCCGGTTCGCGGCGACACCCAGCGCGGTTTCGTCAATATGGGCGGCTTCGCGCTGGACCCGAACCGGCATCCGCTGATCGAGCACCCCAACCGCGGCAAGCGAAGCGTGGGCATCGACGTCTCCACGGCCGGCGGCCAGGAGGTGCTGTACGAGATCGCCAAGTCCGCCGACGTGTTCCTGACCAACTACCTGCCTGCCCAGCGGCAGAAGAACAAATTCGACGTCGAGCACATCCGCGCGGCGAACCCGAACATCATCTATGCGCGCGGCAGCGCGTACGGAGACAAGGGCGACGAACGCGACACCGGGGGTTTCGACGGAACCGCGTTCTGGACCCGAAGCGGTGTCGGGCACGCGTTGACACCGGAAGAGCTGGGCGGTGCGCTCCCGCAGGGCATCCCGGCGTTCGGGGATTCCATCGGCGGGATGAACATCGCGGGCGGCATTTCGGCGGCCCTGTTCCACCGGGAACGCACCGGCGAGGCGCTGGAGATCGACGTCTCGCTGCTGAGCACCGCGTGGTGGGCCGCGGGCGCCAGCGTGACCCAGGGCATGGAGACCGGGGAGACCATGCGATCGCTGATGCCAGGGGCGACCGCGTCGGTCAACCCGTTCATGGCCAACTACCAGACCTCCGACGGCGGCACCATCAACCTCTGCATCGTCAGCCCGACCGGCTACATCCGCGATGCCTTCGAGCATCTGGGCCTGCCCGAACTGGCCGACGATCCGCGGTTCCGCGATGTGCTGCCGCTGATCGAAAATGCCGAAGCCGGCGTGGAACTCATCGCCGCGGCGATCCGCAGCAAGCCATTCGAATACTGGCGTCAGCATCTCAAGACGATGAAGGGCCAGTGGGCGCCGTTCCAGAGCCTGGTCGATCTGGGTACCGACGAACAGGCCATCGCCAACGACATGATCACCGAGGTCGAAGGTGCCGACGGCAAGCCGTTCAAGGTGGTGCGTGGCCCGGTGCAGTTCAACCACGAACCGCTGCAGACCACGCGGGCGCCGCAGGCCTCCGAGCACACCGAACTGGTGCTGATGGAAATCGGCCTGGACTGGGACCGCATCGAGGAACTGAAGGACTCCGGCGCGATAGCCTGAGCCGGTCTCAGAACGGGATGGGCGTGTCGTCGAGGATGGCTTGTTCGTAGAGGTGGTCTTCGAGTTGCCAGGCCAGTACCCGGCGTTCGGCTCGTCGTTGGTTGATCCGTTCTCGATTGATGCCGCGTTCCTCGGCTACGCGCCGACTGTGCTCGGCGGTGCGAGTGTGTTTGCGGCGCGGCATCTTCAGACTACGTAGCGGGTTCGGTGCGGCGGCCTCATTGATGGCGGGCCTCCCTGTCGGAGTGCCCAGGCCGGGAAACCAATGTGCGCCCTCGGGTTTCGTGGTGTGCACTTCTCCGGTGGGCGTGCGCCACGCCACGGCGCCGTCGGGATGCTGGGTATCGTCCCAACCGTCGTGGAAAGTTTTGAGCAGATGATGAGACCTGCACAGGCACTTCAAGTTTGACGGATGGGTCGGCCCGGCGGGCCACGGTACGGTGTGGTCGATATCGCAGAACTCGGCGCGCACCCCGCAGCCGGGGAACCGGCACGTCAGATCCCGGGTCCGGACGAACTGCGCCAATGCCACCGACGGCCGATAACCCGGTTCGGCCACGGGCGCCGGGATGCTGACTTCTTTGACCGCGGCCCCCGCCGTGACCAGCTCGGTGACCTGATCGGCGGCCAGCAATCCCAACCCTGGGAGCAGTCCCGGCGCATGCGAGTCGCCGGCGAGGGTGGCCGGGGTGGCGATCACCTGGATCACGAAACGCCCCGCGGTGCGGGGCCGGGCCGGATCAGCGGCCGGGCATGCCGGATCGCCACATTGGCACATCAGTGCGGTCCCGGTGCCGATGGCCAGAATCGCATCGGAGCGGCGTTGGTCTTTCGTGCGCGGATCGTCGGCGCACACACTGTCGGCCATGGCGTCGAGCAGCGTGTCGAATGCGGCGCCTGCAGCGGCATCGACCCGGGCCCAGATATCGGACATCCCGCACGGTGCGGGTTCCACATCCACCCGCCGCTTGTCGCGGGCCTCTCTAGTGGTCCGCACCCCGACCGGATCGGCCCGGGCGATGACCTCATCGATCCGCTGCTCCTGCACCGGCCCCGACAATCGCATCCATGCGACGATCTGGGCGGCGATCCGAGCATCGACCATCGCCAACCGGTCTGGATCGTCGACCAGATCGGTGCGGTTGATCACCGTGGTGATCAACCGGTAGTCCACCTCCCCGGACGAATACACCACCGCCACCGCCGGCAGCCGGTCACGGAGCGCGACCGCCACCTTCAGCTGCGCATCGGCCCGCGCCGCGACACTCCCAAACCCACCGCGACCTCGGCGGCCATGCCGGCATACCCGTCGATCACCCAGTTCAGGCGCTCGGCGTCATCCCCGGGAGCACGGATTTCATACAGATCGGCGATCGCCTCCAACCGGCGCGCCCCCGCTGCGTTCTCCTCCCGTGCGGCGACCGACATCCGGTCCAATGCCTCACCCGCCGCGGACCGCTCCAGCGCAGATTCGAACATGTGTGCGATTTTACGGCGCCGGTCTGACACCCCGCGGCGGCAGAACCTGGCTCCCAGCCTCGGCGCTTAGGCAAGCTAGAAAGTAGCTCCACTAAGCGTCGAGGCGAGCACTGCGCCCGTCGGCCACTCGTGGCACCTTGTCGGCGACGGCGGTGTCCAGCACCAGCTCGGCCACCCGGTCGCGGTGCGCCTCGGCACTGCCGAGCAGGGCGGCATCGGTGGCCGCCCGCTTGAAGTACAGATGCGCCTGGTGTTCCCAGGTGAACCCGATCCCACCGTGCACCTGGATGGTGTCGGTGGCGATCCGGGTCAGCGCCGCCGAGGCCAGCGCCTGGGCGATACTGACCGCCAGCGCCGGATCGTCGGAGCCGTCGGTCAGCGCCCACGCCGCGTGGTACACCGCCGAGCGGGCATGTTCGAGGTCGACGAGTCCGTCGGCGAGCCGGTGCTTCACCGCCTGGAAGGACCCGATGGGCCGGCCGAACTGCAGCCGGGACTTGGCGTATTCCACCGAGAGATCGAGCAGATGCTGTGCGGCGCCGACCTGCTCGGCGGCCAACAACGCCGATCCGGCCTGCAGCGCATGGGTGATGACGCGGGCCGCGGTGTCCGGGCCGGCGATCAACCGGCCGGTCGCGGCATCGAGGGTGACGGTGGCCTGCGGCCGAGTGAGGTCCAGGGTCACCAGCGGCTCGCGGTGCACGCTCTCGGATGCCACCGCGTACAGCGCCACCCCGTCCGAACCCTTTGCCGCAACCAGGAATTCGTCCGCGTCGCCGTCGACGACGCGCTCGATACGGCCGGACAGTGCGTCGGTCCCGGTCACCGTCAGAGCGTCCGGATCGAACGCGCCTGCGCGCGACGGCACGGCGAACGCCGCGGTACGGGTACCCGCCACCAGCGCACCGAGCAGCTCGTCGCGTGCCGAACCGGGTTCGGCGGCCACCAGGGCCGGAATGGACAGGAAAACGGTGCCGAACAGCGGACCCGTCGCCAGGGCCGCGCCCAGTTCCTCCACCGCGATCGCCTGATCGACGAGGGTGCCACCGGCACCGCCGTCGGTCTCGGGAACGGACAGGGCGAGGACGCCCAGTTCAGAACCCAGGCGCTGCCACACCCTGCGGTCGAACCGCGGTTCGGACGCCATCAGGGTGCGGGCCGGCTGCTCCCCGAAGTTCTCGGCGCTGAATTTGCGTACCGCGGAACGTAACTGAGCCTGCTCGGAACTGAACTCGAATTCAGCCACGCGGGATCTCCTTCCACGCCATACCGGCATCGGCCCGCAGATCTCCGGGCAGTCCGAGGATCCGCTCGGCCAGGATGTTGCGCATCACCTCGGAGGTGCCGCCCTCGATGGTGTTGGCCTTGCTGCGCAGGAACCGCTGCTGAATCGGCCCGCGCCAATCCTCGGGATCGTCGCTCTCGTGCAGTCCGTAACCGTGATACAGAATGCCTTCGGGCCCAAGCAGATCCATGCACCACTGATAGATGTGCTGATTCAACTCGGCGCCCACCAGCTTGCCGATCGACCCCTCCGGCCCCGGGCCGCCGACGGTCGCGGTGGCCCGCGAGCGTGCGGCGGTCAGCCGCTGGGCCTCCGAACGCAGCCACAACTGGGTCAGCCGGTCGCGCAGCACCGGCGTGCGCAGGTCCGGCCGCGACGCCCACAGCGCGACGGCGTCGGCGATGGTGCCCGACCCCCGCCGGCTGCCGCTACCGCCCAGAGCGCTGCGTTCGTTCATCAGCGTGGTCATCGCGACGTTCCAGCCGCTGCCGACCGCACCGAGCCGGTGCGCGTCCGGGATGCGGGCGTCGGTGATGTACACCTCGTTGAACTCCGCCTGCCCCGTCAACTGGCGCAGCGGCCGGGTCTCGACGCCCGCGGCATGCATGTCCAGCACGAAGTAGGTCAGGCCCTTGTGCTTGGCCACATCGGGATCGGTTCGGGCCAGCAGCAGGCCCCATCTGGCCCGGTGCGCCAGCGACGTCCACACCTTCTGACCGTTGACCACCCACTCGTCCCCGTCGGGAACCGCGGAGGTGGCCAGCCCGGCCAGATCAGATCCCGCGCCGGGTTCGGAGAACAGCTGGCACCAGATGTCCTCGGTGGCGGCCAGCGGCCGCAACCAGGACCGCTTGAGTTCGTCGGACTGCGCGTGCTCGCGGATGGTCGGTGCCGCCATGCCGTACCCCATCGGGTTCAGGCCAAGGGGAATCGGGCCGCCCGCGCCCTGCAGGATGCCGTCCGCGACGGCCTGCAGTCCACGGGAGACGCCCAGGCCGCCGAGTCCCTCCGGGAAGTGCACCCAGGCCAGGCCGGCGTCGTAACACGCGGTGAGGAACTGCGGAATCGGTACCCGGGCCGGATCGTGCTCGGCCACCACCCGGTGGGCCAGCTCGGCGACCCGGTCCGCATCGGCGTTCGCGCTCATCAAGCCACCATAGGGAGCAGTGACCGACGTCACGGATGGGGGTGCCGCTTCGGCAATGGCAGGATGAGGCCATGCAGGTCACATCGAGCGCAACCGTCGCCACCCCGATCGAAACGGTGTGGGCCACGCTGACCGATCACGCGGGCATGGCGTCCTGGGCGCCGGGAATCACCGTCAGCCTGGGCCGGCCGGGCACCCCCGAACCCAACGGGCTCGGCGCCGTCCGCCGGATCAGCACCCCCGGGCCCGGGCCGGACATCGTCGAAGAGGTCACCGCCTTCGAGGCGCCGCACGTGTTCGGCTACAAGGCGCTGTCGGGTACGCCCTTCCCCGGCTACACCGGTGAGGTGCGGCTGACACCGTCGGGCACCGGGACGCGTATCGACTACACCATCGGTTCCACCGCGTCGTTCGGACTCGTCAAGATTCCGCTCGCGGGGATCGGCCAGGTGCTGCTGCGCCTGCTGGTGCGCGCCGCCGCTAAGGCGTGACCGGAAACTCCCTGTTGATGCTGTCCAGCAGGGCCGGATAGCGCTTCGCCTCGGGGTGACCGCTGGGTTTCCCACTGCTGACGACGGCCACCGCCAGGGCACGATCGGGGTCGGCCCACACCGCGATATCGGTCAGCCCGGTATGCCCGAACGCGCCCGCCGCGCCCCGGCCGAACGGGCCGAATCGCTTGGATCCGAGCATGTAGCCGGTGCCCCAGCGCATCGGCGCCAACCCGGTGGCAAGGTCGGGACGCAGCCGGCGCGCTTGCCGCGCCGCGTCGCGCAGTGTCTCGGGTTTCATGATGCGCACCCCGTCGAGTTCGCCGCCACGGCGCAGGATCTCGGCGAACCGGGACAACTCGTCGGCGGTGGACACGGTGTTCGACGACGGCACGACACCGGTGAGGAACTCGGGCGTGTTCGACAGCGGGATGATCTGCTGCGGCGTCCCGCCGACCGCGAGCTTGAACGCCCTGGCGATCGGCGCCGGGAGCGGCTTGCCGGTCACATGACTCGGCGCCACCAGCGAAACATCTTGGGCGGCAACACCGTAATTCGTCCACCGGAAGCGCAGCGGCGCGAGGATCTCGTCGTGCAGGATGTCCCGGATGCTGCGCCCGGTGGCCGCCGAGATGATCTCGCGCATCAGCGGGCCCCACGTCAATCCGTGGTAGATGTGCACCAGACCCGGCCGGTATACCGGCTTCATCTTGCTCAGCATCTCGCGGGCGTACTCGCTGTCGTCCATCCGCCGCAGATCGGGTTTCGGGCCGGTGGCGAACGGTATTCCCGCACTGTGGGTGATGACGTGCCGGATGGTGGTGCGGTCCTTGCCATGGCTGGTGTAGCCGGGCAGGTAGTCGCACACCCGATCCTCCAACGCGAAGCTGCCCCGCTCCACCAGCATGTGGGCGACGGTGACGGTGATCGCCTTGGCGGCCGAGTAGACGCAGAACGGGGTGTCGGTGCGGACCGGAATGCGTTCGCCGTCAACCGGATCCTCCGGGCCGTTGCCCCAGGCGTGGCCGATGGCACGGTTCAGCACCACGTTGCCCCGGTGCCGCACGCATACCTGGATCGCCGGGTGCATCCCGGCCTGATACCAGTGCCGTGCCTGATCCCAGATCCGTTCCACCGCTTGGGCATCGATACCGGAATGGTCTTCGGGGGCGCGGTCGGTGATCTCGTCCAGATCGCCCGGTACTTGGATGCGCCCCTCCCGCTTGGTCGCCGTGGTCATGATTGCCTCCGCAGGGTTGCCGAAAGATGGTGCTGCAAGGGCTGGCCCACCGCACCCATCCGCACGGTGTAGGTCAGTTCGTCGCCGTCCAGGTGGAACGAACGAGCAAGGGCCGTCACCTCTTTGGCCGATGCCGACCGGCCGATGGTCGTCGCGGTCAGCTCCATGTGCAGCGGCTCGGTGGTCAACGTGCCTTCCAGGACTTCCGCGATGCCGGTCGGATGGGCCAGCAGCCATTCGACCCGGCCGGGTTCGGGAACGCGGACGTAGCCGCTCTCGGCGTGCAGCGGACGGCCGTCGTCGGCGGCCTTGGTGCGCTGCGCATAGGTCAGGAACGGCTTACCGACATGGCCGAAGGTCACCGATTCCAGATAGTCGAACGAAGTGATGGTCGGGTATTCACCCGCACCGGGCCCGGACCAGGTGCCGAGCAGGGGAGCCAGAACGGCGATTCCGGGATGAAGGTCGGGCACCCTTGCCAGCGTACGGGCTGGTGTATCAATGCCTGTGTGAACAACCACGACGTCGCGCTCGTCGGTGACGCGGTGCGCCCGCATCCCGCCCGCCTGTCCAAGGCGCTCTATCCGGTGACGGGCGTGGCCATCGCCAGGTACGGCGATATGGATGCCAACGGGCACCTCAACAATCTGGCGCTCGAATCACTGCACGAGAACGCCCGGGCGGAGTTCAACGAGCGGGTGTTTCCCGGCCTCTACCGACCCGACACCCGCACCATGCGGCTGGTGACCGTCAACAACGTGGTGCACTTCCTGGCCGAGGTGCACTGGCCGGTGACCATCGAGACCGGGCTGGGTATCGGGCGGATCGGCCGAACATCGTTCGTGTCCTGCACGGCGCTGTTCGTCGGCGATTCCTGCGTCGGCCTGTGCGACACCGTCCTGGTGATGCTCGATGACGACGGCCCGACGCCGATCCCGAACGCGGCGCGCGACCTTCTGACCGCGAACCTGCTCTGAGGCCGCGGCCGCCGTTCGGGCGCAGAGGTTAGAGCGCGGCGTCGGCCACATCCAGCGCGGCGTCCAGGATCGCCAGGCCCGCGCGGACCTCGTCTTCGGTGACGTTGCACGGCGGCACCACGTGGATGCGGTTGAAGTTGGCGAACGGCAACAGGCCACCGGCCTTGCACGCCGCGATGACCGCGTTCATTGCCGGGCTGGAGCCGCCGTAGGGGGCCAGCGGCTCGCGGGTCTGCTGGTCGGCGACCAGTTCGACGGCCCAGAACACCCCGGCGCCCCGCACCTCACCGATGCTGGGGTGCTTGGCGGCCAGCTCGGCCAGACCCGGGGCGATGACCTCGGCCCCGATCCGGGCGGCGTTCTCCACCATGCCCTCCTCGGCCATGGCGTTGATGGTCGCCACCGCGGCCGCGGTCGCCAGCGGATGACCGGAGTAGGTCAACCCACCCGGGTAGGCGCGATGGGCGAACGTCTCGTAGATGGCCGGGTTGATCGCCACACCACCGAGCGGGACGTAACCGGAGTTGACGCCCTTGGCGAACGTCAGCAAGTCCGGCACCACGTCGAAGTGGTTGATGGAGAACCACTTTCCGCTGCGCCCGAAGCCGGCCATCACCTCGTCGGCGATGAACACGATGCCGTGCCGGTCGCAGAGTTCGCGCACCCCGGCGATGTAGCCCGGCGGCGGCACCATGATGCCTGCGGTGCCCGGGATCGACTCCAGGATGATCGCGGCGATGGTGGACGGACCCTCCAGCGCGATGAGCTGTTCGAGGTAGTCCAGGGCCCGCTGGGATTCCTCGGCTTCGGTGGTGGCATGGAACTGCGAGCGGTACAGGAACGGGCCGAAGAAGTGCACCACCCCGGCGTTGCCGTGGTCGTTGGGCCAGCGCCGGGGGTCACCGGTCAGGTTGATCGCGGTCTCGGTGCCGCCGTGGTACGCCCGGTACCGGGAGAGCACCTTGTAGCGGCCGGTGTGCAGCCGGGCCATCCGCACCGCGTGCTCGACGGCGTCGGCGCCGCCGTTGGTGAAGAAGATTCTGTCCAGCTCACCGGGGGTGCGCTCGGCGATCAGCCGGGCCGCCTCCGAGCGCGCCGCGTTGGCGTGCTGCGGCGCGACCGTACAGAGCTTGGCGGCCTGTGCGGCAATGGCGGCAACGACTTTCGGGTGCTGATGCCCGATATTGGTGTTCACCAACTGGCTGGAAAAGTCCAGCAGCCGGTTGCCGTCACCATCCCAGACATAGGAGCCCTGGGAGGCGGTGATCGTCATCGGGGCGATCTCGGCCTGGGCCGACCAGGAGTGGAACACATGTTTGCGATCCAGCTCGTAAGCGCGGGCGGCTTCGGCGCGGGCGTCCTGCACGGTGAGCCCGTTGGGCAGCGCGGTGGACTCTTCAATGATGGTCATATCGAGATTTTCTCACTTGCCCGATCGATTAGTTGGTGGGGAAGCCGAGGTTGATGCCGCCGTGGGAGGGATCGAGCCAACGGCTGGTGATGGCTTTGGCGCGGGTGAAGAAGTTGACGCCTTCGGTGCCGTGGGCGTGGCTGTCACCGAACAGGGAGGCCTTCCAGCCGCCGAAGCTGTAGTAGGCCATGGGGACCGGGATCGGCACGTTGATGCCGACCATGCCGACCTCGACCTCGTTCTGGAAGCGCCGGGCCGCGCCGCCGTCGTTGGTGAAGATGGCGGTGCCGTTGCCGTACGGGTTGGAATTGATCAGTTCCAGGGCTTGGTCGTAGGTGTCCACGCGCAGGACGGACAGCACGGGCCCGAAGATCTCGTCGGTGTAGACGCTCATCTCGGGGGTGACGTGGTCGAGCAGGGTGGGGCCCAGCCAGAAGCCGTCGGGGCCACCGTCGGCGGTGACGGTGCGTCCGTCGACGACGACTTTGGCGCCGTCGTTCTCGCCGGCGTCGATGTAGGAGGCGACCTTGTCGCGGTGGGCCTTGGTGACCAGCGGGCCCATGTCGGAGTCCTTGGTGCCGTCACCGATTTTGAGGCCGGTGGTGCGTTCGGTGATCTTGGCGACCAGATCGTCGGCGATCGGGCCGACGGCCACACACGCCGAGATCGCCATGCAGCGTTCGCCTGCGGAGCCGAAGCCGGCGTTGACCATGGCGTCGGCGGCCAGGTCGAGGTCGGCGTCGGGCAGGATGACGGCGTGGTTCTTGGCGCCGCCGAGGGCCTGGACGCGCTTACCCGCGGCGGTGCCGGTGGCATAGACGTACTGGGCGATCGGGGTGGACCCGACGAAGCTGATCGACTTGATCTTGGGGTTGGTCAGCAGTTCGTCGACGGCGGTCTTGTCGCCTTGCAGGACGTTGAACACGCCTTCCGGCAGGCCGGCCTCGGCCCACAGCTGGGCCATCCACAGTGCGGCGGAGGGGTCTTTCTCCGAGGGCTTGAGCACGACGGTGTTGCCTGTGGCGATGGCGAGGGGGAAGAACCACATCGGCACCATGGCCGGGAAGTTGAACGGGGAGATGATGGCGACCGGGCCCAGGGGCTGGCGGATGGAGTAGACGTCGACTTTGGTGGAGGCGTTTTCGGTGTAGCCGCCTTTGAGCAGGTGCGGGATGCCGCAGGCGAATTCGACGACCTCCAGGCCGCGGGACACCTCGCCGAGGGCGTCGGAGACGACCTTGCCGTGCTCGCTGGTGATGATTTCGGCGAGCTCACCTTTGCGGGCGTTGAGCAGTTCCCTGAAATTGAAGAGGAGTTGAGTCCGTTTCGCCAGTGAGGTGTCGCGCCAGGCCGGGAACGCGGCGGCGGCGGCATCGATGACGGCCTGCGCATCCTGGACGCTGGCCAGGGCGACCTGGCCGGTGACCTGACCGCTGGCCGGGTTGGTCACCGGCGCCGTCGCACCCGAGGTGCCTTCGAAGAACTTGCCGTCACGCCAGTGCTGAATGGTCGCAGTCATCGCGGGTGCGCTCACTTCCTGTTGAGGTTGCATCCAGTCTGTGGCCGGTCCGCCACCGTTCGTCGTTACAAAATGTCTCTCATATCGGCTACGCCGATACACTGTGTAAATGATCATCACGGTGGCCGACGTCGTCGGGCTACCGGTGTTGCAGCGCGGCCAGCCCGAGATTCTGAGTTCGCGCCGGTTCGACGAACCCATCCGCTGGGTGCACGTCAGCGATATGGCCGACCTGTCCGCCCTGGTCCAGGGCGGCGAACTGGTGCTGACCACCGGTGCCGCCCTGCGGGCGGACCCGCGCCGCTATCTGCACGGAATGGCGACCGCGGGAGTGCTCGGGGTGGTCGTCGAACTCGGCGGTGCCAACGTGGCGCCCGGGGTGGGCGAGATCGCCGAGGAGTTCGATCTCGCACTGGTGGCGCTGCACCGGCAGGTGCGTTTCGTCGAGGTGACCGAGACGGTGCACCGGATGATCGTCACCGATCAGTTCGACCGGGTGGACTTCGACCGCCGCGTGCACGAGACCTTCACCGACCTGAGCATGAAGCGCGCCTCGATGAGCGGCATCGTCGACGCCGCCGCGGCCATCCTGGACGAACCGGTGGTGCTGGAGGACCTGGCCCACCGGGTGCTGGCGGTCGCCGCGCGCGGGCACGCCGCCGAACTACTGCGGGACTGGGAGCGACGGTCGCGGCGCAGCGCCGGCATCGAGCACTGGGCCGTGACCGCGGTGGGGCCACGCACCGAGGAGTGGGGCCGGCTCATCGTGCCCCGGCGCCCCGGCGACGCGGCACGCACCCAGATGGTGCTGGAGCGCGCCGGGGTCGCGCTGGCCCTGCACCGGATGATCGAGCGTGACCGCTCCGGGTTGGCGCACCAGGCGCAGAGCGGACTCATCGACGACGTGCTGCGCAGCCGGATCACCGACGAACAGGAGGCCGCGGCCCGCGCGCATGCCCTGGGTCTGCGCTCGGCGACCCGCTATGTTCCCGCGACGGTGCGGGTGCAGCGACCCCTCGCCGCCGATCCCGTTGCCGGGCAACGGCGCAACGTCTCGTTGCTGGATACCGTCACGCATGCCGTCAACGCATCCGGGCACACCGGCCTGTTCTCGGTCCGGCGCGACGGTGAGATCGGGCTTGTGTTGTCGCTCAGTGTCACTCGTTCGACGGACACGGCACTGACAGCGCTCGGCACCGACCTCCGCCGTGAAATACGGCGGGTGGAAGGCATTTCCGGCATGGCGCTGGGAGTGGGGGAGCCCGTGGAGCGGGTCATCGATGCGGTCCACGGATTGGCCGAGGCCTCCCATATCGCCGACGTAGCGCTGTCCATGGGGGAGAAGCCGCGCCCGTTCTACCGGGCCGCCGACGTCCGGCTGCGGGGGCTGATCTCGTTGCTGCGCAGCGACCATCGGGTGCAGGCCTTCGCCGAAACCGAACTCCGCGGCCTGCTGACCGGTGATCCGTCGAACGTCGAGGTGCTGCGCGAGTACCTGCGGTCGGCCGGAAACAAGGCCGCGGTGGCCCAGCGCCTGCACATCAGCCGCCCGGCGCTCTACAAGCGGTTGGCCGCGATCGGCGACGCGCTCGGGGTCGAGCTCGACGACGGTGAATCGCGCACCTCCCTGCACGTCGCGTTGATGGTGCTGGACGCGCAGAAGCTCAGCCGCCCGGTGGGTTCCACCGTCGAGCCGATGCGCGCGGAGATCATCGATCCGTATACGTGAGGCCCGGGGTGCCGTTACGTTCGAGTCGTGACCGCGCTGAACCGGATCGTGACCTTCCGCATGACCGTCGCCGAATGGGTCGGCACTGCACTGCTGCTCGCGGCCCCTTACGTCGCCATCGGTGTGCTGTGGTCGATGTGGCACCTGGACCAGCTGTCGGCGTTGACCTTCGTGCGGTCGACGGTGACATGGCCGATCCTGTTGTTCGGCAACGGTTGTGCGTCATGACCAATCGCATCGTCATTCACCGGCGCGCCGGGCGCTGGGATCCGGCCGGTGCGGTGAGCATCGGCGACGCGATGGATTTCTGGGGATTCGCGGCCGGTGCGGCCAACGTGATCATGCAGCTGTCCTGGCCGGAGGTCGGCCATGGCGTGCTGGAGAGCACCGTCGACTCGGGCAACCTCCTCAAGCATCCGTGGAAACGGGCCCGCACCACTGCGAGCTACCTCGCGGTGGCGGTGTTCGGGACCGATGCCGACCGGGAGTCGTTCCGCACCGCCGTCGACGGTGCGCACCAGCGGGTCCGGTCCGGGCCGGGCAGCCCGGTCCGTTACCACGCGTTCGACCGCGATCTGCAGATGTGGGTCGCCGCATGCCTGTTCGTCGGGCTCGAGGACGTCTATCAACTGCTGCGCGGTGACATGACCCCGGACCAGGCCGAACAGTTCTACCGTTCGGCCTGGACGCTGGGCACCACGCTGCAGGTCACCGAGGCACAGTGGCCGGCCACCCGGGCGGCCTTCGACGAGTATTGGGCGCAGGCCTGCGAGCGTGTCGTCATCGACCCGCAGGTACGTGCCTATCTGCTCGACATGGTGCATCTGCGGATGATCAATCCGTTGCTGCGGTTGCCGTTTCGGCCGCTGTTGACGTTCCTCACGGCCGGTTTTCTGGCGCCGGTGTTCCGCGAGGCGATGGGATTGGGCTGGGGGCGCGGGCGGCAGGCGCTGTTCGAGACACTCTTCCGGCTGGTGGCGTTCGTCAACCGGTTCATCCCGCCGTTCCTGCGTCAAGGCGGCAGCCATCTGTTGCTGGCCGATGTGCGCCGGCGGGTCCGCGCCCGACGGCCGTTGATCTGAGGATGACGATGCAGCGAGTTCGTCAGGAGCTGGCCCGCCCGATCAGTGTCGGAGCGATGATCGAGACATTGATGTGGCTGGCGCTGCCCTATGTGGTCATCGGCCTGGTGGTGACGATCGCGCATCCCGACTATGTCCGTGCGCGGGAAACCCAGTTGCAGACCTGGTTTCCGGCGGGCTCGGATGTGCTCGCGTTCGGTGAGACGACGGTATGGTGGCCGCTAGTGCTGGTATCCGGTACGGGAGAGGACCACTGCGGTGCCCAATGACGATCTCGCCGATTTCGAACACTCCGACTTCACTCACGACGGCACCACCCGCACGATCTTCCGGAAGGGCACCGGGCCCGCCGTCATCGTGATCGCCGAGATCCCGGGCATCACGCCACGTGTGCTCGACTTCGCCCGCAAGGTCGCCGATATCGGCTGTACCGCGGTGCTGCCGCACCTGTTCGGTGAACCGGGGTTCGATCCCAATCAGAGCAGGCTGGCAGGCCTCACGGGTGCCGTGCGGGCGATGGTGCCCGCCTGCATCAGCAAGGAGTTCGTCGTCCTTGCCACCGGGCGCACGTCGCCGGTCATCAGCTGGCTGCGGGCGCTGGCCCGCGCCGAGCACGCCCGGTGCGGCGGCCCCGGCGTCGGGGCGGTCGGCATGTGCTTCACCGGCGGGTACGCGCTGGCGATGGCCGCCGACGATGTGCTGCTGGCGCCAGTGCTGTCCCAGCCGTCGATGCCGGCCGCGCTGACCGCGCGGCAGAAGCGATCCATCGACATTTCGCCCGAAGACCTGGCCGTGGTCAAACAGCGTTGCGCGGCGGGGCTGACGGTATTGGGCCTGCGCTTCAAATCCGACCGGCTGGTGCCGGCGGAACGGTTCGATTTCTTGCGCGAGCAGCTCGGGGATGCCTTCGTCGCCGTCGAACTCGAGGACGCCGACGCCAACCCGGATGCGCTGCTGGCACCGCACTCGGTGCTCACCGAACATCTCATCGACGAACCGGGCCAGCCCACCAGGGCCGCCTTGGACCAGGTGCTCGAACTGTTCCGGAGCCGGCTCCTGACGGTGTGACGATTGCGCCCGGCAGGAATCGCCGGGCGGCTTGGGCTGTTGTCGCCTATATGAATCACTGCGCTGGTGTGACGAGGGGCCGGGAGTCCGGGCACCGAGTGTGCTCACTCACAAATACCTTGTCAGGCGCATTGCTTAGGAGGACTATCTAGCCATGCTAACTGTTAAGCGATACGTGGAAGCGACGTTGCTGTCCTTGGTCGCGCTGGTGGCGATCGCAACCCCGACCGTGATCCTGCTGCAAGACGGATCGCACGCTCCGGTGCAGATCGTCTTCAACGACCCGCTGCCGGCCGGCGCCCGCTGAGCGAGTTGATGACATGCGCGCAATGCGAAGGTTTGCGGTATCAGTCTGTGCGGCAGCGGCTTTGGCCGCTCCGGCGGCCGTACTGAGCGGCGCAGGCGCAGCCGTGCCGACCGTGATGGCTGCACCGTCGGGTCACGGCGGTCCGGACGGGCACGGTGGCGGCGGAGGCTGCAGTGGCGGGCCCGGCTGGCATGGATGCGGCGGCTGGAACCCGCAACAAGGCGGTTTCGGTAGTGGCTGCTTCAACGGCATCTGTGGTGGCTGGGACGGCACCCGCGGCTGGGGCGGCTGACCGCTCAGGCCGACCGGCCGATATCCGGGTGCTGCTCATCCGGGTCGTCGTGCACCGTCGCCAGCCGCGGCGATTCCAGCAGGCAGATCTGATTGCCGCCGGCCTTACGCGCCTCGTACATGGCGTTGGTGGCGATGGTCACCAGTTCGTCGAGCACATCGTGCGAGGTGTACCGCGCCAGCGGACGCAGCGGCGTGCTGACCACACCCAGACTCGCCGTCAACCGGAACGGTGCGGACTTGATGGTCCCCAGGATGCGATCGGCCAGCGGGGACGGATCCTCGTGGGTGAACACATCGGCGATCAGGTATTCACAGTCCCCGAGGTGGCCGATCACCGCATCGCCGCGGACGGTCTCGCGCAGCCGTTGCCCGATGGCCACGCGGGCCCGGTTCCCGCCGGCCTTACCCGACATGGCCGTCAGCAGCGAGAAGCTGTCCAGGTTGGCGACGATGAGTACGAAGTACCGGTCGTCGTGCCGGCTGCGTGAGCCGATCAGGGTGGCCACCTCGTCGTAGAACGTCTGCCGGTTCAGCAGGCCGGTCAGCGGCTCGATACCACGGTGGCTCATCTCCGAACCCGCGATCTTGAGCGCCAGCTCGCAGGCGAAACCCACCGACAAGTTGATCGTCAACACCAAGGCGACGGACGAGACCGCCATGACGGGGTCCTCGACGAACAGGCGCCATCCCAGGGTGGCCAGGGTCGCCAGCTGCACGGCCCAGATGAAGGCAAGCAGCTGCCGTGAATGGAAGAAGGCCGTGTACGCGGTGGTCACCACGAACGCGGTCGAACCCACGAGCGCCAGTACCGGATTCGGCAGCGTCAGACATGCGGTCGCGATCAGCAGCGTCCCCAGCGTCACGCAGAACACCGACTGCCGCCAGGTGGGCCACTCCGACCGCAACCAGATGGCGGCCATCGTGCCGCAGCACAGGATGACCGCGGCCACCGCGGCCGGCCCGTATGCCACATGGTGTCTCGTGGTGGACACCGTCACGGGCATGGCGATGATGCCGAGACCGATGATGCTCCACGCCACCACCCGGCACGTCAGCGTCTGCAGATCCCGCGCGGCCAGAAACGCCGTCAGCCATTGGTAGTGATCGCCGCGATGTCGCCAGCGTCCAGGGGTGCGCATCAGACGCCGGACCGTGCCGGGCCGCAACACTGTGGCATCAGCGAACGGTACCAGCCCAGGGGGTCTGCGGACACCTCCGTTCGCACCTGAAATAGCCGGTTAGCCTCGCACTATGACAACGCAGTGGACGCCGGCACGGCTGGGCGATCTGACCGGTAAACGCATCATCGTGACGGGTGCGACCAATGGTGTGGGATTGGCGACGGCGACCACCTTGGCCCGTGCCGGAGCCCGGGTGATCCTGGCCGTGCGCAACACCGCACTCGGTGCGCAACGGGCCGCCGAGATGGGCGACAACGCCGCGGTGGCCGAGCTGAATCTGGCCGACCTGTCGTCGGTGCGAGCCTTCCCCGGCCGGCTCGACGACCTCGGTGTGGCTGAGATCGACATCCTGATCAACAACGCCGGCACCCTCACCCGGCAGCGGACCGACACCGTCGACGGTTTCGAGGCCACCCTCGCCACCAACCTGCTCGGGCCGTTCGCCTTGACCAATCTGCTGCTGGCCCGGGTGCGCAAGCAGATCATCAACGTGGGGTCCGAAGCGCACAAGTCGGCCGCCCTGCACCTGGACGAACTGCATCTGCGCAGCCGCCGATGGACGGTGATGGGCTCGTACGCGGCCTCGAAACTCGCGGTCATGCTGTGGGGCCTGGAACTCGATCGCAGGTTGCGCGCCGCCGGATCGCCCGTCGTCACGCACCTCACCCACCCCGGCTGGGTCGACTCGAACCTGCCCCAGGTGGCCGGCGGCCCGCTGATGGGCGTCGTGCAACGCGGGGTCAAACTGGTCGCCGGTGCGCTCGCCAACGACAAGGACGCCGGCGCGGCCACCACGCTGTACTGCATCAGCGAGCCGATCCCACCGGGCAGCTACGTCGGTGTGGACGGCCGTCTGGGCCTGCGTGGTGGTCCGGTGCTGACCGGCCGGTCGGCGCTGGCCTGCGACTACGCGGTCGCGGGCCGCATCGTGCAGTTCGCCGAACAGGAAACGGGCACCGAACTGGTGACCGCCGGCACGCGCTGATTGTTCGCCGGGGCATCACGACGCCGTCATATCCGCGTGTCATGGTGCCGACGTGACCGTGAAACCGGCACCCGGCCGACTCGTCGAACGGTTTCACCGATTCTGTGAGCGCGCCGTCGCGCGCCTGCCGCTCGGGCTCGACGGGGTGGTCGCCCCCACCTTCCTCGGCTTCGCGCTGATCAACGGTTTCACCTTCGGGTTGGATCTGGTGATTCTCACGGTGCTGCACAGCGGGTTCGGCGCACCGCTGCCGATCGCCCTGACCATCGGCTATGTGTCCGCGTTTGCGCTGAGCTACCTGTTGAATCGGACGCTGAACTTTCGTTCGCACGCCGTGGTGGGACCGCAGCTGGCCATCTACGTCGCGGTGGTCGCCGTCAACTACGGGGCTTTCATCGTCGCGCTGCCCACCGCGCTGGCGTCGTTCGGGCTCGAGTATCACCTGGCCCGGATCCTCGCAGGCGCCGGCGAGGCCGTGTTCATGTACTGCGCGATGCGGTGGTTGGTATTCCGCCGCTGAGGTGGCCCTCGGTTCTTTACGCTCGTCAGCATCTGGTCCCACCGCCGAGGAGATCGTTCATGACCACACACCACAACGCCGTCGGGCGCCGCCAGATGCTGGCCGGTGCGGGAATCGCCATGGGAGCCACCGCGATTGCGGCCTGCTCGGGCCACGCGGACAAGGCGGCCACCCCCGCGGCGGATGCGCCGGCGGGAACGTCGGCAGCGGACGGTCCTGCCGGGCCGCTCGCGAAGACGTCCCAGGTCCCGGTCGGCTCGGGGCTGATCGTGGACGGAGTGGTCCTGACCCAACCCACGGCCGGGGTGTTCAAAGGGCTCTCGTCGGTGTGCACGCACGCCGGTTGCGCGGTATCCGCCGTCGCCGACGGGAGGATCACCTGCCCGTGCCACGGCAGTGCGTTCGATCTGGACGGAGCCGTCCTCAAGGGCCCGGCGACCAAGCCGCTGGCCCCGGTCGCCGTGGCCGTGCACGGTCAGGACATCGTCAAGGGATAGTCACTACCGGGAACCCGATAGTCCCTGATTACGATCACCGCCTGTGGGAGACGACGAGGGAGTCACACAGCCGTGGTACGAGGAATCGTGGGCGGTGTACGCGGCAGGCGCAGGTGCGCTGGCGGTGATCGTCGTCCTGGTGTTCGCGGTGGTGCAGACCTCGCACAGTGCGATGAATCCGGGCCGCCCGCCCGAACCCCCGAGCGTCGACGCACCGGCGACTGCGCGGACCACCACCACGACGACCACCACCCGCACCCGCTCGACGACACCGTCGACCGCCGATATCAACCCGTCGGACTCCAGCACCGAGTCCACCACCACGACGACCACCGATGACTGGGTGCCCGGATTTCCCGAACTGACCGGTGGCACGTCGACTACGACGACCGACCCCTACGCGCCGAGCAGTACCCCGCCGCGGGCCGGGGCGATCTGACGGATCAGGACAGCGCGCTGCCCTTGCGCCACTGATCCCACGGCACGCTCCAGTCACCGTTCTGCGCCAGCAGTTGTTGCGGCGGACCGCCGGTGTGCTGGATCTCGACCACATCGCCGGGTACCGAGAAGTTGTAGAACCATTCGGCATTCTCGGAGCTCAGGTTCAGGCAGCCATGCGAGGTGTTGGTGTTGCCCTGCGCCCACACCGTGGCATTGAGCTGGTGCAGATAGATGCCGTCACCGCTGATCCGGGTGGCCCACGGGATGGTTTCGCGATAGCCCAGCCGGGAGTTGACCGGCAATCCGTAGGACGACGAGTCCATGATCACCGGGTTGGCCTTGTCCAGCACGGTGTACACCCCTGGCGGGGTCCAGAAGCTCAGCGTGGTGCCGCCGACGGTTTCGGTGCCGCCCCGGCCCATCGAGGTGGGCATGGTGCGCACCAGCTTGCCGTTGTCGAACACGCTGACCTGTTTGGTGTTGTCGTCGGCGACCGACACGTGCGCGTCGCCGATCTTGAACGACACCTTCTCGTCGTCCTGCCCGTAGACACCGTCGCCCAGCGGCACCCCGTAGATGTTGGCGTCGACGGTCACCGTGGTCCCCGGTGCGTAATAACGCTCGGGGCGCCAGTGCGCGGTCTGCTCGTCGACCCAGTTCCACGACCCCCGCACCGGTGGCGACGTGGTCACCACCATCTGGCGTTCGGCACGGGCGTGGTCGGTGATCGGCTCGTCGAACCGCGCGACGACGACGGTGCCGATCCCGTAGGTAGCACCGTCTTTCAGCGACGCATATCCGGTGGTGTTCAGGTAGACCGACGTCTGATAGCTGGGGGAGACCGTGGTGAAACTCGACGTTTCCGCGGCCGGCATCCCGGCGGGACCCCGGGAATGCACCGTCATGGTGTAGGTCCGGCCGTAACCGAGCTGGACCGCCGGCTTCCACGCGGTGCGGTCCGGGGTGAGGATGCCGGGCACCGCGGTGCCGTTCTCGTTGACCATCGACACCTCGGTGAGGGTGCCGGTGAGCGCGGTGACCCGAACCGGCCCCACCGGCAGCACGTCCGCCGCGCCCGCGGACGGCTCCACCCGGACCGTCGCCGGAACCGGTGCCGGCGGTGCGGCCGCCTCCGCCGCCAAGTCGTGCCCGGCGGCCAGGGTGCGGCAGCCGGCCTGGCATTCGGCGATCCGCGAGCTCTGCGTCACCCCGAGACCGGTGGCGACGATAAGGAACGCCGCAAACATCGCGGCGCGCACTCGGTGACGATCAAGACGCACGGGCTCTCCGGGGCAGAGGACGGAAGGGTCCGGGGTGCTGCACTGCACCGGCCGGAAGAAGCTCTCATACTAGAGGGCCCGGGCCCCCGATCACGCCCGACCGCTGATCTCCATGCTGTCCGTGTCGCGCGCCGCGAAGTTGATGCTCGTGTAACCGTTCGCCGGATTGCGTACGTAGTCGAGATATGGCTTGGCGTCGGCCATTTCGGTGTTGTCGGCGATCACCAGCGCGCCAGCGGACAACTTCGGCTCCAGCACCCGCAGCACCGGGAGGTAGAGCTCTTTCCAGCCGTCCATGAGTACGAGATCGACCGGACCGGCCACCTCGGCCAGCGTGCTGACCGCGTCGCCCTCCAGGACGGTGATGAGATCCGACAATCCCGTCTCGTCGAAGGTGCGCGACGCGGCGGCGATCTTGGCCGCGCTGAGTTCGGTGGTGATGACGCGCCCGGTGCCGTTGTCGCGTACCGCGGCCGCCAGGTGCACCGTCGACAGGCCGAAGGACATCCCGAATTCCACGATCGTGGCGGGCCGGGCGGCGCGCACCAAGGTGTAGAGCAGCCGGCCGGCGTCCGGGGTGATGGGCATGTAGATATCGCTGACCGCGTCGGCGCGTTCCTGGGCGGTGGCCTGCGGGTCGATCGCGCGGAAGCGGGCGTGGATACCGGCCCGCTGCGCGTCGGATTCGGCATACATCCGCTCCAATGCGGAGGTGACCCGGGCATCGTGCAATGTCGTCATGCCGGCGAACCTACGCGCGGCAACTGTGCGCTGGATTAGACCGACACCCGACGGTCTGCCACAATTGCAGGTGAGGGGAGTACTCCTACGCTGCGGTGTCGTCATCACGTCGTCTGTCATCAGAGGACCGGTGCCGTGGGTTGTGCCTTGACCGGCACGGCGGAAGAGACCTCGGCCGTTGAACGACGACCGGAGGCTCTTTTTTCATGAATGTGTCTGCACTCGAGTGGACCATCACGCTCAGCGTGACCATCGCGATCCTGCTCTTCGACGTGATCGTGATCGGGCGGCGCCCGCACGAACCGTCCAAGCGCGAGACGGCGACCTACCTGACCGTCTACGTCAGCCTTGCCGTGGCGTTCGGGCTGTGGACCTGGTTCTTCCACGGCAGCCAGTACGGCGTGGAGTTCTTCGCCGGCTGGCTCACCGAATACAGCCTGTCGGTGGACAACCTGTTCATCTTCTTGATCATCATGGCCAGCTTCAAGGTGCCAAGGATCTATCAACAGCAGGCGCTGCTCGTCGGCATCATCCTGGCGCTCATCTTCCGTGGCATCTTCATCGCGCTCGGCGCGGTGGCCATCGAACAGTTCTCCTGGGTGTTCTACCTCTTCGGCGCGTTCCTGGTGTACACGGCGATCAAACTGGTCCGCGACACCGAGCACGATGACGATGCCGACAACGGCGTGGTCCGGTTTGCGCAGAAGCACCTGAAGTTCACCGACAAGTGGGATGGCCTGCGCTTGTGGGTGAAAGACAACGGCAGCCGCCTGATGACCCCGATGTTCCTGGTGATCGTCGCGCTGGGCACCACCGACCTGTTGTTCGCCCTGGACTCCATCCCGGCGATCTACGGGCTGACCCGTGAGCCGTACCTGGTGTTCACCGCGAACGTGTTCGCGCTGATGGGTCTGCGCCAGCTGTACTTCCTGCTGGGCGATCTGCTCAAGCGGCTGGTGTACCTGTCTCAGGGCTTGGCGTTCATCCTGGGCTTCATCGGCGTGAAACTGCTGTTGCATGCCCTGCACGAGAACGAGGTGCCGTTCATCAACGGCGGTGAGTCGGTGCACGTGCCGGAGATCCCGACGCTGGCCAGCCTCGGCGTCATCGTCGTCACCCTGGTGATCACCACCGTGGCCAGCCTGTACAAGACGCGGTCCGACGCGAAGAAGGCCGCACCGGTCGCCGAATAGCTCAGTCCCGCACGAACCGGACGTTCTCGGTCAGCGGATTGCGGCCCACCCGCAAGTCGTTGGCCGGGAACGCCGGGTCCGGGTAGCCGATGGCCAACCCGCACAACACCCGCATCTCCTCCGGCAACCCGAGTTGTTCGCGCAGCACCTCGGGATAACCGGCGATGGACACCTGCACACATGACCCCAGGCCGCGGGCGGTCAGCGCCAGCAGCAGCGTCTGCAGGAACATCCCGACCCCCAAGCTGTCGACCAAACCCAGGTCGTGGTGCATGCACACGATGCCGGCCAGCGGGGCGCGGAAGAACTCCCAGTTGCGCAGCACGGCCAGGTGACGGGCTTCGGCGTCGTGACGGGCGATGCCCATCGATCCGTACACCAGGCCGCCGAGGTCGCGGCGGTAGTGCTCGAACTCCTCGGGCAGCTTGGGCACCTTGGGCGCCGACGACCGCGCCTGGGCGAGCAGTGCCTCGACCAGGCGGTCGCGCGCCGGCCCGGAGACGAACACCACCTGCCATGGCTGCACGTTGGAGTTGGACGGGGCGCGTATCGCCAGCGCAAGGGCCTCCTCGATCAGCTCCTGCGGTACGGGCTTGTCCCGCAGGAAAAGCCGGCTGGACCGGCGTCCGGTGATGGCGTCTTCGAGGTCGTGCATGGGGTCGATCCTGCACCGTCGAAGCCGTTTCCCGGGCAGATGACATCAAGAAAATCGCCGGCGCTCAGACGGTGGTGTTGACATAGCCGCCGTCGATGCGGACGTCGGCGCCGGTGATGTTGGCCGAACGGTCACTCGCCAGGAACAGCGCCAGGTCGGCCACCTCTTGAGCGGTGGTGGCCCGGCCGGTTGCGGCACGGGACACCACCGACTGCAGTACCTCTTGGGCCGATACGCCGCTGTCGCCGCTGAACTGCTCGCCGACGCCGCCCTCGGCCAGCCACAGCGGGGTCGACACCGGGCCGGGGCTGATGACGTTCACCCGGACACCTCGGGGACCGAACTCGGCCGACAGACCCTTGGCGAGATTCGCCAGCGCGGCCTTGGTGGCGCTGTAGTCGAGGATGGGGGAGTCGGGCTGCACCGCGTTGACCGAACCGATCATCACGATCGACCCGCCGTGCGCGAGCAGGTGCGGCAGCGCCGCACGGGTCACCCGAACCGCCGAGAGCAGGTTCACCTCGATGCTGGCCTGCCAATCCTGGTCGCTGACGGTGAGGAAGCCGCCCATGTGCGGGGTCACCGCGCCGGTGTTGTTCACCAGGATGTCGATGCCGCCCCGGTCGGCGGCCGCGGCCACGATCGCCTCGGCGCCTTCCGGGGTGGCCAGATCCGCCGCGACGAAGGTCGCCGATCCGGCGGCTTCGAGCGCCTGCAGTTCGGCGGAGTTGTGCCGGGCGCCGGCGATGACGTGCGCGCCGGCGTCGGCGAACGCCTGGCTGATGGCCAGGCCGATGCCCTTGCCGGCACCGGTGACGACGGCGATCTTGTTGTGCAGGTGCATGTCCATGCCCATAGCGTGCCCTGGCCGGCGCGGTGCTGCGTGAAACCGGTGATTAACACCACCCCAGCAAACTGACTGCGATACCATTTCGCCGGGTTCGGACGGCCGGACCGGATAGAGGTGGGTCGATGGCGAATTCCCGGTCCCGGCATCGCGCCCGGACGACGTCTCTGCTTGGCGGGGTGATCGGCTCGGCAGGCGTGGCTCTGGCCGGCGCCGCGCTGCTGAGCATCGCCCCGGCGGTGTCCACCGGACCCGCGCTGCTGGCAAACTCATCGGTGTACTACCTGCAGGGCACCAAGATCGGCGACACCACCAGCCATCCGGCGCCGTATGTCTTCACCACCGAGATGATGTCCGGTGCCGGTGAGACGGCACCGGATCCGGCCGACTTCCACTTCGTGGACTACCCGGCCACCATCGGGCCGTTCTCCAACGGCGGTTTCCGCGATCCGTCCTGGGGTGTCTCGGTGGGCCGGGGCATCGCCGCTCTCGGTGAGCAACCGCACAGCGGGGATACCGTGTTCGGCTTCTCGCAGGGCGCCGTCGTCGCCACCGCGTACAAGCGGGACCACTTGGCCAACGGCGTCAACTACGTGCTGGTGGAAAATCCGGCCCGGCCCAACGGCGGCATCTTCGAACGGTTCCACGGGCTCTACGTGCCGCTGCTCGACATCAACTTCAGCGGTGCGACCCCGGTGGTGCGCGAACCCGCCGACGGCAGCGGCACCACGGTGGACATCGCCCGGCAGTACGACGGGTGGGCCGACTTCCCCAAATATCCGCTGAACGTGGTGGCCACCGCGAACGCGGTGCTCGGGATCATCTATCTGCACGGCGGCACCCAGGACCTCGACGAGGACGCCGTCAAAGACATCGACAAGACCGACTCCAGGTACTACCAGCAGCACGGTGACACCACCTACTACCTGATCCCGACCAGGCAACTGCCACTGCTGATGCCGCTGAACGGCCTGCTCCCCAAATCGGTGCTGGCCAAACTGGACGCCCCGCTACGTGCGTTGGTGGAACTCGGTTACGACAGAAGCGATTACAGCAAGAGCACCCCGGCCCAACTGCTGCCGCCGATCGGCCACAGCACCGCGGCCGCCGCTGAGGCAGCAGTGCCCGCGCCGAAGCGATCGGCGGACCCGAAGCCGGCACCCGAGGCCACCGACGACACGCCGAAACCGGCCAGGACGTCGTTGCCGTCCAGGATCCGGCAATCGGGCGCGGCCATCACGGCCAGGCTGCGGTCACTCACCGGCAAGAAACCGGCCCCCGGAGCCAAGAAGCCCGAGCCGGCCACACCGGAAACCGGTGCCACGCATCCCGATCCGCCGGCATCCCAGCCCAAGACGCATGAGACGACGGCGTCGGATCCGGGCACGGACAAACCGGACGCCGCGTGAACTATCCGGCGCCGCAGCGGGATTGGACCCGCCGTTAAGCGTGTCGCCTAATCGGTAAAGGGCCCGTCTCGGTCCGTGCCTGATTACCGTGGGTCGGCATGTCCATCGCTGTACGCAAGGCCGTCGTCGGCGCCTCGATCGGCAACGCCGTCGAATGGTTCGATTTCGCGATCTACGGTTTTCTGGCCACTTTCATCGCCGCGCACTTCTTCCCGGCCGGCGACGACACCGCGGCCCTGCTCAACACTTTCGCCATCTTCGCCGCCGCCTTCTTCATGCGTCCGCTGGGTGGCTTGGTGTTCGGCCCGCTCGGCGACCGCGTCGGCAGGCAGAAGGTGCTGGCGGTCGTCATCCTGTTGATGTCCGGCGCGACGCTGCTGATCGGCCTGCTGCCGACCTACACCTCGATCGGGGTGGCCGCCCCGCTGTTGCTGCTCGGGCTGCGCTGCCTGCAGGGTTTCTCGGCCGGGGGCGAATACGGCGGCGGCGCGGTCTATCTCGCCGAGTACGCCGACCCGGCGCGCCGCGGTCTGACCGTGACGTTCATGGCCTGGTCCGGAGTGCTGGGATTTCTGCTCGGTTCCGTCACCGTCACCGTGTTGCAGGCGACGCTGCCGGCGGCCGCCATGGACAGCTACGGCTGGCGCATCCCGTTCCTGCTCGCGGCGCCGCTGGGCCTGGTCGGCCTGTACATCCGGTTGCGCTTGGACGACACCCCGGAGTTCACCGAACTCAGCGGCCGCGACGGCGTCTCGGGCCGGCCGCTGCGCGAGGCGCTCACCACGTCCTGGCGGCCGATCCTGCAAGTGATCGGCCTGTTCCTGATCTTCAATGTCGGCTACTACGTGGTGTTCACTTTTCTGCCGAGCTATCTCATCAAGACTCTGCACCACAGCAGGACGGCATCGTTCGTATCGATCACCCTGGCCAGTCTGGTGGCGCTGATCTTGATCCTGCCGCTGGCCGCGCTGTCGGACCGGATCGGGCGGCGTCCGCTGCTGATCGCCGGATCGTCGGCGTTCATCGTGCTGGCGTATCCGCTTTTCCTGCTGCTGAATTCGGGGTCGGTGGTCGCGGCGATCGGCGCGCATTGTGCCCTGGCCGCCATCGAGTCGGTGTATGTGTCGACGGCGGTGACCGCGGGGGTGGAACTGTTCGCCACCCGGGTGCGCTACAGCGGTTTCTCGGTGGGCTACAACGTGTGCGTGGCCCTGTTCGGCGGCACCACGCCCTACGTCGTGACGTGGCTGACCGCCGACGTCGGCAGCGTGCTCGCCCCGGCGGCCTATTTGATGGTCGCGGCGGCGCTGTCCCTGGGCGCGGTCCTCACGCTGCGCAGATAACCGCGCGATCGCCGGGCGGCCTGCCATGATGGGCCGATGGGTGTGCGGGCCAGGCCGACGGGGCCGTCCAAATCGGCACGGCCGACCAAAGCCGACGTCGCGCGACTGGCCAAGGTCTCGCCGGCGACGGTCAGCTATGTGCTCAACGACGTCAAAGGCCAGACCATCTCGGCGCAGACCCGGGCCGCCGTGCACGATGCGGCCCGCCAGCTCGGCTACCGGCCCAACCTCGCGGCCCGCAACCTGGCCCGCGGCGGCAGCGGGGTGGTGCTCTACGTGGTGCCACGGTTCTCTCTGGGTGAACTCCTGCTGGAGGTCGGCAGCCGGCTGACCACTGAACTGGGCCGGCACGGCATCGTGCTGTCGTTGCAATTCGAGACCGACGACGGCCGCAATGTCGTCGATGCCGTCGCCGATCTGAATCCGATCGCCGTCACCAGTGTCTTCCCGCTGAGCGGGGCGGCATTGGAAGCCGTTGTCGCAGCGGGTATTCCGCAGATCCACCTGGGTAGTACGCAGTTGCACGCAATGGGCGACCTGCATCTGAGCATCGGCCGGATGCGGGTGGCACACCTGGTGTCGCGCGGGCACCGCAAGCTGGCGTTCGCCTACGCCGAGGCCGCGGCGCTGCGCCCACTGGGCGACTACTGGCTGGCCGGGTTGCGGGTGGCCGCCACCGAGTTGCCCGACATCGAGATCGGTGCCGTCGCCGCCGACGGCAGCGACGCGGCGGCCGTGGTGCGCGGCTGGGTAGCGGCCGGGGTGACGGCGGTCTGCGCGCAGAGCGACGAGACCGCACTGGTGGTGTTGCACGGCATCAGGGAGGCCGGGCTGCGCTGCCCGCAGGACCTCGCCGTCATCGGCGTCGACGCGATCCCGCTGGGCGCGGTGAGCGGGCCGCCGCTGACCTCGGTGGGTCTGGACGCCAGGACGATCGTCCAGGTGTCGGTGGCGGCGATGATGTCCGAGCTCGGGTATCCCAGCGGGCGGGAGCCCAGCAGCGACGACGTCGCGCACCTGATCCAGCGGGCCTCCACCTGACCTTCATGCTTGCCCCGGGGTGCCGACCCGCGTAACTTACGCGAGTAAGTAACCGGCAGCCTCCGGAGAAGGTGAGTTATTTCAGTGACGGTCGACGCAAGCAAAGACGTGTACTTCGACCCGTACAACGTCGAGATCAACGCCAACCCGTACCCGGCGTTCGCCCGGCTGCGGGAGGAGGCGCCGCTGTACTACAACGAAGAGTTCGACTTCTACGCGCTGAGCCGGTTCGCCGATGTGAACAAGGCACTCATCGACCACGAGACGTTCAGCTCGGCCCGCGGCGCGATCATCGAACTCATCAAAGCTGATATCGAAATCCCCTCGGGTGCATTGATTTTCGAGGATCCGCCGATCCACACCACGCACCGCAAACTGCTCGCCAGGATGTTCACCCCGCGCAAGATCGCCGCCCTGGAACCTAAGATCCGGGAATTCTGCGCGCAGGCGCTCGACCCCCTGGTCGGCGCGGGCAAGCTCGATTTCATCACCGACTTCGGCGCCATCATGCCGATGCGGGTGATCAGCACCCTGCTCGGCATCCCCGAGGACGACCAGGAGATGATCCGCGACCACGGCAACGACCAGATGCGCACCGAGGCCGGTAAGCCGATGAAGGCCGCCAGCGAAGGGTTGATCGACGGATCGATCTTCGAGACCTATATCGACTGGCGTAAGGACAACCCGTCCGACGACATCATGACCGACCTGCTCAACGTCGAGTTCACCGATGAGCAGGGCGTGACCCGCAAGCTCACCCGCGAAGAGCTGCTGATCTACATCAACGTGGTCGCCGGCGCAGGCAACGAGACCACCACCCGGCTCATCGGCTGGGCGGCCAAGGTGCTCGCCGAGCATCCCGACCAGCGCCGCCAGTTGGTCGAGAACCCCGGCCTCATCCCGCAGGCGATCGAGGAACTGCTGCGCTTCGAACCGCCGGCGCCGCACGTGGCGCGGTACGTGACGCGCGACGTCGAGTACTACGGCCAGACGGTGCCCCAGGGTGCCGCGATGATGATGCTGATCGGCTCGGCCGTCCGCGACAGCCGCCAGTTCCCACCCGACGGTGAGATTTTCGACATCCACCGCGAACAGCGCCAGCATCTGGCGTTCAGTGTCGGCACCCACTTCTGCCTGGGCTCGGCATTGGCGCGCCTGGAAGGCCGGATCGCACTCGAGGAGATGCTCAAGCGTTTCCCGGAGTGGGAGGTCGACCTGCCGAACGCCAAGCTGTCGCCGACCTCCACGGTCCGCGGCTGGGATTCGATGCCGGTCCACATCCCGTGATGGCCGGTGCACCGGTTCGATCGGTCGGGTGACCGACGCCGAACCGAGCGCCTGACCGCGCTCTTAGGCGCGCGGCCCGCCGACCCCATAGGGTTGTGACGTGCTTGGCCATGCCCTGGTGGTGCTGTTCGCCTTGTGCGCCGCGATCTTCGCCGCCGTCGGCATCGTGGTGCGCCAGCGCGCCACCCTCGACGTCCCCCCGGAACACGGGGTGAGCACTGCCATGATCGCCACGTTGATGCGCCGTCCACTGTGGTGGGCCGGTACCGCCGCCGCTGTGGCGGGTTTCGTCTTCCAGGCGCTGGCGCTGGCGAACGGTTCGTTGTTGGTGGTGCAGCCGCTGCTGGTGTCGGCGCTGCTGTTCGCGCTGCCGCTGAGTGCACGGCTGGCGCACCGCAGGGTCACCCGCGGCGAGTGGTTGTGGGCGATCCTGCTGACGTTGGCACTGGCGGTGTTCATCCTGCTGGCGCATCCGCGCGCCAACGAGCCGCTCGCACCGGCCGGCCAGATCACGGTGGTGGTGGCGATCAGCCTGCTTCTCGTCGTCGGTTGTGTGGCGATCGCCGTGCGCAGGCCGGGCTGGCAACGCGCGGTGCTGTTGGCGGTCGGGGTCGGGGTGCTGTTCGGCATGGTCGCGGTGATGACCAAGGTGCTCACGCATCTGCTGGCCCGCGACAGCGTCGCCCAGGTGCTCGCCACCCCGGTGCCCTACGTCCTGGTGGCCCTGGGCGTGGTGGCCACGCTGCTGCAGCAGTCGGCGTTCCACGCCGGTTCCCTGCAGACCTCGGTGCCCACCATGATCGTGATCGAACCGCTGGCCGCCGTGCTGCTGGGTGCCTTCATCCTGGGTGAGACGCTCGATGCCAACGGCTGGGAGTCCATTGTGCTGACCGCCGCGGTGGTCGCGATGACCGCGGCGACCATTGCGCTCGGCCGTGACGAAGGGGCCTACGAGGCCCAGTTGGAAGCGCACAAGGCGCCCGTACGCAGTTAGCTGGGACTTTCCCGGCCATCGGCTGTCAAGTTCCTGGAAGCCAGGTCGCGGGCACCGCGGCGGTGTTCTTGCTCACAACCCCCTGGTAGCCGCCACGAGCGGGCATATCTTTAGTTTTGCTAACGTTGTTTGAGGCGCGGGTCGAAGAGCCCGGCAGACAACACCAAAATTAGCCACTGATCGAGAACATTCGGGGGTTCACCTATGACCAACGACTTGAGCGACGAGCGCTTCGAGCGCCGCCTGAGCCACCTTTCCGAGACCGACCCGCAGTTCGCGGCCGCCGCGCCCAGCGCGGAGGTGATCGCCGCCGTCGACAAGCCGGGGCTGCGCCTGCCCGCGGTCGTCAAGACCGTGTTGCAGGGCTACGGCGATCGTCCCGCGCTCGGCCAGCGCGCCGTCGAGTTCGTCACCGATCCGGTGACCGGGCGGACGACCGCCACGCTGCTCCCGCGCTTCGAGACCATCAGCCACCGGCAGCTCTGGGACCGCGTCCAAGCGGTCGCCAACGCGTGGCACGACCAGCCGGTCCGCGCCGGCGACCGGGTCGCCATCCTGGGCTTCACCAGCGTCGACTACACCACCGTGGACACCGCGCTGACCCAGTTGGGTGCCGTTTCCGTGCCGCTGCAGACCAGCGCGCAATTCGCGCAGTTGCAACCGATCGTTGCCGAGACCGAACCCGTCCTGATCGCGACGAGCATCGACTACCTCGCCGACGCCGTCGAACTCGCCGAGAGCGCCGCGACCACGCACCTGGTGGTCTTCGACTACCACCCCGAGGTAGACGATCAGCGTGAGGCCGTCGAGGCCGCGCGGGTCCGGCTGGGCGGACGGGTCGCGGTCGAGACGTTCGCCGACGTGCTGGACCGTGGTGCGGCCCTGCCCGATATCGAGGGTGTGGTCGCCGACACCGCGCCGGACGCCGACCCGCTGAGCCTGTTGATCTACACCTCCGGCAGCACCGGCGCCCCCAAGGGCGCGATGTACCTCGAGAGCAAGGTCGCCAACATCTGGCGCCCTGCCGCCAATGCGCACTGGGACGACAGCCAGGGCAAGGTGCCCTCGATCGTGCTGAGCTTCATGCCGATGAGCCACGTGATGGGCCGCGGCATCCTGTACGGCGCGCTGGCTTCCGGTGGCACCGTCAACTTCGCCGCCCGCGCCGACCTGTCCACCTTCCTGGACGACCTCGCGCTGACCCGCCCCACTCAGCTGAATTTCGTGCCGCGCATCTGGGACATGCTGTTCCAGGAATTCCAGAGCCGGATGAGCCACGGCGCCGACGAGGACACGGTACTGGCCGATATGCGGGAGAACCTGCTCGGCGGCCGCTATATCAGTGCCCTCACCGGCTCGGCGCCCATCTCGCCGGAACTGAAGGCCTGGGTCGAACGCCTGCTGGAGCAGCACCTGCTGGAGGGCTACGGTTCGACGGAGGCCGGCTCGGTCTTCGTGGACGGCCGGATCACCCGTCCGCCGGTGCTGGAGTACAAACTGGTCGACGTGCCCGAACTCGGGTACCGGCTCTCCGACGTCCCGCATCCGCGCGGCGAGCTGTTGGTGAAGTCCACCCAGCTGTTCCCCGGCTACTACAAGCGCCCGGAGATCACGGCGCAGATGTTCGACGAGGACGGTTTCTACCGCACCGGCGACATCGTCGCCGAGCTCGGCCCCGACGAGGTCCGCTACGTGGACCGCCGCAACAATGTGCTCAAGCTGGCCCAGGGCGAGTTCGTCACCGTCTCCAAGCTGGAGGCCGCGTTCAACAACAGCCCGCTGGTGCAGCAGATCTACATCTACGGCAACAGCTCGCGGCCCTACCTGCTGGCCGTGGTGGTACCCACCGATCCGAACGCGACCAAAGCGGCCATCGCCGCATCGCTTACGGACACTGCCAAGTCCGCCGACCTGCAGAGCTACGAGGTTCCCCGGGACTTCCTCATCGAGACAACGCCTTTCACCGTCGAGAACGGTCTGCTGACCGGTATCCGCAAGCTGGCCTGGCCCAAGCTCAAGGAGCGCTACGGAGCCGAGCTGGAGGAGCTGTACACCGAGTTGGCCGACGGCCAGGCCAACGAACTGCAGGCCTTGCGTCAGCACGGCGCCGACGCGCCGGTGCTCGAGACGGTCAGCCGGGCCGCGGTCGCGCTGTTGGGTGCGGCGAGCAGTGACGTCGCCGCAGATGCGCACTTCACCGATCTGGGTGGGGATTCGTTGTCGGCGTTGACCTTCGGCAATCTGTTGCAGGAGATCTTCGGTGTGGAGGTGCCGGTGTCGGTGATCGTCAGCCCGGCCTCGGATCTGCAGACGGTCGCCGATCACATCGAGACCCAGCGTGCCGGTGGCACCGGACGGCCCACCTTCGCGTCCATCCACGGTGCCGGAGCGAAGGAGGTGCACGCCGCCGATCTCACCCTGGACAAGTTCCTGGACGAGGCCACCCTCGCCGTTGCGCCGTCACTTCCCGGTCCGGCCAACGAGATTCGCACGGTGTTGCTGACCGGGTCGACCGGGTTCCTGGGCCGGTATCTGGCCCTGGAGTGGCTGGAGCGGATGGACCTGGTGGACGGCAAGCTGATCTGCCTGGTGCGGGCACGTAGTAATGAGGAGGCGAGGAGGCGTCTCGACAAGACCTTCGACACCGGTGACCCGAAGCTGCTCGCGCACTACCGGGAACTGGCCGCCGACCACCTAGAGGTCATCGCCGGCGACAAGGGCGAGGCGAATCTCGGCCTCGATCAAGATGTTTGGCAGCGGTTGGCCGACACCGTGGACCTCATCGTCGATCCGGCCGCGCTGGTCAACCACGTGCTGCCCTACAGCGAGCTGTTCGGTCCCAACGCACTGGGCACCGCCGAACTGATCCGCATCGCGCTGACCACCAAGATCAAGCCGTTCGCCTACGTGTCCACCATCGGCGTCGGCTGGGGTATCGAACCCGGCAAGTTCGTCGAGGACGCCGACATCCGGACCATCAGCGCCACCCGGATCGTCGACGAGACCTACGCCAACGGGTACGGCACCAGCAAGTGGGCCGGTGAAGTATTGCTGCGCGAAGCCCATGATCTGGCCGGGTTGCCGGTGTCGGTGTTCCGCTGCGACATGATCCTGGCCGACACCACCTACGCCGGCCAGCTGAACCTGCCGGACATGTTCACCCGGATGATGTTCAGCCTGGTGGCCACCGGCGTCGCACCGAAGTCGTTCAATCAGCTTGATGCTCAAGGGAATCGGCAACGCGCTCATTACGACGGACTGCCCGTGGAGTTCATCGCCGAAGCGATCTCCACCCTCGGTGCGCATATCGACGACGGGTTCGCGACGTATCACGTGATGAACCCCTACGACGACGGCATCAGCATGGACACCTTCGTCGACTGGCTGATCGAGGCCGGGTACAAGATCGAGCGGGTCGGTGACTACACCGACTGGCTGGACCGTTTCGAGACCACCCTGCGTGGCCTGCCGGACAAGCAGCGCCAAGCCTCGCTGCTGCCACTGCTGCACAACTACCAGCAGCCCGGCGTCCCGGTGAATGGGGCGATGGCCCCGACCGAGGTGTTCCGTGCGGCGGTGCAAGAGGCGAAAATCGGCCCGGACAAAGATATTCCGCATGTCACCGCGCCGGTGATCGTGAAGTACATCACCGATCTGCAGCTGCTCGGCCTGCTCTGAGGACAACAGCCTGGTCACCATGCACCCCCGTGGTGGCCAGGCTTTTCTCAGCGCATTGACAGCCACGGGCGGGAATTCGACGGCCCGCCCGCTCGTCGTTCTTAGTAGAGCCCAACGCCGCGCTCGCCCTGATTTGTATTGAAATACCACACGTTTTAGAGGTTTTGTGATGCCGAACGATACCCAAGACGAACGGCTCGAACGCCGCATCGCCGACTTGATCGCCAATGATCCGCAGTTCGCCGCGGCGCGCCCCGACCCGGCCGTCGGCAGGGCCGCGGAAGCCCCCGGGATCAGGCTCCCGCAGATCGTGCAGAGCGTGCTGACCGGCTACGCCGACAGGCCCGCCCTCGGGCAGCGCGCCGTCGAGTTCGTCACCGACCCGGCCACCGGCCGGACCGCCGCAGCGCTGCTTGCGCGCTTTGACACCGTCACCTACGGCGAACTGTGGGACCGGGTCCGCGCGGCGTCCGCCGCCCTGCATGCCGTCGGCCTGGAAGCCGGCGACCGGGTGGCCATCCTCGGATTCACCAGCGCCGACTACACCGTCATCGACACCGCGCTGGGCCAGATCGGTGCAGTTTCGGTTCCCCTGCAGTCCAGTTCGGCCGCGTCCGCACTGGCGCCGATCCTGGTGGAGACGGAGCCGCGCGTCATCGCCGCCAGCATCTCCTATCTCGACGAGGCCGTTGAGCTGGCACTCACCGGGCACGCACCCGAACGCGTCGTCGTGTTCGATTACCACCCCGAGGTCGACGACCAGCGCGAGGCGCTGGCTGCGGCCGCCGGGGCACTGATCCCGGCCGCGGTGACCATCGAGACCCTGTCCGAAGTGCTGGCACGAGGCGCCGATCTGCCGCAGGCGCCGGCGCCGAGCGCCGAGGACCCGAATCCGCTGGCGTTGCTCATCTACACCTCCGGCAGCACCGGCGCCCCCAAGGGCGCGATGTATCTGGAGAGCCAGGTCGCCTCCTTCTGGCAGCGCTCGAGCGAGTCCTGGTTCGGGCCGAGCGTCGCGTCCATCAACCTCAATTTCATGCCGATGAGCCACGTGATGGGTCGCGGCATCCTGTACAGCACCCTGGCCGCCGGTGGCACCTGCTACTTCGCTGCCCGGGCCGACCTGTCCACATTGCTGGACGATCTGGCGCTGTCCCGCCCCACCGAGCTGAACTTCGTGCCCAGGGTCTGGGAGATGCTCTACCAAGAGTTCCAGAGCCGCACCAGCCACGGAGCGGATGAGCAGACGGTGCTGGCCGATATGCGGGAGAACCTGCTCGGCGGCCGCTACGTGGACGCGATGACCGGCTCGGCGCCGATCACCGACGCCCTGAAGGCGTGGGTGGAGGACTTCCTCGGTATTCACCTGCGCGAGGGTTACGGCTCCACCGAGGCCGGCATGGTGTTCTTCGACGGCCGGGTGCAGCGCCCGCCGACCATCGACTACAAGCTGGTCGACGTCCCCGACCTCGGCTATTACCGCACCGACCAACCGCATCCGCGGGGCGAGCTTCTGGTCAAGACGGTCAACCTGTTCCCCGGCTACTACAAGCGGCCCGAAGTCACCGCGGGCGTGTTCGACGAGGACGGTTTCTACCGCACCGGCGATATCGTCGCCGAGCTCGGACCCGACCAGATCCGCTATGTGGACCGGCGCAACAACGTGCTGAAGCTGGCGCAGGGCGAATTCGTCACGCTGGCCAAGCTGGAAGCCGCATTCAGCAACAACAGCCCGCTGGTCCGCCAGATCTACGTCTACGGCAACAGCGCCCAGCCGTACCTGCTCGCCGTGGTGGTGCCGACCCCGGAAGCGTTGTCGCGCTTGGACACCGATGGCCTCAAACGGGCCATCGCCGAGTCGCTGCAGGATGTCGCCAAGACGCAGGATCTGCAGTCCTACGAGGTCCCGCGTGATTTCCTCATCGAGACCACCCCGTTCACGGTGGAGAACGGTCTGCTGACCGGTATCCGCAAGCTGGCCTGGCCCAAGCTCAAGGCACAGTACGGGCCCGCGCTGGAGGAGCTGTACACCGAGCTGGCCGACGTACAGGCCCGCGAACTGCGCGCGTTGCGGGCCGAGGGCGCCGACGCACCGGTGCTCGAGACGGTCAGCCGCGCCGCAGCCGCCCTTCTCGGCGCGTCGACCTCGGATGTGGCCCCGGACGCGCACTTCACCGATCTGGGTGGGGATTCGTTGTCGGCGTTGACCTTCGGCAATCTGTTGCAGGAGATCTTCGGTGTGGAGGTGCCGGTGTCGGTGATCGTCAGCCCGGCCTCGGATCTGCAGACGGTCGCCGATCACATCGAGACCCAGCGTGCCGGTGGGACCGGACGGCCCACCTTCGCCTCCGTGCATGGCCGGCACGCCGCCGAGGTCACCGCGAGCGAGCTCACCCTGGACAAGTTCCTGGACGCCGCGACTCTGGCTGCCGCCCCGGCACTTCCGAAGGTGAGCACCGAGATCCGTACGGTGTTGCTGACCGGTGCGACCGGGTTCCTGGGCCGGTATCTGGCCCTGGAGTGGCTGGAGCGGATGGACCTGGTGGACGGCAAGCTGATCTGCCTGGTGCGGGCACGTAGTAATGAGGAGGCGAGGAGGCGTCTCGACAAGACCTTCGACACCGGTGACCCGAAGCTGCTCGCGCACTACCGGGAACTGGCCGCCGACCACCTGGAGGTCATCGCCGGCGACAAGGGCGAGGCGGACCTGGGACTGGAGCGGGCCACCTGGCAGCGGCTGGCCGACACCGTGGACCTCATCGTCGATCCGGCCGCGCTGGTCAACCACGTGCTGCCCTACAGCGAGCTGTTCGGTCCCAACGCACTGGGCACCGCCGAACTGATCCGCATCGCGCTGACCACCAAGATCAAGCCGTTCATCTACGTCTCCACCATCGGCGTGGGCGACCAGATCGAACCCGGCAAGTTCGTCGAAGATGCCGACGTCCGGGTGATGAGCGCGGTGCGCGCGATCAACGACAACTACGCCAACGGGTACGGCACCAGCAAGTGGGCCGGTGAGGTGTTGCTGCGCGAAGCCCATGATCTGGCCGGGTTGCCGGTGTCGGTGTTCCGCTGCGACATGATCCTGGCCGACACCACCTACGCCGGTCAGCTGAACCTGCCGGACATGTTCACCCGGATGATGTTCAGCCTGGTGGCCACCGGGATCGCGCCGGAATCCTTCTACGCACTGGACGCCGACGGTGGTCGCCGGCAGTCGCACTACGACGGACTGCCCGTGGAGTTCATCGCCGAAGCCATCTCGACCCTCGGCGCGCATGTGCAGAGTGGCTTCGAGACCTACCACGTGATGAACCCCTACGACGACGGCATCAGCATGGACACCTTCGTCGACTGGCTGATCGACGCCGGGTACAAGATCGAGCGGGTCGGCGATTACCCGAACTGGTTGGCGCGCTTCGAGAGCACCCTGCGTGGCCTGCCGGACAAGCAGCGCCAAGCCTCGCTACTGCCACTGCTGCACAACTACCAGCACCCCGAGACCCCGGTGAACGGCTCTATCGCCCCGACCGAGGTGTTCCGTGCGGCGGTACAAGAGGCGAAAATCGGCCCGGACAAAGACATTCCGCATGTCACCGCGCCGGTGATCGAGAAGTACATCACCGATCTGCAGCTGCTCGGCCTGCTCTAGGCGTGCCAGGACGACCATCGGCTGACGTCGACGGTCACCACCGGACCGTCCAGCGCGATGCGCTCGTACTGCCGATACTTGACCCGCAACAACGCATAACCGATCGCCATCTGGTCACCGTGGGCATGGATCTCGGCGGTACCGTCGGCGCGCACCCACCACAGCTGTGCCCAGTCGTCGGCGTAATGGTCGACCAGCAGACTCACCCGCGGGTTGGCCTCGATATTGGCCAGCCGCCGCAACCGCTGGGTGGATTTACGTTTCGCGTCCACGGCGGTGTACACCGTGTCACCGCTGACCGCGAAAACCACCGGCACCAGGTGCGGGACGCCGTCGGAGACGGTGGCCAACACCGCGACGGGCGCCGCGGCGAACAACCCGGCCGGTTCGGTCATCGGGGCGACCGGGGCTGCGGCGCAACACTGATCGGCGATCGGGTGACGTTGATCCTGGGCTTGGAGGACGGCTCCGGCTCACTGCGCTGCCGGGGCGCCGGGGCGGACTCCGCCGGCGCAGGGGGCGGCGGCGGCGGGGGCGGTGGAGGCGGCGGTGGTGGTTCGGGGGCAGGCACCGACGTGGTGGTGGTCGTGGGCGTGGCGGACGGTGACGGGTCGACCTGGTCCGGGGCGTCCTGATCACCCGAGCCCGAGAACACCAGCAGCACGACCGACACCACGATGGCGATGGCCGCGGCGCCGACGGCGAGCAGGGCCAGCGTCGCCTTCTGGGTGCGATACCAGGGCGCCGGTGGAGGTTTGAATGTCCACGTTCCCGCATTGAATGCGTCGAACGGCCCGGGCTCGGGCTCGTGGCGGGCGGCTACCGGTTCGAATAGCCGCGGGTCGTCCCACACGCTGGCGTTATGTCCCACCCAGCTGGGGTGGTCGGCGCCGATCGCGCCGCCGGCATCGACCGGATCGGCGCCCTCGTCCACCCGGGAGTGTGCACCCCCTGGGGCCTCGCGTTCAGCCACACCCCAGATAGTAGGCGCCGACCTGCACAAACACCGAGTCCGGCCCGATCGGCACGCCGGGTCACCCGCCCGGGATGGGGCGTCCGGACATTCGGTGAAGGCCCGTCGCGGCCGCGAAAGCGCCGGTAGGGTCGGTGTGCGTTCATCGCGGCTTCATCGCGGCGAGCAGGTGCTGTCATCGTCACGTCACCGACCGGAAGTCTGTTCCACGGAGGGTTCGCGCATGAAGAAATCTGGTCTCCTGGCGACCACGGCCGCCACGTTCCTGACCGTCGCGCTGGTCGCCTCCTGCGCGCCGCCGGAGAACAAGGACGAGCACGGCGGTAACAAGGCGAGCAGCGCGACGTCGGCGGCCGATTTCGGTGGCATGGACGGCTTGATCGAGGCCGCCAAGAAGGAAGGCGAACTCAACGTCATCGCGCTACCGCCGGACTGGGCCAACTACGGCGCCATCATCGACGCGTTCACCGCCAAGTACGGCATCAAGGTGAACTCCGCGCAGCCGGGCGCCAACAGCCAGGAAGAGATCAATGCCGCCCAGCAACAGAAGGGCCGCAGCACCGCGCCCGACGTGTTCGACCTGGGGCAGTCGGTGGCCCTGGCCAACACCGGGGTGTTCGCGCCGTACAAGGTCGAGCACTTCGCCGAGATCTCGGATGACTTCAAGGACCCGAACGGGCAGTGGGTCAACGACTATGGCGGATACATGTCCATCGGATACGACTCCGCCAAGGTGGGTGTGATCGCCGGTGTGGACGACCTGCTCAAGCCGGAGCTCAAGGGCAAGGTGGCACTCAACGGAGACCCGACGCAGGCCGGCGCCGCGTTCTCCGGGGTGATGATGGTGTCCGTCTCGCAGGGCGGTTCACCGGACGACATCGCCCCCGGCGTCGAGTTCTTCGGCAAGCTGAACCAGGCGGGTAACTTCCTGCCCGTCGATCCCACCCCGGCGACCATCGCCGCCGGACAGACGCCGGTGGTGATCGATTGGGATTACCTGAACGTCGCGCAGTCCAAGAAGATGCCCTCCTGGAAGGTGATCATCCCGCACAACGCGGCCGTGGCCGGGTACTACTTCCAGGCCATCAACTCCGACGCTCCGCATCCGGCGGCGGCCCGCCTGTGGCAGGAATTCCTGTACAGCGACCAAGGGCAGAACCTCTACCTGGCCGGCGGTGCCCGGCCGGTGCGGGCGGACTCGATGGTCACCAAGGGCAGCATCGATCGGGCCGTCTACGGCACCCTGCCGCCGGTCGACGGCGCGGCCACCTTCGTCTCCGTGGACCAGAACAAGAAGGCCACCGAGTATCTGAAAGCCAACTGGGCCAAGGCGGTCGGCTGATCGACATGCGCCGCGTCCGCGAGGCGCTCCCGTTGCTGCCCTTCCTGGCGGTGGTGGGCGTGTTCCTGATCATCCCGACGGTGACGGTCCTGGTGAATGCCGTGGTCGTGGACGGCCGCTTCTCGCTGGCCCGGATCGCGACGCTGTTCACCGAGGCGCCGCTGGCGGCGTTGGGCCGCAGCCTGGTGTTGTCCGCCAGCACCGCGCTGATCGGCGCTGTCCTCGGGGCGGTGCTGGCCTGGCTGATCGTCGGCAGCGCGCAGAATTCGCTGCTGCGCAGGGCGGTCTTGTCGCTGTGCAGCGTGCTGGCCCAGTTCGGCGGTGTGGCACTGGCTTTCGCATTCCTGGCCACCATCGGTCTGAACGGCGTGCTGACGGTCTGGGCGCAGCAGATGTTCGGCTGGGATCTGGCAGGGTCGGGCTGGCTTTACGGGGTGCCCGGATTGATCCTGGTGTACTGCTATTTCCAGATCCCGTTGATGGTCATCGTGTTCCTGCCCGCGCTGGAAGGGTTGCGCGTGCAATGGCGGGAGGCCGCCGTCAGCCTCGGCGCCGGCCCGTGGCAGTACTGGCGGGAGGTGGGCATCCCGCTGCTCACCCCGGCCTTTCTCGGATCGGCGCTGTTGTTGTTCGCCAACGCGTTTGCCGCCTATGCCACCGCCGCCGCGCTGGTCAGCCAGGGCAGCCCCATCGTGCCGCTGCTGATCCGGGCGGCCCTGACCAGTGAGATCGTGCTGGGCCAATCCGGATTCGCCTACGCTCTGGCGCTGGAGATGATCGTCGTCGTCGCGGTGGTGATGGTGGCCTACAACGCCCTGGTACGTCGCACCGCGAGGTGGCTGCGATGACCAACAGGCTTGTGCGCGGCGGACTCTGGACACTGTTCGCGCTGTTCTTCCTCATCCCGCTGTACGCGATGGCGGATTTCTCCACCAGAGACCCCGGCGGTGGCGCACGCACGCTGCAAGCATGGCGCAGCCTGGTCACCGACGACGAACTGGTCACCGCGATCCTCACCTCGCTGCTGCTGGCGGTGCTGACGGTGGCGGCCATGCTCGCGCTGTTGGTGCCGACGATGATCTGGGTGCGGTTACGCACCCCGTGGGCCAGTGCACCGATCGGCTTCCTGTGCCTGCTGCCTTTGACGATTCCCGCGCTGGTGGTCGTCGTGGGTCTGCGCAACGTGTACCTGTGGGTGACCTACCTGCTGGGCGAATCCGCGTTGACGCTGACGTTCGTCTATATCGTGCTGGTGCTGCCGTTCGCATACCGCGCACTGGATGCGGCGCTGGCCGCGATCGACCTGACGACGCTCGCCGAGGCGGCCCGGTCACTGGGTGCCGGCTGGACCACCACCATCCTGCGGGTCATCGTGCCCAATGTGTGGTCGGGCATCGTCGCGGCGGCGTTCATCTCGATTGCCGTGGTGCTCGGTGAATACACGGTGGCGTCGCTTTCGGGCTACATGACGCTACCGGTGCAGATCGTGACGATCGGCAAGGCCGACGGACCGACATCGGTGGCTGCCTCGCTGGCCACCCTGATGTTCGGATTCGTTCTGCTGCTGATGCTTTCGCTGGTGACCAGAAGGGGGCGCCGAAGATGACGGCCGGTGTTGCGGTGGAACTACGTGAGCTGACCCGCCACTACGGGCAGGTGCGGGCGCTGGACGGGCTCACCTTGCGCATGGAGCCCGGTGAGCTCGTCGCGCTGCTCGGGCCGTCCGGGTGCGGGAAAACCACCGCGCTGCGGATCCTGGCCGGCCTCGACGAGGCGAGCGCGGGCACCGTGTGGGTGGACGGCCACGATATCAGCCGTGTTCCGGCCAACAGGCGCGATATGGGCATGGTGTTCCAGGCGTACAGCCTGTTTCCGCATCTGACGGTGCGGGACAACGTGGCTTTCGGGATGAAGATGCGCGGGGTGGCCAAACGGGACAGGGAGATCCGTGCCATGGAGTCGCTCGAACTGGTAGGGCTTTCGACGCAGTCCGGTCGGTATGCCACGGAGCTCTCCGGTGGTCAGCAGCAGCGGGTGGCCCTGGCGCGGGCCCTTGCGGTCCGGCCCAGGATGCTGTTGCTCGACGAGCCGCTGTCGGCGCTGGACGCCAAGGTGCGTACCCAGCTGCGCGACGAGATCCGCCGGGTGCAACAGGAAGTCGGCATCACCACACTGTTCGTCACCCACGATCAGGAGGAGGCCCTCGCCGTCGCCGACCGGGTCGGCGTGATTAATGCGGGGCGACTGGAGCAGCTGGCCGCGCCGGCCGAGCTGTACACCGCGCCGGCCACCCGGTTCGTCGCCGAGTTCGTCGGCCTGAGCAACCGCATTCCCGCGCAGGTGGCCGATGGGCAGGTGCGATTGTGGGACCGAAGCGTACCGGCACTGCCGGGTTCGGTCGCCGGCCCAGGAACGGCTCTGGTGCGGCCGGAGGCGGTGCGGCTCGCCGTGGACCCGGCGGGCCCGGCGACGGTGCAGTCGGTGTCCTTCCTCGGCGCGCTCTCAAGGGTTTTCGTCACCTTCGATGATGCTGCGGACGGGCCACCGCTCTACGCGCAGGTCGGCGGCGGGCCGTCGTTCGCAGTGGGGGAGCGGGTCCGGGTCGGAATCGAGTCGGCCGGGGTACTGGTGGTCTAGTTCAGGCTTGGGCCGGCGGTTCCCCGGTGATCTCGGCGATGGCCTCGTTGAGCCGATCCTGGTCCACCGCAATGGACTCGCTGGCCACCTCGGTGGCGTTGTGCAAGGCCTCGTTGAGCCGGTGCGACACCGTGTCGGCACCGAGCCGCAGCACGCCGTCGGCCAGATGGACGTCAACCAGATGGTGGTGACCATTGAGGGTGACCTCGACGGTATCGGATCCATCTGCGGCCGTGAATGATTCGTTCGCCATCTTCTGCAGCTGACCGTCCATCAGATCCTGCAGCCGGCCGGCCTGGCGAAGCACCGCGGCCACCTGCGGGTGCATATCGTCGGGCGGTTGCAGGCTCACTTGCTCTCCTTGTCCGGGGTATCGCGGCGCCGGCGCGCACCGATCACGGGCTCGGTCCACGGCCGGTCCTCGGTGTAGAGCTCCTCGTCGGGAGCGAGATTGGGATCGCGCTTCTTCTCCTTGCCCTGCTGGGCGCCGCCGTGCCCCATGCCGCCCATCCCGCCGCCCATGCCGCCCATCCCGGCACCCATGGCCGACGCCGGAATCCCGCCGGTTCCACCGCCGCGCGCGCCGCCGGGGGCGGGTGCCACGGTTTCGGCGCCGACGCTGGGCTGCAACGGCATCCCCCGCCCACCACCGGCGCCGGCACCGCCACCGGAGCCGCCGCCACCGGTACCGCCGGCGCTGCCCGTCGACGCCGGGCTGACACCCGGATCGTCGAGCCCCAGGTCGGGCATGCCCCCGGGTAACCCACCGCTCGGCAACCCACCTGCGCTCTGCCCGCCCTCGGCCGGGGATCCGCCACCGGCCGACGGGGTGCCGCCACCCTTGCCGGCCGGGCTGCCCCCGGAAGCCGGTGCGCCGCCGCCCAATCCGGACGGCGACTGGCCGCCCGACGTCGGATCCGAGCCCTGCGGGGCGGCGGGGGTGGACAGCGGTTGGGGCGCCCCGGCCGGTTGCCCGCCACCGCCGCCGCCCGGATTGCCGCCGCCACCGCCGGAGCCACTCGATGTGGTGCCACCCCCACCGCGTGACGCGAATTCCGGGTCGCGGACCTTCACCTGATCGAACGTCGCGTGCCCGGCGTAGTCCTGCCGCACCTCGTCGGACTTCTGCTGCAGCTTCACCATCTCGGCCTGAATCGCCTGCGCCTGCGCTTGCGCCCCCTTGGCGAGCAAGTCCGCGAGTATCTGCTTGGCGGCCTGGTACTTGGCGTAGACCACGGTGTGCTCGGTCACGGCAGTCTGATGCGCTCGGGCGACCTTCTCGGCCGCTTCGGCCAGCCTGCGCCAGGCCGCACCGAGGTCGGTGCACCACTGGCCGTAATCGTTGAGCCGCTGGTGGGCGGCATCGGCGGCGTCGCCTTCCCAGTTGTTGGTGTCCTGCTGCGGCCGGCCACCCTCGGCACTGTCGGCGGCCAGGCCCCATTGCACCGCAGCCACCCGCAACGCGGCCTCGCTGCCGCTGAGCAGCAGCGCATGGGTCTGTTCGATATCGCTGTATCCGCTGGCGTCCAGCGACTGGGGCACGGGCGGCGTATCCGGTAACGGCGGCAGCGGAGTCGACGGTGGGCGCACGGTGATGGCCTCGACCATCGCGTGCCGCTGCGGATCGTCGAGGGCGTCCTTGTACCGTTCGTCGACTTCGTCGTACGCGGTGGCGGCGGAATCCAGCATCTCACCGAGCCGCTGCCCCTCCGCCTCGGCGATCTTCTGATACTGCTGCAGCGCAGCGGCATTCGCGTTCAGGTTCGCGGCGGCCGCGATGGCCAGCGGCAGCTGATCCGGCGGCTCGGCCGCGACGTCGGGCTGGTACCAGAAGACGCCGCGCAGGGCGCCCGCCAGACCTCGCAGTTCGGAGGTGACGACCCTCGCTTCGGCTGTCATGCCGTCGCCTTCATGCGCCCTCCAGGGCCATCTGGTACCGGCTCTCCTCACGGGGATTGATCAGCCGGATGGGCAACTGCCGGTGCCGCGGGGTGCCGATGAAGTTGCTGCGCAGCACCACTCGCCCGACACCGGGATGCGGGCCGAGGTAGGTGGTGGCAGTCGGCCAGGTGACCTTGGCCTCCTTCCCGATCCGGGCGTTGATGAAGCCGGCGAATTCGCGGAACTGTGGGCCCAGTGTCACCACGCCGCCGGCGGCGGCGCTGCGGATCACGAACTGGGTGAACAACCGGGCGTCACCCAGATTGATGCTGACGTCCACGTCGTCGAACGGCATGTACACCGGGTAGCGGTCCGCGGTCTCGCCCACCAGGACGCCGGCGGATCCGATCGGCAGTTCATAGTGCCGGTCGGAGACCGGGCTCTTGCCCAGCAGCGCGGCCCGCTGACCACCGAACAGGCAGGAGAAGCCGCGTGGGGTGCTCGGATTGGCCAGCGTGGTGAGCAGCACCGTGGTGGTGGGTGCGGCGCCCGGCCGGATCCGCACCCGGGTGATGGTGTGATCGGCGCGGGCCGACCACCATGTGTTCGGGCCGCCCGGTGCCACGTATGCCGCGGTGAAGGTGCTGCGGCCCTTGATCGATGACCAGGATTCGCGCTCGAAGCTGATCTCGGTGGCGCGGTCGAAATCATCGAAGCTGCGCCCGCACCGGGCATCGATTCCGTGGCCGGCCAGCTGATCGGCGATCCGGGTGGTGGAGGCCACCAGGTAGCGGGCCAGTCCGGCGACCCCGGACTCGCGGCGTTGGGCGGGTCTGCGGGTGAGCTCGGGGTCGGCGCGCAACACAATCCAGGTTCGCCGGTTCGCCGGCGCGGGGTAGGGGCCCACCACCTGCTCGTAGAGCGCCACCAGACTGGCGGGTGCGCTCTTGCCCACCCGGTAGCCCGCCGACACGACATCGGCCTCCAATTCGGGACAGTGCGCCGCGACGAGTTGTTCGACCAGCCTGGTGTCCACCACATCGTCGGTGAAGGCCTGCCCTGCGACCAGCACGGTCGGCGTGAAAGCCCGGGGCACCAGTTCGATGGTCGCGATCAGTTCGTCGCCCTCCCACCGCACCGCGACGTGGTCGCCGGGTAGCACCGTCGCCCCGACATCGGGTTCCGACGGTGCCGGCGGCGCCACGGTGTGCCGCCGGCGCCAGGAGAACAACGCGGCGATCCATCCGGTGAGGCGACGGCCGCGGAGGGTGAGAGTGGTCGCGATCGACATCAGTGCGCCGAGGGTGATCCCGAGCCACAACAGGTTCATCGGGATCGACACCACGACGACGGCCGGTATCAGCACCGCCGCCCACACCAGGTGGCCGGTGCTGAACCGGAATCCGAACTGGCCGAAGAACTCCTTCATCGGCGCCTCAGCGCTCGGCGGGCCAGGGCGCCGATCCCGAGGATCAGCGCCACCGCGGTGCCGGTCAGCACCACGATGGTGATGGGTCTGCGGTCCGGCGGGGCGATGTAGACCGGCGGCGGCAGCTGCTTGACCCGGTAGGGCACCGCGTTGGGGCCGGCCGGGACGTCCCAGGTGAGCGCCGCGACCGGGTCGATGACGCCCGCGCCGACATAGTTGTCCACCCCACCACCGGGATGCCGGGCGGTCGCGGTGATCCGGTTCATGATCTGCGCCGGGGTGAGGTCGGGGAACCGCTGCCGCAACAGGGCCGCCAACCCGGACACATAGGCGGCCGCAAAGGAGGTGCCGGCGATCGGGATGGGCCCGTCCGCGCCGGCCAGCGCGTTGACCGGATTGCCGTCATAACCGAGCGCGGTGATGTTCTCCGCCGGTGCCGCGGCATCCAGCCACGGACCGGACACCGAGAAGCTGCTGGGTTGTCCGGTCTCGCCGATGCCGCCGACGGTGAGCACCAGCGGCGAGTACCAGGCGGGCGACACGATGGTCTGGACTTGTTTCCAGCCGCGCGGGTCGTCGGGCTGGTCGGCTTCCGGGGGCGGGTTCTGGGAGCAATCCTGGCCGGTGTTGCCCGCGGCGACCACGATCACCGCGCCCTTAATGTTGACGGCGTAGTTGATGGCCGCGCCCACACCGGATTCGTTGATCGGCCGGGTGACCTTGTAGCAGGCCGCCTCGCTGATGTTGATCACCTGCGCGCCCAGATTGGCCGCGTGCACGATGGACCGGGCCAGGCTGCGCAGCGAGCCCGCCGTCTGGGTGCTGTTCGGATCGTTGGGGTCGGTCCGGGAGCCGACCGGCTGGAAGTTGTCCGAGGTCTGGCGCAGCGACAGGATGCGGGCATCGGGTGCGATGCCGACGAATCCGTCGGTGGGAGCGCCCCTGCCGGCGATGATCGAGGCCGTCAGGGTGCCGTGCGAATCGCAGTCGGACATCCCGTTGCCGGCCTTGTCGACGAAGTCACCGCCCGGTTCGGCGGGCACCCGCGGTGAACCGTTGACCCCGGTGTCGATGACGGCCACCGTGATACCCGCCCCGGTGGCGAACTTCTGGGCGTCGGCGATCCGCAGATACTCGTTCGCCCACGGCTTGTCGGTGAAGTTCGGGTTCGGGAAGGTGATCGGCGCCGAGCACACGCGCCGCTGCTCGGTGGGCTGATCGGGCCCGGTCTCGTCGGGTGGCACCGCAGCCGGGTCGATCATCGGCGGCTCCACGGCGCCGGCCGGCGGAGCGGTGCCCACCAGCAGCGCGCAGGCGGCCAGCAGCGCGGCGATACGTCGCACGTTCCCACTCCCCCTTGCGATCCCCGGATGCGGATGTGCAGGCACAACCGCAGCAAAGCGAAGGCCCCGTGTAGGCGGCGTGTTCGCGCAACGTCAGCCTGCCAGACGAGTCCCGCGGGCGGCGTCAGAGCAATATTACGGGGGCGAAGAAGGGGTCAGCAGCGCTTTCTTGGCATGCCGTGAGGGCGCGTCAGGCGTCGAGATCCTGGGCGACCAGGTCCGCCACGGATGCCAGTGCCGCCGCATCGTCGGAGCTCACGGTCACCTGCGCGCCGTTGCCAGCGCCGAGGGTCATGATCATCAGGGCCGAGCCCGCGTCCACCGGCTCACCCCCGTCGACGGCGAGGGTGACCGGGACGCCGGCGTTGACGACGGCCTCGGCGATGATCGCGGCGGGCCGGGCATGCAGGCCGATGGCGGATCCGACGGTGACGGTCTTGCTGGGCATAACTGTTCTCCTTCTGGTGGGTGCGGGTCGATCAGGCGGAAACGGGGGTCTTGGCGAACTGTTTGGCGACCACGACGGCCACTGCGGCGATGGCGGTTCCGGCGGCCAGCGCGACCAGGAACCACACCAGGTGGCCGATCGCGAAGAACACGAAGATGCCGCCGTGCGGTGCCTTCAGGGTGACGTCGAAGGCCATGATGAGTGCTCCGGTGACGGCGCCGCCGGCCATCATCGACGGGATGACCCGCAGCGGATCGGCGGCAGCGAAGGGAATGGCGCCCTCGCTGATGAACGCGGCGCCGAGGAACCATGCGGCATTGCCGTTCTCCCGTTCCGGCTCGCTGAACAGCCCGGGCCGCAGGCGGGTGGCCAGCGCCATGGCCAGCGGGGGCACCATACCGGCGGCCATCACCGCGGCCATGATGCGCAACGATGCGACATCGGTGACGTTGAGGCCCGCGGTGGCGAAGGCGTAGGCGGCCTTGTTGACCGGCCCGCCCAGGTCGAAGCACATCATCAGGCCGAGGATCACCCCGAGCAGGATGACCGACGCGCCGGTCAAGCCGTTGAGCCAGTTGGTCAGTCCGGAGGTGATCGCGGCCAGCGGCCGGCCGAGCAGCATGAACATCAGCAGGCCGACGATCAGCGAGGCGAACAGCGGGATGATGACCACCGGCATCAGACCCCGGAACACCTGCGGCACATTGATCTTGCTGATCCACAGTGCCGCGAACCCGGCGATCAGGCCGCCGACGATGCCGCCGATGAAACCGCCGCCGACGAACACCGCGACCGCCCCTGCGGTGAATCCGGGTGCGATACCGGGCCGGTCGGCGATGGCGAAGCTGATGTAGCCGGCCAGCGCGGGAACCAGGAACATGAAGGCCAGGCCGCCGAGGGTGAACAACACCGCGCCGAGATACTGGGCGAACCCGCCGGCCGGCAGGCTGGCCAACGAGTTCTCGGTCGCGATGTGCGCGCCCAGCGAGTTCATCCCGAAGGACAACCCCTTCGCCCCGTCGGGGGCGTTCGCGATGTCGTAGCCGGCGAACAGGAAGCCCAGCGCGATCAGCAGACCGCCGGCGGCCACGAACGGGATCATGTAACTCACGCCGGTGAGCAGGATCTGGCGCAACCGGGTACCCCAGCCCAGACCGCCGGTCGACGAACCGGCGGCGGCGTCGGCCGCGGTGCCGGCGACCCGTGCGGCGTTGGGATCGGTTGCCGCCGAGACGGCTTCGGCGATCATCTTGTCGGGTTCGTTGATGGCCCGTTTCACACCCGATGCGATGACGGGTTTCCCGGCGAAGCGCGACTTGTCCTTGACCCCGACATCGGTGGCGAAGATGACGGCGTCGGCTGCCGCGATGGTGGCGGCCGACAGCGCGGTGCCACCCGAGGAGCCCTGGGTCTCGACGGCGAGCGTGATATCGGCCCGCTCGGCGGCTAATTTGAGGGCGTCGGCGGCCATATAGGTGTGCGCGATACCGGTGGGGCACGCGGTGACCGCGACGATGGAGGTGGACTTGGCGGGTACGGGCGGAACGGAGGCGGCGGCGGGACTGCCGGCGGGGGCCGGGTTCACCACGCCGTCGACGAGGGCCACCAGGTCACCCGCCGTCTTCGCCGCCCGCAGGGATTCCACGAACTCCTTGCGGACCAGCGCCCGGGCCAGGCTGGAGAGCAGTTTGAGATGCTCGGCGCCGCCGGAGTCCGGTGCGGCGATGAGGAAGACCAGGTCGGAGGGCCCGTCGGGGGCGCCGAAGTCGACCGCGGGGGAAAGCCGGGCGAACCCGATGGTGGGGGTGTCGACGAAGGCCGAGCGGCAATGCGGGATGGCGATCCCGCCGGGCAGGCCGGTGGCCGACTGACCCTCACGGGCCATGGCGGCGGTGACCAGGCCGTCGACATCGCTGGTGCGCCCGGCGCCGGCCAGCAGCGCGGCGATCCGGCTGATCACGGACTGGTTGCTGGTGCCGGCGTCGGTGTCCAACAGAACCAGATCGGTGGTGATGACCGGGGTTCCGGTATCGGTGGATGACATGAGGTGACCTTCTTGTGGTGGGGTTCAGGATCCGGCGATGGATGGTGAGAGCGTCTTCACTGCGACGGCGTCCAGGTTCAGCTGCGACGGCGTGGGCAGTGCGGAGCCGGGCAGCGCGGCCGCGGCACTGCCGTAGGCGACGGCCATCTGCAACCGCTGGGCCGGCGGCGCATCGGCGAGTGCGGCCCGCACATAGCCGGCCAGTGCGGAATCCCCTGCGCCGACCGTGCTGCGCGGGGTGGTCGGTGGCGGGGTGGCCAGCCAGCTGCCGTTCCCGTCGACCAGCACGGCTCCCGATGCGCCCAGGGTGACCAGGATGGCGGCCGCGCCGCGGTCGACGAGCTGGCGGGCGGCGGCCACTACCGGGCCGGTGTCGCCTTGGGCCACAGCATTTTCCAGTTCCTCGCCGGAGTATCCGGTGAGGCCGGCGAGCTCCTCGGCGTTCGGCTTTATCACGTCGGGCGCGGCGGTGCCGAAACCTTCGGCGAGTGCGGCCAGCGGTGCGTCGGAGGTGTCCACGGCGACCCGGCAGCCGTACCCGGACAACGCCGCCACCACGTCGGCGTACCAGTGGGTCGGAATGCCCGGGGGAAGCGAGCCCGACAGCACCACCCAGCTGGCCTCCTGGGCGGCTTGCAGGACGGTGTGGGTCAGCTGCTGCAGCGCACCGGCCTCGACGAGCGCGCCGGGCTCGTTGAGTTTGGTTGTGGTGCCGTCATTTTCGGTGATGGCGAGGTTGGTTCGCACCGCGCCGGTGATCGGCACGTTGCGGAACGGCACGCCCGCGGCCCGCAGCGCGGTGAGCATGGGATCGGCGTCGGAGGCCGGCAGTACGGCGATGGCAGCCACGCCGGCCAGGCCGAGGGCGCGGGCCACGTTGACACCCTTGCCGCCGGGTTCATCGGTGACCGACCCGACCCGGTGTACCGCGCCGCGGGTGAGCGGAGTGGAGAGCGTGACCGTGCGGTCGATGCTCGGATTGGGAGTGACGGTGACGATCACGGCGGGTCTCCTGCGAGGACGATCTCGATGCCGAGGCCGGCCAGTTCGGCGCGGTCGGCTTCGGCGATCTCGGTATCGGTGACCAGCGCGTCGACGCTGGCCAGGGGGGCAAAACTGACCAGCTCTTCACGTCCGATCTTGGACGAATCTGCAGCCACCACAACATAATTGGCGCTGCGGACCATTGCACGTTTGACCGCGGCCTCGTCGGGGTCCGGGGTGGACAGCCCGTGCCGGGCGCTGATGCCGTTGGTGCCGATGAACGCGATGTCCACCCGCAGGTTGTCCAGCACGTGCAGGGCGGGCTCACCCACCGCGGCCTGGGTGAGGCCGCGGACCCGCCCGCCGAGCAGTTGCAGCGTGACCGACGGGACGGCCGACAGCCGGGCGGCGACCGGTATCGAGTTGGTGACCACCACCAGCGCGCGATCGGTCGGGATGGCCGCGGCGATCCGGCTGGTGGTGGTGCCGGCGTCGAGCAGCACGCTCGATCCGGACAGTGGAAAGAACTCGGCGGCGGCCGTGGCGATCGCGTCCTTGTGGTCGGCCCTGGTGGTGTCGCGCTCGGTGACGTCCTGCTCGACGAGGTGCAGCGACCGTGCCGGCACCGCACCCCCGTGCACCCGCCGCACCAGACCGGCCTTGTCCAGGGCGGCCAGGTCGCGCCGGACGGTCTCGGTGGTGACGTCGTAGGCCTGCGCCAGCTCGGCCACGGACGCGCGGCCCTGCCGGATCACCAGGGTGGCGATCGCCTGCTGACGTTCTTCGGCGTACATGGCTCCGGTCTCGGTAGCTCGAGGTCTGCGTTCGGGTGGGTTATCCGGGTGCGACTCGGTGGGCAAATGTTGGTATGTGTTGTTTTACGCTTGTTTGTGTTGACTTGTCAACGATTTCTTGTAACCTGGCTCACATGAGTTCTTCATCTGTGACGGACACCGGTGTGAGAGTCCTGACCGGTGTCCCGGTAGTACCCGGCGTCGCGTACGCCCCGGTGATCCGTCCCGGCCGTAAACCCGTGATCGACCTCGGGGCCGATGCGCTGGGCGACGACGAGCGTCCGGCCGAGGCCGCCCGCTTCAGCGCCGCGGCGGCCGCCGTGGCCGACCGATTACGGGATCGGGCGGGGCGCGCGACCGGTGCGGCCGCCGAGGTGCTCGCCACCACAGCCGGGCTGGCGCAGGACCGAGCGTGGCTGGCCGCGGCCGAGAAACGCATCGCCGAGGGCATCCCCGCGGTACGTGCGGTGGCGGCGGCCGTCGACCAGTTCGTCGGGATGTTCACCCAGATCGGCGGGATGATGGCCGAGCGGGTCACCGATCTGCGAGATATCGGGGACCGGGTGATCGCCGAACTGGTGGGCCTGCCCGAGCCGGGGGTACCGCAACCCGACGTGCCGTCGATCCTGCTCGCCGAAGACCTCGCGCCGGCCGACACCGCCGGCCTGGATCCGTCCCTGGTGTTGGCGCTGGCCACCACGCTGGGCGGGCCCACCAGCCATACCGCCATCATCGCCCGCCAGCTCGGCATCCCCTGCATCGTCGCGATCCCCGGCCTCGACGATGTGCCCGCCGGAGTGCTGGTCCTCGTCGACGGGACCCGCGGCACCATCACGGTCTCGCCGGACGAAGCCACCGCCCGTGCCGAAGTGGCCCAGGCGCAGCGCGCCGCCGCGACCGCCGCCAACTGGTCCGGTCCCGGCGCCACCGCGGACGGCCACGCCGTCGCCGTGCTGGCCAACGTCCAGGACGGCGCCGCCGCGCGTGCGGCCCGGCAGACACCCGCCGAGGGTGTCGGGCTGTTCCGCACCGAGATGTGCTTTCTCAACACCGATTCCGAGCCGACCGTGGACGAGCAGGCGGCCATCTACGCCGAGGTGCTCGAGGCCTTCGCCGGCCACAAGGTCGTGGTCCGGACGCTGGATGCCGGATCGGACAAGCCGCTGAAATTCGCCGGGCATCCCGACGAGGCCAACCCCGCGCTCGGCGTGCGCGGCATCCGCATCGCCACCGGCAACCCCGGACTGCTGGAGCGCCAGCTGGCGGCCGTCGCCGCCGCGGCGCAGCGGACCGGCAACCCGCCCTGGGTGATGGCGCCGATGATCGCCACCGCCGAGGAGGCGAAGAGCTTCGCCGACAAGGCCCGCGCACACGGCCTGACGCCGGGAGTGATGATCGAGATCCCCGCCGCGGCGCTGCTGGCCGACCGGATCCTGGAGCATGTCGACTTCCTGTCGATCGGCACCAACGACCTGGCGCAGTACACGATGGCCGCCGACCGGATGTCGGCCGACCTGGCCACGCTCACCGACCCGTGGCAACCGGCGGTGCTTGCGCTGGTGGCGATGACGGTGAAAGCCGGTGCCGCCGCGGGTAAGCCGGTCGGTGTCTGCGGGGAAGCCGCGGCCGACCCGCTGCTGGCGTGTGTGCTCGCCGGCTTCGGCGTGACATCGCTGTCGGCGGCGGCGGCCGCCGTGCAGGGGGTGGGCGCCAAGCTGGGGCAGGTGACGCTGCAGCAGTGCCGGGCGGCCGCCGATGCGGTGCTGGGCACCGCCAGCGCCGCGCAAGCCCGCGCGGCGGCACTGGCCGTACTGGGTTAGACCGTCCCGGGGAATGAATCGGACTACAGTCCGGTTAATTGAAACATGCCTGCCATCACAGCCGATACGCTGACCTTGCCCCGGATCGCGGGGCCCAGTCCGACCGATACCGAGCGCCCGGTGCGCTCCGTCACCACCGGCCCCCGCGGGTTCGAGGGTGAGGGCTTCCCCGTCGTGCGCGCGTTCGCCGGGGTGAGCGCCGCCGACCTCGATCCGTTCATCCACATGGATCAGATGGGCGAGATCGAATACCAGCCCGGCGAACCCCGGGGCACCGACTGGCACCCGCACCGCGGCTTCGAGACCGTGACCTACATGATCGACGGTCGCTTCGCCCACCAGGATTCGCACGGCGGGGGTGGGTTGATCACCGACGGTGCGACCCAGTGGATGACCGCCGGCTCGGGCATCCTGCACATCGAGACGCCGCCGGCCGAACTCGTCGAGAGTGGCGGTGTCTTCCACGGCATCCAGCTGTGGGTGAATCTGCCCCGCGCGGACAAGTTCGCCACGCCGAAATACCAGGCCATCGAGGGTCGCGAGGTCAAGCTGTTGTCTTCGGCCGACGGCGGCGCGCTGCTGCGTGTCATCGCCGGTGAGGTCGACGGTCAGGCCGGCCCTGGTGGCACGCACACCCCGATCACGTTGGCACACGCCACCATTGCGCCCGGCGCCCGGCTGGATCTGCCCTGGGACCGGGGCTTCAACGCCTTGGTCTATGTGCTGTCCGGTCGCGGCACGGTGGGGCCGGTGAACCATCCGATCCAGCAGGGTCAGCTGACCGTGCTCGGGCCGGGCGACCGGATCACGGTGGCCGCGGACGGTACCCAGGATTCGAATCGCCCGGCCATGGAGGTTTTGCTGTTGGGCGGCAAGCCGATTCGCGAGCCGGTCTTCCACTACGGGCCGTTCGTGATGAACTCCAAGTCCGAGGTGATCGAGGCGCTGGAGGACTTCAATGCGGGCCGGTTCGGCACCGTGCCGCCCGACGCGCTGATGCCCTACCGGGCGGTCAGGGACGAGTGACGGGCCGGGCTGCGGGTTCGGGGTAGAGCAGCTCCAGCTCACCCAGATTGGCGGCCACGGCGACCAGCGGCAGCGCCGCGGACACCGCCAGCTCGCCGTCACCGGCTCCGGCCCGCAGCGCCCGCACGAAGTCATCACTGATCGGCGCCCCGAACGTCACCGACTCGACGCCGCGGAACCGTTCGCAGAGTGCGTCGCAGTGGGATTCGAGCACCGTGCGGACGTCCGGGTAGGCCTGCAGCGGAGGGGGCACCACGTCCGCGATCAGCTCGGCGGCCCCACGCAGCCGGGTGGCGCGGTTGGCCGACCGGATCACCGGAGCTCGCTGGTCGGTCAAGCCGCCGCTCTCCGAAAGATAGTGGCGCACTGTGTCATCCACGGTGCGTCCGGCGGAGAGCGCGGCGAATCCGAGGGTGCTGATCCGGTCGTCGGCCTCCTCGGAGGCGCCTCGTGTCACCCTCAACACCGCGGCTCTCATGTAGGCGACGCCCGCTTGGCGCGCGGCATCCAGGGACCTGGCCACCGCCGGGGCTGCGCCGCGCGGCCACAACAGCAGCGACACCACCACGCCGACCAGGGCGCCGATGATCACGTCCTCGACCCGGATCAGTCCGACCCGCCAGCCGATCGGGTGGATCAGATTGAAGATGATCACCACCATCATGGTGAATGCGGCCTGGCCGGCGATGAAGGACGCCACTTCCGGGACGAACGCCGATCCGAACGCCACCACCGGCAATGTCAGCCACATGACCAACGGATCCACCCCCATCAGGGCGATGAAGGCCGCGCCGAGGCCGAACCCGATCACCGTCCCGGTGACCGCGCGTACCACCCGGGTGCCGGTGGTCAGTGCGCTGCTGCGCAGCACCGACATTGCGCCCAGCACCACCCACAGCCCGTTCTGCAACGGGAACAGGTGCGTCACCCCGACCGCCAGCGCCAGGCCCAGTCCGGTGCGAACGCTGTTGCGTACCACCACCGCCCGGGTGGCGACGAACCCGGACGGAATGACGGCGATGGCCTCGGATTCCGAAAGTACCCGGGCGGCCGCCCCGGAATCCGGTAGTCGCCGGCCCAGCACGCGGGCCCAGACCGGCCGGGCGTCGGCATCGGCCGCCAGTCCGATCACCCGGCCGGTCGCCGACACGCATGCCGATATGGTCCTGCGCGTCAACAACTTCCGGCCGATCAGTACGGCGGCCGCGTCATCGGGTTCGCCGAGGATCTCCAGAATGTCCTCGCGGTAGCGGCTCTGCGCGATGAGCCGCTGCATGGCCAGCGCATGCGCCAGTGCGGCGCGGTGCGTTTCGCGTTCCGGCCCGCCGGTCTCCAGCACGGCGGCGGATTCGCGCAGTACCGCCACGATCGGTTCGCGCAGTTCGGCGAGCAGGACACCGGAGGATCCCTTGACCAGGTCGGACAGCCATTGCAGGTCGTCGATCACCCGGACCAGTGCGCGGCTGCCCGCGGTGAGCCCGACGGGGCGGAAGTCGGCGCCCAGAAAAATGGTGCGCAGCTTGTCCATCGCTTCTGTCACGTCGTCAGCGGAGGCGTCTCGATCCAGCCGGTCGGCCAGCGTGGCGCAGACCCGCGCCGCGTAGAGCCGCAATTCGTTGTGGTGGCGCGGCGGGAACAGGAACAGCGCGGCCGGCACGCACAATGCGAGCGCGATCACCCAGCCAAGCAGCCGGTCCGGGATGGGGCCCGGGGGCAGGCACAACGCCGGGACGAAGGTGAGCAGGGTCGAGCGCTGGCCCGCCGCCACGATCTCGCTGAGCACGCCGGCGAACATCACCGCCACGGCGACCACGAACATCACCGTCACGGCCAGCCATGGCACCGGCGCCACCACGGTGCCCAGGGTGATCAGGATGGCCCCGTTGACACCGAGGCCGGCGTAGGCCAGCGCGCGGGCGGGCCGGTTACCGGGGAAGTCCGCCAGGATCAGCAGGGCGACCGCACCGAGGATGGCGAACAGCGGTGTCTGCACGCCGCCGAAGCTGAACCCGGCCGCGGCGACCACCGGCAACATCAGCCCGGCGCGGACCGCCCGGCGCATCGCGTCGTACTCGGGGTCACGGGCATGCACCCGCTGCCACAGCGCGGCCGGGGTGAGCATGCCCGAGGATGTTAGACGGTCACGGGCGGTCGGGGATGCTGCCGAACATGCCTGAGTCCAGCCCATCGAGCAGTTTGTCCGACAGCCAGCGCAGGTTGTCGAAATCGCGGGGCAGCGAGGTTTGTTCGTAGCCGGTGAGCAGGTACACCGCGGCGATCGCGAACACGTGGGCCTGACGTTCGTGCGCCAGGATCTCCAGTGCCGATTCCTTCATGATGTCGAAACGCTGCTGGTCGACGGCCGCCTGAACCTCACCCACGGCCGGATCGATCGAGCTCCACACCCGGATTGCGGCCTCGGCGCCGTGCGGCAGGGCGAGCGCCTGCGCGACCAGGTTGTCGATTCTGCGCCGGGGGTCGCGTTCACCACGCGCGGCTTCGATGATCTGCGTGGTCGTCACCTGCATCCAGTGCCCGACGAGCGCTCGCGTGAAGGACGACCAGCTGGTGAAGTAGTGGTAGAACGAACCCGTCGTCACACCGAGCCGCTGGCACACCTCGGCGAGCTTGAGGCCGCCGTAACCGAGATCGGACAGGATGTCGATACCGGCCTCGAAATAGGAATCCCTCGACGCGACGCCTGCCATGGTTGGACACCTTAGTTCGCGCTGCCCTCCGATTTCGTCGAGATGCCCGGTCGCAGTGTCCTGAGCTACCGGCACCAACGTTTGCTGAATGTGGATTGTAGATAACCTCGGCGGGACGATGGTAGTAGTGAAGTGGGTAATCTGTGGCACAATTTGACTGTGCCGCATATAGCCAGCAGAGGACCGGGCCGCCCGCCTGCAGCAAAAGCTGCAGATACCCGCGAGCGAATCCTGCAGGCCGCCCGCGCGGTCTTCAGCGAACTCGGCTACGACGCGGCGACCTTTCAGGCGATCGCCATTCGCTCGGATCTCACCAGGCCCGCGATCAATCACTACTTCGAGAGCAAACGCGTTCTCTATCGTGAGGTGATCGAGCAGACCAACGCGATGGTGGTCGAGGCCGGGTTCGAGCGGGCGAAGGCTCAGCCTACGCTTCTGGCCAGGTTGTCGACGTTTTTCTCGGTGGTCATGCAGGCCGACAGCAAGGATCGTTCGGTGGCGGCCTTCCTGGTGACGTCGGTGCTGGAGTCTCAGCGCCATCCCGAACTCGCCCAGGAGCCGCACGACTCGCTGACCAGCTCCCGGGCCTTCGTGTCCTGGGCGGTCCAAGACGCGATCGACACTGGTGAGCTAACCACCGACGCCGACGTGGAGACGCTCGTCGAACTGCTCGTCGCGGTGATGTGGGGGATGGGCTTCTACGCCGGATACGTCGGCTCATACGAAGATCTGGAACGCGTCATGGAGAAGTTCGAACTACTTCTGGCAAACAAATTATGGGAGTTGCCGGAGTAACTACCGGCTGCGCCAGCACATAGCTAATCTAACTTGTTCGGTATCATGGCGGGGGACCGATCGCCCACCTCTGCTCGACCGAACGGAAGCCCCATGAGCTCACTGCGCACGCACGACGACAGCTGGGACATCGCCACCAGCGTCGGGACCACCGCCGTGATGGTGGCGGCGGCGCGCGCCGCCGAAACCGATCGTGACGATCCGCTGATCCGCGACCCCTACGCCAGGATGCTGGTGGACGGCACCGGCGGCGACGGGGTGTGGAACTTCATGCTCGACAAGGAGTTCGTCGCCAAGGCCGCCGAGATCGACGCCGAGGCGGCCGCGATCTTCGACCACATGGGCAGCTACCAGGCCGTCCGCACGAAGTTCTTCGACGAATTCTTTTCGGGGGCGGTGAGTGGGGGGGTGCGCCAGGTGGTGATCCTGGCGTCGGGACTGGACTCCCGCGCGTACCGGCTGGACTGGCCCGCCGGCACCACGGTGTTCGAGATCGACCAGCCGAAGGTCCTGGAGTACAAGGCCGAGGTGCTGGCCGACCACGGCGTGCAGCCGTCGGCGCAGCGCCATGCGGTGCCCGTCGACCTGCGCCATGACTGGCCGGCGGCACTGATCGGTGCGGGGTTCGATGTCACCGCACCGACGGCCTGGCTGGCCGAGGGGCTGCTGATGTATCTGCCCGCCGAGGCTCAGGACCGGCTGTTCACCCAGGTCACCGAGCTCAGTGCGGCGGGTAGCCGGATCGCCGCGGAGACGGCCCCAAACCAGGCCCAGGAGCGCCGCGCCGAGATGAAGGCGCGTTTCGATGCCATCAGGGAGAAGTTCGGCATGGCCGACACCCTCGATGTGGCCGAGTTGATGTACAACGACCCAGACCGCGCCGACGTCGCGGTCTGGCTGGCCGGGCACGGCTGGGACAGCTCGGCGGTGAAATCGGCCGATGAGATGCGCCGACTGGGCCGCTGGGCGCTGCCGAGCGGTCCCGACACCCCCAGCGATGACGCGTTTTCCTACTTCGTCACCGCGGTTCGCCGGTAAACGGGCGCGGCGGGGTCTTCTGACCGCCCAACCAAGTGGTTAGTATTCGGGGCATCCCTTAGGTGGAAGGACGCCCGCCCCGTGACCAGTACTGATACGACGCCGGAGACGCCGGTGGCGGCACCCGATATCCCGGCGATCGTCGCCGATGTCCGCAAGGCCTTCGCCACCGGCCGAACCCGCGATGTGCGCTGGCGCCAACAACAGCTGCTGGCCCTGCAGAGACTGGTGATCGACAACGAGCCGGCCATCGCCGCCGCGCTCGACGAGGACCTCGGCCGCCAGCCGTTCGAGGCATGGTTGGCCGATGTCGCCAGCGTGGCCGCCGAGGCCGGCGACGCCGCCAAGCACGTCGCCAAATGGACCCGCCGCAAACACCGCAGGCTGGAGTTCTCGCAGTTGCCGGGCCGCGGCTGGATCGAATACGAGCCGTTCGGCACGGTGTTGGTGATCGGGGCGTGGAACTTCCCGTTCGCCCTGACGCTGGGCCCGGCGGTGGGCGCGATCGCGGCGGGCAACGCCGTGGTGCTCAAACCTTCGGAGCTGGCACCGGCGTCGTCGGCGCTGATGGCCGAGTTGGTGCCGCGCTACCTGGACCCGCAAGCCGTGGTCGTCGTCGAGGGCGACGGTGCGGTCAGTCAGGCACTCATCGAGCAGGGCTTCGACAAGCTGTGTTTCACCGGCGGCACCGAGATCGGCCGCAAGGTGTATCAAAGTGCGGCAGCGCATCTGACGCCGGTCACCCTCGAGCTGGGCGGCAAGAGCCCGGTGATCGTCGCCGCCGACGCCGATATCGAGGTGGCCGCCAAGCGGATCGCGTGGACCAAGCTGATCAACTCCGGCCAGATCTGCATCGCCCCCGACTATGTGTTGGCCGACGCCAGCATCAAGGATCAACTGGTCGACCGGATCAAGCAGGCGGTGACGGCCTTCGAGGCCGAGGCCGGCGGTGGCAAGCGGATCGTGAACCGGCGCCACTTCGACCGGCTGGCGTCGGCGGTCGCGGTCACCACCGGTGATGTGGTGATCGGCGGGGGTTCCGACGCCGACGCGCTGGAGATCGACGCGACGGTCGTCGTCGACCCGGCGCTCGACGAGCCGCTGATGACCGACGAGATCTTCGGCCCCATCCTGCCCATCGTCACCGTCCAGAACCTGGACGAGGCAATCGATTTCGTCAACGCGCGGCCCAAACCGCTGGCGGCCTACCTGTTCACCAAGTCCAAGGCGACCCGGGAACGGGTGATCCGCGACGTGCCGGCCGGCGGCATGGTGGTCAACCACCTGATCTTCCACTTCGCCACCACCCGGCTGCCGTTCGGCGGCGTCGGGCCGTCCGGCATCGGCGCCTATCACGGGCGCTTCGGGTTCGAGGAGTTCAGCCACCGCAAGTCGGTGCTGACCAAGCCGACCCGGCCCGACCTGGCCAAGATGATCTATCCGCCCTACACCGAGAAGGCATGGAAACTGGCCCGCAGGATCTTCTGAGGCACGAAAAAGGGGGCACCCGCACGGGTGCCCCCCATTTCGGTTCGCGCTCAGTGGCTCTGATGCACGGTGGTGTCCACCTGCGGGGCCGTCGCGTGCGGCTGGATGTCGTAGATCCAGTCGTGGTGGGTGATGTCCGCCGAGGCCGGGGCGCCCAGGCCCAGCACGGCAGCCGTCAGTCCGCCGGCGATGATCGTGCCGATGCCCAGGTTCTTGATGTTCTTCATGATGGTGCTTCTCTCTTCTGGCGTCTCAGGTGCTTTTCGCGCCCTCTGATTGGTTTAAACGCACAGGTCAGCGAGGTAATCCCGATGGCGGTGATTGATCGGTGGTTGGCAGGAACCAGCGCTCGACCGACCCGGTCTATAGCGCTGGAACCGACTTCCGTATACAGAAGGTTGTCGTCCGACAGCCGGACAGAAAACCGTGGAGAGGAATCCCATGCCCGGAGTGCAGGATCGCGTCGTCGTCGTCACCGGAGCCGGTGGCGGACTGGGCCGTGAGTACGCCCTGACGTTGGCCCGTGAGGGCGCCAGCGTCGTCGTCAACGATCTCGGCGGTGCCCGGGACGGATCCGGCGCCGGACACAACATGGCCGACCAGGTCGTCGACGAGATCAAGGCTGCCGGTGGCCGTGCCGTCGCCAACTACGACAGCGTCGCCGAGCCTGAGGGCGCCGAGAACATCATCAAGACCGCCATCGATGAGTTCGGCAAGGTCGACGGTGTGGTGAGCAACGCCGGCATCCTGCGTGACGGCACCTTCCACAAGATGACCTTCGAGCAGTGGGATGCCGTGCTCAAGGTGCACCTCTACGGTGGTTACAACGTCATTCGCGCCGCATGGCCGCATTTCCGTGAGCAGAGCTTCGGCCGTGTCGTCGTCGCGACCTCGACCAGCGGTCTGTTCGGCAACTTCGGTCAGGCCAACTACGGCGCCGCCAAGCTCGGCCTGGTCGGCCTGATCAACACGCTGGCCCAGGAAGGCGCCAAGTACAACATCAAGACCAACGCGGTTGCGCCGATCGCGGCCACCCGGATGACGCAGGACATCCTGCCGCCCGAGGTGTTCGAGAAGCTGACCCCGGAATACGTCGCACCGGTGGTGGCGTACCTGATGACCGAGGAGCTGCCCGACACCGACTCGGTCTTCATCGTCGGCGGTGGCAAGGTGCAGCGCACCGCCCTGTTCCAGAACGAGGGCATCACCTTCACCGAGGTACCGTCGGTCGACGATATCGCCGCCAAGTGGGGTGAGATCACCGATCTGTCCGCAGCGCAGGCCGCGAGCTTCAAGCTCGGATGAAAGCGCTTGTCGCACAGTCTCTGACAGGTACCGACGGTCTGGCCTATATCGACGTCGCCGATCCCGGGGCTGCGGACTCGGTGATCATCGACGTCGGCGCGGCCGGCGTCTGCTTCCCGGACCTGCTGCTGTTGCGCGGCGAGTACCAGCTGCGCCTCGATCCGCCGTTCATTCCGGGGATGGAGGTGGCCGGCACCGTCCGTTCGGCGCCGGCATCGTCGGGTTTCGTTGTCGGTCAGCGGGTTTCGGCCATGTCCATGCTCGGCGGCTACGCCGAGCGGGTGGCCGTGGCGCCGTCGAGCGTGGTGCCCACCCCCGACGGTGTCGACGATGCGTCGGCGACGGCCCTGCTGGGCAACTACTACACCATGTACTTCGCTCTGCAACGCCGCGCGGCGTTGCGGGCCGGGGAGACGGTGCTGGTGCTCGGTTCGGCCGGCGGTATCGGCGTGGCGGCCATCCAGATCGCCAAGGCGCTCGGCGCCCGGGTGGTGGCGATGGTGCACCGGCCCGGTGCGCAGGATTTCGTGGCGGGCGTGGGCGCCGACGTGGTGCTGCCACTCGGCGACGGCTGGAAGCAGGCGGTGCTGGATGCCACCGACGGTCGCGGTGTCGATGTGGTGGTGGACCCGGTCGGCGGTGCGGCCTTCGATGACGCGATCCGGGTGCTGGCCCCCGAGGGGCGGCTGCTGGTCATCGGATTCGCTGCCGGACAGGGCATTCCGACGGTCAAGGTGAACAGGCTGTTGCTTCGCAACGTCAGCGTGGTCGGTGTCGGCTGGGGTGAGTTCCTACGGCACGAGCCGGCCGCGCAGGCCGAGGTCGGAGCCGGGCTGGCCGCGCTGGTGGCGGCCGGGCTGCGGCCGCCAGCTCCGGTCACCTACCCGTTGGCCGATGGTGCGACCGGTCTGCAGGCGCTGGCGGACGGCGAGATCAGGGGAAAGCTCGTCCTCGTTCCGTAGCCTGAAGCGGTGAGTACCCTCGGCGTCGTCCTGGTCGCGCTGGTGATCGCCGTGGGATTGGCCGGCATCGTGATCCCGATCCTGCCCGGCGGGCTGCTGGTGTTCGCGGCCATCCTGGTCTGGGCGGTGGTCGAACAGAGCACGGTGGGCTGGGTGACGCTGGGCATCGCCGCGGCATTGTTCGTGGCCGCGGAGGTGATCAAGTACACCTGGCCGGTGCGCCGGATGCGGCAGGCGCAGGTCGGTACGTGGAGCCTGGTGGCCGGGGCGATACTGGGCGTGATCGGGTTCTTCGTGGTGCCGGTGCTGGGTCTGGTGCTCGGCTTCATCCTCGGGGTGTATCTGGCCGAGTTGGCCAAACGCCGGGATCAGCGCCGCGCCTGGGCGTCCACCGTGCACGCCCTCAAAGGGGTGGCGCTGTCGGTCGGCGTGGAGTTCACCGGGGCGCTACTGGCCACCATCACCTGGCTCGTCGCGGTGCTCGCCTGGTGATTTCGGCTTGGGTTGGCGCCCCGATCACCCGATCAGGGCCGAGCGCAGCCTGGTGATCTGCTCCGGCGTCACCTCGGCGACATCCAGGAAGCCGGCAAGCGACCCGTACTTCTCGTCGCGTACCCGCCACGCCGCGTCCAGGTACTCCGCACGCACCCCGAGGACCTCGTCGGTCAGCCTGGCTTCGGCGAAGGTGAGCACCTCGGGCGTTTCGCCGGCACGGGCGCGCACCTGCTCGAGGATGCGTTCGCGCAGGGGGGCGATGGCGTCATTGCTGCGCAGGAAATCCGTCAGGATCGCGTCCCGGTCGACGCCGACGGCCTCCAGCACGGTCGCCACGGTGAATCCGGTGCGATCCTTGCCGGCGAAGCAGTGCGCCAGCACCGGCGCGCGGTCGGCGAGCAACGAGATCACCCGGCGTACGGCGGTCTGTGCACCCGGCAGGGCGGGGAACTCCTCGTAGACCTCGGCCATGTAGCGCTTGGCCGACTCCGCGACGTCCTCGTCGGCAGGGGACTCGGACATCACCCGCTGAAAGGTCGATTCGTGCGGGGCGTCCTGCTCGCTGTCGTCGTCGAAGTGGAACGGCAGCAGGTGGATCGACACACCGTCGGGCACATGCCCGCCACCGCGGCGCTCCACCTCACGGTGGGAGCGCAGATCGGCGACATCGGCGATGCCGAGTTCGACGAGTCGCCGGCCGCCGTCATCGGTGAGCCGGCTCAGTTCACTCGACCGGTACAGCAGGCCGGGACGGATCCCGGTCTGCTCGGCGACGTCGCGAAAGTTCCAGGCGCCCGACAGTTCCACGCCCTTACTTTGTCACAGCCGCCGCGAACGCCGATTTCTCGCGCCCGAGTTCGGCGCGGGCGATGGTGCGCATGTGCACCTCGTCGGGCCCGTCGAACAGGCGCATCGCGCGGTGCCAGGCATAGAGACGGGCCAGCGGGAAATCGTCGGACACTCCGGCGCCGCCATGCACCTGGATGGCCCGGTCGATCACGTCGCAGGCGATCTGCGGGGCCACCGACTTGATCTGCGACACCAGCACATGGGCGGCCTTGTTACCCTCCTGGTCGATCGTCCATGCCGCCTTTTCGCACAGCAGCCGGGCCTGATCGATCTCGTTGCGGGACTTGGCGATCTGCTCGCGCACCACCCCCTGCTCGGCCAGCGGCTTGCCGAACGCGATGCGCGACTGCACGCGGTCGATCATCAATGCCAACGCCCGTTCGGCCGCCCCGAGGGCACGCATGCAGTGATGGATCCGGCCCGGGCCCAACCGGGCTTGGGCGATCGCGAACCCGCTGCCCTCCTCGTGCAGCAGGTTCTCCACCGGCACGCGCACGTTGTCGAACACGATCTCGCAGTGCCCGTGCTGGTCCTGCCACCCGAACACCGGCAACGAGCGCTGGACGGTGACCCCGGCTGTATCAACGGGCACCAGGACCATCGACTGCTGCTGATGCGACGCGGCATCTGGATTGGTGCGGCCCATCACGATCAGCAGCTTGCAGCGCGGATCGGCGGCCCCGGTGATCCACCACTTGCGGCCATTGATGACGTAGTCCCCACCGTCGCGCAGCATGGTGGTCTCGATATTGCGGGCATCGCTGGAGGCCACCGCGGGCTCCGTCATCGCGAACGCGCTGCGGATCTCCCCGGCCAGCAACGGCTGCAGCCACTGCTTGCTCTGCGCCTCGGTGGCGAACAGGTGCAGGGTCTCCATGTTGCCGGTGTCCGGCGCGGCGCAGTTGAGCACCTCGGGCGCGATCTCCATGCTCCACCCGGACAGCTCGGCCAGCGGCGCGTACTCCAGGTTGGTCAAGCCCGACTCCGAGGGCAGGAACAGATTCCACAACCCGGCGGCCTTGGCCTTGACCTTGAGCTCTTCGACCACCGGCGGCACCGTGTGATCCTTGGGGCCCATCTGGTCGCGATAGGCGTGGTACGCGGCCTCGGCCGGGAAGACATTCTCGACCATGAAGTCGGAAAGCCGCTTGTGGTAATCAGCCGCCTTGGCAGACATCGCGAAGTCCATGACCGCCACGATAGGCCACTTGGTTAGACAAGTAGAAAGGAGGCATGAGCACAACGCCGCCCGGACCGCGCCCGCCGTTCCCGCCCTTCACTCCAGAAACAGCCGTGCAGAAGGTGCAGGCCGCAGAGGACGCCTGGAACACCCGCGACCCGGAGCGGGTGAGCTTGGCCTACACCCCCGACTCGCAGTGGCGTAACCGCGACCTGCACATCGTCGGTCGGGCCCAGATCGTCGAATTCCTCACCGCCAAGTGGGAGCGCGAACTCGACTACGTCTTGCGCAAGGGTCTGTGGTCGTTCAGCGAGGACCGGATCGCCGTGCGGTTCCAGTACGAGTGGCACGACACGCGCGGCCAGTGGCACCGCAGTTACGGCAACGAGTTGTGGCAGTTCGCGCCCGACGGGTTGATGGCTCGCCGGGAGGCCAGCATCAACGATGTGGCGATCGACGAATCGGAGCGCCGCTATTTCGGTCCGCGTCCGCAGTCCGAGTACAGCCAGGACTTTCCGTTGTTCTGACGGTCAGGGCGAGCAGACCCGACAGGACGGCCAACCCGATGACCGTCCCGGCCACCGCCGGCCAGCCCGCGGCGTCGAAGGCCAGGCCGCCGAGCCAGCCCAGCACGCTGGAGCCGGCGTAGTAGCAGAGGTTGTACAACGAGGACGCCTGCGCTTTGCCTTCGGCGGCGGCCGTTCCCACCCACCCGGACGCGATCGAGTGGGCCCCGAAGAAGCCGGCGGTGGCGAGCACCAGCCCGGCCAGCACGGCGAAGATGTTGTCGCTGAGGGTGATAGCGGTGCCCACGATCATGGTTGCGGTCGAGGCCAGCAGTACCGGGCGCCGGCCGAACCGGCTCGCCTCGGCACCGGCGCGTGCCGAGGCCCAGGTGCCGGCCAGGTAGGCCAGAAACACCAGGCTGACCAGGGTTTGCGGCAGGTGGAACGGTGCGGCCAGCAGCCGGAAGCCCAGGAAGTTGTACATCGCGACGAATCCACCCATCAACAGGAAGCCCTGGCCGAACAGCGCGAGCTGGCGGGGTGAACGCAGATTCGTGAGCAGTTTGCGGCCCAGATCGTGGCTGCGTGACGGCGTGAAGCCGCGGGCCCGCGGGGCCAGCCTGACGAATGCCGTTGCCGCCAAGGCGCATAACACGGCCACCGTCAGCACACCGGCCCGCCAGCCGGCGTACTGCGCGATCGGCCCGGTGATCAACCGCCCGGCCAGCCCGCCGATGGTGGTGCCGGCCACATATGTGCCCGCGGCCCGGGCGGCGTGACCGGACGCGATCTCCTCGGTCAGGTACGCGATGGCGACGGCGGGGACACCACCGAGCATCAGACCTTCGGCGAGTCTGCCGCCGAGCAGCAGTGGCGCCGACGGAGCGAACGGCACCAGCAGGCCGAGAACCGTTGCCGCGGAGACGGATACCGTCATCGCCTGGACCCGGCCGATCCGGTCGGCCAGTACCGACCACGGGATCACGCCGAGTGCCAGGCCGACGGTGGCGGCTGAGACGGTGAGTGCGGCATGCGCGGCGCCGGTGCCCAGGTCGGCGGCGATCAGCGGCAGGACGGCCTGGGGGGAGTACAGCTGCGCGAAGGTGGCGACACCGGCGCAGAACAGGGCGGCCAGCAGCCGGCGGTACTCCGCCGAGCCACGCGAATGCCCCTGCCAGGTAACGGGGTTTGCCAGCGAGGTCACTCAGACGACGGTAGGACGCCCGAACAGATGTGTCCAATGCATGAATCTAGGAGAGTTCATGACGATTCTGCATGACAAACCGGATCACCCGTTCGGCTGCCGGCGGCACCTCGCGGACTGCGCTCCAGGTGAGACCGATCTGCCGCTTGGCCGCGGGCTCGGTGAGCGGGATGTAGGCGGCGCCGGGTTCGGCGCGCTGCGCCCTGGGCACCGGGACGACCGCCACCCCGAAGCCGGCCGCCACCAGACCTTCCATGGTCGGGATCTCCATCGCCTCGAAGACGACGGACGGGTCGATGCCGGCCTGCACGCACAACTCGTCGGTGAGCTGGCGCAGCCCGAAGCCGGGCGCCAGGCCGACAAACGGTTCGGCACCCGCGTCGGACAACCGGATCCGGCTCCGCCGCGCGAAGGGGTGCGCACGGGGCACCGCCAGGCACAGCCGCTCCACGTAGAGCCCGCGCCAGGGCAATCCTTGCGGGCGGGGTGAGGTGATCGCGAGGTCGGCCTGCCCGTCGGCGAGCCGTTCGACGATCGCGTGGGCGGGGCCCTGGAACAGCTCGAACCGCACCCGCGGTGCCTCGGCCCGGAACCGCCGCAACAGATCCGGAACGAATCCGCCGGCCTGCGAATGCAGGAAAGCCAGCCGCACCAGCCCGGTTTCCGGATCCCGCAGTGCGGCGATCCGTTCGGTGGCCGAGCGTATTTCGGCAATGCTGCGGCGCGCGTGCTCCAGCAGGATGCGGCCGTAGGAGTTGAGCACCAGCCTGCGGTTGACCCGGTCGAACAGCGGTGCACCGATTCGAGACTCCAGCCTGGCCAGCGCCCGCGACAACGTCGGCTGGCTGATGCCGAGCTCGGCGGCGGCGTCGGTGACGTGTTCGGTCTCGGCCAGCACGACAAACCACGCCAGCTCGTCCACGTCCATGCGGTCGACTCTTCCGGCAACGGGAAGACAAACACGCCTTTTGGATCGGCGTGTCGAGGCTGGGACGCTGTGACAAGCTGGCTCGCATGCAGGACTCGGGACAGAAGGTCGCGGTGGTGGTCGGCGATGACCATCCGATGTTCCGGGATGGTGTGGTGCGTGCGCTGGTGGCCAGCGGATCGATCGACGTTGTCGCCGAGGCCGACGACGGTGTGGCCGCGCTGGCGGCCATCCGCACCCACAGACCCGCGGTGGCGCTGCTGGATTATCGGATGCCGCGAATGGACGGCTCCGAGGTTGCCGCTGCGGTGGTGCGCGACGAGCTGCCCACCCGGGTGCTGTTGATCTCGGCGCATGACGAATCGGCGATCGTCTACAAGGCCCTACAGGACGGCGCGGCCGGCTTCCTGTCCAAGGAATCGACCCGCAGCGAGCTGGTCAACGCGGTGCTCGAGTGCGCACGGGGGCGAGACGTCATCTCGCCGGCGCTGGCCTCGTCGCTGGCCGGCGAGATCCGCCGCCGCAACGAGCCCGACGCGCCGGCGCTGTCCGGCCGCGAGCGGGAGGTGCTGACCATGATCGCGCGCGGGCTGAGCATCCCCGCGATGGCCAAGGAGCTTTATCTGGCCCCGTCGACGGTCAAGACCCATGTGCAGCGGCTCTACGAGAAACTGGGCGTCGGTGACCGCGCCGCCGCCGTGGCGGAGGCGATGCGCCGCAAGCTGATCGACTGACGTGGCACGCATAGTCGACTTCTTCGCGGCCCAACCGGTCCGGGTGTCCGCGGTGCTGCGGCTCCCGCTGATCGCGCTCATCGCGGTGCTGGTGTGGATCTGGGAGGTCGATCACTGGCTCCCGGGCCTCTACGCGGCGGTGTTGGGCGGGTACGCGGTCGCGGCGGTGATATGGGTGCTGGCGGCGGTGCGCGGACCGCTGCCGCGCTGGGCGGACTGGGCGTCTACCGGCGTCGACGTGCTCGTCATCGTGGTGCTGTGTCTGGTGTCCGGCGGGGCGACCGCCGCACTGCTGCCGGTGTTCTTCCTGTTGCCCATCACGGTGGCGTTCCAGGACCGGCCGTGGCTGACCGGCATCATCGGAACGCTCACGGCCGCCGCATATCTGTCGGTGTGGATCGTCTACTCCAAACGCGACGACCGCATCGGCCTGCCCAACATGGTCTACACCCACTTCGGATTCCTGGTGTGGCTGGCGGTGGCCACCACCGCGTTATGTCTTGTGCTGTCCCGTCGTTCGGCCAGGGTCAAGGCGTTGCTGGAGGTGCGCCGCCAGTTGGTGTCCGAAGCGATGCAGGCCGACGAACGGCACAACCGCGAGGTGGCCGAGAGCTTGCACGACGGCCCGCTGCAGAATCTGCTGGCCGCCCGGATGGAGCTCGACGAGATCCGGGAAAGGATGCCCGATCCCGCACTTGACGCGGTACACGCCGCCCTGCAGGACACCGCAAAACAACTGCGCAACACGGTGACCGAACTGCACCCCCAGGTGCTTGCGCAGCTCGGCCTGACGGCCGGGGTGCGGGAATTGCTGCGCCAGTTCCAATCTCGTGTCCCGTGCGAGGTGCACGCAGATCTGGACGACGTCGGCAAGCCGGAATCGGAGGCGCTGATGTACCGGGCGGCCCGGGAACTGCTGGCCAACATCGGCAAGCATGCGCGCGCGAAAGTGGTCGACATCAGGCTGGCGTGTGTCGACGGCCGGGTGGTGCTGACGGTGGCCGACGACGGCGTCGGCTTCGATCCCGCCCTGGTGGCAGACCGGGTCGCTGCGGGCCATATCGGCCTGGGTTCGCTGCTGGTCCGGGTGGACGCAATGGGTGGGGTGATGGACGTCGAGTCCGCGCCGGGTCGCGGCACGACCGTCACGGTGACCTCGCCGCCAGGGCCCGGCGGGTAAACCTCTCGCTGGTGGGCGTTGCGCACCGGTAGCGTGCCTGCCATGAAGCTGCGGATCGCGCTGGGCGTCGTCATCGCGTTGGTCGCCGCGCTGCTGGTGAACTCGTACGTCGTGACCAGAACCGCACATGCTGCCGAACCCTTCGCCGGTGGACACGTGCTGGAATTGGACGGACCCGACCTCAATGTCCGAGAGTATGGTCCGCCCGGTGATCGCGCTGTCGTTCTGCTGCACGGCTATTCGGCATCCATCGAGTGGTGGCAAGCGGTGGCGCCGATGCTGGCGCACGGGCAGCGGGTGGTGGCGATTGATCTCGTCGGCCACGGTGGCTCCGAGGCGCCGATCGAAGCCGAGCCATACTCGCCGGCGGGACAGGCGCGGGCGGTCGCCAACGCCCTTGTCGCCTTGGGGGTTCGGCACGCCGTACTCATCGGCCATTCGATGGGTGGTGAGGTGGCCGCGGTGCTCGCGCAGGGGCATCCCGACCTGGTTGACCGGGTGGTGGTCTCCGACACCCCGGCGGCCGACGGCTTGGTCAGCATGCCGCTGCTGGGCAAGATGGTGTGCTGGCCGATGGTCGGGCCGGCGCTGGACAGGGCGCGCGGTGTCGACGCGATCACCGAGAGTTCGTTGCAGACCGGATTCGCTGCCGGTTATCCGGTGCCGCAGTTCGCATACCGCTCGCTGAAACGCCTGACACATGCCGGGGTCTGTGATTCGAAGGCCGGCACTCGTTCGCCGGTGTCGGAAATTCTGGCGGGCCTGGGTAAGCCGGTACTCGTGGTGTGGGGTGAGCGTGATGTGCTCACCCCGACGGCCCCCAATGTCACCCAATTCACCGCTGCAGGGTTGCCGCCGCACATCATCAGTGGATCCGGGCACAGCCCGATGGTGGAGAAACCCGACGAATTCTTCACCGCGATCAGGGAATTCGTGGCCTAGCCCGCTGCGGGGAAACTAAAGGCCGCGCGCGATGACCAAACGCTGAATCTGATTGGTGCCCTCGAAGATCTGGGTGATCTTGGCTTCGCGCATGTACCGCTCGGGACGGAAGTCACGGGTGTAGCCGACACCGCCGAACACCTGCACGGCGTCGGTGGTGACCTTCATGGCCGCATCCGTCGCGATCAGCTTGGCGACGCTGGCCTGCGTCGAATAGGGCAGCCCGAGGTCGCGCCGCCGCGCCGCATCGAGATACGTGGCGCGTGCGCTACCCACTGCGGCGGCCATATCGGCGAGCAGGAAACCCAGACCCTGGTGATCGATGATCTTGCGGCCGAACGTGGTTCGCTCTTGCGCGTACCGCACGGCCTCGTCGAGCGCGGCTTGGGCGATGCCGACGGCCACCGCGGCGATGCCGAGGCGCCCGGAATCCAGCGCCGAGAATGCGATGGACAGGCCCTGGCCTTCGGCGCCGATCAATCGGGCGGCCTCGATGCGGGCATTGTCGTAGAACGCCGAGGTGGTCGGCACCGCGTGCAGGCCCATCTTCTCCTCGGGCTTGCCGAAGCTCAGGCCGTCGAGGTCGCCGGGTACCAGAAAACACGAAATGCCTTTGCTGCCTTCACCGGTGCGGGCGAACAGCGTGTAGAAATCGGCCTTGCCGCCATGGGTGATCCACGCTTTGGAGCCGTTGAGCACGTAGTGCTCGCCGTCGCGCACGGCGGCGCACCGGAGCGCGGCGGCGTCGGAACCCGCCTGCGGCTCGGACAGGCTGTAAGCGCCGATCTGCGTTCCGGACAGCATGCCGGGCAGCCAGCGCTGCTTCTGCTCGTCCGTGCCGAACGTCAGCAGCGCGTGCGAGGACAGGCTGTGCACGCTGACGGCCACCCCGATCGCCGCCCACCGGGCCGCGATCTCTTCCAGCACCTGCAGGTACACCTCGTAGGGCTGCCCGCCGCCACCCCACTCCACCGGCTGGGGCAGGCTCAACAGCCCGGCCGCGCCGAGCTGTGCGAACACGCCCGCTGGGTAGGTCTCCGCCTTCTCGTGGCCGTCCACGAGCGGGTCGAGCACCTTGTCGGCGATCTCGCGGGTCAACGCGATGAGTTCGCGCGCTTCTTCTGAGGGCAGTAGGCGGTCGACGGGCACGGGGTCACCTCTCGAAAAATAGTACTCGGAGTGGTCCAGCAGTATCCACAAAGAGTACTGGACGGCTCCACGCAGTACCATTGGCGCATGTCCGACCTCGCTGACGGCCGTTTCGCGACCCGTCGGCGGACCAGACTGTTCGATGAACTGTTGACCCTGTTCCTCGCGGAGGGCTTCAGCCACTTCACGCTCGATGAGATCGCGTCGAGGCTGCGGTGCTCGAAATCCACCCTCTACACCCTGGCTGCCAGCAAGGACGAGCTGGTCAAGCGCGTCACCGTGCACTTTTTCAAGCGCGCCACCAACGCCGTCGAAACCGCCTTGGCGCAGAGCGGAGAACCCGGCGAACGGGTCTCGGCCTACCTCACCGCGGTCGGGGAGGAACTCGCCATCGCGTCCGACGTGTTCATGGCCGACCTGTCTGCCTTCGCGCCGGCCCGTGGCGTCTATGAAGCCAACACCGACGCGGCCGCGAAGCGGGTCCGGGAACTGATCGAGGATGGCGTCGGCGCGGGGGCGTTCCGCGCGGTGAATGCCGCATTCGCCGCCGATCTCATCGCCACGATGATGGTCCGCATCCAGCAGCGCGGTGTCGCCACGGCGACCGGCCTGCGCGATGCCGAGGCCTACACCGAGTTGGCGACCCTGCTCACCTACGGCTTACAGCGCTGACCCCCGACCGGCCGTCTGTCCGCCCGCGCTGATCACCAGAGCGGCCATCACGAAGGCGATTCCCAACATCTCTGGCACCGCCGGAACCTGGTGCAACACCAGGGCGCCGATCACGGCCGCCGTCGCCGGAAGCAGGGCGAGCAGCAGAGCGAATCTGGCTCGGCCCACCCGCGTGAGGACGACCTGATCGAAGGCATACGGCACCGCCGTCGACAGCACCCCGACGCCGAGCCCGAACAACCAGGTCCGGGGCTGCGCGAACACGGTTGCGTCGTCGAGCAGTTGGCCGCTCAGCAGCGGTACTGCCAGCACCGCCGCGGCCACCGCCATCCCGACCGCCAGCGAGTCCAGTCCGCCGCCCGCGTCGGCCACCCGCTTGCCGAGCAGGATGTAGCCGGCCCACAGCGCAGCGGCGACCAGTGCGAAGACGATCCCGAGCGGGTCGGCGCCGGTCTGGACCCCGGCCAGCAGTGCGACACCGGTAGCCACCATCGCCACCGCCAGGATGTCGCGCAGTCGCCGCGATCCCGTTGGGGCGAGCGAAGCGACGGGAGGGCGCAGCGTCGCGACCGCCACCGGCCCCAGGAACTCGACGGCCACCGCGGTGCCGAGCGGGATCCGGGCGATCGCCTCGAAGAAGGCGACATTCATCCCGACCGTCACGATGCCGAACCCGCCGGCCACCGCGATGCCGCGGCGCGTCCAGGCGTGCCGCCACGGACGGCGCCAGGCGAGGAGCACCAGCGCGGCCGCGGCGGCGCGCAGCCAGGCGACGGCCGCGGGATCGGTCGTCTCGAACAGGAAAACTCCGACCGCGGCACCGACGTACTGGGAGATGGCACCGACGATGAAGAACGCGGGCACCGACCAGGCGGGCACCCGCGTCACGGCATCACAGCGCGGCGAGGATGTCGTTCACTCGGTCTCGCGCGTCACCGAAGAGCATCTGGGTGTTGTCCCGGAAGAACAACGGGTTCTGCACGCCGGCATAGCCCGAGGCCATGGACCGCTTGAAGACGATGACGTTCTCGGCGTTCCACACCGTGAGTACCGGCATGCCGGCGATGGGGCTGCCCGGGTCCTCGGATGCGGCCGGGTTGACGGTGTCGTTGGCGCCGATGACCAGCACGACCGCGGTATCCGGGAAATCGTCGTTGATCTCGTCCATCTCCAGGACGATGTCGTAGGGCACCTTCGCCTCGGCCAGCAGCACGTTCATGTGCCCGGGCAGCCGGCCGGCGACGGGGTGAATGCCGAATCGGACGTTGACTCCGCGCTCGCGCAGCTTGCGGGTGAGGTCGGCCACGCCGTACTGAGCCTGGGCCACGGCCATGCCGTAGCCCGGGGTGATGATCACCGAGTCCGCCGAGGCGAGCAGCTCGGCCGCGCCCTCGGCGGTGATCTCGCGGTGCTCGCCGTAGTCCTTGTCCTCGGCGGGGCCCGCCTCGATCCCGAAGCCACCTGCGATCACCGAGATGAACGACCGGTTCATTGCCTTGCACATGATGTAGGACAGGTAGGCACCGGAGGAGCCCACCAGCGCACCGGTGATGATCAGCAGATCGTTGGACAGCAGGAAGCCGGATGCGGCTGCGGCCCAGCCGGAGTAGCTGTTGAGCATCGACACGACGACGGGCATATCGCCGCCGCCGATGGAGGCCACCAGGTGCCAGCCCAGCAGCAGGGCGAGCACGGTGACGACGATGAGCAGCCACAGTTGCGGCTCGATGACGAACCACACCGTCAGGGCGAAGAACAGCACGAGTGCGCCGATGTTGAGGAAGTTCTTGCCGGGCAGCATCAGCGGTGACGATTTGATCCGGGCCGACAGTTTCAGGTTGGCCACGATCGAGCCGGTGAAGGTGACCGCGCCGATGAAGACGCCGACGAACACCTCGGCGGAGTGGATGCCGAGCATGCCTTCGCCGGCCAGATGTGCGGCTTCGGCGCCCGCGGAGTCACCCTCCACATGCAGGTAGCCGTTCCAGCCGACCAGCACCGCGGCCAGACCGACGAAGCTGTGCAGCAGCGCGATCAGCTCGGGCATACCGGTCATCTCGACCACCCGGGCGCGCCACAGGCCGATCGCCGCGCCGATGGCCATGGCGCCGACCAGCAGCGCTAGACCCAGCGGCTCGATGCGGCGGTCCAGTGCCAGTGCAATGGTCGCGACCAGGGCCACGGCCATGCCGGCCATCCCGAAAGTGTTGCCCGCCTTGGATGTTTCGTGCTTGGACAACCCGGCCAACGCCAAGATGAACAGCAGGGCCGCGACGACGTAGGCCGACGTGGCAGCAGTCTCTATCGTGAACATGGAATCCATTCCGCGAGGTCTGAGGATGGTGAACTTTGCAGGCTCAGCTGCGGGAGAACATTCCGAGCATGCGACGCGTCACCGCGAAGCCACCGAAGACGTTGATGCTGGCCAGCAGAATGGCCACGCCGGCCAGCACGGTGATCGGCAGATCGCCGTGGCCGATCTGCAGCAGGGCGCCGACCACGATGATGCCCGAGATCGCGTTGGTCACCGACATCAGCGGCGTGTGCAGCGCATGGTGCACGTGGCCGATCACGTAATAGCCGATCACGATCGCCAGCGCGAACACCGTCAGGTGCACCTGCAGTGCGACCGGAGAGATCGCGATGAGGGCGAACAGCACCGCGGCCGCGGTGAAGCTCAGCCCCAGCCGGCGGCCCGTCGACATCGGGACCTTGGCCTTGGGCGCCTGTACGGGTGCGGCCGCGGCGGCAGCCGGCGCCGCGGACACCTGCACCGGTGGCGGTGGCCAGGTGATCTCACCGGCGCGCACTACGGTGACCGAGCGCTGCACCACGTCGTCCCAGTCGAGGGTGAGCCGGCCGTCCTTCTCCGGGGTCAGCAGCTTGAGCAGGTTCACCAGGTTGGTGCCGTAGAGCTGGGACGCCTGGGCCGGCAACCGGCCCGCCAGGTCGGTGTAGCCGATGATCTTCACCCCGTTGTCGGTGACGACGGCCTGATCCTTGACGGTGCCCTCGACGTTGCCGCCGTTGGCCGCGGCCATATCGACGATCACGCTGCCGGACTTCATCGCGGCCACCATGTCCGCGGTGATGATCCGCGGCGCGGGGCGGCCCGGGATCAGCGCGGTGGTGATGATGATGTCGACGTCGGCGGCCAGCTCGGCGTACAGCGCCGCCTCGCGGGCCTTGTAGTCCTCGCCCATCTCCTTGGCGTAGCCGGTGGCCGACACCTCGGACGCGGCGGGATCGACGGATACGTACTCCCCGCCCAGTGATTTGACCTGGTCGGCCACTTCCGGGCGCGGATCGGTGGCCCGCACGATCGCGCCGAGGCTGCCCGCGGCGCCGATGGCCGCCAGCCCGGCAACCCCGGCACCGACCACCAGCACCTTGGCAGGGGGCACCTTGCCCGCGGCGGTGACCTGGCCGGTGAAGAACCGGCCGAAGTTGTGTGCGGCCTCGATGACGGCGCGGTAGCCGGCGATGTTGGCCATCGACGACAGCACGTCCAGTGACTGGGCCCGGGAGATGCGCGGGACCGCATCCATGGCCAGCACGGTGATCGGGCGGGCCGACAGCTTCTCGACGAGCTCGGGGTTCAGTGCCGGCGAGATCAGGCTGACCAGTGTCGCGCCGTCGCGTAGCTCGGGGATCTCGGTGTCGCTCGGTGCGTTGACCTTCAGCACCACATCGGCGTCCCAGGGCCGGCCGATCTGCGCGCCCGCTTCGACATACGCATCGTCGGTGAAGCTGGAGGCGACTCCGGCACCGGACTCGACGACCACCGAATAGCCCAGCTTGATGATCTGCCCGACGGTTTGTGGTGTGCCGGCGACGCGCGTCTCACCCGGCGCAGACTCACGTGGAATCCCGATGATCATCGACAGTGGTCCAATCTTTGGGGGCCCAATCTCTGGGCATCCGACCTGTTGGTTGGCATGCATGAGTTTCGCATCTGCTTTGCCGTTCGGCGCGGGCCCCCCTCTGACGGTGAACGATTGTTCACAGCCAATCGCGCCTCTTGAACGATACGTACAGCGCAATCACCAAGATCACGATCAACGTGGAACTGGCGATGAAGCCGACCGTGGTGTTGATCCCCGGATACTCCACGTTCTGGCCGTAGAAGCCGGTGATGGCGGTCGGCACCGCGATGATTGCCGCCCAGCCGGTCAACTTCTTCATCACGGTGTTGAGCCGGGCGTCCTGGAGCGACAGATTGGTCTCGAACACCGTGGTGACCATGTCGCGCAGCGATTCGGTCCACTCCGAGGCCCGCAGCACGTGGTCGTACAGGTCGGCGTAGAGCGGATCCAGTTCCGGGGCGGTCTGGGAGTCCAGCCTGCGGTGCTGGATGGTGCTGACCACTTCGCGCATGGGCAGCACCACCCGGCGTAGCTGGACCAGGTCCTTGCGCATCCGGTAGGTGCGTCGCTGCAGTCCGCGCCGCGGACCGCTTGCGTCGAAGAGCTCGTCCTCCAGCGACTCGATGGCGTCGTCGAGGTCCTGTACCGCTTCGAAATGCCCGTCCACCACAACGTCGAGCAGGCCGTGCACCAGCGCGCCGACCCCGTGTTCCTGGCCGCCGAGCTCGTCGAACCGGCGTGACACCTCGTCGATGTCGAATTCGCCGGCACCGTCGGCGCCGATGGCGGGCAGCCGCACCGTGATGAGTCCGCGGGGCAGGACGAACGCGGAGATCCGCTGTTTGACGAGGGTCGCCGTGCTGTCGTCATCGGCCGCGATCGTGTCGACGGCATAGACGGTGAAGAAGGTGTGCGAGTGATAGACCGACGCCTTGGTGCGCTCCATCGGCGCGGTGGCATCCTCCACCGCCCAGATGTTCAGCCCCAGCTCGTCGGCGAGCTGGCGCAGGTCGTCGTGGTCGGGGTTGTAGATATCGGCCCATACCAGGGTGTCCTCGGCGGCCAGGCAGTCCGAGATCGCCGCGAAGGCGAACCCGTCGACGGGTTGGCCGGACCGCCAGATCCGGCCGTGCACCTCGGTCATGGCGGTCCCACCAGATTCCCGCGCCGGATGTTCTCCCGGCAGGTGGCGCGGTCCTGATGGGTTTCGGTGACGCACACCTGCACCTGCTGCTCGATACCCGGCGGGTACGTGGGGTCGGTGGCCGCGGGGGTGAGGTGCGGGACGGGGACGGTACCGGAGTAGATCGACCACATGGTGTCGCCGGTGCTGGGCAGCCGGGCGCAATAGGCCTTCTCGCCGCTGCTGTTCTGGCCCGCGGCACCCAGGGTGGCGCAGTCCGCACCGATGAGCACCACCGGCACGTTGGGCGCAGCGCTCGGATGCCCCGCCCGTTCGCGTTCACCCACCAGATACGCCGCGGCCGCCACACCCGAGGCGGCCAGCACGGCGAGGACGCCGACGGCCAGCCGGGTGCGGCCGCGACGGGGCTTGGGCTTGCGGTAGACGTGCGCGGGAACGGTGAGATCGACGGGTCCGCCGATACTGGCCCGCAGCGCCGAGGCGAATTCCGCGCAGCTGCGATAACGGTCCTCGGGCGACTTCGCCAGCGCCCGGGACAGTACCGGGTCCAGATCGGCCAGCTCGGGTCTGCGACCGGCGATCGGTGGCGGCGGGGCGGTGATGTGCTGGCTGATGACCGCCGCCGGGTTGTCCTGCAGATACGGCGGCGAGCCGGTCAGAAGCTCGAAAGCCGTTGCCGCCAAAGAATATTGATCGGCCCGGCCATCGATGTGGGTGCCCAGCAGCTGCTCGGGCGCGGCGTAGGCGACGGTGCCGACGGTCATGCTGGTCGCGGTCAGCCTGCTGGTGTCGCCCATCCGCCGCGCGATACCGAAATCGGCGAGCAGCACCCGCGGCCGCCCGGCGCCGATGTCGGTGAGCAGGATGTTCGCCGGTTTGATGTCCCGGTGTAGCAGCTTGCGCTGGTGTGCATAGTCGAGCGCCTCGGCGACGGCGCTGACGATGTGCACCACCTCGTCCGCGCTCAGATCGCCCCGCTCACGCAGCAGCTGGCCGGCGTCGGTGCCGTCCACGTACTCCATCGAGATCCACAGCTGCCCGTCGTGCTCACCACGGTCGTACACGCGGACGATCGCGGGGTGGATCAGGTCGGCGGCGTAGTCGGCCTCCCGGTCGAAGCGGGCCTGGTACTCGGTGTCGGCGCTGACGTCCTTGCGCAGCACCTTGATGGCATCGCGGCGGGGCAGTCGCGGATGTTGCGCGAGATAGACCTCGCCCATCCCCCCGGATCCGAGCAGGCGCACCACGGTGTAGCCGGCGAACTGCTCACCGGGCGCTATCGACAATGCTCGCCTCCTACCGTGCTCACCTCATTGTCGCCGAAGTGCGGCGTGCCAACACGCAGACTCCCGCAAGTCAGGCGATGCGGCTGGCCGCGGTCCTTAAAACTCTCTGTGAGCGCAGCTATTCACCCCGGGTTCACCCGACCGTATACAAGGTGCAGCGTGTTCACCGGACTGCTGTTGAGGACGCGCGCCGTCAACCCGCTTCGGTGCACAGAGAGTCCAGGTACCCCGTGTCGGTCTTCGTCGATATCACCCCGGCTGAGGTGGCCGGGCCTGCGCCGGCGCCCTCCGGTGGATCAGGGAAATGGGGCGCGGCGCTGATCCGCGTGGGCTTGCCGCTGCTGTCGGTGCTGGTGTTCTTCGGGGTGTGGCAACTGGTGGCCGCCGCCGGCATCTGGAATCAGACCTTCGTGCCGTATCCGAGCACGGTCTGGCGAGCCTTCGTCGACGTCTCCACCACCCACGACGGGACCCGCGGTTATGCCGGCTACCTGCTGTGGGAGCACCTGTACATGACGCTGCGGCGGGTGTTCGCCGGTGTGGTCATCGGGGTGGCGCTGGGCGTGCTGTTGGGCCTGCTGATGGGATCTCTCGGCTGGCTGCGCAGCGTGCTGGAACCGTGGCTGACGTTCCTGCGGGCGCTGCCGCCGCTGGCCTACTTCTTCCTGCTGGTGATCTGGCTGGGTATCGATGAGGCGCCCAAGATCACGCTGCTGGCCCTTGCCGCGCTGCCGCCGGCTGCGGTGGCCACCACGGCGGCCGTGGTGGCCGCACCGGTGGGCTTGCAGGAGGCGGCGCGAGCGCTGGGCGCCGGCCGGACCCAGGTGATCCGCGATGTGGTGGTGCCCTCGGCGCTGCCGGAGACGTTCACCGGAATCCGGCTGGCGGTGGGCATGGCCTACTCATCGGTGGTGGCCGCCGAACTGTTCAACGGCATCCCTGGAATCGGCGGATTGGTCAAGGACGCAAGCAATTACAACAACACCCCGGTCGTGCTGGTCGGGATTTTCGCCATCGGGTTCTCAGGTCTGGTCATCGATGGCGCACTGCGGGCCGCTGAGCGGCGGGCCGTTCCCTGGAGAGGAAAAATATGAGATTCACGTCGTTACTGGCGGTCGCGGCGGCCGCCGTCCTCTCGGCGGCCGGCCTTGCCGGGTGCGCGGTGGACCATTCCGGCCAGGACGCGCAGAAGCCGACCATTCGCGTTGCCTACCAGTCGTTCCCGAGTGGCGATCTGATCGTCAAGAACAGCAAGTGGCTGGAAGAGGCACTGCCCGGCTACAACATCAAGTGGACCAAGTTCGACTCGGGCGCGGACGTCAACACCGCCTTCATCGCCAAGGAAATCGATTTCGGTGCAATCGGTTCCAGCCCGGTGGCGCGCGGACTGTCCGCGCCACTGAACATTCCGTACAAGGTGGCATTCGTGCTGGACGTCGCCGGTGACAACGAGGCATTGATCGCCCGCAACGGCACCGGGGTCAACTCCATCGCCGACCTCAGGGGTAAGCGGGTGGCCACCCCGTTCGCGTCCACCGCGCACTACAGCTTGTTGGCGGCCCTGGCGCAGAACGGATTGAGCGCAGCCGATGTCCAGTTGATCGACCTGCAGCCGCAGGCCATCCTGGCGGCCTGGGACCGCGGTGACATCGCGGCCGCCTACACCTGGTTGCCCACGCTGGATCAGCTGCGCAAGACCGGGAAGGATCTGATCACCAGCCGCCAGCTGGCCAAGGACGGCAAGCCCACCCTGGACCTGGGCGTGGTGTCCGGTGAATTCGCCGCCGCCCACTCGGATGTGGTGGACGTGTGGCGCCACCAGGAGGCCCGTGCGCTCAACCTCATCAAGGATGATCCGACCGCGGCCGCGAAAGCCATCGCCTCCGAGATCGGCTTGCCCCCGGAAGATGTTGCGGGACAGTTGAAGCAGGGCGTGTACCTGACTCCGCAGGAGGTCGCCTCGCCGCAGTGGCTGGGCAGCGAAGGCAAGCCGGGCAACATCGCCGCCAACCTGGAGAGCGCGTCGGCGTTCCTGGCCGAGCAGAAGCAGATCCCGGCGGCCGCGCCGCTGAGCACGTTCTCCGACGCCATCTACACCAAGGGGTTGCCCGATGTCCTCGACAAGCAGTGACCTGGCCGGGCGGCTGCTGATCAAGAACGTCGAGCACCGCTACGGCAAGGGTTCGGGCGCCGTCACCGCGCTGGGCCCGGTGGACCTCGACGTCGATCCCGGCGCCTTCCTGGTGCTGGTGGGGGCGTCGGGTTGCGGGAAGAGCACCTTGCTGCGGCTGATCGCCGGCTTCGAATCACCCAGCGCGGGTGCGGTGCAGGTGGCCGGTGCGTCCCCGACGCCGGGGGTGACTTCCGGCGTGGTGTTCCAGCAGCCGCGGCTGTTCCCGTGGCGCACCGTCGGCGGCAACATCGATCTGGCGCTCAAGTACGCCAAGGTGCCGCGGGAGCGTCGGGCCGAGCGCCGTGCCCAACTGCTCGAACGCGTCGGGCTGGAGGGCACCGGCGACCGCAAGATCTGGGAGATCAGCGGTGGCCAGCAGCAGCGGGTGGCGATCGCCCGGGCGCTGGCCGCCGAGACGCCGCTGTTCCTGCTCGACGAGCCGTTCGCGGCGCTGGACGCGCTGACCCGCGAACGCCTGCAGGACGACGTCCGTCAGGTCAGCGCGGAATCCGGACGCACCACGGTGTTCGTCACACACAGTGCGGACGAGGCGGCGTTCCTCGGCTCGCGGATCGTGGTGCTGACCCGACGGCCCGGCAAGGTCGCGCTGGATCTGTCGTCGGAGCTGCCGCGCGCCGGCGTCGATGCGACGGAACTGCGGCGGTCACCGGAGTATCTGCGGCTTCGGACGGAAGTGAGCGATGCGGTGAAGGCTGCCGCGGCGTAGCCGCGAATCGAGCTGGAGCGGCGTAGCCGCGAATCGAGCTGGTGCGGCGTAGCCGCGAATCGAGCTGGAGCGGCCTGAACACCCAAACGAAAGAGGCACCCGCCGCGGCGGGTGCCTCTTTCGTAAGTCGGGGTCTAGACCGGCGGGTACGCCGGCGGCGGGTACACGCCGCGCAGACCCCAGGCCAGCCAGCTGAAGAAGAACTCGCCCTCGTCGCTGATGTCGTAGTCCGGATTCGGGTCCATCGGTGCCTCCCCAGCCTGGCTATTGCTTTTGCAAAGTCTAACGCGATTGGGCCAGGGTGTGAGACCCGATCCCGCCGATTGCCTAGACTGGCCAACCAGTTGATCGGTTCTCAGTTCGCCGGGTCTGCAGATAGTGAGTTGTGATGTCCACCGAGCCCACCACGGGGTCCACCACCAATGGGTCGTCCCGGCGGGAGGAGCTGCTGGCCGTCGCCGCCAAACTCTTCGCGGCCAGGGGATACCACGGCACCCGGATGGACGACGTCGCCGACGCCGTCGGCCTGAACAAGGCCACCGTGTATCACTACTACGCCAGCAAGTCGCTGATCCTCTGGGACATCTACAAGCGCACCGCGGATTTCACCGTGGACGCGCTGCACGACGACCCCAGCGCACCGGCCCGCGAGACCATCTACCACTTCACCCGGCGCCTGCTCACCGGCATCGCCAACGACCTGGAGGCGGCCGCAGTCTACTTCCAGGAGGGCCCCTACATCGGTGAATGGTTCACCGAAGAGCAAGTCGACTACATCCGCAAGGCCGAGGCGACCGTCTACGAGCATGTCCGTGACGTGATCGACCGGGGTATCGCCAGCGGCGAGTTCTACGACTGTGACTCCCATGTGCTGGCGCTGGGCTATATCGGCATGACGCTCGGGGCCTACCGGTGGCTGCGCCCGCACGGCCGCCGCACCGCCCAGGAGATCGCGGTGGAGTTCAGCACCGCGCTGCTGCGCGGGCTGATCCGTGACGAGACCGTGCGTAACGACGAGCCGCTCGGAGGTGCCAGCCATGAGTGAGCTGTTCGGGTTGGACGGCAAGGTCGCCGTGATCACCGGAGGTGGACGCGGGATCGGCGTGATGATCGCGCGCGGACTGTTGCAGGCCGGCGCCGCCAAGGTCTACCTGGCGGCGCGTAAGGCCGCCGAACTCGACGCGGTGGTGGCCGAATTGTCCCCGCTGGGCGCCGTGGAGGGCATCCCCGCCGATCTCGGCACGGCCGAGGGCGTCGCCGCGCTCGCCGATGCGGTGGCCGCCAAAGAGGACGCCGTGCACGTGCTGTTCAACAACGCGGGCGCCGCGTGGGGCGCGCCGTTTCCCGAGTTCCCCGAATCGGGTTTCGACAAGGTCTTCGACGTCAACGTCAAAGGGGTGTTTCTGCTGACCCGCGCGCTGGTGCCGCTGCTGAACGCTGCAGCCACCGAAGGGGATCCCGCGCGGGTCATCAACACCGGCAGCATCGACGGCTTTCTGGTGCCCGAGAGGGGCCGGGACAACTTCTCCTACAGCGCCAGCAAGGCCGCCGTGCACATGTTGACCAAGCACCTCGCCGGTGAGCTGGCGCCCAAGATCCTGGTGAATGCCATTGCGCCCGGCTTGTTCCCGTCCCGGATGACCAAGGTGATGCTGTCCGCCGGCGAAGAGGCTGTCGGGTCGTTGCTGCCGCTGGGCCGGGTCGGTCAACCCGACGACATGGCCGGGATCGCGGTCTTTCTGGCCAGCCGGGCCAGCGCATACATCACCGGTGCGGTCATCCCGGTCGACGGCGGCGTGAGCACCATCCGATGAAGTCGAACATTCTGTCCCGCCGGGACCTGGACTTCCTGCTCTACGAATGGCTTCGGGTCGAGGAGCTGACGGCGCGGCCGCGGTTCGCCGAGCATTCCCGCGAGACGTTCGACGGCGTGCTGGATCTGTGTGAGCAGTTGGCCGAACGGTATTTCGCCCCGCACAACAAGCTCAGCGATGCGCACGAACCGACTTTCGACGGCACCACGGTGACGGTCATCCCCGAGGTCGGTGAGGCGCTGCAGGCGTTCGCCAAGGCGGATCTGATCGGGATGGGCTTCGACGCCGAATTGGGCGGGGCGCAGCTGCCGACCACCGTGGCCCAAGCCGGGTTCGCCTGGATGTCGGCGGCCAATGTGAGCACCTCGGGTTACCTGATGCTGACCATCGCGAACGCCAACTTGATCACGAAGTTCGGTACCGCCGAACAGGTTTCGACGTGGGTCAAGCCCATGCTGGACGGCCGGTTCACCGGCACCATGGCGCTGTCGGAGACCCAGGCGGGGTCGTCGCTGGCCGATATCACCACCCGCGCCGAACCGCAGCCCGACGGCAGCTACCGGCTGTTCGGCACCAAGATGTGGATCTCCGGTGCCGAGCACGAGCTCACCGACAACATCGTCAACCTGGTGCTGGCCAAGATCCCCGGCGGACCGGCGGGTACCAAGGGCATCTCGCTGTTCATCGTGCCCAAGTTCCTGGTCGACGGCACCCGCAACGGCGTGGCGATCTCCGGGCTCAACCACAAGATGGGCCAGCGCGGGATCACCAATACGGTGCTCAATTTCGATGGCGCCGAAGGCTATCTGGTCGGCGAGCCGCACCAGGGCATCGTCTACATGTTCCACATGATGAACGAGGCCCGTCTCGGGGTTGGGATGGGTGCCGTCTCGCTCGGCTACACCGGCTACCTGAAGTCGCTGGAGTATGCGCGCGAGCGCCCACAGGGCAGGCTGGTCAAGGACCCGGCGGCGCCGCAGGTGCCGATCATCGAGCACGCCGACGTGAAGCGGATGCTGCTGGCGCAGAAGTCCTATGTGGAAGGCGCACTGGGGCTTGCGCTGTACTGCGCGAGGTTGGTCGACCTGGAGCAGACCGACCTGCTGGACATCCTCACCCCGATCGCCAAGAGCTGGCCGTCGCAATGGTGCCTGGAGGCCAACAACCTGGCCATTCAGGTGCTCGGCGGGTACGGCTACACCCGTGAGTACGACGTCGAACAGCACTACCGGGACAACCGGCTGAACCCGATCCACGAGGGCACCAACGGCATTCAGAGCCTGGACCTGTTGGGCCGTAAGGTGACCCAGCGCGGGGGTGCCGCCCTGGCGGCGCTGGGCGAACGAATCGCGGCGACGGTGGCGGCCGCCGGCGGTCATGAGTTCGGCGCCCAGCTGGACGCGGCGTGGCAGCGGTTGGTCGAGGTGACCGCGGGGATGTTCGCCTCGGATGACCTACCGGCCGCGATGGCCAACAGCGCCATCTACCTGGAGGCGTTCGGGCACATCGTGATCGCCTGGATCTGGCTGGAACAGTTCCTCGCGGCGCAGGGTAGGGACGGCGATTTCTACGACGGCAAGCGCCAGGCCGCCCGGTTCTTCTTCCGTTACGAATTGCCCAAGACCGCACCACAATTGGATCTACTGGCCAGCCTGGACCGCACCACCCTGGAGATGGCCGACACCTGGTTCTGACGGGTTGTGGCCGGCGGTCTTACGGCCGCCCACATGGGCGGGCAGACTGCTGTATCCGCGCAGATTTACCAGGCCCCGCCGTTGTGGGGGCGCGGCCAGGTGCAGATCCGGGAACGCCTCGAAGAGGGCCCGCAGCGCGGTGACTCCCTCGACACGAGCCAGCGCTGCGCCGAGGCAGGCATGAATGCCGGACGCGAACGCCAGATGGTCGCGGGCATTGGGCCGGCCGACGTCGAACCGGGTGGGGTCCGGGAACACTTCGGGGTCCCGGTTGGCGCCGCCAAGGAAGAGAGCGACCATGTCGCCCTTGGCAATTCGTCGCCCGGCGATCTCCATCTCGCATCCGGCGGTGCGCGCCGTCATCTGGACCGGGCTGTCGACCCGCAGGATCTCCTCGATCGCGGCGGGCCAGAGTTCGGGTTCGGCACGTAACCGGTTGAGCTGCTCGGGATTTTGCAGCAGCAGGACGATTCCGTTGCCGATCAGATTCACGGTCGTCTCGAAACCGGCCCCGATCAACAATGCGGCATTCGAGGTGAACTCCCGTGCGGTGAGGCTGTGGTCGGCGGCCAGTCGGGTGAAGGCGTTGTCGCCCGGGTCGCCGGCGCGTACCTGGTCGAATCGTTGGCGCAGCGTACGTTCGGCACCGGCCAGGCTGTCAATCGCATCGCGGTAGGTCTTCCACGGAATCCCGATGTCGAGCAGGGGCGCTCCGTGGTGCCCCCAGTCCAGCAGGTCGGTGTGGGTTTGCGCGGGCAGGTCGAGGATCTCGGCGATGATCTCCACCGGCAGTCTCGTCGCGAAATCCGCGATCAGGTCGGGCCGGGGCGACTTGGCGAGTCGATGGATGAGCTCGGTGGTCACCTCGAGGACCCGGGTGCTCAGCCGGTCGATGGCGCGCGGAGTGAAACTCTGCGACACCGACTGCCGGTAACGGGTGTGGTCCGGCGGATCCGCCACCACCATCGCGGGCGGCTCCACCGGGTTGGCCACGCCTGGGTCGGAGTGGGCGATCAGCGCCCTTAGCGGGCCGGGAAGTTCCATCCGGGTGGGGTCGGTGACACCAAAACGCCTGTCCCGGAGAATGTCCCGGCAAACGCCGTGATCGACGGTGGCCCACGTGAATCGCGTGCGCACCAGCGGGCCCCGAGCCCGGATCTGCTCAAGGAACGGGTAGGGATCCTGGCTGCGTCCGTGGTTGGCCAGCACTTGCGCCATCGGGTCGCCCCGGCGCGCCTGGATGGCCAGGAATGCACGTGGCACCCCGTTCAGTGCGAACCATCGTGACCACAGACCTACCCGCATCGCGACTCCTTCTCGTGAGACATGCGAGACAATGAGACGATCATTGTCTCAGTAGCTATGCTTCACCGTACGGCGCGGTGATCGCCGTGGCAAGGAGACGTAGCGTGACGACCAGCCGAACTGAAGAGTTCGTGCGCCGACTGGCCGCTCCCGACCCGGCGGTCTCCGCACTGCTGGAGAACCCGGACGACATCACCACCCGAATCTTGGCTGCCGCGCTGGAGCAGGCCGAGCTCGTCGGCATGCGCCGCTCCACCATGGAGGACGTCGCCCGGCGCAGTGGCGTCGGGCGGGCCACCGTGTACCGGAGATTCCCGACCAAGGCCGCACTCAACGACGCCATCGTGCTCTCGGAGGCCCGGCGCTTCGTGGCGGGCAACGCGCTCGCGCGTACCCAGGGCGACACCTTCGAGGAGCGCATGGTCCAGGACACCGTGTTCACCGTGACGTTCATCCGGGAGCACGCGCTGCTGAAGAAGCTGCTGCGGACCGAGCCCGAATCGATTCTGCCCAGTCTGACGGTCGACGCCGGCGCCATCGTCGATTTCGCCACGGACTTCACTGTCGAGTTGTTCCGTCGCGAGCTCTACGGCACCGGCACCATCACCAAAGCGCAGGAGCGACATCTGCGGACTGTCGCCGAATTGCAGACCCGACTCACCCTGTCGTTCATCGTCACCCCGCACACCTCGATCAAGCTCGCGACCATCGATGACACGCGCGCCTATGTGCGCGACTATCTGATGCCGATGGTGATGACGGCGCTCAAATCGGCTGAGAGTAACTAGAATTGGATGACTTGACGCACCGCCGTACCGTCGGCCAGCGCATCCATCCCGGCGTTGATCTGATCGAGTGAGATGGTCGAGGACACCAGGGCCTCCACCGGTAGCCGGCCGGCCCGCCACAACTCGACGAACCGGGGGATGTCGCGCGCCGGCACGGCCGAGCCGAGATAGCTGCCGATCAGCGAGCGACCCTGCGCCACCAATGCCAACGGCGACAGGCTGATTCGCGCATCAGGGCGGGGCAGGCCCACGGTGATGGTCTTCCCGCCCGGTGCGGTCAACGCGACCGCCGTTTCCAGCGCCGCCGGATGCCCGACGGCCTCGATCGCCACCTGAGCCGCGACGCCATGGGCCTCTTCGGGGGTGTACGTCTGGTGTGCGCCGAGTGTGCGCGCACGGTCCAACTTCTCGGGTAACCGGTCGACCGCGACGACGGTCACGTCGTCAAGCGCCAGCGCGGTGAGCATGGCCGCCATCCCGACGCCGCCCATGCCCACCACTGCCACCGTCTGGCCCGGCTTCGGCTGTCCCGCATTGAGAACCGCGCCGCCGCCGGTCAGCACCGCGCAGCCCAGCAATGCGGCCGGCACGGCCGGGACATCGGAGTCCACCGGTACCACCGAGCGGCGGTCCACCACGGCGTGCGTGGCGAACCCGGACACGCCGAGGTGGTGCAGCACGGCTTGCCCGTCGGGGCGTGCGAGCCGCACGCCTCCGCTGAGCAGGGTGCCCGCACCGTTGGCGGCGCTGCCGGGAAGGCACGGAGCCAACCCGTCCGTCGCGCAGGCAATGCAGTGTCCGCAGCGCGGCAGGAACGTCATCACCACCCGCTGGCCGATGACGAGATCAGAAGTGCCACCGATACTCTCGATGATCCCGGCCGCTTCGTGGCCGAGCAGCATCGGGACCGGGCGCACCCGATTGCCGTCCACCACCGACAGGTCCGAATGGCACAACCCGGCCGCCTCGATGCGGACCAGCAGTTCACCGTCGCCGGGGTCGGCAAGGTCGAGTTCGGTCACCTGCAGCGGTTGCGAGTCGGCGTAGGGGGCCGCGGCCCCGATGGTCTGCAGAACGGCACCACGAATCCTCATCCGTTCAGCCTGACAGACTGGCCGGCATGGAACTGACGAGTGCCGACTTTCCGGTGCACTGGCCGGTGCAGACCCGCTGGGCCGACAACGACATGTTCGGTCACCTCAACAACGCCGTGTACTACCAATTGTTCGACACGGCCATCAACGCCTGGATTGCCAAGGGCACCAGTGCAGACGCGATGGCGGCACCGTGGCTGGGCGTGGTGGCCGAGTCGAGCTGCCGGTACTTCGCCGAGCTCAAGTTTCCGGCCGATCTGGTGGTCGGGCTGGCGGTCACCAGGCTGGGCACCAGCAGCGTCACCTACCGCACCGCGTTGTTCGCCGCCGGGTCTGAATCGCGGCTCGCCGCGGTGCCCAATTCGCGGCTCGCCGCGGGGTCTGATTCGCGGCTCGCCGCGGTCGGCTCCTGGGTGCACGTCTACGTCGACCGCGATACCCGGCGGCCGATACAGATCCCCGCGGAGGTCAGGGAGCTACTCGCCAGCGCCGTAGTGTGACAGCCACTCACCGATCGCCGCGACCCCGTCGGAGAAGAAGATGCGGTAGGGGCGGTCGGCGACGTATCCCAGGTGCGGGGTGGCGATGACACCGGGCAGGGTGCGCAGCGGATGATCGGCCGGCAGCGGTTCGACGTCATACACGTCCAGACCCGCCCCGGCGATCGAACCGGAGCGCAGCGCCTCGATCAGCGCGGTCTCCTCGACTATCGGGCCTCGTGACGTGTTGACCAGCACGGCGGTCGGCTTCATGGCGGCGAGTTCGGCCGAACCGATCAGCCCACGGGTCCGGTCGCCGAGTTTCAGGTGCACCGTCAGCACGTCAGCGCAGCCGAAGAACTCGTCGCGCGGCGCATAGCGGGCGCCCGCGGCGGCCGCGGCTTCCGGTGTCATGTTCGTGCTCCACGCCACCACGTCCATGCCAAAGGCGGCCCCGATCCGCGCCACCCGTGGCCCGATACGGCCCAACCCCAGCACCCCGAGCACGCGCCCTTCGAGCTCGCGGCCCACCCCGATCTGCCAGCCGCCGTCGGCGACCGCCCGGCTCTCGGCGACCAGGTTGCGCGCCGTCGCGAGGATGAGCGCCCAGGTCAGCTCAACCGTCGAGGCCACCGATCCGCCCGTGTGGCTGACCTGGATACCCAGCTCCGCGGCCGCCGTCATGTCGATCGACGCGTTCGCGTTGCCGGTCGAGGCGATCAGCCGCAACCGGGGCAGCCGGGCCAGCACGTTGCGCGGCAAGGGGGTTCGTTCCCGCATCACGAACACCACGTCGAACGGTGCGAGCCGGTCTGCCAGCGCCCCCTCGTCGGACAGGTGGTCGTTGAAGACGGTCACCTGAGCGCGTGAGGTGACGGGCGACCAGTCGGCCATCTCCAGCGCGACGTTCTGGTAGTCGTCGAGGACGGCGACCCGGATCGGTGTGGTCATGGCCTTATAGAATCGCCCGATGCCACTTGTGAGCAAGACCATCGAGGTCACCGCCCCCGCCGACGCGATCATGGGGATCGTTGCCGACTTCGAGGCGTACCCGCAGTGGAACGAGGAGATCACCGGGTTGTGGATCCTGGCGCGTTACGAGGACGGCCGGCCCAGCCAGCTCCGGCTGGACACCAAGATCCAGGGCATGGACAGCACGTTCATCCAGGCGGTCTACTACCCCGCCGACTTCCAGATCCAGACCGTCCTGCAACAGGGCGACATCTTCGCCAAACAGGAGCAGTTGTTCGCGGCCGTCCCGATGGGTGACACCACCCTGCTCACCGTGGAGATGGACGTCGAGGTGTCGATGCCCGGTGTGCCCTCGCTCATGGTGAAGAAGATCGCCAACGATGCGCTGGACCACCTGGCCGACAACCTGAAGAAGCGCGCGGAATCGCTGGGCGCCTGACCTCGCCGAGATCGACGTTTGGCCTGTTTCCACTCGCACTAACCGGCCCGAAGGTGAGATTGGGCGAGGAGTGAGTCAGGTCCACAGCCCGAGCTCGTCGAGGCGGCCGGTCAATCGCCGTGCGCCGTCGGAGAACTGGCTGCGGGTCAGGCGCACCACCTCGTCCACGTCGCGCCGGCGCAGCGCCGTGACCAGTTCACGGTGATTGGCCACCGCGTCGGCTCCCCAGGACGGGTCGGCGGCGTAGAGATCGGGCGGCAGATAGCGTGCCGCGTGCAACAGGAACCAGGCCAGCTTGATCCGTCCCGCCGACCGGTTGAATGCGCGGTGAAAGGTGAACTCCGCCATCGAGATCGCCTCGGCATCGCCGACTCGTACGGCTTCTTCCAGCGCGTCGGTGAGAAGGGACAGCTCGTCGATGCCGGCATCGGTGATGCGACCGGCGGCGGATGCGGAGATCTCGGTCGCGATGGTGGCCTGCAGCCAGAAGATGTCGGCGATGTCGTCTCGGGTGAACGGTGACACCACATGACCGCGGTGCGGCTCCAGCTGCACCATGCCCTCACCGCGCAGGGTCCGCAACGCCTCCCGCACCGGCGTGATGCTGACCCCGAGCAGGGCGGCGGTCTCGTCCAGGCGCACGAAAGTGCCGGGACGCAGGGTGCCCAGCATGATAGCCGCCCTCAGATGGGCGGCCACTTCATCGGACAGCTGTTCGCGCCGGAGCGAACGAGGCTTGGCGGGTGCGTTCACGGTGCGGGCGAGCTGCCTTTCCAAAGTCGACGGTTTGTCCGGTGGCGGTTCTCGTCATAGTGTGACCGCGGCAACAATAGATTTGATCAAATATCACAAGCGCGCAACCCCACGACTGAAAAGGCACCCCGTTGACCCCTCAACCGCTGCCCACCGACCAGCCGTATCTCGCCCGTCAGCAGAACTGGAGCAACCAGCTGACCCGGCACGCGCTCATGCAACCGGAACAGACCGCGTTGCGCTATCTCGGCCACACCACCACCTGGGGTGAGCTGGATCGACGGGTCACGGCCCTGGCCGGCGCGCTGCAGCGGCGCGGGGTCGGCTTCGGCGACCGGGTGCTGATCCTGATGCTCAACCGCAGCGAGTTCATCGAGTCGTTTCTGGCCGCCAACCGGCTGGGCGCCATCGCGGTGCCGGTGAACTTCCGGATGACGCCGCCGGAGATCGCCTTCCTGGTCAGCGACTGCGCGGCCGCGGTGGTCATCACCGAACAGGTACTGGCACCGGTGGCCGCTGCGGTCCGTGGCCTGGACGAGACCCTGTCGACGGTGATCGTCGCGGGAGCCGGCACCGACGACGGGCTGCTGGGATACGAGGACCTCATCGATGAGCCCGGGTCGGCGCCCGACCCAGTGGACATCCCGAACGACTCGCCTGCCTTGATCATGTACACCTCGGGCACCACCGGCCGTCCCAAGGGCGCCGTGCTGACCCACACCAATATCGCCGGGCAGGCGCTGACCCACCTGTTCACCAACGGCGCCGACCTGAACAACGACATCGGGTTCATCGGTGTACCGCTGTTCCACATCGCCGGGATCGGCAACATGATCACCGGCCTGCTGCTCGGCAGGCCGACGGTGCTCTATCCGCTGGGTGCCTTCGACCCGGGCGCCCTGCTGGATGTGCTCGAGGCCGAGAAGGTTACCGGGATCTTCCTGGTCCCCGCACAGTGGCAGGCCGTCTGTGCCGCCCAGCGCGCCAAGCCGCGCAACGTGATGCTGCGCGTCTTGTCGTGGGGCGCGGCGCCGGCATCGGACACGTTGCTGCGCGACATGGCGCAGACGTTCCCCGGTACCAACATCCTGGCCGCCTTCGGGCAGACCGAGATGTCTCCGGTCACCTGTATGTTGTTGGGCCAGGACGCAATTCGAAAACTCGGCTCGGTCGGTCGAGTCATCCCCACGGTCTCGGCCCGGGTTGTCGACGAGGACATGAACGACGTCCCGCGTGGCCAGGTCGGTGAAATCGTCTACCGCGCACCGACGCTGATGGCCGGCTACTGGAACAACCCCCAAGCCACCGCGGAGGCGTTCGCGGGCGGCTGGTTCCACTCCGGTGACCTGGTACGTCAGGACGACGAGGGTTACGTATGGGTGGTAGATCGTAAAAAGGACATGATCATCTCCGGCGGCGAGAACATCTACTGCGCCGAGGTGGAGAACGTTCTGGCCGGTCACCCGGCCATTGCCGAGGTCGCCGTGATCGGCAGGCCGCATCACAAGTGGGGTGAGGTGCCCGTCGCGGTGGTGGCCCTGGACACGCTCAAGTCGGCGGCACTTTCGCTGGCCGAACTGCAGGATTTTCTCACCGAGAGGTTAGCCCGGTACAAGCACCCCAAGGCGCTGGAAATCGTCGACGCGCTGCCGCGAAACCCGTCCGGCAAAGTGCTCAAGACCGAACTGAGAACCCGGTTCGGCGCGGAAATTGCCGCGAGCGTTGATCAAACCGCCTCTGCGGCAACGATTTCTGCCCCGGCGTCGAGTTGATCGCTGGTCAGCATATGTTTGCTATCGGCTCGGGGGTCAATCCCGCGGATGCGATGCACGCCCGGTCTTTGATCGGGTACAGTCCTGTGGTCCGTCTTACTACCCGCGAGTAGGGAGATGGACATCACAGGTATGGGGACGGGGCCGGAATGGGGCAGGGAGGGGACGTGCAACACGTGATGCCGCTCCGTGGTGAGTTCGACGGGAGTACGCAACGGTGACGGCGGGCAACGGCCTGGTCGACTACGTCCGCGATCAGCTGGACAAGCCACTGGCCATGGTCGGGGGCTTCTTCAAGATGTGCGTGCTGACGGGCAAGGCGCTGCTCACCCGACCGTTCCAGTGGAAGGAATTCGTCCTTCAGAGCTGGTTCCTGATCCGGGTGGCATTCCTTCCCACCCTTGCGGTCTCCATCCCGCTGACCGTCCTCATCATCTTCACTCTCAACATCCTGCTGGCCGAGTTCGGCGCCGCCGACGTCTCCGGCGCGGGTGCGGCCCTGGGTGCGGTGACCCAGCTCGGACCGCTGGTGACCGTGCTGGTGGTCGCCGGTGCCGGTTCGACGGCCATCTGCGCCGACCTGGGCGCGCGGACCGTGCGTGAGGAGATCGACGCCATGGAGGTGCTGGGCATCGATCCGATCGAACGCCTGGTGGCACCCCGCGTGGTGGCCTCGACCTTCGTGGCCTTCCTGCTCAACGGCGCCGTCATCACCATCGGTCTGGTCGGCGGCTACTTCTTCGGTGTGTACATCCAGAACGTCAACGCCGGCGCCTACGTCTCGACGCTGACCCTGCTCACCGGTTTCCCGGAGGTGATGATCTCGGTCATCAAGGCGACCCTGTTCGGGCTGATCGCCGGACTGGTCGGCTGCTACCGAGGACTCACCGTGGCCGGTGGCTCCAAAGGTGTGGGCACCGCGGTGAACGAGACGCTGGTGCTCTGTGTGGTGGCGCTGTTCGCCGTCAACGTGGTGCTGACCACCATCGGTGTGCGATTCGGAACGACGACATGAGCACATCTGCGGTTCTGCGCACCCGGTTTCCCAGGACCTTCGGCCGCGCCACCGGATTCGCCGGTGCGCCGGGCCGGTTCCTGGACAGCATCGGGCACGTCGCCTGGTTCGTCGTCACCGCCGTCGGGCACATCCCGCACGCGTTCAAGAACTATCGCCGCGAGGCCCTGCGTCTGGTCGCTGAGATCGGGATGGGCACCGGAGCCATGGCCGTCATCGGCGGCACGGTGGCCATCATCGGTTTCGTCACCCTGTCGGCCGGCTCGCTGATCGCGATCCAGGGTTTCGCCTCCCTTGGCAACATCGGCGTCGAGGCGTTCACCGGGTTCTTCGCCGCCCTGGCCAACATCCGGGTCGTCGCACCGGTGGTCACCGGCCAGGCCATGGCCGCCACCGTGGGTGCAGGTGCCACCGCCGAACTCGGCGCCATGCGCATCAGCGAGGAGATCGACGCGCTGGAAGTCATGGGCATCAAGTCGATCTCGTATCTGGTGTCGACGCGGCTGATGGCCGGCGCGATCGTGATCATCCCGCTCTATGCCATGGCGATCCTGTTGTCGTTCCTGTCAGCGCAGTCGGTGACGACCTTGTTCTACGGCCAGTCCTCGGGCACCTACGACCATTACTTCCACACCTTCCTGCGGGTCGACGACGTCATGTGGTCGTTCCTGGAGGTCATCATCATGTCCATCATCGTCATGCTCAACCATTGCTACTTCGGCTATTTCGCCAGTGGCGGTGCGGTGGGCGTGGGCGAGGCTGTGGGGAGGTCGATGCGTACATCGCTGATCGCCATCGTGATGGTGGTGTTGCTGGCGTCGTTGGCGCTGTACGGCACCGACCCCAACTTCAACCTGACGGTGTAGCGAGATGACCGCAACCGAGAACAAGCCCAAGTCGCCGCCCTACAAGGTGGCTGGCCTCGTGCTGCTGCTCGTCGTCGCGGTGGTGCTCGGTTTGACCTGGGCGCAGTTCCGTGGGTATTTCGATGAGAAGGCCTCGCTGGTGGTGATGGCCGAGCGGGCCGGGTTGTCGATGGATCCGGGTTCGAAGGTGACGTTCAATGGGGTGCCGATCGGGCGGTTGAAGTCGGCGGGTGTGGTGACCGACGGCGAGGAGTCGCGGGCCAAGCTGCTGTTGGATGTGGAGCCGCAGTATCTGCACATGATTCCGGCGAATGTGGATGCCGAGTTGCGGGCGACGACGGTGTTCGGCAACAAGTACATTTCGTTCATTTCGCCGGCGAATCCGTCCTCGGACAAGTTGAAGCCGGGTGCGACGATCACCGCCAACAGCACCACGACCGAGTTCAATACGTTGTTCGAGACGATCATGGGGATTGCCCAGCAGTTGGATCCGGTGAAGTTGAATCAGACGTTGACCGCGGCGGCGCAGGCGTTGGACGGGTTGGGTGACAAGTTCGGTCAGTCGTTGGTCAATAGCAATGACATTTTGGGTGAGTTGAATGCGCGGATGCCGCAGATCCGTAGGGATACGCGGGGTTTGGCGGATTTGTCGACGGTGTATGCGGGTGCGGCTCCGGATTTGTTCGATGGTTTGAAGAGTGCGGTGACTACGGCGCGGACGTTGAATGCCGAGCGGGGCACGATTGATGCGGCGTTGATGTCGGCGGTGGGGTTCGGTAACAATGCCGGCGATGTGTTCGAGCGTGGTGGTCCGTATCTGGTGCGTGGTGCGCAGGATCTGCTTCCGACGAGCAAGCTGCTGGACTACTACAGCCCCGAATTGCTCTGCACCATCCGCAATTTCCACGACTCAGCGCCCAAACTGGCTGCCGCGCTTGGTGGTAACGGCTACTCGCTGCTGACCAATACCGAGCTGCTGGGCGCCGGGAACCCCTACGTGTTCCCGGACAACCTGCCCCGGATCAATGCCAGCGGCGGGCCGGAAGGCCGCCCGGGCTGCTGGCAGCCGATCACCCGGGACCTCTGGCCCATGCCGTATCTGGTGATGGACACCGGCGCCAGCATCGCGCCCTACAACCACTTCGAGCTCGGCCAGCCACTGGCCACCGAGTACGTCTGGGGCCGCCAAGTGGGGGAGAACACGATCAACCCATGAGCGACGTTTACGGAGCGAATCGACAAATGGCATGCGGGACCCGAGCCTGCGAGGGAACCGCATGAGTATCAAAGGCACGATATTCAAGCTCGGCGCGATCTCGGCGGTGCTGCTGGCCTTCACCGCGATCATCTTCGTGGTGTTCGCCCAGCTCCGATTCGACAAGACCACCGGGTACTCGGCGGTGTTCGACAACGTCAGCGGTCTGCGCACCGGCCAGTTCGTCCGTGCCTACGGTGTGGAGGTCGGCAAGGTCAAGGATGTGACGCTGATCGACGGCGGTGAGCACGTCCGCGTCGACTTCGCAGTGCAGAGTGATCTGCAGTTGTTCCAGGAGAGCACCGCCGCAATCCGCTACCTCGACCTGATCGGCAACCGGTACCTGGAACTGCGCCGCGGCGACAGTGACAAGATCCTGCCCGCGGGCGGCACCATCCCCCGCGAGCGCACCGAGCCGGCCCTTGACCTCGACGCCCTGGTCGGTGGGTTCCGCCCGCTGTTCAAATCGCTGGACCCCGACAAGGTCAACAACATCGCCAACTCGCTCATCACGATCTTCCAGGGCCAGGGCGGCACCATCAGCGACATCCTGGACCAGACAGCGGAACTGACCTCCGCACTGGCCAGCCGCGACCAGGCCATCGGTGAAGTGATCACCAATCTGAACACGGTCCTGGACACCACCGTCAAACATCAGAAGCAGTTCGACGACACGCTGAAGAACTTCGAGGCGCTCATCACCGGCCTGAAGAACCGGGCCGACCCGATCGCCTCCTCGGTCGCCGATATCAGCAATGCCGCCGGTTCTCTCGGAGATCTGCTCGCCGACAACCGGCCGCTGCTGCGCGACACGGTGGGCTATCTGGAGACCACGCAACAGCCGTTGATCGATCAGAAGGATGAGGTGAACAGCATCCTGCAGCAGATCCCCGCGTCGCTGAAGATCATCGGGCGCGCCGGTGGCCTCTACGGAGACTTCTTCAACTTCTACGTGTGTGACCTCTCGCTGAAGCTCAACGGCGCTCAGCCGGGCGGACCCGTCCGCACCGTCAAGGTGGTCACCCAGCCGTCGGGCAGGTGCACGCCGAAATGAGGACGATTCAAGGTTCGGACCGGGCCCGCAAGGGCGTGATGGGCGTGCTGATCGTCGCGCTGGTGATCGGCGTCGGCTCCAGTCTCACCAGCGTGCCGATGCTGTTTGCGGTGCCGACGTACTACGCGCAGTTCAACGACACCGGCGGGCTCAGCGTCGGGGACAAGGTGCGCATCGCCGGCGTCGACGTCGGCGATGTCACCAGCATGGACATCAAGGGCGACAAGGTCGAGATCGGCTACACCCTCGGCGGCCGGCAGATCGGTACCGAGAGCCGGGCCGCGATCCGCACCGATACCATCCTGGGCCGCAAAAACATTCAGGTGGAGCCCCGCGGCAACAAGATCCTCAAACCCCGCGGCTACCTGCCGGTGGAGCAGACTCAGACGCCGTATCAGATCTATGACGCGTTCCTCGACGTCACCCGCGCTTCGCAAGGCTGGGATACCAAGGCTGTCAAGCAGTCGCTGAACGTGCTCTCCGAAACCGTCGACCAGACCTCGCCACACCTGAAGGCGGCGCTGGAGGGCGTGCAGAAGTTCTCCGACACCCTCGGGCAACGCGATGACCAACTCAAGGCGCTGCTGGCCAATGCGGGCAAGATCGCCAGCGTGCTCGGTGACCGCAGCGGTCAGGTGAATGCCTTGCTGGTCAACGCGCAGACGCTGCTGGCGGCGGTGAACGAGCGCCGCCAGGCCGTCAGCATGTTGCTTGAGCGGATCTCGTCGGTGTCGCACCAGATCACCGGGCTGATCAACGACAACCCGAACCTCAACCACGTGCTCACCCAGCTGCAGACGGTCAGCGGCATCCTCAACGAGCGCAAGAACGACCTCGCCGACACCCTCAGCCTGGCAGGCAAGTTCATCATCTCGCTGGCCGAGGCGCTGGCCTCGGGCCCGTACTTCAAGGTGCTGCTGGCCAACCTGCTGCCGCCGACCCTGCTGCAGCCATTCGTGGACGCGGCATTCAAGAAGCGCGGTATCGATCCCGAGCAGTTCTGGCGCAACTCGGGTCTGCCGGCGTTCCGGTTCCCGGATCCCAACGGCACCAGATTCGAGAACGGTGCACCGCCGCCGGCGCCCACCCCGATCGAGGGCACCCCGGAGCATCCCGGTCCCGCGGTCGGCCCCGGATCCCCGTGCTCGTACACGCCGCCGGCCGACGGCCTGCCCCGGCCCGGCGACCCGCTGCCGTGCGCGCATCTGGACCAGGGGCCCTACGGTCCCGTTCCCGGCGGTTTCCCGCCACCCAATGTGGTGACGTCGCAGCCGAATCCGGACGGCATCGGCCCGAACCCGGGTGTCCCGTCGGCGGCCATCCCCGGCCAGGTGGCGCCCGACGTGCCGGGTACACCGGTACCGATCGCGCCGGGTCCGCCCGGTGCACGCACCGTGCCGGTGGGCCCGCCCGGACTGCCCACGGCGCCCGGCGACATTCCCGGCCGCGCCGTTCCCGCGCCGTTCTTGCCCGGACCGCCGCCGCCGGCGGGTCCCGGACCGCAGCTCTCCCCGGCGGGCACCGAGCCGCTGCCGGGTAACCCGCCGTTTCTTCCGCCCGGATCCCAGGGAGGTGCAGAGTAGATGTCGAGCGTCTTCAACATCCGAAACATCCAGTTGCCGCACCTCTCCCGGGCGGCGGTGATCCTCGGCGCCATCGTGCTGATCGTGGCCGTCGGCGCCGGTGTGGTGGGCTGGAACGTCTACAAGAAGCTCACCACCACCACGGTGACGGCGTACTTCCCCGAGGTGCTCGCGCTGTACCCCGGGGACAAGGTCCTCATCATGGGCGTGCAGGTCGGCAAGATCGATTCGATCACCACCGACGGCGACAAGATGAAGGTCGTCTTCCACCTGGCCAGCAAGTACAAGGTTCCGGAGAACGCGTCCGCATCGGTGCTGAACCCCAGCCTGGTGGCGTCCCGGGTGATCCAGCTGTCGCCGCCCTACACCGGCGGGCCGGCCATGGCCGACGGCGCGGTGATCCCGTTGGAGCGCACCCAGATTCCGGTCGAGTACGACGAATTGCGCAACCAGGTGACCCGGATCCTGGCCGACCTCGGTCCGTCCAAGGAACAGCCCAAGGGCCCGTTCGGCGACGTCATCGAGTCCTTCGCCGACGGCTTCGCAGGCAAGGGCGAGCAGTTCAACAAGACGATCCAGGGTCTGTCCGACGCCCTCAGCGCGTTGCACGAGGGTCGCGGTGACATCGTCACCGTGATCAAGAGCCTCGCGACATTCGTGAACGCGCTGTACAAGAACGATCAGCAGTTCGTCGAACTGAACAACAATCTGGCGCAGTTCACCAACTCGTTCACCAACACCGACCGTGAGGTCGCCACCGCGCTGCAGGACCTCAATCAGGTGCTGGGCACGACGCGGAAGTTCCTGGACGAGAACGCCAAACCGCTCACCACCGATATCAAGAACCTCTCGGATGTGACCACCGCGATCCTGCAACCGGAGCCGAGGAACGGTCTGGAGACCGGCCTGCACGCCTACCCGAACCTGGTGTCCAACGTGGTGAACATCGTGGCGCCCAACCAGGGTGGCATCGTGGCCGTCCCGGTGCTGCCCGGCGTCACCAACTTCTCGAACCCGCTGAACTTCATCTGCAGCACCATCCAGGCCGGCAGCCGGTTGGGCTACCAGGAGTCCGCCGAACTGTGTGCCCAGTACCTGGCACCGATCCTGGACGCCATCAAGTTCAACTTCCTGCCGTTCGGTGTGAACATGGCCAGTACCGCGATGACGCTGCCCAAGCAGATCGCGTACTCCGAACCGCGGCTGCAGCCGCCGCCGGGGTACAAGGACACCACGGTGCCCGGCATCTGGTCCCGCGACACCTTGTTCTCGCACGGCAACCATGAGCCGGGCTGGATCGTGGCCCCGGGCATGCAGGGCGTCGAGGTGCAGCCGTTCACCCAGAACATGCTGACCCCGGAGTCGTTGGGGGAGTTGATGGGTGGGCCGGACATCGTGGCGCCGCCCGCGCCGCCGGCCTTCGGGGTGCCGCCGGGCGGCAACCTGCCCGGCCCGCCGGATGCCTACAACGAGAGCTCTCCGCTACCGCCGCCGTGGTACCCGCAGCCGGGTCCGCCGCCGGTGCCCGCTCCGGGCGTGCTGCCCGGTGATCCGCTGGGGGCGATCGCGCCGGCGCCGCCGGCCGGTCCGGCCGCTGCTCCGGCTCCCGCCGGTCCGCCGCTGCCCGCCGAGGCCGGAGGGGGTCAGTAGATGAACCGCAATTGGAAACAGCTGGGCCGCCGCACGGCCACCCTGGCCGCGGCCGGGCTGGTACTGAGCTCGTGCTCGCAGTGGCGGGGCGTGGCCAACGTCGCGCTGCCCGGCGGACCCGGCACCCAGGACGGTCACTCGACCATCTACATCCAGATGCCGGAAACGTTGGCGCTCAACGCCAACAGCCGGGTCCGGGTGGCCGACGTGTTCGTCGGCCGGGTGCATGCCATCGAGCTGAAGAACTGGGTGCCCACCCTGACGGTGGACCTCGAGCCCGGTGTGAAGCTGCCGTCCAACGCGCTGGCCAAGATCGGCCAGACCAGCCTGCTGGGTTCCCAGCACGTCGAACTGGACAGCCCGCCGAACCCGTCGCCGACGCCGCTGCGCAACGGCGACATGATCCCGCTGAAGAACTCGTCGGCGTACCCGAGCATCGAGCGGACGCTGGCCAGCATCTCGGGAATCCTCACCGGCGGTGGTATCCCGAACATCGAGGTCATCCAGAACGAGGTCAACAACATCCTGACCGGCCGGGCCGATCAGATCAGGGAGTTCCTCAACCGCTTGGACACCTTCACCCAGGAGATGAACAAGCAGCGCGACGACATCACCCGCGCCATCGACTCCACCAACCGGCTGCTGACCGTCGTCGCCCAGCGCAACGACACGCTGGACCAGGTGCTGACCGAGTTCCCGCCGCTGATCCAGCATTTCGCCGACACCCGCGATCTGTTCGCCGATGCGGTGACCGCACTCGGCCGGGTCTCCGCGGCCGCCGATGACACGCTCAGCAATACGAACGCGAACCTGCACACCAACCTGCAGAACTTGCAGCGTCCGCTCAAGCAGCTGTCGAAGGCCTCGCCGTACCTGGTGGGCGCGCTGAAGCTGCTGCTGACGGTGCCGTTCAACATCGAGAACGTGCCGAAAGCCATTCGCGGCGACTACATCAACGCCTCTGCCACCATCGACCTGACGCTGTCCGCGGTGGACAACGGACTGTTGTCGGGCACCGGGGTGTCGGGCATGCTGCGGGCGCTGGAACAGGCCTGGGGCCGCGACCCGGCGACCATGATCCCGGATGTGCGCTTCACGCCGAACCCGCACAACGCGCCCGGCGGCCCGCTGGTCGAAAGGGGGGAGTGAGACATGTTGCTGACCCGCTTCATCAAGACGCAGCTGCTCGTCTTCGCCGTCCTGACCATCATCGGCCTGGTGGTGCTGTCGCTGGTCTATCTGCGTCTGCCCACCGCCGCAGGGATCGGGATGTACCGCCTCTACGCGGATCTGCCGAACTCGGCCGGTCTGTACGAGACGGCCAACGTCACCTACCGGGGCACCACCATCGGCAAGGTGCGCGACGTGCAGCCCACCCCCAAGGGCGCGCGGATCACCATGGACATCGACAACGACAAGAAGGTCCCGCTCGACGCGTCGGCCAACGTGCACTCGGTGTCGGCGGTCGGTGAACAGTTCCTGGACATCGTCTCGGAGAAGGACGAGGGCAAGTACTTCAGCACGGGGCAGACCATCACCAAGGGGTCCGTGCCTGCCGAGGTCGGACCCGCACTGGACGCCGCCGAGGCCGGCTTGGCCGCGCTGCCCAAGGAGAAGATCGGTCAGCTACTCGACGAGACCGCGAAAGCCGTTGGCGGACTGGGGCCCTCACTGCAGAGGCTGGTCGATTCCACTCAGGCACTGGCCGGTGACTTCAAGGACAACCTGCCCTCGGTGAACGATATCGTCGAGCATTCCGGGCCGATCGTCGACAGCCAGGTCAACTCCGGGGACGCGATCAACCGGTGGGCGGCCAACCTGAACACCATTACCAGTCAGACTGCAGAGCAGGACGGCGCGCTGCGCAGCGGGCTGCAGCAGGCGGCGCCGACCGCCGATCAGCTCAACGCGGTGTTCGGCGATGTGCGTGATGCGTTGCCGCAGACGCTGGCCAACCTCGAGGTCGTCATCGACATGCTCAAGCGGTACAACAAGAACGTCGAACAGGTGCTGGTGGTGCTGCCGCAGGGTGCATCCATCGCGCAGACCGCGACGATCTTCGCACCGCAGGGTCTGCTGCACTTCGGTCTCGGCATCAACTCGCCGCCGCCGTGTCTGACCGGGTTCCTGCCGGCTTCACAGTGGCGGTCACCGGCCGACACCACCACCCAGCCGATTCCGTCGGGCCTGTACTGCAAGATCCCGAAGGACGCACCGAACGCGGTGCGCGGTGCGCGTAACTATCCGTGTGCCGATGTCCCTGGCAAGCGGGCCGCGACGCCGTCCGAGTGCCGCAGCAACGAGCCGTACGTCCCGGCGGGCACCAACCCCTGGTACGGCGACCCGAACCAGATGGTCGACTGCCCGGCCCCGGCGGCACGCTGCAACCATCCGGTGAAGCCCGGCATGGTGATCCCGGCGCCGTCGATCAACAACGGGCTCAACCCGCTGGGCGCCAGTCAGTTACCGCCACCGCAGTCCACCGCCCCGACCAGTGACCCACTCACCCCGCCTGGCCAGGGCTCGGTCAGCTGCAGTGGACAGCAGCCCAACCCGTGCATCTACACTCCGGCAGCGGGACCGTCCGCGGTGTACAGCCCGTCGAGCGGCGAGGTGACCGGACCAGACGGCGTCAAGTACACCGTCAACAACTCGATGAAGCCAGGAGATAGCGGATGGAAGGAGATGCTGGCACCAGCCGGCTGAACCCCACCCCTGATGACGAAGATCCAATAGCGGAACCCGCCGAGGAGCAGCCGACACCGGTCGAGGACAGCCTTGCGACTCAGGCCCGCCCGGAACGTTTGGGCAGGGGCTGGGTGGCCGGCATCTGTGCAGGTCTGCTCGTGCTGACCGCGGGGCTGGCCGTGGTCGGCTATCTGGCGGTGCAGGCCAACGCCCGCAGCGCCGCGATCGGGCGCGACGACGCCGTCGCGCTGCAGGCCGCCAAGGACTGCGTGACCGCGACCCAGGCCCCGGACACCACCTCGATGGGCGCCAGCCAGGCCAAGATCATCGAATGCTCGACGGGGGACTTCGGCGCTCAGGCCGGCTTCTTCAGCGGCATGATGGTGGAGGCGTACCAGGCCGCCAACGTGACCGTTCAGGTGTCCGATCTGCGTGCCGCGGTGGAGCGCCACAACGACGACGGATCGGTCGACATCCTGGTGGCGGTGCGGACCAAGGTCACCAACTCGGCCGCCGCCGACCAGGAGCAGGGCTACCGGTTGCGGGTGACGATGCAGCGTGACGACGGCACGTACAAGATCGCCAACCTGGTCCAGGTGACGACGTGACGGCGGTGCTTGAGGTGAACATGGATACAGCAGGCTCCGACGGGGCGATCACCACCACGCCAGGGGCGCCGCTGGCGTCCTGGGGCAGCCGGGCCGGGGCGCTGGCGATCGATGTGCTGTTCGGGGTGGCGGTCGTCGCGGTCATGTTCGAACTTGCCTGGATCTCGCCCTGGATGAGTTGGCAGTGGTGGATCTACGCAACAGTCCTGGTGCTAGCCGGCGCGGCGGTGCTGGTGAATCGCTGGCTGTTGCCGGCCTGGACCGGCTGGTCACTGGGCCGGGCGGTCACCGGGATCCGGGTGGTCGGGCGCACCGGTGCGCGGGTGGGCACGATCCGGTTGATCGCCCGTGACCTCGCGCATCTGGTCGACACGGTCGCCGTGCTGCTCGGGTGGTTCTGGCCGCTGTGGGACCGGCGGCACCGGACCTTCGCCGATCTGCTGCTGCGCACCGAGGTTCGGCGCGTCCCCGCGCCGGCCCGGGATCTGCGCCGGCCGGTGGCGATCGGGCTGCTGGTGACGGTGCTGGTGTGCGCGGGCGCGGCCGGCCTGGGCTACGGCGCGGTGTATCGGCAGGATCGAGCGGTCGACGATGCGCGGCGGCAGATCTCCCAGGAAGGCCCGCGGATCGTCGAGCAGATGCTCAGCTATACGCCGGAGACGCTCAAGGACGATTTCGCGAGGGCACAGTCGCTGGCCACCGACGGCTACCGCGCTCAGCTTGTCGCACAGCAGAATTCGGTGCAGAAGGCGCCGATCGTGGCGAACGAGTATTGGACCGTGAACAGCGCGGTGACCCATATCGCCCCGACGACCGCCACCATGCTGATGGCAATGCAGGGTCAGCGCGGCGCCGACCCGAAGACGCTGAAGTTCATCACCGCGACGGTGCAGGTGGACTTCGACAAATCCGGCGGACAGTGGCGGGTGGCCAACCTCACCGTGATCACCCGTCCGCTACCGGGCGGCGGTGCCCGATGAGCCCGCGTCGCCAGATCGATCCCGGGGAGCCCGAATTCTTTGTGGCACCGGACAGCTCGCCGAAGCGGTGGGGCCTTCCGGTGGTCGCCGGAATCTGTGCGGTGTTGCTCGCCGCCGTCATCGGTGGGTGCACGTTCATGGTGATGGCGCACGAGTCGGACCGGCGCACCGAGGTCAGGGACGCCTCGGCGCTGGCATACGTGCGGGACTTCATGACGGTGTACACCACGATGGATCCGTTCCACGCCAACGATTACGCCGACCGGATCAAGGCCCAGGGCACCGGTGAATTCGTGAAATCGTTCACCGACAAGCAGAACGAGATCGTCATCCAGGTGGCCCGGGCCGAACCGACCACCGGGACGGTGCTGGCGGCCGGCGTGCAGCGGTGGAACGACAACGGCAGCGCCGACGTCCTGGTGGCGACGAAGATGAGCTCCAAGACACCGGACGGCAAGCAGACCATCGAGACCGGCAGCCGTTGGCTGGCAACGACTATTCAGGAAGGGCGCCAGTGGAAGATCAGCCGGCTGATTCAGGTGATCTGACCACCGGGTCGCAGGAGGGCCCGGCCGAGGTGCAGCCGACGGGCAAGGCGGCGCGGGTCGCGGCGGCCGAACCGGAATCCGCACCCGAACCCGAGGTGGACACCGACGGCGAGACCGAGCCGGACACCGGCGAGACCGGCGAACCGGTGCTGGTCGCGCACCGCACGGCGGGCCGGGCACTCAAGGCGGCGGCGGTGCTCGCCGCCGTGTTGTTCGTCGCCGCCGGTGCGTTCGCGGGCGCCACCGCGCAGCGGTATCTGTCCGACCGCGCCCTCGTGCACACCAAACTCGACATCGCGCGGACCGCGAGCAACGCCATCACCACGCTGTGGACCTACACGCCCGAGGACATGGAGTCGCTGCCCGACCGGGCCGAAAAGTACCTCGCCGGTGACTTCGCGGCCCAGTACCGCCAGTACATCGACGCGATCGTGGCGCCGAACAAACAGGCGCAGGTCTCCAACAGCACCCAGGTGCTCGGCGCGGCCATCGAGACGATCAACCCGGCGCAGGCCACCGCCCTGGTGTACACCAACTCGGTGGCGACCAGCCCGGTCACCAAGAACATCCCGTCGCTGCGGTATCTGTCCTACCGGCTCACGCTGCAGCACCGAGATTCGCAGTGGCTCATCACCGAGATGACGCCGGTCACCTCGCTGGATCTGACTCCGCGGCTATAGCCACCGGTGCGTCGCCGGTTAGCCTGGGCGACATGCCATCAGTACTTGTCACCGGCGCGGGCCGCGGGATCGGGCGCACCATCGCCGAAGATCTGGCCCGGCGCGGCTGGGATGTCACCGCCGGAGTGCGCTCTGCGGCGGACGCCGACGCCGTCCGTGCGGCGCACCCGCAGCGGATTTCGGCGGTGATCCTCGACGTCACCGACGACGACCACCTCGCCGCGCTCGATGATGCCTTGCCGCCCCGGCTGGACGCGGTGGTCAACAACGCCGGCATCGTGGTCGCCGGGCCGATGGAGAGCGTCACCACCGAACAGTGGCGAAAGCAGCTGGAAGTCAACGTGATCGGTCAGCTCGCGGTGACCAGGGCGGTGCTGCCCCGGCTGCGGCAGTCCGGTGGCCGGGTGTTGTTCATCTCCAGCGTCAACGGCCGGCTGTCCACCCCGCTCATCGGTGCCTACGCGGCGTCCAAGTTTGCCCTCGAGGCTGCCGCGGACGCACTGCGGATGGAGCTGGCGCCGTGGCGGATACCGGTGGTGCTGGTCGAGCCGGCGCAGACCGACACCGATATGTGGCGGACCGCCGACGCGATGGTGGCCGATGTGGAGGCGGAACTGTCTGTTGCACACCGTGATCTGTATGCCCGTCACGTTGCTGGAATGCGCAAGTCGGTGCCGGTTTCGCAACGGCTCGCGGTCCCCACCGAGTCGGTGGCCACGGTGGTGCACACCGCGCTGACCTCGACACGGCCCCGGGCGCGCTATGTTGTCGGGCTCGGTCCGAAGGCTCAGATCGGATTGCTGACCAATATCCCGTCCGCTTTGCGGGACCGGATCTTGCGGCTGGTCATGCGCCAACCCTGACCAAACGTCAACGCGCGCAACCCTTCGAGTGGACGAAAGTTCACCCGGCGGAAAACGGTTCCGGACCGTGATCCAGATGTTACGGTCCTGTGCGTCGGCTGGGGGCTGCGGGGGAAGGCATGCGCATGACGGGTAAACACCGCGTGGTGGGGGAGCGGGCCAAACGGCTGGCGGTGGTGGGGGCTGCCACCGCGACCGTCACCGCCCTGACGGTCGGAGCGGCCGCGCCGCAACCGCTGCCGGCCCGCCCGGAATTGCGTTTGGTGCACGACCAGCCGCTGAATCTGACGGCGTCGACAAGCTTGTTCCCGAAGCCCGGTGTGCTTCCGGATATCACTGGCGGCCTTGGTAATACGGCGTACAACTCCGCGCAGGACCTGTATGCCGCCATCGCGAAGGCACTGGTCGGGCGGGTGAGCGTGCCGGCCCTGACCGGCGGCCTGCACATCAACATCGGTGACGTGCTCAGCAAGATTCCGCTGGACCTGCTCGATCAGGTGCTGGGTGCGGTGAAGATCGATCTCGGGTCGCTGGTCGACGGCGCACTGGGACCGGTCGTCTCGGGCGCGCTGGTCGCGCTGCTGGACGCACTGAACATCACCGACGCCGGCGGCAACGTGTCGCTGAGCCGTCTGCTCGGGCTCATCGGGCTCGATGTGTCGAACATCGTCGATCTGGCAAACCTCGACATCGCCGGGGTCAACATCATCACACCGGGGCCCACCTTCGGTCTGCTGAAGATGCTTGGCGTGGATATCGGGTGGACGCCCGGCACCCCCAATGCGGTTGCCCAGGCCATCAATTCGACGCCGTACCTGGACATCAGCGGGGACAAGCTGTTCGACATCGTCTTCAAACAGGCGAGTGACGTCATCAGTGGACTCGGGCCCATCCTCGGTGCACCGCTGCAGCTGCTGGTGAACACGCTGCACGTGGTCACCGATGTGCTGCCGCTGGAGTTGCTCGACGTCACCGACGTGCGCATTCCGATCGTCGCCGGAATCGGGCTCGGTGCCTTCTCCACCGGTGCTTCGTACTCGAAGATTCTGGGCGAATTGGGATTCCAGCCGGGCGGTACGAGCTCAGGTGAGAATCCACTGGTCGGCGGTTTCACCATCCTGCCGATGGTGCTGCTGAACAACCTGGGCCGCGCCAACGGCGGTCTGTTGTCCCGGTTCTATCCGTTGGCCGACCTGCTCGGTATCGACGTACTCACCCCGGAGACGGCGGCCGTCCACAGCGGCGGAGTGCCGCTCCTCAACACCGGACTCTCGCTCGGCGGGGCGAATCTGCTGCCGATCAAGATCGATGCCACGGCCGAGTACCAGCCGTTCTCGGACTTCGCCGCCTGGCCGAATCCCTTATCGCTGGCCAACAACCTGCTGGCCGGGACGGTGGGTGCCACCTACATTCTGCGCGGCCTGACCTTGGACACCATCCTGGAACAGGTGGGTGACGAGGTCGGCAGCGTGGTGGGCAACGTCACGGCCGGAAATCCGTTGGCGCTCAACATCTATCTGACGCTACCGGCGAAGACGCTGCCGCTCCTGGAGCCGCTGTACCTGGCCGGCGACGTGCTCAACGCGGTGAGTTTCGGCACGTTGGGCACTTTGCCGATCCGGCTGGCCAACGCCCTGTCGCCGGCGCTCACGAGCCTGGTGAATCTCGGCTACACCGACGTGCAGCGCAACCCGGACGGCACGTACACCAGGACGCTGACCGATGCCGACACCCCGACGCCGTTCATGACGTTCCCGCACGTGAATCCGGGACAGGTCGTCAACGATGTGCTGAAGTCGCTGGCCACCGGATTCCAGAAGGAGTTCTTCAGCGGCCATCCGACGGCAGCGCCGCCGAACATCATCGACGAATTGGTCAAACTGGTGAAGGGAATCACCAGCGGCAGCTTCGCCAAGGAACTGACCAAGGCCGCCACCGACGCCGCGACGTCGGGATTGGCCGCGGCCGGAGCGCTGCCGACGGCCAATGCACGGACGCTGACGGTGTCGGCGACCACGGCCGACGAGGCTACCGCGAAGGGCAGCACCAAGGACGCGTCCACCGCGGTGTCCACCGGAAAGCACGCCGCGCCGGAGGAAACCCCGGTGCCAGAGGATTCCGGGACGGAGCCCCGGCACGCGTTGCCCGATGACGAAACCGCCGACAACACCGAGAAGGCTGACGACACCAAGAAGGCCGACGAGACCAAGAAGGCCGACGAGACCAAGAAGGCCGACGACACCAAGAAGGCCGACACCGCCACCAAGGCCGATGACACGAAGAAGGATGACACCACCAAGGCGGAAACACCTGCGGCGCAGGCGAATCCGAAGCCGGCGGCGAAGAAGCCGGACCCGCTGACCAAGGCGGTGCACGACATCACCCGCGCGTTCAGCCCGAAGAAGAAGCCGGCCGCGACCGCGCCGGCGGCCGGAACGCAGGCCAAGGCCGGTTCCGCCACGGCGAAGAAGGACTCCGCGGGGGAAGCGGCCTAGCGCAACGGTTTTCACCCGAACGCGAGCCACGCGGGTAACGCCCGTTCGCGCGAGTCGCACAGCACCTGATAGGTGTCGCAGGACCCCTTGGGCACACCGGCGCCGGCCCACATGCCGCCGGTGTCGCGGCGCAGCACGATGGACGACGAGCCGCCGCCGTCGAGCAGAATGGCGGTGTCACTGCCCAGCCCCCGGAACAGGTCCTGGACCTGGTCCGGGGTGTAACTGCCGCCCTGGAACACATACATCTCGTCGCGGCCGCGCGCGTACGCCAGGGCCGTGCGGGCCGCCGACGGCCCGGGATCGTTCATCTGACCGGTGTCGCCGGGGGCCAGCAGCCCCAGGCCGCTGACGGCGACGAAGCGGGTGCCCCGGCTCATCAGGTCGGTGATGACCGGCGTTGCGGCTTCGAAATCTGTTGTGGAGCCCGGACTTATCACGAACGGGATGCCCGAGACGGGCAGGATCATCGTCGACAGTGGCGTCCATATCTCGTTACCGCCGGACAGGCCCTGCTTGCCCGCGTAGGCGAGGGTGCCGGTGATGGCAGCGTTGGCCTTGCCCTGGCCACCGGTGTTGTCCACATAGGCGCCCAGTGGCGAGCTGCAGCCCGTCGTCTTCCACGATCCGCTGCGCTGCCCGCGGATGTCGAAGAAATTGGCGTTGACGACGATCGCGGGCCGGCCCAGGGCCTGCCATGCCGCGACGGGTGTATAGATTTCGGAGGCCTGCAGCAATCCTTCACCGGTGCGCGCACCGGGTGTGCGTTCGCAGCGCGACTGGTATCCGGCGTGCGAGTCGACGAGCAGCCGCGGGGTCAGCCGCTGGGAGGCCGCCTTGATGATCATCAGGTGGCCGCCGTTGCTCATCTCGTACCACTTGCCCGCGGCATCCAGCATCGGTGCCGGGAAACCGGCGCCGAAGTTGTAAACCAGGTACGAGCCACGGGTGTTGGCCACCGCGTTCGCCAACAGGGTGCGACCGTCGGCAGCCCGGGCGACCGGGGCACCTGTCGCCGTGGCAACTGCAGCGGTGACCGCCAGCGCCGCGACGACGACGGCGAACCGCAGGACACACCCGGTGGCTATCGGCACGGCGCACCCTCCTGGCAAACTTTGATGAGATGCTCAGGATAATCACAGCGGACTCACTGTCAACTTTCGTCACGGCCGGATAACGCTTCTGCCACAGCACAATCGCCGGGGAGCGTTGAAGGAGTTGCCAGTGGAATCCGGACCCGTGCGTCGAGCAGTGCTCGACGACGCTTCGTTGCTTTCAGTATATCGGGGATCCGGGCCGCTCATGAGGCCCCGATTTTTGTCCCATAATCGCTTCCCGCACCGTCGGAGATGACTGAAATGGGGGGAAGAAGTATGGCCTACACGTTGGCTCTTGGTGATGTCGACCAGACCTCGGCACCGGTTGTCGGGGCCAAGAGTGCGCGGCTGGGGGAGCTCTGTCACCTCGGGGTCCGGGTGCCGGCCGGGTTTTGCGTGACGGTCCAGGCATTCGAACGCTTCGTCAGCGCGGCGCCGTCGATCACCGACCGGCTCGACCAGCTGGCCTGCTTGGATGCCGAAGATCGCTACGGGATAAGCACTTTGAGCGCGCGTCTGCGCGAGACGCTGGAGAACGTGGACGTACCCGCCGATATCCAGGCGGCCATCGGTGCTGAACTGGACGGGCTCGGTGCGCAGCGTCCGTACGCGGTGCGCTCGAGTGCCACGGCAGAAGACCTGGCGACCTCGTCGTTCGCCGGTCAGCTCGACTCATACCTCGACGTCGTCGGTCACGCGGAGATCCTGCGCCATGTCAAGCGCTGCTGGGCGTCGATGTTCACCGAGCGGTCCATCACCTACCGACTGCGAAACGGGTTGGAGCACAAGGACAGCCAGATGGCGGTGCTCGTCCAGCAGATGGTGCCCGCGCAGGCAGCCGGCGTGCTGTTCACCGCCGACCCGGTGTCGGGCAACCGCAGGATGGCCTCGGTGGAAGCGGTGTTCGGCCTCGGCGAAGCCCTGGTCTCCGGCCGAGTGGACGCCGACCTGTACCGGGTGCGCGAACAAGAGGTGGTGGCCGAGACGATTGCCGCGCAGCCGGTCCTCACCGACGCACAGGTGCTGCGCCTCACCGAGCTGGGCCGCCGCATCGAGGCGGACCTGGGCCATCCGCAGGATATCGAATGGTGCCTTCTGGACGGGGACTTCCACATCGTCCAGACCAGGCCGATCACCACCTTGTTCCCGATCCCCGAGACCGACGATGGACGCAACCATGTCTACATCTGCGTCGGCCATCAGCAGATGATGACCGACGCGATGACACCGCTGGGTCTGTCGGTGTGGCAGTTGACAACTCGCCGGCCGATGGCAGAGGCCGGCGGCAGGCTTTTCGTCGATGTCACCGAGGCGCTGCAACGGCCCTCGACTCGTGCCGGGCTCGTCGACGGATTCCTGAGAGCGGATCCGCTGACCGGGGGTGCGCTGCAGAGCATTCTCGATCGCGGCGATTTCGTCCCGACGGTCCCCGACCACTGTCCCGGCGGCGCAATCCCGAGCGCGACCGAGTGCCCCATCGAAACCGATCCGGCCATCGTGACCGCGTTGATCCAACGCAACCAGGCCAGTGTCGAGGCCCTCGAACGCGATATCGAGCAATTGTCCGGACCGGCGCTGGTCGAATTCATCCTGTCGGACTTCACCGAACTGCAACGGGTGTTGTTCGCCCCCGAGAGCAATCAGGTGATCGTCGCCGGGATGGACGCAGCGCACTGGCTCAACGATCGATTGCAGGAATGGCTGGGCGAGAAGAACCCCGCCGACGCCCTCACCCAGTCGGTGCCGCACAACGTGACATCCGAGATGGGGCTGGCCCTGCTGGACGTGGCCGACACCATGCGGCCTCATCCCGACGTGGTGGCGCGGCTCGAGCAGTGCGAACGCGGCGACCGCGACCTGCTGGCAGCACTCGGTGATCTGCCGGGCGGACGTCAGGCGCGACAGGCGTTGCAGGATTACCTGGACCGATACGGCATGCGGTGCGTCGGCGAGATCGACATCACCAGAATGCGCTGGAGTGAACAACCGTCGGCTCTGGTGCCCGCGATTCTGGCCAACATCGACAACTTCGCACCGGGGGAGGCGCGCCGGCGCCTCGAACTGGGGCTCCGACAGGCCGAATCGAAGGAACGTGACGTGCTCGCGCGGTTGCGGACGCTGCCCGACGGGGAACGCAAAGCCGACGAGACCAAGGCGATGATCGACCGGGTGCGCACCTTCGCCGGGTACCGCGAGTATCCCAAGTACGGCATGGTCAGCCGGTACTTCATCTACAAGCGCGCCCTGCTTCGCGAGGCCGGGCGCCTGGTCGAGGCCGGGGTCCTGGGTGACCGCGACGACGTCTACTACCTGCGGCTGCAGGAATTCCACGAGGTCGTGCGCACCCACCGGGTGGACGAGGAGCTCATCGCCCAGCGGAAGGCGGCCTTCCGGTCCTACCAGTCGTTGCGTCCACCACGGGTGCTCACCTCGGACGGCGAGGGGGTCAGCGGCGCTTACCGGCGCGACGATCTGCCGCCCGGCGCGCTCGCCGGTCTGGCGGTCTCGGCCGGCACCGTGGAGGGTCGCGCCCGCGTCGTGGTGGACATCGCCTCGGCGCGGCTGGAGCCCGGTGACATCCTGGTCACCGCGTACACCGATCCCAGCTGGACGCCACTGTTCGTGGGCATCACCGCCCTGGTGACCGAGGTGGGCGGATTGATGACGCACGGCGCGGTGATCGCCCGCGAGTACGGACTACCCGCCGTGGTGGGGGTCCAGGACGCCACCACCCTGATCCGGGACGGACAACGGATCCGCGTCGCAGGCGGCGACGGATACGTCGAGCTGTTGTCCTAGCGGGACGGCCGCTACCGCGCCGGCGGTACCAAGGCCTGCCGGGCCGTGTCGAAGGGTCGTTGGTCGAGGCCGTCGGGAACGGTGACGGTCACCGGTACCAGACCGCCGGGGTGCTGCCGGCCGCACATCCGGCCAGCAGCACCGCCGCGGCGAGGCTGTGCACAACGTGGCGGCTATGCGGCCAGGCCGGCATGCATCTCCCACACCAGGATCTCGGCCTCGGTAGTGGCCGTGACCCGCTGGCCGCCGGTGGCCGTCAGCCGGACGGCGTCACCCTCGCCCAGTGCGCCCGCACCCTCCAGGGCGACCTCGCCCCGCGGTACGAACAGGTGCAGATACGGGGCCTGGGGCAGCTCGACCGATTCGCCGGGTTGCAGCCGGGCACCGTGCAGCGCCGCGAAGCGGTTCGCGATGGTGATGGCGGTGTCGTTGCGGCGCTCGGGCATGCCCGAGGCGATGGTGACCAGCCCGCCGCGCAACAGCTCGTCGTCCATCTCGAGCTGCTGATATCCCGGGGTGATGCCGGATTCGTCGGGGACCACCCACATCTGTACGAAATGCACAGGCTCGGAATGGGTTTCACCACCGGTCAGGTTCCAGGAGTCGTTCTTCTCGGAATGCAGGATGCCGCGTCCGGCCGACATCCGTTGTGCCAGTCCGGGATAGATGACACCGGAATGTCCGGTCGAGTCCTGGTGTACCAGCGAACCGCGTAGCACCCAGGTGACGATCTCCATATCGCGGTGCGGGTGGGTCTCGAATCCGGCGCCCGGCGCGACCCGGTCGTCGTTGTTGACCAGCAACAAACCGTGGTGGGTGTTGGCGGGGTCGTAGTGATCGCTGAACGAGAAGGAGTGTTTGGAATCCAGCCACGAGATCTTGGTGGCCGCGCGGTCGCCGGCGCGACGGATGTCGATGGTTGCGGTACTGCTCATCGGGTTCTCCTTGCGATTCGATGCCAGCCTAGGTGCCGGTACTGGACATCACAACTTAAATGATGTGTCATGTATTCCATGTGGCTGACGTCCGACCAGCAACGAATCTGGCGTGATTACCTGGCCATGAGCACCCGGCTGCAGGCTGCGATGAACCGCCAGCTGCAGGCCGACTGCGGGCTGTCCCTGGCCGATTACGGGGTGCTCGTCGCGCTCGACGAACAACCGGGCTGCCGGATGAACGAACTCGGTGACCGGCTCGGCTGGGAGCAGAGCCGGGTGTCCCACCAGCTGCGCCGGATGACCGACCGCGCCCTGGTGGCCCGGCACGGCGCCGACGACGATCGCCGCGGGGTCACCGTGGCGATCACCGCCGCCGGTCGCCGGGCGCTGGCCGCCGCCGCGCCGGCCCATGTCGCGCTGGTGCGCTCGGTGTTGTTCGACGGCGTCGGTGCGGCGCAGACCGCGGCCGTGGGCCGGTGGCTGGCCCGCGCCCTGGACCGCCTGGATCAGGCACACTGATCCGATGCCGTACGTCGGTGCCCTGGCCCGCGCCGAGCGGGAGACGTTCGCCGATCTGCTGGACGCACTTGCCCCCGCACAGTGGGACGCACCGAGCCTGTGCGCCGGCTGGACCGTTCGGGATGTGGTGGCCCACACCGTCGCGTACCTCGACCAGAGCCGAATGGCGCTGACCGTGAACATGTTCGCCAACCGGTGGAATATCGACCGGCTCAACGCGGACGCTGTCGCCGGCCACCGCCTGATAGCGCCGGCCCGGCTGGCCGAACTGATGCGGCAGCGGGCGCGGCCGACCGGGGTGGGCGCGTTGTACGGCGGCCGGGTGGCACTCATCGAATGCCTGATCCACCAGCAGGACATCCGCCGGCCGCTGCAGTTGCCCCGCGTCATCGACCCCGAGGCGCTGCGGGTTGCGCTCACCTACGCCAGGGTCAGCCCGGTGATCGGCGCGGCCCGCCGAACCCGCGGGGTGCGGTTGTCGGCGACCGATCTGGACTGGGCGGCAGGCCGGGGAGCGCAGGTGCGCGGCACCGCTGAGGCGCTGTTGCTGGCCATGACGGGCCGGGCCGCGCAGGTGAGCGGCGAACTGGCCGGGGACGGCGTGGCGCTGCTGCGTTGACCAGGCCTCACTGCAGGCGGACCAACTTCATCTCGGAGAGTCGCTGACGCATCGTGGCGACCCGCACGGTGAGCTCATCCCGGGTGCCGGCGCCCGCGGCGAGCAGCGCCTCGATCAGCTGCTCGTCATCCCGGGTCCCGTCGAGCAGCGGCAGCAGCAGACGGTCGGAAGCTTCGATGGGCACCGTCTCGTGCCACAGGTTGAACGTCGACGCGTCATCGGCATGCTTGGTGAGCTCGGCCGCCCGCCGCGCCGATTCGTCGATGCGCACCGCGGCGCCCACCGTCGCGTCGGGCAACACCGGATCCAGCCGGTAATGGGCCTGTCCCTGCGTGACCAGCACGCTGGTCAGGTCGTCGATGTGAGCGGCCAGATCGGCGCTCGGCGGCGTCCCCGCGGCGATGAGCCGATCGCTTACGGCCGTCACCAATTCCTCGTGGGACAACGTCCACGGCCAGCGCGCGGTCAACGCATCCAGTCCGGCCTTGATGGCCGGCGCATTGGTGAACAGCGTGGCGCCGTCGGCCTGCCGGAATTCCTGGCGCGAGGTGTCCAGCCGGGTGGGCCCGTCGATCGGCGGCACCGAGGCGGCCAGGTGCAGGCGGCGGAAGCGATCGGCGCCCGGGCTGTAGTCGATCTGCTGGGCGCGGTCGGCGGGCACGAACAGCGACTGCCGGAAGGTGCGATTGGTGACGAAGTCCAGGTACTGCTCCACCAACACCTGGGCGGTGACACCGTTGGCGGCCAGGTACTCGGCGACCCCGGGTCCGTGATTGGCCGGGATCATCACCTCCGGGCGCGCCTCGCCCAGGAAAGCCAGGCCATGTGCGTTCGAATGGGCGAGCACCTCGTAGAAGTAGCGGGGCGAGTTGAACGCCTCGAGCTCGTCGTGCAACAGGTAGGAGTCGCCGAAGCCGTCGTCGGAGGCGCGCCACTCGGCCAGGATGGCGGCCATCACCCCCGTCGGCGGCACCACTTCGGTCAGGAAGTCGGCCATCCCGCGGGCCTGGCGTACCTTCTCCGCCGGTGTCTGACTGCCACCGCTGGCCAGCATCATGGCGTCGCGCACCACCTCCTTGGACTTCCAGCCCGGATACACGTTGTAGCTGACGTAGGCGATGCCGTCGGCGGTCAGCGCGGCGCGGATCGCGGCCAGCAGCGCGTCGGCGACCTCGGCGGGCACCCAGCTGTACACCCCGTGGGCGATCACGTAGTCGAACCGGCCCAGGGCGGCGAGGTCCATCCGCGCGAGATCACCGGCGATGAGGGTCAGATTGTCGACGTCCAGCGCCTGTGCGCGGGCCCGGCCCAGGTCGATCTGCACCTGGGACAGGTCGACGCCGACCACCTCGGCGGCAGGCTGGGCGGCGGCGAACGGGATGATGTTGCCGCCTGCGGCGCAACCGATTTCGAGCACCCGGGCGGTCGCGACGGCCGGTGGCTCCAGACCGAACAGGTGCGCCACGGCCGCCAGCGTCCCCGGTGCGGACTGCGGAAAGGAATTCGAGACGTACGGCGTCCGGTCATAGTCGCCGCGAAGCGCGTCGATGGCGTCGGTCAAGGTGGCTCCTGTCTGTACCTGCGCAAAACTCCAGGCACGGTACGACGCCGAGGTGAACTCGAGGTGCTCTGGGAGGTCTGTCCCTACCCACCGGTGGATAGGGGTTAGTCTGCGCTCGTGGATATCAATGGAGCTAGTGCAATCGTCACCGGTGGCGCGTCGGGTATCGGCGCCGCCGCCGCACGTCAGCTGGCCGCCAAGGGCGCCAGGGTCGTGGTCGCCGACCTCAACGCCGAACGCGGACAGGAACTGGCGCACGAGATCGGCGGCGTCTTCGTCACCGTCGACGTCACCAACACCGACCAGATCATCGACGCCGTGAACACGGCCACCGATCTCGGCCCGCTGCGCGCCCTGGTGAACTCGGCCGGTATCGGCTGGGCCCAGCGCACCATCGGCAAGGACGGTCAGTTCGAGTCGGCGCACAACCTGGACGTGTACAAGAAGGTGCTGGCGATCAACCTGGTCGGCACGTTCGACGCCATCCGGCTGGCCGCCACCGCGATGAGCCGCAACGAGCTGACCGACACCGGCGAGCGTGGCGCGATCGTCAACCTCACCAGCGTCGCAGCCTTCGACGGGCAGATCGGCCAGGCCGCGTACTCGTCGTCCAAGGGCGGTGTCGTGGGCCTGACCCTGCCGGTCGCCCGGGACCTGTCGGCCGTCGGCATCCGCGTGAACACCGTGGCCCCCGGCTTGATCGACACCCCGATCTACGGGGAGGGTGAGGCGTCGGAAGCCTTTAAGGCCAAGCTCGGCGAGTCGGTGCTCTTCCCGCACCGCCTGGGCAAGCCGGAGGAACTGGCCTCGATGATCATCGAGCTGATCACCAACTCCTACATGAACGCCGAAGTGGTCCGTGTCGACGGCGGCATCCGGATGCCACCGAAGTAGTCACCCGCAAGCGAAAGGCCCCCGCGTTTGCGGGGGCCTTTTTGCGTGCGAGGGTTACCAGTCCGACTCGTCGAACCGGATCACGCCGCGAATGTTGTTGCCGTCCAGCATGTCCTGATAGCCGGAGTTGATGTCTTCGAGCTTGTAGGTGCGCGTGATCATGTCGTCGATGTTCAGCAGTCCCGCCTTGTACAGCGCGGTCAGTCGTGGGGTCTCCACATGGCTGCTGCCGCCGCCGAAGATGTTGCCCTTCAACGTCTTCTGCAGCATGGTGAACAGGAAGAGGTTCAGCTTCACGTCGGCGTCCATCATCGACCCCATCCCGGTGACCACACAGGTGCCGGTCTTGGCGGTCAGGATCATCGCCTCTTCGATGTACTCGCCCTTCATCTCCCCGACGGCGATGATGACCTTGTCGGCCATCAGGCCGAAGGTGGTGTCGATGACCGGTGCGATGGCCTCGGCCATGGACGGGTAGACGTGGGTGGCGCCGAATTTGATGGCCTGTTCGCGCTTCCATTCGTTCGGGTCGATCGCGATGACATGCTTGGCGCCCGAGATCACCGCGCCCTGCAGGGCGCTCATCCCGATACCGCCGACCCCGACGACGATGACGGTTTCGCCCGGCTTGACCTCGGCGACATTGGTGGCCGAACCGAATCCGGTCGGCACCGCGCAACCCATGATGGCCGCGGTCTCGAAGGGGATGTCCTTGTCGATCTTGACCACGGAATCCTTGTGCACCGTCATGTACGGGGCGAAGGTGCCCAGCAGGTTCATCGGAGACACCTCCCGCGCCCCGGCGTGGATGCGGCTGGTGCCATCGGCGATCGCCTTGCCGCCGAGCAGCAGGGCGCCGCGGTCACACAGCGAGCGGAAACCCTTCAGACACGGCGGGCAGACCCCACAGGCGGGGATGAACGCGAGGATGACGTGGTCGCCCTCCTCGATGCCGGTGACATTCTTGCCGACCTTGGTGACCACACCCGCACCTTCGTGCCCGCCCAGTGCGGGCAGACCGATCGGGGTGGCGCCGGTGGTGATGTGGTAGTCGGAGTGGCACATGCCGGCGGCATGCATCCTGATCTGGACCTCGTCGGCGACAGGGTCACCGAGGTCGATCTCGTCGATGGTGAACGGCGAATTGAGTTCCCACAGCAGGGCGCCCTTGGTCTTCATAAAATGCGATCATAGAACAGGTTCTAGATTTGTGGTCATCGACCCTGTGAACTGCACATTCATCGGCTTTACTGAATCGTTCCGGAATGTCGACGATGAATCCCGTGTGGTTCTGTGGTCTATCCGTCATGACTGAGATCAGCGCTCACATCGTGCCCAACCTCTGGTTCGACCGGCAGGCCGAGGAGGCCGCCGCGCACTACATCGCTGCCTTCGGCGGCAACGGCCGGATCGTCACCAAGATCGCCGCCCATCCGGCGTCGCCGTCCCCGCAGGACGTCCCGGTGGTGGTCGAGTTCGAACTCGCCGGTCAGCGATTCGTCGGGATCAACGGCGGACCGCAGTTCACCTTCTCCGAGGCCGTCTCGCTCGAGGTGCGGGTGACCGGCCAGGCCGAGCTCGACCGGCTGTGGGCCGCGCTCGTCGACGGTGGATCCGAACAGCCCTGCGGCTGGTTGAAGGACAAGTTCGGGCTGTCCTGGCAGATCACCCCGACCGAGTACTACGACCTGCTCGAAGAGAGTGACGCCGCATCCCAGGACCGACTGATGAACGCCGTGCTGTCGACGTTCGGCAAGTTCGACATCGCGGGGTTGCAGGCCGCCGCGCGCGGATAGCGCCCTCGAAAGTCGGGTTCAGTCACCGGATACGGCGCCGACCCTCAGAGCTGCGGGGGCAGCCCGAACGTCGCGAACAGCCGCGGCTCCATGAACGCCACCACATGAGAGATCCCGGCCGCGGTCACATCGAGGACATGCAGCTGGAACGCCTCGTGCACGCCGGTCTGCGGATTGCGCAGGTACATCGCCGCCGCGGGCTGGCCGTTGGCGGTAGTGGCGATGAATCGCATATCGCCGGCCCGCTCCGCGGGGCACTTGTGTTTCGACAGCAGGCCGATGGCCTCCGGCCCGCGGTACCAGGTGTCGAACGGAGGCATCTCCCAGATGGCCTCCTCGGTGAACAGCTGCACCAGCTTGTCGATGTCGTAGGCCTCGAACGCGGCAATATAGCGGCCGAGCTGCTCCTGCGCTTCTTGTGATTCCGGTGCCGCGAGCGTGTTGTCCTCATTGGGGCCGACCTCGTCCAGCTGAGCGCGGGCCCGCTGCAGCAGGCTGTTCACCGCGGCCGTCGATGAACCGATCGCATCGGCGACTTCGGCTGCGCGCCACTGCAACACATCGCGCAACACCAGTACCGCACGCTGCCGCGGGGACAGGTGCTGCAGTGCGGCGACGAACGCCAGCCGCACCGACTCCTTGGACTCCACCACCTCGGCGGTGTCCGGGAGCGGTTCCAGCCACGGCACCTCGTGGTGCTCGAGGATCTCGGTGGTGGGATCGGAACTGTCCGTGCCCAGCCCCGACGGCAGCGGCCGGCGCTGCTTGTTCTCGATGGCCGTCAGGCAGGTGTTGGTGGCGATGCGGTAGAGCCACGTACGGACCGAGGACTTGCCCTCGAAACCGCCATAGGACTTCCACGCCCGCAGGAAGGTCTCCTGTACCAGGTCCTCGGCGTCGTGCACCGAGCCCGTCATCCGGTAGCAGTGCGCCAGCAGCTCGCGCCGGTACTGCTGCGCGTCGGCGAGGAACGCGTCGGGGGAGTCCGCCTTCGCGGAATGGCTTCCGATTTCTGTGACGACGCTCACGACGGCGAGTTTACGCACCGGTACCGACAACGCGTCACCCCGTTACGCTCGTCGGGTGGTCACCACACGCACTGAAAGCAGTTTCGACGGCGTCGGGGGCACCCGCATCGTCTACGACGTCTGGACGCCCGACACCGGGCCGTCCGGCCCCAAAGGTCTGGTCGTGCTCTGTCACGGGTACGCCGAACACGCCCGTCGGTACAACCACGTGGCGCAGCGCTTCGGCGAAGCCGGATTGCTGACCTATGCCCTGGATCTGCGCGGGCACGGCCGCTCCGGGGGCAAACGCGTCTACCTTAAGGACATCGGCGAGTACACCGCCGATTTCCACCACCTGGTCGGGCTGGCCACCGCCGCGCACCCCGAACTCAAGCGGGTGGTGCTCGGGCACAGCATGGGCGGCGGCGTCGTCTTCTCCTACGGCGTCGAGCATCCCGACGACTACGCGGCAATGGTGCTGTCCGGTCCCGCGGTGTACGCCCAGGACGCGGTGTCCCCGGTGATGATCGCCGTTGCCAAGGTGGTCGGCAGCCTGCTGCCCGGCCTGCCGGTGGAGAACCTGCCCGCCGACGCCGTCTCGCGCGATCCGCAAGTGGTGGCGGCGTATGAGGCGGATCCGCTGGTGCACCACGGCAAGCTGCCCGCCGGTATCGCCAAGGCGCTGATCGGGGTGGGCGAGACCATGCCGCAGCGGGCATCCGCGCTGACCGCCCCGCTGCTGGTGGTACACGGCGGCCAGGACAAGCTGATCCCGGTGGCCGGCAGCGAGCGGTTGGTGGAATGTGTCGCCTCGGCCGACGTCAACCTCAAGGTGTACCCCGAGCTGTATCACGAGGTGTTCAACGAACCCGAGCGCGCCGTCGTGCTCGACGACGTGACGACCTGGATCGAGACCCGGTTGTGAGACGGCTGCTGTTGCTGGTGGCCGCACTGATGCTGGTCGCGGGTTGCTCGTCGCAGAGCAAGGCGCCGACCGGCTGGACCGACGAGGAGGTCAGCTTCGACGCCGACGGGCTGACGATCCACGGCACGTTCCGCCACCAGGGCAGCTCCGGTCCCGCCGCGCTGCTGATCTCCGAGAGCGGCCAGACCGACCGCAACGGCGACAACGCGGTGGCCGGCCCGGTGGGCAACATGCGCCAGCTCGCCGAATACCTGTCCGACCACGGCATCGCCACGCTGCGCTACGACAAGGTGGGCACCGGCAAGACCGGACTGGGCAAGTTCAAGGATCACCCGACCGAGGTGGGCAGCGCGGTCTACTCCACCGGCGCCCGCGCGGCCATCAGGTTCCTGGCCGGCCGGCCCGGCGTCGACACCGCGCGGCTGTCGGTATATGCGTTGGGCGAGGGCACCATTCACGCGATGAACCTGGCGGCGGACACCGCCCCCGATGCGCCGAAGATCCACGCTCTCGGGCTGTTCCAGCCGCTGTCGGGACGCTACCTGGACATCATCACCGGGCGGGTGCACGCCGACGTGGACGCCGCGGTCACCTCCGGTGCCAAGACCAGGGAGCAGGCCGACGCCGTCGTCGCGGCCTGGAACGCGGCGGTGGTCCAGGCCAGGACCCAGCACACCGCACCGGAGCAGCTGCCCGAGGGACTCTCGGCGATCCTCAACGCCAAGAACGTCAAGGCCGTGGTGGAGGCCGACGCCATCGACCCGATTGTGCTGGCCGGCAAGGTTCCCGCCGCCACCGCGGTGCTACTCACCTGCTCGGACGCCGACAACCAGGCCCGCTGCGGCGACGAACAGGCGCTTATCGCCGCGCTCAAACACACCGCGTTGACGGTGGTCCCGCTCACCGGCGTCAACCACGTACTGCGCGACGACCCGAGCGACAACGTCGCCAACTATGCGAAGAAGGCGCCATTATCCCACCAATTGACCGATGCGCTGAACACCTTCGTCACCAAATAGGCTGTCGGAGTGGACCGTTAACCTGGCGACCATGAGCGACAAGATGCTGGTCCGGATCGCGGCCCTGCTGCGCCAGGCCGAGGGCACCGACAACCCGCATGAAGCCGAGGCCTTCATGGCGGCCGCCCAGCGGTTGGCCACGGCGACCTCCATCGACCTGGCCCTGGCCCGCGCGCATTCCTCGGAACGCACCAGGGCGCAGATGCCCGAGCAACGCACCATCACCATCGGGCCGGCCGGCACCAAGGGCCTGCGCACCTATGTGCAACTGTTCGTGGTCATCGGTCTGGCCAACGACCTGAAATGCGATGTCGCGACCAACTCGACCTACGTGCACGCATACGGTTTCGCCGAGGACATCGACGCCACCCACGCCCTGTACGCCAGCCTGGTCACGCAGATGGTCAAGGCATCCGAGGCCTATATCGGCTCGGGTGCGCACCGCCCGACACCGACCATTACCGCGCGGCTGAATTTCCAGCTGGCCTTCGGCGCCCGGGTCGGTCAGCGGCTGGCCGAGGCCAAGGCCGACGCCGAACGCGAGGCGGATCGTCAGGACCGGCCCGGCACGGCGCTCGCCCTGCGCAACAAGGATCTTGAGCTGAAATCGTTCTACCGCGAGACGTCGTCGGCGCGCGGCACCTGGCGGGCCAGCAGCGCCTCGGCGGGTTACTCCTCGGCCGCCCGGCGGGCCGGTGACCGGGCCGGCAAGCGAGCCAGGCTGGGGCCCAGCCAGGAGTTGCCGGGCGGGCGCCGCCGACTGTCGCCGTGACCGATCGCGATACCCAGCGGGCGAAAGTGTATGCCGCCGAAGGGTTTGTCCGGACCATGTTCGACCGCGCCGCCCAGCGCGGCAGCGGTGCGGTGGACTTCTTCGGTACCGCGTTGACGTTGCCGCCCGAGGGCCGGTTCGGTTCGCTGGACGCGGTGCGCCGTTATGTCGAACAGGTGCTGGCGTTGCCCGCTGTGCGGCAGCGGTGGCCGCACGCCGGTCCGGTGGCGGTCCGGGCCCGGCGTGGACTGACCGCGGCACATTACGACGCCGACACCTCGACCATGGCCGTGCCGGAGCGCCACACCACCTGGGCGTTGCGGGAACTGGTGGTGCTGCACGAGCTCGCCCATCATCTGTGCACCGAGGGCGCACCGCACGGCAGCGAGTTCGTCACGACGTTCGGTGATCTGGCCGGTGCGGTGATGGGGCCGGAGGTGCAGCATGTACTGCGGGTGGTCTATGCGAAGGAAGGGGTGCGGTGATGGCTGATCCGGTGGCGGTCGACGCGTTGTTCGGTGAGTTGTTGCATACCGAGGACGACTCCTTGCGTGCGGCACGTGCATCCACGGTGGCGGAGTCGATGCCCGCGATCGAGGTGTCCGCGCAACACGGTCACCTGCTGGAGTTGCTGGTGCGGATCGCGGGCGCCCGGCGGGTGCTCGAAATCGGCACGCTGGCCGGTTATTCGACGATCTGTCTGGCCCGCGGCGCCGGCCCGCAGGGGCGGGTCGTCACGCTGGAATTCGACCCCAGGCACGCCGAGGTGGCACGCAGGAATCTGGACCGGGCCGGCGTGGCGGACCGGGTGCAGGTGATCGTCGGCGCGGCGCTGGACACCTTGCCAACGTTGGACGGTCCGTTCGACTTCTTCTTCATCGACGCCGACAAGGAGAACAACATCGCCTACATCGAGTGGGCACTGCAATTGGCGTCGCCCGGTGCCGTCGTCGTGGTGGACAACGTCACCAGAATGGGCCGGGTGCTGGAACCCGAACCCGGCGATGTCCAGGCGCGTGCGGTCCGCGACATGCTGGACATGATGGGACGCCATCCCCGGCTGGACACCGCTGCCATCCAGACCGTCGGCACCAAGGGCTGGGACGGGTTCGCCGTCGCCGTGGTCAAATAGACCTACTTGGCGCGCTGCGCCAGCCGGGCCGAGTCGTAGATCAGGATTGTCTTGCCCTGCAACTTGATCCAGCCGCGTTGGGCGAAATCGGACAGGGCCTTGTTCACCGTCTCGCGTGACGCGCCCACCAATTGGGCCAGCTCTTCCTGGGTGAGCTCATGGGTGACGTGCAGGACGTTGCCCTCCTGGCGGCCGAACCGCATGGCGATGTCGAGCAGCTGCTTGGCCACCCGGCCGGGCACGTCGGTGAAGATCAGGTCGGACAGCGCGCTGTTGGTGCGGCGCAGTCGCCGGGCCAGCACCCGCAGCAGTTGTTCGGCGATCTCGGGCCGGCCCAGTACCCAGGCGTGCAGCGCCTCCCGGTCCATCGTGACGGCGCGCAGCTCGGTCAGGGCGGTCACCGTGGAGGTCCGCGGACCCGGGTCGAACAGTGCGAGCTCACCGAACATGTCCGACGGGCCCATCACGGTGATCAGGCTTTCCCGGCCGTCCGCGGTGCGGCGCCCGATCTTCACCTTGCCTTCGACGATGATGTACAGCCGGTCGCCGGGCTCACCCTCGACGAACACGGCGTGCCCACGCGGGAACGAGACCTGCTGCAATTGCCCGATCAGGGCGGCGGCAGCATCGGGAGCAACGCCCTGGAAGATGCCGGACCGCGCAAGAACGTCATTCACCGAAGGCTCTTTCCGTGCATCTCAATGCTGTGTTGTTGTGGCCCATCTCTCGCTGTCACAGTACAGGAGATGCAGGCCACGCCATCGCTGGGCGCGGTGCGGCGAGCGTGCGCAAAATGCCCGCCGCCGGCGGCGTGTCGGTGTGCAGACCCGCACACTCGCGACCGGTGAGCTAACTGCAGACCGCGCCGACCGCCGCCGACCCCACCAGTTTGGTGTACTTGGCCAGCACGCCGGTCTTGTAGACCGGGGGCAGCGGCTCGAAACCGGCCTTGCGGGACTCGAATTCGGCCTCGTCGACCAACAGGTCCAAGGTGCCGTTGGCGACGTCGAGACGGATCCGGTCACCGTCGCGGACGAAGGCGATCGGCCCGCCGTCGACGGCCTCCGGCGCGATGTGCCCGACGCACAGGCCCGTCGTGCCACCGGAGAACCGCCCGTCGGTCATCAGCAGCACGTCCTTGCCCAGCCCGGCACCCTTGATGGCGCCGGTGATGGCCAGCATCTCGCGCATACCGGGACCGCCCTTGGGGCCCTCGTAACGGATGACGACGACGTCGCCGTGGGTGATGGTGCCGTCCTCGAGCGCATCCAGCGCCGCCCGCTCCCGCTCGAAAACCCGTGCGGTGCCCTCGAACACGTCGGAGTCGAAACCTGCGGACTTGACCACCGCACCCTCGGGCGCCAGCGATCCGTGCAGGATGGTGATGCCCCCGGTCGGGTGGATCGGGTTGTTCATGGCGCGGAGCACCTTGCCGTCGGGGTCCGGCGGCTCGATGTGCGCCAGGTTCTGGGCCATCGTCTCACCGGTGACGGTGAGGCAATCCCCGTGCAGCAGGCCGGCATCGAGCAGCGCGCGCATCACCACCGGCACGCCGCCGATCTCGTCGACGTGCTTCATCACGTAGGCGCCGAACGGTTTCACGTCGGCCAGGTGCGGGACCTTCTGCCCGACCCGGGTGAAGTCCGCCAGCGTCAGTTCGACCCCGGCCTCCCACGCGATGGCCAGCAGGTGCAGCACCGCGTTGGTGGAACCGCCGAACGCCATCACCACGGCGATGGCGTTCTCGAACGCCTCCTTGGTGAGGATGTCGCGGGTGGTGATCCCGCGGCGCAGCATCCCGACCACCGCTTCGCCGGAGCGGCGCGCGTACTCGTCGCGGCGCTTGTCGATGGCGACCGGAGATGCACTGCCCGGCAACGACATACCCAGTGCCTCGGCGGCCGAGGCCATGGTGTTGGCGGTGTACATGCCGCCGCAGGCGCCCTCACCCGGACAGATGGCGCGCTCGATGATGTCGACATCCGCACGCGACATCAGCCCGCGCGCACACGCCCCGACCGCCTCGAAGGCGTCGATGATGGTGACTTCCTTCTCCGAGCCGTCGGTCAGCTTGGCCAGGCCCGGCATGATCGAGCCGTTGTACAGGAAGACGCTTGCCAGGTTCAGCCGCGCAGCCGCCATCAGCATGCCGGGGATCGACTTGTCGCAGCCGGCCAGCAGCACCGATCCGTCGAGGCGCTCGGCCTGCATCACGGTCTCGACGCTGTCGGCGATGACCTCGCGGGACACCAGCGAGAAGTGCATGCCCTCGTGGCCCATCGAGATCCCGTCGGACACCGAGATGGTGCCGAACTCCAGCGGGTAGCCGCCGCCGGCGTGCACACCGGCCTTGACGGCCTGCGCCAGCCGCTGCAGGGACATGTTGCAGGGGGTGATCTCGTTCCACGACGAGCCGACACCGATCTGCGGTTTGGCCCAGTCGTCATCGCCCATCCCGACGGCGCGCAGCATGCCGCGGGCGGCGGTCTTCTCCAGGCCGTCGGTGACGTCGCGACTGCGGGGCTTGATGTCTGGGGCTGAGGACATGGGAGTAAGTATGCCTTCGGGGTCGTTACCGGCCCAAACCAAATTCGCATACCCCGCAGGGGTACCCGGTAGGGTGGTTGGCATGCGCGTTGTCCTCCCGGCGGTCCTGACCGCGGCCGCCTTGGCGCTGGGCGGCTGCGCCGGCAACGAGCCGGCCGCGCCCGCCTCGACCGGCCAGGCGCCGGTGATCACCGAGGCGCCCGCCGGCAGCAATGCCGAGGACACCGCATTCGGCACCAATCTGATGCAGCTCCAGCAGCAGGCCATCGAGCTGGCCGGGCTGGCCCCCAGCCGGGCGGCCGACGCCCGGCTGGTCACCCTGGCCGCGACCATCGCCGCCGGGCAGCAGAGCGAACGCGACACCGTCAAAGTGCTGTTGGTGCAGTGGAACGACGGTGCGGGGCCGCCCGCAGCGCCGAACCCGGCGGCGCCCGGCGCACTCGATCCGGCCACCGTCGGGCGGCTCGAGTCGCTACACGGCAAGGAGTTCGACACACTGTGGTTGCAGTCGATGCTCGGCCTGCACCGGGCCGTCATCGAGCTGGCCCAGACCGAGATCACCGGCGGGCACAACGTCGACGGCCAGACCCTGGCTCGCTCGATCGAGGCCACCCGTCAGGCACAGATACAGCAGATGCAGCAGATGGTGGGGTGACCAGTGGAAAATGTGAACGCCGGTGAGCACGGCTACTCGCCGCAGAAGGACAATTACGCCAAACGGCTGCGCCGGATCGAGGGGCAGGTCCGCGGCATCGCCAAGATGATCGATGACGACAAGTACTGCATCGACATCCTCACCCAGATCAGCGCCGTCAACAGTGCGCTGCAGTCCGTCGCCCTTGGCCTGCTGGATGAGCACCTGGGTCACTGCGTCACCCAGGCGGTCGCCGAGGGCGGGCAGCAGGCCGACGCCAAGCTCGCCGAGGCGTCGGCGGCCATCGCCCGGCTGGTCCGATCCTGAGCCAGGGCTGCGCAAACATCACAGTCGGTAACGCCGTACGCCCGGCCGGCGATTAAACCCCCAGGTCAGTGGCGTCGGCCGGGTGGAGAAGAGGGGTTCGCCCGGCCTCGCCAGGGCTAAAAGGGTCCTGGCGCTGTGCCACACTGGTCAGCAGAAATGTACTGGAGGTGACGCATGTCGCAGCGGACGAGACGTAGGCTCGCCAGCGCGATTTTGGCGACCGGAGTGGTCGCCGGATTCTGTATCGGCAGCCCGTCTGCCTGGGCGGATCCCGAGATCGCACCCGATCCCGGTGTCGTCGACGCCCCGCCCGCGCCGGCACCGCCGCCACCGCCTGATCCGTTCGCGTTCCCGCCGGCCCCGGCCGATCCGTTCGCGCCGCCACCCGTCGACCCGCTGGCCCCGCCGCCGGCCGACCCGCTGGCCGCGCCGCCCCCGGTCGACCCGTTCGCCCCGCCCGGTGTCATCCCGACGGGCACCCCGGCCGGACAGAACCCGCTGCCCTACACCGGCCAGCCGGTGTTCGCGCCGCCGACGTTCAACCCGACCAACGGATCCATCGCCGGTGCGGCCAAGCCGATCTACATCAACTTCGCCCGCCCGATCGCCGACCGCCAGATGGCGCAGGACGCGGTGCACATCTCGTCGGTGCCGCCGGTGCCCGGCCGGTTCTACTGGACCACCGACACCCAGCTGCGCTGGCGGCCGCTGGCCTTCTGGCCGGCGGGCACCGTCGTCAACATCGACGCCGGCGGCACCAAGTCCAGCTTCCGGGTGCCCGAGCAGCTCATCGCGACCGTCGACGACGCCACCCACCAGATGACCGTGACGCGTAACGGCAAGGTGGAGAAGACATTCCCGGTGTCGATGGGCCGACCCGACGGTAAGCACGAGACCAAGAACGGCACCTACTACGTGCTGGAGAAGTTCCCCGACATCATCATGGACTCCTCCACCTACGGTGTGCCGGTGAATTCGGCCGAGGGCTACAAGCTCAAGGTGCAGGATGCCGTGCGCATCGACAACAGCGGCATCTTCGTGCACAGCGCCCCGTGGTCCGTCGGTGACCAGGGCAAGCGCAACGTCAGCCACGGCTGCATCAACCTGAGCGCCGCGAACGCACAGTGGTTCTACGACAACTTCGGCAGCGGCGACCCCGTCGTGGTGAAGAACTCGAAGGGCACCTACAACGCCCCCGACGGTGCGTCCGACTGGCAGATGTTCTGACCTCTCGGCATCGCAAAATCCCCGCTTCCGGCGGGGATTTTGTGTTTTCCGGCGGGCGCCGACGGTAGGCCCAGAGGGAGTCCGGATGTCCAGAGACATTTGTGCGCGGCGGTCGACTCCGTACCGTCAATGCCCGACGCCCGCCGATGCGTTGCCGACGCCCTGATTTCCGATCGTGGTGTGCCGCAGCACCAGTCGTGGCTCCAGCACCACGTCGATGCGCTCGGTTCGGCCGCGGTCGAGCCGCTCGACCACGGCGGTGACGGCGCGCTGCGCCTGCTGCCCGGGTTCCTGACTGACCGACGTCATGTCGATGTGGGCCAGTCGTGCGAGCACGCTGTCGTCGTAGCCGGCGACGGCGATCTCGCCCGGCACATCCACGCCTGCGCGCAACAGTTGGTCGAGCAGGCCGATCGCGCTCTGGTCGTTGGCCGCGACGACCGCCGTCGGTCGCTGCGCCCGCTGGAGTAGGCCGTCGGCGGCCTGCATACCTGACCGCTCGGTGAGATCGCCCTCGATGACATCGATCTCGTCGGCAAGACCGTGCCGTTTCATGGCCCGCGTGTAACCCGTTCTGCGGTCGGCAGGGATGGTGCCGGGACCGCCGCCGAGATGACTGATTCGGCTGTGGCCCAACGCCACCAGGTGGTCGACCACCTTGCCGATACCGCGGCCGTCGGCGGTGCGCACCACGTCGACGTCCTGGCACGTCGTGCGCCGGCCCACAACGACGACCGGAGCGCGCGCGGCGAGTCCGGCCATGATCGCCTCGTCGAGTTCCGGGCCGAGCAGAATCAGGGCTTCGCACCGGAAGCTCAGCAGTGTCTCGACGACGGTCGGGGCAGCGTGGGTTGGCGTGACGGCGCCGAGCACCACCTCGTAGCCGTAACGGTCGGCTTCGGCGACGATGTGCTCGACCAGTTCGGCATGAAATGTGCTGCGAATGTTGGCCATCACGCCGATCAGATGGGTGCGTTTGGCCGTCATCATCGCGGCGGCACGGTTGACCCGGTAGCCGAGTTCATCGGCCGCGGCCAGCACCCGCGCCCGGGTGTCGGCGCTGGGACCGGCTGCATTGCGGAAGACCAAGGACACCAAGGCTTTGGAGACACCGACCCGGTCGGCGATGTCCTGCATGGTCGGGCGGTCGCTGGCGGGCACGCAATTCCTCCGGGGGCTTGACAACGCGTTGTGATGCCGCTCATAGTAACGGAACTAGACCGGTCAAATAGATCGGTTCAAAGAGTCGGATCTCCAGGAGTGAAAGCAGTGACGAAATCATCGATCGGGGTTGCCGTCATCGGCGGCGGAATGGCGGGACGCGCCCATGCCGCCGGCTACCGGACGGCGTCCACCCTCTTCGGCACCGACCGCCCGGACGTGCGACTGGTCGCCATCGCCGACACCAATCATGCCGTTGCCGACGACACGGCCACCCGATACGGCTACCAGCGCGCCGAGTATGACTGGCACGCCATCGCCGACGCACCCGACATCGACGCCGTCAGCGTCGTGGTGGCCAACCACCTGCACCGCGAGATCGTGGCGGGCCTGCTGGCGGCGGGCAAGCACGTGCTGTGCGAAAAGCCGCTGGCGCCCTCGCCGGCCGACGCCGAGGCGATGGTCGCCGACGCCCAGCGCAGCGACCGGGTGACCGCTGTCGGATACACCTACCGCCGCGCACCCGCCACCGAGCAGATCCGGCGCGAACTCGCCGCGGGTGCGCTGGGTGACCCGGTGCACTTCAACGGGCACTACTGGTGCGACTATGCCCTCGATCCCACTGCTCCGATCACCTGGCGGTTCCGCGGTGGCCCGGGCACCGGTGCCCTCGCCGACGTGGGCAGCCACCTGCTCGATCTGGCCGAGTTCGTCTGCGGACCCATCACCGAGGTCTCCGGCGCAGTGTTCAGCACGGTGATAGGGCACCGACCGGTGCCGGTCGGGGTCACCTACGGACACACCAAGGGTGAGGTCAGAGACGAACTCGCCCCGGTCGAGAACGAGGACATCGCCACCTTCACGGCACGTTTCGACAGCGGCGCGGTCGGCACCTTCTCCGCCAGTCGGGTGGCCTACGGGCTGCCGGACGGACTCGGGTTCGAATTGTTCGGCTCCGCCGGCTCCGCCGGCTCCGCCGGCTCCGCCGTCTTCGACCTCCACCGCGCCGGTGAGTACACCGTCAATGACCGCCGGGTCCTGATCGGTCCGGAGCATCCCTATATCCGCGGCGGGCTGCCGATGGATGCCGGCGGAGTCGGCCACGGCGTCGCCGATATGTTCGCGTTCCAGGCCCGCGCCTTTCTCGACCAGATCGCCGGCATCGATGTTCTGGGACCGCTGCCGGGCTTCGAGGTCGGCCTGCGGGGCCTGCGCGTCGTCGCCGCGATCGCCGAATCAGCCCGCGCCGGCGGCGAAACCGTCAAAGTCATTTAACAAGAAAGGGTTCAGCGATCATGAAGCTCGGTGTCTACACCGCCATCCTGCACGACCTACCACTGTCCGAGGCGCTGCAGGTCATCTCCTCGCTGGGTCTCACCGGTGCCGAGATCAACGCCGGCGGGTTCTTAGCCACCCCGCACCTGCCGGTCCGAGAGTTGCTCGCCGGCGAGGTGACCCCGGCCGCCTACCTCGCCGAGTTCGACGGCACCGGAGTGGACATCGCCGGCCTCAACTGCAACGGCAACCCGCTGCACCCCGACCCCGAGGTCGGCCCCGAGGATGCCGACGATCTGCGCAACGCCATCCGGGTGGCCGGACTGCTCGGGGTGAACCGGGTGGTCACCATGTCCGGCCTGCCCCAGGCGCACCCGGGTGGGCGCTGGCCGGCGTGGAACGTCAACACGTGGGACTCCGGTTACCTGGATTCGCTGGACTACCAGTGGGACGAGATCGCCGTGCCGTTCTGGTCCGAGATCGATGCCCTGGCAAGGGAGAACGGCGTCACGGTCGCCATCGAGATGCATCCGCAGAACCTGGTGTTCAACCCCCCGACCCTGCGCAGGCTGGTCGAGCGCGTCGGGGCCACGAATGTGGGCGCAGAGATGGACCCGTCACACCTGTTCTGGCAGGGCATCGACCCGGTCGCCGCGATCGAATGGCTCGGGCCCTTGGTGGTGCACGCTGCCGCAAAGGACACCCGGATCAACCCCAACTGCAGCGTCTACGGTGTCCTCGATGAGCGATTCACGCGTATACCGTTGCGTGACAACCCCACCGGCCTCGGCGGCCGGCACGTGGTGAACAAATGGCCCGAGGACTCGGCATGGGATTTCGTGGCCGTCGGGCAAGGGCACGATGCCGACTTCTGGTCGCGTTTCCTGCAGGCACTGGAGCGGGTCGACCCTGACATGTGGGTGAACATCGAACATGAGGACGTCGCGTTCGGACCGCTGGAGGGCCTGACGGTCGCCGCGGAAACCCTCAAGGCCGCCAACTCGGCGACCGTGAGCTGAGCGAAAGGATATGGCAATGAGGCCATTACGGATGTCGGTGGCGGTGTTGTTGGCGGCTGCCACGCTCGCGGCGTGCTCGGCGACCGGCGGCAAACCACGTGAGACCTCGGGTGGAATGTCGGCCGGTCGAGCCGACACTCCCCGGTTTACTGTCGCCATGGTCACCCATGGGCCGCCCGGGGACACGTTCTGGGATCTGATCCGCAAGGGTGCAGAGACGGCTGCCGAGAAAGACAACATCGAACTGAGGTACTCGGCGGAACTCCAGGGTCCTGACCAGGCCAACCTGGTCCAGAACGCGGTCGACAGCAAGGTCGACGCCATCGCGGTCACCCTGGCCCGGCCTGATGCGCTGAAATCTGCTGTGCAGCGGGCGGTCGGAGCCGGAATCCCGGTGGTGGCGCTCAACGCCGGCATCACTGCGTGGCGGGATGCCGGCGCCAAGGCGTACTTCGGCCAGGACGAGGAGATCTCCGGTGAGGCCGCGGGTAAACGGCTGGCCGAGGACGGAGCCAGAAAAGTGCTCTGCGTCATCCAGGATCAGGGCAATATCTCCCTCGAATCCCGTTGTGCGGGTGTGCGTAAGGGGTTCGGTGAGGCGGTGGAGACCCTGAACGTCAACGGCACCGACATGCCATCGGTGCAGTCGACCATCACCGCCAAGCTGCAGCAGGATCCGAGTGTGGATTACATCATGGCGCTGGGCGCCCCGATTGCGCTGACCGCCGTCGAGAGCGCTGCCAGTGCCGGTAGCACGGCCAAGATCGCCACCTTCGACACCAACGCGGCACTGGTGGACGCGATCAAAGGGGACAAGGTCCAGTGGGCCGTGGACCAACAGCCGTTTCTGCAGGGGTACCTCGCCGTCGACACACTGTGGCTGTACCTGAACAACGGCAATGTGATCGGGGGTGGGGAAGCCACCCTCACCGGGCCGGCTTTCATCGACAAGACGAACATCGACGCCGTCGCCGACTACGCGAGGAACGGGACCCGATGAAGATCGCCCTTGATCCGACGCCGTTCCACCACGACTATGACCTGCTCGAATTGCCGCGTGTGGTGGCCGAATTGGGCTTCGAGTACCTGCAGCTGACCCCGCACAAGGACTTCATCCCGTTCTACAACCATCCGCGTGCCGATGACGCCCTGGTCGCTGCGTTCGGCAAGGCCTGCGCCGACGCCGGTGTCGGGATCGCCTCGGTGCTGCCGGTGCTGCGGTGGTCCCACCCCGACCCCGACGCCCGCGAAGCGGCGGTACGCAACTGGAAGCGCGTCATCCAGATCACCGTCGACCTCGGCGTCAACGTCATCAACACCGAATTCTCGGGCCGCCCGGAAAAGGCCGAGGAATCCGAGCGCGCGTTCTTCCGGTCCATGGAGGAACTACTGCCGATCATCGAGCGCGAAGGCATCGACGTCCGCATCGACCCGCACCCCGACGATTTTGTCGAGGACGGCCTGGAAGCGGTACGGATCATCCGCGGGGTGAACTCCCCCAACATCGGGTTCGTCTTCGTCGCCAGCCACTGCTTTCATATGGGAGGCACGACGGGCTCGAACATGACCGAGATCATGCGCGCCGCCGGGGACAAGCTGCGGCTGGTGCACGTGGCCGACACCATGGACCACCACCGCAGCCATGGCCTGCGCTACATCACCAACCCGCCGGGCAACCCGGTGCGGGTGCACCAGCACCTCAAGATCGGCGACGGGGATGTCAACTGGGACGAATTCTTCGGCGGCCTGGCCGAACTCGGGTTCTACGACCGTGACGACACCGTCATGGTGTCATCGGTGTTCGCCGAGGACGAGACCGCGCACGAGGTCTCGGCCTACCAACTCAAGACCATGACCGAATACGTCGCCAAATTCCGCCGAGCGGGCTAGCTCCAGATGCGCACCCGCAGATCGGGTTCCAGGTACAGCTCGTCGGACTCGGCGACCTCGAAAGCGTCATAGAACGCATCGATGTTGCGGATGACGCCGTTGCAGCGGAACTCCGGCGGGGAATGCGGATCGGTGGCCAGCCGGCGGATCGCTTCGGCGTCGCGGGATTTCGTGCGCCACACCTGCGCCCAGCCGAACAGCACCCGCTGCACGCCGGACAGGCCGTCGATCACCGGAGCCTCCTTGCCGCCCAAGGAGAGCTCGTAGGCCAGCAACGCGATGGACAGCCCGCCCAAATCGCCGATGTTCTCGCCGACGGTGAACGCTCCGTTGACATGGTGACCGGCATCCAGCGCCCGTGGCGTGAACGACTCGTACTGCTCGATGAGAGCTTTTGTGCGCAGGCCGAATTCGGCGCGGTCGGCGTCGGTCCACCAATCCAGCAGGTTGCCGTCGCCGTCATACTTGGCGCCCTGATCGTCGAAGCCGTGCCCGATCTCATGGCCGATCACCGCGCCGATCCCGCCGTAGTTGGCGGCGTCGTCGGCGTCGGCGTCGAAGAACGGCGGTTGCAGGATGGCCGCCGGGAAGACGATCTCGTTCATGCCGGGGTTGTAGTAGGCGTTCACGGTCTGCGGGGTCATGAACCATTCGTCGCGGTCCACCGGGCCGCCCAGCTTGGCCAACTCGCGGTCGTACTCCACCGCATAGCCGCGCTGGTAGTTGCCGTACAGGTCGGCACGGTCGATGACCAGCGCCGAGTAATCCCGCCACCGGGCCGGATAGCCGATCTTCGGGGTGAACTTGTCCAGCTTGGCCAGCGCACGGTCCCGGGTCTCCGGGGTCATCCAGGCCAGATTGGTGATGCTGACCCGGTAGGCCTCCCGCAGGTTGGCCACCAGCTCATCCATCCGCGCCTTGGCGGTGGGCGGAAAGTGCTTGTCCACGTAGAGTTTTCCGACGGCATCGCCCATCAGATTCTCCACCAGGGCCACCCCGCGCTTCCACCGGTCGCGGATGGCCTCGGTGCCCGACAGCGTGCGGCCGTAGAAGTCGAAGTTCTCGGCCACCAGTGCGTCGGTCAGCAGCGAGGCCCGCGACGAGATGACCCGCCAGCGCAGCCACGCCTTCCAGTCCGCCAGCGGCTCGCCGGACCACAGTGCGGCGAACGCGGTCAAGAAGTCGGGTTGGCGCACCACCACCTCGGCCGGACTGACGCCCAGCGCACCGGCCCATCCCGGCCAGTCGAATCCCGGTGCCTCGGTTGGTAATTCGGCGAATTTGCGCAGATTGTAGGTGAGGTCGGCGTCGCGGCGCTTCACCACATCCCAATGCGCCGCGGCCACCTTCGTCTCCAGCGCGACGATGCGCGCCGCGGTGCCTGCATGGTCACCGTCCTGGTCCACCAGCGCCAGCATCCTTGCGATATGCGCGGGATAGGCGGCCAGGATCGCGGCATGCTGCGGATCCCGGTAGTACGACTCGTCGGGCAGGCTGAGCCCGGACTGCGAGAGGTGCAGCAGGTAGCGCGTCGAATCCTTGGAATCGGTGTCGACGTACACCCCGGTGCCACCGCTGACACCGGTGCGCTGCAACCCGGCCAGCACCGCCGCCAGCGAGTCCGCGTCGGCCGCGGCGTCGATCGGCGCCAGCTCGTCGAGCAGCGGGGCCAGCCCGCGCCGATCCACGGTCGCGGTGTCCATGAAGCTCGCGTACAGGTCACCTATGCGTTGCTGATCGCCGGCGCCACCGGACTCGGCGGACTCCAGGATGAGGTCGCGCACCTGCTCCTCGGCGCGGTCGGCCAGGGTGCGGAAAGCACCATCGGTGGCGCGGTCGGCGGGGATCTCGTAATCGGCCAGCCAGCGGCCGTTGACATGACCGAACAGGTCGTCCTGCGGGCGGACCTCGGTGTCGACGAAGCTGAGGTCGATGCCTGAAGAAATGGTTGACGTCACTCTCGCATCCTGCCAGAAGTCGGCCGGGCGCCTCCCGCGAAGACCGGCTGGATCAGCGGCAGCAATCGGGGCAGGTAGCCTCACGGCCATGCCTGACCAGCTCATCGAAGAGCCGCCGGCGCCGGCGCCCACCATCGGCCGCTACGGCATCGCCTCGGCGGTGCTCGCCGTGCTCGCGGTGGCAGCCGCCGTGCTGGCCGCGATGATCTGGTCGGGGCACCGCGGCGACGCCGGTGAGCTGGCGTACCGCACCCGCGTGCTGCAGACCGCCGCGGATTGGACCGGCGTGCTGGTCAACATGAACACCGACACCGTCGGCGGCAACCTGCAGAAGCTGCGCGACGGCACCGTCGGACAGCTCAACGTCGAATTCGACCAGACCGTCGAACCGTTCAAGCAGGTGGTGGCCAAGCTGCAGGCGCAGACCGTCGGGCAGGTGGAATCGGTGTCCATCGAGGCCCTGCACCACCAACCCGGCGCCGGCGACAAGCCCCCCGCCGACCAACCCGAGCTGGCGGCGGTGTCCTCGCGCACCGACACCGTGCTGGTGGTCGCGACCTCGGTCAGTCAGAACGCCGGCGGCAAACCGCAGACGGTGCGCTGGAATCTGCGCCTCGGCGTTTCCGATGTGGACGGCCGGCTGCTGATCTCCCGACTGGAGACCATCCGATGAGCAACCGGCTGCGCGTTGCGCTCTTCGACATCCTGGCCCCGCTCGCGGCCATCGCCGCGCTGCTCTATATCGGCGCCGCACTGGCGTGGCCGCTGTGGTGGGTGTCGGTGTGCTCGGTGCTGTGCGTGCTGATCGTCGAGGGTCTGGTGGTCAACGCGGTGCTGTTCCGCCGCGACGGGGTCACCCTGGGCACCGATGACGACGGCCCGGTGCTGCGGCTGGCGGTGGCCGCCGGCGCGGCGCTGACGCTGAGCGCGGCGGTCATCGTCGGCTACACCGGCTGGACGGTGCCCGACCGCAACCTGCACAACGACAGCGCAGAGGTGGTGGGCATCGCCAGCAGTGTCGCCGAGGCATCGGCGACGTTCACCCCGAGCAGCCCGAACGCGTCGATCGACCGCGCTGCGGCGTTGATGACACCGAATCGGGCCCAGTCCTACCGGACCGAGTTCGCCGCGGTGGCAAAGGATTTGACGAGCCGCAACGTCTCGGGTCAGGCCCAGACCATCTCCGCGGGCGTCGAGGCGATCGGCCCGTCCGATGCCAGCGTGGCGGTGGTGATGCGGGGCACGCAGAACGCACCAGGGAAGCCGGCCGACGTCGCGGTGCTGGCCCTGCGGGTGGTGCTGGCCAAGGATGGCGGCAAATGGCTGGTGGCCGACGTGACGCCGATCAACGCGCGCTGAGCCGCGGCGGGAACGTCAGCGGGCGTCGCGCTGGGCGCGGATCTTGGCGAACCGGTCCGAGAGCCGGCGCATCCGCACCATCATCGACGCCGTCGGGCAGTTGAGGCCGTCGAGCCATCCGGTGAACTCGTCGGCGGGTACGCCGATGCGTGACGCGAACTCGTGCGGTTTCAGTCCGGAACGCTCCAGCAAGAGCCGGACATGATGGGCCACTTCGGCGCGTTCGGTGGCCTCCAGATGGGCCCGGGCCTTGTCCAGCACCTCCGACAATGCGGCCGAAACACCGTAGGGCTGCGCGGTTTCGAGCACCTCTTCGACCTGGCGTGCGGTCCGGCCGAACGGGTCGCGTTTGATCGCGGTCGCGATGCGCTGCCACACCGACAGATCGTCGTTGTCCAGGGCGGCGCGGATCGCGGAGGTGGGCCAGAACTCCACCGGTCGGTCCCCGGTGGGCACCGATGCCTGCGTGGGCTTCGCGGCCACCGTCACCTCGTCTCCTCAAGCATCGCCACGGCGACGGACAGGCAAAGCTGCCGGACCGCGGACCAGTCGTTATCGGACGAAGTCAGTGCTTCGTCCGGGTTGTCCACCGGGCGCGGGTCGGCCAGACGCCTGATCAGCTGGGTGGCCACCCACTGCGACGGCGGGCGTGCTCCAGCGTAGTACCGGTCCATCGCGGCCAGCACCGCAGCCGCGTTCTGGGTGTCCATCGAGGTGGCCAGGCCGGCGAAATCGGCGTAGTCCTTGGCGCTGTTGCGGGTCATGATGAGGTACCCCTTGAGCCGCAACGTCTCGGCTCCGGTCGGGATCAGCAGCCGGTCACCGGTGGGCAGCGCCACGTTGGTGGTCTCCATCGGGCTGCTGCGTTCCATCTGGGACGGATTCTCCGCGGCGATGTCGAGCGCGTCCAGGGCGACGGCCAGCCGGCCCCGCCACATGGTGACCGGATGTACCGGCTTGGTCACCGACTGCGTGGTGGCGCCGGTGCCGCGGCCCGAACCCACCCCGGCGAACCGGCGTGCACCGGCGAGCTGGGCGACCCGGGGCCGGCAACCGCTGAACACCAGTGGATCGGCAACAATGATTGATTGCGGCGCAAGCGATTTGAGCTTGGCGGAGGACTTCATCACCACACGCAGATCGCCACCGGGGGTGACCAGGCCGGAGATGTCGTCCGGGATGAGCACCAGATCGCCGATGTCGATCTTGGGCAGCGGCTTCTCGAAGTCGACCGACGGCAGGATGCGGTCCAGCCACCCCGGCAGCCACCAGTTCCACTGGTCGAACATCGCCATCAGGGCGGGCACCAGCACCAGGCGCACCACCGTGGCGTCCACGGCGATGGCCGTCGCGCACGCGACGCCGAGCTGGGCCACCAACGGCATGCCCGCGAACGCGAAACCGATGAACACCGCGATCATGATCAGAGCCGCACTGGTGATGGTGCGGGCGCTGGTGCTCACGCCGTAGGCGACCGCGTCGCGGGTGTGATTGGTCTGCAGGAACCGCTCCCGGATCCGGGTGAGCAGAAAGATCTCGTAGTCCATCGACAAGCCGAAGGTCATGGCCAGCACCAGCGGCGGAATGGTGCTGTCCAGCGAGGCCAGCGGCGCGAACCCGAGGTCCTCCAGCCAGCCCCACTCGAACACCACCACCAGGCTGCCGTAGGCCGCGGCCACCGACAGCACCGTCATCAGCACGCCCTTGAAGGCCAGGAACACCGACCGGATCGAGATCAGCAGCATCACGAACGCGATGACGGCGACGAACAGGAAGACCCACGGCTGCATGGCCGACACCTGGTCGTCGAAATCCTTGATCAGGGCGGTGGGGCCGCCGACATCGACCCGCACACCGTCGGTCTGGAGCTTCGGCAATTCGGTACGCAGCCAGTCCACTGTCCGGCGCGCACCGAGATCCTCCGGGTCGACCGACAGCACCGCCGAGAGCAGGGCGTTGCGGTTGTCCTTGCCGAACACCGGCGGGGACACCGTCGCGACATCGGGTGCCTGGGTGATCCTGGTGCGGATCGCCTCCACCACGGCCGCCGACTGCGGCGCGTCGGCGTTTCCGTCCGGGAAGGTCACCAGGATCCGCACCGGACCCAGCGCCCCCGGCCCCAGCGCTTCGGCGGCTGCGTTCACGCCGCCGCGGATCTCGTGGCTCGGGTCGAACTGGCGCAACATGCTGTTGCCCAGCGACATCGCGAAAGCCGGTGCGGCCATGGTCAACAGCAGCATCGAGGCCAGCAGCGCGGACAGCCAGGGCCGGTGCATCACCCAGCCGGTCCACCTGGTCCAGAACCGGGACTGGGTGGTGGCCGGCCGGCGGGACCAGTGCAGCAGAGCCGACCGTTTGGCCGCGGCCCGGCCGAAGGTGGCCAGGACGGCGGGAGTGAGCGTCGTGGAAGTGAGCACCGCGATGGCGACCGCGAGAATCGCGCCGGTGGCCATCGAACGCAGCACCGGGGTGTTGATCAGGTAGATACCGGTGACCGAGGCGATCACGGTGAGGCCGGACAGCACCACCGCCAGACCCGAGGTGGCCATCGCGGCATCGGTGGCCTGGGCCGGATCCCGGCCGGCCCGTAGTTCCTCCCGGAACCGCATCAAGATGAACAGCGAATAGTCCACGGCCAGTGCGATACCGAACATCGACACCGTCGAGGTCACGAACACCGACATCGTCGTCACCGTCGACAACAGGAAGACGACGCCCATCGTGACCACGACGGTGCACACCGCGAGCACCATCGGCATGGCCGCGGCGGCCAGCGAGCCGAACACCGCCAGCAGCACGATGAGCACGACGGGCATGTTCCACTGCTCGGCCTGGGCGATGTCGTGTTTGGTGGCGGTCTGGGCCGCGGCGCCGAGCGCGCCCTGGCCGATGACGTACAGCCGGACCTTGCCGTCCTGAGTCTGTCCGGCCTGGTCACCGACGATGCCGACCTTGGTGCGCAGCTGTTTGGCGATGTCGACGGCGCCGCTGTTGTTGAAGTCCAGCTGCAGGGTGACCACGTAGGGGCGGTCCGGTGCGGGTGGCGGCTGGGCACCACGGGCGGCGGGTGATCCGGCCGGCGCGGCCGGCACCACCTTCACCCCGGGCACCTCGGCGCCGATGCGCTGCAATTCGGCGACGGCGGCGTTCATGTCCTCGAACGACGCATCCGCGCGCGGCACGGCGACCAGCGCCAGTGGCGACGCGCCCTGTTCGGGAAACTGCTGTTCGAGCTGGCGCTGGACATACAGCGACTGGGATCCGGAAACCTCGAAGCCGCCGCCGGTCAAATTGTCCGACTGGCTGACGGCGAGGTAGACAGAGGGCGCGAGCAACAGCAGCCACACGACAAACACTGCCCAGCGATATCTGCGCAGGCAGCCGCTCAAGCGCATCATGAACTGCTGGATGGCGAGCCTCCGCCTCTCTCCCCGCTCGTCTGGTAAGCCCGGAGCCTACCGCAGCAGCCTGTGTCCCGACCCGCCGTGAACGCAGCTGTGACCGGCCCGTGAGCATGTCGGTCTCCCGGCGCTGCCGCGCCGGCGCGGAGACGGTGACCCGACCTGCCGCATTCCGCACCAACGCTGTGACCTGGAAGTTTGCTGCGCCGATTTCTCGCGGTTCCGCGGGGATGGCATCATGGCCAGGGTTGTTTGCGGGTCGGGGACTCACCATGCTGCCGCAGGGCGGCTGAAACGGCTAACGAGCTGCCGGTCGGCACTGTCCGTCGACCGGTGCGGCGGTAGTCACCGTGAAGGAGTGACCCATGACGAGTACTTCCAGGGCGACGCGTTCGCTGCGGCGCGCATTGGCCGGCGCGTTCGCTGTAACTGCAGTCGGTGGTGCGGTGACGGTCGCATTGTGCACCCCGGCGGCTACCGCGGCGGCCGATCCGTGCGCCGCCAGCCAGATTGCCAAGACCATCGGCTCGGTGGCCAACTCGACGGGCAACTACCTCGACGCGCATCCCACCACCAACCAGGCGCTGACCACCATCGCGCAGATGCCGGCCGGGGCGCAGTCGCTGGCCGCGGCCAAGACCTATTTCGACGCCAACCCGCAAGCCGCCAAGGACATGCAGCAGCTGCAGCAGCCGCTGGTGTCGCTGTCCAGCCAGTGCCGGCTGCCGATCACGCTGCCGCAGCTGATGGGGCTCATGCAGGCGGCCCAGAACCAGGGTGCCGGCGCACTGCCGGGGCTCGCCCCTGGAGGTTTGCCGGCGGCCCCGGCGCCGGCCCAGTCCCTCGGCGCGGCCGGGACTCCGGCGGCCACCGCGCCGGTGACCGTCGCGCCGACTTCCGCGGGCGGATCGGGCACCGGACCACTGCCCGGACCCGCCACGGCGGCCACCCGCTAGCCGTTCCGGCCTCCCGATACCCCAAATTCAAGCGGTGCGACCTGCGTGTTTCCACTTTCTGAGGATTGGTTGTCAGCAAGCCGCGAAAGTCCATGGGGATTCTGCTTAGCTTCTTTGTGTCGGTAACCGTCCGCGGCTGCCGAACCCGCAGAACCTGGAGAATTCGGTAAGGAGCTTGACCATGTTGCTCTCGGCTCGTGCTGCTCGGCGCGCGGTTGCTGGCGCAGTAGGCACCGGCGCACTCGCCGGTGCAATGTTGTTCGGTGCCATCCCGTCGGCGCTTGCCGACGACCCGGCGAACAATCCGCCCAATTGCACCGCCGGCGACCTGGCTCAGGTGGCGGCGGGGGTGTCGGCAGGCACCTCGGCGTACCTGTTCACCCATCCGGACGTGAACTGGTTCTTCACCAGCCTCGAGGGCCTGCCCCGCGAAGAGGTTCGTGGCCAGGTCACCGATTACCTCGACAAGAACCCGCAGACCAAGGCGGACCTGACCGGTATCCGTCAACCGCTGGTGGATCTGAAGAACCGCTGCGGTGCGGCACCGGCGCCTGCCATACCGTAGGAAGCGTGCCTGGCGCGCTTGATTCAGTTTCCCCGGAGAGCACCGGTGGTCGCATGGTGCTCATGGTCGACGACGACCCGGACGTACGAACCTCGGTAGCCCGCGGGCTACGGCATTCGGGGTTCGACGTCCGTGTCGCGGCCAACGGCAAGGAAGCGCTGCGGCTGCTGTCCACCGAAGCGCATGACGCCCTGGTGCTGGACGTGCAGATGCCCGAACTCGACGGCGTCGCGGTCGTGACGGCGCTGCGCGCGCTGGGTAACGACATCCCGATCTGTGTGCTGTCGGCCCGCGACACGGTCAACGACCGGATCGCCGGGCTGGAGGCGGGGGCGGACGACTACCTCACCAAACCGTTCGATCTCGGCGAGCTGGTGGCGCGGCTGCACGCCTTGTTGCGCCGGGCCGGCCATTCGGACCGGCCGTCGGACACCATGACGGTGGGGCCGCTGACCATCGACACCGCGCGGCGGCTGGTCTACGTCGACGGTGACCGCGCCGATCTGACCAAGCGCGAATTCGATCTGCTGGCGGTGCTCGCCGAGAACGCCGGCGTGGTGCTGTCCCGGCAGCGGCTGTTGGAGCTGGTGTGGGGGTACGACTTCGACGTCGACACCAACGTCGCCGACGTGTTCGTCTCCTACTTGCGGCGCAAACTCGAACGGGACGGCCATCCGCGGGTGATCCACACGGTCCGCGGGATCGGTTACGTCCTGCGGGAGGAGGCGTAGCGCGTGCGGCTGCCCCGTTTCGGTCGGTCGGCATCGCTGCGCACCCGGGTGGCGGTGGCCTCCGCGGTCGCCGCCGCCGCCGTCGTCGCCGGGTTCACCATCTTGACCTCGGTGGTGCTGGCCAGTAACGACGATGCGCAACTGGACCGCCGCCTCGATTCCATCGTCGAGGCGAGCATGTTCCCCGAGCAGCTCTCCGATCCCAAACGCGGCGTGCTGACCACCGGCCGGTCGCTGTCCACCGGGCAGGTGGTGTTCCAGCGCGGCTTCCAGCTGCCGTCGCTGCCGCCGGGCACCGACACCGTGGCGGTCAACGGTGTGGACTACCGGGTGCGCACCATCAGGATGACCCAGCAGGCCGGTAATGTGCTGGTGTCCATCGGGATCCGCGCCGACAGCATCTTGCTGAACCGCGCCAGGATCCCGTTCTACACCGCGGTCGGGGTGTTCACCGTATTCGTCGCGGGCGGGCTGGGTTGGTTACTGGCCGGCCCGGCGGTGCGGCCGCTGCGCAGACTCACCGAGCAGACCACCCGCCTGGGCGGGGGCAACGAGCAGATGCCCGCGGTCACCGGCGCGCGCGAGGCCGAGGAACTCTCCGATGCGATGGCCGGGATGCTGCGCCGGCTGGACGCCGCGCAACAAGCCACCACGAATTCCCTTCAGGCGGCGCAGGATTTCGCCGCCAACGCCGCCCACGAGTTGCGTACCCCGCTGACCGCCATGCGCGCCGATCTGGACACGCTGCGCATCCACAACCTGCCCGACGAGGAGCGCGACGAGGTGGTGGCCGACCTGCTGCGGGCGCAGTTGCGGGTCGAGGCCACCATCACCGCGCTGGGTCAACTCGCGTCCGGTCAGCTGGCGCAGGCCGAGGACCGTGAGCCGATCGACGTCACCGATCTGCTCGACCGGGTGGCGCGGGAGAACATGCCCGCAGGCCGTGCCGTGCACATCGCGGTGGAGGCGGACGACGATCTGGGCACGGTGTGGGGCTGGCCGGGTGGACTGCGCTTGGCCGTGGACAATCTGGTACGCAACGCCGCAACCCACGGTGGTGCCAAACATGTTGTGCTGTCCGCACATCGCCGCGCCCACACGATGGACATCGTCGTCGACGACGACGGCGCGGGTGTGCCCGTCGATGAGCGGGACATCGTGCTGGGCCGGTTCGCCCGGGGCAGCAACGCCGCACCGGGAGGCTCGGGTCTGGGGCTGGCGCTGGTCACCCAGCAGGCCGAACTGCACGGCGGCGAACTGACTCTGTCGGACAGCCCGCTGGGCGGCCTGCGCGCCACCCTCACCATCGGCATCTCGGCGCCGGTGGACCCCGACGCCACCGTCCCGGTCAGGAGCGGGATGCAACCTTGGCGGCGGCGCGCCAGCCGAGTAGCAGGATGGCGGTCGTCAGGGATGCAACCACCACAAAGCTGACTGCGGTGCCTGCGGATGTCGCCTTGCGCAACAACATTCCGATGGCCACCGTGCACACCCAGATGACGATCCCGGTCGGTTTGATGGCGGTGGGCCGCTGCCAGCCGCGCGCCGCCAGCCAGCCGATGACGGTGCCGGTGAGGAACGGCCATGCCGTCTCGGCCACACCGTGCAGCGTCACCCCCTCGGCGTGGCTGCGCCGCCCGATGGCGCAGAACACGATGACGGCCACCGCGTCGGCCGTCGCGGCGGCCAGGACAGTGTTGCGTTTACTCACCCGGATAGTCCATCACATCGGAAACCAATGGGGCGACCCCGGTTTCGTCGCGGGGCGGGATACCGGGCCGCAGCGGCGCGGGCTTGCCGGCCATCAGCGCGTCGAAGACGTCGATGCTCGCGGTCTGGGCGGTCAGCCGGAACGAGGGAAAGACGAACGGTAGTCCGTTCGAGTGCAGCGGGTCGGGGCCGTCCATCACATGGAAATGCAGGTGCGGCGCATCGGAGTTGCCGGTATTGCCCAGGTTGCCGAGCACCTCGCCGCTCTTGAGTTGTTGTCCCGGTGCGACTTTCACGCTACCGGTCTTCAGGTGGGCATACAGTGCATAGTTTCCGTTGCCGAGGTCCTGCACCACATGGTTTCCGGCGTACTGGTCCAGCACCAGTCCGGCCGGTGCCTTGCCCGGTACCTGTTCGGGCAGCCCATCGAGGACGGCGACCACGGGCCCGTCGGCCACGGCGTGGATGTCGGCGCCGAAGTACGGGTAGCCGGCCAGTTTGGCGGGATCGCCGGCGACCAGCCGATTGCCGGCGTCGAGCCGGACGTAGTCGATGGCAAAGCGCTCGGCCGCCCACAGCTGCCCGTCGATCGGATTCAGCGCCATCCGGTGCGGGGTCATCTCGCAGCAACCGTTGGCGTCCAACCATTTCGGTCCGCGCAACGGTGGCGCGATCGCTATGGGTTTGCGGGTCTGCACCTGCACCGGGGCCACCGTCTCGGTCAACACCGCGGGCAGCAGCGGGGGGTCGGGCTGGGCGACCGTTACCGTTACGGCGTGCTCGAGTTCGGCCGGGACGTTACCGGACGCGACCGTGGCGTCGATCCACACCGCGACGGTCTGCGCCGGGCCGATGACCGTGGTCGGTTTCGCGCCTGCGCCCAGCACCCGGGTCCAGTGCGCCAGCGCGTCCGCCGACAGCGACAGCAGTGTCGCCCCGTTGCCCTGCACTTTGACCGTCTGCACCGTGGCGTCCTGGTTGAGCGTGTTGGTCAGCAGCAGTTCATAGGCCAGATGGGTGCGCCCGTCGGTGGCGGGTACCGGGACGGGCGCGGCCACCACCCGGGCCAGCAGCGGGGTGACCATCGGAGTGCCGGGCGCGGCGGCCGACGTCGGGGTGGTGACCGATCCGGTATCCCGCGACGAGCTGTCGCCGCCGGAGCAGCCGGCCGTCACCGCGATAGTGCTGAACAGGATTGCCGCCCAACGGTTCCGGTGCATCAGGCGTCCGGATGCCGCGGGTTCTCGGGATCGGATGTGAATGTCAGCTCCTGGTTCTGGCTGGGGGTGGAGTCACTGTCCGGGTCGATGTTCATCTCGGCGCGGAACATGACGAAGAAGACCACCCACCCGATCGCCGAGATGAAGATCCAGCTGACCAGGCGGTAGATCAGCATCGCCGAAATCGCCTGTGCCAGTGTCATTCCGCTGGAAACCAGACCGGGAACCAGGACCGCCTCCACCACCAGCAGCCCACCCGGCATCAGCGGGATGGAGCCGACGGCGCGGGCGGCGGCGTAGGCCACCGTCAGGCCCGCGAGCGACGGGTGACCGCCCGCGGCGTAGGCGGCGAACGCCAGGCACGCCACATCGGCGATCCAGTTGAACATCGACCAGCTGAACGCGTTGCTCAGGGCGCGGCGGCTGAGGCTGACCGACTCCAACTGGCACAACATCTTGCGCCAGCGGGCCAGGCCGGTGTCGACCGGCCGCCCGCGCACCGAGTTGAACCAGGACAACAGCCGCACGCCGATACCGTCGATCTGCTGCGGGTTGGCCGCCACCGTCTGCGCCAGCACGAGCAGCGCGATGAAGCCGCCCAGGGTGAAGATCAGCGACAGCGGGTTCCGGCTGGCGCCGAGCAGGAACGCCCCGCCCAGACCGAGCAGCGCAAGGCCCACCACCTGCAGCACCCCGGACATCACCAGCTGCCAGGACGCCACCACCGGGGACGCACCCCAGATGCGCTGCTGGCGGTAGACGAAGGTGGCCGACAGCACCGGGCCGCCGGGCAGCGTCGTCGACAATGCGTTCCCTGCGTAGAACGCGGTCTCCGAGCGCCACTGCCGGACTTCCACCCCGGCCGAGCGCAGCAGGGTGCGCTGAATTTGGGCGAAGCTGTGCATCGAGGCCATCGCCGCGGCCACGGCCGCCAGCACCCACCACCAGTTCGCCGACAGCAGGCTTTTCCAGGCTTTGGCCAGCTGATCCCACACCAGGACCAGCTCTGCGGTCAGCACCACCGCGGCGATCCCGATGACGGCCCAGCGCACCCACCAGTACTTGCCGCGGGAGCGGCCTTCCTGGTGGCGGGCGTCGTTGATCGGCGCGTCGTCGTGCGACACGCCTATCAGGGTAGTGGCCGATGTCGTGCGGAAACGCACGTTGGACGGGCGCGCCGCGCCGTTACGCTACCGGGCATGACGTTGTCGCCTGGTGCACTCACCGCAGATCCGCTCGCCGACGAGTCGGTGAGCCCGCTGATCCGCAAGGCCGCCGCCTGGTCGTGGCGGTTGCTGGTGATCGGCACGGCGGTGGTCGCGTTGCTGTGGGTGATCACCCATCTGGAGCTCATCTTCGTGCCTGTCGCGCTGGCCGCCATGCTGGCCGCGTTGCTGCTGCCCGCCGTGGACCTGCTGGTGTCACGCCGGGTGCCGCGCGGTGCAGCGGTGGCCACGGTGATCCTCGGGGCGATCGCCGTCGTCGGCGGCATCATGTCCTTCGTGGTGAGCCAATTCGTCACCGGCGCACCGGGTCTCGTCGAACAGGTGACGCGCAGCATCGACGGGCTGCGGATCTGGCTGATCGAGGGGCCCGCGCATCTGAGCAAGGATCAGATCGACCACGCCGGTGACTCGGTCATCACCGCGCTGCGGGAGAACCAGGCCAAACTGACCAGCGGGGCGCTGTCCACGGCGGGCACCATCACCGAGATCGTCACCGGCGCGCTGCTGGTGTTGTTCACCCTGATCTTCCTGCTCAACGGCGGCCGCGACATCTTCGCCTTCGTCACCAAGATCTTCCCGGTGACGGTGCGCGACCGGGTACGCGACGCCGGCCGGGCCGGATTCCGGTCCCTGATCGGCTATGTGCGCGCCACCTGCCTGGTGGCGCTCGTGGACGCGGTCGGTATCGGCACCGGTCTGGCCATCATGGGTGTGCCGCTGGCGCTCCCGCTGGCCTCACTGGTGTTCCTCGGTGCGTTCATCCCGCTGGTGGGTGCGGTGCTGACCGGCGGTATCGCGGTGATCGTCGCGCTCATCGCCAAGGGCTGGGTTTACGCCCTGATCACCCTCGGCCTGATCATCGCGGTACAGCAGCTGGAAGCCCATGTGCTGCAACCGATCGTGATGGGTCGCGCGGTGTCGGTGCATCCGCTGGCCGTGGTGTTGGCGATCGCGGGCGGAGGTGTGCTGGCCGGCATCATCGGTGCCCTGCTGGCGGTGCCCACCGTCGCGGTGCTCAACAGTGCGGTGCGGGTGCTGCTGGCGTCGGACCCGGACGCCGAGGAAGCCCTGCTCGCCGCGCAGACACCGGGAGCCGACCCCGACCCCGATTCCGGGGCCGGGGAGGAGCCTGTCTAGAGCCTGCCCTCGCGGCGCAGCAGGTCGGCGGCGCTGAGCCCGCCGCTGCGGCGGGTCGGGGCATCGTCGGTCGTGTCGCGCACCTTGGAGGTATCCAGCTTCTCGGTGGCATCGGCGTCCCGCTGCGCGGGAATGGCCGTCGTCGGCGCGTTACCGCTGGGATCGCCCATCGCGACCGTGGGCTGTGCCGACGGGCGCGGGGGCGCGCCGGCTGCCGGCGGCGTCCCTTGGCTGCCGCCACTACGCAGATCACCCAGCCATGATTCGATCTCCCGCTTGTCGCGCGGCTCGCTCCGGGAGGCACGCGGCTCCCCGCGCGGGACGCGCTCGGTCGGGTTGGCGCCGGCGTTCACCGCGTTGCGGGCGGCGTCGATGGCGACGGTGGCGGGGGAGTCGGGCTGCGCGGCGAACCGTGTCGTCGGCGGTTCCGGTGCGGGTGCCGTCGGGATCCGGGTGGTACCGGCGGCCGACGGTCCGGCCGGGCGCACCGGCGGGCGTCCACCCACCGGCGGTGCCGGGATGGCCGGATGCGTCGGATCGTGCACGGGCGGGGCGAGCATCGGCGCTCCGGCACCGACCAGGGCGGCCGGATCCGGTGCCGGACCGTCGGATTCGCGCAACGTGGGCCGCTTGCGCTCGTCGGGCAGTTCCACCTCGCCCAGGCCGATCCGTTCCTGCACCCGCTTCATCCATTGCGGTGCCCACCAGCAGTCGTCGCCCAGCAGCTTCATGATGGCGGGCACCAGGAACATCCGGATGACGGTGGCGTCCAGCAGCAGCGCGATGAGCAGGCCGAAGGCCAGGTACTTCATCACCACCAGGTCGGAGAACGCGAAGGCGGCAACCACCACCGCCAGCACCAGGGCGGCGCCGGTGATCAGGCGGCCGGTGGTGGCGGTGCCGATCCGGATGGCCTCGGCGGTGGACAGGCCGCGTTCGCGGGCCTCCACCATCCGGGACACCAGGAACACCTCGTAGTCGGTGGACAGACCCCAGATCACCGCGATGATCAGGCCGATCATCGGCGCCAAGAGCGGCTGTGGCGTGTAGTTGAACAGCCCGGAGCCGTGCCCGCCCTCGACGAACATCCAGGTCAGGATGCCCATCGTGGAACCCAACGTCAGCGCGCTCATCAACGCCGCCTTGATGGGTAGCACGATCGAACCGAACGCCAGGAACATCAGGATGGTCGTGGTGAGCACCAGGATCACCGCGATCAGCGGCAGTTTGTCGAACAGGGTCAGGATGCTGTCCTGCGCCAGCGCGGACGTGCCGCCCACCAACACCGTGGTGCCACGAGGTGGCGTCAGCGCCCGCAGTTCCTCGATCCTCTTGGGGGCGTCACCGCTGTTGACCAGCCCGTTCTGCAGTACCCGCACCGACGGGTCCTTGGACCCGCCCTCCTGCACCGAGCGTTCCTGCCACATCTTCGACGGGTTGTCGGTGCCGGAGAAACCGGACACCGTCTGGGCCTCGGCGCGGATCGCCGCGAGCTGCTGGTCGGTCACCGGTTCGCCGTTGTCGCTGCGGATCACCAGGGTGAGCGGTTCGGTACGGAAAGCGGAGAACTCCTTGTCGAACTGTTCCTGGGCACTACGGACCGGGTTGTCCGGCGGCAGGTACTTCTCACTGAGGCCGCCGAGTGCGAGCTGGCCGATGGGTATGACGAGCAACGTCATGACGATCAGGATGGGCGCGGCAAAGGCTATGGGCCGCTTCATCACCATATTGACCAGCCGGCCCCAGAAGCCTTTTTCCACCTCTTCGCGGGTCTTGGTCTTCTGGGTCTTCTCGATGAACCAGTCGATGATCTTGCGGGAGAACGGCCAGTTCGCCAGGAATGGCACCCGCAGCAGGGTGCGCACGCCGAGGGCGTCGACGTTGGTACCGAGGATCGCCAGCGTCGCGGGCAACACGCTGATCGACAGCAACGCGGCCAGTAGCACCGACGCGATGACCGCGTACGTGATGGATTTCAGGAAGCCGAGCGGGATGAGCAGTAGCGGCAGAATCGACGCCACGATGATCACCGAGGAGAACGCCACGGTGCGGCCCGACGTCATCACCGACCGTCGCACCGCGGCCTCGACGTCGTAGCCTTCGGCGAGTTCCTCCCGGAATCGGCTGACGATGAACAACCCGTAGTCGATGGCGATGCCGAAGCCCATCATCGTGACCACGGGTTGCGCGAAGTAGTGCACCGGCCCGAATTCGGCGGTGAGGCGCAGGATGCCGAGCGCGCCGCCGATGGTGAGGCCGCCGATGATGGCGGGCAGGGCCGCGGCGACGGCGCCGCCGAACACGAAGAACAGCACCACGGCCACCAGCGGGATGATGACTACCTCGGCTCGTTGCTGGTCGGTGCCGATGGTGCCGGTCAGTTCGCTGGCCAGCGGATTCAGGCCGGCGAGTTTGATATCGCCGCCATTGATCTTCTCGAGGTCGGGCTGAACGGTCTGGTAATTCTTCAGGATGGTGTCGTCGTCGTCGCCCTTGAGCGGGATGCTGACGAAGGTGTGGCGCAGATCCTGCGTCTTCATCTGGCTGACGGTCGGGTCGGTGGTGTCGGGGGCCTTCAGCCAGCCCACCCAACCGACGATCTGATCCGGGTGATCCTTGACCACCTGGTCCAGCTCGCCGACGACCTTCTTCTGCCAGTCCTTGTCGGTGACCTTCTTGTCGTCAGGCGGTGTCAGGATGGCGACCACGTGGCTGGTGCGGTCGCGGCCGTACACCTCGTCGCTGAGCAACGACGCCCGCACCGATTCGCTGCCCTCGTTGTAGAAACCGCTCTGGGTGACGTGCTGACCGAGGCTCGCCCCGAACACGCCGCCACCCAGGCACAGTGCGACCATGACACCGATCACTATGTATCGGAATCGGTACACCGTTCGACCCCACCAGGCGAACACGTCAGCTCCTTAATATGCTCTGGTCACGCTGCGCGCGCATCATCACTTCTGTTGTCTATAAGCGCGAGGTCAAAAGCGCGGACAGCGGCCGGAAGGGCTGCAGCCAAGCGCCCTGCTCGGGCAGCGAATCAAGGCCGATTCGCGGTAGCGGCTCCCGGAAGACACCTGCGATGTCCTCCAGGTCGACAAACTCCAAGGTATCCGACGCTAACGCCCAACTGGCATGTTCGCGAAATCCGAGGACTTGCACCGGCACGCCGTCGTGAGCTATCTCCTCCAGCGGTACGCGAAACGCCTGACCGTCGGCCGAGGCCACCGCCAGCCCGGCCAGTCCTTCGCTCCGGCGGAGCGCGATATGGCTGAGCATGTCGCTGTCGACATCACTGTCGTCGTCGATCTTCGGTTTGGCGAAAACCGCGAAACCCACGTTACGCAGTGCCTCCACCCATGGCCGGACGACATCGGCGCTACCAGGGGCAATGTTGGTGAAGACGGTGGCTTCGGGCACCAGCGCGATCGCCTGGTCGGCGTCCTCGACGGTCGTGGCCGAGGTGGCGGAGATGTCGGCGGTGCGCTGCAGCAGCCACCGGCCCAGGGCGTCGAACCGCGGCCGGTGCGCGGCGGTCGGCCGGCCACCGAGGATCGAACCCAGTCCCATGTCCAGGTTGGGTGCGTCCCAGACCAGTAGCACCTTGCGGATCGGCGGCGCGACGGTCTCCTCGGCGGCCACGCTGACCTCGGGCACTTCGGGAATGTCGGTGACCACGCTCATCACTGGTGTCCTTCGCTCATTCCGACGCCTTCAGGGTGCGTACCCAAATCAGCTCGGCGATATCGCGGCCCGCCTCAAGACCTTTGCCCTCGTATTTGGTCTCGGGCCGGCGGACCGAGATCGGCAACGATTCGGAGCCGTCGGCCCGGCGCAGCAGGGGCTGCGCATCCCCGACTTCGGCGATCTGCTCGGCATATTCGGCGTGGTCGGTGGCGGCGTGCAGAATGCCGCCCGGCACCAGCCGGTCGGCGATGAGCGCCACCGTCTCGGGCTGCAGCAGCCGGCGCTTGTGGTGGCGGGCCTTCGGCCACGGGTCGGGGAAGAACACCCGCACGCCGGTCAGCGACGCGGTGGGGAAGATGTGCTCGAGCACGTCCAGGCCGTCGCCGCGGATCAGCCTGATGTTCGGGACGTCATTGCGGGTGATCGCGCTCAGCAGCTGTGCCAGCCCGCGCCGGTAGACCTCCACGGCGACCACATCCAGGTGCGGCTCGTCGATCGCCATGGCCAGCGTGGAGATGCCGGTGCCGCAGCCGATCTCCAACACCACCGGTGCCTGCCTGCCGAACCACGCGCCGATGTCCCGGGTGAGCGGACGCCCGGCACCGTCGCGGGCTTCGGCGCCGAGTTCGGGCCAGCGCCGCTCCCACAGGTCCTGCTGGCTGCCGGTGAGGGTGGAACGCCGGGACCTGAAGCTGCTGACCCGCCGATGATGATGGGTGTTCTCCGGGCCGTTCTCGGGGGCGTCCGGCGAGCCGTTCGCCGCGCTCGCGCCCTGGGTGGCCGAATCCGCCGGCGGCGGACTACCGGCTTCCTGGCGCTGGGCATGCATCGGTACATCGTCGCTCATCGCGGCCCATCTACCTGCATCGTGGTGCAGATTGATACCCAACAGTTGCCTGGCGCACCGTGTGCGGAAAAACACCGTTCACGAGTACGTCGTCGCGGTGTCACCATTTGAAGTGGGCATTGGTGGCAGTGCGACGCGTGAGGTAAGGAGTCCGTCATTCTCGCCGAGGAATTGGCGGCGTTCGCCGCGCAGACCGGCGACACCCGGCTGGCCCCGGTGCTGCGCCGGCTGAACCGCCCGATCGGCGTGCGGATCGCCGGACGGCCCGGCACCGGACGCGCGACGGTGACGGCCGCGCTTCGCGCCGCCGGTGCGACGGTGACCGCCGGCCCGGCGGAGGTGACCGTGCTGGTGGTGGCCGAGACGATCAAGCCCGAGGACGTGGCCGACGGCGCAGACGCGGCGCTGATCGTGCTCAACAAGCGGGATCTGCTCGGACCGGCGGCGCCGCGGCAGCGTGCCGAGATCGCGCGGCGCACCGGTCGGCCGACGGTGTCGATGAACGCCCTGCTGGCCACCGCGGTGCTGGACGACGCGCTGGTCGGTGCCCTGCAGGCGATGGCCGCCCACCCGCCGGATCTGTCCTCGACCGACGCGGTGGCCGCGGGCCCGCACGTCGTCGATGCCTCGACCCGGGCCCGCCTGCTGGCCACCCTGGACCGGTTCGGGATCGGCCGGGTCGCCGCCGCGCTGCGTACCGGTGTCGATCCGGGCGCGCTGCCCGCACTGCTTCGCGAGCTCAGCGGTGTGGACGAGGTGCTCGCCGGCCTGGCCGCGGCGACGGCACCGGTCCGGTACCGACGCGTCGAGACCGCACTGACCGAGGTGCGCGCGCTGGCGGCGCAATCCGGCACCGACGCCCTGTGGGACTTGCTGGCCTGCGATGCGGTGGTGCTGGCGGTGATGTCGGCGGCTGCCGACGTGCTGCGCGCCGACGGACTGCCCGCCGGCAGTGTCGATGCGGTGCGGTGGAGCCGGTACGGCCGGGGGCCGCTGAACAACCTGCATCGCAGTTGCGCGCGGGCGCTGGTCCGGGGATCGCTGCGGCTGGCGGCGCGGACATGAATTCCGGGATGGCTTCGGAGGCGACGGGCGTACCGGACGGCGCCGCACCGGCGGTGATGCATCGCGACGTCGTGCTGGTCGCAGGCCCCTGGCTGGCCGGGGTGTCTGCGGTCGCCGCGGCGCTGCGGCGCGCGATGCCCGGTCGCACCTTCGCCGAACCCGCCGACCTGGCCCCCGGTCAGGCCCCCGCCGCGGTGGTGTTCGTCGTCTCCGCGGTGGCGCCGCTGACCGAGTCCGACGCCACCCTGCTGGACGGGGTCGCACGCAACACCGACCTGCTGATCGGTGTCGTGTCCAAGACCGATGTCCATCGGGACTGGCGCGACGTGCTCGACACCGACCGGGAAGTCCTGGCCGCCCGGTCGCCGCGCTATGCGCGGATGCCGTGGGTGGGCGTGGCGGCGGCGCCGGAGCAGGGTGCGCCAGCACTCGACGATCTGGTCGGCGTGTTGTCCGAGCGGCTGGCCGACGATGTACTCGATCGGCGAAATCGACTGCGCGCGTGGGAAACCCATCTGAGGGAGCGGATCGGCCGACTCGACGTCGCGGCACGGCCGGACGGCAAGACCGTCGCGCTCCGCGCCGAACGCGACGAGCTGCTGCGGTCCCGGCGGCTGGCCCGCTCCGAACAGAACATCGCCTTGCGCAGCCGGTTGCAGCAGGCGCGGGTGCAGTTGGCCTACTTCGCCCGCAATCGGTGCGCGTCGGTGCGCACCGAACTCTCCGAGGACGTCGCGGAATGGAACGGCAGGCGGGCCGACCGGTTGGTGGCCTATGTGCACCGGAGGTCTGCCGACGTCATGCAGGAGGTCGACGGGGGCATCACCGATCACCTGGCCGACGTCGCCGCCGAACTGGGGTTGTCGGTTGCCGACGTGCCGCCGCCCGATCCGGTGCCCGATCCCGGCGTGCCCGGACTGCGGTCCCGGCGTCTGGAGAACCGGCTGATGATGCTGCTGGGTGCCGGCTTCGGCCTGGGCGCCGCATTCGCGGTGAGCCGGCTGTTCGCCGGGCTGGCTCCCGGCCTGGCGGCACTCGGCGTGGTGATCGGCGCCGCGGCGGGACTGCTGCTGACGCTGTGGGTGTTCGGCATCCGTAGCGTCCTGCATGACCGTGCGGTGGTGGATCGCTGGGTCAGCGCAGTCACCGCCGGCCTGCGCGAAGCCGCCGAGCAACGTGTCGCGAGCCGGGTGCTGGTGGCCGAGGTGCAGTTCACCGGTGAGGCCGCGGCCCGGGACGAGCGGGAATCGGCGATGCTGGCCCGGCGAATCGGGGAGATCGACGCCGAACTGCGCGATTGTGCGGGCGTCGCGGCCCGGTCGGTGGCCGAAGGCCAGCGGGAACTGCCTCGGCTGCGGGCCGCGCTGGCAGCGGTTTGTGCCGATCTGAAATGTGGGTAATAGAAGACGTGCGCTTACTGGAGCATCTGAATCGTTCCTGTGAGTGATCGGACATTGTCCCGATTCACCACACGTATGTCACGCGAGTTAACCTCTCCATAGGGACGATCGTGACCTACCAGTTATCGCCGATATTACTGGCGCGTAACCTACGCAGGAGATATTAGATGACCTCAGCGACCATTCCCGGTCTGGACACTGCACCGACCAAACATCAGGGGCTGTTGGCCTGGGTTCAGGAGGTCGCGGAGCTGACTCAGCCCGACCGGGTGGTGTTCGCCGACGGCTCCGAGGAAGAGTACGAGCGTCTGGCTGCGCAGCTGGTCGAGGCCGGTACCTTCCAGAAGCTCAACCAGGAGAAGCAGCCGAACTCGTACCTGGCGCTGTCGGACCCGTCCGATGTCGCCCGCGTCGAATCCCGCACCTTCATCTGTTCCGAGCGTGAGGTCGACGCCGGTCCCACCAACAACTGGATGGATCCGGCCGAGATGCGGCCGTTGATGACCGATCTGTACCGGGGCTCGATGCGTGGTCGCACCATGTGGGTGGTGCCGTTCTGCATGGGTCCGCTGGACGCCGAAGATCCCAAGCTGGGCGTGGAGATCACCGACTCGGAGTACGTCGTCGTCTCGATGCGCACCATGACGCGGATGGGCCGGGCGGCGCTGGACAAGATCGGCGACGACGGCTTCTTCGTCAAGGCGCTGCACTCGCTCGGCGCCCCGCTGGAGGACGGCCAGCAGGATGTTCCGTGGCCGTGCAACGACACCAAATACATCACCCACTTCCCCGAGACCCGCGAGATCTGGAGCTACGGGTCCGGGTACGGCGGCAATGCGCTGCTGGGCAAGAAGTGCTATTCGCTGCGCATCGCCTCGGCGATGGCCCACGACGAGGGCTGGCTCGCCGAGCACATGCTGATCGTCAAGCTGATCTCACCGGAGAACAAGTCCTACTTCGTGGCCGCGGCGTTCCCGTCGGCCTGCGGTAAGACCAACCTGGCGATGCTGCAGCCCACCATCCCGGGCTGGCGTGCCGAGACCGTCGGCGACGATATCGCCTGGATGCGGTTCGGCAAGGACGGTCAGCTCTACGCGGTGAACCCCGAGTTCGGCTTCTTCGGCGTTGCGCCGGGCACCAACTGGGACTCCAACCCCAACGCCATGAAGACCATCGCTGCCGGCAACACCGTCTTCACCAATGTCGCCAAGACCGATGACGGCGACGTGTGGTGGGAGGGCCTGGAGGGCGAGCCCGATCACCTGATCGACTGGAAGGGTCAGGACTGGGTCCTGCGCGAGACGGAAACCAAAGCCGCGCACCCGAATTCGCGTTACTGCACGCCGATCTCGCAGTGCCCGACGCTGGCGCCGGAATGGGACGACCCGCAGGGTGTGCCGATCTCGGCGATCCTGTTCGGCGGCCGCCGCAAGACCACGGTGCCGTTGATCACCGAGGCCCGCGACTGGCAGCATGGCGTCTTCATCGGTGCCACGCTGGGTTCCGAGCAGACCGCCGCCGCCGAGGGCAAGGTCGGCACCGTGCGCCGCGACCCGATGGCGATGCTGCCCTTCCTGGGTTACAACGTCGGCGACTACTTCCAGCACTGGATCAACATCGGCAAGAACGCCGATGAGTCCAAGCTGCCGAAGGTGTTCTTCGTGAACTGGTTCCGCCGCGGCGCCGACGGCCGCTTCCTGTGGCCCGGATTCGGCGAGAACAGCCGCGTGCTGAAGTGGGCCATCGAGCGCATCGAGCACCAGGCCGACGGTAAGAGCACCCCGATCGGCATCGTCCCCACCGCGGCCGACCTCGACCTGTCCGGACTCGACGTGGATCCGGCTGACGTCGACGAGGCGCTGGCCGTGAATGCCGACGAGTGGCGGGCCGAACTGCCGCTGATCGAGGAGTGGTTCGAGTTCGTCGGCGAGAAGCTGCCGACCGGTATCAAGGACGAGTTCGACGCGCTCAAGACGCGACTGGCCGAATCGGACTGACGTACCCCAGTAGACGACACCGCCCCCGGCTCCAGAGCCGGGGGCGGTGTCGTATCGGTGGCGGCCTCAGACCGCACCGGTGACGTCACGCAACGTGGCGGCCAGGCCGGCTCGGTGCAGGGGCCGCAGCGCATACCAATAGAGCTGTCCGGCAAGGCCTTTCGGGGTGTAGACCGCTCGCTGGTGCACCCGGGTGCGATTCTCGCCGACGGGCTCCAGGCGCCACTCCAACCAGACTCCGCCCGGCGCGCGGGTCTGCGCGCGTAGTCGCAGGAACTGCGGTGCGGCCTTCTTCTCCACCCGCCACCGACCGTCGCCCGGTCCGAGGGGAAATGCGCGTGCGGCCTTGTCGATACGCTTTTCGACGGTGTTCCAGACTTCGTCGACGGGCACGGCGCACTCGGCGCTGCGCATATCGGTGTACAGCGCCCGCCCGGCCCAGCCGGGGTCCGATGGCAGCAGGTCCGACGGCGCCCCGGCCCAGGTGTTCTCGGGCTCGGCCGGGTCGGGTTGGCGCAGCGCCAGTTCCACCGCGTGCCGGTAACCGGTCGTGCCGCCGGGCGGCGCAGCGATGACCGCATCGATGTCATGTTCGCCCGCCACGGCATCGGTGCTCAGCGATTCGATGAGCGCGCGTCCGATGCCGAGCGGGACCGGTGTCACCAGACCGATCCACAGCCCCGCGAGTTTGGGTGTGAGCACCGGCAATACCAGGATGCGGCGGCGGCGCAGGCCGGCGACTTCGGCATAGATCTGCATCATCTCGCCGTAGCGCAACACATCGGGTCCGCCGATGTCATAGGTGCGGCTGTGCACGTCGGCGGTCGCGGCGCAGATCAGGTAGTGCAGCACATCGCGGACCGCGATCGGCTGGATGTGGTTGTTGACCCAGCGCGGCGTCGTCATCACCGGTAGCCGGTCGGACAGGTGCCTGATCATCTCGAAGGACGCCGACCCGGAACCGATCACCACCCCGGCCTGCAACACCACCGTGGGGACACCGGAGTCCAGCAGGATCTCCCCGACCTGGGTGCGCGACCGCAGGTGGGTGGACAGCTGCTCGGAATCGGCGTGCAGGCCACCGAGATACACGATGCGCCCCACCCCGGCGCGGGCCGCCGCGGCGGCGATATTGCGTGCGCTGCGCGCCTCTTTGTCGATGAATTCCCCGTGGCTGTCCATCGAGTGCACCAGGTAGTAGACGACGTCGACGTCGCGCATCGGCGCATCCAGGGTGTCGCGGTCGGTCAGGTCGCCCCGGAACACCTCGACATCGGCCGCCCATGGCACCGTGCTGATCTTGGCCGGATCGCGGACCAGCACCCGCACCCGGTGGCCGGCATCGACCAGGCGCGGCGCGAGCCGGCCGCCGATGTATCCGGTGGCCCCGGTGACGAGCACCCGAAGCGAGCCGTTGTCCGTCACGAGCCCTCCTGTCGGCCACCGACCGTGTCGTGCCCGTGGTGGTGCCTGAGTTCCACCGAACCTCCCAGATCAAACCGTTGCCCTGGTGATTCGGAGTCACCGGCCGGCCGGATGTCGCCGCGGCGCGACCACTGTGCGCGACGACGCGAATGTGGCAGGGACCACCACTTGACAGGTGTCAAACCCGGGGTCGTAGAGTCAGCCCATGCAGATCCGTGAAACCGCCCTCGCGACTCCTGACAAGCCGGCCGTCATCCTGTACCCGGCCGGCACCGTGGTCACATTCGGCGAGATGGAAGCGCGGGCCAACCAGCTTGCGCACTACTTCCGCCGGCACGGTCTGGTCGAGGGCGACGCGGTGGCGATCCTCATGGAGAACACCGAGCACATGCACACGATCATGTGGGCGGCACGCCGGTGCGGCCTCTACTACGTGCCGATCAGCACCCAACTGACCGCCGCCGAGGCGGCTTACATCGTCGACAACAGCGGTGCCAAGGCCATCGTCGGGTCCGCAGCGCTGCGCGGGGTGTGTGCCGGCCTGGCCGATCATCTGCCCGGTGGCCTGCCCGCGGTGCTGCTCAGTACCGCCGATGACCTGGATGGTTGGGCGCACTACCCCGACGTCGTCGCCGATCAGCCCGTGACGCCGATCGACGACGAGATCGAGGGCGACCTGTTGCAGTACTCCTCGGGCACCACCGGCCGCCCGAAAGGCATCAAGCGCGCGCTGCCGCATCTGCCGCCGTCGGAGGTGCCGGGGATGATGGCGATGCTCGTCGAATACTGGATGGGTCCGGACGCCGTCTACCTCAGCCCGGCGCCGCTGTATCACACCGCACCGTCGGTGTGGTCGCTGAACGCGCTGGCCTTCGGCCTGACGGTGGTGGTCATGGAGAAGTTCGACGCCCAGGGGGCGCTCGAGGCGATCGCCAAGCACAACGTCACGCACGGCCAGTTCGTGCCGGTGATGTTCACCCGGATGCTCAAGCTGCCCGCGTCCGTGCGGGAGTCCTACGACGTCTCCTCGCTCAAGCGCGTCATGCATGCCGCCGCGCCGTGTCCGGTGGAGATCAAGAAGCAGATGATCGACTGGTGGGGCCCGATCGTCGACGAGTACTACGCCTCGTCGGAAGCGATCGGCTCCACGCTGATCAGCGCCGAGGACTGGCTCACCCATCCCGGCTCGGTCGGCAAACCGATGCTCGGTGTCATCCACATCCTCGACGAGGACGGCAACGAGCTGCCGGCCGGGCAGGCCGGCGAGATCTACTTCGAGGGCGGCAACGACTTCGAATACCTCAACGATCCGGACAAGACGGCGTCCTCGCGCGACACCCACGGCTGGCTCACCGTCGGCGATATCGGCTACCTCGATGAGGACGGCTACCTCTACCTGACCGACCGGCGGCACCACATGATCATCTCGGGCGGGGTGAACATCTACCCGCAGGAAGCCGAGAACGTGCTCGTCACGCACCCGTTGGTGATGGATGCCGCGGTGTTCGGCATCCCCGACACCGAGATGGGCCAGAGTGTGAAGGGCGTGGTGCAGACCGTCGACCCCGAGGATGCCACCGAAGAGTTCGGACACGAGCTCCTCGAATGGCTGCGGGAGAAGCTGGCGCACTACAAGTGCCCGCGGTCGATCTCGTTCGAGGCGCAACTGCCGCGTACCGACACCGGCAAGCTCTACAAGCAGGAACTGATAAACAAATACTCGTGACCGAACTGGTACTGCCCGCAGGCATTCTCGTCGGTACCGGTGCGCCCGCGGATCATCTGGCCTTCACCCTCACCGAGCGTGCCTCCGATGACCCGCGGGTGGTCACCGTCGATTCGGTCGAGCGGGCGGTGGCCGAACTGACCGAACGCTGTGCGCGCTGGCCGCACGCGGCCGCGGTGTGCGACGACGTGCTGCGTGCCCTGGACCCCGCGGCCCCGGTCTTCGGTGGGGTGATCACCGAGTCGCTGGCGTATTCGACGCTGCAGGCGGGGCCGGAGTTCGCCCGTTGGCTCGCCGAACGCGGGCCGGCGACCCCGCCCGAGATCCCCGACCCGGTGCAGGTCGACCGCGACGGTGACACCCTGTTCGTCCGCTTCAACCGTCCGCAACGGCACAACGCGTTCACCACCGATGCGCGCGCCGGGCTGCTGGAGGCGCTCGAGGTGGCCCGGCTCGACGACGGGATCACCGAGGTGGTGCTTTCGGGCAATGGCCGATCCTTCTGCAGCGGTGGCGATCTCGCCGAGTTCGGCACGTTCGCCGATCCGGCCGGTGCGCATCTGGCCCGCACCCGGCACAGTCCCGCCCTGGCGCTCGCCGAGCTCACCGGACGGCTGGGGACGCGATGTCGTGCCGTCGTGCACGGTCAGGTACTGGGCAGCGGACTTGAGATGGCCGCCTACTGCGGGTGGGTGCGCTGCCACCGCGATGCCGTACTTGGACTGCCCGAACTCGCTTTGGGGCTGATCCCCGGTGCGGGCGGCACCGTCAGCATCACCCGGCGGATCGGCCGGTGGCGCACCGCCTACCTGGTGTTGTCCGGCCGTGTCATCGATGCCGGTACCGCGCGGGCGTGGGGGCTGGTCGACGAGGTCGACTAAACGACGTATAGGTGCGCAGTTGCGCACCTATGCGCCATACTGGGGGCATGGTCCTGCGGCATGGCGTCTTTGTGCGGCTCTACGCCGCCCAGGTGACCGCTCTCGCCGGGACCGGATTGCTGACCGTGGCGCTCGGACTGCTCGCCTTCGACCTGGCCGGTGGGGCCGCCGGTACCGTGCTGGGTACGGCGCTGGCCATCAAGATGATCGCGTATGTCGTTGCGGCGCCGGTGATGTCGGGGCTGACCGCCCGGCTGCCGCGAAAGGCGGTGCTGGTCGGCGCGGACATGGTGCGCGCGCTGGTGGCACTGCTGCTGCCGTGGGTGCACCAGGTGTGGCAGGTCTATCTGCTGGTGTTCGTGCTGCAGGCGGCGTCGGCGACGTTCACCCCGGCATTCCAGTCCGTCATCGCCGATGTGTTGACCGACGAGCGCGATTACACCCGCGCGCTGGCGCTGTCCCGGTTGGCCTATGACCTGGAGTCGCTGCTCAGCCCGCTGCTGGCCGCGGCATTGCTGACGGTGGTCGCCTATCACGGGCTCTTCGTGGGTACCGGCGCCGGTTTCCTGGTGTCGTTGACCTTGGTGTTCGGCACCGCGATCCCGCGGCAACCGACCGTCACCGCGGCCGCCCCGCTGCTCGGGCGCATCCTGGCCGGAACACGAATCATGTGGCGCACCAACGAATTACGGAGCTTGCTGGCGATGAACATGGCGGTGGCCGCGGCCACCGGGCTGGTGGTGGTGAACTCCGTGGTGTACGCCCGGGAGTTGCTCGGCGGCGGTAACGCGGATGTGGCGCTGCTGCTGGCCTGCTACGGGGCGGGCTCGATGGGACTGGCCCTGCTGATCCCGCGGCTGCTGGGCGCGCTGCCCGAGCGCACGGTGATGCTCACCGGCGCGGGGCTGGCCGCCGCCGGTCTGACGCTGACCGCCGGTGCGCTGATCAGCGGCCTGGCGGGTTGGACCGTGCTGGCCGTGTTGTGGACCGCGCTCGGCGCGGCCACGTCGATGGTCAACACCCCGGCAGGACGGGTGCTGCGGCGCAACGCCGGTGCCGATCGCACCGCGGTCTTCACCGCACAGTTCTCGCTGTCCCATGCGGGGTTCCTGATCACCTATCCGGTGGCGGGCTGGGTGGGCGCGACCGTCGATCAAGGTGCCGCCGCCGCGATTCTCGCTATCCTCGCTACATTCGCGGCGATCGCCGCCGTGCGGATCGTGCGGAAAGGCGGGACGGCCGATGGGCAGGGACCCAGTCTCGAAAGCGCCCAGCAGGTCGCCCAGTCTCGTTCATGAGGTTGCGCCCGACCGGGAACGGCTCGATGTCGCCAGCGAGACCTTCCGGATGCTGGCCGACCGCACCAGACTGCATCTGTTGTGGCTGTTGGCCGCCGGCGAGGCCGATGTCAGCGCGCTGGCGGAGGGGACCGGCGCGTCACGCACCTCGATCAGCCAGCACCTGGCCAAACTGCGGTTCGCCAGGCTGGTCGAGACGCGCAAGGACGGTCGCCGGGTGTTCTACCGGCTGCGGGACGGGCATCTGAGCCGCCTCGTGCAGGAAGGGCTCAACCACGCCGACCACCGGGTCACCGGGGAGCCCGCGCACCACTGACCTTCGTCACCCCGGCCGACCCCTAGAGTGCGAGTCGTGACTGCACACCTGCCGGGCGGCCCGTATTTCGACGACCTGCACGTGGGCCAGCTCTTCGACACCGCGCCCTCGATGACGCTGTCCGGTGGCGCGGCCGCAACACACCAGGCCATCCTGGGCGACCGGCTGCGGCTGGCCTTGGACGACGGCCTTGCCCTGGCGGTCACCGGGGAAACCGGGCCGCTGGCCCACCCCGCGCTGGTGTGCGATATCGCGATCGGTCAGTCCACCCTGGTCACCCAGCGGGTCAAAGCGAATCTGTTCTACCGCGGCTTGACCTTCCACCGCTTCCCGATGATCGGGGACACCCTGACCACCCACACCGAAGTGGTCGGCCTGCGGCAGAACACCGCCAAACCCGGGCGAGCCCCGACCGGCCTGGCCGCGCTGCGGATGACGACCGTCGACCAGACCGGCCGGTGCGTACTCGACTTCTACCGGTGCGCCATGCTGCCGTTGTCCCGCGAGGCGACCGAGACCGGACACGCCGACGACATGGCCGCCATCGGCGCCGGACAACCGGTCCCGCCGGATCCGACATCGGGCTGGGACCTGCGGGCCTTTCCCGGCACCGCATTCGACCCGGCGCTGGCGGGCACCGTCTTGACCAGCACCGCCGATGTGGTCTCCAGCGCTCCCGAGCTGGCCCGGCTGTCGCTGAACATCGCTGCCACCCACCATGATCGGCGCGTCGGAGGCCGGCGGCTGGTGTACGGCGGGCACACCATCGGCCTGGCCCTGGCACAGACCAGCCGCCTGCTGCCGGACCTGATCACCGTGCTGGGCTGGGAATCGTGTGACCACACCGGACCGGTGCACGAGGACGACACGCTGTACAGCGAGCTGCACATCGAGTCCGCCGAACCCGGCGCCGCGGGCACCCGGCTACGGCTGCGGTCGGTGGTGTTCGCGGTCGGCGAGCCGGATCGCGCGGTGCTGGACTGGCGTTTCACCGTCCTGCACGCGTGATCCGGCGCGCCGGGGCGCGGCCGCGGGGCAAGATGGCGGGATGACTCCTGTGGGCGCGCCGGCGCAGATCTGCGCACGTGCTCAGCAGCTCGCGGACCGGTTCGCGATGCGCACCGGCGTCGGCGTCGACGCCACCGAAGTGCTCACCGGCCGAGCGGCCCAGCGGGGCTGGGCGGCCGGCGGCCGAATCTCCGCCGGTGCCGCCACCCGGTTGCTGGGCGGCGCCGACGGTTGGTGCGGCCTCACCCTGGCCCGTGCGGACGATGTCGACGCGGTACCCGCACTGATCGGCGCCCAACTGGTCACCGAACCGTGGCAGGCGCTGCAGGCCTGGATCGATCGGCACGGTGTCGCCGAGGCCGTGGCGCGGGCCCGGCTGCTCGGTCTCCCGGCCGCGCTGCTCGGCGAGACCACCGCCGCGGCGCCCCGGATGCACCGGGTGGGGGAGCTTGGGATGCGGCCCTACGCCGATCTGCTGGTGGCCGACCTGTCGGCGATGTGGGCCGGCCCGCTGTGCGGGCAGCTCCTGGCGCGCGCCGGTGCCACCGTGGTCAAGGTGGAGAGCCCGCGTCGCCCGGACGGCACCCGGGCCGGGCCGGCCACATTCTACGACTGGATGAACGGCGGGAAGCTTTCCTATGCAGTGGATTTCGATGACACCGAAGCGTTGCTCGGGCTGCTGTCGGTGGCCGATGTGGTGATCGAGGCGTCCCGGCCGGCCGTACTGCGCCGGCGGGGTATCGGACCGGACACCGTCGCGGCGAGGGACGGCCGGGTGTGGCTGCGGATCACCGGGCACGGCAGTGACGGGGCGGCTGCGGACTGGGTGGCCTTCGGTGACGACGCGGCGGTTTCCGGCGCGCTGGTCGGATATGACGGCGGGGGGCCCGTTTTCATCGGTGACGCGATCGCCGATCCGCTGACGGGTTTGCAGGCCGCGGACGCGGTGACCGACTCACTGAGCCGGGGCGGGGGTGAACTCATCGACGTGTCGATGGCGGCGACGGCGGCGGCCTACGCCGGACTCGGGGGTGAGAGTCGTTGCGCTGCAGCACCACAACCCGATCTCCGCGCCGCGGAACTGGGCGCCGACAATGTCCGGGTACAGGCGATGGTGGAGGAAAGGCGGTCCGTGTCATGCTGATTCGGCGTGCAACCCTGCTGGACGGCAGTGTCGTCGACATCCGGGTCGATTCCCGGATCGATGAAGTGGCACCGGTGCTGGAACCCGCCGAAGGAGAACGAGTGCTCGACGCCGGGCTGGGACTGGTGATCCCCGGTCTGCACGACCACCACGTGCACGTGCATTCGGCTGCCGCCGCTGCGGATTCGGTGCGGGTGGGGGTCGGCGAGGTGCACGACCGCGACGATCTGGCCCGGGTGCTGACGGCGACCGAGGTGGGGGAGGACGGCTGGATCCGGGCGGTCGGCTATCACGAAGCGGTGGCCGGCTCGCTGGACCGGCACGTCCTGGACACCTTGTCGCCGCCGGTGCCCGTCCGCATCCAGCACCGGAGCGGAATTCTGTGGACGCTGAACTCCGCCGGTCTGGCCGCCGTCGGGCTGGACCACCATCCCGACGGCCGACTACGCAGTGCCGACCGGTCCTGGTCGGACTCGCTGAAACGGCGCGAGACCTCCGTCGACGATCTCAGTCGCCGGCTCAGTCGGTACGGCGTCACGGGGATCACCGATGCCACACCGGATCTCGACGTCACCGACATGGTGTTGCTGGCCGAGGTGCACCGCCGCGGCGGGCTGCGCCAGCGCATCTACCATCTGGCGCCCGGTAAGCGCATACTGCACGACGAGGACCTCGACCTGGGCGAGCTGACCGGCTGGATCGGGCGTCGGCACGACCAGGACGCGCCGGTGGCGCTGCACTGTGTGACGGCCGCCCAGCTGATCGTCAGCCTGGCCGCACTGGCCGACGCCGGTGTCCACCCGGGCGATCGGATCGAGCACGCGGCCGTGGTACCCGACGATCAACTCGAGGTGCTCGCCGCCCTCGGCGTCACCGTGGTGACCCAACCCAACTTCGTCGCCGAGCGCGGCGATCAATACCTCGCCGACATCCCGGCCGCCGAGCACCACCAGCTGTGGCGCCTGGCGTCGCTGCTGGAAGCCGGTGTGCCGGTGGCACTTTCCACCGATATGCCGTTCGGCGATGGTGATCCGTGGGCGGTGCTGCGTGCCGCGGTGCACCGCAGTACCGCCTCCGGTGCCGTGCTCGGCGCGCGGGAGCGGGTGAGTGCACGCACCGCGCTGGCGCTGTTCCTCGGCGGAGCGGACGAACCTACCCGGCCGCGCACGGTGGCTCCCGGTCAGCCCGGGGATCTGTGCGTGCTGACCGCTCCGCCCGAGGATGTGCTGCGTGATCTGGATGCAAAGCTGGTGGCGGCCACCATCATCGACGGACAGGTGGTCTACGGGAGGTGATTCTCAGCCGGTCTGGCGCTGCAGCGTGATGGAGGCGGGTTCGCCGTCGGCGCCGGCCAGCCCGCGGCCCTGGGCGGTCACCGCCAGCGCGGTGCGGTCGCCGCGGAACAGGTCGCGGGAGTACTCATACGGGGTGCCGTTCTGGTCGTGCGTCACGCGGGTGATGAGCAGCAGCGCAGCCTTGGGTTTGATGCCGAGCAGGGTGGCCTCGTCGCCGGTCGCGCTGACCGCTTCGATGCGTTCCACGGCGCGCCCGGCCGTCAGGCCGTACTGCGACTCCAGGATTTCGTAGAGTGAGCCGCGCAGCGGCTGCTCGAGCAGTCCGGGGACGGTGTCGGCCGGAAACTGGGCGTGCTCCAGCGAGATCGGAGAACCGTCGGCCAGTCGCACCCGCTGTATCTCGATGACGTAATCGGTCGGTCCCAGCTTGAGGGCGTGCTGTGTCGCGTGATCGGGCACGCCGATCTTCGTCGACAACACCCTGGTGCCCGCGACATAACCCTGGTGGGCGAGGAAGGCGGGGACCCCGACCACATCGGCGAGATTGCGCTCGACCTGGCCGTGGCTGATGAAGATGCCGCCGGCCCGGCCGATCACCCGGTGCACCAGGCCCGCCTCCTCCAGGGCGGCGAGCACCTGGCGCAGGCTGGACCGGCTGGTGCCGTACAGCTCGGCGAGGTCGCGTTCGCTGCCGAGTTTGGAGCCGGGTGTGCCGGCGTTGACGTCGGCGACGATGCGGCGCCGCAACTCTTCGCTGTGAGTTGCCACTGCGCCCCCTCGGTCAACAATCAGATCCCCGTAGACCTTATTGGTATACCCAATTCTAGCCGGAGGTATCTCAGAGTTCGGCGATCGCGAGGTGGGATTCGGGCAGAATCTGGCCGCCGTCCACCACCAGCGACTGCCCGGTGATGTAGGCCGCCTCGTCGGTCGCGAAGAACAGTGCCGCGTTGCCGATGTCGGCCGCCGAGCCGAGCCGGCCCGCGGGCACCGCAGACGCCATTTGGTCGAGGTATTCCTGGCCCATTTCGCCGAGACCGTCGGTGACGATGTTGCCGGGCAGCACCGCGTTGACGGTGATCTTCTTGGGGGCGAGCTCCATTGCAGCCGTGCGCAGGAAGCCCAGCTGGGCGGCCTTGCTGGCGCCGTAATGCGACCAGCCCGGGTAGCCGGTGATGGGTCCGGTGATCGAGGAGGTGATCACCACCCGCCCGTGTCCGCTGGCGGTCAGCGCGGCCAGGGCCGCCTGCACGATGTACACGGTGCCCTTGAAGTTCACCGCCAGTACCGCATCGATGTCCTCGGGGGTGAGGTCCTCCAGCCGGCCGGACGGGAAGATCCCGGCGTTGGCGCAGACGATGTCCACCCCGCCGTACCGCTGCACGGCCTCGGTGACCACCCGGCGGGAGTCCTCGGGAGCACAGACGTCGGCGCTGATCGCGCTGACCCGGCCCGGCGCCCCGGCCAGCGCGGCGACGGCGCGGTCCAGATCGTCCTGATTGCGGCCGGTGATCAGGACGTTGATCCCGGCGTTGGCGAGCGTTTCGGCGATTCCGCGGCCGATGCCCTTGCTGCCGCCGGTGACGATGGCGGTGCGGCCCTGTAGTGAGGTGAACATGGTGATGTGCCCTTCGTCTTCGATTCAGGCTGTCGGTTCCCGGTGTGCGTTCAGGTCACCGCGTGGCCATGTGAGCTCAGATACCGCTCGGCCAGCGCGCAGCTGCCCGCGGCGTAACTGATCGCCTTGCTGGCCGATTCGCGGGAATGGCTGTGGCTGCCCATCCACGCCAGCAGCAACAGCCGGCGCAGCAGCACGAACGAGGCGAGCATGTCCTCGTCGGCGGCCGCCAGGTCGCGGCGGGAGCGGTACCCACTCACCCACGCGTCCTGCCAGTCCGGCAATGCCGGATCATCCTCGATGAAGGACACGGCGGTGCCGAAATCGTAGAGATACCAACCGTATCCGCAGTCGTCGAAATCGATGACGGTGATCTGGTGCCCGGCCGAGGTGTCCACCAGGAGATTGGCGAGCCGCAGATCGGCGTGGATCAACCCGTACACCTGCGGCCCGGTGCCGTAGTCGGTCAGCCGTTGCCGCAGCAGGGCTTGGGCCTTGTCGAGCACGGACCGTTCGGCCGGGCCGACCCCTTCGGCGTCTTCCCAGCGGCCCCAGCGCGGTGACGCGCCCAGGCTGTGCTCCCAATCCCAGGCGAATCGGCCGAAGCTCGCGGGGCGCTGCCAGCTGCTGGCACGGTCGTGCAGCGCAGCGGTGATCCGGCCCAGGGTGTGGAAGTCTTGCCGGGTCAGAGCGCTCTCGTCGGGCTCCACCCCGCCGACCATCCCGAAACGCACGACATGGCGCGGGATTCCGTCGACCTCGACGGTGACCAGGCGGCGACCGTCCCGGGCCGGCAGCACGGTGGGCACCGTGACATCGCTGTCGGTGCGCAGTGCGGCCAGCCAGTCCAGCTCCGACTCGATCTCGTGCGGCCGGTGATAGTCCTGCCGGTGCACCCGAAGGATGGAATCGCCTGCGCGGTCGGTGACCAGATAGGTGGCGTTCTCCGACAGGTTCAGCAGCCGCAACGAAGCTTGCTCGGCGATGTCGTAGTGCGCCAGCGCGAGTTCTGCCACCGTGCGGTCATCGGCGATCACACCCATCAGCCGTGCTCCTGTCCTTCGATCCCGGCCAGCACGGCGGTGATGTGATCGCGGGCCACCGTCACATCGGCGGTCGTGCCGCCGATGTAGAGCCGGCCGGCCGCCCCGATCATCTGCACATCCACCACGGTAAGCCCGGGCGCGACCCGTTCGGCCTCGTTGGCCGCCACCGCCGCGAACAGCGCCGGGGTCATCTCATAGACCAGCAGCGACTGCCCGGGCAGGATCATCGATGCCTGCCGGTTGCGGTTCAGGATCACCGCGTGCTGGTCGGTGATGTCGGTGATGATGTCGTGGTAGAGCACCCGTGGACGGAGCTGGTCGGAGGCCTTGTTGGCGGTACCGGCCAGAATCGCCTGCCCGGCCCGGCGCACCTCGTCGAGGTCGGCCGAGTGGATCTCCAGCACACCGAATTGTCGTTCCACGTACAGGATTCCGGGTTGGATGCCGGGCACCTCACGCAGAGCCAGATCGATCACCCGCTCGATGGCCAGGGCGGGGGACACCTCGACGATGAGCGCGTGGTCCCCCGCGTAGGGCGGGTACCCGCGGGCCCTGGTCGGGGTGCCGAGGTAGGCGGCGAACTGCGGCTGCAGATCCTGCACCGGCAGATATACCCGGATCTGGGTGCGGATCCGCGTGCTCTGCTCTGCTCGGGTGGGCATGGTTACTTGCCGGCCACCGAGAAATGCGCCCCGAGCTCGTTGTGCGGACGCGGGATGACATGCAAGCTGACCAGCTCGCCGACCTGCGCGGCGGTCTCCGCGCCGGCCTCGGTGGCGGCCTTCACCGCGCCCACCTCGCCGGTGACGATGACGGCGACCAGACCGTCGCCGACCTGTTGGCGGTCGGTGATGGTGACGTTGGCAGCTTTGACCATCGCGTCGGCCGCGGCGAGTGCAGCCACGTAGCCCTTGGTTTCGATGAGTCCGATTGCATTGCTGGACATGATTTCTCTCTCCTTATTTGGTGGGGTTGGAATCGATGGAGCCGATGATGAGGGCATCGACGGGCGGTGGGGTGCCGGTGAACCAGCTCGAGGCCACCGATCCCTGGGCGATCAGGACCCGTTCGCCCACGCCGGTGCCCAGTACGTCGAAGGCGACCAAACGGGCGCCGCCGTCGACCTCGACCTCCAGGAAGGCGCCGGCCGGGATGCCGTCGACGCGGCGGGTGGACCAGACGTTGCCGGTCACGGTCGCGGTGATCATTTAGGCTCCTTCGTGATCGTGATTCCCAGTGCCCGGGCCTTCTCCCGGGCCAGCGGGGTCAGTACCGCGCGCCGGCCCAGGACGATGGTCCCGCCGTTCAGGTCGGCGATGTGGCGTTCGGTGACCGCCCCGCTGTCGACCCGGTGCACACCCGGTCCCGGTGCGGCCGGCGTTGCCGCGGCGAGCCGGAACCGCAATCTGCCGGTCTTCAGGTCCGCCCGATTCTTCGGATTCTCGAAGAGCCGCAACAGTTTCCGGACAAAACTGTCCAGGTCGGCGTCGGTGCTCAGGCGCACCGTCTCGGAGTGGATGCGGCCTTGCGCTGCACGGGGGCCGGTGGGCTGCACGCCGAGGTGTTCGGCGACCCCGGCCGGTGCGGCGGGGGCGGCGAGGCCGTTCACGGCTTCGCGTACCACCTCCCGCACCAGTGCGCGCAACTCGTCGCGGTCGATGCTCATGCCCGCGCCAAGGCATCGCGTGCCGCGTCGGCGGCTTGGCGTACGTCGGCCTCGGCGCCGGACAGGTACACCCGGCCGGTCGCGCCGATCATCCGGAAGTCGACGACCTTGATGTCGGCCGCCTTCTCGGCCTCGTTGGTGGCCAGGATCGCATACGACGCGGGTTGCACTTCGAGCACGAACAGCGATTCGCCGGTCAGCACCATCGAACCGATCTTGTTGCGGTTGATCAGGAACGCGTGCTGGTGGTCGATGCTGGAGATGATCCGGGACGCCAGAATGGTGGGCCGCACCGCGGCGCTGCCGTCCCCGCCGAGCGAGTCCAGCGCGGCTTCGGCGGCGGCCTGCACCGCACCGGTGTCGCCGTGGAACTCCAGATAGCCGAATTGCCGTTCCACCACCAGGATTCCGGCTTTGACCTCGGCGTGCTTGAGCGCCACATCGGTGACGCCCTCGATGTCCAGGCCGGGGGCCACCTCGATGATCTGGGCGGCCTGACCGGCGCGCGGCAGTGCACCTTTGATCCAGGTACCCAGGTAGGACATCGTCTGCGGTTGCAGTCGGTCGATGAAGATGAAGGAACGCAGTTCGGCCACGGAGCTACCTCTTGATCAGTTGTGCGAGTTCTTCGACGACCAGCGCGCGCAACTCGGCTCGCAGGACGTCCAGATTGGGGTCGGTCGAACGGGTGGGTGCCGGGTACGGGCGCCGGGCGGGCGGTGGCGTGCCGTCGCGGTCGTTGGACGCCCGGGGGTAGGCTGGGATCACGCCCGCCGGCGCCTGCCACGGGCTGATGCCCGTGAAATCACCCATGGCAACGCCCGGTTGGGCGTTGTAGGCGATGCGGGTCCAGTTGACCAGGTTCTTCGGCGCCAGGTTCTCTCCGATCGAACTGCGGCCCACGAAGCCGGTGCCGATGGTCATCGACGGCGCCAGGTTGGTCTCCAGTCCGGAGCTGCCGGTGCTGTTGCCGACGTTGACCGACACCCGTAGCACCGGTACCTGGGCGGCGAAATCGGTGATCACCGAGGCGTTCTCGCTGTGGATCGCCGCGGAGTGACCGGCCCCGCCGATGCGGACCACGGCCCGGGCGGCTCGGATGCCCCGCGCCGCGTCGGGGGCGGTGGTGATCCCCAGGACCGGGGACAGCTTCTCGTGGGCCAGCATCTCTTCGGCGACCACGTCGCCGAACGGGGCGATCAGCACCCGGGTCTTCGGGGTGACGCGCAGCCCGGCCTGCCCGGCGATCCAGGCGGCGTCGCGGCCGACGACATCGGTGTTGAGCCGGCCGTCGGCGAACATGTAGGCGCGCAGCCGCCGTGCACCGTCTTCGTCGAGGAGGTGGGCTCCGGCCCGGGTGAGCGCCGAGCGCAGCTTGTCGGCGATGGCGTCCTGGGCGATCAGCACGGATTCATTGGTGCACAACACCGAGTTGTCGAAGGCCTTGCTGTCGACGATGCGCTGGGCCGCCGCGGTGATGTCGGCGCTGGCCTCGACGAACACCGGCACATTGCCGGGCCCGACACCGAGGGCCGGGTTGCCCGAGGAGTACGCCGCGCGGACCACGCTGGTTCCGCCCGTGGCGACGATGACATCGGTGCGTTCATCGGCCATCAACGCCTGCACGAGTGGGATGGACGGCTCGTCGACCACCTGCACGACGCCGTCGGGTGCGCCCGCGGCGATCGCGGCCTGCGCGAGCACCCGGGCCGCGTCGGCCGAGCAGCGCTTGGCCCTCGGATGCGGGGCGATCACGACGGCGTTGCGCGTCATCAGCGCCAGGATGACCTTGAAGTACACCGTGGCAACGGGATTGGTGGTCGGTGTCAGTGCCAGCACCACCCCCGCGGGCCGGGGCAGCTCGACGATCTTGGCGGCGGTGTCGACGCGCGGTGACACGTAGTCGTCACCGCGATAATGGTCGAGAATGCCGCGGGAGCACGCCCGGTTCTTGATCACCTTGTCGGCCACCACCCCCATACCGGTCTCGGCGACCGCCTCTGCGGCGAACCGTTCGGCTTCGGCGTGGCCGGCTTCGGCCACCGCGTGGACGATGGCAGACACCGTCGCCGCGTCGTAGCCGGCGTAGGCCGCGGCGGCCCAGCGGGCGCGTTCCAGCATGTGGCCGGCCTGTGCGGTACTGGTCATCGGTTCTTCCCTCCGGTCACCGCGCGCTTGGCCCTACCCACCGCCACCTCGAGGCGGTCCAGCACGTCCTCGCACAGCTCACGGGACAGCAGCAGCCCCGGCTTGAACTGCAGCACACGAGGATCCAGTGTCGAGAAGATCGCCCACACCCCGATCTCATAGAGCTCGCGCATCACCAACTTGGCTCCTTCGGGATGATCGAACTCCAGTCCGATCACCACGCCGTTCTGCCGGATGCCGGTGAACCAGTCCGGATGGCCGGCCTGGATCCGGCGCAGGCCGTGACCGAAGAGGTCGGAAATGTAGTGCACCATCGAGCGCACCTCGGGCCGGGTGCAGATCTCCAGGGTCTTCATCGCGGCCACGCAACCGAGTTCGGCGCCACCGAAGGTGGAGATGTGACCGAAGCCATCCTGATCCAGCCACTGCGCCGCCCGGTCGCTCAGCAGTGCCGCGGTGATCGGATACATGCCACCCGACAACCCTTTTCCGGTCACCAGGATGTCGGGCTCGATACCGTGCTTGGTGATGCCCCACAGTTCACCGGTGCGCATCAGACCCGTCTGCACCTCGTCGGCGATGTACAGCGTGCCGTGTTTTTCGGCTGCGGCCTTGACCGCCTCCAGGTAACCCGGTGCCGGAAGCGGGAATCCGTAGGTCGCCGGGATGGTCTCCATGATCACCGCGGCCACGTCGCCGGGGGACAGCACCCGTTCCATCGCGTCGATGTCGTTGAACGGCACCTGCAGGAATTCGTCGGGGTTGTCGGACAGGAACAGTTTGGCGAAACGGTCGTCACCGGTGGCCACCGCGAGTCCGGTGTGGCCGTGGTAAGCCTTGACGATCGAGACGATCTTGCGGCGCTGGGTGGCGTGCCGGGCGCTCTTGAGCGCGATGTCGATCGCTTCACCGCCGCCGGACCCGAAGGCCACCTTCTTGATCGACGCGGGTGCGGTCTCCACCAGGCGCTGCGCCAGCGCCGTGCGGGCCACCGACGGGAAGTGGTGGTTGCCGACGTCGAAGTGCGCCATGCCCTCTGAGATCGCTTGTATCACTTCGGGATTGCGGTGGCCGATGTTGTAGGTCCCGCCGTTGAGATGCATGTCGATGAGCCGTCGCCCGCCCATGTCCCAGAGGAAGTACCCTTCGCGGCGGTCGATCACCAGGTCGACACCGGCGTCGGTCCAGAACTGTGTCTTGTCCGGATTCCAGAACGTCTTCGCGCGCTCGAGCACCTCGGTCTTCGACTCGAACGAGAATGTGCCGTAGTCGTACATGCGGCTCCTTCGCCGTCACTGGGAAGCTGTGACGGCGTCCACCGTAAAACGGTAGGACCAAATAAGTCAATGGATCGATTTGAGTCTTGCGTAGATCAATTGGTAGTGCCAATATACGAGGGGTTCCAGGTGTGGCGTGCGCCACACCAGCCTTGATCCGAATCGTGGAAGGTACGCCCCACTGATGACCGAAAACATCGCGCCGCCGACAAAAGCCGCAGGTAGCGGCGCTGGTGATGTCCAGCGGCTGAAACGCAACGCCGTCGGCACCATCGGCGTCATCTTCATGGCGGTGGCGACCGCCGCACCCATCACGGCAATGGTCGGCAACGTACCGATCGCCGTCGGCTTCGGAAACGGTTCACATGCGCCGGCCGGTTATATCGTCGCGACCGTCGTGCTCGGGCTGTTCGCCATCGGGTACGCGACCATGGCCAAACACATCACCGCCACCGGCGCGTTCTACGGCTACATCTCACACGGTCTCGGCCGCGTCATCGGGATGGCCAGCGGTCTGCTGATCACGATGGCCTACATCGTGTTCGAGGCCTCGCTGATCGGGATCTTCTCGTTCTTCTTCCAGAACCTGTTCGCGTCCCAGTTGCACATCCAGGTGCACTGGTTGATACCCGCCCTGCTCATGATGGTGCTGAACTGCATTCTCACCTACTTCGACGTCAACCTGACCGCCAAGGTGCTCGGGGTGTTCCTGGTGACCGAGATCGTCATGCTCGCCCTCGGTGCGCTGGCGGTTCTGTTCAAAGGCGGTGGACCCGAAGGCTTTGCGGTCGCCCAGACGCTCAATCCCATCGGTGCGTTCACTCCCGCGGCGGTAGCGGGCGCCAGCGCCGGTCTGGGTCTGTTCTTCGCCTTCTGGTCGTGGGTCGGGTTCGAATCCACCGCGATGTACGGCGAGGAATCCAAGGATCCCAAGCGCATCATCCCCCGGGCCACCATGATCAGCGTCATCGGCGTCGGTCTGTTCTATGTGTTCGTGTCGTGGATGGCCATCGCGGGCACGGGTCCGCAGCAGTCGGTGGAACTGGCGCAGAATCCGGACACCTCGTCGGAGATCTTCTTCGGGCCGGTGCGCGGTACCTACGGCGAGTGGGCCATCACGGTGTTCAACATCCTGTTGGTGACCGGATCGTTCGCGTGCGGCATGGCGTTCCACAACTGCGCGTCCCGGTATCTGTACGCGCTCGGCCGGGAAGGCCTGTCGCTGCGGCTGCAGAGGACCATCGGCGCCACGCACCCGACGCACGGATCGCCGCACGTCGCGTCGTTCGTGCAGACCGGCATCACCTTCGTGCTGATCCTGGCCTTCTTCTTCGCGGGCATGGACCCCTACGTGCACATGTACACGCTGCTGGCGATCCTGGGCACCATGGCCATCATGGTGGTGCAGTCGCTGTGCGCCTTCTCGGTCATCGCGTACTTCCACTTCCACAAGAACCACCCGTCCAGCGCGCACTGGTTCAAGACGTTCACCGCGCCACTGCTCGGTGGCATCGGGATGCTGTACGTCGTCTACCTGCTCTGGGAGCACAAGGACGCCGCGGCAGGGGCGGCGTCGGGCACGCTGCTGTTCAAGCTGACGCCGTGGATCGTGGTCGGGCTGTTCGTCCTGGGGGCGGCGCTGGCCACCTACTTCAAACTGCGCGACCCGCGTCGCTACGACCTGATCGGCCGGATCGTGTTCGAGGACAATCTCGTCCGCGATTAGCCCGAAGCGGTGAACGCCCGCCGCAGTGTCGCCACCTGGCTGTCGAAAAAGCCTTGCGACACTGCGGTTTTGGGCGCCAGTCCGTCGAAACCGTGGAACGCCCCGTCGATCACCTCGACATCCACCGGCACCCCGGCCGCGCGTAGCCGCCGGGCATACGCCAAATCCTCGTCGTGGAACAGGTCGAGGGTGCCGACGCCGATCCAGGCCGGGGGCAGGCCGGACAGGTCCGGATTGCGGGCGGGCACGGCGATCTCGGGGTCGGCCCCGCCCAGGTACGACCGCCAGCCGAAGGCGTTGCTGCCCTGGGTCCAGAGCCGGTGGCCGGGATCGTCGAACTCCGGCCCCACGGTCCGGTCGTCGAGCATGGGATACACCAGGACCTGTGCCGCCAGCGGTACCGCACCGCGGTCGCGGGCCAGCAGCGCCAGCGCCGCGGTCATCCCGCCACCCGCACTGGCGCCGCCGATGGCCACCCGCGCCGGATCGACCGTGGGCAGCTGTGCCAGCCACGCCAGCGCCGCATAGCAGTCCTCGAGGCCGGCCGGGTACGGGTTCTGCGGAGCCAGCCGGTACTGCACCGCCGCCACCGTCGCACCCAGTTCGGCGGCGAAACGCCGGCACAATCGGTCGTCCTGCGCCGGGTTGCCCAGCACGTATCCGCCGCCGTGCATCCACAGCAGCGCCGGGCCGGGCGTGCTCACGCGACGCGGACGGTGCAGCCGCACCGTGACCCCGGAGCTCAGCGTCAGCATCTCCACGCCGTCGGGCGCGGCCCGTCCCATCCGGCGGGACAGGTATTGCATCACCGGGGCGGTTCGCGACGTGACCAGCTGGCGCGGGAGGAAGCGCGCGACCCGGGCCAACTCGGGGTGGTACACGACAGCGGGTACTGGACTGGGCACCTGGCCAGTATTACGACAGATTCGTCTCGAAAGCTATCCGGTCGCCGCGATAGAGCGCGCGCACCGTTTCGATGGGCACCCCGTCGGTGTCCACGGAGCGCCGGTTGAGCAACAGCATCGGCATGGCCGTGGTGCTTTCCAGTAACGCGGCTTCGCGGGGTGAGGCCAGCGCGGTCTCGATACGTTCGGTGGCGGTGCCGAACTCCACACCGGTGGCCCGGATGGCCGCATACAGCGACGTGGCCGGGTCGAAGGTCTTACGCAGTGAGGTGAACCGTTTGGCCGGCAGATAGGTGCTCTCCAGCCCGATCCGGCGGCCGTCGGCCAGCAACACGCGTTCCAGATGCATGACGGTGCTGGCCGGGCTGATTTCCAACGCGGCCGCGAGTTCGGGCCCGGCGCGCTGGTCTGCCCAGCCCACCAGCAGACGCCCCGGCGTCCGGCCGCGTTCGGCGGCGCCCTCGGTATAGGACCGCAGCGACAGTGGCTGCACCAGTTTGGGCGCGGCCACCACGGTCCCACGGCCGCGCCGTTCGATCCGGCCCTCCACGAGCAGTTCGTGCAGCGCCTGCCGGACGGTCTCCCGGGCCACCCCGAACCGCACCGCCAATTCTCGTTCCGGTGGAACCGCATCGCCCTCGTGCAGGGACGCCAGGATCTCGTCCACACCGGTGCGCACCATGTGCGGTTTGGACGACGGGGAGGTCATCGCAGGACCACCCGCCGCGCCACCGCCAGCACATCGTCGATGGTGACACCCCGGCCGTCCGGGTCCTTGGCGGCGTCGTCGTAGCGGCGCAACCGCACCGCGTCCGGCCACCACGGATGGCGCACCAACGCGGCGTCGACGCCGGGGCCGCCTTGAACTTCCAGTGACCGCGCCGATACCAGCGACGGCGCATACGCCGGATCGGTGGCAGCCAGGTAGCGCTTGGCCGCCACGTGCGCACCGGCCAGCCAGCCGACGCGGGCGCCGAATCGCGGGGTCAGCCAGTCATGGGCCACTCGTTCGTGATCGGGCCCGCCGTCGATCAGTGGACTGTGCGCCAGGTCGTGCAGGGCCGCGGCGAGCACCAGTTCGTCGTCCGCGCCGTCATCGCGTGCCCTGGCGGCGGACTGCAGGGCATGGTCGAGCTCGTCGACCGATTCCTCGTCCCACACGCCACGCAGCGAGCGCAGCACGGTCTGCACTTCGTCGAGAACCCGCATGGCCCGAGCCTACCCTAGTTTGGTCTATACCAATTGTTCACTCAGTATTAGGCGGGCCAACATGATCAGGTCGGGCACAAGTCGTGGCGAGGGTTCATGGTCGGACACCATGCGCGTCACGATCATCGGAGGGGGCATCCTCGGCACCGCCCATGCCGTGGAAGCAATCCAGCGCGGACACACCGTCCTCCAGCTGGAGCGGGAGACCGAGGCCCGGGGCGCCACCGTGCGCAACTTCGGCCTGGTCTGGGTGTCCGGGCGGTCGACCGCCGAACTGGAGACCGCGCTGCGCTCGCGTGAATTGTGGGAAAAGCTCGGCGCCGAGATCCCCGGAATCGGATTCCGCGCGTCGGGTTCGATGACGCTGCTGCGCACCGACGCCGAAGTGCAGGTGGCCCGGGAGGCCGTCGACCGCGGCGATGCCGGCCACCGCGGGTTCACCCTGCTGGACCCCGGCCGGGTACGCGCCATGAACCCGGCGCTGCGCGGCAGCTTCCTGGGTGGCCTGCATTGCGCGCGCGATGCTGCCGTCGAATCCCGTCAGGCGTTGCCCGCCATCCGCGAATACCTCTACCGCACAGGGCGGTACACCTTCGTGGCCGGTGTCGAGGCCAGGTCGGTGGACAACCTGACGGTGCGTGACGACCGGGGTGAGCAGCACGGGGCCGATCTGGTGCTGGTGTGCACCGGCGCCGCACACGGCGGCCTGGTCCGTGAACTCGCCGGCGACCTGCCGGTGCGCCGGGTGCGATTGCAGATGATGCAGACCGACCCACTGGGGGAGCCGCTCACCACCGCCATCGCCGACGCGGACAGTTTTCGCTACTACCCCGGATTCGCCGGCCCGGCGCTGGATGCGCTGCGCCGCAATGAACCTCAGGAACCGGTGGCGGCCGGCGAACACATGCAACTGCTCTGTGTGCAGCGTCTGCACGGCGGCCTGACCATCGGCGACACCCACGAGTACGACGAACCGTTCGCCTTCGACGTGAGCGAGGCGCCGTACGCCTATCTGGCCGCGCGGGTGCAGGAATTCCTCGGGCGTCCCCTTCCCGCCATCCGGCGGCGCTGGGCCGGGGTTTACAGCCAGTGCACCGATCCGCACCAGCTGGTGTGCCGGACCTCGCCCGAGGACAACCTCTGGGTGGTCACCGGACCCGGTGGCCGTGGGATGACGCTGGGCCCCGCCATCGCCGAACAATCCGCCGATCTGATCGGTCTGTAGGGAGACGACATGTCAGACAATCCCATTCAAGTCGCCGTCCTCGACATGGCGGGCACCACCGTGGCCGACGACGGACTGGTGATCCGGGCCTTCGAGGCCGCCGCCACCGCGGCCGGGTTGCCCGCCGAGGGGGACGAACGCGACCGGGCGCGCCGGTATGTCCTGGACACCATGGGGCAGTCCAAGATCGTGGTGTTCCGCGCCCTGTTCGGCACCGAGGACCGCGCCCAGCAGGCCAACGCCGAGTTCGAACGGGCCTATGCCGAGCTGATCGACAACGGCCACGCCGCACCCATCGCCGGTGCGGCAGAGGCGATCACCGAGCTGCGGGCCGCCGGCATCAAGATCGCGTTGACGACCGGGTTCTCCGCCGCCACCCAAGCCAAGCTGCTCGCATCGCTGGGGTGGCAACAATTGGCCGACCTGACCCTGGCTCCGGGTGACGGCATCCGCAGCCGCCCCTATCCGGATCTGGTGCTGACCGCGCTGTTGCGGCTACAGGGCGACGGTGTCGACAACGTCGCGGTGCTCGGCGACACCAGCACCGACGTCGAGAGCGCCCTGCGTGCGGGTGCCGCGATCGCCGCGGGCACCCTCACCGGCGCGCACAGCGAGGAAGACCTCCGCGCCGCCGGGGCGACCCACGTGGTGGGTTCCGTCGTCGATTTCGCCGACCTGCTACTGACCACCCGCTGAAGAAGGAAACAATGAAACTCCGCAACACCTTTCGGGGCATCGCAGTCATGGTGGCCGTCACCGCCACCACGCTGACCGCTGCCTGTGGCGGCACCGGATCCGGCGGCTCCGGTGGTGGCGCCACCCTCACGGTGTACAGCGCCGACGGACTGGCCGGCTGGTACAAGGGCCGGTTCGCCGAGTTCACCAAGGACACCGGCATCGCGGTCAACCTGGTCGAGGCCGGCTCCGGTGAGGTGGTGTCCCGAGTCGAGAAGGAACAGTCCAATCCGCAGGCCGACCTGCTGGTCACGCTGCCACCATTCATCCAGAAGGCCGACAAGGCAGGGCTTCTGGTTCCGGGTGGCGTGGACACCAAAGGGATCGCCTCGGATCAGGTGGGGCCGGACGGACGCTACGTGCCGATCGTCGACAACGCACTGAGCTTCATCGTCAACCCGGGCGCCACCCCCGCGCCGACCTCCTGGGATGACCTGCTCAAGCCGGAATTCAAGGGCAAGCTGCAATATTCGACGCCCGGTCAGGCCGGCGACGGCACCGCCGTGCTGGTGTTGTTGCAGCACCTGCTCGGCAAGCCGGCCGCGCTGGACTACCTGACCAAGCTGCAGACCAACAATGTGGGACCGTCCTCGTCGACCGGCAAGCTGCAGCCCAAGGTGAGCAACGGGGAATTGTTGGTGGCCAATGGTGATGTGCAGATGAACCTCGGGTCCATCAAGGACGACGGTTCGAAGTTCACCATCTTCATCCCCGCGCACAACGGCACCCGGACCACGGTGTCACTGCCGTATGTCGCGGGTGTGGCCAAGGGTGCCCCGCACGCCGAGGACGCCAAAAAACTGCTGGCTTACCTGCTTTCCGACGAGGCGCAGAAAACCGTCGGGCCGGACGCGCTCGGGATCCCGGTGCGCGACACCGTGCGCACCGTCGCCGCGGGGACGCCCACTGATCCGAACACCCCGGCCGCGGTGCTCAAGGACGTCGAAGTCTGGGTGCCGGACTGGAATTCCGTGCTGGCCGACCTCGACGCCGACGTCGCGGCGTACCAGAAGGCGACCGGCAACTGAGATGGCCCAGACCAAGGTTGCACGGGATGCCGCCCGGCGTCAGGGGACCGCAGCCGAGGCGGGCACCCCGGCCATCGTCTTCGATCGGGTGGGGGTGAGTTACGGGCGCGGCGCCAAGGCCACCCACGCGTTGATCGACTTCAACCTGCGGGTCGCCGCCGGTGAGACGGTGGCACTGCTGGGGCCCAGCGGCTCCGGGAAGTCGACGGCGCTCAATGCGCTGGCCGGCTTCGTCCGGCCGACCTCCGGGGCGGTCCGGCTGGACGGCCGCGACGTCACCGATCTGCCGCCGGCCAAACGCGGTATCGGGGTGGTGCTGCAGTCCTATGCGCTGTTCCCGCACATGCGGGTGATCGACAACGTCGCGTTCGGGCTCAAGGCGAACCGGGTTCCGCGATCCGCGATCGGAAGCCGGGTGACCGAGGCACTGGACATGGTCGGCATGGCCGCGTACGGAAAGCGTTTGCCGCGTGAGCTTTCCGGCGGCCAGCAGCAGCGGGTCGCGATCGCCCGAGCGCTGGCGATCCGGCCCAGGGTGCTGCTGCTCGACGAACCGCTGGCCGCGCTCGACGCCCAGCTGCGCCAGTCCATGCTCGCCGAGCTGCAACAGCTCAAGGAATCGCTGCCTGATACCGCCATGCTGTACGTCACGCATGACCAGTCCGAGGCGCTGGCACTGGCCGACCGGATCGTGGTGATGAACAAGGCCCGCCTGATGGACGTCGACACCGCCGAGAATCTGTGGAAGCGGCCGCCGACCAGTTTCACCGCCGCGTTCTTGGGCGGCGCCAACCTCATTCCGTGCACGGTCGGCCGCGTCATCGGCACCTCGGCGCTGGTGACGGTGTCGCACAAAACGGTCAGTGCCGAGGCGCCGCAACCGGCCGTCGGCAAGATCGACTGGGCGCCGGGGGCGCCGGCCCTGCTGTGCATCCGCCCGCACGCCTTGCGCATCGTCTCGCTGGGGGATCAAGATGCATTGCGGGCCAGGGTGAACGCCGCGGTGTGGCGAGGCGCCACCACCCGGCTGGTGCTGGCCATCACCAGCATGCCCGACCAGCTCATCGAGATCGACGTGCCCGGGCACGCGCAATTCGCGGTGGGCACCGAAGTGGGCGTGCGGATTCCGCAGCCGGCCGGGGTGCTGGTCCGGGCCGGCTCGTGACCGCGGTTCGAGACCATGCCGTCGAGGCGCCGGCACCAGTTGCGCCGAAGCGAAGCCACGCGGCCTGGTGGGTGTTGCCGCCGCTGTCGGTGGTGCTACTGGCGGCGGTGTACCCGCTGCTGAGGGTGTTCGGCGAGTCCACCCGGGCGGGTAGCTGGCCAGAGGTGCTGGGGTCGGCACAGTTCCGGGACGCGTTGTGGCGCACGGTCGCCATCGCGGCCACCTCCACGCTGGGCTGCCTGGTGCTGGGCACCTTCCTGGCCACGGTGCTGGCGTTCGTGCCGTTCCCCGGCTCGGGTGTGGCGGGCCGGTTGATCGACACCGTGCTGTCCCTACCGTCATTCCTGATCACCTTGGCGTTCACCTTCCTCTATGGCACCGCGGGGGTGGTGAACGCGGCGCTCGGCACTTCGCTGAACTTCCTGTACACCCCCGCCGGGGTGATCGCCGCCGAGATCACTTTCTTCACCCCGTTCGTGGTGCGCCCGCTGTTGGCGGCTTTCGCGCTCATCCCGCAGGCCCAGTTGAATGTCGCGGCGAGCCTGGGTGCCACACCGTTGCGGGTGCTGCGTTCGGTGGTGCTGCCCGAGGCGTGGCCGGCGTTGATGGCCGGCGGCAGCCTGGTGCTGCTGTTGACGCTCAACGAGTTCGGCATCGTCCTGTTCACCGGCGCCAAGGGAGTCATCACGCTGCCGGTGCTGATCTACACCAGAGGCATCGTCACCTTCGACCTGCCCGGTGCCGCGGTGATCGCCACCGTGCAGGTGATGTTGTCTCTGGGCCTCTACACCGCCTATCGAATGTTCTTCGCCCGCATGACATCTCCTGGAAGGAGCGACGCCGATGCTGCTGTGGAGCCCGCGAAGTAGGGCGCTGGCGTTGACGGTGTTCGGTGTGGTGGTGCTGGTGGTGTTCGTCGCCCCGCTGGGCACCGTGTTGCTGGCCGGGCTGGCCGGCTCGTGGACCGGTGCGTTGCCCTCGAATCTGGGATTCGGCCGTTTCGGTACGGCGCTGGCGGGCGAGGATCTGGCCAGCCTGTCGGTCAGCTTGCAGACCGCATTCGTCGCCGGCGGTATCGCGTTGCTGCTCGGCACCTGGGCCGCGCTGGCGGCCCAGGATTGCCCGGGGTGGTTGCGCCGCCTCACCGATGCGGTGTTCCACCTTCCGATCGCGGTGCCGTCGGTGGCCATCGGTCTCGGCCTGCTGATCGCCTTCAACTCCCGGCCGCTGCTGCTGGGTGGGACGCGCTGGATCGTCATCCTGGCGCATGCGGTGCTGGTGCTGGCGTTCGCCTTCAGTTCGGTGTCTGCGGCCCTGGACCGGCTCGATCCGCGGTACCGGCAGGCCGCGGAATCCCTTGGCGCGGGACCGGTCCGGGTGCTGGTTGCGGTGACGCTGCCGATGCTGCTGCCCGCGCTGGGCGCGGCGGCCGGGCTGGCGGTGGCGTTGTCGATGGGCGAACTGGGCGCCACCGTCATGGTGTACCCGGCGACGTGGAAGACGTTGCCGGTGAGCATCTTCGGGCTCACCGACCGAGGTCAGGCGCTCCAGGCGGGCGCGTCGACCACCCTGCTTGCACTGGTGACGCTACTGGCGCTGCTGGTGCTCGGCCGGATCCGCGGCCGGGCCGCCGTCCGCTGACGCACCCATCACTTCAGCAGCGGGTCTCTCGGCAGGCCGAGGATGCGTTCGGCGATGGTGTTGCGGGTGATCTCCGACGTGCCGCCGGCGATCGTCATCGCCCGGTTGCCCAGATACGCCCGTGCCAGCGTGGCCTTGGCTCCCACCACGGCGGCCGGCCCGGCCAGCGCCATCCCCAGTTCCGTCAGCCGCTGGGTGTGCTCGGCCAGTAGGAGTTTGGTGACATTGCCCTCCGGACCCGGGCCGGCACCGACGATGGCACGGCTCACCCTGCGCAGATTCAGCAGCGGCAGGGTGTGTGCCTGCGCGATCACCGCGCCGGCTTCCCGCCAATACGCCGATGCCACCACCGGTGTTGCCGCATCGAGCAGTTCGACCACCTCACCGGGTGTGAAACCGGTGGGCGCCGAGGATCCGCCGCCGATCGAGATGCGCTCATTGCCCAGCGTCGCGCGCGCCACCAGCCAGCCCTTGTTCACCTCACCCACCACGTCGGCGTCGGGAACGAACACGTCGTCGAAGAACACCTCGTTGAAGTGGGCGTCTCCGGTCAGTCCCCGCAACGGGTTCACCGTCACGCCAGGAGCTTTCATATCGACGGCCATCATGGTGACACCGGCGTGCTTGGCCGCGGCGGGATCGGTCCGCACCGTCGCCAGGCCCCACTGACAGTGCTGGGCCAGGCTGGTCCACACCTTCTGGCCGGTGATCCGCCAGCCGCCGTCGACCTTTTTGGCCGACGTGCGGACCGCGGCGGCGTCGGAGCCCGCATCCGGCTCGGAGAACAGCTGGCACCACATCACTTCGCCGCGCAGCACCGGCTCCACCCAGCGTTCGCGTTGCTCGTCGGTGCCGGCCTGGGCGATGGTCAGCGTCACCCATCCGGTGATGCCCATATCGGCACGCTCGACGCCGGTGAACTCCTCTTCGATCACCAACTGCTCCAGCACGTCGGCTTGCCTGCCCCACGGTGCGGGCCAGTGCGGCACCAGGTACCCGGAGTCCACCAGGAAGTCGCGCCGCTGCTCGGGTGGCAGCGACCGCACGGTGGCGGCGGCTTCGGCTGCGGCGGGGCGGTACTGCTCGGCCTCGGGCGGCACACTGAACGACGCGGCGCGGGCAGTGCCGCTGCGTTGCGCGTCGACGATGTCGAGCAACGGGTCGGTGCCGTCGCCGAGCAGGGTGGCCAGGGTGCGGGCCCGGCGCAGATACAGATGCGCGTCGTGCTCCCAGGTGAAGCCGATACCGCCGTGCAACTGAATATTGTTCTGCGCGTTGAATATCTGCGCCCGGATCGCATGGGACGCCGCGATGGCCGCTGGGAACCAGGCGGCGTCCAGATCCTCGGTGCGGGCCGCCGCCCACGCGGCTGACGTCGTCTGCTCGGCCTCCACCAGCATGTTGGCGGCGTGGTGCTTGACGGCCTGGAAGGTGCCGATGGTGCGGCCGAACTGCTCGCGTACCTTCGCGTACTCGACGGCCATCTCCAGCGTCGCCCAGCTGGTTCCGGCGGCCTCGGCGGCGGCCAGGATGCGGAACACGGTGCGGGCCCGCCGGGCAGCGCCGCGCAGAACCCGGTCGGCGGGAATCTCGGCGCCGCGCATCGACACCGCCCCCACCGAACGCGTGGTGTCCAGGGGTTCCAGCGCGGTCACGGTCACCCCGGTGGCGACGGCGTCCACGATGACGAGGTCTTCCCCGGCGGCCAGCACCAGGATGTCGGCGTCCGGCGCGCCGAGCACCGCGGGCCATTCGGCGGTCGCGGTCTGGTTCTCGCCCATGGTGACGTTGATGTTCAGCCCGAGCGCCGCTACGAAGGTGCCGTCTGCCAGGCCGGGAACAAGTTGTGCGCGAACGGAATCGGGTGCGCAGCGGTCGATGACGACGGCGGCGGCGACGGTCGGCAGGAACGGCCCTGGCATGAGTTCGCGGCCGGCGACTTCGACCACCACGGCCAATTCGGCGAGCCCGAATCCCGATCCACCGAATTCCTCGGCCAGTGCCAGTCCATTCCAGCCCAGTTCTGCGCCCGCCGACCAGATGTCGGCGGAACGGGATCCCGGGCTTTCCAGCGTCGCGCGAGCGGCCGCCAGGCTGTGCAACCGCTGCAGCTGGCCGGCCGCGGCGGCGGCCAGATCACGATGGTCTTCGGTGATGGCCAAGGCCGACTTGCTCATGAGCAGCGAAGCTACCTGGCCGAATAGCACATAAAAAGTGACGCAGCTCACAAATTCGCATCGGTGTAGACAACTCGCTCAAGTTGTCGCTTGGGCTCGGTTGAGCGGGGGTACTCTCGCGCCATGACAGTGCCCAGCGCTCCACGGCATACCCGTCCGAGCGCGTGGAGCCGCGCCCGGTGGATGATCACCGCCAGCCCGGCCGACCGGATGCTCGCCATGACCGTGGCCTCGGCATCGATTCCGGTGGTCGGCAAGCATCTGGAGCCGTTGGGTGCACTCGCCGCGATGGGGGTGTGGGGTTTCCGGCACATGCCGGATTTCTTCGGTTCCTCGGCCAAGTCCTGGATGGCGCCGGGCAACGGCGCGATTCGCAGGTCGCAACGCGAGCAGACCAACACCATCGCCCAGGAGGCACTGCGCGGCGTGGTGCCCGCCGCCGACCTGGCCATCCAATGGCCGGCCCCGCAGCAGCTGCCTCCGCTGTGGAACACCACGGAGTACCGGCGCAGTGTGTACCGGACCTCGGTGCGGTACGGGGACAGTCCCACCCAGCTGATGGACGTGTGGCGGCCCAAGCAGTTGCCGTCCGAGCCCGCGCCGGTGCTGTTGTTCGTCCCGGGCGGGGCCTGGGTGCACGGCAGTCGGATGTTGCAGGGCTACGCCCTGATGGCGCACCTGGCCGCCCAAGGCTGGGTCTGCCTGTCCATCGACTACCGGGTAGCCCCGCATCATCGTTGGCCCCGCCACATTCACGATGTGAAGGCGGCCATCGCATGGGCGCGGGCCAACGTCGACAAGTTCGGTGGCGACCGCGACTTCGTCGCCGTCGCGGGATGCTCGGCCGGTGGACACCTGGCCGCGCTTGCCGGCCTGACGCCGAACGATCCGGAACTACAGGGCGACCTGCCCGACGGTTCGGACACCTCGGTGGACGCCGTCATCGGGATCTACGGGCGCTACGACTGGGAAGACCGGTCCACCGTCGAGCGTGACCGCTTCGTCGACTTCTTGGAACGCGTCGTGGTCAAGCGCAAGATCGACCGTCATCCCGAGATCTTCCGGCAGGCCTCCCCGATAGCGCAGATCCACCGGGACGCCCCGCCGTTCCTGGTCGTCCACGGCAGCGGCGACTCCGTCATCCCTGTCGAGCAGGCCCGCAGCTTCGTCGAGCGGCTACGCGCCGAGTCCGCCTCGCCGGTCAGCTACATCGAGCTGCCGGGCGCCGGTCACGCCTTCGATATGACCGACGGCGCCAGGACCGGGGCGGTGGCCACCGCAATCGGCTTGTTCCTCAACCAAATTCACCGAAACTCCGCGGCGCGACTGGACAAAGCAGTTATATAGACTCCTCACACGGGGAGGAACGCCGGTGAAGAGGCTCAGTGGGTGGGATGCGTTCCTGCTCTACACAGAAGCTCCGAATGTGCACATGCACACGTTGAAGATCGCGGTGATCGCGCTCGATGACCTCGGGGACCGCACATTCGGAGTCCACGACTTCCGCAACGTGCTGCACAGCAGGCTCTACAAGCTGGAGCCGTTCCGGTATCAGCTCGTCGACATCCCGTTCAAGTTCCACCACCCGATGTGGCGAGAGAACTGCGATGTCGACCTCGAGTACCACGTGCGGCCGTGGCGGGTGGCCGCCCCCGGCGGTCGACGGGAACTCGACGAGGCGATCGGGCAGATCGCCAGTACCCCCCTGGACCGCAGCCGCCCGCTGTGGGAGATGTATTTCGTCGAGGGCCTGGCGAACGGCAGGATCGCGGTGGTCGGCAAGATCCACCATGCCCTGGCCGACGGTGTCGCCTCGGCCAATCTGCTGGCCCGCGGCATGGATCTGCAGCAGGGACCGCAACGCGAACGCGACTCCTATGCCACCGACCCGGATCCGTCCCGCTCGGAACTGGTGCGCTCGGCGTTCACCGACCACCTGCGCCAGATCGGCCGGTTGCCCGGCTTGATGAAGTACACCGCCGACGGGGTCGGCCGGGTCCGGCGCAGCAGCCGCAAGCTCGGCCCGGAGTTGACCCGCCCGTTCACCCCGCCGCCCAGCTTCATGAATCACGTGCTCACCCCGGATCGCCGGTTCGCGACCGCCACGCTGGCCCTGGCCGACGTGAAGTCGACCGGAAAGGCGTTGGGTGCCACCATCAACGACATGGTGCTGGCCATGTCATCGGGTGCGTTGCGGGCGCTGCAACTGCAATACGAGGGCAAGGCCGACAGTCCCCTGCTGGCATCGGTGCCGATGAGCTTCGATTTCTCCCCGGACCGAATCTCCGGTAACCGGTTCAGCGGTGTGCTGATGGCGCTGCCGGTGGACGAGCCCGAACCCTTGGAGCGGGTGAAAAAGGCAAGTGCGGCAGCCAGACTCGCGAAAGAGGCGCACCACTTGATCGGTCCGGAGCTGGTGGCCCGCTGGGCGTCGTACATGCCGCCCGCGGCGGTCGAGGCGCTGTTCCGCAAGCTGTCGGACAAGGACGGCCAGAACAAGGTGCTCAACCTGAATATCTCCAACGTGCCCGGGCCACGGGAACGGGGCAAGGTCGGCGGCGCCACCGTCACCGAGATCTACTCGGTCGGTCCGCTCACCGCGGCCAGCGGGCTGAACATCACCGTGTGGAGCTACGTGGACCAGTTGAATATCTCGGTGCTCTCCGACACCGCGACCGTGCAGGACCCGCACGAAGTGACCGACGCCATGGTGGGCGAGTTCCGTGAGATCCGGCGTGCCGCGGGAATTTCGGCGGAGCTGACCATCATCGAGACCGCGATGGCGTGAGGCGAGACCGCCGAAACGCCGGGTATAGGCCAGAATGGCTGTCATGAAGCGGCGGACAGGGCAGTGCGTTGTGGGCGCGTCGATCGCGGCGACGCTGCTGGTGGCCGGCTGTTCGTACGGGCCGGGCAACTCCCCGCTGGCCGAGAGTTCGCCCGCCAAAGCCGATGCCAGCACCGGTCCGGCGGCGGTGTCCATCCTTCCCGGCGCCGCTCCGCTGGGAACGGCGCTGACGGCGAAGGGAGCGACCATCACGCCCCGGAGCGACAATCTGGCCGTGGTGCCGAGCCCCGGTGACGAACTGGAACTCGGCATCGAGGTGGCACTGACCGGCGTCACCGCCCCCATCGATGTCACGGGCCCGAACGGCGGTTTCCAGCTCTCGGTCAGCAGCGGCGAGCAGATTCCCACCTCGGCGCCCGCCGTGCTCACCTCACCGCCGCTGCAGTCCCCGGTGACGGCGGACGCGGACGGCTGGGTGTTCTTCCACGTCAAACCGGGGATGCTGCCGACCCAACTGCAGTTCACCGCCGCGCCGGCGGGTTACGGCCTGGTGCCACAGTCGATCGCGATCTGGATCATGCCGGCGAAGCTGCCCGGTGTGGGCCCGGCCGCGCCGCCTCCGCCGCCACCGGGTGCACCCGCTCCGCCCGACCCGGGCGGTGGGGGTGGCGGCATCCAGCCGCCCAGGCTGCCCGGGCCACCCCGACTCCCTCCGCCACCGCGGATGCCGGCACCGCCGCCGGTGCCCGCACCGCCTGCGGCGGTCTGTCGACACACGTCGCTGTGCTGACGGTGGAGCCCGCAGGCCTGCGTCGACGGGTCACGCCGTCGCGGTGACCGGGTGGTCCAGGTGTTTGGACCAGCCCGAAGCGCATCGCGCCGCGCACACCGCTGCCAGCACCCCGACCACCGTCAGCATGGCCGGGTAACTGAAATAGTGGGCCAGCACCGCCAGCACCGCGGGCAGCAGGAACCCGACGTAGGCCAGCGAGTAGTACACCCCGGAGATGCCGGCCAGCTCGTCGGGCTCGGCGATCCGCTGGATCTCCAAAAGCCCTGAGACGATGGCGATTCCATAGGCACTGCCCAGGAGCATCGCGACGAACAGCGCGATGATCGGGGATCGGGTGACCGCGGTGGCCACGGCCGCGAAGACCCCCGCGGCCATCAGCACCATGGACACCACGACCGCGCGGGCGCTGGAATGGTCGTCGAGCCGGCGTGCGATCGGCTGCACCGCCACGCCGCAAGCCAGGGTGAGCGCGGTCAGGCCCGAGGTGTACAGCAGTGCCCACGATCCGAGCCGGTCGACCACCAAAGCCGGCACGATCGCGTAGGCGATGGCCGCGGACCCGAAGATCCACGGCGCCATCGGCGCAACGACGTGCAGGAATCTGCGATGCCCCGCGGCGGGCACCCGCAGTCGTCGCAGCAGCGACGCTCCGCTGTCGTGGCGCTCGTCCCTGGTCTCCACCGTCCGGCGGGCCACCGCCCACAGCGCTGGCACGCACAGCAGGGCATGCACGATGTAGGTCAGCACCAGCGGGAGCGGGGCGAAGGCCGTCAACACCCCGGCGAACATCGGCCCGACCCCGAGCCCGAGCGACAGCCAGATGGAGGCCCGCCGTGCACCGGTGCCCGCCGCAACGGAATCATATGGTGGCCTTGATAATTCGGCGATCCACGCGGACCCGACCGCCATCGCGATACCGACCGCCAGGCCGCTGAGTAGCCGTCCGCCGAACAGGGCCGCGAACCCGGCGTGGTCACCGACGGCCAGGATGATGCTGCCCAGCGCCGAACTCACCAGTCCGGCGGCCATCACCGGCCTGCGCCCGTGTCGGTCGGACAAAGCCGAAGCCACCAGCAGTCCGGGCACCAGGCCCAGCACGTACGCGCCGAGCAGGATGTCGACGTCCACCCGGGTGTAACCGGCGTGCTGGGCGTAGGCGATCAGCAGCGGAGTGAACTGGTTGCCGCCCCACCCGATGCAGAAGACCGCCAGCGCGACAGCCGCCCACGGTTTCAGGTCGCGGCGCCTCACAGCACAACTCCGTACGTGGCCTGCAGATGGTCCTGCAGCAGCGCCTCGAAGGCGGGCAGGTCGCGCCGGCTGATGGCCTCGGCTAGCCGGCCGTGCTCGGCGATCATCCGGTCCGTGCGCGCGGCGTCGGCGCGGACGGCGTCGGCCATCATCCGGCGCTGGCGGTCGCCCAGTGAACAGTAGAACCGCTCGCCGATGGCGTTGCCGGCCGCCTCCACGATGCGGCGGTGGAAGGCATCGTCGGCGACGGCGAACCGATGCTCGTCACCCGCCGCGGCTTCCCGGCGCTGCAGCGCGATCAGGTCCGTCAGCTCGCCGAACAACGAATCGACGGCGGTCGAGGTCCGGCACAGCCTGCGCACCGCGGCAGATTCCAGCGCCAGTCGCATCTCCAGTAGGTCGATGGCCTCCCGGGGCGGCACCGGAACCACCACCGCGCCGCGACGGGGCAGCAGTTCCAGCAGGTCCTCGGCGGCCAGCCGCAGAAATGCCTCGTGCACCGGAGTGCGGCTCACTCCGAGGGCCGCGGCGACCTCGACCTCGCTGAGCAGCTGCCCACCGCGTACCGCGCCGGACAGGATCTGGTCCTTGGTGGCCTGGTAGGCACGCTGCCCGCTGGAGTCTCCGTCGCTCATGGAGAACCACGCTACCCGCCTTGCATGCAAGGTTGCATGCAAGATTGGTCACAGCGAAATCACGCCCGGGTGGCCCGGGCCCAATCCAGGAATCGCTCCACCGCCGACGCGGTGTAGTGCCCGCGTGCCGATCCGAAGATGTCGAAGGCATGCTGGGCGTACGGGATCTCCGAATAGATCACCGGCGCCTTCGACACCGCGCGCAGCTTCTCGACGAACTCGCGTGCCTCTTCGACGGGGATCAACGTGTCGTGCGTGCCGTGCAGGACGAAGAACGGCGGCGCGTCGGGACCGACATGGGCGATCGGCGAGGCGTCCAGGTACAGCTGCCGATTGTCGGTGAACGGCAGCTTGACGATCATCCGCTCCAGTACCGAGCCGAACTCCCGGCGGTCCGGGAATCCCTCGGTGACCCAGTCGTAGCGCCCGTAGATCGGCACCGCTCCGGCGACCGACGTGTCGGCGTCCTCGAAGCCCGGCTGATACGCCGGGAAGTTGGGCGTCAGCGCGGCCAGTGAGCACAGGTGTCCGCCGGCCGAACCGCCGGTGATGTAGACGGATTCCGGGTCGCCGCCGTAGTCGGCGATATTGGCCTTCACCCACGCCAGCGCCCGCTTCACGTCCACGATGTGCGCCGGCCAGGCATGCTTCGGGCTGATCCGGTAACCGATGGACACGCAGATCCAGCCGTGGTCGGCCAGTTGCGACATCAGCGGATACGCCTGCGGGCGGTTCATCCCGATCATCCACGCGCCACCGGGAACCTGCAGCAGCACCGGGGCTTTCGCGTCCCGGGGCAGATCCGGCCGCACCCAGATATCGGCGACGTTGGACCTGTATGGCCCGTAGCTCACCGTCTTCTCGACGAAGCGGCGCCGCGTCTGGCCGGTGGCGAACACGCCTCCCGGCCGGGGCGGCACCGGCGGGAACTCGGGGCCGAGCACCTCGTTCAGCGGATCCTCGAAGTACGGCCGCGACGCCGCCCCGCGGCGGTGCACCACCGTCAGCATCACCCACGAGATCACCTTGAGCAGCAACGAGATCCGCCCGCCGGCCGACCGATAGTCGCCGCGCACCGCATGCCACAGCGCGCCCAGCGCAGAACCGGCCAGCACCAGGGGAGCGTTCTCCTCGGTGGGCCAGCCGAACGCGAACACCACGATGGCCGGGAATCCGCGGCGGGTCAGGGGCTTGTAGGCATTGGTGGCATTGAGCGTTTCGGCGGCGGCGCCGAGCAGCATCGAACGTTTACCCAACGACCCGCTCCTGGAGTTCACGACGCGCGATCTTGCCGGTGTTGTTGCGTGGCAGTTCGTCGAGCAGCGTGATCTGCCGCGGCACCTTGTAGTTGGCCAGGTTTTCGCGCACGTACTGCTTGAGCTCATCGACGGTGATGGGCCCGGACGGCACCACAAAGGCGGCCAGTCGCTGCCCGTATTGCTCGTCGTCCACCCCGATCACCGCCGCTTCGGCCACCTCGGGATGGGCCACCAGGGTCTTCTCCACCTCGATCGGATACACGTTCTCCCCACCGGACACGATCATCTCGTCGTCGCGGCCGACCACGAACAGCCGGCCCGCCCGGTCCAGATACCCGATGTCGCCGGAATTCATGTAGCCGTCGTGGAAGTCCTTGGTCACACCGGAGGTGTAGCCGTCGAACTGGGTGGAATTGCGCACGTAGATGGTGCCGACCTCACCGGCGGGAAGCGGGCGCAGCTCGGGATCCAGAATGCGAATGTCGGTGCCCTCGGCCGGTTTTCCCGCGGTGTCCGGGGCGGCCCGCAGGTCGGCCGGGGTGGCGGTGGCGATCATGCCGGCCTCGGTGGCGTTGTAGTTGTTGTAGATGACATCGCCGAACTGATCCATGAACTTGGTGACGACGTCGGGGCGCATCCGGGAGCCCGATGCGGCGGCGAACCGCAGGGTCCGTGCGCTGTAGCGGTTGCGGATCTCGTCGGGCAGTTCGACGATGCGGTCGAACATCACCGGCACCACGCACAACCCGGTGGCCCGGTGGGTGTCGATCAGCGCCAGGGTGGCCTCCGGGTCGAACTTGCGCCGGGTGACGATGGTGCAGGCCATCGACGCCGCGAATGCCAGCTGGGAGAAACCCCAGGCGTGGAACATCGGCGCGACCACCACGACGGTTTCCTCGGTGCGCCACGGGGTGCGGTCCAGGATCGCCTTGAGAACTTCGGGGCCACCACCGGAATGCTTGGCGCCCTTGGGACTTCCGGTGGTCCCGGAGGTCAGCAGGATGACCTTGCTCTTCTGCTTGGCGCGCGCAGGCGTCTTGCCGACATGGTCGCGGGTCAACTTCTCCACGGTGAGGTCGGCGGCCGCGCTGTCGGTCCACGCGACGACGCGGGTGACTTCCGGTGCGTCCGCCAGGGCCCGGTCCACGGTCGGGGTGAACTCCTCGTCGTAGATGACGGCATCGACCTTTTCGCGCGTGACGACCTCGGCCATCGCCGGACCGGCGAACGAGGTGTTCAGCAGCAGCACATCGGCGCCGATCCGGTTGGCGGCGATCAGGGACTCGACGAACCCGCGGTGATTGCGGGCCATGATGCCGATCACCCCGGCAGATCCGATGGCCTGCAGGCCGGCCGCCAAAGCGTCTGCGCGCTGGTCGATTTCACGCCAGGTGAGCGCGCCGAGCTCATCGATCAGGCCCACCCGGTCCGGGCAGCGTTGCGCGGCGCCGGCGAACCCCGAGGTGATGCTCATATTCTCCCGGGCCATCGCCGCGGCGATGCGCAGGTACTTGTCCGGCCGTAGCGGGGCGATCACGCCGGCGCGGGCCATCGTGCCGAGCAGGCCGACGGTGCTGGTGACCGGATCCAGGAGTGCCACCGGGCGAGCGAAGCGACGGGGAATCTGCACGGTCAGCCGATGACCGGGAAGCGTCGTTCGGCGGCCAGGGAATCCAACGCCCGCTGCATGACGTGCCGGACGTGTGCGTCCACCTCGTCGATATCCGGGTGCTCGCCGAACTCCTTGTCGATGCGCACCGGCGGCAGCACTTCCATGACGATCTTGGACGGCAGTGGCACATTCATCGGCACCACCGCCGACAACCCGAACGGGAAGCCGAAGGACAGCGGCACGATCTTGGTGCGGGCCAACCGGGCGATCGGGCCGAGCCGCTTGGCCAGCCAGGTGCCGCGGGACAGGTACAGCTGGGTCTCCTGCCCGCCGATCCCGACCATCGGGACGATCGGCACGCCGGCGTTGATCGCCGCGCGCACGTAGCCCTGCCTACCGTCGAAGTCGATCTTGTTTGCCTCGCTGCTCGGACGGTAGACGTCGTAGTCGCCGCCGGGGAACACCACGACCACCCCGCCGGAGCGCAGCGCCTCATCGGCGTTCTCATGGCTGGCGAGGATGAAGCCCGTCTTCTTGAAGAAGTCACCGGTGGGACCGATCATCAACATGGCATGGCTGAGGGTGTACACCGGCCGGCCGTAGCCGAATCTCTCGTAGAAGTCCGCGGCAAAAATGGGCACATCCATGGGAAACATCCCGCCGGAGTGGTTGCACACCACCAGCGCGCCACCGGCCGGGAAGTTCTCCAGCCCGCGGACCTCCGACCGGTGGTAGGTCTTCAGGAACGGCCGCAGCCAACCCATCACCTTCTCGGTGAGGCCGGGGTCGAACTTGGTGATCTCCGTGGGTTCGATATCCGTCGAGCTCATCAGGATCCTCCGCTGCAGCCGATAGAAAATTAGAACGTGTTCTAGTTTTGCACGGACGTCATCCAAGGGTCAAAGACTTGCGGCGCAGATCACCCGTGGTCGTCCATGCTTCACGATAGAGAAATGACAGTGCACCCTGCCGGGTACTTGGCACGAATCGGCTTCGAAAGTTCACCCGTTCCGACACTGGACACCCTGCGCGAGATCGTGGCCGCGCACAATCGGTCCATCCCGTTCGAAAACCTCGACCCGCTGATGGGCATCCCGGTCCATGACCTGAGCGCCGAGGCGCTGACCGCCAAGCTGGTCGGGCGCCGCCGTGGCGGCTACTGCTACGAGAACAACGGCCTGCTGGGCTACGTCCTGGAGGACCTGGGTTATGGCGTGGACCGGTTGGCGGGGCGAGTGGTGTGGATGCGCCCGCCGGACGCGCCGCAGACCGGGGTCACCCACAATGTGCTGGCCGTGACCGTGCCCGGGGAGGACGGCCGATTCCTGGTCGACGTGGGGTTCGGCGGGCAGACGCTGTCCTCACCGATCCGGCTGGCGGCAGGCCCGCCGCAGCAGACCCGCCATGAGCCCTATCGGCTGGTGGACCACCCCGAAGGGTTACAGCTGCAGACCCAGATCGGCGGCGAGTGGCTGCCGCTTTACCAGTTCAGCCTGCGCCCGCAGCCGCTGATCGATCTGAGCATCGGCAGCTGGTACTCCTCGACCTTTCCGGAGGCGGTGTTCGTCGTCGGGCTGTCCGTCGCGCTGGTCACCGACGATGCGCGGTGGAATCTGCGGGGACGAAATCTGGCCATCCACGCCAACGGCGGCACCGAGAAGATCCGGCTGCAGTCCGCCGCCGAGGTGCTCGATCAGCTCACCGGCAGGTTCGGGATCGACCTGTCCGGCCTGGGTGATGTGGAGGCCCGGGTCAGCCAGGTGTTGGACAGCTGATCAGCACATCCCACGGATCGCCGGCCGACAGGACCGACCGGCCCAGGCGTCGCGCGTAGGACGCGGTGCTACCGAACTCGTCGCTCCAGCTTCGGGCACGCATGGTGGCCGACCACAATTGGTGTTCGATGGTGACACCGATGGCGCCGTGTAATTGGTGGGCGATGGTGGTCACCGGCGTGACCGCCCGCCCGACGGCCACCTTGGCCAGCGTCACCGCATAGTCGGCCGGTGGTGACCCGAAGCCGTAATCGGTCACCGCGACCACCGCAAGATCCGTTGCGGCCCTGGCTCGTTCGATCTCACCGGCCATCGCGGCAAGGGAATGCTGGACGGCCTGGAACTTGCTGAGCGGACGGCCGAACTGCACGCGTTGGCAGGTGTGCGCGACGGTGAGTTCCAGGGCTGCGTCGAACGCGCCGACGATCTGGACGCAGCGCGCCCACGCGCCGCGCCGGATCAGCTCATCACCGACGGAGCCGTCCAGTCGCCGCAGGCCGGTGCTGTCGTAACGGATGGTGGCGCGCGGTTCGCCCGCCACGTTGTGCCCGTCGGTGACGTCCGGGTCGTTCACCAGCCCCACCAGGATTCCGTCGGCGACGCGGTCGACCACCAGCACGGTCGCATCCCGGGCCCACGGCACCTCGGTCGCGGTCCCGCCGGTGCCGATCGCCACCGTCAGCGGTCCGCTGTCGGGCACGTCGATCCCGGCTTGGCCGGCCAGCCAGCCGGCCAGCAGATCGGTCTCGGCGATCGGAACGGCCGCGGCGTAGCGGGCCAGCCCGGCCAGCACCACGGCGGATTCGGCGGGGCCGGCATCCTGCTGGGTGGTCAGCCGGCTCAGGCCGGTCTCGTCCAGGTGTTGCCACAGTGCCGCATCGAAAACCTCAGGGAGTCTGCGCTTCCCGAAGTTCTCGTCGTAGGACCGGCGGCCGATGTCGTCCACCAGCTGGCGCAGTTCGTCGCTCATCGCGGTCCTCTGTTCTTCGCGCAGGCGCTCTTCACCGCACCCCCAGGCCGCGTGCGATCACACCGCGCAGCACCTCATTCGTCCCGCCGCGCAGGGTGAACATCGGCGAATGCAGCCGCGCGGTGGCCAGCACGGCCCGCAGCCCACCGGGATCGTCCACCGACTCCAGCAGGTCGGCGCACAGTTCCACCGACTCCTGCTCGAACCGGGTGCCCAGGTCCTTCACCAGGGCGGCGCGGGTGGCTGCGTCGCGTCCGGCGGCCAGGTCGCGGGCCACCGCCACCGACAGCTGGCGCAACGACATGGCCCGGCCCATCAGGTCGCCGACGGCGGCGGCGGTGCGGTCGTCGACATCGGGACCCAGCGCCCGGAGTACCCCGAAGATCAACACCGCGGTCGACAGGATCCGTTCGGGCCCACTGCGTTCGAAGCCGAGCTCGGCGGTCACCTGATGCCAGCCGTCGCCCACCTCGCCCAGCACATCACCGTCGGTGAGTGCCACATCCTCGAACGTGACCTCATTGAAGTGGTGGTGTCCGTCCAGCGTGATGATCGGGCTGATGCTCACGCCCGGCGCGTCCAGCATCACGATGAACTGGCTGAATCCGGCATGCCGGTGTTCGGGGTCCAGCGGGCTGGTGCGGGCCAGCACGATGGCGAAATGCGCGCGATGCCCGCCGCTGGTCCACACCTTCGTCCCGTTGAGCACCCAGCCATCGCCGGTGCGGGTGGCCTTGGTCGCGGTGGCCGCCAGATCCGATCCGGCACCGTGCTCACTCATACCGATCGCCGAATACAACCGGCCCGCCGCGATCTGCGGCAGCAGACGGCGGCGTTGCTCCTGCGAACCGTAGGACAGCAGCGACGGTGCCACCTGACGGTCGGCGAACCAGTGCGCGGCCACCGGAGCTCCCTGACCGAGCAGTTCCTCGGTCACCACGTAGCGGTGCAGGAAGCCACGTCCGTGTCCGCCGTATTCGGCCGGAATCGTCAGCCCCACGTAGCCGGCGTCGGCCAGTCGCGCACTGAAGCCGGCGTCCCAACTGGTCAGCCAGGAATCGATCTCGGGTTGCCAGCCATGGGTGGCCCGGTCAGAGGTGATGAACTGCCGGACCGCAGCCCGGAGCCCGGCCAGATCACCGTCGTTGGCGCACAGCGCATCGAATTCGCTCACTGGCAACGGAGTGTAGCCAACCCGGGTGCGCAGGAAATGTCATGTCGCCGGCCGGGACCGGTGAGCATACTCAGAAAGCGTGACCGCACCTGGACGAGACCGGCTTCGTGAACTGCTCGACGCGGTGGTGGACGAGGGCAATGCGGGCGTGGCGGGCATGGCCCGGGCCAGCTTCGCCTCCGAATTCCACTTCTCCCGGGAAGTCAGCCGGCTGACCGGGGAACCACCGGCGTCCATGCGCCGGCGCATCATGCTGGAACGTGCGGCGTGGCGGCTGCAGCGCGGTCAGGGGGTGGCCGCGGTCGCGGTGGACGAGGGCTGGTCCTCGCCCGAGGTGTTCTCCCGGGCGTTCCGCCGCGCGTTCGGTGTGCCACCGTCGGCGGCGGCCGAGGTCGGCTTCCGGTTGCCGGCCCCCAACGGGATGCACTTCCACCCACCCGCCTCGCTGTGGCTGGACGCCCCGGCCGGTACGGAGGCGCCCGCGGTGTCGGCGTTGATGGTCGCCCATGATGTGGCCGATACCGCCCACCTGATCACCCAAGCCGCTCGATTGACCGACGATCAATGGGCGCAACCGCTTTCGCCGGGCCAGGTGATCCTGCCGTGGGACGGCGAAGAGGACAGCGTGGGGGCGGTGCTCGGCGCGCTGGTGTGGAGCAAAGAGGTGTGGCTGGCCAGTATCGAGGGTTCCGACCTGCCTGAACGCCCCGGTCTGCGTCCCGCCGACGTGCTCGCGGCCGACCATGAAGATGTCGCCCGGCGCTGGACGGCGATGGTGCGTGACCACACCGTGCGCGGAAGTCTTGGCGACACCGTCATCGACGCGTTGTGTGATCCGCCCGAGTCCTTCCAGCTGTACGGAATCATCGCGCACGTGCTGACCTATGCGGCACACCGACGAGAACTGTTGCGTGCCATGCTCTCCCGGCTCGGGGTGAAAGCACGCACCGGTGACCCGTTGGACTGGATGAGAAGAGATTAGGGTGAAAACCGTTTACTACACCGCGTCCAGCCTGGACGGGTTCATCGTCGACGAACACGACAGCCTGGACTGGCTGATCACCCGCGACCATGACGCCGACGGTCCGTTCGGTTACCAGGCGTTCGCCAAATCCGTCGGAGCACTGGTGATGGGGTCGCAGACCTATCAGTGGATCGTGCGTAACCAGCCGGGCGACTGGATGTATGAGCAGCCGACCTGGGTGCTGACCAGCCGGCCGGGCATCGTGGTCGACGGGCATCCGGTCCGGGTGTTCGACGGCGATGTCAGCGCGCTGCACCCGCAACTTGTGGCGGCGGCCCGGGACCGCGATGTCTGGGTGGTCGGTGGCGGGGTGGTGGCCGCCCAGTTCGTCCGGGCCGGGCTGGTGGACGAGATGGTCGTGAGCTACGCCCCGTGCACCCTCGGGGCGGGCGCACCGGTGCTGCCGATGCGTTCGGAATGGCAGCTGACCGAATCCGCCGTCAACGGCGAGTTCATCTGTGCACGTTTGGTTCATCGCCGTAGCTAGCGGCCGGGCACACCGTAAACTCGCACGAATTCCCTTGACTTGATCAGGAATTCGAGCTGTTGGCCTACCTGGTGCAGTGGCTCGCCGTTGCCGGCCGACCGGCACAGCACCACCGCCCCCTCCAAGGCGGCGATGCACATCACGGCCAGCGAGGTGGCGTCGGCGGCGTCGAACCCGTCCTTGCGGAAGGTCTGAGTCAGGGAGGCTCGCCAGCGCGCGAAGATGTCCCCGGCGGCCGCGGCCAAGGCGGAGTCATCCTCGGTGGTGCTGATCGCCGCGGCCATCACCGGACAGCCCGCGGTGTAGGCGCTGCCGGAAAGTACCTGCTCCCAGAATGCGATGAACTGCCGGACCATGGCCATCCCGCCGCGGTCGGATGCGGCATCGATGACCTCGGCGATGGAGTTGCCCGCATAATCGAGCGCCTCGGTCAGCAGCTGGCTGCGGCCCTGCGGAAAGTGGTAGTACACCGAACCGCGCGGTGCGCCACTGCGCGCCAGCACCTCGTCGATGGTCACCCCGGCCGCTCCGCGCTCACGCAGCACGTCGACCGCGGTGACCAACATTGCGCGCCGGGTCGACCCGCGCTTGCGGGTCAGGCTGCCCGCGACGGACGCCACTGCACGTTTCGCGGGTCCAGGCGTGCTCGAACCCGATCGAAGGTACGGCGGGGCTCGCCCACCCGGTGCGTGAACCGGTGGCCGGCGACGTTGAGCTCGATGAGCAACATCGGATGCCTCCTATCTATGCCAATGAGCATAAAACGACCTCGGCTCCAAAATCGAGTCCTTTGTCCGATCAAATCCCTGGTGGAGTGTGAATATCAGGTGAACATACTGTCTAGACGGAAAGAGGGAACCGTTCAGGCGGGGAGGCAATTATGGTTTGCTACATAATTAGGACGCCGCCGGGCGGCGACAATTCTTCGTCCAGCACCGACCCGCGCAATTTCACGGGCGGTAGCCGCTGAGGCCGTTAGGCTCGCGATATGGGGCACTATCGGAGCAACGTGCGGGATATCGAATTCAACCTCTTCGAGGTGTACGAGCTCGAAAAGGTCTTGGCCACTGGTGAGTTCGGCGACCTGGATGGGGAGTCGGTCCGGCAGATGCTGGATGAGGCTGCCCGGCTGGCCGAAGGTCCGCTGGCCGAGGCGTTCGCCGAGACCGACCGTCACCCGCCGACCTTCGACCCGGACACGCACGTGGTCAGCATTCCCGAACCGTTCAAGAAATCCTTGCGGGCGTGGCATGCCGGCGAATGGTTCCGGATCGGCATGGAAGAAGGCATCGGCGGTATCCCCGGACCGGCCATGCTGTCCTGGGCGGTCAGCGAGTTCGCCCTGGGCGCCCAGCCTGCGGCCTTCATGTACCTCGCCGGGCCCGTGTTGGCGAACATCCTCTACAAGCTGGGCAATGAGCATCAGCGCGGCTGGGCTGTGCAGGCGATCGAACGGAGCTGGGGCGCCACCATGGTGCTCACCGAGCCCGACGCCGGCTCCGACGTGGGCGCCGGCCGGACCAAGGCCGTCCAGCAGGACGACGGCACCTGGCACCTGGACGGGGTCAAACGGTTCATCACCAACGGCGACGTCGATGACATGTTCGAGAACATCCTGCACATGGTGCTGGCCCGCCCCGTTGGCGCGGGGCCGGGCACCAAAGGCTTGTCGTTGTTCGTCGTGCCCAAGTTCTTCCCCGATGCGCAGACGGGTGCGCCGGGGGAACGCAACGGCGTGTTCGTGACCGGCCTCGAGCACAAGATGGGCCTGAAGGCGTCCGCGACCTGTGAGTTGACGTTCGGCCAGCACGGGGTGCCTGCGGTCGGCTGGCTGGTCGGTGACACCCACAGCGGTATCGCGCAGATGTTCAAGATCATCGAGTACGCCCGAATGATGGTGGGCACCAAAGCGATATCCACGTTGTCCACCGGATATCTGAACGCGCTGGACTACGCCAAGACCCGAATCCAGGGCGCCGACATGACCGACATGTCGAACAAGACCGCGCCGCGGGTGACCATCATCCATCACCCCGACGTGCGCCGGGCGTTGCTCACGCAGAAGTCCTACGCCGAGGGGCTGCGGGCGCTGTACCTGTTCACCGCCGCGCACCAGGACCCGGCCGCGGCGTCCATCGTCTCGGGTGCCGACGAGGCGATGGCAGAACGGGTCAACGACCTGTTGCTGCCGATCGTCAAAGGCGTCGGCTCCGAACGGGCCTACCAGTGTCTGACCGAATCTCTGCAGACCTTCGGTGGGTCCGGCTTCCTGCAGGACTACCCGATCGAGCAGTACATCCGCGACGCCAAGATCGACTCGCTCTACGAAGGCACCACCGCCATCCAGGCGCAGGACTTCTTCTTCCGCAAGATCGCCCGTGACCAGGGCGGAGCGCTATCCCATGTGGTCGGTCGCATGCAGGCGTTCCTGGACCGGGACACCGCCCGCCCCGAACTGGCCGCCGGTCGCGCGGCGCTGCGCGCGGCGCTGGAGAACGTGACGGCGATGGTCACCGCGATGACCGGGTATCTGATGGGCTCGCAACAGAATTCGCAAGAGCTCTATCGGGTGGGGCTGTCCTCGGTGCCTTTCCTGCTGGCCGTCGGCGACCTGGTGATCGGGTGGTTGCTGCTGGAGCACGCCGAGATCGCCTATGGCGCCGTGGATGACGCCGCCGATCGTGATCACGATTTCTATCTCGGCAAGATCGGCGCGGCGGACTTCTTCGCCCGCCACGTGCTGCCGCGGCTGGCCTCGGACCGGGCGCTCATCGAGACGATGGAGCTGGGCCCGATGGAGTTGCCCGAGGGGGCGTTTTAAGAGTTTCCGGCGTCCGGAGTGCCTCGCAGTGCCACCCACTATTGGGTGCACGGCAACATTGCGATGGGGGTGGAGATCGTGTCTGAGCCGCTGCGGGTGGATCCCGACGAGTTGGGTGTGGCCGCCGGGCAGCTGGAGGGACAGGCTGGTTCCGTCATTGCTGATCACGAGGCTGCGCACGACAAGGCTGCCGGTGTGGTGGGGCGTCCCGGTGCTCGGACTGTACTGAGTTGGTCATCCATCCGCCGGCGTATGCACAACGAATTCATGCGGCCTGGGCCGATTACAGTTCACCCATGGTGATCTCCAAGGTCATGGTTGGGACGCTGGCGACGGCAGTCCTGCTGGCGGCGTGTGCGAACGAGAACAATGGTGCCGCAACATCACCCAGCGCCACGACCGTCGCGACGTCACCCTCGCCCGTGCTCCCCGGTGTGCCCGCGTTCCTGCCGCAGCCCCCGGCCACTCGAGGGCAGCTTGATCTCATCGGTTACCTGACCGCCCCGGGGCCCGACGGCACGACCGTCGCCACGGTGTACTTCCACGCACCGGCGGTCACTGCGCAGATTCCGCCCGGAATGACCAGCCCGCCCTGCGATATCGCGCCCCGCGTCACGGGCACCGACACCGACCACGTCACCGTGGACGTCGACCTGACGTTCTCGGCGGGCTCGACCGCCGCCAACCGGATCATGGCCGACTGCTGGACCGGCGATGCGCACCAACCGGTCGTGCGCTCCTACGTGGTGGGCCCGGTGCGGGCCACCGCAAAGCTGTTCACCGGGACTCCGGCGCCGGGCATTCCGCTGCCCAGACTGACCGAACCGCCGCGCTAACCAGCGCTGTCATGGCTGCGACGACGCCGTGCGTGTTGTTCGGGACGGATGTGCGGCAATGGCCTGTGCGGTATGGCCGATCCAGAGGAAGAGCAGCAGCGGGATACCCCAGACGGTCAGGAAGCCCTGTAGTGAGACGGGGCCGGTCGGTGCGATGACCGCGGCGAGTAAGGCAACGTGCGCGGCGGCGGCGATGGCCGCGAGGTGTGCCGTCGAACGGCGCAGCACCCGATAACGATAAACCGCAATTGCGAAGCAGCCCAACGCCACTGCGGTCGGCACACCTGACATCGCGAGCAGCCCCATCGTAGCGTCGTAGAGAAGGGCGGTCACCTCGGCGCTGTGCGGCCGGTACAACATCAGGTTGAACGCGGTGAATCCGCTGAGGATCAGGGTCACCAGGCCGACGAGGCCGAGGCCGAAGCCCGTGGGCAACGTGGATGCCGTGGGCAGTCGCTGGCGCAGATGGGTCCAGACCGCGGCACCGAAGATGAGCCAGAGTCCGACGCCGATCGTATAGAGCACCTGGGTGGCCACCAGCCGATCGTGGTGGGCGCCGGCCCAGAGTGCGATGTCGGCACCGGCGGTGCCGGTCTGCGGCATGGCCCAGATGGGATAGACGGGGATGGCGGCCGCCGGGACGAGGACGCCCAGTGTGCCGGCCCACCGTGCCGCGCGTGCCGCCCCGCGATTTTGTTCGGTAGCCGTCCTGCGATCGACATCCATCGCCGTCCCCTCGCACTCGTTCCATCGGACAGATACTTACCATTGGTAAGACTGCAGCATGCGGCCGAACTTATCAATGGTCAGATGGGCCAGTAGGCTGCGCTCCCATGGCTACCGACCCGGCGAAGCGTTACCACCACGGCCAGCTGGTGCGGGCCGGCATCGATGGAGCAGTGCAAGAAGTGGAGACCGTCGGAGTCGCCGCGGTGAGCATGCGTCGCATCGCACGCCGTGCCGGGGTGTCACACGCCGCGCTGGCCTACACGTTCGGTGACAAGGCAGGCATCTTCACCGCGGTGGCCGGCGAGGGATTCCGGCTCGCGGCCCAGATGATCGGTTCCGCCGCGGACGGTCCCGATGGATTCGTGCGCGGGGGCCAGAGCTATATCGAGTTCGCGTTGAGCCACCGGGGCTACTTCGAGGTGATGTTCCGCCCCAACCTCTATCGCGGGGACGACGCCGAGCTGGTCGAAGCGAAGGCCGCGGCCTTCGGGGTGCTCTACGGCACCGCCCGGGCCAGCCTGCAGGCAGGCAATCCGAAAACCGTCACCGACGAGGAGGTGCGCGGTCTGGTGTTGGCAGGGTGGTCCGCCTCGCACGGATTTGCCACCCTCGCGTTGACCGCGAACCTCTCCGAACATCTCGATACCGATACCGAAACCCTTGCCGCACAAATACTTCACGGCATGATCACCATGGGGGAGCTGGCGCAGCGTGCGATTTCCCGGCCTCGGCCGACTTCCGGTGACGGCTAGCTGCGGTTGAGCGGATTCGCCGGTATACGAAAAGGCCTGCGTCCGAAACCACTTCGGACGCAGGCCTTTCCGCTGTTCGCCGAGTTTTACTCCGGGGTGTAGCCGAACGGCAGCAGCACGCTCTTGGCCTGGGTGTAGGCCTCGATGCCCTCCGGGCCGTTCTCCCGGCCGATACCCGAGTTCTTGTATCCGCCGAACGGTGCGCCCGGGTCGAAGGCGTACATGTTCACCGCGTAGGTACCGGTGCGGATCTGCGACGCGATCTCGATGGCCTTGGCGAAGTCGGTGGTGTACACGCTGCCGGCCAGCCCGTAGGGCGAGTCGTTGGCGATCCGGACCGCGTCCTCCTCGGTGTCGTAGGCGATGACCGCGAGCACCGGCCCGAAGATCTCCTCCTGAGCGATGGTCATCGAGTTGTCCACGTCGGCGAATACCGTCGGCTGTACGAACCAGCCCGAATCCAGGCCCTCGGGGCGCCCGCCCCCCGCGACGATCCGCGCGCCCTCCTCGACACCCTTCTTGATGTAGCCCTCGACCCGCTCGCGCTGCTTCTCACTGATCAGCGGCCCGATCATGGCGGCCGGATCATCGGGCAGACCGACCTGCATGGCACCGACGGCGGCGGCGAGTTTTTCGACGACCTCGTCGTAGCGTGACCGCGGCGCCAAGATGCGGGTCTGGCCCACGCAGGCCTGCCCGCAGTTCATCAGGCCGGAGAACACCAGCATCGGCAGGGTGGAGTCCAGGTCGGCGTCTTCCAGGATGATCGCCGCGGACTTGCCGCCGAGCTCCAGCGTGCACGGCTTCAGCTTCTCGGCGGCGATCTTGCCGATCTCCTTGCCCACGGCGCTGGACCCGGTGAAGGTGAACTTGTCCAGATCGTTGCTGTTGGTCAGCGCGCGCCCGGTCTCGGGGCCGCCGGGCACCACCGACAGCACGCCCTCGGGCAGGCCGGCCTCGGCGAACACCTCGGCGAACAGGTTGGTGGTCAGCGGAGTCTCGGCGGCCGGCTTGAGCACCACGGCGCAGCCCGCCAGTAGGGCCGGCCCCAGCTTGTTACAGGCCAGAAAGAACGGGACATTCCAGGCGATCACCGCGCCGACCACCCCGATCGGCTCCTTGACCACCAGGGTCTGGCCGTAGATGCCGTCGCGGATGTCCTTCCACGCGAACTTGTCGGCGGCACCGGCGTAGTACTGCAGCCCGGACACGCCCGCACCGAACTGCATCATGTCGATGATGGTCGGCGGTTGACCGGTTTCCAGCTTGAGCAGCTCCTTGAACTCGTCGGCCCGCTCGTTGACCAGTTCCACCGCCCTGGCGAGCACCGCCTGGCGCTCCTCGGGCGCCAGCCGCGGCCACGGGCCCTCGTCGAAAGCCTTGCGGGCGGCCGCGACGGCGGCGTTCACGTCGGCCTCGGCGGCCAGCGGAACTTGACCGACCTTCTGTCCGGTGGCGGGGGAGAAAACCTCGATGATCTCCGAGGTCGACGGTTCGACCCACTGGCCGCCGATGAACAGCTTGTCCCAGTCGGTGCGGGCCGCGGTGGAAGTGCTCTGTGTCATGGCCGTCACATTACCCAGTTCTCGGCGAAACGAGAACACGTTGCAGTTGACCTTCTCAGGACGGTCGCAACACCAGCACCAGATTGCTCACCGTGAATTCCCGCAGGACCGGCGTCGAGGTCATCCACCATGCCCATCTCGGGTGGTAGCGGGGAAATGCGGCGACCAGCGCCCCGGTCGACCGCGCCCACCTCAGCCCGTCGGCCGCCGATACCGCGAACAACGACGATCCGTAGTCGTTCTTCGGCCGGTGCCCGTGCTTGCGGGTGTAGCGACGCGCCGCCCGGGCCCCGCCCAGGTAGTGCGTCAGGCCCATCTCATGCCCACCGAACGGGCCCAGCCACACCGTGTAGGACAGCACCACCAGCCCCCCAGGCCGGGTCACCCGCAACATCTCGTTGCCCAGCCGCCACGGGTGGGCAACGTGTTCGGCCACATTGGACGACAGGCAGACATCGACGCTGTCATCGGCGAAGGGCAGGGCCATCCCGGAGGCGCGCACGAACATGCCCGCGCCCGGTTCGGCTGCCGGCCCGGCGTGCATCTCTGCCGGGTCTGGTTCCACTCCGATATAGGTCATTCCGGCGTCGTCGAACGCCGCTGAGAAGTACCCGGGCCCGCCGCCGACGTCGAGCACCGTCCGGTCCGCCGTCGGCCTATCGGTCGTGGCGGTCCACAGGTCGGCCACCATGGTCGCGGTGTCGGCGGCCAACGCGCCGTAGAACCGGGCCGGGTCGCTCTGTTCGTATCGGAACGCACCCAACAGCCGCACCGACCGTCCTAGCGTCGCCCGCCTTGCGAACCGGGTCGCAGCAGTCTGCACCCGCTCAAACTACTCACCGGTACTCTCGACACGATGTCCGTCGGTCCTGATCCAGTGTCTCGCGTGCGCAGCGTGCTGCTGCTGTGCTGGCGCGACACCGGGCATCCCCAGGGCGGCGGCAGTGAGGCCTACCTGCAGCGCATCGGCGCCCAGTTGGCGGCCGGCGGGATCGACGTCACCCTGCGCACCGCGCGCTATCCGGGCGCCCCGCGCCGCGAGACGCTCGACGGCGTGACTGTCAGCCGCGCCGGTGGCCCGTACTCGGTGTACATCTGGGCCGGACTGGCGATGGTGTTGGCGCGCGTGGGCCTCGGTCCGCTGCGCGGGTCCCGGCCCGACGTCGTCATCGACACTCAGAACGGCATCCCGTTTCTGGCACGGCTGGCCTACGGCCGGCGGTCCACCGTGCTGGTGCACCACTGCCACCGTGAGCAATGGCCGGTGGCCGGGCGCCGCACCGGCAGATTCGGCTGGTTCGTCGAGTCCCGGCTCTCACCGCGGCTGCACCGGCGCAATCAGTACGTCACGGTGTCACTGCCCTCGGCCCGCGAGCTCGTCGAACTCGGTGTGGGCAAGGAGCGGATCGCGGTGGTGCGCAACGGGCTCGACGCCGCGCCGGAGTGCACCCTCGAGCAACCGCGATCGGTGACGCCGCGGGTGGCGGTGCTGTCACGGCTGGTGCCGCACAAGCAGATCGAGGACGCCCTCGATGCCGTCGCCGCGTTGCGGACCCGCATTCCGGACCTGCACCTCGACATCGTCGGCGGCGGTTGGTGGCAGGACCGTCTCGTCGCGCACGCCGCCCGACTCGGCATCGCCGACGCGGTCACCTTTCACGGTCACGTCGGCGACGACATCAAACACCAAGTCGTCCAACAGTGTTGGGTACACCTGATGCCGTCCCGCAAAGAGGGCTGGGGGCTGGCCGTCGTCGAGGCGGCTCAGCACGGCGTCCCGACCGTCGGCTACCGGTCCTCCGGTGGGCTGACCGACTCGATCGTCGACGGTGTCACCGGCCTGCTGGTCGACGGTCCCGATGAGCTCACCGACGCCCTGGCCCGGTTGCTCACCGATCCCGTGCTGCGGATCGAGTTGGGCGCCAAGGCGCAGGTGCGCAGCACCGAATTCTCCTGGGCGCAGAGCGCGGACGCGATGCGTGCGGTGCTCGAGTCGGTGCACGCCGGCCGGTACATCAGCGGCGTGGTGTAGCCCTTACTTCGGCGAGTTGCCGGGCAGGTTACCGGGGGCGGCGGTCTGCGGGCCGGGCGCCTTCACCGTCGGGGTGAACAGGTTGCCGCCGGTCGGGCTGATGCTCTTCTCGGTGGGCCCCACCGGCGCGGTGCTCGTCGTCGGAGGAGCGGTCGTCGTCGTGGTGGTGGTGGTGGTGGTGGTGGTGCTCGGCGCGTCCTTCTCGCCGTTCGAGCACGCCACCGAGCCTGCCGCCAGCGAGGCCAGGATGACAAGGCCTGCGGTGCGGCGCAGCCAGGGGGACGTGGTGGCGTTCATTTCAAGCTCCTGTGGTGGGATCTGATAGGCGGACCGTCATCCGGTATATCGCGCAGGAACCCTAACCTGATTCCCGGCTGTATGTCGGCTGAGGATGGCCCGCCGAAAGTGATATCGCCGGCGATATCACTTTCTGGAAACGCCAGACGGATCCGGCTGCCGACGCGGTCGTAGCGCCAGTAGCCCGGCGACGATCAGCGTTCCCAGCCACACCAGATGGGCGGCGATCAGCAGAGCGCGCCCGGACGCCGCAGGTGTGTAGCCGCCCACCCGGTACAGCGTGAGATCGCGGTCCCGGTACGCCACCGGCAAATCCATTACAGCAGAACCTGTTTCGGTGACCACCCAACCCACGCCGGCATCGGCCAGTCGATCCAGGGAGGCGCCGTCGAGCAGCAGCGCCGTCACCTCGCGGCCGCGGCTGCCCTCCCCGGACACCGTCTTCCCGCCGATCATCAGGTCACCGCTGGACAACACGTCGGCGGACACCCAGCGTGGCAACGGGTCCAGCACCGGTGCCGGGCCGGCCCAGCCGAATTGCCGCATGCTGTCGGCGGGCAGCACAGCGACGGGCCGGGGATCGGCGTTGATCATCGAGGCCACGGCCGTCCATCCCGGCGGATAGCGCACGGCGTGCAGTTGCCCGCCCACACCCCACGCCAAGTCGGGCAACACCGCGATCAGCGCGGTCCCGCACACGACGGCCACCGCGCGGCCGTACCGCGCCACCCCCGCGGCGGCCAGCACGTAGCCGGGCAGCGCCAGCGCCACCCACTTCTGCCCGTCGCGCAGCACGCCGAGACCGGGCACCGTGCGCACCACCGACTCCAGCAGCGCCAAACCCGGTCCCGTAGCGAGCAATGCGGGCAGCACCACCGCGACGACGGCCAGCACCAGCAGCGGCCGGGCCGGGCGCACCCGCAGCACCGCAGGCAGACCGGCGGCCACCACCGCCAGTAGGACGGTCGTCGCCACCACCGCGAAAAGCGTTGTCCGCGAACCGGGTACCGCCTGCCCGTTCCAGATTCCGGCCATGCCGGCCAGGCTGCCGAGCGTGCCGAGGCCGGGTTCGGCACGGGCGGCGAAGGCCTGCACCCCGGTACTTGCCACCCCGGACAACGAACCCGCCACCACCGACGCCGTCAGCCAGGGCAGCGCGGTACCGGCCGACGCGACCAGCGTCACCCCGACGGCACGCCGGCTGCGCGCGCACACCAGTGCCACGATGGCGGCCAGCATCAGTCCGGTCGGGGTCAGCCCCGCCAGCGCGATCCAGAACACCGCCGCCGGCCAGCCCGGTTTCTCTCCCGTCGCTTCGTTCGCCCCGAGCCGCCACATCGCCGCCGCCACCCAGGGCAGGCAGCCGTAGCCGACCAGCAGACTCCAGTGGCCCTGCAACAACCGTTCGGCCACATAGGGGTTCCAGATCGCCAGCGTCACCGCCACACCCTGGCCGGCCCACCCCGCGTCCGGCAGCACCGCGGCCACCAGTCGCGCGGCGCCCCAGCCGGCCAGCCACAGCCCGGCCACCAGCAGCACCTTGACCAGTACGCCGCCGTCGATCACGGTCGAGGTCACGGCAATGAAGAAGTCCTGCGGAAGCGCCCGTGGTGCGGCCTCGGACAAGCCGAGGGCGGCATCGGACAGATAGGACCGCGGCGTGGACACCGCGTCGCGCAGCAGCAGATAACCGGGCCCCAGCAGCGGGCCGGCGACCACCAGGGACAACGCCAGCGCGTACGCCGGCGCCATCCAGCGCCGGGTGGTCAGGCCTGTCGGTCCGGCGGCAGGTCCGTCGGGCGCCGGGTGGGTATCTTCTCGGTCTGCGCCTCGGCGGCCGGCATCGGACCGGACTCGTCGTCACGACGACTGAAGAACCCGCGATCTGATCCGTCCAGTCCCGGGTCGATCAAGGCCGACTCGGCGCGCAGCCCGAAGGAGCCCAGCAGCACGCCGCCCACCAGCATCACCAGGCCCAGCCCGGCGAACGTGATCGGCAGGATCCGGCTCCACAGCGCCAAATTATCGGCCTCGTCGCGCGCGGCGGATACCTGCGACTCGACGGTCTCATCGGTCGAGGTGACCGTGAAGTCGGCGAACGTGACCTCGGGTTTGAGGGCGTCGCGTGCGTAGTAGTGGTAGCCGTGCTGCTTGGCCTTGACGATCGTGCCGCTCACCGGGTCCACCCAGAACGTCCGCTGTGCGGCGTAATAGCGGGTCATGGTGATCGGGTCGTACGGATCCGGGGCCTCCACGCCCCACTGTGCGGCGCGGGCGGTCACCGTGCTGTCGATGTCGTTGTCGTACAGCGATGCGTACTTGACCGGCTCGGCCAGCTTGCCGTCCGCGTCGTAGCCGACGTTCTGCGTGAACCGGAAGGTGGTCAGCCCGTTGACGTCCTCTTCGCCGTCGTAGTTGGCGTCGAAGGCCTTCTGCGCGATCGGGTCGAAGAACGGGTAGGTCTTCTTCTCGGTGTCGAACGGGAACCGGTAGGCCAGGCCCTCGTGCGGCAACGCGATGTTCGTCGGCGGATTGTCCTCGTCGATGGTGCGCGGCTTCTGCACGGCACCGCCGGGGTTGGTGTCACTGGACACCGCCTCCGCGGTGGTCCGGTTCAGCGTCACGGTGTCCACCATGGCCAGCAGCAACCCGTTGTCCTGTTGCTTGTCCGTGCGGCGCAGCGAGGTGCCGGCCTGCAGGGTGACGACGTCGGCGTTGGCCGGAGCCTCGACGCTGAGCTGCTGTTGCAGCGCCACCGGAACGTTCTTGTTGACGACGAAATGTTCCGGCTGGGACAGCGAGGCAGGATCCAATGAGGTCCCGGTGCCTTCGCTGATCAGGTCGGCTTCAAGATCCAGCGGGATCTTGGCGATCTTGCCCTTGGTGTACGTGGACAGCAGCAGCGCGGCGATGAGCAGGGCAGCACCGAGCCCCATCAGTCCGCACGCTGCAATTCGCAGGGCCACTGCGCGGTTCAACCCGTGCTCCCTTCGGTCGAGCCTGACCCTAACAGCACACGGTAAGGCCGGTGTTTATGACAAGTCGATAGCTCCCGGCACACTGGTTCGCATGACGGCACCGCCGACCCCCACGACCGGGGGGACACGAAGCTTCCTGCCCGCCGTCGAGGGAATGCGGGCCTGCGCGGCCATCGGGGTGGTCATCACCCATGTCGCCTTCCAGACCGGGCACACCGGCGGCATGGGCGGGCGCCTGCTGGGCCGGTTCGACCTCGCGGTGGCGGTGTTCTTCGCGCTGTCGGGGTTCCTGCTGTGGCGCGGTCACGCCGCCGCGGCGCGCGGCCTGCGTCGACGCCCGCCCACCGGGCACTACCTGCGGTCCCGGTTGGTGCGCATCATGCCCGGCTATCTGGTGGCCGTCGTCGTGGTGCTCAGCCTGCTGCCCGACGCCGAGGCCAATTTCACGGTGTGGCTGGCGAACCTGACGCTCACCCAGATCTACGTGCCGCTGACCCTGACCGCCGGGCTGACCCAGATGTGGAGCCTGTCGGTGGAGGTCAGTTTCTACCTGGCGCTGCCGCTGCTGGCGTTGCTGGCCCGCCGGCTGCCGGTGCGGGCCCGGATACCGGCGATCGTGGCGGTCGCGCTGGCCAGCCTGTGCTGGGGACTGCTGCCGCTGTATCCACCGGCCGGGGTCAACCCGCTGAACTGGCCGCCGGCCTTCTTCTCCTGGTTCGCCGCGGGCATGGTGCTGGCCGAACTGACCGTCGGACCCGTCGGTGTCGCGCACCGATTGGCCCGCAATCGCCTGCTGATGGCCGCGCTGGCGGCGGCGGCTTTCGTGGTGGCGGCGTCACCGCTGGCCGGGCCCGAGGGTCTGACGCCGGGCACCGTTGGCCAGTTCGTGGTCAAGGTGACGATGGGCGCGGTGGTGGCCGGGGCGCTGGTGGCGCCGCTGGTGCTGGACCGCCCCGACACGCCGCACCGGCTGCTAGGCAGCCGGCCGATGGTGACGCTGGGCCGGTGGTCCTACGGCCTGTTCATCTGGCACCTGGCGGCGCTGGCCATGGTCTTCCCGATCATCGGGCAGTTCCCGTTCGACGGGCACATGCCTGCGGTGCTGGTGTTGACGCTGGTGTTCGGGTTCGCGATCGCGGCGGTCAGCTACGCGCTGGTCGAGTCGCCGTGCCGCAACGCCCTGCGCCGGTGGGAGTACCGGCAGGCGGAGCGACGGGGTGTGGCACAGCCCCCTCCGCTGGACAGCTCGGTCACCGACGCCACCGAGCCCGCGATAGCGCGATAACGCCCGCCGGGATCGACTTTATCCGGTACCGCGGGTACCGTTCCGTCGATGGAGTTGTTGCAGACCGACACCCCGGACGGCACCGCCATTGCGTTGCACGCCCGTCCCGTGCAGTTCGACCTGAGCACCGTGCCCGCGCACTACGTATACGGACAACCGGTGGCAACCCACCTCTACAACGGGCTGAGCCTGCTGCTGCCCGCCGGTGAGGACTGGTTCATCAGCGTGCTCAAGGAGGCGCTGCCGCACATCGAGGACGAGAAGCTGCGCGAGGACGTCATCGGTTTCATGGGCCAGGAGTCCATGCACGCCAACGCCCACGTGGGGCTCAACGACTACCTGAACCGGCACGGGATCGATCCTGCGCCGATGGTGGAGCGTGCCAACTGGGTGTTCGGCACCCTGCTCGGCCCCCGCCAGACCTCCGGCGAGGAGGCACACAACTACCTGGTCGAACGCCTTGCCGTGATCGCCGCGCTCGAGCACATCTTCGCGTTCCTGGGCGACTGGGTGCTCAACGCGGACCGGCTGAACGCCACCACCGTGCACCCGGTGGTGCTGGACCTGTTGCGCTGGCACGGCGCCGAGGAAGTCGAGCACCGGATGGTGTCTCATGACGTCCTGCACTACTTCGACGGCGGCTACTTCCGCCGCGTCCGCGCGCAGGCGGTGGTCGCGCCGATCCTGCTGTATCTGATCTGGCAGGGCATCCGCTACCTGATGCGGGTCGACCCCAACGTGGCGCTGTCGCGCCGGCAGCGTAAAGCGGTGTGGCGCAGGCTGTTCGGATCTGCCCGTCGCGGGGTGACGCCACCGGTGCGGCATCTGGTCATCCGCGCCCTGCAGTACTTCTCGCCGTGGTATCACCCAGGCGACGTCGGTGACACCGCGCAGGCAGTGGCCTACCTGGCATCCTCGCCGGCCACCCGGCCGCCGGCGCAGTGAAGCACGTCCCGCCGGTCGGGGCGCCGATCGACGACCGCGCCATCAACATGATCGCCACCGCGCTGGACCGCTTCTGGCTGCGGCCGGTGACCCGCAAGGGCTACGCCGACCAGCGCGCGGTGCGCAACCCCGACGATCCGATGACCCTGGTGCTGGCCAAACGCGCCGTCGTCGCCAGCGACAACGACGTGGTGGCACTGACATTCGCCGATCCCGCGGGTGCGCAGCTGCCCGCCTGGCAGCCCGGCTGCCACCTGGATCTGCACCTGCCATCCGGGCGACGGCGGCAGTATTCGCTGTGCGGTGACCCGCAGGATCGCTCCGGTTACCGCATCGCGGTCCGCAAGATACCCAACGGGGGTGGCGGCTCGCTGGAGATGCACGCCCTCACCGAAGGCGACACCGTCACGGTGCGCGGACCGCGCAACGGCTTCCCGTTCATCCCGCATCCGCGGGTGCTGTACCTCGCCGGCGGTATCGGCATCACCCCGATCCTGCCGATGGTGCGCGCCGCCCAGCGGCTGGGCACCGACTGGCATTTCGTGTACTGCGGGCGCAGCGTCGACACCATTCCGTTCCTCGACGAGATATGGCAGTGGGACCCGGCCCGGGTCACCATCCGCCTCGACGACGAGCACGGCATCCCCACCGCGGCCGACCTGTTGGCCCACGCGCCCCGCGACGGCGCGGTCTACGTCTGTGGACCGCCACCGATGATCGAGACCGTCCGGCACGGGTTCGGCGAAACGGGTGCGACCGCACTGTATTTCGAACGGTTCAGCGCCGCCCCGGTGATCGACGGCACCGCGTTCGAGATCGAGCTGGCCAGCACCGGCGAGGTGCTGGACGTCGCGGCGGACGAAACCGTCCTGCAGGCACTGACCAGGGTGCGGCCCGACATTGCCTACTCCTGCAGGCAGGGCTTCTGCGGTACCTGCAAGATCGGGGTATTGGCAGGCACGCCCGAACACCGCGACAACCGGCTCACCGACGACGAACGTCAGACGTCGATGCTGACCTGCGTATCGCGTTCGGTCACACCGCGTCTCGTGCTGGACGCGTAGGCACTGCGGAAGCGGCCAGCATCGCCACGGCGATCAGTGCCACCAGTTGCACCCCGGCCGAATGGCCGATGTAACCGTCCACCGATCGCCACGGATAGCGCGACAGCGCCGCGCCGGCGACGATGAGCCCGACGGCGCAGGTGCCCACGGTGATCGACTGCTGTAACGCCGGACGACCGCGCAACAGGTGCCGGACGGCCAGCGCCGCCGCGACCACCGCGACCCCGGTGACTCCACTGATCACCGCGCCGGCCGCCAGCACGGCGGCGCCCGTGACGAGCGGACCGGGCCGCCAGGGCCGGACGGGTTCGCCGGCGCGCGGACGCCGGATGGGCAGCAGCGCAAGCAGAGCCAGGATGGGCAGCAGGGCCAGCCCGCCGAACAGCCCGACGCGGTAGGCGGCGTTCGACGGGAAGGTCAACGTGATGGGTCCCGAGGTGCCCGCCGGGATCACCCAGCCCTGTTGCCAGCCGTTCACGGTGATCGGGCGCAGCGCGTCACCGCCGCCGGCGTGCGCGACCCAGCCGGGATTGCGGCTCTCGGGCACCACCAGGATCCGGTCCTGAGCCGACGCATCCACGGTGACCTCGCGGCGATCCGGTCCCCATTGCCCGTGCTGCGCGGGAATCGTTGGGGCGCTGCGCAATTGATCGGCATCCGGGGTGGCCAGCTGGATTCCGTCGACGAAGAAGGACGGGCCCGGACTGACCAACAGTTCTTGCTGGCCGGCCGGCAGTGCGATCGGGCGGCCCTGGCACGGGCGGGCGGCGACGGGCTCGCCGTCGAGCAGGGCACCGACGGTGGTGGTGACCGAGCTCTGGACGAACTGCCCGGCCACGCCGATGATCGGCCCCTGCCCGCACGGCAGCGCGATGGTGCGGGCGCGGTTGGCCACACCGTCGGCCGCGGCGATGGGCCGGTGGGCTCGGTCCAGTGCGGTCACCTCGGCCAGGCCTGGCGGCTTCAACTGATCGAAACCCAGTGCGTTGCGGTCGATCACGTCGCGCCAGTCCAGGATCGACACCGTGATGGTGTCGGTCACCCGCGGTTTGAGATCGACGGTCTGGGTCTTGGTGCCCGCCAGTCGGCGCACCTGAGGACCGTCACCGAGATCGATGGCCACCATGGTCGGATGTGCGGGCAGCGCCGTGGAGCTGGGCGCCAGCATCAGCGCCGCGACCTCCGCGGGTGCGGGCAGCTTCACGGTGACGCTGGGCGCCGTCTTGAACTGCACCACGTTCTGCGGGGCCGTCCACGCGGTATGCGGGTCCCCGTCGGCGGCGGCGTAGGCCGAACCCAGCACGTCGATCGGGTCGGCGTCGCCGGTGGCGCGCGCGGTCTCGGGCATGGCGATCAGGTCGGCGAGCCGCGGACCCTGGCGGGCCCGCACCCATACCGTGGGTGTCACCGTGGTGGCCGAAGGCACTGTCAGCGTGCGGCTCAGGTTCACCGGCTCCTCGGGGGCCAACGCCATCGCCGCCGCGCACCGCACCCCGTCCGGTGCCGTCGCGCAACCGGGTTGGCCCTGCAGCTCAGAACCCAGATCCCACAGTGCGGCAGCCGAACCCGCAGGCGGGCCGGGGACTTCCACCGAATGGCGCAGGTTCACCGGATGGGCGAAACCCGATGCGTCGTACTGGGTGACCGAGAAATCCGTGATCCCGAACTGCACGCCGGGGGAGCCGTCATTGGTGCCGACCGCGGTGATCCGCATCCACGGGGTCTCGCCGTAGGGCAATGCCACCGACAGCGGCTTTCCCGGCTGATCGAATCGCAGCGTGGTGGTGCCGGTCGCGGTGGACACCTCCAGCCGGCGCACCTGCGCACCGACGGCGGTGGCACTCGGGGTGATGGTCAACGAGGCGTTGGTGATCGGATGGTCGAAGTCGACCTGCAGCCATTGACCCACCGCGGTCTGCAACGCATTGGACACCCAACTCGTCGACGAATCTCCGTCGATCGCTGCCGCCGGCCCCGTCGACGGCGAGACATTGGGCAGCGCAGTGGAATCCGCTGCGGAGCTGGATGCGGTGAGACGCCCGCCGAACCACTTGCCGTGCACCGGGTCGGTGCCCGCCGGGTAGTCCATCACCCGGTTGAAGGTGTGCCGGAGATCGTCGGGGGTGCGCACGGCCGAGGAGTGGTTGTCCACCCGGCCGTAGTCGGTCTCGCGTGCCAGCGGGGTGTCGGTGACGATGACGGACGGGGTGGTCAGCCCGGCGCGCTGCGCGTCGGCGGTCAGCAGCATCGGTCCCAGCGGCGGTTTGTTCAGCAACCTGCGCCGCTCGTCCAGGCGCAGCAGCGCTTCCGGGCCGCCGTCGACCCGGGCCATCGCGCCGGCGTCCACCAGATACGGGCCGGGGGCCGCGCCGTCTACCCGGTAGATCTCGACCGCCGGATACGGCGGTCGTAGCCCGCTGTCGGCGATGAATCCCTCCAGCAGGCCGGGCCCGACCGGTTCGCCGAACGCCGCCACCCTGGTCAGTCCGGGGGAGTGGTCGACGGCTCGATGCACCAGCAGTGGCCGCGCCGACCGGGACGTCTCCGGATCCAGGTCGTTTCGCACCACCAGGTACGAAATACCTTGCTGGGCAAGGGTATCGGCCAGCCCTGCGGACGGCCGTCCGGCGGCGAACAGGCGCTGCACCGAATCCAGCGCGCGGATGGTTTCCGGTGGTGTCAGCGGGATGGAGTCGCGCACACCCCACGGAAAGTCGGCGAGCACCTGCAGCGGTTCGTCGTGGGTGTTTCCCCACACCTGGGTGGCGAACGGTGCCCCCGGCGCCACCAGCACGCGGCCCCGATCGGTGTTGTGCTCGTCGAGCCAGCGCGCCGTGTCATGCCAGTACTGCGGGATCGCGCTGAAACTGCCGGGCGGGGTGAGCCGCCCGGTCCAGGCCAGCGACGAGCCGGCGGCCAGCGCCGCCAGCACCACGATGGCCACCGCCACCCGGCGGTCCCTCTCCGGATGCGTCCACGCGGGTAGCCAGACCCGGCGGGGCACGCTGCCGGGCAACGGAACCCGGCCCAGCAGATGGGCCAGGCCCAGCGTGAGCGGCAGCCGGATCAGTGGTTCGAGCTTGTGCACGTTGCGCAGCGGCGTACCCGAGGCGTCCAGGAACAGCTGCACCTGATGGGCGATCGGAGATCCGAGCCCGCCGGAGTATCCCGCGGCCAGCGCGACGATCCCGATCAGCAGGATGCCGATGAGCCGGCCCCGGGCCGGCATCGTGCGCAGCGCCAGGCCGGCCAGTCCGGCCGCCGCGACCAGGGTGGTGGCCAGCACGGCCACCGACCCGGTGACCAACGACGACCCGGCCGTCGCGGTCGTCGCGACATACGGGGTCCAGCTGTCGGTGCCGCGCAGCACCTCGGTCAGTGACAGCCAGCTGGTGGTGACGCCCGAGGATTCGATGTAGTCCAGGAACGGCGGACTGATCCGGCCCAGCAGTACCAGGGCGACGGCCCACCAGGTGATGGCGAGCACCGTGCACAGCGCCCACCACGCGGTGAAACGCCACCACTGCTTGTTCGGGCGGTGCGCCGCCCACCAGATCACCGCGGCCAGGCAGCCGGTCAGGGTGGCGACGGCGTTCACCGCGCCCATCAGCGCGACGGCCGCCGCCGAACGGGCGGCCAGCGTCCGGACCCTGGGGTCACCGCGCATCACCAGGATCACCGGCAGCAGCACCCACGGCGCCAGCATCATCGGCAGCGTCTCCGAAGAGATCGCGCCCAGGGTGGTCAGCACCCGCGGGGACAGGGCGAACGCCGTCGCCGCGATGATCCGGGAGGTGGGATTGCCGATCCCCAGGACCTCGGCGACCCGCAGCACACCCCAGAACCCGATGGTCAGCAGCAACGCCCACCACAGCCGCTGGGTGACCCAGCCGGGCAGTCCGATCAGGTCACCGAGCAGGAAGAAGGCGCCGTGCGGGAACAAGTAGCCGTAGGCCTGGTTCTGCGCCTGGCCGAACGGCAGGTCGCTGTTCCACAGGTTGCCCGCCCGGGCCAGGAACCGCAGCGGATTCGCGGTGAGATCGAGTTTGGTGTCGGGGGAGACCAGGCCGGGGGACTGCGCGAAGCACAGGGCCAGCGAGACGATGCCCACCAGCCACAGCCAGCGGCGGGGAAGTGGGGCGGTGGCAGACCCAGGGGCGAGCGAAGCGACGGGGTCGCATCCCTGTGTGGCGGTTGCCCCCGGGCTAGGCCCGGTCGCCGTATTCAACGCGGTTGAGCACGGATGACGCCGGGTCACCCGACTGCACCGGCGGCTTGGTGTCCTGCTGGATCATCAGCGTCACACCGAAGATCGCCGCCGCACCCAGCAAAAGGCCGACGACGATGCTGGCCGCGGCAGGCACGACGAACCGATCCATGCGGCCAACCTAGCACGGGACAATATGAGGATGACGACTGCTGAGCGGGAGTTCTGGCGTGGCGCCGGTGCCACCGTGTGGGTCGGCTACGACGACGCGGGTGCCCTGAGGTTCAGCGGGTACGACCGCGCCCACCTCGGGGGATACGAATACACCGTCACGGTGGAGCAAACCCATTTTCCGGCGCTGCGGCACGCCCTGGGAGTCTGCGGCGAGGCGGAAGTGCTCGACGCGGTGTGCGCCGCGGTGGCCGACATCATGCCCGGCGGTGAACGACGCTGGCTGACGGCGCACGGCATCGCCAGCCGTCTGCAGACCTGGTGACGGTCAGACCAGGTAGTACAGCTCTGCGTCCTCGTCGCGCTTTTCCAACCGTGCTTTCGCATACCGCACGGCCTTCAGCGTCGCCGAGAACTCCTGCTCCTCCTCCGGGAAGACCTGCTCGGCGGGGAACCACACGCCGAAGCCGATGTTGGTCAGCACCTTCCACGTGTCCGGGCGCACCCCGGCCAGCAGGACCGTCACCCCCTGCCCGTTGGTCTCGCGGACGAAATGTTCCAGCCGTTCGATGGTGACGGCGTCGGGATGGCGCACTCGTTTGAGCCGCAGCACCACGAACTCGATGTCCTCGGCCTTGATCCGGTCCCGCAGGGTGTCGAAGTAGCGGTCCAGCTCCGGTGCGGCACCGAAGAACAATTCGCCTTCCAGGTCGTAGATCACGATCGACGTATCACCCGTATCGCCTGAGACCCGTTCACGCACCACCCGCTCCGGCGTCACCGTCAGTTCGGCGGCGGTCAGTTTGGCCGCCCGCGGAACGAACAGCAGAATCGACAAGGCGATACCGAGCAGCACGGCCTTGTCCAAATCCACCAGCACACCGGTGAGTGCGGTGACGATCACCAGTCCCGCGTCGTAACGGGAGGCTTTCACCGTCGTCCACAGCCGATGGAAATCGACCAGCCGGGCCGCGGTCACCAGGAGCAGCCCGGCCAGCGCGGCCTGCGGGATGTAGTGCAGCAGTGGGGCGAACAACAGCAGCGCCACCGCGACCGCGGCCGCGGCCAGGATGCCGGAGAGCCGGGTGGCCGCGCCGGCCTGATGGTTGATCGCCGACCGGGACAGCGACCCGGACCCGGGCAGGCTCTGGAAGAACCCGCCGGTCAGGTTGGCCAGACCCTCGGCCAGGATCTGCCGGTTGTAGTCGATCTTCTGCTGGGTCTGGTGCGCGATGGCCTTCGCGATCGACAGCGCCTCGATGAGCCCGATGAACGCGATCGCCAAGGCGCCCTGGGACAGCTCGGCCAGCGAGTGCAGGTCAACGGTCGGGATGTGGAATCCGGGCAGGCTCTGCGGGACCTTCGCCGCCAGGTTCACCGCGGTCTTCCCGTGGGCATCCGGTGTTGACCATCCCGCCAGGAAGGCGATGACCCCGGCGATGATCAGGACGGTCAGCAGGTCGATCTGCGGCAGGCCGTACCGCTTGACCAGCCGGCGCAGCACGACGGCGATCACGATCGCCGAGACGCTGAGGGACACCGCTTTCAGGTTGATCTTGTCGCCGTGGAACACGGTGAGATACACGTTCTGCAGGATCGGGGTGTGCGCGTCGCCCTTGCTCTTCACGCCCAGTGCGTTGCCGATCTGGCCGAGGGCCAGGATCAGCGCCGCCGCGGCCATGAAGCCGATGATCACCGACTCGGAGATGTAGCGGGTCAGGTCGCCCAGCTTGAGCACGGCGATGAGGATCTGGATGACGCCGACCAGGATGCCGAGCAGGAACAGCGCCTCGAACAGCAGCGTGCGGTTCTCCGGGTCGATGAATGCCAGCGAGCTGAACACCAGCAATGAGATCGCACTGGTGGGCCCGTTGATCAGGTGCGAGGACGACCCGAACACCGATGCGACGGCGGTCACCACGATGGCCGAGTAGACGCCGTACTTCGGGTCTACGCCGGCGATCAGCGCGTACGCGATGCCCTGCGGCAGCGCGACGGCGGCCACCGTCAGGCCGGCGATCAGGTCACGGCGGGCCAGCGTCGAGGTATAGCTCACGAGTTGGCCGCCTTCGCCGGAGCAGAGATGGTGTCGTAGATGCCGTTGTCGCCGTAGAACTGCTGCCGCGCGTCGTTCCAGTCCTTGGCGATGGCGGTGATCGGGAACAGGGTGATGTTCGGCAGCGTGTCGGTGTGCTTGGCCGCCACGTCGGGCAGCACCGGCCGATAGCCGTACTGGGCGAACAACTCCTGGGCCGGCGGGGTGAAGAGGTACTGCAGGTAGGCCTTCGCATTGGCTTGCGTGGTGGCATCCGTGTCGTTGGCGTCCACCCACGCCACGGCTGGCTCGGCCTTGATGCTCACCGGCGGATAGACGACCTCGAACTCCCCGGAGTTGGCTGCGACCTCGCGCAGCGCCTCGTTCTCCCATGTCAGATGGACGTCACCGACCTTCTGGTCGGCGAAGGTGGCGGCCGACGTGCGGGCTCCGGCGTCGAACACCGCGACGTGTCGGTACAGCGTGCGCAGATAATCCTGGGCCTGCTCCGGGGTGCCGTCGCGGGTGGTCACCGAACCCCAGGCGGCCAGGAAGCTGAGCTGACCGTTGCCGGAGGTCTTCGGGTTCGGCGTCACCACCGAGACTCCGTCGCGCACCAGGTCGGGCCAGTCGTGGATGCCCTTCGGGTTGCCCTTGTGCACCACGAACACCACGGTGGAGGTGTAGGGCACCGAGTTGTTGGGCAGCCGCTTCTGCCAATTGTCGGCGATCAGTCCGCGCTTGTGCAATGCCTCGACATCGCTGACCAACGCCAGCGACACCACGTTGGCGCGTTCGGTGCCGTCGATGACATTGCGGGCCTGTCGCCCCGATCCGCCGTGGGACTGTTTGATCTCCAATGGGCCGCTGTGCTGCTCGATGAACTGTTTGTCCAGGGCCGCGTACACCTCTCGGGTGGGGTCGTAGGACACGTTGAGCAGTTGGTTGGGGGTGTCGTCGGGCAGGTTCTTCACCGTCACCAGGACACCGGCGAGCAGGATCGCCGCCACGCCGACGATGTTGAGCACCGGGATGCGGCCCGGCCGCTTCCCTGGCCCGTTTTCGGCCTCGCTCATTGGCAACCCCCTGATCTGCAGCGATAGGCGCCTGACGTTAGCGGCGGACGGGGCGCAGGGCACCGACCCGAATCTGTGTGATTGCAAAGCCCGGTTGTGGCCGCTCTCAGGTGTTCTCCGGAGCGGTGCTGTGCGCCGACTAAGGTCTGTGGGCATGCCGGTGACCCGCACCCTGTGTGCCCTGACAGCGTTGTCCGGACTATTGCTCGGGTGCTCGCACTCGCAACCGGCGGCGTCGCCGGCGACCAGCAGCGTGACCCCGGCGTCCACGAGCATGCCGCTGGCTCCCGCGCCGTCGCAGGCGCTGCCGCTGTGCGGGGATGTCGCCGCACTTCCGATCCGGGAGAAGTTGGCGCAGCTGCTGATGGTGGGGGTGACCGACGCCGCGGATGCCAAAGCGGTGGTGACGAACTATCACGTCGGGGGCATCTTCATCGGCAGCTGGACCGACAAGTCGATCTTCGGCGAATCGCTGAAGGGCGTCACCGACGCCGCCTCCGCGTTGCCGCTGGCGGTCAGTGTCGACGAGGAGGGCGGCCGGGTATCGCGGCTGGCCGGCCTGATCGGCGCGCAGCCCTCCCCGCGGGTGCTGGCCCAGACCAAGACGGCCGATGAGGTGTATCAGATTGCGCTGCAACGCGGTCAGGCGTTGCGCGGTCTCGGCATCACCGTCGACTTCGCGCCCGTCGTCGATGTCACCGACGAGCCCGACGACGAGGTGATCGGGGACCGGTCGTTCGGGTCGGACCCGGTCAAGGTCACCGAGTACGCAGGCGCCTACGCCCGCGGGTTGCGCGACGGCGGCGTCATGCCGGTGCTCAAGCACTTCCCGGGACACGGGCACGGCTCCGGTGATTCGCACACCGGTGGTGTCACCACCCCGCCGCTGGAACAGCTCAAGACCGACGACCTGGTGCCGTACGCGACACTGACCACCCAACCCGGAGTCGCGGTGATGGTCGGGCACCTGCAGGTGCCGGGACTGACCGGCAGTGACCCGGCCAGTCTCAGCAAGCCGGCCTACGACCTGCTGCGCTCGGGTGGGTACGGCGGTCCCGGTTTCAACGGTGTGGTGTTCACCGACGATCTGTCCAGCATGGCGGCTATCAGCGCACGGTACGGCGTGTCCGAGGCGGTGCTGCGGGCGCTGCAGGCCGGGGCCGATATCGCACTGTGGGTGACCACCGGTGAGGTGCCCGCGGTCCTGGACCATCTGGAGAAGTCGGTCAACGCGGGACAACTCGCGGTGCCCGCGGTGGATGCTTCACTTGCGCGTCTCGCCGCGATGAAATGTGGATAATCTGATGGCGTGACCACACATCGCGCAGTCCATGTCGGTGCGGCTCAGGGCCCGTTGGAACTCGTGGATGTCCCGACGTCCTCGCCGCCACCCGGGCATGTCCGCATCGACGTGGCCGCCTGCGGTGTGTGCGGCGCGGACCGTGAATTCGTCAGCGGGCACTTTCCCGGTATGACGTGGCCGCTGACCCCTGGCCACGAGATCGCCGGCACCATCGCCGAAATCGGTTCGGGTGTCGAGGGTTTCGCCGTCGGTGACCGGGTTGCGGTCGGCTGGTTCGGTGGCAACTGCAACCACTGCGGGCAGTGCCGCAAAGGCCAGTTCATCCACTGCGAGAACGGGCAGGTGCCCAGCTGGCAGTACCCGGGTGGGTACGCCCAGTCGGTCACCGCGCCGGCCACCGCGCTGGCGCGCATCCCCCAGGCCCTGTCGTTCGTCGACGCGGCGCCGATGAGTTGCGCCGGCGTCACCGTCTATCACGCGCTGCGCTCGACGCACGCGCTCGCCGGTGATCGGGTCGCCGTTCTCGGCGTCGGCGGGCTGGGACACCTCGGCATCCAATTCGCGCGTGCGATGGGCTTCGAGACCGTCGCCGTGGCACGCGGTGCCGACAAGGCCGAGGACGCCCGCCGGTTCGGCGCCCACCACTACGTCGACTCGACGGCAGGTGATGTCAGCGAGTCACTGCGCGCGCTCGGCGGTGTCGCGGTGGTGCTGGCCACCGCTGCCAACGCCGCGGCCATCGGCCAGACGGTGGGAGGGCTGAATCCGCGCGGTGAGCTGATCGTCATCGGCGTGTCCGCGGACCCGCTGCCCATCAGCCCGCTGGATCTCATCACCCCGGCGCTCACCGTCGCCGGGCACCCGTCCGGGACCGCCGCCGACGTCGAAGACACCATGAATTTCGCTGTCCTGCACAATGTTCGGGCCCAGATTCAGGAGTATCCGCTGGACCAGGCGGCCGAGGCCTACGCGGCCATGGAGCACGGACGCGCCCGGTACCGCGGGGTCATCACGATCTGAGCCCGTACACCCGGGCGGCATTGTGGACGCCGATCATGTCGACGATCCGGATCGCGTCGCCGACGGTGCAGTCGCCGCGGCTGACCCAACCGCCCAAGGCGACACCCATGGCGCGGCGCCACAGTACCGAGCCCAGCAGGTGCAGCTCTGGTGGACCGAACGCGTCCGACGAGTACAGCTGTTTGGCGAACGGTGCGGTCTCCAGGGCTTCGGCCACCAAGGCCGTCGACCGGGTCCCCAGGAAGTTGATGGCAAGTCCCACATCGAAGTTCACGTGGTCGAAAGCCTGGGCCAGGTACCCGGCCTGTCGGTGGTACGGGTAGCAGTGCAACAGGAGTACCGGCACGGGCGGCATCCTGCGCAGCAGCGGTAGCAGCAGTAATGGATCGGTGCGGTGCAGATCCAGATCGCGGTCCCCGAAACCCACGTGCACCTGCACCGGGAGCCCGCGGTCGGCGGCCTCGTGCACCCCGAACGACACCAGCACCGGGCTGTCCAGCCTGGACCGGTGCGCTCGGGCATGCTCGATCACCGCCGCATCGGACGGACGTGACCAGTCGATGTCAAACCCGGTGCGGTAGGCGCAGATCGTCTTGGCGCCCAACGTGTCCGGATCGTCGAGCGCCTGGCGCAGGGTCGCCCGGAAGGCGTCGGGGAACGCTTCCGGGGCGATGCCGTCGTTCAGTAGTTCTTCGGCGAGCCGTTCCAGCCGAAGAATCGACGATGACGGGCGGCCGCTGAGTTCGGTGAGACGCTGGGGGGTGGTGACGAGTTGGCCCTGGTATCCGGTGTCGACGATCCAGTGCGCGACGCCGGCCGCGGGCAGCAGCAGTTCGGCGAGTTGACACGGAGTCAGTTCGGCCCTGCGCCGCCAGTACGTGTCGGCGTCGGCCAGCGTGTTCAATCCCAGCAGCGGTGCACACCAACGCCGGATGGAAAGGCCCAGCGGAGAATCGAACTGGGACATGAAGGCCGGCACGGGATCCGTCGAGGCCTCGTTGAGGGCTGCTTCGAAACCGGATCGGTCGACCGGCTGGTCGAACACGCCGTGTACGTGATGGTCGATCAGTTGTATGTGGCGCAGATGATCGGCCAGGGCGGCGGGCACCTCGACACCGTCGAAAACGTCCATCCGGTCAGCAACTCCACGCCAGACGCAACGCCGCGCAGGTCTCGGCTACCGGTCGATCCCCGTAGGTTTGCTGTTCGTACCGCCGCACCGCCAGTAGTGCATTGATGACGTCGGCGGTGAGGAGATCGGCTGCGGTATGCGAGTTTTCGAGGGCATCGAGGACGGTCGCCTGCTCGGCCCGAAGCGGTTCGACCTTTCCCGCGGGATTGTCGGGAACTTCGGCCGGTAGCGGCAGATCCTCCTCGATGCCGCGCAGCGCGCTGCCCAGGAAGGCGAGCACGGCCAGGTAGGGGTTGGCGCTGGGGTCGACGATCTTCAGCTCCACGTTGGCGCCGTGGGGATTGCCCGGGGTATCGGCGATGAAGCGCACCGCCGCCTCCCGGTTCTCCAGCCCCCAGCAGCACGCCGCCCCCGCCCAGTTGCCAGGCTTGAGTCTGGTGGCCGACAACACCGAACCGGCATAGACGCCAAGCAGATCCGGCAAGCTGTCCAGGACGCCGCCGATCGCTGCCGCACCCGCGGGCCGCATCCGGTGTGGATCGGTACCGCCGGAGAAGAGCGGCCCTTGCCGGTCGGCCAGGGACATGTGCAGGTGTGCGCCGTTGCCGGCCTCGCCCTCGAACGGGACCGGAGAAAACGACACCTTCATCCCGTGCCGCGCGGCGGTCCGTCCGATCACGATTCGGGCGAGGATCACCGCGTCGGCCGCAGCGACGGGAGGCAACGGCGTCACCGAGATCTCGACCTGGTCCCGGCCGTACTCGGTGTGCACCTGGTCGATGGGTAGTCCGGCCCGTTCGGCGGCGACGACCAGATCGGTCAGGAAGGCAGCCTGTTCCAGCGATGGTCTGATGCCGTAGGGCGACCACGGGTCGACGGTGGCGTGCCCACGCTCGGGTGAGAGCAGGGTGAATTCCAGCTCGGCGCCCACCTGGGCGGTCAGGCCGTGCCGCAGCAGGGTGGCTTCCTTGGTGCGCAGCAACGACCGCACGCACAACGCCGCCGGTTCGCCTGCCTGATCACCCAGGACGGCGGGTGCCCAGGCGACCCCGTCGCCGATCAGGTGCAGGTCAACAGGATCGATACGCAATCGCTGATCACCGACCACGCCGAGACTCGGTGTGAAGGCGATGGTGCTGTCGACGCAGAACACGCTCCATGACGGCGACACACCCATCCCGGCCTGCGTGAATGCGCCCAGCCGGTCGACAGGCACGTACTTGGCCCGGGTGACGCCCGCCAGGTCGGTGAGCGAACCGGCGACGAGTCGTACGCCGTCGGCTCGCAGTTGGGTCTCATTGGTCATCGGGACTCCCGAGAATGCGTTGTCCGGCGAGATTACCGCCCGAATTCGGGAATCGCGCTGGTCATTGCATACCCTGGACGAATGGCAGGTGGAACGAAGCGGTTGCCGCGCGCGGTGCGTGAGCAGCAGATGCTCGACGCCGCCGTGCAGATGTTCTCGATCAACGGCTATCACGAGACGTCGATGGACGCCATCGCCGGACAGGCTCAGATCTCCAAGCCGATGTTGTATCTGTACTACGGCTCCAAGGAAGAACTGTTCGGGGCGTGTCTGGATCGCGAGCTGAACCGGTTCGTCGATGTGGTGCGCGGTGACATCGATTTCACGCTGAGCCCGAAAGACATGCTGCGCAACGCGGTGGGTGCGTTCCTCGGCTATATCGACAAGAACCGGTCGTCCTGGATCGTGCTCTACAGCCAGGCGACCAGTTCCCAGGCGTTCGCCCATACCGTGCGCGAAGGTCGCGAGCGGATCATCGAACTGGTCGGCAGGCTGCTGCAGTCGGGCACCCGACATCCGGAGCCGGATGCCGATTTCAACATGATGGCCGTCGCACTGGTGGGCGCCGGCGAGGCGATCGCCGACCGGGTGAGTACGGGCGACGCCGACGTCGCCGACGCCACCGAGTTGATGATCAACCTGTTCTGGCGCGGACTGAAGGGCCGGCCGTCGGAAAAATCGGCGGACTCTGCGTAGCGGTCAGAGCCCGCGCACCGTCGCGGTCAGGTGCGGGTAACCCTTCTTCAAGTGGCGCAGCGCCAGGTCCCAGCCGGCTGCGTCGCGGTTCACCCACAGCCCGGCCTTGGCCGGAAGCAGCACCGGCTTGCCGAACTTCACCGAGTAGCTCACCGCTTCCGGTAACTGACCCTCGATATTGCCCAGCACCGCCGCGGCACTGAACATTCCGTGCGCGATCACCGTCGGGAAGCCGAACAGCTTGGCGCCCAACGAGTTCGTGTGGATCGGGTTGTGGTCGCCGCCGATCGAGGCGTAGGACCGGATCTGTCCGGGTGTGATGCTCAGCACCGCATTCGGCGGTGGCAGCTTGGGCTGTGCGGCCGGTTCCGGACGGGGCTCGCCGGACAGGCTGGTGCGCTGCTGGTTCAGGAATGTCGTCACCTGATGCCAGGCCACCTCGTTGCCGATCTTGAGCTCGGTGACGATGTCGACGAGCAGACCCTTGCGATGCTCGCGCAGGTTCTCCGCGTGCACCGCCACGTCCACCACGTCGCTGACCGCGATCGGCCGGTACTGGGTGATGCGGTTCTCGATGTGCACCGAACCCATTGCGGGGAAGGGGAAATCAAATCCGGTGACCAGCGACATCACGGTCGGGAAGGTCAGTGCGAACGGATAGGTCAGCGGTACCGTGTCACCGAACTTCAGCCCCGTCACCCCGGCATACGCCGCGACGTTGGCCGCGTCGATCCGGACGTCGGGTACGTGCACGGTCCGGTCCGGCAGACCGCCGGAGAGGCCACCGCGCGGCACGAACGGCAGCGCACCGGCCACCGCTCGCGCCATGTTGAGCAGGCCGTTGGGTTGGTCGCTCATCACGCCCCCAGCAGGGCCTGGCCGCAGACCCGGATCGTGTTGCCGGTCACCGCGTTCGACGCCGGGCTGGCGAAGTAGGCGATGAGCTCGGCGACATCGACGGGCTGGCCGCCCTGGAACAGCGAGTTCAGCCGGCGGCCCACCTCACGGGTGGCCACCGGGATCGCCTCGGTCATCTTGGTCTCGATGAAACCGGGCGCCACCGCGTTGATGGTGATGCCCTTCTCGCCCAGGCTGGGCGCCAGCGTCTCGGCGATGCCGATCATGCCCGCCTTCGTCGTCGCGTAGTTGGTCTGCCCGCGGTTGCCGGCGATACCGGCCATCGAGGACAGTCCGACCACCCGGCCGCCCTCACCGAGGGCGCCCGCCGCGACCAGGCCTTCGGTGAGATTCAGCGGCGCAAGGAGATTCACCGCGACGACGGAGTCCCAGCGGGATTCGTCCATATTGGCCAGCAGCTTGTCGCGGGTGATGCCGGCGTTGTTCACCAGCACGTCGACCTTGCCGCGATGGTGCTCGGTGACGTGGGCGATGATCTTGTCCACCGCGTCGGCGGCGGTCACGTCGAGCGCCAGGGCGGTCCCGCCGACCTTGGCGGCCGTCTGCTGCAGGGCCTCTTCGGCCTGCGGGACGTCGACCGCGACGACGGCGGCGCCGTCGCGCGCGAACACCTCGGCGATGGTCGCGCCGATACCGCGGGCCGCACCGGTCACCACGGCGACCTTGCCGGCCAGCGGCTTGTCCCAGTCGGCCGGCGGCACCGAATCGGCTGCGCCGACCCGGTACACCTGGCCGTCCACGTACGCGGATTTACCGGACAGGATGAACCGCAGGGTGGATTCCAGACCGGTGGCGGCCGGTTTCGCGTCGGCGGCCAGATACACCAGCGACACCGTCGAGCCGCGCTGCAGTTCCTTGCCCAGCGAGCGGGTGAAGCCCTCCAGCGCGCGCTGCACGATGTGCTCATGGGCGGTGGCGGTCTCCGACGGGGTGGTCCCGATGACGACGACGCGACCGGACGCGCCCAGGTTGCGCAGCACCGGGGTGAAGAACTCGTAGAGCGCCTTGAGCCCGGTCGGCTCGGTGATGCCGGTCGCGTCGAACACCAGCCCGCCGAACGAGTCGGCCCAGCGGCCACCGATGTTGTTGGAGACGACGTCGTAGTCGTCGGCGAGGGCGGTGCGCAGCGGTTCCACCACCCGCCCGTCGCCGCCGATCAGCAGCGAGCCGGCCAGCGGCGGCTGGCCCGCCCGGTAACGACGCAGGGTTTCGGGCTGGGGTACGCCCAGTTGCTTGGCCAGGAACGATCCGGGCCCGGAGTTGACCACTTGGGTGAACAAATCGGAAGCCATGGGATCTAACTTACTCCAGAGTAAGAACGCCGGGTAACATTGGGATATGGCTAACACGAATTCTCGCCGCGTTGCGGTCCTCGGCGGTAACCGGATCCCCTTCGCCCGCTCGGACGGCGCCTACGCCAATGCCTCGAACCAGGATATGTTCACCGCCGCCCTGGACGGTCTGATCGATCGCTTCAACCTCAAGGGCGAACGGATCGGGATGGTCGTCGGCGGTGCGGTGCTCAAGCACAGCCGCGATTTCAACCTGGTCCGCGAGAGCGTGCTGGGTACGTCGCTGTCGCCGTACACCTCGGCGTATGACCTGCAGCAGGCCTGCGGCACCGGTCTGCAGTCGGCCATCGCGGTGGCCAACGGCATCGCCCTGGGCCAGTACGACTCCGGTATCGCCGGCGGCGTGGACACCACCTCCGATGCGCCCATCGCGTTCGGCGACAACCTGCGCCACGTGCTGCTCAACCTGCGCCGCACCAAATCCAACGTGGACCGGCTCAAGCTGGTCGGCAAGCTGCCCGCCGCCATCGGGGTCGAGATCCCGACCAACGGTGAGCCGCGCACCGGGCTGTCCATGGGTGAGCACGCCGCCATCACCGCCAAGGAGTTCGGCGTCAAACGCGTCGACCAGGATGAGCTGGCCGCGGCCAGCCACCGCAACATGGCCGCCGCCTACGACCGCGGCTTCTTCGACGATCTGGTCACCGGCTTCCTCGGCCTGTATCGGGACAACAACCTGCGTCCGGAGTCCAGCCCGGCGAAGCTGGCCAAGCTCAAGCCGGTCTTCGGCGTGCGCAACGGCGACGCCACCATGACCGCGGGTAACTCCACCCCGCTGACCGACGGCGCCTCGGTCGCCCTGCTGTCCAGCGAGGAGTGGGCCGCCGAGCGCAACCTGCCGGTGCTGGCCTACTTCGTGGACGGCGAGACCGCGGCGGTCGACTACATCAACGGGCCCGACGGCCTGCTGATGGCGCCCACCTACGCGGTGCCGCGGCTGCTGGCCCGCAACGGCCTGACCTTGCAGGACTTCGATTTCTACGAGATCCACGAGGCGTTCGCGTCGGTGGTGTTGGCGACGCTGGCCGCTTGGGAGTCCGACGAGTACTGCAAGGAACGCCTCGGCCTGGACGCTCCGCTGGGCAGCATCGACCGCAGCAAGCTCAACGTCAACGGTTCGTCGCTGGCCGCGGGCCACCCGTTCGCGGCAACCGGCGGCCGGATCGTGGCCCAACTGGCCAAGCAGCTCGCCGAGAAGAAGCAGCAGACCGGTCAGCCGGTGCGCGGCCTGATCTCGATCTGCGCGGCCGGCGGCCAGGGCGTCACGGCGATCCTGGAGGCCTGACACTCCGCCGAAACGGTATTCCGGCAGGTCGCCACTCGCACTTTCGCTGCTGGAATACCGTTTCGCCGGGAGTCGCAGAAAATCTCGAAAAAAGTTTCGCCGAACGTGTAACGCCGTCCGGAACTGCGTCGATACACCTGATAGCTCCGTGTTGCCGTCTGACCCCCCGACCCGACGGCAACACGGGGCATTTATTTTGCCCCGTCGCTTCGCTCGCCCTGGCCTACTTTTTGGGCTCCTTGGATGCCCTGATCGGTCCCGGGGCGGCCGGCGCGAACAGGCTGCCCGCCAGGCTGCCGCGTGCCGTGAGCACCGCCACCAAACCCCAGGTGCAGAGCAGCCCGACATAAGCGACCACGGCCGCCACCTTGAACGCCGGCAGCCCGGTGTGCACCGCCAGCTGCGTGGTGCCGGTGACGAAGGTGCCGACCGGGAAGGTCAGGCTCCACCAGGTCAGCGCGAACGGCATCCCGCGTCGTAGCGTGCGCACGGTCAGCGCGGTCGCCAGCGCGATCCACAGCACCGCGAAGCCCCAGACCGGGACGCCGAACAGGATCGCGAACACGCTCATCCCGGCCGCCACGTCGGCGGGTGCCGCCAGCACCGCGTTGGCGCCCAACAGCCCGGCCGCGGTGATGCCCTGCCCCAGCGGACCCAGCACGATCCACAGCGTCGGGACGCGCGCCGTCCCCGATGTTCCGTAGTGAGCCAGCCGGCTCCAGATCATGCTGATGATGATCAGCGCGGCGATCAGCGACAGCCCGAACATCGCGTAACAGCCGTACAGCATCGTCGTGCGCCCGGTGCCCGGCGCCATGTGCGGGATCAGCAGCGCCCCGGCGGCCGCCGACACCATCGGCGGCACCACCGGCATCAGCCAGCCACCGAAGGCCGCATCGGGCCCGACATCGATCTGGGTGAACATGATGAACGGGATAGTCAGGGCGGTGAACAGCCCACCCACCGTGCCCGCCGTCCACAGCATCCAGTCGATGTCGACGGCCAGCCGCTCGCCGATCAGGTCCCGGCCCACCAGAATCGCGCCGGTCCCGACGGTGAGCAGCGCCATCGGTGCGGCGCCGTAGAAGTGGGCCATCTGCGGGTTGCGCACATAACTACGGGCCACCGTGGGATGACGCACCCACTGCACCGTCACCGCGACCGCCAGCACCATCAGCAGTGCCGCGGCCACCACCCAGACGGCCTCGGCGAACCCGCGCAGCCCGGGCAGGTGAATGGGCAGGGTCGCGCCCGCGGTGGCGACGATGCCGGTCCCCATCACCGATGCGAACCAATTCGGCCCGAAGTTCCCCAGCCGTGACTGCTGCGTGGTCATGATGCGATATTCAACAGGCGGACACCCGCAACGCAAAGGAGCGCGTCATGCAGGTCAGTATCTTCGGGTCGTTGAGCGGCGGCGGATCGCCCGTGGACGGCACGGTGAAATATCTCGCGCAAGCTCGCGATGAGGGTTTCCGGCGGGTCTGGATGACCCAAATGCCTTACGAGCCGGACCTTCTCACCGTGCTGGCGGTGGCGCTGCGCGAGGTGGACGGTATCGAGGTCGGCACCGGCGTGGTACCGATCCAGAATCAGCACCCGATGCAGCTCGCTCAGCGCGCGCTGACGCTCAACCTGATCGCAGGCGGCCGGTTCATCCTCGGGCTGGGCATGACACACGCCGCCGTCACCGAGGGCATGTGGGGGATCCCGTGGGACAAACCGGTGCGCCGCCTCAACGAATACCTCGACGGGCTGCTGCCGTTGCTGGCCGGTGAGCCGGCGGCCGCGACGGGGGAGACCGTCACCACGCGGGGCGCCCTGCAGATCGCCGGTGCCCCGCGCCCGGATGTCTACATCGCCGCGCTGGGGCCGCAGCTGCTCAAGATCGCCGGACGCCGGACCGAGGGCACCATCACCTGGATGACGGGGCCCAAGACGCTCGGTGGCCACGTCGGCCCGGGGTTACGCGACGCCGCCGGGGAGCGCCCGGTGCGGGTGGTGGCCGGACTGCCGGTGGCCGTCACCGATGACGTCGACGGCGCACGGGCCCGGGCGGCCGAACAGTTCGCGATGTACGGGCAGCTGCCGTCGTATCGGGCGATGCTCGATCGCGAGGGTTATGCGAGTCCCGCAGACGCCGCCCTGATCGGTGACGAGGCCACGGTGACGGCCCGCGTCGAGGAGCTCAAGGCGGCCGGCGTCGACGAGTACGTCGGCGTGCTGTTCGACACATCACCCGAGGTCAGAGCTCGGACGCGGGCACTGCTACGGACGCTGGATTCGGACTGAAATTGCCTCTGGTGTGATCTTGATCACGGGCGTACATTCGTCTGCACGACGGGTTCGGGAAGTGACTGATCCAAAGAGCCGGAACAGAGGTGAAGATCCGGCCGCGTGCCATACCGAAAGGTAGTGAAGACGCTCCTCAAGGGTCCTTCCCGAACCCGCCCATTTTTGTGCTCATGGTGAACAGGCGCGCGCGGCGGCGCTTCGGCGGTCAGGATGCAGGCATGGGCGAGGTCATCCGCATACACCCCCGCCGGCAAGCGCCGGAACCTCTGTGGCGCGAGGTCCTGGGTCGCCGGCTGCGCGCCACGCGGCAGGCCCAAGGGCAACGGCTGGTCGACGTGGCCGAGCGGGCCGGCGTCTCACCGCAGTACCTCTCGGAGATCGAGCGGGGCCGCAAGGAACCGTCCAGCGAGATGATCGCCGCGGTGTGCGGGGCGCTGCAGACCGATCTGGTGCGCCTGCTCGGCGGTATCTCGGCGGACCTGAGCCGTCCTGCCGCCCGGCCGCTGCGTGGCCCGACGTTGTTGGCGGCCTAACCGTTGCGTTGGTCGAGCACCCGATCGGCCAGGCCGTAGGCCACCGCCGCTTCGGCGTCGAAGACCCGGTCCCGGTCGGTGTCGTGGCGTAGCTGCTCGGTGCTGCGGCCGGTGTGGCGGGCCAGGATGTTCTCCAACTGACTGCGCACCCGCGCCACCTCGTCGGCCTGCAGGATGAGGTCGGGAATGGTGCCACGGCCCTGCGCGGCCGGCTGGTGCAGCACCACCCTGGTGTGCGGCAGCACCGCTCGGCGTCCCGGTGCTCCTGCGGCAAGCAGCACCGCACCGGCCGCGACGGCCTGGCCGATGCACGTCGTGGCCACCGGCGCCTTGATGAACCGCATGGTGTCGTAGACGGCCAGCATGGCCGACAGGTCACCGCCCTCGGAATTGATGTACAGCGCGATCTCCTGCTCGGGGTTGTCGGCCTCCAGGTGCAGCAGTTGGGCGATGAGGGCATTGGCGACACCCGGATCGATGGCGGTGCCGAGGTAGACGATGCGCTCGCTGAGCAGGTGCGAGTAGACGTCCATGATGCGCTCGCCGCCCGTGGTGCGGGTGATGACGTTGGGGATCGTATAAGTACTCATGCGTTGATCCCGAAGTGCTGCTTGCGATTCGGGGCGATCTCGGCGAACTCGCCGACGATGTGGTCGATGAATCCGTACTCGCGCGCCTGGTCGGCGGTGAACCACCGGTCGTGCAGCGAATCGGCGAAGATGCGATCGATGTCCTGGCCGGTGTCGGCCGCGATCAGGCCGAGCACGGTGTCCCGGGTGTGGCGCAGGTCGTCGGCCTGGACCTCCACCTCGACGGCCGAGCCGGCGATACCCGCCGAGCCCTGATGCATCAGGATGCGTGCGTGCGGCAGCGCGAACCGTTTGCCCGGCGTCCCCGCCGAAAGCAGGAATTGCCCGGCGCTGCAAGCCAATCCGAGGGCGAGCGTGCCTACGTCGCTGGGGACCAGCCGCATCACGTCGCGGATGGCCAGCATCGCCGGAACCGATCCGCCGGGGGAGTGGATCCACAGCCAGATATCGTCGCCGGAGTCGGCGGCCAGGGTGAGGAACTGGGTCACCAGGACGGTCCCGTTGTCGTCATCGAGGGCCCCGTCGAGCACCAGGACTCGTTTACGGAACAGGTCTTCGCGTAGCTGACGGCTGAACAGCGGTGGTTTCTCGGTCATGCTTGCACCCTGCCCGCTCCGGTGCCGATCGCGCTGGCCGCGCTGCTGTGAGCAGAACGGAGCCCGGTTCACTCAGGCCAGTATCGATGCCAGTTCGGTGCGGGAGACCGACACCCGCTGCGGACCCGCGACCTCGGGCAGCCACATGCCCTGGCCGATGTAGAAGATCACCGCGTCGTCGGTGAGCGCGAAGTCCTGATACACCTTGGCGCCCAGGGTGTTGTGCGGTGCCGGGTCCAGGTAGCCGACCCAACGCTTCTCCATCTCGCGTTGCACGATCGCGTCGAGCGCGCCGACTGCGCCTGGTGTGAATGCGGTGTCGAAGGTGATCGGTGCGTGCGTGCCGGGGTCGTAGTTGAAAGCGCGGAACGACGTCACCGGGTGGGCGCCGGTGTCGCCGTACACCTCGAGCACGACGCTCGCCGTCGAGCGCGATGCGTACGAATGCGGGGTGATGCCGCGGTCATACGTGCGGTCCCGCCGCGGGATGGAACCGACGAAAGCAATGAAATCATGCTTGTCCGTGGCGATGTAGTCGGTCAGCGACTGCTGGTCGGGGTAGTCCAGCGGATAGCTGATATCGATTGCGTACGTTTCACTTTCGGCCACGATGTGGCAGGTTCGGGCGGCGTCGACGGACCCGCCCAGGTCTGCGCAACTGCGTACCGGCTGCGCAGAGGCGGGTGCGCAGAACGCGATGGCGCCGATGAGAAGCGCCGCCGATGCCGTGATGAGCCGGGTCACGGCTTGACCGGGTAAAGGCGGACGTCTTCCACGCCGCCGCCGTTGATCGGCGCACCGAGGAGTACGTCCGACCTGTTGGTGACAGGGTCGTAGGACACCAGCGAATTGCCGCCACCACAACCGACTTGGCCCACCACTATCAGTTTGTCGCCGCTGACGCCGGCCAGACCGACACTGTCGCTGACACCTGGGATATGAACGCGCTCGGTGTGCCCATCTGCGGTCAGCTTGGAGACGAAGGTGGTGCCGCATGCGCCCGCGGTGGGCAGGAAGGTGCCGTTGGCCGTTGCGAAGGCGTTCCAGTTGCCGTAGTTGCCCTCGAACCCCGGTTGGTCGTCGTGCGTGTTGACCGCTGTGAGCGCGGTGGGCTTTGCGCCGTCCAGCGGTACGGTCCACAGCTGCTCACCACCCCCGCGCTGAATTTCGCAATGGGCAAGCAGGACGTCGTCGGTCCACCACTTCACCGGTGCGCAGGTGGCGTTCGACATCGGTACCGGCAGGGTTCGGTCGATCGATCCGTCGTTGCCGACGATCACCAAGCTGTTATCCGACCTGGGCACGACCTCGTTGCCGAGGTTGGCCGTGGAGAGCACCAACTGTGTTCCGTCGGGGAACGCGAGGTAGTCGCCGCTGAACTGCCCGGCACCACCCAGATCGTCTGTCGGATAGGACATCTGCACATTACCGCTGGCATCGATACGCGTGAGGGTCCCCGGCTCGGCACCGTTGTAGCTGTTCGACACCAGGAATGCCCTGCCGTTGGGTTGCGTGTACCGCACCGTTCCGGTCACGGGGAAGGACGTGCGCTCACCGGTGTGTAGATCGAGGGAGATCGCTTGTCCATCTTGACCGTAACCCGGGGTCAGCAGCACATGGCTGCCGTCTCCGGACCAGTCGGACACGTTGGTGGCCGACTCGGCGGGCCCGAACTCGGCCATCGGGTAGTGCTCCCCGGCCGGGGAGACAAGGTAGAGAACCTGGGTGGCGGTCTCCGGGGTGGGCTCGCCGGGGACGGGCGGCGTGCCGGGGTGATGCGGAGTGACGGGGCTCCACATGGCCACCACCCAGCCCGGCCCGACCTGATCCCACGGTACGTCGGCGGCACTGTGCGCAGAACCTTTGGCTGCGATTGGCGCTGACACCGGTGTGGTCGCCTGCACGGGCGACGCAGATTGCTTATTGGTTTGTACTGCAACCGAAGTCGGCTCCGATGTGCACCCGGCAAGCATGATCGATGCGAGCGCTGCGACGCACATGGTGTGAGTGGTGAAGTGGTTCATGACGGTCTTTCAGGAGAATCGGCCGATCGCGATGCGCGCGAATCGGGTTACGGTGTCGCAGGGTTGGTAGGTTGCGGTGGCGCGGTAGATGCGGTTGTCCGTCAGCCGCGCGATCACAGTCGTGGACGGCGGTGTGGTCATCGGTTCGGTGATACAGACCGGCTCGGCGGTGGCGGGCATGGCGCCGGGTGCCAGCACTTCGGAGCTGATGCCGAGACCGGGTTGTTCGCCCGATATCGCATACCAACAGCCGGCCGGTCGTGGCGTTGCGGCGACCGGCTGTCCGAGGATGTCTGTTGCTTCTCGGGCGCTCACCCAGTCGCACGGTGTTGAAGGGTCGGCCGTCGCGGTCGGGGCGAGCGTCACCGCCGAACCGGCCAGCATCAACGCCGCAAGGAGCTTCATGACCGCGGCCGGTAGCACTTGCCGGCAGGCCAGTTCCACAGCGCACGGATGTTCTCGGGGATCGGGCACGGTGCCTGCCCGGCTGGTATCGGTCCGAAGCCGATGGCGGTCGGGATCCAGGTGGCGCCGGGGATACCCGGCTGCATGAACGACATGTAGCTGTTCTGGTCCTGGAGCTGGATCGCTGCCTCGGGATGGGTACCGTCGGTGTGCAAGGCGGCAGCGGCCCAGCGGATTCCGGTCTCCGGGTCCACGGCATAGTAGGACTGGCCTTCGCGCAGGCCGGTGAATTCCGACGCCGGCCGCCCGGTCAGCACTGCGCCGGCCTGAATCAGCTCGGCGCGCACATCCGGTGTCAGCGGTAGGTTCACCGCGTCGTCGGCGTGCGCGACCGGTGACAGCACAGTGGCGACGGCGAATGCCGCGATGGCGGTGGTGATGAGTGTGCGTGGCACGGCAGCTCCCTTTCAGTCACCCGAAATGCTGCGACCGCCGCCTTGGCACATTCTTGGGGGCGCATTCTTGGCTCGTGCATCAGTCCGAGTCGAGGCCGTCCAGCGCCCAGATCGTGAGGTAGGCCAGGCCGAAGAACACCGCGACCGCCACCGCCACGCCCGTCGATTGCACGTACGCCAGCGGTGAGCGCACCCATTCCAGCGTCCCAGCCACCACCGCGTCCGGCCGCGTGACCAGATCCCACGAGTTCCACCGCTGGAACCGCCCGATCACCACGCCGACGGCGCACAACCCCACCGACACGATGACCAGGAACCACCCGGCGGCCGCGCCGAACTGGCTCTCGACGCGATTGTGCACCAGCCGCATCGACACCACACCGAGGACGACGCCCGTCCACGCCGCGAATCCGTACTGCAGGATGTGCCGCCACAGCTCGACATCATCGCCCAGGTGCACCAGATCGGTCACCAGATAGGGCGAGTTCGGCAGGAACGCCAGCCACAGCACGCCCAGCGGCAGCAGCCAGATGCCGCGCCGCACACTGGCGAAGGCGACCGCGGCCACCATCGGGATCCACGCCAGGAACAGATTCCAGATCAGGAACCGCGAGGGATAGGACAGCGGCGCCTCGGGATCCGTCACACCCAGCACCACGGTCAGCGCGGTGGTGGCGGCCAGGGAGACGAGCAGGATGGCGCGTCGGGCATGCAGCATGACGTCAATCTTGCCGATACGCGCCGTGCCGTTCCCCCGATCGGGGGACAACCACTTCACCCGATGCATCCACCGGTCACCCGACAGATCCGGAGCGCCGTTCGGAGCATTGTTATCGCAACGGAGAAAGCAACTCACACAAAGGATTACCGAAATGATCAAGCACCTGGGACTCGGCATCGTCACCGCGGGCATCATCGGCGCGGGCGCCCTCGGCCTGGCCGGCACCGCCGCCGCGGCCACCACTGCACAGGGCCCCACCGGCCCCGGCTACTCCTACAGCCCTGAGGTCAAGGCCCACCCGGCGCCGACCATGGCGCCCGGCTGGCACCACCACCACGGCCCCGCCCGCATCGCCGTGCTGCAGAACCGCTGACACAAAAACAAGTGCCCCCGGGATCACCGGGGGCACTTGCTTATGAGGAGTGGATCAGAAGGATGCTTCGTCCAGTTCCATGACCTCGTTGTCGATACCGTCGATGACGGTGCGGGTGCTGGTCAGCAGCGGCAGGAAGTTCTTCGAGAAGAACGACGCGGCCGCGACCTTGCCTTCGAGGAAGGCCTTCTCGTCACCGGTGACACCGGCGTCGAGCTGCGCGATGGCGACGGCGGCCTCACGCTGCAGCAGCCAGCCGACCATCAGGTCGCCGACCGAGAGCAGGAAGCGCACCGAGCCCAGGCCCACCTTGTAGATGCTGGCGGCATCCTCCTGCGCGGCCATCAGGTAGCCGGTCAGGGTGGCAGCCATGGCCTGCACGTCCTCCAGGGCGGTGGCCAGCAGCGCACGCTCGGCCTTCAGACGACCGTTGCCCGACTCGTTCTTGATGAACGTGTCGATCTCGCCGGCCACGTAGGACAGCGCCTGGCCCTTGTCGCGGATGATCTTGCGGAAGAAGAAGTCCTGCGCCTGGATGGCGGTGGTGCCCTCGTAGAGCGAGTCGATCTTGGCGTCGCGGATGTACTGCTCGATCGGGTAGTCCTGCAGGAAGCCGGATCCACCGAAGGTCTGCAGCGACTCGGTGAGCTTGGCGTAGGCCTGCTCGGAGCCGTAGCCCTTCACGATGGGCAGCAGCAGATCGTTGACCCGCAGTGCCAGGTCCCCGTCCACGCCGTGCAGGGCCGAAGCGACCTCGTCGTCCTGGAAGGTGGCGGTGTACAGGTACAGCGCGCGCATACCCTCGGCGTAGGACTTCTGAGTCATCAGCGAACGACGGACGTCCGGGTGGTGCGTGATGGTGACGCGCGGGGCGGCCTTGTCGGTCATCTGGGTCAGATCGGCACCCTGCACACGCTCCTTGGCGTACTCCAGGGCGTTGAGGTAGCCGGTCGACAGGGTGGCGATGGCCTTGGTGCCCACCATCATCCGGGCCTGCTCGATGACGTCGAACATCTGCGCGATGCCGTTGTGCACCTCGCCGACCAGCCACCCCTTGGCGGGCTTGTCGTGCTGGCCGAAGGTGAGCTCACAGGTGGTCGAGACTTTCAAGCCCATCTTGTGCTCGACGTTGGTGACGTAGACGCCGTTGCGCTCGCCCAGCTCGCCGGTCTCGAAGTCGAAGTGGAACTTCGGCACGAAGAACAGCGACAGGCCCTTGGTGCCGGGGCCGGCGCCCTCGGGGCGGGCCAGCACCAGGTGGAAGATGTTCTCGAACATGTCATCGGCCTCGGCGGAGGTGATGAACCGCTTCACGCCGTCGATGTGCCAGGAGCCGTCCTCCTGCTTGATGGCCTTGGTGCGGCCGGCGCCGACGTCGGAGCCCGCGTCGGGCTCGGTCAGCACCATGGTGGCGCCCCAGTCGCGCTCAGCGGCGATCACGGCCCACTTCTTCTGCTCTTCGGTGCCGTTGTGCGCGAAGATCTGCGCGAACGCCGAACCGCCGGCGTACATCCACACGGCGGGGTTGGCGCCCAGGATGTGCTCGTTGAGCGCCCACAGCAGCGCCTTGGGGGCGGGCACGCCGCCGAGCTCCTCGTCGAGGCTGACCTTGTTCCAGCCGCCTTCGATGGTGACCTTCACCGACTTCTTGAAGGACTCGGGAAGCTTCACGGTGTGCGTCTTGGGATCGAAGATCGGCGGGTTGCGGTCGCCGTCGGCGAACGATTCGGCGACTGGACCCTCGGCCAGGCGCGCCATCTCGGAGATCATCTCCTTGGCGGTGTCGGCGTCCAGGTCGCTGTACGAGCCTGCGCCGAGCGCCTTGTCGAGACCGAGTACGTCGAACAGGGTAAAGACCTGGTCACGGACGTTGCTCTTGTAGTGGCCCACGATTTCTCCTCAATGAGATTGAAGCTGTCGGTTGGGTACTCAGGGCTAAGTTACCCACCAGTAACTGTTCAGAACTATACCGCCCGGTAACCGCATCTCAAAGGGGTCTGGAGCAAATGTGCGCCAGCGAACCAACCCGCTGGTTGATCGGGCCGTCGCACACCGCTGTTTTTGCCGTTTGACGTGCCCTTATCGGTGATCTGTGATGCTCGCCACGGAAACGCTCATCAAACCTCTAATGTGGTGCGGATGAGGCGCGTGGTGGTATGGGGAACGGGAAATATGGGCTCGACCGCGATCCGTTCGGCGGTCGCTTTTCCGGGTCTGGAGTTGTCCGGCGTCATCACGTCGTCCGCCGAGAAGGCCGGCCGGGATGCGGCCGGGTTTGCCGGGCTCCCGGAGAGCACCGGCGTCCTGGCCACCACCGACGTCGACGAGGCGCTGAGCGGGGCCGACGCGGTGGCCTACATGGCCTCCGGGGACATTCGGCCCGAGGAGGCCATCGGCGATATCGAGCGCTGCCTCAAATCCGGGGCCCACGTGGTGACGCCGTCGCTGTACTCGCTCTACGACCCACGCTCGGCACCGCCGGAATGGGTGTCCCGGCTCGCCGCGGCGGCCGCGGCCGGAGGGGCTTCGCTACTGGTCAGCGGCGTCGACCCGGGCTGGGGCAACGACGCGCTCGCGGTGCTCGCGGCCGGCTTGTGCACCCGCATCGAGACCATCCACTGCCAGGAGATCTTCGACTACTCCACCTACGACCAGCCGCACTCGGTGAAGGTGCTGTGCGGGTTCGGAGGCTCGATGGACGACACCCCGATGATGCTGCTGCCGTCCATTCCGACCATGGTCTGGGGCGGAAACGTGCGCCTGATCGGGCGCGGGCTCGGTCTGGAGATCGACGAGATCACCGAGGACGTGCAGCGCCAGGCGCTGACCGAGGACGTCGACACCGTGATGGGCACCTTCGAGGCGGGCACCCAGGGCGCGTTCCGGCTCAAGGTGATCGGCTGGGCCGGCGGTCGGCAGCGGGTGGTCATCGAGCACATCACCCGCATCCATCCGTCGGTCGCGCCGGACTGGCCCGCACCCGATCAGGGCGCCGGGGACCACCGGGTGTTCATCGACGGCGACCCGCAACTCACCATTGTGGTGCGCGCCGACGTGCCGGGCGGCACCCGCGCCGACGGCGGCAACACCACGGCGGCCAACCGTCTGCTCGGCGCCATCGAATGGCTGGCCACCCAGCCCGCCGGAATCTACGACGGGCTGGATGTGCCGTTACATCCGCCGCTTCCCGTCGGTGTGGAAGCGACGCGCTGGGCTTAGTCCGCGGGCACCGTCTCGGCGGCCTCGTCGTCGGCCGGCGGCGTCTCCGCATCCGGCAATTGCGAGACCAGATGCTCGGCCAGCTCCCCGATGGTCGGGTAGTCGAACACCGCGGTCGGGCTGATATCGAACTTGCCACCGAACTGGCCGAACAGCCGGTTGCGCAGTTCGACGGCCATCAGCGAGTCCGTACCCAGGTCCAGGAACCGGCTGGATGCGGCGGGCGGCTGTGCGAGCCGCAGGAAGCCCTGCACCTCGCGCTGCAGGAACTCGGTGACGAAGCCGGCCCGCGCTGCCACCGGGAGCTCCTGTAGCTGGCGCAGCATCTCGCTGTCGCCGGTCACCGCGCCGTCGCCGCTGGGCAGCACCTGATCCAGCAGCGGCGGACGGATCCCGCCGAGCATCTTCGCCGTCCGTTTCCAGTTGGCCTTGAGCACGGTGGCCTGCGCCGCGCCGTGCCGGATGGCCTCGCCGAGTGCGGCCAGTGCCGCCGACGGCTCCAGCGGCATCATGCCCTGGGCGCTGAGGTTGGCCACCGCGGCCTGCGAACTGGCCATACCGCCGTGACCCCACGGGCCGAAATTGATGGCGGTGGCGGGCAGGCCGTTGGCCCTGCGCTGCGCGACCAGCCCGTCCAGCAGGGCATTGGCGGTCGCGTAGTTGGCCTGCGAAGGCGAACCGAGCACCGCCGACGCTGACGAATAGACGATGAAGAAGTCCAGATCGTCATCCTTGGTCAACCGATGCAGGTGATGTGCCCCATAGGCTTTCGGTGCCAGCGTGGCGCGGAACCGGTCCAGGTCCTGCTGGGGCACCAGCGCGTCGTCGAGCACACCGGCCAGGTGGGCCACGCCCGCCAACGGCGGCAACTCGGCGCGGACCTTCGCCAGCAACCCGGCCACATCGGACTCATCGCCGACGTCGGCCGAGAAGACATGGATCCGGCAGTGGTACCGCTCGGTGATGGTGTCGATGACGTGCTGCGCCTCGGCATCCGGAACGCGGCGGCTGGTCAGCACGATGTCACCGGCGCCGAGCTGGGCCAGGTAGGACGCCGTGTGCAGGCCGAGGGCGCCCAGGCCACCGGTGACCAGATAGCTGCGGTCACCATGCGGCTGAAGCGGTTTGGGCATCTGCACCACGATCTTGCCGATATGCCGGGCCTGCTGCATGCGGCGGAACGCAGTCCTGGCCTCGGTCAGCGGGTAGACCTCGGCGGGCACCGGTGTCCACTCGCCGTTGGCCAACCCGTCGGACACCTCGGCCATCAGCCGCTGGATGTGGTCCGGATCGGTCATCATCGTCACGTCCAGTGCGACGATCTCGTAGTCGATATCGGGACGCAGCGCGCCCATCTGTTCGGCCGTCCAGATATCGCGCTTGGCGATCTCGGCGAACCGGCCCCCCTTGGCGGTGGCCCGCACCGTCGCTTCGATGAAGCCGTCGTTGGTCAGGCTGTTGAGCACCACGTCCACGCCCGCGCCATCGGTGTCCGCAAGAATCTGATCCGCGAAATCCGTTGTGCGCGAGTCATAGACGTACTGCACGCCCATCTCACGCAGGGTGGCCCGCTTGAACTTGCTCGCGGTCGCGAACACCACCGCGCCGTGCGCCCGGGCCATCTGCACCGCGGCCAGCCCCACGCCACCGCTGGCGGCATGGATGAGCACCTTGTCCCCTGGCTTGAGCTTGGCCCAGTCGAACGCCAGGCGGACCGTCAGCGCCGCAGCGGGAATGGTCGCCGCGTCGACGGCGCCGATCCCGTCCGGCACCGTTGCCAGCAATGGCGCAGGCACATTCAGCCGGCTGGCGAACGCGCCCTGCATGGAGCCGAAGACCCGCTGACCGACCTCGAATCCGGTGACCTCGGAACCCACTTCGGTGACCACACCGCACAGGTCGCCACCGATCGGGCCCGGATCGCCGGGGTAGAGGCCGAGCACGTTGAGCACGTCGCGGAAGTTGAGGCCGGCGGCTTCGATGCGGACCTGGACTTCATTGGGTTCCGGCGCGCTCACCTGCGCCTCGGTCAGGCGCAGGTTGTCGATCGCGCCGCGCTCGGTCGGTGCCAGCACGTAATCGTCGCTGCGCGGCATAGGCAGTTGCCCGCTGCGCGCCCAGTGCAGCAGCCGCGACACCAGGAAACGACCTTGGCGCACCGCCATTTCGGGTTCGGTGACCGGTGTGCCGAGCGCGCCGGCCAGCCAGTTCAGCGACTCGTCGGAGGTGTCCCCGTCGACCAGCCGGACCCGCAGCGTCGGCTGCTCGGCGATCAGGGTGCGCCCGAAGCCCCACAGCGCGGCCTGCACGGGGTCGACCGGCTCACCGGGTTCGGTGGCCACCGCCCGTTCGGTGACGATCCACAATCCGTCGGCCAGCGTGCTCTTCTGCTCAGACAGCGCGGTCTGGGTGGCGGCGAGCAGGGACGCGATCTCGTCCTCCAGGCGCGCCGCGAGGTCGGCCGTGGGTCCGTCCGTCTCGGGCTGTCCGGAACTGCGCCAGACGATCCCGGTGACCGGTGCGCCCCGCTCGGCGGCATCGGCAAACGCCTGCGGCCAACCGTCCGGATCGGTGACCGGGACGGCTCCGGGCACCTCGGCCGCCAGCTTGTCGAATCCGGCGATCAGCCAGGTGCCGGTCGCGGTCGCGGCGGCTCCGTCCGCACTGTCGACCGCGGGCAGCGCGGCCTCCTGCCAGCCCAACGTGTACAGCAGCCGGGTCGAGTCCCCGCCCAGCCCGCGCAGCAACGCCTCCCGAGGGGCACGTTTCACCGTGAACTCGCGGATGCCGCCCAGTACCCGCCCGTCGCGGTCGACGAAATCGATGTCGAAGACCTGGGTTTCACCGTTGAGGGCGTTGGCATGCCAACGTGCCCGGCAGTAGAACCGCCGCGGCATCTTCTCCAGCACCTGCACCTGCCCGTACCGCAGCGGCAGGAACAGATCGGACATGCCCTGCTCGGCGGCCAGGATCGCCGGGAAGGCCGGGAAGGCCACGCCGGTGCACAGGTCGAGCAACACCGGGTGGATCGGCTCGCTGCTCAGATGCTCGGCGAGCTCGTCACCGATGGCGATGTCACCGATCGCCTCGCCCTCACCGACCCACAACGACTTCAGCGAGGTGGACCATGTCGGTCCCCAGGCGAGTTCCATGTCGTGGAAGATGTCGAACAGTTCCTGCGGACGGGTGCGATTCATCTGCTCGATCGCCTCGTCCGGGGAGACCGCGGCTTCCTGGGCTTCCGTGTCGGGATCGGCGCCGGCCAACAGAGTGCCGTCGGAGTTCAGTGACCACTCGGCCTCCTGAACACCGTAGGCCCGGCTGTGCACCTGGAACTTCCAGCCGTCGTCGACCGGATGCAAGGTCAGCTGAACTTCACGGGAAGTCTTGTCGGGCAGGATGATCGGCTCGTAAAAGAAGACCTCCTTGACCCGCGCGGGGGCGCCGGCCGCGGCCAGCGCCATCGCGGCGTACGTCGCACCCGGAACGACGACGGTGCCGTAGATGACGTGATGTGCCAGCCATGGCTGCGTCTTGACCGAGAACACGTTGCTGTAGACGGTGTCCCCGGAGGCCAGATCTTTGGCGCTGCCCAGGATGCCCGACGTCGCGGTGCCATCGGCCCGCATCCCGGAGACCTTCGGCCAGAAGCGGCGACGCTGGAACGGGTAGGTCGGCAGTTCCAGCCGGTGTGCCGGCGTGTGGTGCTTGGCGGCGAAGTTGGGCCGATGCCCGCAGATGTAGGTGGTGGCGAGCGCTTCGGTGATCTGTCGTGCGGCGTTGGCGCCCTTGCGCAGCGACACGATGGTGCGCGGCGCATCCGAGGAGTCCGGCCAGCTCTGCAGCGCCGCAGCGGTCAGGATGGGCTGCGGCCCGATCTCCATCAACACCGAGCACCCCAGCGCCGCGATGGTGCGCACGCTCTCGGTGAACTGCACCGGCTGGCGCGAATGACGCCGCCAGTACAGCGCGTTCAGCGGTGTCTCGGCGGTCAGTACCGTCCCGGTCCGGTTGCACACCAGGGGCAGGGTCGGCACCGCGTACTCGAACTGCGAAGCGAAGGACTCGAATTCGTCGAGCACCGGATCCAGCAACTCGGAATGGAATGCGTGGCTGGTCTCCAGCCAGGTGCAGCGGGCGCCGTCCTGGCTGCAGTTGGCGACGATCTGCTCCAGATCCTCACCCGGACCGGACAGCACCGTGTTGCGGCCGTTGTAGGCGCCGACAGACACCCGCGGGAACGCCTCGGCGGCGCCCTCCACGTATTCGGGGTCGGCGAACACGGCCACCATCCGGCCGCCGGCGGGCAGGCTGCCGAACAGCCGGCCGCGCTCGGCAATCAGCCGTGCGCCGTCCTCGAGGCTGAACACCCCGGCCACGCACGCGGCCGCATATTGCCCGACGCTGTGGCCCAGCACCACGTCCGGCTCGATACCCCAGGACTGCCACAGCCGGGCCAGGCCCATCTCGACGGCGAAGATCGCCGGCTGGGCGAAGGAGGTGTGCTTCAACGTCTCGGCAGCTTCCCGGCCGGCGCCGAACAGCACCTCCAGCAGCGGGCGGGGCAGCATGCCGTCGACGGCTTGCGCGCAGCGCCGGACGGTATCCGCGAAAATCGGCTCGGTCTCGAACAATTCGCGCGCCATCCCCGGGTACTGGCTGCCCTGCCCGGGGAAGAACCATGCCGTGGTCGGCGGATCGGTGCATTCGCCGCGGACCACGCCCGGCCGCAGCCGGTTGGCCACCAGGTCGTCCAGCAGCATCTTCGCTTCGGGCACCGTGTTCGCGACCACCGCAGCACGGTGCTCGAAGTGGGCCCGTCCGGCGCCCGCGGTGAAGGCCACGTCGTCGATCGAGACGTCGGGGTGCGCGTCCAGCCAGGTGCTGTAGCGCTGCGCCAGTGCGGTCAGCCCCTGCGCGGACCGCGCGGACAGCGCCACCACACTCAGCGGTTCGCGCGGCGCCTCATCGCCGACCTCTTCGGCGGGCAGCGCCGGCGCCTCTTCGAGCAACACGTGCGCGTTGGTGCCGGTGAACCCGAACGAACTCACACCCGCGCGCCGCGGCCTGCCGTCGGTGACCCACGGCGTCGCCTCGTCGACCACCCGCACCGGCAGGGTGTCCCACGGGATGTGCGGCGACGGGTTCTGGAAGTGCAGAGTCTGCGGCAGCATCTCGTTCTGCAGCGACAGCACGACCTTGATCAGGCCGGCGACGCCCGCCGCCGACTCCAGGTGCCCGATATTGGTTTTCGCGGTGCCCATCAGCAGCGGCCGGTTCGGCTCGCGGCCGGCGCCATAGGCGGCCGCGGCGGCCTGCACCTCGATCGGATCCCCCAGCGGGGTGCCGGTGCCGTGTGCCTCCAAGTAGTCGACGTCGCCGCCGGTGAGACCGGCACGAGACAGCGCCGAGGTGATGAGGCGTTGTTGCGCACCGCCATTGGGCACGGTCAGGCCGCTGGAAGCGCCGTCCTGGTTGACCGCGCTGCTGCGGATCACCGCGCAGATGCGATCACCGTCGCGCTGGGCGTCGGACAGCCGCTTGAGTACCAGCACGCCGCAACCCTCACTGCGCACGTAACCGTCGGCGGCGGCATCGAAGGTCTTGCACCGGCCGTCCGGGGACAGCATCCGGGCTTGCGAGGCCGCGACGATGGACGCCGGGCTGAGCAGGACGTTCACCCCGCCGGCCAGCGCCAAATCGCAGTCACCGGAGTGCAGCGCCTGGCTGGCCTGATGCACGGCCACCAGTGAGGAACTGCACGCGGTGTCGACCGCCATCGCCGGGCCCTCCAGGCCCAGGGTGAAGGCGACCCGACCCGCGATCGCGTTGAGCGCGTTGCCGGTGATGAAATGCGCTTCGAGGTTGTCCACCGAATCGCCGGACAGCAGATGCGAGTACTCGTTGGCACCGACGCCGACGAACACGCCGCTTCGGCTGCCACGCAGCGACGACGGCGAGTACCCGGCCCGTTCCAGGCCCTCCCAGGCGATTTCGAGCATCAGCCGCTGCTGCGGATCGATCCAGATGGCCTCGCGCGGGGAGATACCGAAGAACTCCGGATCGAAGCCGTCCACGCTGTCGAGGTAACCGCCGTTGCGGGTGTAGATCTTGCCCGGGGTCTGCTGCTCGGGGTCGTAGAACTCGTCGACGTCGAAGCGGTCCTCCGGGATCTCGCGGATCGCGTCGACACCGCCGGCCAACAGTTCCCAGTATGCGTCGGGGTCGGGCGAACCGGGGAACCGGCACGCCACCGCGATGATGGCGATCGGCTCGTCGGTCGCCGAGGTCGCCAATGAGACGTGTTGGGCCGCAGCCTTTGCGCCGGCGCGTTCGTTGAGGTGCAGCACATCGCCGAGCAGGTAATCGGCCACGTCGGTGAGCCGCGGGTAGTCCATCGCCAGCGTCGCCGGGAGTTCCTTACCGACGCCCTGTTCCAGTCGGCGGCGCAGTTCCACGGCCATCAGCGAGTCCATGCCGAGGTCGAAGAATCCGCCCTCTTCGCGGATATCGGCGGCGTCGATCTGGGTGACCTCGGCGACGGCGTCGCGCAGGTATTCCAGCACCAGCTTCTTGCGCTGCTGCACGGGAGCGGCGGTGAGTTGTTCGACCAGACGGGTGGAGCCCGACGGTGCCGCGGCCGCGGACACCGAGTCGGGCACTTCGCGGGCCACCTCGGCCAGCAGCGCGCGCGCCCCGGTCTGCAGGTAGATGGGCAGGAAGCGGGACCAGTCGATGCGGGCCACCACACCCTGGGCGGTGGCTCCGACGATGACGTCGGCCATGCCGGCCAGTGCGTCGGCCGGCGACAGGGTGCGCACGCCGCGGCGGTCCAGTTGCGCGCGGGCATCCGGGTCGGCCATCCCGGCCGCCCAGGGACCGAAGTTGACGCTGAGACCGGGCACACCCTGCTCACGCAGGCGCCAGGTCAGGCCGTCCAGGAAGGCGTTGGCCGCGCTGTAGGCGCTCTGCCCGTAGCTGCCCCACACCGAGGAGATCGACGAGGTGGACAGGAAGAAGTCCAACTTCATGTCGGCGATCAGCTCGCTCAGATACCAAGCACCCCAGACCTTTCCGGAGAACACCCGGTCCAGTTCGGCGGCGTCCAGAGAGCTCAGTGCGGTGGTGCTGTTCTCGCCTGCGGCGTGCACGATGCCGGCCAGTGGCGGCAGATCGGCCGCCACGGTGGCGATCAGATGCGCCACATCGTGCGGATTGGCCACATCAGCGGTGATGACCCGGACCTGGGCGCCGTGTTGGGCGCCGAGGGCGTCGATGCGTTGTTGTGCGGCACTGCCGGGGGCGCGGCGGCTGGTCAGCACCAACTGCCGGGCGCCCTGAGCGGCCAGGAATTCGGCGATCTCCAGTCCGAGCGATCCCAGCCCGCCGGTCACCAGATATGTTGCGTCGGAACGCAATTCCAGCGGCGTTGGGTTGGGCTGTCCGGTCCGCCGGATCAGCCGCGGCACGTGCACGGTCTGCTCGCGCAGCGCGATCTGATCCTCCCCGCGCGGGGCTCCGACGACCTGCTTGATCAGTGCCGACCAGTCGTCACCACCCGTCACATCGGCCAGGCCACCCCAGATCTGCGGGTACTCCAGCGCGGCCGCCCGGCAGAATCCCCACAGGCTGCTCTGCTCCGGTGCCACGGCGTCGGTGTCGGTGACACGTTGCGCGCCGCGGGTCACCACCCAGATGGGTGCGCGCAATTCGGCGGCGGCAGCGGCCCGGAACAGGCGCTGGGTGCCGCCCAGGGTCCGGTGCTGCATGCGCAGCAGCGACTTCATCGACGCCGCGCCGTCGGACTCCAGGGCCGCCACATGCAGGATGCGCAGTGCCGGTTCGTCGTCCACGGCGGCGCGCAGGGCGGCTTCCAGTTGCTGCTCGTCGGCGTCGGACACCGGCAGGCCGAGCACCCGGTGCCGGTGGCCATGGGTGCTCAGCGCGTCGAGGATCGGCTGCAGCACGGCGGTGTCGTCGCCGACGACCACCCAGGCGGAGCCTTCACCGGCTTGGGTGGTGAGGGTACCGGCGAACGGCTGCCAGCGGACCTCGTACCGGGCATCCGCGATGGACTGCGCGCTGCGCTGCCGGTTGTGTTGGGCGGCAAGCTTGTTGAGCACGTCGGCGGTGCCGTCCGCGCCACCGAGCAGGGCGGCGAGTTCCTCGATGCGACCGTCTTCGAGCAGCTGGACGGCTTCGGTGCGGGCGCTGTCGGTCCTGGCCGGCGTCGTCTGCTTGTCCCGGAACCAGTAGTGCCGGTGCTGGAACGGATAGGTCGGCAGGTCCAGCTTGCGCGCCGGGCCCTGCCGGACGGCGGCGAAGTCGGGCACATGCCCGGCCACATAAGCGTGGGCCAGGGCTTCGGCGACCTGGCGATGGTCGGCGCCGTTCTGGCGCATCGACGCGATCGCCCGCGGTGCGGTGGCGGGGTCCGGCCACACCCGCATGGCCGCGGCGGTCAGCACCGGCTGCGGACCCACTTCCAGCAGTACGGCGCAGCCCAGTTCGGCCAGCGTCGCCACGCCCTTGGCGAATTCGACGGGCTGACGGGCGTGCCGGCGCCAGTAGGCGCCGTCCAGCTTGGCGGTGCGGCCCAGCGCGGTCCCGGTCCGGTTGCACACCAGAATGCGTTCGGGGGCTTTGAATTCGAACTGGTTGGCGTACGCCTCGAATTCGTCGAGAGCGGGGTCCAGCAGCGCGGAGTGGAACGCATGGCTGGTGTCCAGCCAGTCGCAGCGCACGCCGTCGGCGGTCAACTGGGCCACCGCCTGCTCCAGGTCCTCGGCGGGGCCGGACAACACGGTGTTGGCGCCGTTGTAGGCGGCCACCGACAGACTCGGGAACTCGTCGCTGAAGCGCTCGACCCGGTCCGGGTCGGCGAAGACGGCCGACATCCGGCCCCCGGCGGGCAGCTCACCGAACAGGCGGCCCCGCTCGGCGAGCAGCCGGACGCCGTCCTCCAGGCTGAACACACCGGCGACGCAGGCCGCCGAGTACTGGCCGACGCTGTGCCCGAGCACCACGTCGGGTTGCAGGCCCCAGGACTGCCAGAGGTGGGCCAGGCCCATCTCGACTGCGAAGATCGCGGGCTGGGCGTGCTGGGTTTGGCGCAGGGTTGCATCGCCGTCGGGTGCGTCGAAAAGCAGTTCCAGCAGCGGTGTTCGGAGTATCCCGGCCAGCGCTTCGGCGCACCGGGTCACGGTGGCGGCGAACACCGGTTCGGTCTCGAAGAGCTGGCGGGCCATGCCGGCGTACTGGCTGCCCTGGCCGGGAAACAGCCAGGCGGTCTTCGGCGCGTCGGCGCACTCCCCGCGCACCAGACCGGGTGCGGGGCGGTCATCGGCCAGCGCTCCGAGCAGTTCGCGCGCGGACTCCAGCGAGTTCACCACCAGGGCGGCCCGGTGCTCGAGGTGCGCCCGGCCGGCACCGGCGGTCAGGCACACATCGGCCAACGTGGCCTCCGGGTGTGCGGTCAACCAACTGCGGTAGTGCTCGGCGGTCTGTACCAGCGCGGCCGGCGTGCGCGCCGACAGCGGAAGCACCTCGAACCGCCGATCATCGGCCGCGGCGGCCATGGCGGCGGGGGGCGCCACCGGCGCCTCTTCGAGGATGACGTGCGCGTTGGTGCCGGAGAAGCCGAACGAACTCACCCCCGCGATGCGCGGCCGGTCGTTGCGTTCCCATCCGGTCGCCTCGTCGACCACCCGCACCGGGATCCGGTCCCAGGGGATGTGCGGTGACGGGTTCTGGAAGTGCAGGTGTTTGGGCAGTTCCTGATGCTCGAGCGAGAGCACCACCTTGAGCACACCGGCGATGCCGGCGGCGGCTTCCAGATGCCCGATGTTGGTCTTGGCCGATCCGATCAGCAGCGGCTGGTCGGCAGCGCGGCCCTTGCCCAGGGCCGCGGCAGCGGCCTGGACCTCGATGGGGTCACCCAGGGAGGTTCCGGTGCCGTGCGCCTCCAGGTAGTCGATCTCGGCCGGGGCGACGCCGGCGCGCTCCAGCGCCTCGGCGATGACGCGCTGCTGGGCGACGCCGTTGGGTACCGTCAGCCCGCCCGAGGCGCCGTCCTGGTTCACCGCGCTGCCGCGGATCACGGCCCGGATCCGGTCGCCGTCGCGGACGGCGTCCTCCAGGCGCTTGATGACGATGACACCGCAACCCTCACCGCGCACGTAGCCGTCGGCGGCGGCGTCGAAGGTCTTGCACTTGCCGTCGGCCGCCAGCATTCGGGACTGCGAGAAGGTGATCATGGTCGCCGGGCTGAGCAGGACGTTCGCGCCGCCCGCCAGGGCGAGGTCGCATTCGTCCAGGAGCAGCGCCTGGCAGGCCTGGTGGATGGCGACCAGCGACGAACTGCAGGCGGTGTCGACGGTGACCGCCGGGCCGTGCAGACCGAGCCGGTAACTGATCCGGCCCGCGCCTGCCGCGGATGAGGTGCCGATGGCCAGGTAGGCCTCGATCTCGGGATAGGTCAGTTCGGAAGAGGCCATGCCCAGGTAGTCGTGGGTGGACAAGCCGACGAACACGCCGGTCCGGGAGTTGGCCAAAGCCGTTGGCGCCGTGCCCGAATGTTCGACGGCGCGCCACGCGGTCTCCAGGAGCAGCCGGTGCTGCGGGTCCATCAGCCTGGCCTCGCGTGCCGACACCCCGAAGAACGGTGCGTCGAAACCGATGACGTCGTCGACGAAGCCGGCCCGGCGGGTGACGACCTTGCCGGGGGCGGATGCATCCGAGTCGAAGAACTCGTCCACGTCCCACCGGTCCTGCGGGACCTCCGAGACCGCATCGCGTCCGGACTGCAGCACCTCCCAGTACTGCTCGGCATCGGCGGCGCCGGGCAGGCGCGCGGCGTAGCCGATGATCGCGAAGCGGGTCGGCTGCTCCGTGGAACGGTTGGTTGATGCCATCAGGTTTGTGCTCTCCGCGTCAGTGAAGTTTCGATGCCATGCGGGAGACCGCGGCAAGGCCAGGATTGTCATGCGAACGGCCGCTACGCGCTCAGTCCCCCGACAGCCACGGCCGGCTTGTTTCTCGCTCGTCAGTATTGCATGTGGGTTGCTGAAACAAGTGGTTTCCAGCCTGTGGACGAAGTCCCCGGCGGCGCGTGTGCGCCCGCTTCGCAACCCGGTCCGCGAACAGTCTCAAAGCGTGTGCACAGGGACGTGTGGGCGACCTCCGCCGCGGCACGGGCTATCGTGAAGTCGCCGTCGGTGTTGCTGGACCGCAGCCGTCGCCGCTCACACCCGGGAGGGACATCTTGCAAATCGGGAAGATCACGATCGGGACGATCGATGATTGGACGCCGAGCCCTGGCGTCGTGACGTCCTGGCACCCGACAAACGCGGCTATGGAAAAGGCGCGGCAAGCGCCGGTCAGCACGGTCCCGGTCAGTTATATGCAGGGCCAGCACATTCGTGGTGTCTACGAGCAGGGCGCCGCTGGACTGGACTATTCCCGGCAAATCATTGCCACCTGCGAAGTGCCTGGTAAATGCGATATCGACGCGATGGATCACGCGCTCAACGCCTACCTGCGCCGGCACGACACCTATCGCAGCTGGTTCGAATATTCCGGTTCGGGCGACATCGTCAGACGCGCCATTGTCGACCCCGCCGATATTGAATTCGAGCCCGTCAACCAAGGCGAATTCACCGCGGAAGACGCGCGTAAACACATTGTCGACATACCCACTCCGTTGGAATGGGGCTGCTTTTCATTCGGCATTGTTCAAAGCGACGATCATTTCGATTTCTACGCGAGCATCGACCATGTGCACGGGGACGCGGCGCTCATCGGGATCACGATGCTGGAGGCGCACGGCATGTACACGTCGCTCACCACCAGCGGTCAGCCGATGCCGTTGCCCGAAGCCGGTCGCTTCGACGATTTCTGTATTCAGGAGCGCGAATCCACGGCCGATCTGACCGTCGATTCGCCCGAGGTGCGGGCCTGGATCGAGTTTGCCGAGAACAACAACGGCAGTTTGCCGGAGTTCGCCCTACCGCTGGGTAACCCGCTGGAGCCGACGGTGGCCGACATGGTCGGGGAGATGCTGCTGGACGCGGAGCAAACAGCGCGATTCGAGGCGGCCTGCACCGCGGCGGGCACCCGTTTCGTCGGTGGTTTATTTGCCTGCACCGCCATGGTCGAGCATGAACTGACCGGTGCGGCGACCTACTACGGGCTCACGCCGAGGGACACTCGCCGCACCACCGACAACTTCATGACCCAGGGCTGGTTCACCGGTCTGGTGCCGATCACCGTGCCCATCGCCGCGACGACCTTCGCCGAAGCCGCGTGGGCGGCTCAGACGTCATTCGATTCCGGCCTGAGCCTGGCGAGGGTGCCGTTTTACCGGGTGCTCGAATTGGCGCCGTGGTTGGACAAGCCGCACCCGAACTTTCCCGTTTCCAACTTCCTGCATGGTGGTGCCGCGCCACTGAACGCGGTAATCGCCGCAGCTGAGATGGGTTACTCGAACAATATCGGAATTTACTCCGACGGAAGATTCTCCTACCAGCTCACGATCTACGTATTCCGCTACGAGGTGGGCACGGCAATGTCGGTGATGTTCCCGGACAACCCGGTGGCCCAGAAGTCGGTGGCCCGCTACATAGCGACGATGAAATCCGTCTGCGAGCAGGTGGCCGACAGTGGCGATTGGGGTCGTTTTGCCTGACGCGCGGCGCGCCGCAGGATTGCGCGGCTCGATCCCGTGACGGCGAGTTTCGGGGCCACTCGATTCCAAGGACCACTGCTGGGGGCGACGTGCGACGGCTAGCTGACTTTGTCGTGCGGATGCCCTGGGCGGTGGTCGGGCTCTGGGTCGCGCTGGCGGTGGTGCTGCCGTTGACATTCCCGAGCCTGAACGAGATGGCCCAGAAGCATCCGCTGGCGATGCTGCCGGGCGACGCCCCGTCCAGCGTCGCGGCCCGGCAGATGACCGAGGCGTTCCAGGAGCCGGGCGGCGATGACCTGCTGCTGGTGGTGTTGACCGACGAGCGCGGGCTGGGACCCGCCCACGAGGCGACCTACCGCAAGCTGGTGGATGCTCTGCGCGACGATCAGCAAGACGTCGTGATGTTGCAGGATTTCGTCGGAACACCGGCTCTGCGTTCGTTTTTGACGAGCAAGGACAACAAGTCCTGGGTGTTGCCCGTGGGTCTGGCGGGCGCGTTGGGCACCCCGCAGTCCTACGCCGCCTTCACCCGGGTGGCCGACATCGTCAAGCAGAACACCGCGGGTGGCCCGCTGGAGGTCCACCTCACCGGGCCGGCGGCCACCGTCGCGGACCTGACCGTCGCCGGCGAGCGGGACCGGCTGCCGATCGAACTCGCCATCGCCGTCCTGGTGCTGCTGGTGCTGCTGGTGGTGTATCGCAATCCGATCACCATGCTGCTGCCGTTGATCGGTATCGGGATATCCCTGGTGATCGCGCAATCCGCGGTGGCCGGGTTGTCCCAGCTGACCGGTCTCGGGGTGTCGAATCAGGCCATCATCCTGCTCAGCGCGATCATCGCCGGTGCCGGAACGGATTACGCCGTCTTCCTGATCAGTCGCTATCACGACTACGTGCGGCTCGGGGAGAGCTCCGACGACGCGGTACGGCTCGCCCTGGGTTCGGTGGGGAAGGTGATCACCGCGTCGGCGGCCACCATCGGGCTCACCTTCGTCGGGATCAGCTTCGCCCGGATGGGCGTGTTCTCCACCGTCGGGGTGTCCTCGGCGATCGGTATCGCGGTGTGTTTCCTGGCCGCCCTGACGCTGTTGCCGGCCATTCTCGCGCTCGTCGGTCCGCGCGGCTGGGTCACCCCGCGGCGCGAGTTGACCACCCGGTTCTGGCGGCGGTCGGGCATCCGTATCGCCCGCAGGCCCCGGCTGCATCTGGTGGCCAGCCTGTTGGTGCTGATCTTGCTGGCCGGGTGTGTGGGCCTGGCGAAGTACAACTACGACGACCGCAAGGCGGTGCCCGGCTCGGACCCGAGCTCGGTCGGTTACGCGGCGCTGGAACGCCATTTCGATCTGAATCAATCCATCCCGTCCTATGTGCTGATCCGGTCCCCGCACGACCTGCGCACCCCGCAGTCGCTCGCGGATCTGGAGCAGCTGGCCGAACGCATCACCCAGGTGCCCGACATCGGGTTGGTCAGTGGCATCACCCGCCCGCTCGGTGTTGTGCCGCAAGAGTTCCGGGCCACCTATCAGGCGGGTCTGGTGGGTGATCGGCTGGGCACCGGCGCCGACATGATCACCGCGAACATGTCCGATCTCAATCGGCTGTCGAAGGGCGCGGGCACCCTGGCCACCGGCCTCGGCGATGTCCGCGGGCAGGTCAACCAGATCGCAGGCACCATCCAGCAGATGGTCAACGCGTTCTCGTCGATGCGTGACCAGAACGGTGGCGACAAGCTGGTCCGCAATGTCGAGGTCGGCGCCAAGCTGGTCGACAGCATCAACCAACTGGGCAACTCGATGGGTATCAGCGTCACCGCGGCCAAGGACATGTTCGGCTGGGTGGGGCCGGTGCTGGCGGCGCTGCAGGGCAACGTCACCTGCGACCTCGACGCGTCCTGCAGTGAGACTCGCGCCCACTTCTCCCGGCTGGCCCAGGCGCGCCAGGACGGCACCCTCGATGAGATCAACAACCTTGCCGGACAACTGCAGTCGATGCAGGACAGGCAATCCCTCAACGCGTCGCTGAATCAGATCGGGTCAGCCTTCACCAACCTCACCAAGTTGATGAAGACGTTGGGTCTGGATTCACCGGCCGGGGCGCAGGCGACGCTGGGCAAGCTCCGGCAGCAGGCCGACCGCTCGGCGACCGGCAGCCGGGAGGTCTCCACCGGGGTGAACCAGGTGGTCGATCAGATCCAGTTGATGCGGATGGGTCTCGACCAGGCGTCGGCCTTCCTGCTGTCGATGAAGCAGAACGCGGCCAACCCCGCGATGGCCGGCTTCAACATCCCGCCCGAGGTGCTGGACCTGCCCGACTTCAAGATGGCGTCGAAGATGTTCATCTCGCCCGACGGGCATTCGGCGCGTTACCTGGTGCTCACCAAACTCGATCCGTTCAGCGTGCAGGCGATGGATCAGGTCAACGCGATCAGTGACGCCGCCAAGGGCGCCCAGCCGAACACGACCCTGGCGGATGCGTCGATCTCGATGGGCGGGTATCCCGCCGCGCTGCGGGACACCCGCGACTACTACCAGATGGACATCCGGTTCATCATCGCCGTCACCATCATCGTGGTGCTGCTGACGCTGATGTTGCTGCTGCGGGCGGTCATCGCCCCGCTGTATCTGGTTGGCTCCGTGGTGGTTTCGTTCTTCGCCGCGCTCGGCATCGGTGTGCTGGTCTTCCAGTACGGATTTGGCCAGCAGTTGCACTGGACGGTGCCACCGCTGGCCTTCGTGGTGCTGGTCGCCGTCGGTGCCGACTACAACCTGCTCTTCGCTTCGCGGTTGCGTGACGAGTCTCCGCGCGGCACCCGGTACAGCATCATCCGGACGTTGTCCTCGACCGGCGGTGTCATCACGGCGGCGGGTTTGATTTTTGCCGCCTCGATGTGGGGCCTGTTGTTCTCCAGCATCGGTACCGTGGTGCAAGGCGGGTTCGTCATCGGTGCCGGAATCCTGCTGGACACCTTCCTGGTACGGACCGTGACCGTGCCCGCCATCGCTACGCTGGTCGGCAAGGCGAACTGGTGGCCATCTCGATTGACATCGCAGGGGAGCAAGGTATGAAGAAACTTCTCGCCGCGGTGACCGTGCTGGTGACCGTCAGCGCCACCGGTGCGTCCGGGCTGGGCGTCGCGGGCGCTGACGAGCCGGCACCCGCTCCGGGCGCCGGCGCATCTCCGGCGCCGGAGCAGCGCGGCACCCCGGGTAAGGCGTACGCGCTCGGTGGCGCGCACGTCCTCGGTATTCCCTATGACGAGTACATCCGCCGCACCGGCGCGGACTGGTTCCCCGGCCTGGATCGCCAGAACATCCAGTATCCGGCCGGTCAGGTGCAGGGGCACACCCTGGAACGGCTGTTCCCGGGGATCGGCAAGCTGGATGACGGTTTCCCGGGGCTGGGCCTGGACGGCCCGAGTATCGGCGAGTCGGTCGACGTGGGCGAGGGCAACCTCATCCGTGCCATCCAGGCCGGTGGTAGTGGCACCACCATGGGGCTATCCGAGGGCGCCATGGTGCTCAACGCGGTGAAGAACCGGCTGGCCAACGATCCGGCCGCGCCGCCGCCAGACCAGTTGTCTTTCGCGACATTCGGTGATCCTCTGACAACGAACCCGTTCGGGCAGAGCTTCCTGCGACAGAACTTCCCGGTCGGCAGCGTCGTCCCGTCGCTGGACTTCACGATGCCGCCCGAGGTCGACAGCCAATACGACACCTACCAGTTCATCTCCCCGTACGACAGCATCGCCGACTGGCCGCAGCGCCAGGACAACATCATCTCCGTCACCAACGCGATCGTCGGTCTGGCCACCGGTCACACCGCGGTGGCGTTCACCAACCCGTCGAATGTGCCGCCCCAGAACGTCGCGGTCACGTACAACTCGCGGGGCGCGAAGACGACGACGTACATGATTCCCGAGCAGCACCTTCCGCTGGTTCTCCCGTTCAAATACGCCGGGGTGGACGAGGGCACGCTGAACAAGCTCGATGGGGTGCTGAAACCCTATGTGGACGCCGGATATACGCGTAACGACAATCCGTTGACCGCTCCCATCACCGTGGACCCTGTCCGCGGCTACGACCCCGCGGTCGTCACCGCGGGGGCGAGTGAGGCCGCCTTCGGTAGCGGCGGCGTCGATCCGCTGTCACAGCTGATGGCCGGGTTCCAGTACGTGTTGGATCACAACGTGCACTGAGGCGCGCTAGGCGTCCAGGCGAACGAACTGGTCCTTGCGGTGCGCCTCGATGCATGCCGCGCGGCGGATCTTGCCGCTCGTGGTGGTCGGGATAGCCCCGGGGGCCACCAGCACGATGTCGGCCACGTGCAGTCCGTGCGCGCGCGAAATCGCCGCGACGACATCGTTTTTCACCACGGTCAGATCGCCGGTGTCGTCCGCCTTCTTCAGTTCGATGATGGTGACCAGCTTTTCGGTCTCCTCATCGGACACCGCAACGGCCGCCACCCGGCCGCGGGTGATCTGCTGCACGGTGGCCTCGATGTCCTCGGGGTAGTAGTTGCGGCCCCGCACGATCAGCATGTCCTTGATGCGTCCCACGATGAACAGGTCGCCCTCGGAGATGAAGCCCTGATCGCCGGTGCGCAGCCAACCCGTTTCGGGGTCGTCCGCGGGTACATCGGCCAACGTCGCACCGAATGCCGATCCGGTCTGCTCGGGCTTGCACCAATATCCGGCCGAGACATTCTCACCGTGCGTCCAGATTTCACCGACGGTGCCGTCCGGGCACGGCTTGCGGGTGTCGGCGTCGACGATCCGCACCAGCGGGGAGTCGGGCAACCCGTACCGCATCAGCGGGGATCCGCCCGGCGTCCGCACCGCGATGCCGTTGATCAGTTCGTCGGCGGCGAACTCGACGGCTTCCGGCGCCCGGTTGCAGTTGCCGCTGGCCACGAAGACGGTCGCCTCGGCCAGGCCGTAGGACGGCTTCATCGACTCGGGACGGAAGCCGCGGCCGGCGAAACGTTCGTTGAACTGGACCAGGGTGTGCGGGTGGATTCGCTCGGCCCCGTTGATGATCCCGACGACCCCGCTGAGGTCCACGCCGGCCATGTCGGCCTCGGTGGTGCGCCGAGCGGTCAGATCGAAGGCGAAGTTGGGTGCTGCCGACCAGGTGTACCGCGGTCGGGACATCATCTGCACCCAGCGCGGCGGGCGGGTCAGGAAGGCGATCGGGCTCATCAGGTCGGCCGGGTGCCCCGCGAGGATGGGCGCCACGATCCCCAGCATCAAACCCATGTCGTGGTAGAACGGCAGCCACGAGACCAGGTGGGCGCCGTCGGGCAGCACGCCGCCGTGGTCGGCGAAGTAGTCGGCCATCAACTGCTCGAAGTTGGCCACCAGGTTGCGGTGACTGATCATGACGCCGGCCGGCTGGCGGGTGGATCCCGAGGTGTACTGCAGATAGGCGGTGTCCGGGCCGGGCGCCGGCTCAGCCGCGGGCGGCGCGGGTGCGTCGAGGTCCAGGTTGTCCACGGCGACGACGGCGATGACGGCGGCGCCGTCGTCCACATGCTGCGTGACGACCGACGACACCGCGGCGGTGGTCAGCACCACCACCGGCGACGTGTCGGCGATGACGGCGGTGACCCGCTCGTCGTGCGAGCCGGGCACCGGAACCGAGAGTGGGACTGCGATGAAGCCGGCCTGCATGGCGCCCAGGAACGCGACGACATAAGCCAGGCCCTGCGGCGCGATGATGACTGCCCGGTCGCCGGGTGACCCGTACTGCTCGAACTCCCGCGCCGCGTTGAGCGTGCGGCGATGCAGCTGCGACCAGGTCAGCGTTTCCGCGACGCCCTCGGGGTCGACGTCGTATTCGGTGTAGGTGAAGGCCACGTCATCGGGTGTGGCGGTCGCGCGCTCCTGGAGCACAGTCAGGATGGACGCGTTGGGCATGGTGGTCAGGTTACTCAACGGTAAGGACATCACGGTGAGTGGGACTGCGGCGGTAGAAGGCGAAGATGCGGGTGTGACAACGGAGCCTATGCGGTCGACGCGGTGATCATCGACTGCAGCCCGCCGAGGTGTCCAAATTTTCGATCGTGGTAGAGGATCACGCGTGCGTCGGCGAAGCCGGCGACACGGAGTTGTTCGAGGGTGTCCCACCCGAAGTGCCGGAAGCACAGGCACCCATGGGCAGGATCGAGCGGGTCGCCGTGTATCTCGGCCGGCAGCAGGTGTTCGATATGGCCGTCGGGATGCTGGACCGCGCGGACGGTCGTCTCGTATCTGTCGACCGTGAACGGTGCAGTCATGATCAACCGGCCGCCAGGGCGCAACACCCGGGCGAACGACGCGAACGCTGCCTGCGGGTAGGGCACATGTTCCAAGACGTCGAACGTCAGAACATGACTCACGCTGTCGGTGGCGAGCGAAAGGTCCTGCACATCTTCGTGATTGATTCCCAGTAGCCGAGATCCCGACGTCCGCCCGGGAAGAATGTACTCGGACCCCCGCACATCAGGGATGTGGCCTTTCAACCACCGATATACGCGGCCGAACTGTTCGGTGACGTAGACCTTGCTGTGCGGGGTGAGGCCGAATTCCTGGATGGAAAGCTGAAGTGCCGCGCGGACACGATTGCAGAATCCACAACTCGGGCAGACCAGCGTCTCCCGCCAGTTGGTCACGATGTCGCCCGCGGCATCGATCTTCGTCACCGCCTGTCCGACCTCGAATTCCACCTCCAGGCCACAGAGCCCACAGAAGCCAGGAACGGCACCGTACGGCGTGCCTGCATCTTCGCTCGACCATTCGGCGATCTGCCGGCCGTTGGTGCTCCGCCAAGCCTGAAAATCGTCGAAGGACGTGAATTGCACTGTGCCAAGTCGGCTGTCGATCGAGGGGAACTGTCCTGTTATCGGTAGGTGCGACAGAGTGATGGCCTTCGCCTTATGCCTCAGCGCCTGGGTTTGCACCCGAATCCCAGATTTGGATCCCACCGGCAGGACCCTACGCCTGACGGCGTTTGACCGCAGACCGTTCTGATCGCATGAGACCTCGTTACCGTCGTTGTTTCTGAACGAAGCGAATTCGGCGGGAGTCTTGATCCGCAGCATCAGGAAAGCCACGGCCTGTCTTGCCGGTATTGAGACCGCTGAGTCAGATTTCAGCGAATTCTGATGCCGGGTCTGTGAGTAAACCGGCATGCCACTGGTGAGGTCTCTTGTCTCGGCCCATGATGCATCGGCCCAAAGGAGGCTAATTCGGGGCTTGTCATTCCGCTTTTCGCGGTGATGGATCGAACTCGTCGAGGAAGGATTGTTGCCAAGGCAATCGACTGGGGGCCTGTGCTGTTCGCCGGTGATGGTCTACCCCGCTGAAGTTCAGTGCTACAGGTGATTCCTGGTGCACCGACGTGGGTTTCGGCCGGGAGTCGCATACGAATGTGGCGGTCTGGACCGTCGAGAAATAGGCAATCGGTCAGATGTGAGAAAAGCTGCTCAGTCGGCGCCCCCGATGTGTATCTGTATGTAGGATCAGGTCCACCTCAAACGAGATGGCCGGCGACCACGGGGTAAAACTCAGTCGGGAGTGAACTGTGTCATTTAAATCAGCTGCAGGCCGCATCAGCTTTCTGGTCGCGCTGTCTCTCTCATTACTTGTCGCGCTTGGCGGTGGTATCGCTTCGGCGGACGACCCCTATGCCGGCCAGACCTATAAGGATGCGTCCGCCGCCGCGGCGAAGTCCGGGACCAAGGTCATCATCGAGACCGTCGTCGGAGATGTGCTTGCGACAGATGATTGCGTTGTCACGAAGTCGCAGAAGGCGTCCGGAGTCGCCAGTGACAACTTCACGCACCGGACTGGCTACCTCCTCGCTTTGAACTGCAACGCCAAACTCGCCAATGGTGGAGCGCCGGGAAACTCCGCGGCGTCGCCGATCGGTCGGCAGGCCAAGAAGAACGCGGACGCCATCAAGTGGGTGAACGACACGCCTGAAGGTACGCAGTGGTGCACGGATAATGCCGACAACTGCAAGTACCTGTGTGACCAGACCGGGTCCTGCTCAAGCGAGACGCTCGCCCTCGTGAGCTGACGACGACTCCGCCGGCGTGGGTGATCAACCCAGGATCTGGAACATGCCCGCGGTCAGCAGCACGGTTCCAACCACTGCCAGCAGGGCGGCGACTTCCCGACGGTGTCGCGCGCGAACCCAGTCGTGCAGGCGCGTCATCGCCTCGCGCGTGCGTGCAGGGGCCATCACGTAGGCCAGCAGAGGTATCTCCACGAGGGCGAAAGCCACCACGTTGAACCCGAGCAACGCTGCCAGCTGGGTGGCCGGCGGGACACCTGCTGCCGCGATGACGGTCAGCGCCGCCAGGTAATCGACGGAGGGTAGGGCCATCCCCAAACCAGCCACACCGGCGACCCACAGCGATCGGTCCTCGAGCAGGCGACTGACCCAAGCGGGCGTCGTCCGCTGCCGGCCTTTGGTCGACGTCAGGAATATTGCTGCCAGCAGGGCCAGCACGCCGATGAAGACCTGCACGTTCGGCAACGTGAAATGAGCCGAATGCGACGGCCGCAACTTGAGCACGAAAAGAACGGCCAAACCCACCGATATGCCCATCACGAATCCGCCGCACAAGAGCGAGGCCAGCTGCCACTGCGGCCGCGGACGGTTCAACATCACGACGGTGAGCCCGATCCGGAACGGTTCCAGACTGACGGCAACAGCCATCACCAGCAGTGTTATCCACATCGGAGGGTTACGCTACGCGGTCCGGAGGCACCGTCGATGGCTTGCACGGAGGCGTGCCGCTTCTGTAGGCGCTGCCCGCACGGGATGACACAAACCTGGCAGTGGACATCGTGGTCAGGCTACCGACCGGCGTCTACCGCCGAGTGCGACATCGGGCGCGAAGCCTCCGGGCCCGTCCGTATCGGCCATCTCCTAGGTGAATCCACTAGGGAAATAGATGATCCTGCAAGGAGGATCGATGTTCAGGCCAATATTCGCCCGCCATACAACTGAACCGAAAAGTATATTGAGGCCGTGGATACCATCGATCAAATCGCGGCACTGCCCGGCGATTGGCACGGTGCGGGAACGGTCAGCAACAGAACCCTGAGGGCATTGGCCGAACGGTGTCCAGGACCGTACGACTTCACCGCCGAAACCGGTACCGGGCGCTCCACATTACTGTTGTCACAACTCAGCCGGAACCACGTGGTGTTCGCCCAGGATGACTCAGGCAGCGGCGACAGCCTTCAACGAGTCCGCGCATCTCCATTGCTTCGGGCAGAGACAGTCGACTTCGTCATCGGCGCCACCCAGTTGACGCTGCCCACTTATGAATTCGGCAACGACCTAGACCTCGTCATGATTGACGGACCACATGGCTTTCCGTTCCCAGAACTCGAATATTACTATTTCTATCCGCGTCTGCGTCCCGGTGGTGTGCTCATCATTGATGACATCCAGATCCCCTCAATTCGTGCGATGTTCCAGATCCTTAAGGCCGATCAGATGTGGCAGCTGGACACGGTGGTGGATCAGACTGCTTTCTTCACCCGCACCGACGCGCCTACCTTTGATCCGGTTGGTGACGGATGGTGGCTGCAGGGTTACAACCATCCGTCGGCGCTGGACAATTTCGTGCAGAAGGCGAAATCACATGCGCCGCCGCGACTGAAAGCTGTTTACAAAGTATTGACTGGTCGTACTTGACTGCGGTCGGACCAAAATATTGTCAGGGACAAGTACTTCAAGAGAACAGCGTGGTTCGCCGCCGGTAGGCGGTCATGTCGGGTACCGATGTCAGGCGTGCACCGCGCGCACGTACTCTCCGAGGAGATCGGCGCTGGCCGTGTGGAATCCGGCTGCAGTGATCTTGGCCAGCTGCAGTGCGCTGTTCCGCGGCCTGGGCGCGACAGGCCGCGGCGCCGAGGAGAAGTACTCCGCCGTACTGACGCCGGTCACCCGGGTCGGATCGTGGCCTGCGAGTGTGAAAACCTGCCGTGCCACGTCGGCCCAGGAAGACACGGGCCCGTCCCCGGTGGCGTTGTAGATCCCGTACGGCGCCTTGGTTTCGAGCAGGTGCCGAATTGCCCTTGCCACCTCTGAGGCGAAGGTCAACCGCCCGAACTGGTCATCGACCACCGACGGATCCACCCCCCGATCAGCCAGGGAAAGCATGGTGCGCACGAAGTTTCGGCCCTCGCCGATCACCCATGACGTACGCACGACGTAGTGCCGCGGTACCGTGACCACGATTTGATCACCCGCTGCCTTGGTCTGGCCGTAGACGCCGAGCGGTGCGATGCGGTCGTCCTCGGAGTAAGGAACCTGCGAAGCACCGTCGAAAACATAGTCGCTGGATATGTGCACCAGAGTTATTCCGTAAGTCGTGGCAACACGCGCAAGCGCTGCCACCCCGGCAACGTTGGTGGCCCAGGCAGTCGAACGTCCCGCTGCCGTCTCGGCCGCATCCACGTCGGTATATGCGGCGGCATTGATGATGGTGTCGTAATCCCGCCAGTGGAACACCGTCGTGGTGTCGACGGTGGTCAGATCGCAATCCGCTCTCGCGGCGAACTCGACGTGGGGCGTGTCTGCGTATACGGCACGCAGCGCCCGACCCAGTTGGCCATTCGCACCCAGCACCAACGTCTTTCGCGGCGCCACCGGGTGTACGTCGGCAAGCCGCGGGTGACCCCGATCCTTGGCAGACAATGCCGCGCGGTCCAACGGAATCGGCCAATCGATGGCCAGGTTCTCATCGGACAGATTCACCGACGTGTACACGGCATCCGGCGAGTAATGGTCGTTCACCAGATAGGCGTATGCAGTGTCGGCCTCCAACGTCTGAAAGGAATTACCGACGCCGCGCGGCACGAAGACGGCACGCGACGGGTCGAGTTCAGCGGTGAACACAGCTCCGAACGATGGGCCGGCGCGAAGATCCACCCACGCTCCGAATACCCGCCCGGTGACCACTGACACGAACTTGTCCCATGGCTCAGCATGAATACCTCGTGTTGTGCCGGCCGTGTTGTTGAACGAGATGTTGTTCTGGACCGGCCCGAAGTCGGGCAGTCCGGCTGCCACCATCTTGTCGCGCTGCCAGTTCTCCTTGAACCACCCCCGGTGATCCCCGTGTACCGGAAGATCCCAGATGGTGAGGCCAGGGATAGGCGTACTGAAGGTGGAGAGCGGCTTCCCGTACTCAGTCACAACTGCCGGTTCCTTCGATCACTGGCCCAGGCGGGTGTAGAAGGCCTCGGTGTCGTCTTTGGCTGGCGCCCACCAAGATTCGTTGTCGCGATACCAGTCGATGGTGGCAGCCAACCCCATGCTGAAGTCTTGGTAGCGGGGCTGCCAGCCGAGTTCGCTACGCAGCTTGGTCGAGTCGATGGCATAACGCAGGTCATGGCCGGCGCGGTCGGCGACGAGGTCGTAGGCATCGGTCGGCTGATCCATGAGTGTGAGGATCAACTCGACCACCGTTCGGTTGTCCCTCTCCCCATCGGCGCCGATCAAATAGGTCTCCCCGATACAGCCCTTGTCCAGGATGGTCAGCACCGCCGACGAGTGGTCATCGGCATGAATCCAATCACGGACGTTGTGTCCCTGCCCATACAACTTGGGTCGAATCCCGCGCAGCACGTTGGTGATCTGGCGGGGGATGAACTTCTCGACATGCTGGTAGGGCCCATAGTTGTTGGAACAGTTGGAAATTGTTGCTGGTACCCCGAAAGACCGCACCCACGCACGCACCAGAAGGTCGCTGCCCGCCTTCGTTGAACTGTACGGTGACGACGGGTTGTACGGAGTTGCTTCGGTGAACCGGGCGGTGTCGTCGAGTTCCAGGTCGCCGTAGACCTCGTCCGTGGAGATGTGGTGAAACCTGGTGCCGTACTGGCGGATCGCTTCCAGCAGAGTGAATGTACCGACCAGATTGGTATGCAGGAACGGCCGGGGGTCGCGCAGGGAGTTGTCGTTGTGCGATTCCGCGGCATAGTGCACGACCGCGTCGGCGGACGACACCAACCGATCGACCAGACCGGCATCGGCGATGTCGCCGTGCACAAACGTGACGCGATCGTCGGGCAGGCCGTCCAACGAGTGCCGGTTGCCGGCGTAGGTGAGCTTGTCCAGGACGGTCACATGGTGATCCGTGTGTTCTACCACGTGGTGGACGAAGTTCGATCCGATGAAGCCGGCTCCGCCGGTGACGAGTAGGCGGGCCATCAAACGCGCCTGTCCAATAGACCCAGCAGGTAAGTGCCGTAGCCCGACTTGACCAGACTTTCGGCGCGCTCACGTAACTCATCGTCGCTGAGATAACCCTGACGCCAGGCGATCTCCTCTGGTGCACCAATTTTCAGACCCGTGCGCCGCTCCATCGTGCGGACGAAGTCGGAGGCGTCGGTCATGTGCTCGATTGTCCCGGTATCCAGCCATGCGGTGCCGCGCGGAAGCACTGTGACATGCAGGCGACCTTGCTCCAGATAGGTCCGGTTGACATCGGTGATCTCGTACTCACCGCGTGCACTCGGACTGAGGCCGCGAGCGATTGCCACGACGTCATTGCTGTAGAAGTAAAGGCCTGGAACGGCGTAGTTGCTCTTGGGGACCGCCGGCTTTTCCTCCAGCGACACCGCCAACCCGGTCCCATCGAATTCGATCACGCCGTAGGCGCCGGGGTTGGCGACCCAGTAAGCGAAGATCGCGCCGCCGTCGACGTCTTCGAAAGCTTGCAGCTGAGTGCCCACGCCGGGCCCGTATAGGAGGTTGTCGCCGAGCACCAGAGCCACGCTCTCGTTCTCGATGAAGTCTGCGCCGATGGTGAACGCCTGCGCCAGGCCGTCGGGTGAGGCCTGTTTGGCATAGCTGATCGAGACACCGAAACGAGATCCGTCGCCCAGCAGGCGCTCGAAACTCGCAGCGTCGTGAGGTGTGGTGATCACCAGGATGTCCCGGATACCGGCCAGCATCAGGGTGGACAAGGGGTAGTAGACCATCGGTTTGTCGTAGACCGGTATCAGCTGCTTGGAGACTCCGAGCGTGATGGGATGAAGTCGTGTCCCCGATCCTCCAGCGAGGATGATCCCCTTCACGCGGACATCGTGGCACACCCCGCCACGGTGAGCTAACGTTAGTGGCTCTAAAGAGCCAAACATTGGGGCCTTGATCTGCACATTCTCTATGTCTGCACGGGAAACATCTGCCGGTCGCCGACTGCAGAGCGGTTGACGATTGCGTTGAACGAGACATTCCGTATCGCTGCGTTGACCGCGGCCAGCGCCGGGACACGGGCCGTCATCGGGCATGCGATGCATGTCGAGGCTGCGCGTGTGTTGAGCGATCTCGGCGGGGACGGCAGCGCCTTTGCGGCTCGTCAGCTCACGCCGCGCATCGCAGGCGGAGCTGATCTGGTGCTTGCCATGACCACCCAGCACCGTGACGCAGTGCTGGAGATGGCACCGCGTCTCCTTTCGCGGACCTTCACTCTTGCCGAGGCGGCGTGTCTTGCGACCGCATACCAACCCGATTCCATCGGCCAGTTGGCCGCGCTGCGGCCATACCTATCGGACCACAAACCGGTCGATATCGAGGACCCGATAGGAGAGGGCCCACAGGTATTCAGATCTGTCGCCGTGCAAATCGCCGAACTCCTGCCGGCCATCCTCGAACTCTGCAAGCGGGCGGCCGGCTGCGGGGACGTCTGAAGGTCGAGATTCGATACGTCCAACCGTGAATCTCTGTACCCTCTGAACTGCCACGCCACGATATTTCCGAGTCGCCGCGCAGGACGGGGGTTTTGTGGCAGAGAATGCCGTGAAAACTCGCCCTGACCGTCGCCCTGATATTCAAGGCCTTCGCGCGGTGGCCGTCATGATGGTCGTGGTATTCCACGCCGGACTTCCGGTGCCGGGTGGTTTTGTGGGCGTCGACGTGTTCTTTGTCATCTCGGGATTCGTCATCGCGGGAATGCTGCAACGTGAGCGCCTCAGGACGGGCAGAACCGGATTCAGACGCTTTTATATCCGCCGTTTCAAACGACTCACGCCCGCTCTGGCACTGATGATCTCCGTGACGTTGATCATCTCGGCACTGGTCCTCTCTCCGCTTGGCGTGCAGCAGAACACGGCGCTGACCGGAACCGGGGCGATGGTTCTCATGGCGAACGCTGTGATCGCCTGGAAGACCGGTGGATATTTCGACATTGCCGCCCACTCCAACCCGTTGCTTCACACGTGGTCGCTATCGGTCGAAGAGCAGTTCTATCTACTCTTCCCACTGTTGATTGCGGTCAGCTGGTCGATGGCCGCGGCACGTCGGCGGGTGCGATTCATGCCCCAGGTCGTGGTGAGTGCGGTCGCTCTCGTCTCGTTCGTGCTGGCATGTCTCGGTACCGGCGTCATCGCCGATACAAGCTGGGGTTCGCACTATCTGTTGGGCCCGCACGGGAAGGTACTCGAGGCACTTTTCGGGTTCTACAGCCCGGTGACCAGGTCTTGGGAATTCGCGGTCGGCGTGCTCCTGGCGATGGCCGTACCCAAACTCACCCGCATGTCGGGCAACATGATTCATTTGTTGGCGGTCGTGGGGATCGCCATGCTGATCGCATCACTGTGGCTGATTTCAGAAGCGACACCCTTTCCGGGGGTGTGGACTCTTCTGCCGGTCGGAGGGACCCTGTTGCTGCTTGCCATCGGGGCAGGACGCCGCAACGCGGTGAGTCGCGCTCTTGCGACGAAACCGATGGTGGCAGTCGGCGACTGGTCTTATTCAATCTATTTGTGGCACTGGCCGTTCATCGTGTTCGCACGAATGCTGTGGCCGGACAGCGACGTCGCTCTTGTGGCGGCGGCGGGAGCCTCGTTTGCCCCAGCGATTGCGTCATACCGCTTTGTCGAGACGCCGATCCGAAATCTCCAAGATCTTCCGGTCCGGCGGGCGGCACAAATCGCTGCAATCACATTGCTGGTACCCGTGCTGATCTGTGTAGGCGTCGCCGCAGCCAGTCGCCACGGCTACTGGTCACCGGGGATTCGGCAGATGCAAGCGGCGGTGCTTGAACCGCACGCCGTGACCGGTTGTGTAACCGAAGATCAACCAGATGGAATCTCGCGGCCGTGCGTTTTCAACTCTGCCGCTCCAGGCGAGCCGATATTTCTGGTCGGCGACTCAACAGCTTGGCATCTGAGCGAGGCCGCCATCGGTGCCGGTGAGATCTTGAAGAGGCCGGTCAAGATACTGCCGGTCCCGAGTTGTCCCTTCAAGGACGTCTACATCAGCACACCCCATCCGCGGGCGGATCAGGCCTGCCGAATCAAGTACGAAAGCGTCATGCGCTGGCTTCGAGGTCAACACGCGGGAACCGTGATCATCTCCGACCTGAATTCGGTGTACCACTGGCCGGGGGCTGGATTCGGGCTAGATCCGGGAGAGTTTGAAACCGACGACACCTCGCGAGACCAGATGCTCGACCTCGGTCTGAAGAAGACAGTGCACGAATTGCAAGCCTCGGGGCACGGTGTGTTGTTGGTGCAGGCTTTTCCAGAGTTCGAACAGCCGACGAAGTTCGATCCCCTGACCTGCACCCTGATGAGCCTCTATTCGAACGACTGCACCGCCACGGTCACACGCCTCGATGCGGATAGCTTCCAGCAGCCCGAGCGTTCATCGCTGGAGAGGATAGCCGGAGAAACAGGGGCGACATTGTGGGATCCGCGGGACCACTTCTGCACGTCGGAAACATGTTCGACACAGCGCGACGGTGTCAACCTCTACCTCGACATGGTCCATATCTCGGCGGCCGCGAGCCGCGGCCTTGCCTCGTCCCTCGCGGGCGCACTCGAGAGAACCAACCGCCTGCCTTGACCCCACGCCGAGACGTGCGGTCAGTGAGACCGTGCGCGGCGTCGCCAAATCGCCCATACCGGGTTGAGTTACCGCTTTTGAATGGAAGCGATAGCAACGGTTCGATGTGCCTGCTGTGTTCTCGAAGAACATGACGCCCGAAGCTGAGTCACCTTCGGGAGCCCACCTCAACGATACCGTCCTTCCGTCAGCGGCTGATAAAAAGTTGTCCTCGAAAATATAATTCTCACCGACGATCAACCACAGCAACGCTACGTCCCCAATCGGCACATGGAAAGAATTTGCCTTCGAAAAAGATAGCTGGTCGTCTCATATTGGGTACAACAGCTCGCCAGGTTCTGGTAACGCCCAGGGTGGTCCTGTGTTCTTCGATTTCGGCAACTTTCATGATGCCGAAAACTGGGTGGCGGGACGGCCTTCGATCGTCTCTTTTTCCCGATCACCGCCGCGAAGTTCGAGGTTAGGCACTAACATCCATTGTGAAGACCGACTTCGGCATAGAAAGCCCCAACTGCCAAAGAGGTGGCCCTTATAGCTCGGGCCATCTTGGTTTTCCATGCGACCGCGACGAGGATGGAGTGCTTTTGCTGTCCCTCAATCACCCTGTCGTGAGAAGCGCGAGTTCGCGCGCTCTCCTGTTATCGCGCCCTCCTGAAAACTCGGCAGCCGTGGCGTCGGATTCCTACGTGCCGTCGTGTGAAAATCCGACGCAGTGGATCGAGTAGCGGTGCCGTCCGTTGCAGTAATAGGGACCCGTGGATACCCAAGCTATTACGGGGGGTTCGAGACGGCAGTCCGAAAGCTCGCGCCCTATCTGGTCGACGCCGGTTGGGACGTCACGGTCTACGGTCGACGCGGCGCAACGTGCCAGCAGGACCCGACCGTCGACCTCAGAGTGCGGACCAAGGTCACGCGGGGATCGGAAACAAGGAACCTCAGCACGTTGTCGCATGGCCTGTCTGCAGTGCTGGACACCGCGCACAACCAGCCGGATGTCGCACTGGTGATGAATGTGGCGAATGGTTTCTTCCTGCCCATTCTGCGCGCCCGCGGTATCCCCACGCTGGTCAACGTCGACGGCATCGAGTGGGAAAGGGCCAAGTGGAGTCCGCGTGCCAAACAAGTGTTCAGGAAGGGCGCGGAGCTCACGGCCAAATGGGCTGATCGACTCGTCTTCGATGCCCGTGAGATCGAGTCCTACTGGAACAGGACGTTCAACGCTGAGGGGGTTTATATCCCGTACGGAGGTGAGGTCGCAGCGGATCTTCCGGTTCCAGTCGGGCTGACTCATCGTGGCTATGTGCTGGTGGTGGCTCGCTTCGTACCGGAGAACACGGTACCCGAGTTCTTTGAGGCGATTGGTGCGGTGGCTGACCAACACCCGGTTGTCATCGTCGGAAGTTGCGGTTACGGCGGTGAATTGGAGACGACGGCGCGACGTTTGGCGCAGGAGTACTCGTCAGTGTCATGGTTGGGGCATATACACGACGACAGGTTGCTTCTTGCGCTGTGGCAGCACGCCGGCCTCTACTTCCATGGCCACAGCGTAGGGGGAACCAATCCTGCTCTGGTCCAGGCAATGTCGGCAGGTGCGCCGATCCTGGCCAGGGACACCGTATATAACCGTGAGGTTTTGGGGCCGGACGGGCGATTCGTACCCGCTGACCCGGAAGCCATCTCGAAGGCGGTGCGGCAGTTGATGGAGAACCGCGATGAGCGTGACAAGATGGGCAGGGCGAATTTGATTCGTGCGCAACGCCACTATTGTTGGGGTGACGTCTGCAGAAGTTACGACAGTGCCCTGCGGGGCTTACTCGCCTCTGGAGCCGGAAGCCTCAGACCGGTTCAGCGCGGTGTAAGGATCTGAATTGGCGGGAAGGCGCGATCGCTTCTCTCGATCTGACGCCGAGGGGTAGATGTGAAGATCCTCGTCGACGGGTATTGGTGGCGTCGCGGCCCCTACTCCAACCGGACGGTGCTGCTGGAAATCGTCAGCAACTGGAATGCACTGTTCCCGGACGATGAGCTGATCGTTGCGGCACCGGAACGGGACAGCACCGACCCCGTCCCGCCGCCGTCCCCGGGGGTGCGGATCGTCACCAGCCGGATGCGACTCCACCCGGCAATCAATCTGGTTGAGCTACCTGTCATCGGGCGTCGTGAAGGTGTCGACGCGATCCTCACTTTCAACTTCAGCGCCATGTCGAAGCGAGGGGTGTCATTCCTGCACGATGTGCTCCCACAAACCAACCCGGAGTGGTTCACTGCCGTGGAGCGCGCCTACCTGTACCCGATGCCCATGTGCGCGCCGCTGGCTCGGGCTGTCATCACGACCTCTCTCTCCGAGCGGACGCGCATCGTCGAGAACAATCCAGGGCTGAAGCGGGTGGTCCGGTGTGGGCTTGCGGTCTCCCGATCGCTCGCCGACGCGAGTCCATGTGTGCCTGACCTCGGTCTGTCGCCTGGCTCGTTCGTGGCCTGCGTGGGCAGGTTCAATATCCGGAAGAATCTCAAGCGCACGGTCGACGCCCTACTGCAGACGAATCGGCTGTCCGCGGATTTCCCGCTCGTTCTGATCGGTGAGCCGTCGGGATCTGAGGTCGACCTGAGAGATTTCGAGCCCGCAATCAGCCGGAGGGCCATAATCATCGCGTCAAGACTCACCGACGGTGAGTTGAAGTGGATCTACACCCACTGCAAGTTCTTCGTATGCCTCTCCCTGGACGAAGGTTTCGGACTGCCCGTGGTGGAAGCAGCCTCTTTCGGCGCCCCGGTGCTGGCCAGCGACATCCCGGTGTTCAGAGAGACCGTCGGAGAGCACGCGACCTTTGTGTGTCCCACCGACCGGGCGGCCATTACCGCTGCGGCCGTCACGTTGACCGACGCGCCACGAGACACCATTCCCTATGTCGAGCAACATAGTTGGCGTTCGGTGTGCGGTGCGATTCGGGGCGAATTGAGCCGTGCGGCAGGCGCGGCGGAGTGTTGATGGCGCAGACGTGGGCGCGGGGGAACGCCGGCGTGTGCATCCCACCGCTTGGACGCTCGTCGGCGCGTGGTCGCTGTACAGTACGGGTCACAGGTAGCGAAACGGTGCGCTGCTCAGCACCGTTCTTCACGTGGCACTCCGGCCGTAGTTCGATGCCGCGCGAGACAGGAGAACGACACTGAACGTCAGGTCGTGGATGCGCGCACTTGCCGATGTCGCGCTGCTGCCGCTTGTCAGCGTTTGCCTCGTGATACTGAAGATTGTGCGGCGCTTCGGTATCGACCGGCTACCGGCGACGCGTGCGGCTTGTCGTTCAATTGGTGTCTATCCGCTGCTCGACCATTACTATGAGCCGCTGTTCAATCCGAAATCTCTAGAGGTTTCCCTGCTGACGGACAGGAGCCTGGCGGCCGTCGATCTCAATGTGTCGGGGCAGCTCGATCTGCTACACAGCTTCGACTACAACGAAGAACTCCTCCGATTCCCGCAGACGCCGGAGTCTGAACTCGGTTACCACTACCAGAATGGCATGTTCGAATCCGGTGATTCGGAGTACCTCTATAGCTTGATCCGGTTGCGCAAACCGAGGCGAATGTACGAAATCGGCAGCGGTCACTCGACGCGCATCGCCGCGGCCGCGATCGAGGCCAACCGGAGTGAGGATCCGAACTCCGCTTGCCAACACGTCTGCATCGAGCCCTATGAGGCGTCCTGGCTGGAGAACTTGCGGGTGTCCGTTATTCGGACACCGGTCGAGAAGATCGATGTGTCGCTGTTCGATCAGTTGGAGTCCGGTGACATCCTGTTCATCGACTCGTCCCATATGATTCGCCCGCGGGGCGACGTCCTCTGTGAGTATCTCGATATATTGCCGAGGCTCAAGTCAGGCGTTCTCATTCACGTCCATGACATCTTCACACCACGTGACTACCCGGCCGCCTGGATCACCGACGAGGTCCGGTTCTGGAATGAGCAGTATCTGCTCGAGGCATTCTTGAGCTATAACCACGACTTCAGGATCATCGGCGCATTGAACTTCCTGCGGCACAATTATCCGGCCGAGCTCTCCAGGTGCTTTCCGGTCATCGCGTCCGAGCTGAACGAACGTGAACCCGGCTCGTTCTGGATGGAGCGCGTCTGACGTTCACGTTGTTGCCGTTACACCTTGGGCGGATCGACCATCCGCAATCGATACCCGCTGACCACGCCCGCCGCCGCCGAGCGGTACCAGCTGCGACCGATATCAGCGCGAAGTCCGATGCGTTCGCGAACGGGTGTGGCCGCCGCCATGAGCCGCAGCGTGGCCCACAATGTGGCGATGGTGGAAATCGCGACCAAGCGCTTCCGGAACAGAAGGTATGACAGCGCCACGGAACGGTAATACTGACCGGCGGAGAAGTCGCGGAACTGTCCCGTCGATCGGCCTCCGATATGAACGATCACGGCACGCGTCTCCAACACCATGACGACGCCGACCGTCAACAATTTGCGAGCCAGCGCTTCTTCCTCGTGGTAAAGATAGAAACGCTCATCGAACCCCCCGACACGCCAAAAATCGTCGGTGCGGATCGCCATGCAGGCGCCTTGCACATAAGGCACTCGGCCGCCGTGCGTGTACACCGGATCTTCTCGTGGGATGTCTCGACGGAGCGCGCCGATTTTCAGCGCTGTCGGCATGAAGATCTCAGCGATGTCAGACCAGCTGCGTGACCAGTGCCGAGCGCGTGTTTCGTCATTCCCGTGGGCATCCAGAATTCGGGGACCGACGACAGCATTGTTGCATTTCACGCTGTCGCACATGATTTTCACGCTGTCGGCTGTCTCAAAGGATGCATCGGGGTTCAGGAAGATGAGGACATCCGATGTGGCGTTGGCCGCCCCGAGATTGCATCCTGCGCCGAACCCTCTGTTCGCGCCCGCCTCTATCAGTCTGGCGTCGGGTCGACAGCGAAGGGCGACCTCGACACTGGCGTCAGACGACCGCTGGTCGACGACGATCACCTCACAGTCGCGAGGAACCGAACCCAAGCATTCGGCCACTGTGGATGCCGAATTGAACATCACGATGACCACCGTCGCCACAGGGGTGCCGTCCAGAGACGTTGGCGTGGTCATGCGTCGGCCATCCGCTCGTCCCACAGCTTGCGGCATGTCGTGATGAAGCTGTCGAGCGTGAAGTGGCCGAGTTCTCGGAGTACGGCGGAGTTGTCGCGGGGATCGCGAAGCCCAGCTGCATAGCTGGGCTCACCGAACTGAGCGCCGGAGCGTTCCCAACTTATGCAGCCGTCGGCAATCGAGGCGGGTAGACCGGAACGTGCATGCTCGGATGCCACCACCGGTTTGCCGTGCATCATGGCTTCGACCACTTTCACTTTCATCCCGCCACCGAGGTAGATCGGGGCGACCACGACGTCGACGCGTTCGTAGAAATCGAGCACATCGGCGACCGTGCCGAGAATATCGACAGACGCAACCGGCGGAAGGGATTCCGAGCCGAATCCGGCGACGATCACTCGTTCTGCGCTCGGCGCCAGTACGGGGATCCAATGTCGGACGAGGTGCTCGTATGCGTCTCGGTTCGGCGGGTAGTCGAAGTTCGCGAGCATCCCGTAGACCACGCCGGATGTCCCGACGGCTGCGCTACGAGGAGGGCGGTCGAAACCCGATTCCGAGACCGGGGTCGGCAGCCAGACCGAGCATGGCCCGAGTTGGCGTGCGTCCGTCCACGATGCGACCGATACGACGTCCGCGCATACAGATTCAGCTGTCTCGCGATGTGACCACAGTCGCGCTTGCGCCCGGCTGGTAAGGGCCGATAGAACATCAACCGTCTCGGCGTGGGTGCCGGCGATGTTGCTCCACAGATCGGGGTAGTCGATCCATGCAGGTCGGTGGCTCAATGCCCATCGGTGAGCTGCCGGCGTCAAACTTATTGTCGGTCCTCGGCGTTCGAGGCGGGCAAGTTCGGCGTCGATCGGCCGCCTGAGTTGAATGGGCAACATCCGGCGCTTGAGTTTGTGTATTCGCGACGCGGAAGTCCGGCGGGCACCCTCGATCCCGCGTGGGCCCACGCCCACGGGCTCGACTTCCAGCCGGTGAGCATCGAGGGCGCGGAGAAACGCCTGTACCCGCCTGCCGCCGCCATCGAGTCGATTGAACGACACATCGAGGCCGACCACGCTCACTGATGTCCGGCGGCCGGCACTCGCGCGGTTATTCAACTGGCATTCCTCTTAACACCGTCAGGCCTGCCTCGAGAGTGAGCGCCCGAATTCCGTGGATGGAGCTTTCCGGCGCATTCATAGTGAGTTCCGAGAACTCGGCAAGTTTAGCGCTCGTCGCCTTCGCCCAACACCGCGACGGTAAACCTGTATTCGGAACGAGGAGTATTGGTGTGATCGACGTGAGATCCATTCACGGTTATCCGCGTGACAGCGATTGACTTGGTACCTTGTGTACCTGTTTCGAGGAACCGCTCGGTGGCGCAGTCGGAAGACGATCGAAGATTGGGGCCGATGGTGGGTAGGCAACACACGGCGTCAGCGCGTGCGAACTGACTGGTGATGGCTGAAGGTGCCATGAGAGTTCTACTTCTGACGCCTTTTTCGCCGCTGGTAGCGCACGATCACGCAGGGAATGACCTCGCACTGCCACTGGTCACCTCGCTGGCGCCGTTCATGGACCTGCACGTCTATGCGCCCGGGCAACAGCTGGGCCACGCACGGAGCTGGCAGGTCGACGGCGTCACCTACCACCAGGGGGCGACGATCCAGCGAAGTCGGCTTGAACGATTGCGCACCTATCCTTACGCCGCCCGGGCATCGTGGTCGCGGAAGTCCACCGAGGAAGCTGCGGCCCTCATCCGTGCTCTTCGTCCCGACATTGCCCACGGAGAGTATTGGCAGTGCGCTGAACCGTTGTTGCAGTCCGGCGCTCGGACCCGCACGAGCATCACCCTTCATGACGTCCCCGGTGAGGTGGACCTGAGTGTGCTCCCGGACAGTTCCCGACTGGCGCGGTATCTTCACCGCTACGAGAACTGGAAGACGATCCGTGTCCGCAGGCGGATCTTGAGCGAACTCGATGCCGTTTTCACCTTGTCGGAGCTGGACGGGGCGAAGGTCGCGGAGGCGCGCGGCGTTGTCACAGTGGCGTCGGTGGGCGTGGAAGTGTCCGGGGACCCGTGGCGTGGCGATCGCCAGCACGTGGTTGCCTTCGGTGGCGCCATGTGGCGCTTGGAGAATCAAGCAGCGGCAGAGTATCTCGCGCGGCGGGTGCTGCCCCTCGTGCGGTGCACCGTCGCGGATGCCGAGCTCCGAATCTTCGGCGCTCGCCCCAATGCCGATGTGCGGGCACTATCCAGTGAACCCGGAGTCACTGTGGTGGGCGAAGTTGAGGACTACGACGATGAATTCCGTCGTGCCGGTGTGACCGTCGCCCCGGCAATGGTCAACGCCGGCGTTCTCATGAAGGCCATCCGCCCGATGGCAATGGGCTGCCCTGTCGTACTCAACGGCGCCAGCGCACGTCAGATCGCGGGTCTCGTGCCCGGTCAGCACGCACTCGTCGGTGGCGGACCCGAGGAACTTGCCGCGCACATATCGACGCTGATGCAGGACCGCAGCCGGGCGCACAGTTTGGGACAGTCGGCGAGTGCACTGGTGCTCGATGCCTACAGTTGGAGCCGGACTGCCGCCGTCTACAAAGGTGTTTTCGAGAAACTCGCGGTCGGCTGAACGGCACGGTGTCTGCCGGGCTCGGCGCCCGGATCAGATAGTTCGACGGCCGGCTCGGTGCTCATTTTCTGCGATGTCAAGAACCCGAAGGCAAGGAACCAGAGCGGAAGTGCTTCCGCGGTCATGACACCCCAACCCGTCGATGCGATCACCACCAAGCCTGGGAGTACCGCGATGAGCGTCGCAGCCCGCGTGTCGATCGATTTCTGGCGAAGCACGCGCTGCGCCGTGCGGATCAGGGTCAGGAAAATGGGAAACAGCAAAACCAGGGCCAGTCCTATGCCCAGTTCGGCAACTGCGAAGAGAAATGAGTTGTGAATCGGATACCCCATGGCGACCATAGGGTCGGACCTGCCGACGACCTCGATGAAGTAGTTCGGCCCGGTGCCGATGAGCGGCTTCGCCGAGATCTGATCGAGCCCTACGGAGAACAGATAGGACCGCATACCGCCCAGCGGATCCTCCGCCTGTCGCAGCTCGAGATTTGCCAGTACCGATGAGTTGAGGACAACGAAGGCGACTGCGACGGCAACAGTGCCTGCCCGCTTGACCATGGTGTTCATCCGGCCGCTCAACAGGATCCACAGCACAACAGTCAGGGCGATCGCGACGACGTTGGCGCGGGACAGGGTCAGAAGGGTGGCGACGGATCCGAGGGTGAGTGCAAGGTATGCAACGCGGCGCGTCAACGCAGAGCCGGATACCGACAGCGGGAGAAGGAAGCAGAACAGCAGGAATACCGTCTTGCCCAACATCGCTGGGTGGTAATAGATTCCGAGCATTCTGCCTTGTCTGATCCATTCGGCACCGCCGGCCGTGACACCGATCAGCGTGACACCCTGTGACTGGGCGACCGCCACCACGAAGTGCAGACCACACACCAGCAGGCAGGCGGTCGCCAATACAAGAGCGGTCTGCTCGGTGAGGTTTTCGCTCAGCCACCTGCCGATGCCGAACGCTGCGATGGCGCTGATGTACAGCTTGAGGCCTGCCCACTGCTCAGGCGTGTTGCCCCATTCCGTGAGCAGAAGGACGATAGCTGGTAACACGAAGCAGACGAGGATCCATCCGATTCGGACCCGCTCGCCCTGGACCCAGATGGCGAGCAGCGCGCCGACGAGCAACACGTCGCCCAGCGAAATCACCGGCGCGCCAGGCGCTATACCGTAGTGCATCGGGTTTCCCTGCATCGCGAAGAACGTCGCCGTGATACCGCCCAGGGTGAGAATGTAGCCACAGATGAGCGCTGCGGCCCATCCCGTGCGCGGAACCGCCATCAGGATGAAAACGACCGCAATCAGCGAATAGAAAATTTGGCTGGTTGACATCCGCTACCCACAATCCCGAGGCCCGTATCCATCTCCTCGTAGCAGCCTAGTGCGCCTGGTCGCCGCGAACAGGAGCTAAATGAAAAGAAGGGTGACACCGCAGAATGGAATCGATGGTGCAGCGCACCTCGCGGTTTTCCGGCGGTGTTAACCGTCCCATTTCAAGACAGCAGACAAGCACCGGGAGGCCGCGGCGGTGTCTTTTCACTTGCTCCGTCGAGCGAGCATTCGGCGTGTAACCTCCCGGATACAGGTCTCATACGGACATCCGAGAATCCCTCGGAGGACGGGGCAACGGTCGGCATGGCCATGACCGGGAAGTTGGGCCGGACTTCGAACGCAGCGTCGGCGTTCGCCAGTGGTCGGCGCCCTGATCTACAGGGCATGCGTGCGGTCGCGGTGCTCATGGTGTTCGCCAATCACCTGTTCGAATGGCCGGCAGGCGGCTTCGTGGGTGTGGATGTGTTCTTCGTCCTCAGTGGATTCTTCATCACCGGAATTCTCCTGAGAGAGCGCACAAAAAACCGCACCCTTTCTTTCCGTGGTTTCTACACCCGTCGGGTAAAGCGCATTCTCCCCTCGGCGTTGTTGGTTCTGGTGGCGACGGTCGCCGGTTCGTATGTGTTACTGCCCGCGTCGCGGGCGAGGGGCGCGTTGCTGGATGCGCTGTATGCCGCCTTGTTCGCGTCGAACATCCGCTTCCAGACGGTGGGGGCTGACTATTTTCAACGCGACCGACCGCCGTCGCCTGTACTTCATTACTGGTCGCTGTCCATCGAAGAACAGTTCTACTTCATCTGGCCGTTCTTTCTGGTGGTGATCTTCGCCCTCACTCATAAGGTGGTCCGCAGAACTGGTGGCTGGACCCGACAGTGGTCTCTGTTCGGCGCGATGGCGCTTGTCGTGTCGGCATCGTTCTCGTGGGCTCTCTACCTCTCGGCCACTGATCCCAACAGCGCATATTTCTCCACGCTGGCGCGGGTATGGGAACTGGGCATCGGCGCGCTCCTGGCAATAGCTGGGCCGTGGCTGACTCGCATTCCGTCCGGTATCAGGCCGGCCCTCGGGTACCTGGGCCTGACCGGGGTCGCGGCATCGATGTTCGTGATCGGACCCACTTCGCAGTTCCCCGCCCCATGGGCAGCCCTCCCGGTTTTGTGCACCGCACTCGTGGTGGCCTCGTTCCACGGGGTGCAGGTGCGCGGGATGCTTCCGCTCACCAATCCGGTGGCACAGTACTTCGGCGATACCAGTTACACCCTCTATCTCTGGCATTGGCCCGTTATCGTCCTACTTCTCGCCGTGTTACCCAGGGGAACCCTCTTCGAGATCGTGGCGGTGGTGTCGGCTCTCGTGCTGACTGCCGTGACCTACCGCTTCTACGAGGATCCGATACGGAAGTCCGGTTGGTTGCTGGACAGCGTCCCGGCTGAAGGACGCCGAACGCTGTCGTTCAGTCCGGCCGTGTGGGCGCTCCTCGGCGGAGTGACGGCAGCAGTGGTCCTGGTGTCGATTGTGGGCATGCAATTCGACGACAAACGGACGCACGCTGCGAAAGATCGTTCACCTGTCGCGGCACTGGCCGCGCCCCCGCCTCGCGAAACACCCTTGGACGCAGCATCTTCCACCATCGTTCCTCGTGCAGCGCCACCGCCGGGCGCCGATCCGTGCTTCGGTGCCCCGGCGATGCTGGATACGCAGTGCCCACTGCGAAATCCTGAGGTGCCGTTGCAACCGAGCATTGACGCATTCGCCAACGACGAGGGCGGCCCGACATGTTGGACCAATGCGGGGGATGCGCTGAATTCGTGCACGTTTGGATACGAGGGAGAGGATGCCACCCGGATCGCTTTGGTCGGAGATTCTCATGCGGCCCGCGTGCTCGTGGCGCTCGCCCCGTACCTGACGGACTTGAAGTGGCAGCTCACCACCTACCTCGGGTGGGGATGCGCCTGGCAGAATCCCGCGGGCAAGCAATGTGTGAAGGCAATGCCCGACATCGAAAAAGCGCTGCTGGCAAAGCCATACGACCTGGTGGTCACTACAGCCTCACGCGAATGGGGTGGGGCCGAGAACTATCTGAGCGCATGGCGTCCGGTAACTGCAGCGGGTAGTCGCATTGCGGTGCTGGCGGACAATCCGAGCGTCAGCGAGGAAGCGCTGGCCTGCCTCACCAGAAACACTTTCGATGGCGACCACACAGGAGATTGCGGCACGCCCAGAGCCGAGGCGCTAGCGCGGGTTGATCCAATGATCGCGGCTGCCGCCAGGCTCCGTGGCGCAAAGGTGATCGACCTGACGCCCTATTTCTGCAATGACGAACGTTGTCCCGTGGTGATCGGCAACGTCATCGTGTATTCCGACGCCGGGGCGCATCTGACGGCGACGTACATCAGCACGCTCGCACCAGCCCTCGTGGACGGTCTCCGCAGCGTTTTGGCGTCATGACAGTAAACCCGCGATCCCGGAGATCCTTCCCGAACCGGTGTCGCTACACCTAGCCGCTGCCCCAACTGTGTTGTCGCGCAGTGGCGACCAGTCATCGAGCAGCTGGATCCGCAGAGCCGCACCGGATGGCGGGAACCTCGCGCCCGGTGCCATTTCATTCCCTTCACGCAAGCCAGACGTCCTACACTGACACCCAATGCCACAGAACGCCAAGCAACGCGAATCACCGTCTGCGAAGAAGGCGGGGCTGGTCACCGTGGTGGGTCAGCTGGCAAAGCTCGTCATCCAATTTGTCGGTCTTGTTGCTTTCTCACGTATCCTCAGTCCGCACGATATCGGTTTGATCGCGATGCTCGCCGTCTTTCTCACCCTCGGTGAGCTGATACGGGATTTCGGGATATCTCAAGCGGCGGTCCAAACGAAGAATCTCAGCCATGGTCAGGCCAGCAATCTGTTCTGGACGAACGCGCTGATCGGACTTCTCATGACGTTGATCCTCATCGTCATGGCTCCTGTATTGGCGACGGTGTACCACGAGCCCGCGCTGCGATCGATCACTCCATGGGTGTCGGCATCTTTCGCGGTCAATGCGTTGCAAATTCAGTTTCAGGTAAGGCTCACGCGAGATCACCGTTTCACCGCACTGACGATGACTGACGCCATATCCCAATTGGTCGGGTTGGTGTTCGGTCTCGGCGCGGCTCTTGCGAGCGCCGGTTATTGGGCGATAGTCGTGCAGATGCTCTCAGCGGGCGCAACGCTGTTACTTCAGCGTGCACTGTTGGCAGGCTGGTGGCCTGGGCCACCTCGGCGGGAATCCGGCATGGCGGCGTTATATCTGTACGGACTCAATCTGGGCCTGTCGCAAATACTGAACTACGGGGCTTCCAACGCTGATTCTTTCATCATCGGTGTTCGGTGGGGTGCGAGTGCGTTGGGTATATACAGCCGGGCGTTTCAGATCTTCACCGTTCCGGCCAATCAGCTGTTGACTCCATTGACGAACGTGGCGTTACCACTGCTCTCGCGTCAGCGGCACGACGGGCAAGATTTTTATCCATCGCTACTCAAGGCGCAGACGGTTATCAGTACTTCGTTTGTCCTCGTCTGCTCGCTGACCGCTGCCCTGGCCGAACCGCTGATCACTGTCGTACTCGGCACCGCATGGCTGGATTCCGCGCCGCTGTTGGCGATCTTGTCCATCGGGGGTGCGATTCAAGTCCTCACGATCATGCAGTATTGGGCTTTCCTTGCCTCCGGAAATACCAGGCAACTCTTCCGGCAGAGCCTGGTGACCAAGCCGCTGCAGATCGGATGCATCGTTGTTGGCGCGCTCGGAGGACTCGAAGGAGTCGCGTGGGGGTATACGGGCGGGCTGTTGCTTTCCTGGCTGGTCAGCATGGCTACATTGCAGCGCTGTGATGCCATGCCTGCAAGCGTTTTCCTCCGTGCCGGCGCGCGGGTGCTGGCTTGTGGTTTTGCCGCGGGCGGGAGCGTGTGGGTTTTGATCACTTACCTTGGGTCCAGTTTGCCCTGGTATGCGCTGCTACCCGCGGGCGCCGCGGCAACTGTGGCGCTCTACCTCCCGTTGGCGTTGTGGAACCGTCAGGCTCGCATTGTTTTAGTGGATGTCTACGCTCCGATAATTGCCCGTGTGGGGGTATTTCTGCGGCGCTGGGCGTTCTGATTTGTCAGCGGGGATGCTTGCTGCAAGTCAAGATAGGAGGGAATCAGCTTGCCGGAGATCGTGCATTGGAATCCGCATCGGAGGCTGGCGGCGCGAGGCGTGCTCTGGCGGATCAAGCGTCCGGACCGTATCAACAACTTCGGGGATCTGCTGGGGCCGTGGATAGTCGGACGCATGCGAGCCGTTCTCGGCCTCGGCCGCGCCGTCTCGGATGAACAACGCCTGCTCACGGTCGGGTCGATCATCAATCCCTATGCGCGGGAGGGTGACACGGTGTGGGGATCCGGGATCCACGGTAATCGCCTGCCGTTGGAGAAGCCGATACCAGTGCTGGACGTCCGAGCCGTGCGAGGACCGTTGACTGCCCGTGTTGTGCGTGATTCCGGCAATCACGTTCCTGAGGTGTTCGGGGATCCCGGTCTGCTGATCCCGCATCTGTGGACGGACACCGAACTGGGCATCCATCGCCGTAGCGGCGGAACCGTCGTCGTTCCGAACTACCACGACCTGCCATTTGCCCCAACAGGCTCTTTGAACCCCCGCGGCAAAATGCTCGATTGCGTTCGAAGGATCGCCTCCGCCAATCGAGTGATCGCCAGTTCGCTGCACGGCGTGATCGTGGCTGAAGCCTACGGCGTGCCGGTGACGCTGGTGGCCTCAGCGACGGAGCAATTGTTCAAATACGAGGATTACTACCTGGGCACCGGTCGTGAGCTACCGACGGTGGCTCGGGGCTGGCACGAGGGACTCATGGCATCACCCACCGATCCATTGGGCAAATGGGATCCTTCGGATCTCCTGGAGTCTTTTCCGCGAGACTTGTGGCGTGCCTGATCTCGGTGTTGACCGGGCGGGAATTCGCTGCGATGAGTACGCCCGCTTGATAAGGTATCTCGTGGCTGAAATGCGTTAGTTGCGGCGTGAAGAGGCGCGTTATCGCGGCCCGACAAGCCGGTTCGACGTCCGTGTTCGTTGGCGAAGGGATGCAGCATGGCCCTGCTCGACATTCACGACAACTGCGGCTACCTCGTGCTCGACGAAACCGAATGTCGTTCCGCTGGTGCGTCATTGCACGACCAGTACGTCAATGCTCAGCCGTTTCCACACATCGTCCTGGACGACCTCATCGCCCCGCCCCTTCTGCGCAAGGTTGTCGCGGAATTCCCGAGCGCCGAGGACGTGCACGGATATGATCGATCGCAGGAAAGACTGAAATACGAGTACGGTCCACAGCTCTGGACCGGCGCGACCACTCATAATCTTTTCGCGCTCTTCAACAGTGAAGCGTTTCTGGCTTTCCTCGAAGAGATGACAGGATTCGAGGGATTGATTCCCGACCCTTACTTCTTCGGCGGTGGACTCCACGAGACGAAGCGCGGTGGACATCTGAGCGTCCATGCCGACTTCAACATTCACAACAAGCTTGGACTCATTCGCCGCCTGAATCTGCTGGTTTATCTCAACGACGACTGGGCGCCAGAGTACGGCGGTGGCCTTGAGTTGTGGGACAAGGATATGCAAGCGTGCGAAGTCGCGGTGACTCCGACGCTGGGCAAAGCGGTGGTCTTCACCACGGCGCTCGACAGCTATCACGGTCACCCGAATCCACTCGCCTGCCCGCCTGACAGATCGCGTCGCTCGATGGCGCTCTATTACTACACCTCGCCGCGGGAGGGGCTTGCCAACGTGGTGTCTCATACCACCGTGTTCCAGGTCCGACCAGGTTCGGGGGACAGAAGTGACTGGCTGGCCAGAACACGGCACAACGTCATCACCAACTGGGTGCCCCCGGGTGCACGAGCCCTACGGCGAAAGCTCCGGAGTCGGGTGAGTCGAGTTCACAATGGCCGGTCTTCCTAGTTCCCGCAAAGCCGTTCGATGCCTCATCCTCGTGGAGTAACACTCACGTTGACGTAGAGGCCCGGATTCTCTCCATCGGTGAATTGCGGGTCGAGTAGCACGCGCACGCGGCGCGGATGGTTGCGAAGAGTTCGTTTCACCGTCACGGGCAGTATCGAGGTCTCGTTGGCGACCAAGGGCGCCGGGAGGTTCGGTCCGTGCCAGTCCACCCCTTCGGCCACGTCAGCCCGGATGTTCTCCTCGGCCAGGTTGTACCAGCGTGTCGTGCTGTATTGATAGCCACTCATGTTGTCGAGGCAGTACTGAAAGGTCGCCCCCAGTGCCCACGTGCTGGGCGCACCGACCACGGATTCGACCCCGATGACCCACGTCAAGGTGTCCGCCCAACCGAAATCCATCGGATGTCCGGGCTGCGCGAGGCTGATCGGACCCTTCGCGCTCGCAGGTCGGAGGGGTCCCTGGCCGGCATTTTCCAGAGTCGACGAGGAAATGAGGATGTGCGTCTTCGAGTACTTCACGAGGCCGCCTCGTCCACGGTGACCACCGCTTGATCGACGACCACGTAGGACTCACCTGATCCGGGCTTGCCCGGAATGGCAAGCACCCCGAAATTCAATCCGCCTGCAAATGAACTCATCGGCGAACCGGCCTGCGGTACCTGGTGTGCATTCTGGCCGTCGGCCTTACGGAGATCGATCACGCGGTGGTTGATCTGGCAGGAGTGATACCCGCCCAGTCCGCCATTCGCGCCCAAGTCCACCGTCAGGCTGATCCAGTCGAAGTTGAACTTGTTCTCGTTGTCGCCCGCCAGGAACTGTGTGGCATCGGAGGAGACCGGCTTCTGCTTCTGGTCGTTGCCCATCACCCAGATCTTTCGGTTCCCGTTGTCTTCCCGCTCGACCATCAGGACGAAGAACGATCGCTGGCTGTTGTCCCAGAACTGGGTGTCGATCATGAGCCAAAAGCCGCCCAGGGACTCACTGCTCTGATCCGTGCAGTGAGCCATATAGCAGGAGAAGGTGATCAGTCCGGAATCGTAGTATCGGGAGAGGTTTTTGAACGCGGCGGCGTTGGTGCCGGATGCCCAACCATTGACGTAGTTGCTGTCCGGTGGCGCCGAGCAGCCGATCATCAACGCATGGCTCCCCGAGAACACTGGATAAGAGGTGAGCGATAACGCCGGGGCAGGACCTGTGCCGTGGTAATGGTCTCGCCATCCGTCGAAGCCGCCATCGAACGTGTCATGGATCAACACCTTGCCGCGCGGCAACGGGTCCCGTTGCGGGGTCCGCGCGGCGTTGAAGAGCGACGAGTCGGGGTGGGTCATCTGATCCTCATCCTGCGAACACGAGGAGATCGCCATTCCCGCGCCGATAGTGGCTGCAGCTGCACCGGCCACGCGTAGTGCCGACCTGCGAGAGACGTCACCGCTCATCTGTGTCCCTGCCCTGCCTGTGGAATTGAATCAATACATTTCACCGTGACGCGGTCTGCTCGTGGAGCGGACGGGCGATATTGCTGGTCCGCCCCGGCATCCGCCGCATGGACTATGGAGTGCACGCGCCGGCTGGCCAAAGCCGACTGTCCTGCAATGCCAGCTTGGGTAACAGTACTAGTCCGGAGGGCGTGCCGAGGTTGCGTATCTGGAGAATTCCGCCGCGGTATTGCCGGCCTTCGTCAGCTCAATGCGGCTGTGATGGCTCAGTGTGCATCGCAGCGAACTATATTTTGCTGCAGCGGAAAAGGCCGGATCACTCTCCGTGCGAAGGTGATCTTTCCTCATTCACGGAAAGTGCGGCTGCTCTAAGCGTCGTGACCTGCGCCGTGACTGCCGGCACATCGGCATTGCCAATTTCTTGGTGGATGGCCACTATCCCGACGCGGCCTGCCGGGTTTGAGAAGTGCAGCCGGCCCACGCTGAGCCGCTGCCATGACACCAGTTTTTTTATGGTCGTTGAAACGACGGAGCAGCATGGCGAGCGGTAGCCTTGCCTCGATCGGGCCAAGCAAACTGTTGAGTTGGCTGAGGTTCTCAGATTGGGGTGGCGGCGTTGAAGCTTCAGGACTTTCTGCGGTTGTTGCGTACTCGTTGGATCACGATATGCGCAAGTGTGGTGGTGGTACTCGCTGGTGCGGTCGCGATCACCCTGGCAACAACTCCGCTCTACGAGTCTTCGACGCGGTTGTTCGTCTCCACCTCATCCGGCGCTTCGCTTTCCGACACGTATCAGGGAAACAGGTTCTCCCAGGAACGCGTGATCTCGTATGCGGAACTCCTCATGGGGGAGACCCTCGCGCAGCGAACAGTCGACAAATTGAATCTCGACATATCCGCGCGAGAGTTGCAGAGCAGAGTTAAAGCGACTGCAGCCCCGCAAACGGTGTTGATCGACGTTCGTGTACTGGATGAGTCTCCGGTGCGGGCAAGGGATATTGCGAACACACTCTCCGACGAGTTCGTTGTCATGGCTCAGGAGTTGGAGACGCCGCAGGATGGAAAAGTCGCCGATGCGCGTGTGGTGGTCGAACAGCGCGCAACGGTAGCCGCAAACCCCGTGGTGCCGAAGAAGTTGCGTAACGTCGGGCTCGGACTCGTGCTTGGAGTTTTGCTCGGCATCGGTCTGGCGGTGATCCAGGACATCTTGGACAACACCGTGAAGTCGCACGAGGAGATCGAGAAGATCGCCGGCGTAGGCGTTGTGGGCGCGATTCCACTCGACAAACAGCGTCGTAAGACCCCGGCCATATCGTTCGGAAACGACAATTCGACCATCGCGGAAGCTTTTCGCAAGCTGCGGACCAACTTGAGTTTTCTCTCCGTCGACAACCCGCCACGGGTGATCGTCATTACCAGCTCCGTACCGACGGAGGGAAAATCCACGACGGCCATCAACATCGCGCTCGCACTGGCCGAGGCCGAGAACAACGTGGTGCTGGTCGACGGAGACATGCGGCGTCCGATGGTTCACAAGTACCTCGACCTGGTGGGGCCAACCGGATTCAGCACCGTTCTCAGCGGGGCCCTCCCGCTCAACGAAGCTCTCCAGGCGACGAAGTTCAAGGGACTGATGGTTCTGACCGCAGGCACTGCGCCGCCCAATCCGAGTGAACTCCTGGGATCGCAGACGGCCAAGAAGATCATTGCCGAACTGCGCGCCAACTTCGATTACGTGATCATCGACTCGTCGCCACTGCTCGCGGTCACCGACGCTGCCATTATTGCCGCGAATGCCGATGGAGCACTGATAATGGCGAGATATGGCCAGACGAAGCGTGACCAACTTGCCCACGCTGTGGGCAATCTCAGAGACGTCGGCGCTCCTCTCTTAGGCGCGGTGCTGACGATGATCCCGACCCGTCGAGGCGGAGCGTATAAGTATGCGTACGGCTACTACTACTACGGCTACAACGAACAGGCCAGCAAGTAAGCGATGGTTCGAAAATCGCTCTGCTGCAGCATGTTCCATTTCCTTTGACGAAGCTGGGAACGAGGTTTGTCAGTAAATGCGGCGGATCACGGTGGCATGATCCGGAAGTGGGAGAAAGTCGGGTATAGGTTCCATGAGACCGCTGGCCAGTGAGAATCTCGTCTGCCCCGAATGCAAGGCGGCGCTGCACGGACTAGGGGATGGCGTCGCCTGCAAGTCATGCCATGCGTCCTTTGCCCGGCTTGCTGGTGGATACCTCAATCTGATGCCTCCTTCATCGCCGGTGTCGATCGCCGCGGATGAGGCCTATTTGGCCGAACAGATCAACCACGGGGGTGCGCGTGCCGGCCGATGGTTGACTCGCCAAGTACATCCCCAGGACAAGAGCGCACTCGATGTCGGTTGCGGGACTGGATCGATCGTCAAATCGATTGCGGCATCGTGTCCCGACCTCGACACCTGGGGTATCGACCTCCCGGACAATCTCACAGGTTGGATCGAAGCTGGTGTGGACCCGCAACGCATCGTAGCCGGCTCGGCTTTCGACTTGCCTTTCGATACCGGACGATTCGACATTGTCTGGTCGCTGGGCGTGATAGAGCACATCGGAGAACCGGCGCCCGCCGGTGAGCGGAACGCCGACCGTGTCCGCTATTTGAGCGAGATGCTGCGGGTGACTCGGCCAGGTGGTCGTGTAATCATTCTTGCCCCGCACAAGTGGTTCCCCATCGATCCGGCGCACAACTTCTCCACCAACAGTCTCTCCAAATTGATCTATGACCGAACGAATCTGGGGGTGCACCGTACCTGGGGACCGTTCCCTTTGGTGTCCTACGGTGAACTCCGACGGTTGGCCCGTGATGCCGGTGCGGGGCGGATCCGGCCACTCAAGCTGGAGGACTACTTCAGCTTTGCGCGCACCGGTGCTGGACCACTCGCACGGGTGGTGCCGGCGGCACGCTTCTATCTGGATCATCTACCGGCGTGGTTGGGTGCAACGCCGTTCGCCCCATACCTAGCGGTAGAGCTGACGGCACCTGCCGCGGATTAAGCTGTGCCTAAACGGGATTGACGACTGGCTGATGACCTGCGGTCGAAATTGTTTCATCTCGTGGTCGGGAAGCTCGCGAACGGTACGGCGATATCGTCTCGCAATATGCCTGGAGCTGAATACAATCCGTATGCATTGTCAGTCGTGTTGACGTCGTAGCAGGACCAGGCAAGCGCGCCAAGGTGATCGGCGCGAGCGGAGACGAGCTGTTCGACCATGGTGTAGAAACCGGCTCTCGTAGCGGAAGGCTGGTCGGCGCCCTTGCCGAACTCTCCGAAAATCATCTGTTTACCGTCCGCCCACGAATTCGAGTATGTCGATGCGATGTCGGCGAGAGTCGTATCGGCGTAGATGTGGAAGTCCAGGTAGTCGCTCAGTTCAAAAAAGGGTGCGAACGGGTGCTTGCCGAAGAGTGCACCCGCCGGGGCGGGACCGGTGGGATTCCACGACCACACACTCGAATCGAAGACAGGGAAGCTGACGGTCACGGGTAGCCCTTGAGCGTGTGTCGCATCCGCGGCAGCACGGAGGATGGTCAGAAGCCAGCCGTAATCGGCTTGTTGGTATGTTCCGGGTACCGTCATGCCCCACGCCTCGTTCATCAGATCGACGCCGATCACGCCGGGGTATTGAGCAAGCATGTTCGCCCAGGTGGCGTAGTGGGACTCGACTTTCGCGCTGGACAGGGTCTGCGGCAAATCGTTCTGCAGGTCGCTGCCGGTCGGCAGCATGAACAGCCCCTTGGTGGCGCAGTAGTCCAACATCTGTTGCCAACGCGCGAAATAGACGTCCTCAGTGATGTTGCCCGCCAGGAACGTCTGCGTGCTACCCCACAGCCGAACGGCATTGCCGACTGCCGCCGCGTCGTCGATCTGCGGCTTGATCCAATTGTCCCAGTCCCACACCGTCCACATCGCCGCCCACACGGAGGTCCCGAAGTTCTTCCAGGGCTGGCCGAGAGGCTTCGCAGAGCAAGCGATGTTGGCACCTCGCAACCGCGCATGTTGCGGCAAGCGGTCCATTCGCGCGCTTGCGGGAAGGGGCTCGGCAGGGTGGGCGTCGGCCCGGGGAATGCACATCACGCCGGCGAATATCCCGGTGCCTGCGATTCGCAGCATGCTCCGGCGAGTCATCTCAGGCACTAATCCACCTCAATCCATTTAGCGAAGACGAGCTCACTGAAATTCGCCGGCATCGTGATTGCCTTCAGGTGATTATGCATGTCAGGCTGGATGTTTGTGTGAACTCGGTCATCTCAGGTGGTGGCGGTTGCACCGCGGGCCGAGATCGTTGTGACGTCACTCAATGACGTTGTGGCTCACTGTTTGTGAGCACGGTACGGTCCATTGTCGTTAGTTCGCCCTCCTGTGTCGGACCGACTCACCTGGACAACGGCTGGTGGAACCCGCCCGCTCGGAAATTCCCAGAGCGTGCCCCGGGAATTTCCACGTGCTGGGGTCTACGGCATTCGCCGGGGATCGTTCATCTGGTCGAGTATTGGTCTCGGTAATCAATGCAAACCGCGTCAACAGGATGTTTTGGGGTAATTTGATGCTGGTGATCGAGATTCCGCTGGGCTGCCAAAGCGCATCCGTACTCCTTGCTCACTCCGAGCGGTGTTAGCTCATGCGGTGGGTGTGGCGTCCGTTGATCATTGTTACGGCCGCGCTGATGGTGTTTGGGGTAGTTTTCGGCACTGATAACGCGCTGAGCCGTCTGGTCGGGTCTGCCGGCGCGGATGCCGGTGACACCCCGGTGGCAGTGCCGGGCGCCGACTTGAGTGGCACCGGTGCGGGCAGCTTGATCAGTGCGGTGTCGATGCCTTCGTTCTCGCATACCGCTACCGGCCGGCCGATGCAGGCGGCGCGGGTGCTCTATCGCTCGACGAACGGTGACACCGGCCGGCCGACCGAGGTCTCTGGCGCCGTCTTCGTTCCGACGGGTGATGCGCCCGTCGACGGCTGGCCGGTCGTCGGGTTCGCTCACGGCACCACCGGTATCAATCAGCCTTGCGCGCCGTCGTTGTCTGCCACGTTGTCCACACACGTCTACTGGGTCGACCGCCTCATCGACCTCGGAATCGCTGTTGCGCTTACTGATTACCAGGGACTGGGCAGCTCCGGTGTTCATCCCTATCTGGATGCGCGCACCGCAGGGATGAACGTCATCGACTCGGTCCGCGCATTGCGGCGCACCTTCCCCCATATCTCGTCAAGCTGGGCCGGGCTCGGCGGCTCGCAGGGCGGCGGTGCCGTATGGGCCGCTGACGAGCAGGCCGCGACCTATGCGCCAGAGTTGAGCATGGTCGGTGCGGTTGCATGGGCTCCCACGGCGGATGTAGCCGGCTTGGTCGACAAGGCTATGGCCGGGACGCTCACCCACGAGCAGGGTCCGTTGCTGCAGGCGGTGATCGAGTCGTTGGCTCGGCTGCATCCCGAGGTCAACCGCGACGACTATCGGCACGGAGCGGCGGTCGAGTACTGGGATGTCCTCTCGGCATGCTCGGGCCCGTTGGCCAAAGACCGCAGCCGTGCCGCGAGCGCGTTGGGCCCCTATGACCTGGCCGCGTCCACGCCGGCCGCCGCGGACAGGCTCCGCGGATTCCTGCAAGGTTGGGCGCTGCCGAAGGGGGTGCTGTCGGCACCGTTGTCGATCGTCTACGGAGATCGAGATGAGTACATCGACCCCGGATGGACTACTGCGGCGATCAACAGCGCGTGCGCCCTCGGTGGCAGCCTGGTGTGGCAAGAGCAGGAAGGCAAAGGCCATGGTGACGTTGCGGTCGAGGAACAGCTTGGTTGGATCGGTGACAGATTCAGCGGTCAGCCGGCTCCCAATTACTGCACTTAGTGCAATTTCGCCTTCCTTCCGGTACTGACGGACAGCCCACGTTGCCTAACCCCGAGGGCGGAGCTTGATCTGAGTGGTTCGGCGACTGATAGGCGCGGTTCCCGATACCGCAATCTCCGCGGCCCAGCGGTATGAAGTGCGTCGATTCGAGAACGGAAACGGGATCCTCCCGAGCTGGACTGGACCGATGAACCGCGTTGATGGCTAATTTATCCAATCGCCCAGATGGGTCGATGAGATTTCTCACGTCTGTCTAAAATTGCTGTGTAGCAACGCATTTTGATGACGCATCATGCGTGTGTTACACGTAAGAATCATTCTTCAGCAACCTTGATTCAGATATTCAAGATCAATCCTCACCCACGGGTGTTTTCAACGGATTCGGTAGCGGGAACGGACGACTATTTGCGCCCGAAAATATCCCGCGACCTGCACTGTTTCGTGTTGACACGGCACGCGGATTCTGGGACTCTTTATGCAGTTCCTTAACGGAAGGCCCTCGAAATGTCTGCACTGGCGACACGCTTTTCTACCGCAACCACAAAGTTTCAGGTAGGCGTGGCGGCCTGCGCTGTGGCAGCCGCCGCGACGCTCACGCCCGTGGTCGCTGCGCAGGCTGACATCGCCGCGCCCGCGCCGCTGGCCCCCATCACGCAGGTGTTGGACAACACCATCCAGGGGCCGATGAATTTCTTGGCCCAGGACAATTGGCTGCAGAACAGTCTCTGGTGGATCGGTTCCGCGAATCCCAGCCCGCCGGCCCAGACGCTCGTGTTGAAATTCGTTCCGCTTTCGCTTGTCCCCGGATTCCTGCAGGGAATCTATAAGAGCATCACGCAAAATCTGAATTTCCAGGTGTGCTTCCTCGGTGCCAGCGTGAAGATCGGCCCGTACGGAACCTTGACTTTGTCCTACGGCAGAGGTTGCTAGCGACTTACATGGTGACTCGCCGGCCGAGAAGTCGGAAGACCCGTTGATGCCGAAGGTCCATGTTCGGGGTGTGGCGTTGACGTGGGAAGTTGACTGAGTGTGGATTTTCGGGCGACGCCGACGGGGCACGACCTCCGACGCTGAGGTCGTCACGGCGGACGCCGATCCTTCGTCAAGTGATCGCCGTAGATTTGGCCGCCGAAACCGCGCAAGATTGTTGACTGCGGCGCTCGGGGCAGTCCTCATCGGTTTTCTTGTGTGGCTCGGAGTGGAGGCGTTCGAGGCAAAGAATGCTCTCGAGCAGGCGCGTGCGAATGCTCAGAGCGCCAAGGATTCGTTATCGGCTACGCAGCTTGAAGATGCCGACCGGTTCGCGGATGCTGCCAAGGTTCATGCGGAGTCGGCGACGGCCGCCACGCACTCGATTCCATGGCGTATTGCGGCTCACGTGCCATGGCTGGGAAAGCCTTTCGCGACCGGTCAACAGATTTCCGATGTGGTGCTCGGTCTGGCCAGAGACGTCTTGAAACCGTCCGCAGATGTCGGGATTGCGATCTCGCCTGACCGCATCTTGCAAGGATCGCGTCTGGACGTAGACCTACTGCGCACAAAGGAACCGACACTGCGGAAGATCTCCGAGAATGCGCGGCGGCTCGCGACCCAAGCCGACGCAATCTCAGAACCAGGGTATCTGTCGGTACTCGGAGCGGCGCGGACGCAGCTCCAGGCGCAGGCCGCGAAGATCGCAACTCTGCTGGAGAACACTTCCCTTGCTGCACGGTTGGCGCCCGCGATGATGGGTGCGGATGGACCGCGCAACTATTTCATGGGGTTTCAGACGAATGCGGAAGCACGCGGTACTGGTGGCATTCTGGGTGGATTCGGCATCCTGCACTTCGACGACGGTGCGGCCACCGTCGAAGCGTTGGGGCCGAACACAGAACTGGCGGGGCCCTTCACCCCGCTTGATCTGGGGCGGGACTTCGCCGATCAGTACGGCTTCACGAACCCCAGCACCGATTACCGCAACAGCAACCTCAGCTCACATTTTCCATATGCCGCCCAGGTGTGGAAGTCGATGTGGGCACAGCAATCTGGGCTCAACGTGGACGGCGTCATCGCCATCGACCCGGTCGCCCTGAGCTACATCCTCGGCGCGACCGGGCCGGTGACCTTGGCCGATGGCGAGGCGATCACCAAGGACAACGTGGTGGAGTTGACCGAGTCCATTGCGTATCAACGTTTTCCGACAGACCAGCCGGCCCGTAAGCAGTACCTCCAGGATATCGCCAATGCGGTCGTGAGAAAGATGACGGGAAAAGTGGAGTCGCCGCGCGGTTTGCTCGATGCAATGGGCAAAGCAGTGAGCGAGCGCCGAATCGCCGTCTGGAGTGCGTCGCCTGAGGAGCAGAAGCTGCTCGAAGAAACCCCGATCGCCCACGCAATCCCGGACGACGCGGCGCCATACGCGGAAGTCGTGATCAACAATCTGGGTGGCAACAAGATGGACTACTACCTCCGTAGGGAAATCGAGTACGCCGCAGACGGATGTTCGCAGGACCGCCGGAACACCACCGTGACGGTAAAACTCAAAAGTGTCGCCCCGGAACAGTCCTTGCCCGACTACGTCGCCGGATCGGGTGGTCTCAGGCAGGATGTGCCGATCAAGTTGCCGAGCGGATCGATGCTGACGTCGGTGCGTCTGATCGGGACGAAGGGTGCCACGATACTGAGCGCGTTCTCAAACGGCGAACGCATCCCGGTGTTTACCGGCACGGAACGGGGCCATCCGACTTTCGAGATACAGGTCGCCATCCCGCCCCGGCAGGCAGGCGAGTTGGTTTTCCGGCTGTCCGAGCCGACGGCTGCCGGCGACGCGCGTGTCCCGGTTCAGCCGCTGATCGACTCGGTCGCACCCAAAGTCAACGTGCCGAACTGCACGCACTGATCACTCCCTCCTGCGCAGGGTTCGACGGTTGCGTTCACCCTGAGCCAGACCGTGGCCACGCACCCTTGCGAAGGGAAAGATGGGGATGTGGTTTCTGTGCAGACGGCGTTACCCGTCGTCGATCTCCGCGACGATCCCGCGGTGGTGCAACAACGGTTGGGCCGGGTGGCTCACGACGTCGGATTCTTCTATCTGACCGGACACGGCGTGCCCGACGACCTGGTCGAACGGCTACTGGACCAGGCTCGGCGGCTGTTCGCCCTGCCGCAGGCGGACAAGGACGCCGTCGCCATGGTCAACAGCCCGCACTTCCGCGGCTACACCCGGCTGGGCGGTGAACTGACCGGCGGACAGGTGGACTGGCGCGAGCAGATCGACATCGGCTCCGAGCGCGCGCCCCTGCCGGACCCGACCGAGACCTATCTGCGTCTACAAGGTCCCAACCAATGGCCGGCCGCGCTGCCCGAACTGCCCGGCGTCATCGCCGAATGGGACGCCGCGCTTTCCGAGGTCGGGCGGACCCTGTTGCGGCACTGGGCCGTCGCGCTCGGTAACCCGCCGGACGTGTTCGACGCGGCGTTCGCCGGCAGCCCGGCCACGTTGATCAAGATCATCCGATATCCCGGCGCAGCGCCGTCCGGCCAGGGCGTCGGCGCCCACCGGGACGCCGGTGTGCTCACCTTGCTGCTGGCGGAACCCGGCAGCGCCGGACTGCAGGTGCGGAACGAGGGCTCATTCGTCGACGTCGAACCACTGCCCGGTGCGTTCATCGTCAACATCGGCGAAATGCTGGAGATCGCCAGCCGTGGATACCTGCGCGCCACCGAGCATCGCGTCCGGATCCAGCAGGCCGAACGGCTCTCGGTGGCCTATTTCTTCAACCCGCGCCTGGATGCGCACATGCCCGTCCTGCCGTTGCCCGACGCACTGGCAGCCCAGGCCCGCGGGGTCACCGACGACCCCGCCAATGATTGCATTTACGCTGTTTACGGGCGGAATGCATGGAAGAGCCGACTGCGTGCGCACCCTGATGTGGCCGCGGCGCACCGTTACGTGTGAAGATGGAAGTGTTATGAGCGACACAGAACTGAGCCCGGCTTCGCTACGCGAAGCATTCGGCCACTTTCCGTCCGGTGTCATCGCGATCGCCGCGGAGGTAGACGGCGTGCGCGTCGGCTTGGCGGCCAGCACCTTCGTCCCGGTGTCGCTGGACCCGCCACTGGTGGCGTTCTGCGTGCAGAACAACTCCGAAACCTGGCCCAAGCTGAAGGACCTGCCTGCGCTGGGAATCAGTGTGCTCGGCGAATCGCACGACCAGGCGGCGCGCACCCTGGCCGCCAAGACCGGCGACCGGTTCGCGGGCCTGGACACCCACTCACACGAGAGCGGTGCGGTATTCGTGCACGGCACCAGCGTGTGGCTGGAGAGCTCCATCGACAACCTGGTGCCCGCCGGTGATCACACCATCGTCGTACTGGCGGTCAAGGGCATCACGGTGCACGACGTGCCGCCGATCGTGTTCCACCGCAGCACGTTCCGCAAACTCGGTATCTAGGGTTTGGCCGCCAACTCGTCGCGGTAAAAGGCGATCCGCTGCTCCAACTCGGTCGCGTCTGCGGGCCGGCCCTCCTTGCGGGCCAGCTCCGCGCGGGCAGTCAGTTCGCGGATCGCAGTACGAATGTCGTTGACGCTGTTGGTTCTACCCAGTGTCATCGGGGCACCTCTCGTCGCCGATCGGACGTTCTTCGGTCGCCCCACCAACCGTACGCCGAGAGCGGGCGATTGTCGGCGCCGATTTCTTCGTTGCGCCGGTTTCCAGGCGTCAACACGCAGGCTTCCCCCGATTGGGGGACACCGGGATCACCCGGCGCACCCACCAGTCACCCGACAGATCCCCACGGCGATCCGCGGCATTCTTGTCTCAACAGAGAATGCCACTGACGCAAAGGATTACAGAAATGATCAAGACCTTCACACTCGGAGTTTGCGCCGCCGCCATCCTGGGGGCCGGAGCACTCGGCCTGGCCGGCACCGCCGGCGCGGCCACCCAGGCGCCGTCGGGCCCGGGCTACTCCTACAGCCCCGAGGTCAAGGCGCACCCGGCTCCGACCGCCACCCCCGGCTGGCACCACAACCACGGCCCGGACCGCATCGCGCACCTGCAGAATCAGTAACCCGAACAGCAGAGGTGCCCGCCGGGAAACCGGACGGGCACCTCTGCTGATCGGTGTGGGCTATCGCCGGAAAAGCTTGCTCCCCAGCCACACGATCGGGTCGTACTTGCGGTCGGCGACGCGTTCCTTCATCGGGATCAGCGCATTGTCGGTGATCTTGATGTGTTCGGGGCACACCTCGGTGCAGCACTTGGTGATGTTGCAGAGGCCCAGCCCGTGCTCCTCCTGGGCCATGTCCTTGCGGTCCACGGTGTCCAGCGGATGCATGTCGAGCTCCGCGATGCGCATGTGGAACCGCGGTCCCGCGAAGCTCTGCTTGTTCTCTTCGTGATCACGCACCACGTGACACACGTTCTGGCACAGGAAGCACTCGATGCACTTGCGGAACTCCTGGCTGCGATTCACATCCTCCTGCTGCATCCGGTACTCGCCGGGCTGCAGGTCCTTGGGCGGGGTGAACGACGGGATCTGGCGCGCCTTCTCGTAGTTGAAGGACACGTCGGTCACCAGGTCGCGCATCACCGGGAAGGTCCGCAGCGGCGTGATGGTGACGGTCTCGTTCTCGTCGAACGTGGACATCCGCGTCATGCACAGCAGCCGCGGCCGACCGTTGATCTCGGCCGAGCAGGAGCCGCACTTGCCGGCCTTGCAGTTCCAGCGCACCGCGAGATCCCCGGCCTGGGTGGCCTGCAGCCGGTGGACGATGTCGAGCACCACTTCGCCGTCGTTGACCTCGACGGTGTAATCCTGCAGCTCGCCGCCGGAAGGGTCGCCGCGCCAGACCCGTAGCTTCGCGTTGTAAGCAGCCATGGTCAGCCTTTCCGCTTCGGGTGTTCGGCCAGTTGGTCTTCGGTGTAGTACTTCTCGAGCTCGGAGAGCTCGAAGGTGGCCAGCAGATCGGGCCGCATCACCGGCTGCTGTTCCGCCTCGACGGTGATATCGGGAACCACCTGGTGATCACCTTCGACCGCCCGGCACACCAGCAGTTTGTTGCGCCAGTGCGAATCCATCTGCGGGAAGTCGTCGCGGGTGTGGCCGCCACGGCTCTCGGTGCGCTGCAGCGCGGCCTTGGCGACACACTCGCTGACCAACAGCATGTTGCGCATGTCGATGGCCAGATGCCAGCCCGGGTTGAAGACGCGGCCGCCCTCGACGACGACGTTCGCGTAGCGAGCCTTCAGTTCGTCGATCTTGCTCAGCACCTCTACCAGCTCACCCTCCTTGCGGATGATGCCCGCCAGGTCGTTCATCGACTGCTGTAGCTCGGAGTGCAGCGTGTACGGATTCTCCGGGTTCGGTTTGGGCTCGAACGGCGAGAGCGCCAGCGCAGTGGCCTCGGTGACCGCGGTATCGCTGACCTGCGGCCGGTCGGTGAGGGCGCGCACGTACTCGGCGGCGCCGAGCCCGGCCCGGCGACCGAACACCAGCAGATCGGACAGCGAGTTGCCGCCGAGCCGGTTGGAGCCGTGCATACCGCCGGAGCACTCGCCCGCGGCGAACAGGCCGGGGGTGGCGCCCGCGCCGCTGTCCGGATCGACCTCGATCCCGCCCATCACGTAGTGACAGGTGGGGCCGACCTCCATCTCGTCCTTGGTGATGTCGACCTCGGCCAGCTCGATGAACTGGTGGTACATCGAGGGCAGCCGGCGCTTGATCTCCTCGGCAGGCATCCGCGATGCGATGTCGAGGTACACGCCGCCGTGCGGTGTACCGCGGCCGGCCTTGACCTCTTCGTTGATGGCGCGGGCCACCTCGTCGCGGGGCAGCAGGTCAGGGGTGCGCCGGGCCGAATCGTTGTCCTTGAGCCACTGATCGGCCTCTTCTTCGGTCTCGGCGTACTGCCCCTTGAACACCTCGGGGATGTAGTCGAACATGAACCGCTTGCCCTCGGAGTTCTTCAGCACCCCGCCGTCACCGCGGACGCCTTCGGTGACGAGGATGCCCTTCACCGACAGCGGCCACACCATGCCGGTGGGGTGGAACTGGATGAACTCCATGTTGATCAGGCTGGAACCCGCCCGCAGCGCCAGGGCATGGCCGTCGCCGGTGTACTCCCACGAGTTCGACGACACCTTGAACGACTTGCCGATACCCCCGGTGGCCAGCACGATCGCGGGCGCTTCGAACAGCACGAAGTTGCCGGTCTCGCGGTAGTACCCGAATGCGCCGGCGATCCGCCCGTCGGTTTTGATCAGGTCGGTGATCGACGTTTCGTGGAACACCCTGATCCGGGCCTCGTAGTCGCCGAGTTCCTTCTTGTCTTCCTGCTGCAGCGAGACGATCTTCTGCTGCAGGGTGCGGATGATCTCCAGGCCGGTGCGGTCCCCGACGTGGGCCAACCGCGGGTAGGTGTGCCCACCGAAGTTGCGTTGGCTGATCTTGCCGTCCTTGGTGCGGTCGAACAGCGCGCCGTAGGTCTCCAGCTCCCACACCCGATCCGGGGCTTCCTGGGCGTGCAGCTCGGCCATCCGCCAGTTGTTCAGGAACTTGCCGCCACGCATGGTGTCACCGAAGTGCACCTGCCAGGAGTCCTTGGTGTTCACGTTGCGCATGGCGGCGGCGCAGCCGCCCTCGGCCATCACGGTGTGCGCCTTGCCGAACAGTGACTTGGTCACAACCGCCACCCGCAGGCCCCGTTCCCGGGCCTCGATCACCGCGCGCAACCCCGCCCCGCCGGCACCGATCACGACCACGTCGTAGGAGTGCCGTTCGAGTTCAGCCATCTATTTCAACCTCGCCTTAATCGCTATCGAATTGTGTTTCTAGCCAACAAATCTCAGGTCGCTGATGGTGCCGCTCGCGACGAGCATGACATAGAAGTCGGTCAGCATCAGGGTGCCCAGCGTGATCCACGCGTACAGCTTGTGCCGGGTGTTCAGCCGCGACACCTGGGTCCAGACCCAGTAGCGCACAGGGTGTTTGGAGAAATGCTTGAGCCGGCCGCCGGTGACGTGCCGGCAGGAGTGGCAGGACAGCGTGTACACCCACAGCATGATCACGTTGACCAGCAGGATGATGTTGCCCAGACCGAAGCCGAACCCACTGGCGGTCTTGTCCGAGTGGAACGCGATGATCGCGTCGTAGGTATTGATCACCGAGATGATCCCGGCGATGTAGAAGAAGTACCGGTGAGTGTTCTGGATGATCAGGGGCAGGCGGGTCTCGCCGGTGTACTTGGCGTGCGGTTCGGCCACGGCGCATGCGGTGGGGGACTGCCAGACCGAGCGGTAGTAGGCGCCCCGGTAGTAGTAGCAGGTGAGCCGGAACAGCAGCAGGAACGGCAGCGACAACGCCGCATACGGCAGCCACCACACGTCAGGAAGGAACTGCGGCCAGAAGTGACTGGCCTCCGGCACGCAGCCCTTACTGACGCACGGTGAGTAAAACGGTGTCAGGTAGTGGTAGGCGGGAACGTAGTAGTTGCTCTGCAGGAACGCACGCACCGTCGCGTAGATGACGAATGCGGCGAACCCGAGATCCACGATCAACGGAGACTTCCACCATGCATCGGTGCGAAGCGTGCGCGCGGAGATCTGGGCTCGTGTGGGTGAGAAGACGCCGGTGCCTTGAGGATTCGAGGTCGGTGCGCTCACGTAGTTCCCTCTTTTTCTGTTGTGAACTGGCGCGGTGTGCGCGACTGTAGGTTCCTCGCGCAAGCGCTCGTCAGCGCGTGCCGCCGAGCCCTTCGTCGTCGACATCGCGCCAGAAATCGCTGTCATAGTCGGTGTCGGGGATGGAGATCTTCTCCACCGCGTGGGGATGGTGAACCGTTCGTCCGCCGCGATCTATCTCAAGCTCGCCGGCGTCGATATCGAGGCGGTCGATATCGTTGAGCATGCGTTCGGCGTCGTTCACGATGCGTCGCATCGCGGGGCTGTCGCCATGCTTGGCTGCCAACGAGGTGACGCAACGGCGAAGGCCGCCGATCAGTTCGTGGAGTTCGGCAATTTCGGTTGTAGTGGTCAAGCGAGTGACCTCCTTGGGCTGAAGGGTGTCATGGATCACAGTACGCATTCGATGTTAGCCACAACATGGACTTCAGAGTGAGACAGATCACGTCTAAGAAACGAGAGGTAACCCAATTGTCGAATCAGGTTCTTACCGAAAAGGCCGCCGCGCTGCTGGCTCTGCACCGCCCGGGCAACCCGGGGGTGCTACCCACCGTGTGGGACGCCTGGTCGGCAAACACGGTGGTGAAGGCCGGTTTCAGCGCTCTCACCGTGGGCAGTCACCCGGTCGCGGACTCACTGGGCAAGCCCGACGGCGAAGCGATCAGCTTCGACGATCTGCTGACCCGCGTCGGCCAGATCACCGCCGCGGTGGACGTCCCGGTGTCGGTGGACATCGAGTCCGGATACGGCGAGTCGCCGGCCCGGCTGATCGAGGGTCTGCTGTCGGTCGGAGCGGTCGGGTTCAACCTGGAGGACACCGTGCACAAGGACGGGGACCGGCTGCGCACCCCTCAGGAGCACGCCGCCCTCGTCGGTGAGTTGCGCGCCGCCGCCGACGCCGCCGGGGTGCACGTGGTGATCAACGCCCGCACCGACATCTTCATCAAGAACGAGGGCTCTGACGCTGATCGCGTGCAGCGCGGGATCGACCGGCTGACCCTGGCCGCACAGGCCGGGGCCGATTCGCTGTTCCCGGCCGGGCTGCGCGACCCCGAGGGACTCGGCACCTTCGTCAAAGCGGTGCCGCTGCCCGTCAGCGTCACGGTGCAGCCCTCCAGCGACCTCGCCGAGCTGACGGCGCTGGGCGTCGGCCGGATCACCTTCGGGCCGTTCCTGCAGTGGGCGCTCACCGAGCGCACCAACGAGATCCTGGCCCGCTGGAAGTAGTTCGCCCCGCTGGTTTCCGACGTTCTGGTGGCCTGAACGCGCTCGGGGCCGCCAGAACGTCGGAATTCACGGCAAAAGGGGAGCCGACGCGGCGCCGGGTGCGTCTGAACAGATGTGCGCATACCGTTCGTAGGCAGCGCGGCGGTCGCCGAGGGGCGGCTCAGCCGGTCACAGCTGCGTACGGGCTACCGGCCCATTTACCGCGGCATCTACGTCCCGGTTCATCACGAGCCGACGCTGCGCGAGCGGATCGTCGGTGCCTCGTTGGCCACGGGCGGGGTGATCGCAGGTGTCGCGGCGTCGGCATTGCACGGCGCCAACTGGGTTGATGTGGACACCGATATCGAGGTGATTTCCGCCGGCCGTCCGCAGCCCGGCCTCGTCCTGCACGATGAACGGATCACGTCGCACGAGATCACCCGCATAGCCGGCGTGCGCGTCACCACGCCTGCCCGTACCGCCTTCGACCTCGCTCGGCGGTTACCGCGGGACAGGGCCCTCACTCGTCTCGATGCCCTGACGCACGCCAACCCGTTCGCGATGGACGACGTCGATGCGGTGACCAGGCGCAACCCGCGGGCACGCGGATTGCCGCTGCTGCGCAAAACGCTGCCGCTGGTCGACGGCGGTGCAGAGTCGCCGCGCGAAACCTGGCTGCGCCTTCTGTTCATCGATGCCGGATTGCCGGCACCGACAACGCAATTCGTCATCTACGACGACCGTCGCTACGTCCGCCGGGTCGACATGGTGTGGGCGGAGTTCAAGGTGGGGGCCGAGTATGACGGCGTCCAGCACCTCACCAGCCGTGTGCAGTATGCCAAGGATGTGTGGGCGGCCCGCGCGCTCGCGCGACTCGACTGGCACATCGTGCACGTCATCAAAGAGGACGACCCCGACGACATCGTGACCGAGGCACGCGCAGCGCTGCTCTCCCGTGGCTGGCGCCGGTGAATCCCAGGCCGGCGGGCTTACAGCGTGCCGTCGAGTTCGCCGAGCCTGTTGGTCAGGTCCATGTTCTCCGAGTAGTCGACCGGGCAGGCGATGATGGAGACACCGTCGTCGGCCAGCGCGGTGCGCAGCGTCGGCAGCAGTTCCTCGGCGGCGTTGATCCGATAGCCCTTCGCGCCGAAGCTCTCGGCGTACTTCACGATGTCCGGATTGGTGAAACCCACGTGGTAGTGCGCGCCGAGTTCGAGGTCCATCTTCCACTCGATGAGGCCGTACCCGTTGTCCTCCCAGATCAACACCACCAGCGGAATCTTCTCCCGCACAGCGGTTTCGATCTCCTGGCTGTTCATCAGGAAGGCGCCGTCGCCCATCACCGCGAGGACCTTGGCGTCCGGGCGGGCGAGCTTGACGCCGAGGGCGCCGGGTAACGCGAACGCCATGGTGGACAGCCCGTTGGAGATCAGGCAGGTGTTGCGCTCGTAGGTGGGGTAGAGCCGGGCCATCCACATCTTGGCCGCACCGGTGTCCACCAGTACGACGTCATTGCGTCCCAGCGCGGCCCGGGTGTCGGCCACCAGCCGGGCCGGCGCCAGCGGATAGCGCGCATCGTCACTGCCGCGGGCGATCTCCTCGGCGAGCAGATGAGCGCCCGGCGCCGGCTGGTCCCGGTCGTAGCGCTGCCCGGCCAGGGCCTCCCGGATCGCGTCGAGTGAGGCGCTGATATCGCCCATGATGCCGACGTCGACCGAGTAGTGCGCGTCCACCTCCGCCGGAAAACGATGTACGTGGATGATGCGTTTGTCGGATTTCGGGTTGATCCGCACCGGATCGAATTCCTGCAGTTCATAGCCGACGGCGATGATGGTGTCGGCATCGTCGAAACCGAAGTTCACGTAGTCGTGCCGCATGAAGCCGATGGTGCCCATGCCATTGGGGTGATCATCGGGCATCACGCCTTTGCCGTGGAACGTGTTGGCCACCCGGATGCCGAGTTCCTCGGACAGGCGCACCAGGGCAGCGGTCGCGTCCGCGCGGGCGGCACCGTGGCCGGCCAGGATCACCGGCCGCTTTGCCTCCTGCAATACCGTGACGGCCCGCGCGATCTGCCCGGGGGAGGGCGCCTCGGGCCGCACCACATTGCGTGGCAGCGGCTGTAACTCGTAGTCGAATTCGTCGGCGTCGATGTCCTCCGGCACGGCCAGGTAGACCGCCGCGGGACGTTCGGTTTCGGCGAGTTTGAATGCCTTGCGGAACATCTCGGGAATCGCCAGTGGGGTGGGGATGCCGTCGGACCACCGGGTGATGGGTGCGAACATCGACACCAGGTCGACGTATTGGTGGGATTCCTTGTACTCGCGGTTACGTCCGACCTGGGCCGAGATGGCCACCAGCGGAGTGCTGTTGGTGGTCGCATCGGCCACGCCCAGTTGCATGTTGATCGCCCCCGGGCCCAGCGTGCTCGACACCACGGCCGACCGGCCCGTCACCCGTCCGTACATCTCGGCCATGAACGCGGCAGCTTGCTCGTGACGGGTCAGCACGTAACGGATCGTCGAGGAGCCGGCCAGCGCCTGCACGAATCTGATGTTCTCCTCGCCTGGGATCCCGAATACCAGCGAAACCCCCTCTGCTTCAAGGCACTCGACCATCAACTGCGCCGGCGTTGGCATCGTTTGACCTCCGCATCGTTGTCCACCGCCACCGTACGCTGCCGCAGCTCAGTTACCCTTGGGCACTTCGTCGAAGCCGGGCTCACCGGCGTCGACGACCGAGTTGAACCGGTGCCGGGTGTGCAATCTGTGGCTGATCGCCTCGATCGCCTCGGCCGGAAGTTCAGTGACGTCGAAATTCTCGGCTATCCGGGCAGGGCTGACCGATGAGGTGAGGACGCCGGTGCCCCGTTGGATACCCCAGGCCAGCAGCACCTGCGCCGGCGTCTTGCGGTACTCCTGCGCAATCGAGACCACCATCGGATCGTCGAGCAACCGCGGCTCAACGGCGTGTCCGAGGGGTGCAAAAGCAAGCAGCGCAATCTCTTCGGACCGACAGTACTCGTGGAGTTCCCATTGCGGGTGGTACGGATGCGACTCGACCTCCACGACGGCGGGATTGATCCGGGCGGCGGCGACGCTCCGGCGTGTTCCCTCGACGCCGATGTCCGAGAGACCGATGGCGCGGGTCAATCCCGCGTCGACGAGCGCCTCCATCGCCGCCCAGGTTTCCTCCAGGGTGACGCCGTGGTCATAGACGACGGCACCGGACGTACCGCGAGGATCCTGATCATCTCCGGGGGCGAACGCAAACGGCGTGTGCATGAGGTATAGGTCGACCTGGGCAACGCCGAGCCTGCGCAGACTCGCCTCCAGCGCGGGCCGGACCCGCTCGGGCCGATGGTTGTTGTTCCACAGCTTGGTGGTGAGGAACAGGTCGTCGCGGCGCACCACCCCGGCCCTGAACGTGTCCGACAGCGCGGCGCCGACCTCGGCTTCGTTGCGGTAGCGCTCGGCGGCGTCGAGGTGCCGAAAGCCAGTCTCGACTGCGGTTCGGACCACCTCTCGGGTCTTCCGGCCGTCGGAGATCAACGTGCCGAATCCGAGGGCAGGCATCTCACCACCGTCGCGCAGCTTGATCCGTTGCTCGAAGAGATTCATTTCGATTCTCCTTCAATGTGTTTCACGGCTTGTTCGGTGGTCCACACCGCGCTGGCGAGAAAGCGGAAGTTCACCAGTGCCGCCAGGTACCCGTCGCCTTCGGGTAGTCGAGGACCGGCGGTCGCGTCCTTGACGACGGCGACCTCGAAGCCCTGCTCGATGAGTTCGCGCAGATGCCCCTCGACGCACAGGTTGGCGGCCATGCCGGCCAGAATCACCTGGCTGACCCCGCGTTTACGCAACTGGAGGACGAGGTCGTTGGATTCGGGCCCGACGATCTTGTGGGGCGAGGCGATGACGGTGCGCCCGTCGTGGATGTACGGGTGGTAGGCGGGCAGAAAGTCCGCACCCGACCCGGCGAATCCGTCGAGGTCGTAGGCGCCGGAGCGCTCGAACATGCCGACAGAACCCATGAACCGCTCCAGCGGATCGCCGAAGGTCCATTGCTTGTCGGTCGGGTAGAAATAGTGCGGCGACACGGCGACGGTGATGCCCGCCGATTTCGCGGCGCGCAGGAGTGCAGCGATGTGGGCGACGGTGCCGTTCTCTTCGATGCTTGCGCCGAATACCGCCCACGACACCCCGTCGGGACTGAGGAAATCGATCTGCGGATCGGTGATGACGAGCGCGGCGCACCGTAGATCGAGCGTGAATCCGGAGTCCGGCAAGGCGGTATCGACCGGCTCGGCCGATAGCGAGGGTTTGTTCATGGACCGTCCTTCGTCGCGGGATGTTCTCCACTAACATAGATGACCGGTCGTCTATAAACAAGGATCGACGGAGTGACGATGGCGACTCTGGATGGATCAGCCCAGCAGTGCCGTGAGGGTGACCGCTTCGAAACGGTCGTAAGGAACCCGGCTGCGAATGACCTTCCCGCGCAGCGCCGCTCCCTCCCAGGCCTCGATCAGCGCGGAGGCGAGTTCGTCGGCGTCGACCCCGGTCCGAATGCCCCCTTGCGCGCCCTGCCCCGACCGCACGCACGCCGCGAGTGCGTCGTCCCATCGCCGCAGAATCCGGTTGAGTTCGGTGCGGACGGGCTCGCTCGACCCGCCCAGTTCGAGTGACAAGTTGCCGACCAGGCAGCCGAGCAGGAAGTCCTGCGCCTCGTGATCGTCGGTGAGTGCCCGGAAGAATCGGATGACCCGCGTGCGTGCGGGCTCATCCGCCGCGAGGATCGGCAGCAGCCGCGCTTCGATATCGGACCAATAGTGATGCAGGATCGCTGCGCCGAATTCTTCTTTGCTGGGAAAATAGGCATAGAAGGAGCCTTTGGGTACCCCTGCGGTGTCGGTGATGTCTTTGACCCCGCTGGCGGCGAAACCCCGTGCGTGCACCAGGCGCAGGCCGGCATCGAGGAGGCGCTGACGCACCTCGGGATTCGCGGGGCGGGGCATGCCCGGATCATAGCCGACCGGTCATCTTAAAAGACCATGGCGGCGACGCACCTACTCACACGCACGTACGGGCGTCTGTGAGAACACCGTGACGGCTGCTTCACACGACGCGACATTTCGGCAATATCGACTACCTACCGTCGCGGGTATGCACTCAGCCAAGCATGTGGTCGTGGTCGGACACGGCATGGTCGGACACCGGTTCGTCGAAGCCCTGCGTTCCCGCGACGAGCACCACGAGTGGCGGGTCACCATCCTGTCCGAGGAAGCCGATGCGGCCTACGACCGTGTCGGGCTGACCGGCTACACCGAGCACTGGAACCGGGCGAACCTGGCGCTGCCCGGTAATGACTATGCAGGCGACAACGGCGTTGTCCTGCACCTCGGCTTGGCGGCCCGGGAGATCGACCGGGCCGCCAAGACCGTGACCGTCGCCGACGGCAGCGTGCTGGACTACGACGCGCTGGTCTTGGCCACCGGCTCATATGCCTTCGTGCCACCGGTGCCCGGCCACGACCTGCCGCAGGTACACGTGTACCGCACCCTCGACGATCTGGACGCCATCCGCGACGGCGCGAAGACCGCGATGGCCACCAACACGCCGGTCGGCGTGGTGATCGGTGGTGGCCTGCTCGGCCTGGAGGCGGCCAACGCCCTGCGCACGTTCGGCCTGAAGACCCACGTCCTGGAGATGTCCCCGCACTTGATGGCCAACCAGCTCGACGAGGCGGGCGGTGTGCTGCTGAGCCGGATGATCAAAGACCTGGGCATCGACGTGCACACCGCCGTGGCCACCGAGAGCATCGCGCCGGCGCAGCGGCACCGGCCCATCCGCAAATCCGCCGTCGACGACTCGGTGCGGCTGTCACTGAACGACGGCAGCACCATTGACGCCGGCGTGGTGGTTTTCGCCGCCGGTGTGCGCCCACGCGACGAGCTGGCCCGCGCCGCCGGCCTGGACATCGCCCAGCGTGGCGGCGTGCTGACCGATCTCTCCTGCGTCACAAGTGATCCCGACATCTACGCGATCGGTGAGGTGGCCGCCATCGAGGGCCGCTGCTACGGCCTGGTGGCCCCCGGCTACACCACCGCCGAGGTGGTGGCCGACCGGCTGCTCGGCGGCGCCGCCGAGTTCCCCGGTGCGGACATGTCCACCAAGCTCAAGCTGCTCGGCGTCGATGTCGCCAGTTTCGGTGATGCCCAAGGCCATACGCCGAACTGCCTGGAGGTCGTGGTCAACGACCCGGTGAAGCAGACCTACGCCAAGCTGGTGCTCTCCGATGACGCCAAGACGTTGCTCGGCGGCATCCTGGTCGGCGATGCCTCGGCCTACGGTGTGTTGCGGCCGATGGTGGCCAGCGAGCTGCCCGGTGACCCGCTGGCATTGATCGCACCGGTCTCCGACGGTGACGCACCCGCCCTCGGTGTCGGGGCACTGCCCGATATCGCCCAGATCTGCTCGTGCAACAACGTCACCAAGGGTGACCTGAAGGAAGCCATCTGCGGCGGCTGCACCGACGTCCCGGACCTGAAGAAGTGCACGCTGGCCGGCACCTCGTGCGGATCGTGTGTTCCGCTGCTCAAACAGCTGCTGGAGGCCGAGGGTGTCGAGCAGTCCAAGGCGCTGTGCGAACACTTCGGCCAGTCGCGCGCCGAGCTGTTCGAACTGATCGGCGCCACCGAGATCCGGACCTTCTCCGGCCTGATCGAGAAGTTCGGCACCGGAAAGGGTTGCGATATCTGCAAACCCACCGTCGCATCGATCCTGGCCTCGACCAGCTCGGATCATGTGCTCGACGGTGAGCAGGCCTCGCTGCAGGATTCCAACGACCACTTCCTGGCCAACATCCAGAAGAACGGCAGCTACTCGGTGGTGCCGAGGTCGCCGGGCGGGGAGATCACCCCCGAGCAACTGATCCTGATCGGTGAGATCGCAAGGGATTTCGATCTGTACACCAAGATCACCGGCGGACAGCGGATCGACATGTTCGGCGCCCGGGTGGATCAGCTGCCAGAGATCTGGCGGCGCCTGGTCGAAGGCGGGATGGAGTCCGGTCACGCGTACGGCAAATCGCTTCGTACCGTGAAGAGTTGCGTCGGCAGCACCTGGTGCCGGTACGGCCAGCAGGACTCGGTGAACATGGCCGTCGAGATCGAGAAGCGGTATCGGGGCCTGCGCGCGCCGCACAAGATCAAGATGGCGGTATCCGGCTGCGCCCGCGAATGCGCGGAGGCCCAGAGCAAGGACGTCGGCATCATCGCCACCGAAAGTGGCTGGAATCTCTACGTTTGCGGCAACGGCGGCATGTCGCCGCGGCACGCCCAGTTGCTCGCAGGCGACCTCGACGACGACACGCTGGTGCGCTACATCGACCGGTTCCTGATGTTCTACATCCGCACCGCCGACCGGCTACAGCGCACCGCGCCGTGGCTGGAGGCCATGGACGGTGGGCTGGATCACCTGCGCGACGTGGTGTGCAACGACTCACTGGGCTTGGCCGCCGAATTCGAGGCGGCCATGGAACGCCACGTCGCCGGCTACGCCTGCGAATGGAAGGGCGTGCTGGACGACCCGCAGAAGTTGTCGCGGTTCGTGTCGTTCGTCAACGCCCCCGATGTGGCGGACCCGACGATCGAGTTCACCCAGTCCTCCGGCCGCAAGGTACCGATCGGAATGCCCACGCTGCGTCCAGTACAGGAGAAGGCATGACGTTGCTCGATGACCGCAAAGACGTTGACTCCAAGGGAGATTGGGAATGGGTCGAAGCGTGCGCCTATGACCGGTTGCTGCCGTGCCGTGGTGTCGGGGTGCTGATGCCCGACGGGACCCAGGTGGCACTGTTCCGCCTGGACGACGGCTCGCTGCACGCCGTCGGCAATATCGATCCCTTTTCCGGGGCCGCGGTGATGTCTCGTGGCATCGTCGGTGACCGTGCCGGGCGGCCCTGCGTGCAGACGCCGATCAAGAAGCAGGCCTTCGCTTTTGACGACGGCACCTGCCTGGATGATCCAGAAGTGGCGCTGGCGGTGTTCCGGACCCGGGTTACGCCGGACGGTCTTGTGCAGATCGCTGCGTAGCGGCAGCGGCCCAGCACGCGTCCCGGCCCGGTCCGGGGCGCCGGACGACGTCTCCGCGGCGCTCGAGCACCGTGAGGTTGCGGTACACGGCCTCGATCACCGCGCTTTTGCCCTGTCGTTGTACGTAGTCCCGCAGCTGGGCGGTGGTCATCGTCTCATCGGTGTCTTGTAACGCCGTGAGCAGCCACTCCCGGAGCTGCGCCGTCCCCCATTGTGAAGCCATCGCAGGGATAGTAGCTGAGCGGCGCGGCGTAGCCCTAGTCGTGACGTTATGTCAACCTTACAGGTCGGGCACTTTTTGAAAAGTGCTGCGCGATTTGACAACTCCCCGCAAGCTGTCCTGTAGATGAACATCGGGTGGCCGGCTCGAGCACTTCGCTGTTCGTCGCTAGGATCGACCACGAGGTAGGGGAGGTGCCGGGCGGCATGAAGACGCGTTCGGGTGCGACGCTGTTGGGGGCGGCAGCGATATTCGGAGCTCTCGCGGCATTGTCGACGGCGGTCACCCTGGACGCCGTCGATCGCAATGGCACGCCGATCCCATGCGGTTACGGTCTCCGTCCCGACGTCGACGTCGCGGCCAAAGTGGACCGGCTCAACTTCGATCAGAACATTCTCGGCGGCCCGCAGTTCGAGACCAGCGACTACGCCGAGCAATGCGACGGTCTGATCGACACCCGACGCACCGTGGCGGCGTTCGTCGCTCTCGGCGGCGCCGCGCTGTTGGGGGTGGTGTCGGGAGCCCCGTACGTGGGCCGGTTACGCCGCGGCCGGAAGCCTGAGCACGCCGGCCCGGCGGAAGCGGCTGGCGATCAGGCGCACCATGCCCGGATGGATGCCGAGTGGATCGCCGACGATATCGGCGCCGGCGTCACGCAGCCGATCCTGGAAGAGCCCGTCGGCGAGCAGGTAGGAAGCGACCGCCACCCGTCGATCCGTGCGGTGGCGCGCAGCCTGGACCGCCTCGGCGACGGTGGGGGCCCCGGTAGCGGCGAAAGCAAGTTCTACGCGGTCTCCGGTCAGGGCCGATAGCATCGCGGCCGTCTTGCGCAGGTCCGACTGCGCACTGCGGTCCGACGTCCCCGCCGCCGCCAGGATCACCGAATCGCCTGGCCGCCAGCCTGATTCGAAGAGCCTGTCGGCCATCACCCGCACCGTGCCGTGACACGGTCCCAGCGGCTGGGTGACCGTCACCCGCCGATGCCGGCTGGCCGCCACATGCGCGGGCAGGTCGACCCGCACGTGGTACCCGCCGGCCAGGAAGGCCGGCACGACGACGGCCGGCTCGTCATCGGGCAACGAGTCGAGCACCTCGCGCGGGTTCGGTCCCAGCACGTCGACGAAGGCGACGTGCACCTCGCGATCCAGGACCGCAGCGACGCGCTGGGCCAGTTCACCGATCATGTTCACCCCGCCGGCCTTGCGGGTGCCGTGTGCCACCAGTACGTGTTTCATGCGCCCACCGGGAACTCGTCCACTGCCAGCCGATAGCCGCGTTTCACCACGGTTGCGACGATGTTCTTGTCGCCCAGCGCCGTTCGCAGCCGCAACACCGCCGTCTCGACGGCATGCGTGTCGGTGCCGCTGCCGGGCAGCGCGCTGAGCAGGTCGGTGCGCGATACCACCGCACCCGGCCGGTGGGCCAGCGCGCGGATGGTGGCCATGCTCGCCGGCGGGAGCTCCTTGACCACGTCGTCGACCAACACGCAGGTGCCGCGAATTTCCAGCACGTGCCCGGCCACCCCGATCCGGCGGGACTGCAGCAGCGGCAGCTCGTCGGTGATGTGGCGGGCCAGCGCGCCGAGGCGCATCCGCTCGGGCGCCGACGTCGGGACACCGAGGCGTACCAGCGGACGGGCGGTGACCGGGCCGACACACATCGCGTGCACGGTGGTGCGCATGGCGTGCAGCAGAGCATCCTCCACGCCGAGTTCGGACGCCCGCAACAGCATGGCCGCGACCGCGGGGGCCGAGGTGAAACTGACGGCATCGAAGCGCTGATCGGCGATGGCCATCACCAGCTGGTCGAACGTCCCGCCGCGGGGGGCGGGATGCCAGCGGTACACCCGGATGGGTACCACCTCGGCGCCGGCGGCCTCCAGTTCGTCGAGGAATTCCGGGAACGGATCCCACTCGTCGGTGGCGCCGTGCAACTGCACCGCGATCCGCATGCCGACGATGCCGCCCTCCAGCAGGTAGTGCAGAAGCTCGCGGGAGGACTCCGACTCCGGCGACCACTCCTCGGGCAGCCCGGCCGCACGCAGGGCACCGGTGGCTTTGGGGCCGCGGGACACGATGCGCGCCTTGGACAGGGCGACGGTCAGTTCATGGGCCAGACCCCAGCCGTCGGCCGCCGCGATCCAGCCGCGCAGCCCGATTCCCGTGGTGGCGATGACGATGTCCGGCGGCACCGTGATCAGGGCCTCGGTGTTGGCGCGCAGTTCGTCGTCATCGGGCAGCGGCACCATGGTGATGGCGGCCGCGCTGGTGACGTCCGCGCCGCGGCGGGTCAGCAGCGCGGCGAGTTCCTCTGACCGGCGGGCTGAGGTGACGGCAACCCGGAACCCGGTGAGCGGAGCCCAATCAGGTTCTGTCATGGCACCTGTGTATTCAGCGCATGTTTCGGGCCGGTTACCCGGCCGTTGCGCAGGTGTGTCGCCTCGGCAGGCGAGGGCTGGGGGCGGCGCATGCCGACCACGGTAAGAACGCTATGTTGCGCAATCGCTGCCGGGGATATCCCGGCCGTGAACTTCCGCTCACTCGGACCACGATACCCCTGTGAGGTTCGTGATCAGCGGTTTCACCACACGTCGCCGTCCCGCCAATCGCAGATCAGGCTACCGCCGGTATCCAGGTCCGCGGCCACCGGCCACACGTACACCGAGCCGTCGTCATCCGGGGTGCGGACGACCCCGGCCGGGCTCAACACCGACGTATCGCCCCGCCACTTGATCCAGCCCCGCGTGTCGTACAGGGTTTGGCCGGCGTCCGAGGAACTCAGCGCGCCCAATTGGTAGCCACCGCGCAGCACCTGTTCGAGCGCGTCCATGACGGCCCCGCCCAGCCCCTGCCCGCGCCAGTCCTCGCGCACGGCGACCGCTTCGACGTATCCACAGCGCAGTGCGCTGCCCTGGTGCAGCAGCCTGCGCTGGACCACGGCCCCGTGGGCGATGATCGCGCCGTGGTGGCAGACCAGTGCGTGCATGCCACCCAGGGCGTGCTCCCAGTCGGCATCGGTGAAATCGCCATCGAACGCGTCGAGCACCATCTGCCGGGCATCGACACGTGTCTCGCCGTCGAGATCGGCGGTATGGATCAGGCGTGCGGTGTGTACACCCACCCTGTCGTTCTACCAGCCGCGGCCGCTTCTGTGCGATTTCATCGGTGACATGCCGGGTGGGCCTTCACCCATCGCACAAATGCGGCCGCAAGCCGTCGAGACGCCTACTGCACCCGGCGGCGCGGGTGCGACCAGTGCAACCGGATGGTCTGGCCGGGCCGGGCCTGGCCGACTTTGTCCAGATCGGCGTCGGTGATCACACCGATCACCGGGTAGCCGCCGGTGACCGGATGATCGGGCCCCAGAATCACCGGGAAACCGTTCGGCGGCACCTGGATTGCGCCACGGGTGGCGCCCTCGCTGGGCAGCTGCCGGTCCGGCCAGCGGTACTCCAGAGGCATCCCGACCAGACGCATGCCGACCCGATCGCTGCGATTGGTGACCAGCCAGTTGGTCCGGATCAGGATGTCCGGGTCGACGAACCAGTCATCGCGCGGGCCGGGCACCACGTCCATCTCCAGGATGTCGGGTTCGATGGACGCCACCGGGGCCTGCTCCAGCTCGGGGAAGTCGGCGGTGTGCTCGCCGACCGGTAATAGATCACCGGGACACAGCGGGGCCGGGCCGATCGCGGACATCACGTCGTAACTGCGCGAGCCGAGCACCGGGGCCACGTCGATACCGCCGCGTACCGCAAGGTAACTGCGCAGCCCGGAGTGCGGGGCGCCCAGCGAGATCACCTCACCGTCGTGGGCGTAGTGGATGCTGTTGGTGCCGAACGGCTTTCCGTTGACCGAAGGGTCGGTGTCGGCGCCGGTCACGGCGATCGCGACATCGCCGCCGTGCACCCGCGCGGAGAATCCGCCGAAGGTGACCTCGACGGTGGCGGACTCACCGGGGTTGGCCACCAGCCGGTTGGCCAGCGTGTGGGCCCGCCGGTCGGCGGCACCCGAGCGGGTGACGCCCATGTGGGCCAGGCCGGGCCGGCCAAGGTCCTCCACCAGGGCCAGTGGCCCGGTACGCAGAACTTCCAGCGTGACGGTCATCATGCCTCCTGGAATCGAACGGTCATGCCGGGTACCAGCAGCGCGGGCTGGTCGCGGTGGATATCCCACATGACGGCGTCGGTGCGGCCGATCAGTTGCCATCCACCGGGGGTCTCGCGCGGATAGACGCCGCTGAATTCACCCGCCAGGCCCACCGCGCCGGCTGGGACGCGGGTCCGTGGCTCCGAACGGCGCGGCACGTGCAGGCGCGGGTCGCCACCGGTCAGATAGGCGAAACCCGGTGCGAATCCACCGAATCCGACCTGCCACAGGCTGCCGGTGTGGGCGGCGATCACCTGTGCGGCACTCAGCCCGGTGAGGTCGGCCACCTCGTCCAAATCCGCGCCGTCGTAGACGACGTCGATCACCACGTCGGGTCCCGCCGATGGTTCGGTGCCGACCTGGCCGGGCCGCAGCTTGGCCAGCCGTTGCCGGGTCGGGGCCAGATAGCGGGGGGCGGCCAGCTTCAGCAGGATGGTGCGGGAAGCGGGAACGATGTCGACGACCCCGAGCAGGTCGGCGTGGCGGATGGCAGCGGCCCAGGCCAATACCTCGGCGGTGCTGCCGAACTCGAGGAGCAGGGCCTGATCCCCGTATTCACGAACGGTGCTGAGCACCGGCGACTCCGTTGTGACTGTCATCTGCCAACGCTACCGCCGAGTAACCTCGATTTGCGGTGCTCTATGAGCTTTGCCAGAGGAGCCTTAAGGGCTGTTTAGGCAGCCAGTGCGTAGGTGGGTTCGTGGCGCTTCACGTACGCGATCACCCGGTAGGTGATCGGCAGCATGACCACCTCGACCGCGGTCTTGTAGATCCAGCCGAGTGCGGTGTAGACGGCGAGATCCTTGAAGGTGGTGATGCCGATGGCGCCGGCGGCGATGGTGCAGAACACCAGGGTGTCACCGAGCTGCCCGGCGAACGTCGACCCGACCAGCCGCGCCCACAGGTGCTTCTCCTTGGTGCGCTCCTTGATGGCCACCACGACCCAGGCGTTGATGGTCTGCCCGACGATGAAGCCGGCCAGTCCCGCGATGATCAGCTGGGTGTAGGCGTGCACGACGTTCTCCAGGTGGGCCTGGTTCTCGTAGAAATCCGCAGCCGGTAGATAGAGCGTCACCCAGAACATGACGGCGGCCAGCACGTTCATCAGGAAACCCAGCAGGATGGCCTTGCGGGCGGCCTTGAATCCGTACACCTCCGACAACACGTCACCGATGACGTAGGTCAACGGGAAGACGATGAAGCCACCGTCGGTGAGGATGGGCCCGAACGCCACGCCCTTGGTGGCGGTGACGTTGGAGATGATGACCAGCGCGGTGAACACCGCAACGAAGATCGGATAGTAGGCCGAGCCGATCTGCGCGAAACGGGTCGGTTCACGGTCCTCGGTGCTGGTCACCCGGACATCTTGTCAGGCCGTTCCGGTGCGCCCTGTGTTAGCCCACCGCGGCCGCCAGCAGCGCCGGCAGCCGATCGGCGACGACGGGCAGTGACAACGGCGACGAGAAGGCGATGGCGGCGGCCAGTTCGGGATCGGTGAACACATTGTGCTTTTTGCGTGTGGCGATCTCAGGGTCGGCCAGCAGCGCATCCCGAGCTGCATCGCTGTCGGTGGTCCACAGCAGGACGTCGGTGCCCCCGAGCTCGGCCCCGAATTTGTCGCGGGCAATCGGTGTCTGTACCGCGGGCACCGTGAAGCCGAGCTCGGTGAGGAAATCGCTGCGCCAGCCGGAGCTGACGACGATGTGGTCGTCGCTGAGCGCGCCCTCGAGAAGCACCGCCGTGCGGCCGGTGAACGCAGCGTGGTTCTTGGCGGCGGCGGTGAACTTGTTGTCCACGTCGGTGACGAGTTGGGTCATCTCGTCGTGTTTGAACACCGCCTGCCCGATGGTGGCCGCCTGGTCCTTCCACGATTCGAAGAAGGCGTCCTGCCCGGACTGCGCGACCGTCGGGGCGATCCCGGACAGTTTGGTGTAGGTGTCCTGATCCAGGCCGGCGTTGGTGGCGACGATCAGGTCCGGTTTGAGCGCGGCGATGGCGTCCGTGTCGACGCCGTCGGCCAGGTTTAACACCGTGGGCTGGGCCGCGCCGAGTTTGGCGGTGGCCCAAGGCCATACGCCGAACGGCTGGGCGCCGAACCAGTCCGTCACCGCGATGGGCACCACGCCCACCGCCAGCAGGAAGTCCTGGTCGTTGAGGCCCGCGCTGACCACCCGGGTGGGCTGGGCGGGGATCTTGGTTTCGCCGAACGCGTGCTTGACGGTCACCGAGCCGTCTTTGGCAACCGTGCCGGGCTTCTGCTGACCGCAGGCGGCCAGCAGTGTCACCCCCGCGGTCATCGCCAGGAAGCCGCGCCGGGACAGGTGTGTCGGCACGTTGCGAGAGTAGCCAATTGCGCTGGTCGCGTCTGCGTGGGAGGCGACAAATCCGATCAGGGGGTCAGCGCGAGACCGAGTGTGCGGCGCGCGGCCGCATCGTCACCGTCGATGTGCGAATCGGCAAACAGGTCGAGGCGTTTCCACAGCCCCAGGTACAGGGCGTGGGCATCGGCGGTGACGGTGGCGACGGGCTCGCCGTCACCGAGGGTCCAGGTATCCCCGGTGTCGGCGGCGACGAAGCGCACAGTTTCGGTCGCCGGCGCGGTGCGCTCCAGCCGCAGCTGGCGCGGGTAGAACATCGACACCACCTCGCCTACGCCGTCGGCGGCGAAGGCCGCGTCGAAGGCAGGCGTCGTGCCGAAGACGGATTCCAGATCGACACGGTGGATGGCATGTTCGTGGGCTTGGCGACGGATCCACCAGCCGGCCGTTCGGGGCGGTGGTCCGAAGTTCCAGCAGGGTTCCTCGGGGGCGACGGCACGGACCGCGGTGAGGAAGTCGGGAATGCCGTCGATGAAATCGGCGACGGCCGACGGGCCGGCCTCCGGCGTGGCCTGCGGTTCACGGCCGCGCAGGACCGATCGCACCCAGGTCTGCACCACCCACAGGTGGCCCAGCAGATCGGTGACCGTCCACCCGGGGCAGGTCGGTACCTGCCGGTCCAGATCGGGTCCGCCGGCCAGTGCCACCGACTGGATGGCGATCACGTCGTTTTGCAGCTGGCCCAGCAGCAGGTGGTTGTCCATCCGGGCAGATTACGGCGGGGGGAGTCCTCGCAGCAGCACGGCCAGGCCGAACTCGAACGCCTCCTCGGCGCGGCCCGCCATGTGGTCACCGGTGGCCAATGCCGCCGCGAACTCCGGTCCGACGTCCGGACTGGACCCCCACGGCGTGGCGGGGGCGGCCGCGTCCAGCGCCGAACCGAGCACGAAGTTGTCGATGAGCGTGATGATGTGCAGGGTGGCGGCCGGCCCGTACCCCGCCCTGGTCAGTGTCTGGGCCAGGGCGTTGTACATCTGCACGGCGTGCCGGCTGCTCACCGGATACGCCGTCATCAGTGGGATCAACCGCGGGTAGCGGGCGTAGCTGCGCCGGTAGGACCGCATGATGTCGGCGACCACCTCGGCCCACGGACCGTCCAGCGTGGGCAGTTCGACCTCGCTCATCATCGCCTCGCGAAGCAACTCGACGATCTGCTCACGCCCGGCGATGTGGTTGTACAGCGAGGATGGACTGACCTTCAGCTTGCGGGCCAGGTCCGGGATGGTGAATCCGCCGCTGGCGTTCACCAGATCCATTGCCGCGCGGGCGATGCGGTCGGTGGACAAGATCGGCACCGAAGGTCGGCCCATCGCAAAACCTCCCGATTTCTCCGTACCACTTGCGCAGACGTGGCTTCCATCACACAATAAACGAAACCAATTCGTTTTAGGGGATCGACATGCAGACCTTGACCGCAGGCGCACCCGAGCCGCTGTCGCGCACCACCGCCTCCGATCGGCCCCCGTTGCGGGTCGCGCTCGTCCAGCACCACTGGCGCGACGACACGGCCGAACTGGCCAAGGTGCTGCGCGACGGCATCGACCGGGCCGCGGGCGAGGGTGCCCGTGCGGTCTTCCTGCCCGAGATCACCCTGCTGCGCTATCCCGCCGACACCAAGGCCGGCCCGAACCCTGGAGCTGACGCCGAGGAGCTCACCGAGGGACCGACGTTCGCCCTGGCCGCCGAGGCCGCGCGCGACAACGGGATCTTCGTGCACGCCTCGCTCTACGAAAAGTCGCCCGCCGCAGATGGTTTGGGATTCAACACGGCAATCCTGGTGTCGCCGTCGGGAGAATTGGTCGGGCGCACCCGCAAGATGCACATCCCGATCTCGGCCGGCTACTACGAGGACACCTACTTTCGTCCGGGTCCCGCCGAGGACGCGTATCCGGTCTATGCGCCCGAGGGCCTCGGAGCGCGGCTGGGCATGCCGACCTGCTGGGATGAGTGGTTCCCCGAGGTGGCCCGGAACTACTCACTCGGCGGCGCCGAGATCGTGGTCTACCCGACGGCCATCGGTTCGGAACCGGTATTCCCGGCGTTCGACACCCAGCCGCTGTGGCAGCAGGTGATCGTGGCCAACGGCATCAACAGCGGGCTGTTCATGGTGGTGCCCAACCGCACCGGCAACGAGGGTGCGCTGTCCTTCTACGGCTCGTCGTTCATCTCCGACCCGTACGGCCGGGTGCTGGTGCAGGCGCCGCGCGACGAAGAGGCCGTCCTGGTCGCCGACCTCGATCTGGACCAGCGCCGGGACTGGCTGGAGCTCTTCCCGTTCCTACTGACCCGCCGCCCCGAGAGCTACCACGGCCTGACCGCACCCGTGGATGTCGACCGCCCGTACGGTGCGGGCCACGCCGCGACAGCCGTGGTCAAGTGACCACGTATGTGATGCCCGCCGAGGCCGCCCCACAGGACCGGGTGTGGATGGCGTTCCCCTCAGCCGGGTATTCGCTGGGTGACACCGAAGCCGAACACCACGAGGCCCGTTCCACCTGGGCGGCCGTCGCGCATGCCATCGCCGAGTTCGAACCGGTCACCATGCTGGTCGATCCCGCCGAACTGGACGTGGCCAAACACTATGTATCCCAAGACATCCAGGTTGTCGAGGCGCCGCTCAACGACGCCTGGATGCGGGATATCGGGCCGACGTTCGTGCACGCGGCGGACGGCTCGGTGGCCGCGGTGGACTGGGTGTTCAACGGTTGGGGTGCGCAGGATTGGGCACGCTGGGACCGGGACGAGAAGATCGGTGTCACCGTCGCCGAACTGGCCGGGGTGCCCATCGTGAATTCGAAGTTGGTCAACGAGGGCGGCGGCATCCAGGTGGACGGGCGCGGCACGGTGCTGGTGACCGAGACCGTCCAACTCGACCCGGGCCGCAATCCCGGACTGGACAAGGCGGACGTCGAGGCCGAACTGGCCCGCACCATCGGTGCCGGCGACGTGGTCTGGTTGCCGCGTGGGCTCACCCGCGACTCGCAGCGTTTCGGTACCAGGGGACACGTCGACATCGTCGCCGCCATCACCTCGCCGGGCCGGTTGCTGTTGCACACCCAGACCGCCGACGAGCACCCGGACACCCTGGTTTCCAAGGAGATCCGTGGCGCATTGGAGGATCGCTTCGAGATCGTCGACATGCCGGCGCCGGACACCCTCACCGACGCAGAGGGTTACGTCGACTACAGCTACATCAACCACCTGGTGGTCAATGGCGGGGTGATCGCCTGCAGCTTCGGCGACGCGCGCGATGCCGACGCCGCAGCCATCCTGGCCGAACAGTACCCGGGGCGCACCGTGGTGAGCGTCGACGCGCGGCCGTTGTTCGAGCGGGGCGGCGGTATCCACTGCATCACACAGCAGCAGCCGTCCCCGATAACCCTGCGCGCGTAGGTGTCCGGGCGTAGTGTGCCCGACGTGGCGACACTTTTTGACAACGGAACCATCTGGACCGGAACCGGGATCACCGACGCCCTGCTCGTCGCCGATGGTGTCGTGGTGGCGCTGGGATCGCAGGCCCGTGCGGCGCAGGCTGCCGAAATCGTGGATCTCAACGGTGGATTCCTCATGCCGTCCTTCGGTGACGGGCACGCCCACCCGTTGTACGGCGGGCTGGAATCGGCCGGCCCGCAGGTCCGATCCTGCGGCTCGGTCGACGAAATCGTGGCCGAAGTGGCAAGATTCGCCGCCGACAACCCAGACCAGGAATGGATCGCCGGCGCGTCGTATGACGGCAGCCTGGTTCCCGGCGGCCTGTTCGACGCGCGCTGGCTCGACGCCGCCGTACCGGACCGTCCGGTGGTGCTGCGGGCCTGGGACTACCACACGTTCTGGGTGAATTCTGTTGCCCTGCAACGGGCCGGTATTACCGACGACACCCCCGACCCCGTACTCGGTGAGATCCCGCGCCGCGATGACGGGACGGTGCTGGGCACCCTGCGGGAGTGGGGTGCCACCGACCTGGTGAGCACCGTCATGCCGGCCCAGGACGAGGCCGTGCGCATTGCGGCGCTGGGCACTGCCGCCGACTACTTCCTGGCCCGCGGTGTGACCTGGGTGCAGGACGCGTGGGTGGAGCCCGCCGACGTGGACACCTACCTCGCCGCCGCGCGCCAGGGTGCCCTGCGGTTGCGGTTCAACCTCGCGTTCTACGCCGACCCGCGCCATTTCGATTCCCAGATCACGCAATACGCCGCCGCCCGGGAGCGGGTGCGGCAGGCCGACTCGCCTTTTCTGACGGCCAATACGGTGAAGTTCTTCGCCGACGGAGTGGTGGAGAACGAGACCGGCGCGCTGCTGGCTCCGTACTGCTCGGGCCTGCACAGTCACGGAGGGCTGGGGGCACCTCCCGCTTGCGGGGGAGAGCGCAGCGACCCGGGAAATAGTTTCGGAATGCAGCTGTGGGAAGGTGATTCGCTGGCCGAAGCCGCACGCCGGGTCGATGAGCTGGGATTCCAGATCCACATCCATGCCATCGGCGACGCCGCGGTGCGCCAGGCGCTGGACGCCGTCGAGTACGTCGCGGCGCACAACGGTCCGCGGGACCGGCGCCCCGTCATCGCGCACGCCCAACTCGTCGATGACGCCGACATCGACCGGTTCGCCGCGCTCGGCGTCATCGCCAACATGCAGCCATTGTGGGCGCAGATGGATGCCCTGATGACGGTGCTGACCATCCCCAGGCTGGGTGCCGAGCGTTCGGACAAGCAATACCGTATGCGTACGCTCGAAACATCAGGAGCGGCACTGGCATTCGGCTCGGATTGGCCGGTATCCTCGGGAGCGCCGCTGGACGGGATCGCGGTCGCGGTATCTCGCCGCACCGCCGAGGGACAACCCGACGGGGGCTGGACTCCCGAGGAGATCGTGCCCATCGAGCAGGCATTGTCGTCCTACACCGCCGCGGTGGCACACCAGGCCTTCGCCGAGACGGCGTGGGGCCGCATCGCGCCGGGCGCCGGCGCCGACCTGGTCTGGTTGGAGGGCGATCCCCTCAGCACCGCCGCGCTGGACCTTCCCGGATTGCGGGTGCGGGCCACCTATCTGCAGGGCCGGCGGGTCTACGCAGCCGAACAGTGAAAGGCTCCAACATGTCTGAGACGATCGCGGAAACCGAAGGCAACCTGAAACGGGTGCTGGGGCTGCCCTCGCTGGTGCTGTTCGGTCTGGTGTACATGGTGCCGCTGACGGTGTTCACCACCTACGGCATCGTCACCGAGACCACCGGCGGCCGGTTGTCGGTGGCTTACCTGGTCACGTTGGCGGCCATGGTGTTCACCGCCCGCTCGTACGCGCGGATGGCCACCGCATACCCGGTCGCGGGATCGGCGTACACCTACACCCAGAAGTCGTTCGGCGCGCCGATCGGGTTCCTGGCCGGGTGGTCGCTGCTGCTGGACTATCTGTTCCTGCCGATGCTGAACTACCTCGTCATCGGCATCTATCTCAATGCGGCGATTCCGGCCATCCCGGCGTGGCTCATCGTCATCGTCACCATCGCGATCGTGACGGTGCTCAACATCATCGGCATCGTGTCGGTGGACCGGGCCAACTTCCTGATCATCGGGATCCAGGCGATTTTCATCGTGGTGTTCATCGTGATGGCCTCCATCGCGGTCTCGCATGCCGGCACGGTCGACGTGATGGCCCCGTTGCGGGGCGACGGATCGGCCGGCGGGTTCGACCCGATCCTGGCCGGTGCAGCCATCCTGTGCCTGTCGTTCCTCGGTTTCGACGCGGTGTCAACACTTTCCGAGGAGGCCAAGGATCCCAAGCGCAGCGTCCCGCGGGCCATCATGATCGCGACGGTCGCCTCGGGCCTGATCTTCATCGTCCTGTCCTACGTGTCGCAGTTGGTGTACCCGTCCAACCAATTCGCCGACGTCGACTCCGGTTCGTTGGAGGTGATGACGACGGCCGGTGGCCAGTTTCTGAACTCCTTCTTCACCGCCGCCTATGTCGCCGGCGCCCTCGGATCGGCAATCACCTCGCAGGCGTCGGTGGCGCGGATCCTCTACGCAATGGGCCGCGACGGCATTCTGCCGCGCAAGGTGTTCGGTCACGTCTCGGTGCGCTTCAGTACGCCGGTTTACGCCATCGGATTCGTGTCGGTCATCTCGCTGGCCGCCGTCTTCGTCGACTTGGCGCTGCTGGCGTCGGTGGTGAGTTTCGGTGCGCTGGTGGCGTTCTCGGTGGTGAACCTGTCGGTGATCAAGCACTATTTCGTCGATCTGAAACAACGCCAGGGCGTCAAGTTGCTGGACAGCCTGGTGCTGCCGTTGATCGGTTTCGTGTTGACGCTGTGGCTGTGGACCAGCCTGTCGGGTACGGCGCTGGTTGTCGGCTTGATCTGGCTGGCGATCGGCTTCGTCTGGCTGCTGGCCGTTACCCGCGGATTCTCCCGGCCGACGCCGACGCTGGTTATCGAGGAGTAAGACGGTGAATCACCGCGCGTCCCATTCCGAGGCTGACATGCCGACCGCCGGCTACGGGGATTCAGTAGCCGGCGGCGGAGTCTGGACGGGCGATCAGACCAGGGTGACGGTGACGGGGATGTTGCCCCGGGTGGCCTTGGAGTAGGGGCATACCTCGTGGGCGGCGTCGATGATCTTCTGGGCGACCTCGCGGTCGACGCCGGGGATGGCGACGTTCAGGCGGGCCTGCAGGGAAAAGGCGCCGTCGGTGTTGACGAGGTCGACTTCGGCGTCCACCGCCGTGTCGGTGGGCAGTTTCACGTCGTGTTGACCGGCGACCAGTCCCATGGCGCTGAGGTAGCACGCCGACCAGCCGGCGGCGAAGAGCTGCTCGGGGTTGGTGCCGGTACCGGTGGCGCCGGGCGGAGTGAGCTGGATGTCGAGGTTACCGTCCGAGCTGTAGGACTCGCCGGAGCGGCCGCCGGTGGTGTGGGTCTGGGCGGTGTACAGGACGGACATTGAAGACTCCTCGGCTCGGTGAACGTTGTACATGGCAGAACGGACACGATCGGTCGATCATTCCCGTCCGATTAAATCGGATCCGAGTAATTTTCGGTAGGCTGAAGTGATGACACGGGACGTCCCGAAGCTGGCCGACTTCATGTGCTTCGCGGTCTACTCGGCCAACCTCGCCTATGGCCGCGCGTACAAACCGATCCTGGACAAGCTGGGCGTCACGTACACCCAGTACATCGCCATCGTGGCGCTGTGGGAGGAAGACCACCAGACGGTCGGCCGGCTGGGCGAGAAACTCTTCCTGGAGTCCAACACCCTCACCCCGATCCTCAAGAAACTCGAGTCGGTGGGGCTCGTCACCCGGGTCCGCGATCAGCGCGACGAACGCCAGGTGGTGGTCAGTCTGACCGACGCGGGCCGGGAGTTGCGCGAGACGGGGGTGGAGATGGATCTGGTCGCCGCGACCGGCCTGTCCCTGGATGAGCTGCGCACCTTGCAACGCGGGGTGGCGACCGTGCGGGACAATCTGCGCCGGCATGTTCGAGAATCCGGCTCGTCGCCATCGAGCTGAATGCCCGCCGTCCTACGGCTGCAGACACACCTTCAGGTGTTCACCCGACCTGGACATGGCGGCCGCGTATCCGTCCACCGCGGCATCCAACGGCATTGTGGTGGTGAAGATTCCGCTGACGTCCAGACGGCCGGCTTGTAGCAGCGGGATGAGCTCGGGCCAGGTCTGCTGCACCGGGGCGGTGGTCAGCCGGATCGTCAGGCTGCGGATCAGGCAGGCCAGCGCAGGCAGCGGGTAGGGCGCCAGATCGTGGACGCCGACGATCGACACCGTCCCGCCGGTGCGCACGGTGTCCAGCGCGTCGTTGATCGAGGTGTCGGTGCCGACGGCGTCGATCACCGAGTCCGCGCCCAGGCCGTTGGTCAGTTCGCGCACCGGCTGACCTGCCGGCGGGGCGATCGGCACTGCGCCCCGCGACGCCGCCCGCTCACGTCGTGCCGGTACCGGGTCGACGGCGAAAACCGTTGCCGCACCGAGGGTGAAGGCACTCAGAAGCGCGCACATGCCGACGGCCCCCAGTCCGATCACCGCGACGGTGCCGCCGATCGGGATGTCGGCCCGTTTGGCCGCGGCCCAGCCGGTCGCCAGATTGTCGGTGAGTAGCAGTGCTTGCTCGGTGTCGATTCCTTCCGGAATGGCCAGCAATTGGAAGTCCGCGGCCGGTACGGCGAGCAGTTCGGACTGGGCACCGCCGAGCGCCCCGGAGCCGAAGATCAGCGGTCCGCCGAGACAGCGGATCGGATCTCGGGTCGCGCATCCTGCGCAATACCCGCATCCGGCCACCGAGGACACCAGTACCCGGTCGCCCACCTTGAATCCGCATACCTCCGAGCCGATTTCCACGACCTCGCCGGCCGCCTCGTGCCCGAGCGCGACAGGTTCGGCGATGGGGTAGTGGCCCTCCAAGAAATGCAGGTCGGATCCGCAGATGCCGGTCGCGCTCACCTGCACGATGGCGCCGTCCGGCGCCGGTAGCACCGGGTCCGGACGATCCGCGACGCTGATGTGGCCTGAACTGTCGACAATGACCGCACGCATGCTCATGCCTCCTGGAAGTCAGCCCAGATGGGTTCGTCGATGGCAGAGCGGTATTCGGACAATCGCCACGGGCTGACGGTGTGGATCTCGCCGTCGGCGTTCTTGAAGTACGAGTGGGTGACCGACGGGTGTGCCCACACCGTCTTGCCGATCGCCTCCTGGGACTTGGCATGCCAGGCCGCGGTGGGCTCGGGCAGCGGTTCCATCGATCGCAGGCCCGAGGTGATGAGGCGCTCGAGGCATTGGTTGATATAGCGCATCTGCAACTCGGAGTTCATGATGAGGCTGCCACCGTGTGCCAGGTGGGTACCGGGACCGTAGGTCATGAAGAAGTTGGGGAAGCCGGGCACGGTGATCCCGCGGTAGGCGAAGGGTCGGGTGCCCCATCGGGTGTGCAGGTCGGCGCCGTCGCGGCCGGTGATACTCATCGGAAATAGTACGTCGGTGGCCCGAAAACCGGTGGCGTACACGATGATATCGACGTCGTGGTGAGTGCCGTCGGTGGTGCGAACCCCGGTCGGGGAAATGCTCTCGATCGGGGTGCGGACCAGCTCCACGTTGTCGCGTTTGAGAGTGGACAACCAGCTGCCGTTGTCCTGCAGGGTGCGCTTGCCGGTGGCGGGATAGTCGGGCAGGACCTTGGCGAGCAGATCGGGATCATCACCGACCTGGGTGGTGATCCAGTCGGTGAACATGATCCGTGCGATGGCGTTGATCTCGCTGACCGCGTTGCCCTGGTCGGCATAGTCCGGGTCGACACGCGCGGCATCGAGCCCCTTGTCCGCGCCCGGCCACAGCAGTAGGAATCGGTACCAGCGGCCGTAGTACGGCAGGTGTTCCATGGCCCACCGGGCGCCATCGGGCACCCGGTCGTGATACATCGGGTTGGGGAACATCCACTGCGCGGTGCGCTGGAACACCGTCAGGTGTTCCACCTTGTCCGCGATGGCCGGAGCGATCTGAAAGCCACTGGCGCCGGCGCCGATCAGGGCGACGCGCTTACCGGTGACGTCGACGTCGTGGTCCCACTTCGCCGAGTGGAACGACGGCCCGGTGAACGTGTCAGCGCCCGGGAAGTCGGGGATCTGCGGGCGGTTGAGTTGGCCGACGGCGGTGATGATCGCGTTGGCGGTGAAGGTCCCGTTGTCGGTATCGACCGTCCAGAGGTCACCGTCCCAGTTGACGGAACGCACCTCGGTGTTGAACCGGATATGCGGTCGCAGGTCGTGGCGCTCCACCACATCTTGGAAGTACTGCCGCAATTCGGGCTGTTCGGCAAAGAAGTGGTCCCAATGATTGCTGGGTTCGAAGCTGTAACAGTAGAAATGGTTGGCCACGTCGACGCGGGCGCCGGGATAGCTGTTCTCCCACCAGGTTCCGCCCGGCCCGGCGTTCTTCTCCACGATGGTGAACCCGATACCGGCCTGTTTGAGCCGGACACCGGCCAGCACGCCGGATTCCCCGCAGCCGATGACGAGCACATGAAAGTCCTCCGCGCCGGTCAGTGCCCGGGGCCGCCGGGGATCGACGCCGTCGAGGTCGAGTTCTTCCAGCACCAGCGGCACATTGTCCTCGTCCACCGGTTCGCAGGCCGCCCAGTCCAGCATTTCCCTGACCAGGTCGGGCGCGAGTGGGTCGGGAACCGGGCACCCGCGGTCGCGGTAGTCGGCGATCAGCGGCAGTGCGATCGCCCGTGCCCGTGCCTTGTCCTCTTCGCTCATGAAGCCCTGCACTTCGTTGAGGAACAGCCCGGCCTGCTTGAAGTCCCGGATGTAGGACGGGTCGCCGGTCAGGTGCACGAGTGACAACAGCAGCGTGGGAATGCTGACGTCCTCCAGGGCCGCGGCGATCTCGGCGTCCGGGGTGTCAAACGGCTGTCCGGCGTGGAAGCTGCGCGTCACGGACAGTTACGCTACGTGGCGTAGCGTTATCGGGCAAGGGTGCGTTCGGCGCTGTAGGTTCTCAAAATAGGTGGCGACCTTCTCACAGGAATGGCGACTCGATGGCGAATTCGCCAAAAAGATGAGAAAGTACGTAGCCCGGCTAAGCTACTGTTGCGATTGAATTGTCACGTTCGATCACGCCTATCCGGCGAAGGTGACAAACTGAAGCTGCGGTGCAGCTATGTCCGACTTGGTCAGTGTTGATGTGGACTCCGCGGCCATCGCATACCGGCCAGCGGTAGGGGAAGAACGCTGTGTTCCGGCTCTGAAGGCGTCACCCACGTCTTTGTTCCGGGCGAAGCCGTGGCGCACATTCAGCTGGTACTACGGCCAGCGGCACTACTCGGGAACGTATTGGGCGAGTACCGAGCGTGACCATGTCATCTATGAATCGCGGCTAGAGCTCGCCAACCTCATCCTGGCTGATTTCGATGCAGCGGTGCATCACATCGTTGCGCAGCCATTCAAGTTGATCGTCGAAATCGATGGTCATCAACATTGGCACGTTCCCGACTACTTGTTTGAGAGCCAGCTTGGGCCGGTGGTGGTCGATGTGGTGCGGGCCGAGCGGATGGACCATCCGCGCATCGTCAGATTGTGCGGGTGGACGAAGGTAGTCGTCGAGTCGCTCGGCTGGTCATACAAGGTGGTCAACGAACCCGGCGTCGTACGTATGGTCAACGTGAGGTTCCTTGCCGGCTATCGACGTGAATGGCTTGTCGACCAGGACATTTTATCCGAGCTCCGTTGCAGGCGAGAAGAACTCGTCGGACACCCCATCGTGCGGGCTGAAGCGGTGTTGGTGGGTCGGTCGCGCCCGTTGGCCCGCGCGGCGTTGCTTGGCATGTTGTGGCGCCACGAGTTCCACGCCGATCTCGACCGCCGTCTTGACGGAACCACAGTATTGGAGCCGGGACTATGAAACAGGCTGGTGTACGCGTAGGAGTCGGCACACGGTTCGTCTACGACGGGGAGCTGTCTGAAGTTGTTGAGATGCACCTCGTTGCGGGTGTGTCTGAGGTTGTGGCGAAGCAGTTGCGGACGAACTCGGTTCGCCGGTTCACTCTCACTGAGCTGATGTTCTCTGACCGGTCGTGTGTGTTCACCGACGGTCTCGACGTCGACATCTGTGCAAGTGCTGACATTCCTACTGCAGTGAGGTGGTCGGCGGTATCGGAGTCGGCTCGACGGGAAGCGCAGGGCCGAGCTGCGCACGTACGAGAAGTATTGACCGGGTACCGATCTGGCGCCGCAGCTACGGGGTTAGCGCACGAGCCTCGCGGCGCTTACGTGTCGGCCGTGCCGAAACTAGAACGAATGGCGGCGAAAGCGAACGAACTCGGCATTGGGCGACGAACAGTTGAGCGTTGGGTCAGCCGCTATGAAGCAGAGGGCGAAGTCGGGCTGCTGCCATCAAAGGCGTCACAATCCATCTGTGGCAGCGCCCGATTTGCGCTCTTCGAGCAGACAGCATCCGACATCATGCGTGAACACACCGATGTATCGACGCCCACAAGGGATTTCATCATCAATCACACGCGGGCGAGGATAGAAGCCACTTATGGCAATGGTGTGGTCAAGTTGCCATCGCAGGCGACTGCTTACCGAATCCTGTCCCAACTCGAACAAATGCAGCCGCTGTTCTCCAAAAGCACTAAACGGGTGCGTGACGTCGCCGCTCGATCCACACGACCCTACGGCGCGTTGCTTCCTTCGCGGCCGGGTGAATATCTGCTGATGGATACCACCCCTCTGGATGTGTTTGCGATGGATCCTCAGACTCTGCAGTGGGTAGGTGTGGAACTCACTGTCGCGATGGATTGGTATTCGCGTTGCATTGTGGGTTTGGCGCTGACGCCGACGACGAAAGCCGTCGACGTCGCAGCGGTCCTTTATCAAGCATTCCGTCCCCCGCTGGCCGCCACCGACTGGCCGGCGGAGGCCGTCTGGCCACCGCACGGCGTCCCGCGCTCGGTGCTGGTGGAGGTTCAAGCGCTACATGAGGACAGCGTCATGGCGGCCACGCCCGCATTGATGCCCGAGACTCTGGTCGTCGATCATGCAAAAGTCTATGTCTCTGAACAAGTGACTAGCACCTGCCGACAGTTGGGCATTTCGATTCAGCCGGCCCGCGTCCGCACTGGGCGCGACAAGGGCCCGGTCGAACGGTTCTTCCGGACCGTCCGTCAAAGCTTTCTGCAAGAACTCCCCGGCTACAAAGGGCCAGATGTCTCCTCACGCGGTCTGGACCCCGAGCGTGACGCCTTCTTCTTCCTCGACGAGTTGGAAGCACTGTTACGTGAATGGGTTGCCTGCGTGTACCACCGACGCGCGCACGACGGCGTCGGTGAGGTTGGGCTGTGGAAGTTGAAGATGTCTCCAGCCCAGATGTTCGAACACGGGATAGCGCGTGCCGGATACATCGAAGTTCCACGAGACGCCAATCTCGCTTACGGCTTCCTCAAGGTGCAGTGGCGGACAATTCAGCACTACGGAATAGAAATCGACGGCCGCGTCTACCGAGGCCCATGGCTCACCGGCTACGCCGCAGGCGAAAAGAGTAATTTCACGGAGCACAACGGACAGTGGCCTTTTCATGTCGACCCCAACGATATTCGCTACATCTACTTTTACGACCTCAAAAACACCCGTGAATGGCAGGCGCTGACGTGGAAACTAGCCCCCATGTGCGATGGACCGTTCACCGAGGACGGACTGCACTTCGCACGCCAAGAGGTGAAGAAAAAGCATCGGTACTTCGATGACAAACTGGCCCTGACTGAGCTGCTGGAGCGCCGTCACCTCAGTCAAGGGCTCACCATGACTGAACGACGCGCCGCGCTGCGCGTAGCCCGGCAACAATCTGGCCTGTCCATCGACATTCACCGCGCAGTACGCGTACCGGAGCTGCCTACCTCACAACGCATCGTCGGAACGGCGACGACAGACGATATCGACACCGACACCGACACTTCCGCTTTCGCAGATGAACTCGATGAGGCCCCCGACGTCGACGACGGATGCTTCTACGAAGGACTGTTGGAGGACCTGTGAGCACCACGCGAGCGTCAACGATCCGCTCGTCCCACCTGGACAATATGACCCTCTCTCGCAAAGAAGGGTGGCGCGCCTACGTGCAGACACCCCCACGATCACGGCCGGATGTCATGACCAGCAGGCAGATCCGCCGCCTCAGCGACACCGCCGCCGACATCTACAACCAGCGTCGCGCCGACTGGCACAACAACCTCTTGTTCAGAACGCCCCAGCTGCAATCCGTGCACGACAACCTATGGCCGCTGCTCGACGCCAGCACCCAGGACGGTCACCACGCCAAGACCGCCATCGCCCTTGACGGCTACCCGGGACTGGGCAAAACACTCGCGGTCGAATCCTTCGCCAAGCAATTTCATGATCGCGAGATCCGCCGCCACGGCGAATACACTGAAGCCGGCGACGAACGGTGGCCGGTGTGCCGCATCGGCATGCGCGGCAACACCAGTATGAAAGATTTCAACGCCGCGCTCTGCGACTTCTATGCCCATCCCGTCAAGCGCAGCGGCACCACCGAACAACTCGGCCAACAAGCACTCGATGATGTCCTGAGCTGCGAAACACGGCTACTCATCATCGACGACCTGCACTTCCTGCACTGGCAGCACCACGGCGGCATCGAGATCAGCAACCACTTCAAATTCATTGCCAACGAATTCCCGGTCACCCTGCTCTACATCGGCATCGGGCTCACCCAACGCGGAGTCCTCATGGAAGACCTACGCTGCTCACTCGATGACGCCGACCCCAAAGATGTCGTGCTCCAGCAGACCACCAGGCGCACCATCATGCTCAACATGAAGCCTTTCGGCCTCGACACCGACCGCGAACGCCGCCAATGGCACCAGCTGCTGGCCACCATCGAAGACCACGTTCTTCTGGGCACCAAACACGCGGGGATGCTCGCCGACGACCTGGGGGAGTACCTCTATACGCGCAGCACCGGACATATCGGCTCATTGATGGAACTGATCCGCATCGGCTGCGCTCGCGCGATCTACAACGGCACCGAAACCCTCAACAAGGCGCTCTTCGACTCCTTCAAGATCGACAGCGCCGCCGAAAAAGCCCGTGCCGAACTCGCGGCGGCATTCCGCACGCGCCGCCTCAGCGCGAACATCACACAGCCCACGCGCTCCGCGTAAACACTTCAACCGCTGCAGGCACGCATGACGACCAAAGCTCCCATCAGCCGTCCACGACCTGTGCTGCCCTACACGCCGTCCTACGCGCGCACCCATGCCCACACCCGGACGCTCCCGCTGCGCATTGCACCCCTCGACGGTGAATCGCTGACATCGTGGCTGGCCACCATCGCCGCTCGACTCCAGACGCCGTACCCTGTGCTGCTCAACACCCTGGTACCCAGGGCGGTGAACGCCTCAAAGGTCCCTAGATACAACACGTTAGACGGATTCGCCCCACCGGAACTGCTCGCCGCCGTCGCAGCGGCCACGGGTGTGAATGAACGACAGGTCACTCAGATGACCGTCGCGGGTCTGGGGCTGCCGGCGGTGGTTTCTGACGTGAGTTCCCGGGGCGTCTCCACTGGGTGGGGTCGCCCGTTGGCCTTTCGCCGCTACTGCCCACCATGCCTCGAACAGACCAATGGACGCTGGTCACTGCAGTGGCGTCTGCCGTGGGTGACCGTGTGCCACGAGCACGCCTGCCTGCTTCACGACACGTGCGCGGTCTGCGGTCTCAAACAGTACGCCGCACCAGGTTGCTTCCATGACCGGCAACCACCCCGCCCTCAATTCTGCCGCTGCAGCGCGGATTTGCGACAGGCACCCGTGTTGGCCCTGCCGGCCGGCGCCGACATGATCGAGGCGCAACGCGCCATGAACGCGCTGGTGGCCAGCGACGTGATCAGCACCGGGATCTACTCCGGCGCAACGGTAACCAGCGCGCAATTCTTGGCCGACACCCGTCGCCTGGCCATGCGCATCCTCGGTTCGTCAAACCCGCGAAGTCTGTCGAGCATGGCAGGGAAGCAGGACCGGGTTCAGACATGTCGGCAGCTGACGCGGTTGTGGCGTGTCGAATCGGAGAGCCCGGGGGCGCGCATTCCCTTTAGCGCCCATGGACGTGCTGCGATTGTGTCGGTCGGCATCACGGCGGCATTACACGTCATCAGGGAACCCTCACGGGAACACGCAGCGACTGCCCTGGCAGCCCTGGCCCCGCATGATAGCCGGGCGGCCCTGATCTACGTCACGCGCAGTTATCGCGGCTATCAGCCCAGCGCCGCACTGCGCGCCGTCGAAATCCTCACGCAGGCCAAGCAATGGGCAACCTTAGAAAGGCTGCGGTTCCGCTGCTATGGCCCGATGCCACGCCGGCCGGACCCGCCGTCGTCGGTCGTGCCGATACTGCGCAGCGTTCCCACACTCATGTGGACTCCGTGGGCTGCAGCACTAGACGTGTTCGACCGGACGATGGCATGGACTACCTATCGCCAAACGTTGTCGTGGCTGATGTTAGAGGTCGGCGTCCGCCTGCCAGAACGAGCGCTGCGCGAGGGATTGCAGTCGACCGCGGAACGTAAACGAGTGAGCGCGTTCGCCGACGCCGCCAGCCTCTACCCACGCTGGACGCGTGTGGCCGAAGCGCTCACCGCGCTACACAGCTACCTGGGCGACCATCCAGCGCCGATCGACTACCAACGCCGCCGCGAACTCGACTACAGCGACCTCCTCAGCACTGAAGAATGGAAGCACTTATGGCCATATGCCAAAGCGCTGCACCCTCGACCCGCACCGATACATGTTGCCCGAATATGGATGTTCGAACGACTCAGCGGTATGCCGGCGGGCCGTCACACCGCCATCAGGCGCAATCGGTATAACGTGGACCGCTTCTTGCTGCGACTCACGCCTGACCTCAAAGACGCCCTCGACGCCCATGCTGCTCGCTTCTTGAACCGGCACGGCATCACCGACGAACCCGTCACCTGGTCACCGCCCCTGGAGATTCTCGGTGACCACCCCTTCCCGACCCGCATCGACGGTGTCAACATTGCCGAGCTCCATACGTTGCTGGGTTCTGGTCAAAGCACTGTGCCTGGCGCTGCGCGCGAACTCGACATTCCGCTGCCTCTCATTCGTCATGTCCTTGAGGAACACCCGCTGCCCCCCAAAACGAAATGGCCCAACTGGCTGCAAGAATTCGACATCGCCGTCAGCGACGAAGAACTGCGGCGGCTCTATTGCACTGACGGGCGAACCTTTGACGAGATCGGTCTGCGGTACGGCATCCCGGCACACCACGTGGCCCAGCGGGCCAGAAAATGTGGGATACCCCGTCACCGTCCCGCACGCGCCCCCATCCCGGCCGCCTGGATCCGCGAACATCACATCAAAAAAGGTCAAACGATCGGCGAGATGGCCGCCGAACTGGGTGATGACCCCAGTCGTGTGAGGTACTGGGCGCACAAACATCAGATTCCACTACACCGCTACTACCGACGTGCCGAAGACCCCGAAATACGCAAGTATGTAGCGAAATTCGGTGTCGGACCACTGCTGGAACCACTGCTGCTTGACAAGAGCGGATGGAATCGACTGCAGCGATTCGCGAGCGTGACCACACATCGCAACATTGCCGATGCTGCGGCGGCTATCGGATGCCATTCAGACACCCTTTCGCGCCAGATCGCCGGACTGGAGAAAATACTGAGTGTGCGACTCATCGAACGCACTACCTCGCGCTACACACCGATGACCATCACCGCCGAGGGCAACCGACTCGCCGTCGCCATCCTGCGCATCCAACATCACAGCGATCGCGCTCCACGACGCTCATCGAAGATATGAGGGACGGTGCGCGGGTCGCAAGGCTATGCGGTACTCGCGCGATAGAACGGCCACGGTGCTGCGGGAGACCCCAATGGCCGCCGCGATGCTTGCCAAACTTCGGCGTTCGCCCTCATACAATCGGCGGAACCGTTGCTCCGATAACGCCTGGCGTGCACGCGTTATCGCGACGCCTGCACCCCGATGGGGTGTCGTCGAGCCGCCCGGCGGGACCGGATGGTCGTTAAGGACTTCCCGTACGACGCCGATGTTGACGTCGCACAGGTGAGCAGCGGCGCGCAGTGAAAGACCCTCGTCTCTGAGCAGATTGTGAAGCCGCTCGACGGCCGTGGTGCCCCACGTCATGGCGGGCGGCGCGGCGCTGGTCGGCTCATCGAGCATCGGCCGCCACCGTACCGGTTCGTCAGTGCAGTCGTGGATCGCGAGAAATTCACGAGCCACTGCATCCAGCGCCACAACGACTTCGGGTGTGAGCGCACGCGAGAGGCCGGCCAGCGCCGCTCTGAATCGCGGTAGTGGGACAGCATGCGGAGCCCGATATCCCGGTATGCCAGTGAGGCGTTCGAACAGCCAGCATCGATAGAGCCGGATCTTAGGACCGCTACCCTCAACCGTGGAAGTCTCTTGGCACAGACGACGCCACTGTGAGTCGGTCAGTAGACCCTCGTAGGACAGTTCGCGGCGACGCTGGTAATCGATGGCACCCGACTTTGCGTCTAGGCGGGCGGCCAGCGCCGTGATTGATGAGGCAAGGTGAGCCCAGTCTGACCTGGCACGCAGTAACCGCAGGACACGGGCCACACCTTCTGGTGTGGCGATCGATCCCAGGAGTGTGCATGCGTGAGGCAGCGGGGTGTCGGTACCGGTCACCGCTACCGCGACACTGAGCACAGCCCGCAACTGATCGAATCCCACGCCGCTGGTGGTGAATCCGACCGCTGCGGTTGGCCATAGCAGCGTCGGAATCCGGCGGTGCCGCGAACGTGCCGCGGCTGATATGTGCTCGCCCGGATCGGTGCGGCGCCGTCCGAGAACGTCGATCCGGTCACGACGATTCTGGGCCCGCATCGTCAATTCGATGGTCCGCACTGTATCGGTGATGGCGCGACCGCTGATCGCCCGCGGCATCCTTGCCGCGGGGCGAATCAGAGGTAGAACTGCCCGAAGGTGTTGTGCACCTGAGACTCCCGACGAGGCCGCCAGGATTGGCATGGCGAGGCTCGCCGCTGCTGCGGATGTGGCGGCCGAGGTAGCGTCTCTGCTCACTGCCCATACCGGGCACGCGCACGGCCTCTCGGATTGAGCTTCATATATGCGCCACACACTCGGCGATACTCGTTGCTCAAGTTCAGTGCGGTCGCCGTAACGGAGAAGGTGCTCGCCCAGTGCAGCGAGATCGGCGGTGAGCACGTCGGAGGACGTGGCGCGCCGAGCATGCGCACCTGCTGACGTCGCTCCGGCAGAGATGATGCCCAGAATGCGACGTTGCAGGGTGAGTACAGGGTCATCGGCAGGTAACGGCGCGGCGTAAGCTTCGGGTAGGAGACTGCCGCAGCGCTCGGGGGTGCGTCCGCCCGCGACGCCCAGCTGGGTGCGTTGGCAGTGCGCCGGCGTCGGCACAAGGTCCATCGACGGGGCCATCATCCGCTGCCGCCGCCTGCATGTTGGGCATGCATCGACGAGCATGCAGTGGTGTCGAGGACAGGCGAAGCTCCACCGCAGGCGCCACCATAGCTGCCATCGACCACCTGTCTCGCCGAGGCAAGAGGGGCAGAACCGAGAACCAGGCAGCATGAGCGTCCGCGCGAGGTGATATCCCGGGTGCGTCGCAGGCAGTAGCGATGTCAACGCCATCGACTGAAGAGCATCTCTGGGCAGCCCGGCGGTAAAGCTCACCGAATCCAACTGGCGCTGATTCCACGTTAACGCAGGCCGCCGTGACGTCAACGGCTCGCCACGACATGTGTAGCCGGTCGCGGACAGCAGAATGGCCCACGAGACACCACACCGCGCGGCCAACGCGTCTAGCCAGGAATCCAGCGCCTCACCTGTCACCGGTGATACCCGCAGAGGAAGCGTCCGCAACCGGATGCACCGTGGCACGTCACGGTGACGTGAGAGCTGCCCGGATATCGGGGTCAGACGGCATGAAGACGACACGGATGGATGCCCTACTAGTAGGCCTCTATACAGAATGACCTACTAGTGGGGCAGACTTCTGCGCGTTGGCGGAACTTACTTGAAGATGTGCCGACGCGCCCCAGTCAAAACGACCCCAAGCGGGTCGCAGCATGGGAAAAACGTCGCCGCAAAGTCGGCACGCGCATCAACACCATCCGCCTCGAACGCGGCCTCACCCAGGAACAGCTGGCACTACTCTCAGGTGTGTCGCGCAACGTTCTCGTCGACGTAGAGCACGGCAGGCGGGGGCTTCTGCATGAGCGACTGTTCGACATCGCCAAAGCCCTGGGCGTAACAGCAGCCGACCTCGTTGAAGGAATCCGATAGGACTACCGCGCATTCCCGGTGATGCGCGGATCGTCGTCGTCTCGGATCCAGCGCGGACACGGTCGCGAGGCCCGCAGGCGCCGCGATCACGGTCCCACCTCGATTCAGGATGCGAACCAGCGCTGGTGCCAGCCGAACCTGTGTACGAGTGCCCAACGACTCGCACGCCATCCAAGTAGGAAGCAGAAGTTGCCGACTCAGCTGCGTTGGGCGGGCCCGGAAGGGCACATGGGACGACTATTCGCAGATGACTGCTACGAGCGTGGCCAGTTCGACACCCTACGGCTGGCACTTCCGAAAGCCACTTCCGGACCCGCACCACAAGCGTACTACTAGTAGTGCATAAAGCTCACAACGGAGGCACCGGAAGAACGCCTCCAGTCGATCGGCCCTGGCCTTGCCGCGCAGCTCTGAAGAGGCCCAAAGCGGATCGCCACTGCAGTGGTATTGATCGAGAACGGCAGCTCGGAATGACCAGTAAACGCGACGCCCACCACAACGCAGGCAACGAGTTCCACGGCACCGTCAACAGGCGAATGCACCCTTTTGATGCTGTGGTTGGCCCCTTCCTCGACGCCGCTGGCGCAGTGAGACAACTAGGCCTGCCCCTGCAAGCCGTTATGGATCTGGCTCACCGAAGCGACATCCTGGGCTGTCCCACCGACCAAGGTGCACTCGTGTTCCCGACATTTCAGTTCACTATCGACGGCACCGTGTTGCCCGGTCTGGCCGCGGCGCTCCAGGCCCTTGCTAGCGCAACGTCGGACACTTGGCAGGCGGCTCTGTGGATGAGAACACCAACCAACGAGCTTGCCGGTCGCACACCTTGTGAAGCGCTCCAGCAAGGAGACGAACGGGAGGTGCTCGCCGTGGCGAAACACGCCGCGGCCAGATGGAAGCGGTAGGTCCGAGCGCGTGGGACGACTGCCGATTGTCTGTTTCACCAGCGGACACATTATGCCCGCGCTTGCTGGTTGGTACCCCCTGCGGCGAAGTGCCGCCGTGGTGTCAGCGGTGGACCGTCACGAAGCAGGGCCGCTCTCGTCCGTCCCCGAGAGCCGGTACCGGGCGGGGCCGCAGTTACCTGCCTCAGCTGGTTGCGTGCGGTCCTGCGGGGCACAGTAGATGTCGTGGGCATGCCCAGACGATCAGGAACCCACGCCGGCCCGCGCTTCGGTGCGGGGGCCAGTGAAGCCCGTCACGGTGTCACGCGCGATGCCCAGTTGTCGTGCGATGGCCCGCTGCGACAAACCCTCGCTGCGGTGAAGATGCCTGATCAAGGCCCAGTCTTCCAAGGAGATCACCCATCCAATCTGATTGGATGGCCTACTTTTCAACCCCGTCGCGACTGGCCGGGTCTTCAACCGTCGTCAACAAAAGTTGTCGAATAGGAATTCGACTAGGGCGCGACCGGCCCCAGCCTCCACGGGGCGTGTCAGAATTTCAGGGGAGGAAATTTCCTCGGTAGGCCTGCAGCCCACCAGCCGGATAGGAGCCATCGAAGGCAGGATCTGATTGGTCCAATCCGAGTCGTGCGAACTCGAGGGTGACACCAGGCAACGTGCCGAACTTGACGACAGCACGCGACACGTCAGGTCGCGAGGCGCGGTAACCGCGATAGGGCGCCTCGCTGCGCACCGGAATCTTATCGGCGACAACCTACTGTGCTCACCACGCTGAGAAACGAGTAGTCGCCTACCCCAAATTCCTGCCACATTCCCCGGCTCTGCTCGAAATCGGATGCCACGGGTGAATTCTCTGCAAAGGCCCTCAACCTGCCGATCACAGTGTGTTAGGCAGTAACCGGGCCTGGATGGTCACGCGCCGCGGCTATCTGCAGCCCGAACACGAACGCCCAACAGCGTCGGGAAGGCAAGCTCATGCGCCATGCCACACAGCAGTTGTCACGAAAGCCGGAACGACTGAGCGCCGTTGACTTTCAGTCGCTCGGCGTGCGCGATCTTCTGGATGCTCGCGACCAGTTTCGCGTCCACCTCGCGCACAAACCGAACGTGTTCTCGACCGCGGTCGGACGTTATCTCGTGCGTGACACTGATCCTGACGCACACGAAACGAGCGGTGGTCGCCTCAGCTCTCGCCAACCCAAGGCCGCACCGCGCACGCTGCGAAATTCCAGCGTGAAGACGTGGTCATGGCCATGCGTCTTAGTGTTCGTGAAGCGGTGGCAAACCCTTGACGATTTGGTCAAACATCCCGAGGATGTGCTGCCCCCGTTTATCTACATGCCAGATGGGCGCATCGTTCCAGTCTGTGTCGTCCTCGCCGAGTCCGCGCATCTTCCCGCTCCCGCACTTGACCCGAGTCACCTCGCGGCCGACACACTCGGCGTCGGTTCGCCCATCTATGTCGACGCTCAGGGCATGCGTCGGATGGGCACGGTCGCATGCCTGGTTTCCGATGGCAGCGACTTCTACATCTTGACCAACACTCACCTTGCCGGCGTGGTGGGCCGGCCAGTGCGAGCCCTGCTTGACGGTGTTCCCGTCGTGGTGGGCACCACCCTCGGAACGCCTCACCTCACCGAGCGCACATTCTCGGAGGTGTACCCGAGTCTGCCCGGCAAGGATGCCGTGGTGAATATCGATGCCGCCATCGTCCGGCTCGAAGATGCCAACATCTGGGACGAGTCCGCCCTGACGCAGCCGATCGGTGACGTCAGAGATTTCGATGCGAGCACCGCCTCGCTGTCGTGGATCGGGCAGCCAGTGGTCGGGCATGGAGCCGCAAGCGGAGACATGCACGGAGAGATCAAAGCTCTGTTCTATCGATACAAGTCGGTGGGCGGACGCGACTACATCGCTGACTTCGTCATCGGTACACGATCGGATGACACGGGCCGTCCCCTGGTGACGCAGCCCGGTGATTCGGGGTCACTGTGGTGTCTGGACGGTGTCATCGCCCCTGGTGAGCGTTCACCGTTCGGACTGGAATGGGGCGGCCAACAGATCAGCGATGATCCCGCCGGAGGCCAATTCCTGCAGTTCTCGCTGGCCACGTCGATGGCGGTAGTCCTGCGGGAACTGAATCTCGATCTGCTTTCCGGGCCCACCGCAGAACGCGTGCAGTATTGGGGGCCTGTGGGGCACTTCAAGATTGGGCAGCAGGCATGCTTCCTGGTCAAAAACCCGGCGTTGCGGAAGTTCTTCACGGCCAACGTCAACAACCTCAGCTTCAGTAGCGACAAGCAACTGCAAACGGCGACTCATTTGCAGGCCAAGGACTTCGTCCCGCTCAGCGATGTGCCGGACGTGGTATGGAAGACAACGATCAACCGGGTGAAGCCGCAAGTCGCACGGGTGATGGAGAACTGGAATCACTACGCCGACATCGACCTTCCCGGAGGCGACGGCCAATCGCTGCTGGAGGCCTATCGCGCCGACGAAGACACACTCAACCACAGCAACTGGATGGACTTCTACGACGACGCACCGGTGCCCAGCGCCTCGACGGCACGGTCCAATAACCAAGGCGCGCTGCCCTTCCGGGCCTGGCAGACCTTCACCAAAATCGTAGAATACGCGCAACGCGGAGACGGCGCGCGTTTTCTCACCGCAGTCGGATGCCTGGCGCACTACGTGGGCGACGCATGCCAACCTTTGCATTCCTCCCAACACACCGACGGGTTGAACGGAGCACGGACCGGCGTGCACGCCACCTACGAGGACAACATGGTGGACGCGTATGCCGACACTATCGCGAGCGAGATCGGCGGTGCCATCAAGAATCTGAGCTTCACGCCTCGCACGATTCACAGTCCACGCGATGCGGCCAAAGCGGTCATGGATTTGATGATCTTTGCCCGGGAAACGCTGCCGCCCGAGACGATCTGCCACACCTACAATCAGGCGCGCCCAGCCGGAGTCACGAACCCCACCAAGGCACCCGCAGTTCTGGACGCGCTCTGGAACAAATGTGGAGACCAGACCGTCGACGTCATCGCAGCGGGAGCCGTCACGCTTAGCGCACTGTGGACGGCCGCATGGACACTCTCCGGCGCCTCAGATGACTCGGATTGGCTCATCACAGTTTTCGACGGCACCACAGACTTGATGCCGATCTACGAAAACAAGGATTTCCTGCGCTCGCTTCACCTCAAATATCTGGGCCAAGACGACCTTCCAGGATCCGACGCCCCACAAAATCCGCCTGCGCCTCCTAGCAGTGCTCCCGCGAAGAAAGCTGCCCGCAAGCAAGCGACCAAGCGCGCCGCGCCAGCTAAGGCTGCGAAAAAGGCGGCCCGCAAGCGATAGGAGCGGACGGCAGTCACCGCAGCCATTCCGCCCGTAGAGCACCCACTTCGAAGAGTCCTTCAACCACATACCCCTTGTGAGGAGCGCTCGATGAACATTCCGAAGACGAAGCCGGACTTGGAATGCGACGTCGTGATGAAGGGTGGGATCACCAGCGGTGTGATCTACCCCCGCGCCGTGTGCACACTCGCTGAGACCTACCGGCTGCGCTCGGTGGGCGGATCCTCCGCTGGCGCGATCGCTGCCGCAGGGGCCGCTGCAGCTGAGTTCGGCAGAGCTACTGGCGGATTCACGCTGCTCGAAACGCTTCCGACGGACATCACCGCGCAGGTGGACGGGGAATCGGTTCTGTTCCGGCTTTTTCAGCCCACCAAACAGACCCGACCGCTCTACCGTGCGTTCACTGCCGGCATGGGCAAGTCCGCGAGGAAGATCCGCATCGCCGTGGCGTTGTTCGCGGGCTATCGGTGGTGGGCGCTGCTCGGTGCGATACCGGGCATTGCGGTGACCGTCGCCTGTGCAGAGAGTCACGGGTTAGCGCTCGTCGCGGGAGCGCTCGCCGGCCTGGTCCTGGCACTAATCGGTGCGACTGTCGCAGTCGCGTGCGGTGTTGCCGGAACGCTGGGGAAAGTGTCGGCAAAGAACTTTGGATTGTGCACCGGTATGCCTGGCACCGGCGCCGGCGGGGCGCCGGCGTTGACGCCGTGGCTGCACGCGAAGTTCCAGGCGATTGCCGGGCTTTCCAGCGATGATGGACCGCTCACGTTCGGAACACTTGCCTCATCGGGCATCACGCTGCAGATGATGACCACAAACATCACTCGTCGCTAACCAATGCCGATGCCCTGGACAACACAGGAGTATTTCTTCGAACCCGACGAGATGCGCGAGCTCTTTCCCGCGGAGGTCGTCGACTGGATGGTGTCGAACGCGCCGGAAGCCGGCCCGGACGGAACCCCGCTGTCGCCCAGTGAGGTTCGCAAGCGAGATCTGTTGCGTGCACAAGCCGGATCCAAGAGGCCTTGGCCGAACGCCGCTTATCTACCGGTCATCGTGTCAACCCGAATGAGCCTGAGCTTCCCGCTCCTGATCACCGCGGTTCCGTTGTACGCGGTGAACTACTCATTGGCCGCGAACCGCTCGGCGCGTGCTGCGGCCGATGCCTGGTTGCAGGCCAACCCGCACGGAACCGCGGCGGAAGGCGCCGCGGCACTGGAAACTGCGCCAGCGGTGCAGGCAGGCTTCCGAGATACCGAAGTCCTTCGCGATCTGGCGCAGCGGCGCCTCGCCCTTACGGGCCACGGCGATGACATCAGCTCGGAACTCGGCGGGAAACGGTGTCGGCACGAGGTTGATCCTTCCAGCAAGGACGAATCCTCACAGGTCAGGAGTCAACCAAACTGGGGGCAGTCCCATATGCACTTCGTACCCTCTGGAGGTACGTTCTGCTTACTTGGAGAGCAGTGGTGGCTCGAAACCGCAGCGCTCCGACCCCACCAGCGCTGGCGCGGGTGCCCTTGAGGACCATTCGGCCGCTCGCTGTGGCGGGTCACAACAGATTCTTTATCCGAATTGCGTGAATTGCCTTGCGTGATGAATGTTAGTGAACGGGGTTTGGGAATTCTGGCCGGGCCTTCTGGCTCGGTGCGATTCAATGAACGGGCTGAGCTCAGCAAGTTGAAAAGTCTACAGGGGGTATGAGTGGAAGAGATTGCTACATTCAAATTTGCCAGTCTTCCCAAGGTCACCTTTACCGCGACTCGGACGGCGAGCATCAGTGTGGACGCGATGTCATCGGCTGCACCACAACAACATGCAGTCGGGTGGATTGAATTTCAAGCCACAGATGATGTCACCGGCACGCGAAAAATGCGCAGCGGATCGATCGGTCCGGTCACAGCCGAGGAGGCGGACACATTTTCCAACGCCGAATCCGTGGGCACATTTTTCGGTTGGGAGGCAGTGTTCCGTTTTCCATCACTGCCTGGAGTGTCGTTCTACACAGAGCGGTCGACTGAAGATGTAGACGATCGCGATGGCGGTCTTCGTCGTGCAGGTTGGGTAACAATTGTGGGGCGGCGCGATTCAGACGGTGCTTTCGTTTTCGGGTCTGGTACCAGTGGGCCAGACGGCTCCTCTAATGAGTACAGTCAACCGCCATCCAGCAAGGGCGCTGTACCCGCATTCTCATTGTCGCTTCATCCGCTCGAGACCGTCATTGCGCAGCATTTCGACTGGGGAGCGCGGAGTATCGATGAGACCGGCAAAGCATTGGTCGCCATGGGATCTCGTGATCAAGAGACCGTCGTTGCTAGTCCGGGTGACGGCGCTGATCTGATTCGACTCCCGTTCCGTGCAGCGTGGGGCGACTGTCAACCCGTGTCGTCATCCCCACGAATTGCGCTAGGCGACGGGCACGGCAACGTCAGTTTCTACAGCGAGCGCGGCTTTGAAGAAGTCAAGACGACTCGTTCCCTAGCGGAAAACCCCTGGGGTACATGGGCATACGTCGATAGATCCTGGAAGCTCGTCCTAGGAATGCGCGATTCCTATCGCCTTTGGGACCCGACCGGTGACAGCGGATTCGTCAGCGAAGTTCACGTCGGCAGCGGGGGACTTTCATGGGGTCACGCACTGCATGTGTCCTACACCAACGGTGACACATCAGAAACGGAATCTGCGTCCGTGTTAGTGGCTGGTGGTACCCGTGGCGTGAGATTCTTCGACCTGGCCTCAGGGCGCGAAGTGCCGGCGCCGACGAGTCCGGCCAGTCCCCAAGGTCCGCTGCTATGGGGAGCCGCTACAAACATCGGCGGGGTCGAGGTTGTCGCCACCGGTGGCCCTGCCAACGAGGTAACGCTATGGTGCCTAGGCATAGATGGGTTCCATCCTGTGCAGCTTTCATTGGACGGAAACGAAATCGGACAGACCGCGTGGGGAGCCTGGTGCCATATCGGCGCTGACCCAATCCTCGCAGTCGGCGGAGTAGAACCCGGTCGCGTCTGGATGTGGCATCCAGCAATGCACCCTGGACCGCAACAAGGCCTGAACCTTGGTTTGCACTGGGCCAACTGGGGACTTCATGACGGCAAGCCCGCGCTCTATGGTGACGACGGCTCGCAGGTTCGTGCATTCGAACTCACTCTAGGCGCGCCGGTAAGCGCGAAACCTGACTACCGTTCTGACGCGGTGACCTCCGGCGACAGCGCGGATGTTCTGGATCGGCGAGTCGAGGCCGCCGCGCTGGCAGAAGTCATTGCGTCTCGGACGGCTCGACCGCCCTTGTCGATCGGGATCTTCGGTCAATGGGGTGAGGGCAAAAGTCACTTCATGAATCTGCTCCATCAAGAAATTACGGATATCAGCGCACCGGCGCGCGACAACTCACTCCTCGAAGTAGGAACAGACACGCAACACCGCGACATCCGCCAGATTCGGTTCAACGCCTGGCATTACTCGGAGACTGATCTCTGGGCAAGCCTGGTGTCAGAAATCTTCAGTCAGCTCGGTGCAAGCGCTGAGGACAGCGAAGACATCCGGGGAAAACAACGTCAGCAGTCGCGCCTTCTATCTGAAATCATCGCCGAACGGCATCTGCCCGAACGCATCGCGGCCGAGAAGGCTCGCAGAGATCAGCTAAGAAGAGTTCGGTCGCACGCCGATGCCGCCACGCTGTCTAAGACGCACCCTTCGGCACTGAAGGCCTCATTAGCGGACATCGATCCGGATTTAGCAGCCGAGTTCGACGACTTCATCGGTGCTGCGGCAGGGTGGACGACCTACCGACGTCGACAGATTATGAGAGTTCTGGCCGCGATGCCATGGGTCAAGATCGGTCTGACGCTGATTGCGATACTGGCCATCGGCCTTGGGGTATGGACGTGGATGCCCAACGTCCCGGCGAAAATTCTTAGCGGGATCGTCGCATTGTCCGTGATCGGGGGTGGATACTGGACGGAAGTCCGACCAAAGTTCGAATCTCTCAAAGAGCAACTAAACGCGGCGTCCCGTGCAGTCCAAAGTTTCCGTCAGGCGTCCCAGCGCCTGATCGAATCGATGAATAAGGACATCGATCTCGCTGTGCGCGTCAGCGACTCGACCATCGAAACGCTTGAACGCGAACTTCGCGATTTGACTGCCGCGGGCCAGCTCGCTGGACTTGTCGTGGAGCGCGCCACGGATAACACCTATCGGCAATCACTGGGGCTGATGACCGAGATTCGGGAGGATTTCGAGCGTATGTCGCGGCTCCTGACCCGAAGTGAAATCGAGTACGAAGCCAATGACGTTGTAGGCGACTCTCTTCCACGAATCGATCGAATCGTGCTCTACATCGATGATCTGGACCGATGCCCGCCACGGCGGGTCGTGGAAGTCCTTGAAGCTGTCCATCTGATGCTCGCAGTGGAACTGTTCGTTGTGGTCCTTGCTGTCGACCCACGGTGGCTACGTCGCGCGGTCGCCGTCCACTACAGTGATGTCCTGTCCGAGACTACGCCGGAAGACGGACGCGGCGAGTGGGCATCAACTCCAACGCAGTACCTAGAGAAGATCTTTCAGATCGTGCTTTATATCCCGTCGTTGAGTTCATCGGGGTACGCGGCGCTGCTAGAAGACCTCGTTGTTCGCAGGCCAGTACGCGATGAACGCGAGGGGGCAAACATTGATGCAGCGGCGAGAGGAGACGAGGTCAGGGTGCAGCATCGCCCCCAAACCGGAGCGCCCGACTTGGCACCACAAATTGGGTTGCCGCCGCCGCGAGAGATGGATCGAGTCGATCCGCTCGCATTTGATGGTGACGAACTGCTGTTGCTCAAATTGCTTGGACCACCGATCATCACAACGCCACGCGCAGTTAAGAGGCTCGTCAACAGTTACGCGCTGATGACAGCAATTCGCAGGTTGAGAAGCCAACCATCGAGTGGCCACGCCTTGCGACCTGCTCTCGTACTTCTCGCGCTGCTCATCGGCTACCCAAAGGAAGGTCCGGTTATTCTCCAGCACATGTCGACCAGCCATCGATCAACGCCGGAGACGACGTGGACGGGCTTCGTCAGAGACCTGGCAGAAGCGGTGAATCGTTCAGAACAACCCCTCGACGCCATACTGTTGTCGCGAATAGCGAACTCCCTCGTTCATGTTACGGCGGAGGCGCGGCATCGCGGTGTGGCTCTGCCTGAGCAGTTGGGCACTTGGACTTCGTGGATCCCGTCGGTGGCCAGGCTCACTTTCTCGGCTGGCGCCGCCGTGAGTGGCCAGTTCCAAGCAGAATGATCTAACGCAAAGTGGAGAACTTCGGAGGCGGCGAGCACTACCACTGGTCAGGACTCGGACATCGAATGCGTTGAGCTGTGCGATAGACCACCTGCAGTCGCTTGAGCGTTGATCGAGTGCTTGAGCGTGCTCAAGTAGAGCGGGAGTCCTTCGACCACTCGTAAGCAGCCATAGCGGCCATCGGGTCCTGCCCAGCGGCTGCAATGATGTCGTCAGGCCGGACCAGGACATAGGCGGGGCGCCCGTGAATGCTACGCAGCAGCGGCGGTACGACATGTTCGCCAGGGATTCCGACCGGCCTGTCTGTCAGAATCCGCCAGCCCTGCATCGGCACGCCATTGAGATGAAGTTGATGCCGAGAGAGGCGCGTTCCCACTGGTTTTCCGTGGTGCGGCCTCAAGGCCGTCGAGGCGGGATAGCGATGGCTTCGTCCCGCGAGTTGTGCGGCGTAGTGGCGATCGAGCAGACCAGTCTGGTTGGCGATGCGCATCGCTGTGTCCCTGAGCAGGATCTGCCACCACTTGTCGAGCATCCATCCCCGCGTTTGCAGGTCGGCGTTTCGCACGATTCGTGAGGTGATGTGGTGGCGCTCGGTCTCGTAGGAGTCCAGCAGGGCGGGGTTGGCTCCGTCGATGACTTCGGCCAATTTCCATGCGAGATTGTGGACGTCGTGGATTCCCGCGTTGAGACCTTGCCCTCCTGCCGGGCTGTGGATGTGGGCCGCGTCTCCTGCTAGGAAGATCTGCTGGTCTCGATATTTTTGTGCGGTACGTGCGTGCACGTTGAAAGTCGCCGCCCATACCGGAGTGCCGATCTGCAGACCCCCGGGTCCGCGGTCATCGAGGATGGACTGCATGGCCTCGACAGTCGGCGCAGATGTTTCGGCAGTGCGCGCGACGCTGGCGAAGACCCTATGTAGGCCGTGCGGAAGTGCAACAATCACGAGCGCACCGGTTGCGTCCAGCAGAGTGGCGCCTCTCTGTGTCAAGTCGTGGTGTTGGCGTCGTTGAGTAGCTGTCGGTAGACGGTGTCAGACAGTCGCCTTTTGAGGCAGCGCATCGCTTCGCTGTGGCTCTTGCCGGTTGCGCGTTTGCGCAGGTAGTAGGTACGTCCCTGGGTGTTTCGTCGGATTGGGGTGATGGCCATGACGTGTAGGCAGTAGTTGAGTTGACGATCGCCGGCGCGGGAAAGTCGGTGTCGGACGACGTCTCCGGACGATACTTCGATCGGGGATGTGCCGGTATAGCTGGCGAACGCCGCAGGTGAGTGGAAGCGGTGGATCGAGCCGACTCTGGAGACGATTTTTGGCGGCGGTCAGAGCGCCGATGCCGTGCAGCTCGGTCAGGGTGGTGCCGCATGCTTTGACCGCGATCTCGATGTCGTGGACGGCCTTGTCGATTCTGCGGTCGAGTCCGCGCAGTTCTGAGATCAAATCGGCGGCCAGTGCGCGGAGCGTCTTGCCTGCGGTGTCTCGCGGTCGCACGGTGCGCAGGAGCTCAGCGGCCCGTTCGGCGTTGAGGTCGCGGCTGGCGCCGCCGGGAATGACGTGGGTGAGAACGGTGTGAAGTCTGTTGATGGTCTGGGTCTGGATCCGGGTCTTGACCAGGTCGTCTCGGTGCTCGACGAGTGCGCGTAAAGCCGTTGTTGCAGAGTCGATCGCGGCTGTGTTGAGAGAATTGGACGTACGAGCGGCGACGCCCACCGACACGGCATCGGCCTCATCGCTCTTTCGACCGTGCCCTGTGGAGAGGAGCCTTACTCTGGCCGCGAGTTTGGCGGGTACGTCAATCACGGTGATGCCGTCTTGACGCAGCCGAACAGTCAGTGGAGCCCCGAGACCGCTGGCGCCCTCAATCGCCCACGCGGTGTCGGGCCAGCGTCGGGCGAAGCGGAGCAGCGTTCGGTAGCCGTCTCGGCTGACCGGGACGCGGACCGTTGCCAGCGGCTGCAGCCGGGCATCAACGGCCGCGGCGGTCCACGACCGCTTGTGCGGGTCGATCGCGATCATCACCGACGGCATGGACGTGTCCGGGGTTGATGGCATGTAGTTCCTCTGCTCGAATGGATTTCGGTTGCGAGGAGGGCACACCAACTTCAGGTCGAACAAGCCTCTCTTCAGCCACTCCACGCTGTGGTGGCGACCGGCCGACAGGCCACTCTCGGAGTCAGCCCGAAGGCGACAGGTGTACGGCGAGCCAGACCGATCACCACCACAGGGAGCATCGCTGCAGGCGGCGCATCCCCACCTGAATTCAACAAGTTGGTGTACGAGTCGGACCTGATCAGTAGCGCCGGCGTGTCATAGCCGAGTGATTGAAGGTCATCGCGTCGATTCCTTTGCTCGAGAGACCGACCAAAGTCACTCGAGCAAAGGAATCGACGCGATGACCGCTGCCCACAATATCGACCTGCCCGCCGTGCTGGCAGAACGACTCACCGCCACCCACCCCGACGTCCTGCGCGAACTGCTGGCCACGTTCATCCACACCCTGATGGGCGCGGAAGCCGACGCCCTGTGCGGCGCCAGCTACGGCGAGCGTTCGGTGCAGCGCACCAACTCCCGCAACGGTTACCGGCACCGCGAATTCGACACCCGCGCAGGCACATTGGATCTCGCGATCCCAAGCTGCGCCACGGATCGTACTTCCCGGACTGGCTGCTGGAACGCCGCAAACGGGCTGAGGGGGCCCTGACCACCGTGGTCGCCACCTGCTAGCTGCTCGGGGTCTCCACGCGACGGATGGACAAGCTCGTCGAAACTCTCGGCATCACGTCGCTGTCGAAGTCGCAGGTGTCGGTGATGGCCAAGGAACTCGACACCGCCGTCGAGGCCTTCCGCACCCGACCCCTGGACGCCGGGCCGTACACGTTCGTCGCGGCCGACGCCCTGGTCCTGAGGGTCCGCGAGGGCGGCCGGGTGGTCAACGTGCACGCCCTGATCGCGGTCGGGGTGAACGCCGACGGGTACCGGGAGATCCTCGGTATCGACGTCACCACCGCCGAGGACGGAGCCGGCTGGTTGACGTTCTGGCGGTCGCTGACCGCCCGAGGCCTGTCCGGGGTCAAGCTCGTGACCAGTGACGCGCACGCCGGGTTGGTGGCCGCGATCGGGGCCACCCTGCCCGGCGCAACGTGGCAGCGCTGCAGAACGCATTACACGACCAATCTGATGGCGCTGACCCCGAAGGCGTCGTGGCGGTGGGTACGCACCCTGCTGCACTCGGTGTTCGATCAACCCGACACGGAATCCGTTGCCGCCCAATATGATCGAATCATCGAAGCGCTCGCCGACAAGTTGCCCAAGACCGCCGAGCACCTCGAATCCGCTCGTCCGGATCTACTGGCGTTCACCGCATTCCCCAAACAGATCTGGCGCCAGATCTGGTCCAACAACCCCCCAAGAGCGACTCAACAAGGAGATCCGCCGGCGCACCGACGTCGTAGGCATCTTCCCCGACCGCGACGCCCTGATCCGCCTCGTCGGCGCCGTGCTGGCCGAACAACACGACGAATGGGCCGAATCGCGGCGCTACCTCGGTCTGGACGTCCTGAGCAAATCACGCGCTGTCAACGGCACCCCGACCGAACAGGAGGCCACCCCCGCGGCACTGACCGCCTGAACCATCACATCGAAGAATCACACGACGACGTCGTACACCACGCCCCTGGACTTGACCCCGGGCGCGCGCCAGTCGAGTCGGCCACGCCGGGAAAGCTGGTGATGATCGCGTAATCGGGATGCTTCTCGAAGGACTCGGCAGCTCGCTGACCGAGGGTCTCGACGCTTGTGCAGGCGGTGTCCAGGGCCGCGAGTAGCACAAGCGTCTGGATCCCCAGGTCGGCTCATTGCCGCGGGGGTAGATCTGTCCGCAGTCCCATCTCAGGGTCCTTCAGGAAGCGTGTCGCTTCAGACAGTGTATTCAGCAACCTTTGGACTCGCAGTCGTGACTCATCGGGCAGTTTGTTGAGCTCGCGGAGGTCAGCCCAGAGAATTCCTTCAACGATCATCTGGTCCAAATCTGAGCGTAAACGTGTGACAGCGCCTTCGAGGGTGCTCGGCGCTGACCTGTTGCCTTGATCGGGCGCCACTGAGGTGGCGCGTTCATCAAAGAGTTTCTGCAGCTGTTCCAGTTCGGTTGTTGCCAAAGCCTTCAGTCGCTTTGACGCCCCGGCATTGCGTTGCCATTCGATTGCTCGCTGGTACAGGGTCCTGGCGCGCTCCATGAGTATCGTCCGCCTCTCCTCACTGTCCATCAGCGTCTGATGGACAGCGGCGCCGCTGAGGGATGCAGAAGCCTTGTGTAGGTACAGGGTAGCAACGTAGCGGTCAGCGATCGGTGGCTCAGTGGTGGCGATGTTGGTCAGCATCCGGGCAACCAGCATTTCGCCAGTGCCGCGGAATCGCAAAATGCGCAGCGCTGTAGAAGGTCCGACAATGAAACGGTGTTCGCGTGCTGCTCCCAGTAGGGAAATGACGTCGGCCCTGTCTTGTCTGACAGAAGGATCGAGATCTGGATCGAGCACTGAAAGAAGTTGTTGCGCGCACTTTTTGGTGCGTACGGCGAAATCTATGCGCCGCTGCTTCTCCCGCGCCGAAACACTGGACTCTGTAGTGGGGGAGGCGTAGGCGATGATGTACATCGCTAGCCGTGCCGCAATCGCCATAAGCTTCGCGCTCGGCAAGGCGTTGGCGGGTGGCCCACTAGCGGACAGATGCAGCACATCGTCACGTAAGCCGAATGCGCGGATACCGGTGAGGGTGTTGAGCAGGTTTTCGGTTGCCTGTATCTCACCCTCCGCCGCCGATATTGCGCTTCTAGCCATCAACGCTTCGGTGTGGTCGATGTTGTACTGAACCATCGCTCGGCCAGCCTCTGTTCGGACAGCTTTCGTGAGGTCAGAGTCTTTATATCTAAGCGCCAGCAGCAGAGCCAGTTCAGGAAACTGCCGTTCGGCGACGCGCGACAGTAAGCGCCGAGCATCCACAGTCGAGTCGATGATGGCTGCGCAATTTCGTTGCACTTGCGGGGAGAGCTCGGCCCGCCGGGGCCATACCAAATCGTCAATCACACGCTCGGCGACCTCGCAGATTTGTCCCGCGTTCTCAATTGCTTCTTCACGTTGGAGCGCAGAGCCTCCCACCGTCAGCAGCGAGTTGGAGATCAGCTTGGAGTGGAGACGTTTGGTGTAGATCCGCGCTGCGGTTGTGACGGTAAGCAGATCCGATGGCGTGGTAGCAGCCTCGATAATTTTAAGGAGCTGGTCGCTATCGGTAAGTTTGAGCTCCGAGAGCTCCAGGTCGTCGTTGTCTCGTCTGGTGTTAGCGCGCCACAGCTGGTAGCGAGAGTGATTCTTGCGCAGGGTATCTGGCGGTTCGGGGTCGGTTCCCGGCAGGTAGTCCTCCATAGCCATGTAGCACAACGCCATCCAGGGGCTTCCCGCGCATTCTTCAGCTTTGAAGTACGCGCCGAGAGTGTTCCGGGACCCGATACCGATTTCACTGAGCGCGCGCAGAGAAAGTTCTTCGTCGGCGCGGTCATGATCGGCGAAAATCCACTCTTTGAATCCCCGCACGATTCGGGCGCGGTTGCGCTCCTGGGTCTCAGTAGACAGGGGGTATGGTACGAGCGCCTGAGCCTTTTTGGCGTTGCCATCGTTGGGCACCTCGGGCTCGCGCTTGATCATGATTGGTGAATCTAGACGTCACCGATGCAGATTTCGCGCTGGCCCACCAGATTTTGGGCCAACCAAAGTTTAATCGCTGGGCCGTTATGGGCCACGCTGCCCAGGTGTGCACCATAACTGCTGATCAGTGGCGCTTTCGCGCAGAGTCAGACACACTCATGGGTGGCCCTGGAAGCGATTCTGAGGCTGTGGTGCCGGGTGGAGTGCCCTAGGAAAGCAAATCTCCAACCCGGCCCACTACCGAAACAACCCCGGATACCGGGGCCGTCAGGCGACTATACCCCCTGACGGCCCCGAATCCCCAATTTGAAGGGATTTGCTGTCGTGAGAACGAACGCCTACGACGGTCATGATGACCCCACGTCCGATCCGTTGTCCTCGCCCCGCGCCCAGCTCGCGAAGTGGGTGCAAACCTTTCCCGGGCAGCCGGGGGGCGGAGTTCCCGGAGATCCAGTACGGCCACTCGGCGCGGTGAGTGATTTCGCCTGCATGGAGATGGCGGCCCGTATCGACGCCGTCGACGCGCAGGACATCAGCCCAGAAGCCTTCTTCGACGAGGTTGAGCAGCTGGTGGAGACCTTGCCGCCGGAATGGATCGACACTTTTGTCAGCCATCCAGGCAGCCTGTCCTCACGGATTGCCGCGCTGGACCTGATGATGATCGAACGCAGCCTCTCCGTCGTGCACGGTGGGCCGACCCAGGAATACCGCGCTCGACGGAGTCAGTCATTGCTCCTGCGCACCTTGCGGCGATTGGCTCGTGCACAGAAACGACCGCTCTATCTGGCATGGATCGACATCGCCAACTGGCACCCGGTGCACGACCCGAGGACATTCGTTAGTAAGGGCATTGCCCAGGACCAGGAGATCCTTCTGTACGGGATTCAGCACGGCATCGAGCGGACCTTCCAGCACGTCGTGGTGGAATGGCCGATCGAGTACATGGGCCCGAAGGTCGCCGAAGAGATGGCAGCCAACCTCGACGCCGCAGTCCAGGCGATGCTGCATCTACGTAAGGTGCGCCAGCACGGTGAATTCGACCGACTGAATCGCTTCCTCACTCCCAATGGCGAGGCGCACGGTCATGCGACGGGATCGTTCTCGGCCTGGACGATGCTCGCCGGGTTCGTCTTGACCGGGCACCTGCCCAAGCGACTGGTGCTCGAGGAAAATCGAGCAGCCTACGATCCGGATGCCCGGCCGTTCATCGATGCAGCTGTCACCGGGGAAATCACCCCGCTCCCGCGGATGCGCGGCGCGGATCGCGACGGCGGAGATATCGAACGCTTGGCAAAGCACTGCGTTCGGCAGTTCGGCCACTTCCTGGAGATCCATCGAGGTGCTGTCCGCGCTCAGGCGCCGGCCGCGCTGACCGAGCAGGCGCCGTCCGATCCTGAGGTCACCAACCTGCAGTCCTTCGACGAGATTATCTCCAGCACGAAGGGCTTCATCTTTCATCCGCCTACTGAAAGCTCCGAGGGCGGTAAGGACGGCGCCGCCAGTGGGGAGGGCAGCGTCGCCTGAACGTAAGGCTCGCCCTGGGCCGGCGTTGTCAGCAGGTCGAGCGTCTTCACACCGAGCGGGGCCTCTGGTTGTCACGACAACCAGAGGCCCAGCTTTTTGGGTTATCGCTGGAGGGGCTGACCCACCTGAGCCAGGATCTGATCAGCCTTGTTCTTCTACAAACGAGGCAGCCTCGTGAAGTTAGGGTTAAAAGCGTGCAGTCGGGAGGAACGGTGCGGGAGTGGCACACCGAGGAAGGGTGGGGCGTCATCGATTGTTCCGACACCCCGGGGGCTGCTGGGTACACTTCAGTCACCTCTTCCACGAAAACCTCCCTCCACCCGGTCCCGATGAAGTCCTCCACGTCTCTGGCGGATTTCGTGAGGCCTTCGGAGGCGAAGCCGCGGACTTCGACAGGGGACCGGCTTCTCAAGACGGTTATTCCTTTCGCGCCATCACCGTGTGGCCCCGCGGGCGGGAGGCTCCCCACCGCGTCATCCGTTACCACAAAGCTGGCGACAGCCTTTATCTCTCTGAGTAGCTCACGAGTACGGAACGGGCGCGACGAACTGTCCAATAGGTATCCCGGTGGGTGCGCAGCGATGAGCCGCCTGCAACTGAGCTTTTCCATCGGCAGAAACCGTGAACCGGTCATCTGACGAAGGAATCGATCCTCCAGGTTCTCTCTACGTGGTTCCTGTCGAAGAGGTACTCGACGAGCAGCCCGCCGAGCTGGTCGCGTCTGACGTGAACCTGGACCTGGGGGTGTTGTTGGATGTAACCGGTACGGCCCTGAGAGCTCATCGCGGTGGCGGCGCCAAAGTGTGGGGCTTGACCAGCACCAAATCTAGATCGTTGCGGCCTGTTGTTCTCCGGTCATACCACTCCGACTAGATGTGAGCGACAATCACAAGATGCCGAATCCAGCTGATCAACGATGGTTCTGGACCGAGGGTTGGCAGCAGCGTGAGCGTGAGGTGGACGCCCATGTGGCTGCCGGTGAGATTCTGGTGCACCGCGATGGTAATGCACTGCTGGAACACCTCGATCAACTCGGCGTCACTACGGAGCAGTAACGGGCTCGCCACAACCTGCGCAGTCCCGCAGGAGCAGGGCGCCCCACGCACATACCGTAACTGGAAGACCGCCGAACCCTCGGGCCGTACGGTGACCGACGCGCAGCTCACCGACGCGCTGCTGGCCACCGTCGGCACGCCAGAGGGCATGTACGGGCGCGCAAGATGACGGCCTACCGGCGCCGGCAAGGACACTAAGTCGCCCGGTGCACAGTTGATCGGCTGATGCGCGATGAAGGCCTTTCCGGGATCACCCGCGGGCGCCGGCATCGCACGACGATCCCCGGAAAGGTTTCAGCTCGGCCGGTGGATCTGCTGGACCGAGACTTCACCGCCACCGCGCCCAACCACAAGTGGGTCACCGACTTCACCTACGTGCCGACCTGGTCGGGGTTGGTCTACGTGGCGCTGGTGATCGACTGTTTCTCCCGGGCGATCGTGGGCTGGCAGGTGTCGAGGGTCAAGGACACCGCGATGGTCACCACAGCCCTGAAGATGGCACTGTGACGCCGTGATCATCACGGCCACACGGTGGGCGAGGGGTTGATCCACTGCAGCGACGCGGGCAGTCAGTACACGTCCGTCGCCTTCGCGGAAACCCTTGTCCTGGAAGGGATTGCCGCTTCAATCGGCAGCGTCGGGGACGCTTACGACAACGCGTTGGCCGAGACCGCGATCGGGTTGTTCAAGACCGAGGCTATCGGTGCCGGCCGCCCCTTCCGGCCCGGCCCGTTGCGGACCCTCGACGACGTCGAATACGCGACGATGGAATGGGTCGACTGGTACAACAACCGCCGCCTGCACAGCGTTTTGGACTACGTCCCACCCGAGGAATACGAGACCACTTACTACGCTCAACCCCGGATGTCCAGCCGGCGATGTCTCAAACATGAAGCTGGCATCAAACCCGGAACGGCTCATACATCACAGCGCAGTGAGATTAGCGGCCCGCTGCTCCGCCGTTTCGATCGACTCGACTCCGAGCGCGGGTTGAAGATCGTGGCGATTCGCCCAAGTGCTGGGAGCTGCGATTCTGTGTACGACGTCCCCGGGAAGTGTGTTTGCGGCCAGGCATTCGGAAGGCCGGGAGAAGGCCCACACCCTGCGGAGGCGGCGGGCTGCGGCGACAGCCTCCGCTGTTTGCCTCTTGCATCGCGTGCCTCGCACGCAGCTGAGCCGTGACCCTGCGTGTCAGGATGTCACTCTCTAGACCGTCCCAGAAGGGAAGAGTATGACGAACGGCGGCGCCGCACCGGAATTCGACTGCCCGATATGGCAGCAATTCGACTTCTCGGTGGCAGCAGGCCTGTTTTCGCAGTTGGCCGGTGTTCTCGCGGGCTTCGCCTTCGTCGGGATAACTCTGAAGCTGAACAGTCAGACTGGGCAGAACGGGGACAGCAGTGAAGTCGACAACGAGCGATTCTTGACAGGCTTAGGTTGCGCGTTCGTGGGGCTCATCGCTGCCGCAGCTCTCTATGCGACTATTTCTGCTTCGAAGGGTTGCGCCATCGTGACCGGTACCGGAGCCTCATTGGAGGTGCTCGCAGGCGTCGCGTTCGGCCTGTCCGTGTACACGCTGTTGTTCGCCACGGTTCAGCTGGCCTCGAAAGGTCCTCTTGGAGCGCATCTCCGCGGCCTTGTCGCCGTCGCTGTCCCACCGATCACGATGCTACTTGTAGCCTCCAGTTTGGGTGATCTTGCGTTGTCGCAGGCAGACCCACCGTCATCTCGCGGGGACAGTGCAGATGATTCACGGTTGCCTCGCGAAGCAATAACGCCCCAGTGGAACAATGAAGAAGGGTTCTACAACTTCTCTCGCTGGGCCACGCTCTGGCTAACAATCACTGTCTTCTTGATATGCCTGATCCTGTGGCTCTATGGACGGAAAATACGTCGGGCCGAAGGCGGAGCGGTGACTTCATTTGCCGTAAGGATAGATTCGTTGGTGTCGAGATGTCTGACCGGTGTGCCTTATGCGAGCGTCGTCATGGTTGTCTATGCAGTCGGCCGCAGTGTCACTTTCTCAACGCTCGAACCCGCCGCGCACATGCCGGCGTGGGAGGCGACCACCGCAGTCCTCGGAGCAGCAATGATCTTATGCCTCAACAGCGTCTCCCTGTCGCTGGTCCGTGGCTCGGAAGCACCCATAAGCCGAGCCCCGCTGAATTAGAGATCGCAGCCTCTCTTGATGGACGACCGCCGCGCCAGCGCCCAAGACAATCCCCAGCGCGCGATCAACCGTTCACGCGTGCCCACTTACCACCGAGAAGCCATGTGGAGCCCGGTCATATCGACGACTCGTAGGAAATGCAGCGCTCCGTGAGACGCATGGGCGTGAACCGCCATGAGACAGCAGGGAAAACTGCAGGTCAGGCGAACGCCGTAGGAAGCGCGTGTTGAGAACCTACAGTTGCTGTAGGTTCTCAAAGTAGGCGTCATCTTTCTCACAGAAATGTCATGTGAATGTCGCATATGACATGAACTTGAGAAAGTCGTTAGTCGAGCAATGTAATTGCCATCTACTGCCTTGCGTGCCGCTTCGCCACCGGATCAGCTGGCAGGGGGCAGTTTTGAGGGTTGTGGCCGACTGGGCCATGCACTGGTTACGGGCGACTTTCGAAAGCTCGTGAGTTCAGGCCCAACGTCCTCGCCGGCATGGTCACGCGGCGGCCGGTCCCGGCGCTCGTGCAGTCGGGGTCCGTCGAGGACCTGGGGAACTACTTCGAGGTCACATGGAACGTCGGCGATCTGCGGCCGCGACAAATGGTTCCACGACTTCAAGGTCGCGGGTGGTCGCTCTACCGGATGCACCCGAGCAGATCGGTATGGAGCTCGCGGCCCGCGCCATGGACCGCCGCGGAGTCCGCAAGCCGGTGGAACAGCTCACCGTTAGTTCGGATGCGTGGACAGTTGACGACTTCTACGCGGCGGACCCCGCATAACCGGCGGCGGCATGGTTTAACGGCTCATGCCGCGCGTCGTCCTGCAGCTTAGCGGCGGTTAGCTGCACTAACTATTCGGCGATCGCGAAGCCTCGACGAAATACCTACGGCCGCAGGGTCATAATTCAATGCGGATGGAAACGACCATCCGCTCAACGATGTTACGCAAGGGGGATAGTCGTGGGAGCCCTAACGCAGCCGCTGGCTACTCTGCTGGCAGGTTCAGTAGTTGCCGTTGCCGCTCTGGTGACCTTCGCAAGTGCCGCATTAGGACGCCGCCAAACCCAACGCCATTTCGCCGCTCAGCACGACGCGGACCGCGAGCGTGATCTTCGGGACCGCTATACCGCAGCGGCGACACAAATCGGCAACAAGGAGTCCGCTGCGGTGCGGCTAGCAGGCGTATACGGCCTCGCCGCACTCGCCAACGATTGGCTTCTACGGCACAACCGGATCAACGCTCAGATGACCGTCGATCTCCTGCGTGGCTACCTGCGCGTAGTGCCTACTGGGGAGGACCAGGTCCAAGAGCACGAGGTACGTAAGACGATCCTGCTGGAGCTGAAAAGCCGCACTAACTGGTGGGCGGACAGCGCCGAGGCCCGGCATCCAAACCCACCTGAGCGACGTCGAGAACCACCAAAGTCACTCTTGCAGAGGATGCTTCAGCGGCTCAGAGCCGTCGTCAGTGCTCTCCAGGAGAGGCGCGGGCGAGGCGCGCGCAATCGTTCCGGCGATCCGCGGCACGCGCTGTTTCCCAAATCGGGCGCGTGGCAGGGTCTGAACACCGACCTCGCTCGGGCCTGGCTAGTGGGAGCTGACCTGCGGCACATTCAAATCGCGGGCGCCTACCTTGCCGACGCGAACATGAGGTCGACGGACCTTACGTCAGCGGACCTAGAGTTGGTGTGCATGTCGCGAGCGTCCCTCGTCGATGCGCGCCTAGTAGGCGTGTACGCGCGCGGAGCGCTACTCGATCATGCCGATCTCAGTGGTGCCGACCTTCGGAACGCCACCTTCGGAGAAGTCGACTTGGAGCACGCCCGCCTCATCGGCGCGGACTTAACCGGCGCCATGTTCGGCACTGGGACGAATCTTCGGGGAGCGAACTTCACAGGTGCAATCCTTGATGAGCACAATCTTGAGGCACTCGCGGCCGAAGGCGCAATCTTGGACGATCCCGACTGGCGTTGCTCATGCGTTTCACATGGGTAGTTGCGCTTTGGCTGTCCGCACCGAACGTGCACCTGCGAAGAAAGGGACTGCCCCCAGTTTGGTTGACTCCATGCAACCCAGGGCACATCAAGTCAACTGAACTCGGGGCAGTCCCGTTCGTTCGGAACGAGACGTGCGGCGGGCAGCGGGTCTCGGTTTCTGTCTTGAATGAAATGTGGGCGGTGCTGACGCTACCCTTTACAGGCTGCCTGTCGCTTGCATGTCGGCGGTGGCATGTGGCACGCGGTTTGGCCTTCAGCGCCGGCGCGCTCTGGTTTTGCCGTGCCGAGATGATCAGAGCGACGCGGGTTCGGCGTTCATCATGGTGTTTGTGGAGATCATGAACTCAGCCTTTGTTGGGGAGCGGAGCGATTCTGTGTGGCTGATGTGCGCTGTTGGAGGTGAGTCGCCGCGGTGGGTTCAAGCCGGGTGCCTGCTTCAGCCAGATCCCGCAAATTGAGGAGTTGGCGGCGCATCATAAGCAGGTCGAGCCACGCAAGGAACCACTGGCGTGGCCATCCAAACCCGCGAGCCCGTGGAAGTGTGAGTTTTGCGATCAGTCGGGTGCGTCCGTTCGTGTCTTCGCGGACGACGTAGCTGATGATCAGTTCGCCGAACATGCACCGTCCGAGCCAATTGACCCGGATGGTGACATGCTCGTTGACTACGAAACTCACCAATTTAAAGGCGGTGATGAAGCGCTGGCCGATCGCCAACGCATCGGCGCCAGGGGTTAAAGTTCGCGGGCTTGTGCGGCCAAGATTGTTCAGCAAGTCGTAACTGTAAGGTGCGACTTTGAGCTGGCAGAGCCACCGAAACACCACCGCGGAGGGCGCTTTGACATCGACTGCGCGGTAAGCCTCCATGACCGGATGAGGGAAAGTGCCATCACTGGGGTAGCTCGCAGTGAGCTCCGATTCCGTCGCGCCCCAGACGAGCGGCCACTTCGCCACATCCGTCTCCTTTCTCAAATCCGGCGTTGCACCCGTTGGTGCGTGGGGCAGTTGCGGTGTGTCGTGGTGCCACGTTGGCCGCGGTGACTTTCGTCGGTGTTACAGCGGATGTAAGCGCCGATGCGTCCGCAGCCGAGGCGGGCCTACCGTGAAGCTCGGGCGGTCTTCATGGGGGTCTTGCGCAGTCCTGAGTCGGTCTTACGCGACGTGTAACCAGTCTGTAAGTGCTGGGCGCTTTCGTCTTTCCCGGGGCGGCGGTTCCGCACGTCCATGGATCACCAAACTATAGAGGAGCCGGGATGTCTCAGCCGACAAAGCAGAGCGCACTCGACACTGTCTTGGACTACCACCGCGCGTGGACCAGCGGTGACGTCGACGGTGCGCTGAAGCATGTGACCGATGATGTCGTGTGTCATGCACCAGGGGTCGACTTGACCGGCAAGGACTCCTACCGCGCTTTCCTTGGTGGTTTCGCACCCACCCTGATCGGGCTGACCGACGTCGCCGCATTCGGCGATGATGACCGCGTTGCCCTCTTCTACTACCCCCACACCGAGCAGACCAGCACCGCACCCGCTGCCGAGCTGTTCACCCTCAAAGACGGAAAGATCGCCGAGAGCATCCTGTTGTTCGACAGGCTTTCGTTTCTTCCACCGCAAGCTTGAGCCAAGCTTGCGTTCTGCTGCACAGTCCCGGCACCGCTCACTTGAGCGGTGCCGGTTTTGTCTGCTCTTGTAAGCCAGTTCAGCTTAAAGGCGTTTATTCAGAAGGCATTACACTCTCCGGACGATGGCCGGACGGGCCGGCCACTATGACAGTCAACTGCCACGGCGCGCGGGCCATCGCCGGCCTTCTGCTGGCTGAGCATGCCGGCTTCGAGGGTGGAAAGGGATGGTTCGAGAGGTCTCTTCGTGCCGGCAGAGTCTCTAGGTCGGAGCGCGGTCGGCGCTCCATGACGTGTGGTCGAGTTTTCATTTGTGGCGCACGCGGCTCAGCTCCATCTAGTGCTTGACTATTAGTGCCTGTGCTTGAGAAACTCAAGCCATGAGAAAGCCTCTTGTTCTTCTCGCTCTCACGCTGACGGCCTTCATCATCAGCGTCGAGATCCTTATCGTGAACGTGGCACTGCCGGCGCTCATGGAGGAACTCGGCGCCAGCACTTCGCAGCTGCAGTGGATCGTCGACGCCTATAGCTTGGCGTTCGCCGCGGCCGTGCTGGCCGGCGGAAGTCTCGGCGATCGGCAGGGCCGCAAAGGTGTCTTGCTCATCGGCCTGGCCGTGTTCGGCGCGTCCTGCCTGTGGGCGGCGTGCATCGACACTCCGGGGCAACTGATCGCTGCACGGGCCATCATGGGGGTGGGGGCAGCGCTGATGTTTCCGGCGACGCTGTCGATCCTGGTGAATGTGTTCACCGAGCGGTCCGAGCGCGCCGGTGCGATTGGGCTGTGGGGAACTGTCACCGGTTTCGGCGTGGCGACCGGGCCGATCGTGGGAGGCTGGCTGCTGGCGAATCACTGGTGGGGCAGCATTTTCGTCTTCATGGCGATCGTCGCCGCGGCCGTTGGGGTCCTGATATGCCTGGCTGTCCCGACATCGAAGGATCCATCGACACCGCCGGTGGACTGGCTGGGCCTGGCTCTGTCCAGCGCCGGCGTGGCGGTCCTGGTCTTGGGCGTCATCGAGGCTCCCGGATGGGGCTGGGGTTCGGTGCGCACCGTGGGCAGCCTGGCGGCCGGTCTGGCGCTGATCCTGGTGTTCATCGCCGTCGAGCGCAGGACCCAGCATCCCCTGCTGGATGTCTCTTTGTTCGCCAACCCGCGGTTCAGCGCGGCGAGCGGTGCCATCGCGATCTCATTCTTCGCTCTGCAAGGGTTCATCTTTGTGATCACCCAGTATCTGCAACTGGTGAAGCTCTACACGCCGTTCTCGATGGGAGTTCGCCTGCTTCCGATGGCATTTGCCGTGGCGTTGTCTTCGATCGTGGGAACCAAGCTCGCGGTGAAGGTTGGGAACAAGATTGTTGTCGTGAGCGGGTTGGTGCTGTTCGCTGTCGGGCTTTTGTGGACCGCGGCGAACACCGGAGCAACCCCGTACAGCATGATCGCGGGGGAGATGCTGCTATTGGGCATCGGTGTGGGCTTGGCCAGTGCCCCCGCCACCGAGGCGATCATGGGTGCAGTCTCCGAGGACAAAGCAGGCGTCGGCGCGGCGGTCAATGATGCCACCCGGCTCTTCGGTGGCACACTCGGCGTGGCCGTCATCGGCAGCACCGCCTCGTCGTTGTACCAGCATCGGCTGGAGTCGACCCTGCCTCCGATTCCCGGGGCCGAACAGGCCGCCGCGGGGGCTTCACAGTCGTTCGGGGCGGCGATTCAGATCTCGCATTCGCTCACGGCCCACGGTGTCACCGAAGGGCCTCGCCTACTCGAAGCCGCCACGTCGGCCTACCTTCACAGCATGTCCGGCGCGGCACTGGTCGCAGCCGGGGTGTCGGTTCTTGGCGCGATCTTGGCGGCTGCGCTGCTGCCGGCTCGTCCCCGCGCCAATGCCGGCGACGACTCGGCGAATGTACTGGCGAGGGATATGTCCGGTGCGCTCGCCGGCGCACTCATCGCCGACGCTCTTGTAGCCCGCCGTAACCGCGCCCGCGCGAAAAGCGTCGAGGCCTCCGCCGCTCTGGAGTAGACAGGTCACCGCTACCGAACCCGCCACCGCCGCGCCCGCATTGCATCCGCGGGTGCGGCGGTGGGCGTTCGGCCTCCTCATCCAGACCTGTTGTGCCACAGGAGGGAATCAGATCTGACGCTATGTGCGCTCCTGGCGTTTGCACTTCCGTGCCGAGAATCTTGCCGTTGAAGGCAGGGCACCGAGGGTTTGAGCCTGCTACCGAGCCCCTCGGACACGATCGCCGCTGCAGCAAGCTTCCAAGGGTGGTAAGTGTGCGGTAATCACCTCCTCTACCGTCGGTGGATAGAACGAGGCGCAACACCTAGCGAGGAATGTAGGGCAATGATGCAGCGGGACAACACTTCCTACGGCGCCTCTCGCGAGTTATGCACTCGTTCCCCCCTTCGCCACGACGTTCTGGAGACAGCCTCATGACCATGCAGGAACCGACCGTTGCTACAGAATCCGCGTTCGACGTCGTCATTATGGGCGGCGGAGCGGCGGGGCTCACCTTGGCGACGCAGCTGCGGAAGGCTCGTCCGGCGACCTCGATTGCGGTCGTCGAGAAGACCACCCGGGCACCCGAGGCCGCGCACAAGGTCGGCGAATCCACCGTCGATATCGCTGCGCACTACATGCGCAATGTGCTTGAGGTGGAACCGCACATCACCGGTCAGCAGCTTGACAAGTTCGGGCTGCGGTTCTTCTTCACGCAGGCGGACAATCGCGAGATCGCCCGCCGCGTCGAACTCGGTCACGCGCGCCGCCCGCACTTGGGTGCGACCTACCAACTCGACCGCGGGCGGTTCGAGAACTACCTGAGCGACGAACTGGGCGCCGCTGGGGTCAGCATGTGGCTAGGCCATGCGGTGCGGGGCGTCGAACTGGCCGACAACGGCGGCCCCCACCGCGTGAGTGTGACGACACCCGACGGCCAGCCGCGCGTCATCTCTGCCCCGTGGGTGATCGACGCTTCCGGGCGGTCGTCGATCCTGAAACGTAAACTGGATCTGGCAAAACCCAACGGCCACAACGTGAACGCTGCGTGGTTTCGGATCGACTTTCCGATCGACATCGAAGAGTGGTCCAGCCAGCAGCAATGGCGTGAACGCATCACCGACGGGCGCCGTCACCTCTCCACCAATCATCTGATGGGTGAGGGATATTGGGTATGGCTGATCCCTCTGGCATCGAACTCGATCAGTGTCGGCATCGTGACGGACGCCGAGCTGCACCCCTTCTCCGAGATCAATCGCTTCGACAAAGCGTTGGCCTGGTTGCACAAATTCGAGCCGCAGTGCGCCGAGGCGGTAGAGGCACATCGAGACAAGCTGCTCGACTTCAAAGTCCTGCGGAACTACTCCTACGGCTGCCAACAGATGTACTCCGAACAGGGCTGGTGTCTGACCGGAGAAGCCGGAATTTTCCTGGACCCGTTGTACTCACCAGGATTTGACGTCATCTCCTTGAGTAACGGGCTCATCACCGACCTGGTGACCCGCTCCCTCGACGGGCACGACGTCAGTGAACTTGCCGCCATCCATAACACCGTGTTCTTCCTCATCACCGACGGATGGCTGCCCATCTACGAAGGGCAGTACGCCATCATGGGCAACGCGCGCGTCATGAGCGCGAAGATCATCTGGGACACCGGTGTGTACTGGGCAATTCCGGCCCTGCTGTACTACCACGACGTGTTCCACCGTCTGGCAGATCACCCTGGGCTGATGATGCAGCTAGCCCGGATGTCCTCGATCACCGGGCCGGTTCAACAGTTCTTCCGGCAGTGGTACGACATCGAGCCGAAGACGCACGCCGACGGAATCGTCACCTATTACGACTTTGACTTCATGACTCGGTTCCACGAGGGAATGACCGCCGGTCTATCCGACACCCAATTGCGGGATCAACTGGCCGCCAATTTCGACGAATTGGAGCTGATCGCCGGCGAACTCGTCACCCAAGTGCTCACCGAGTGTGAGGCCGCGGACAACGACGCCGCACGTGCGCAGCTCGTCCGCTGGCGCGCCGACAAAGCCCTGATGCGCCTGGTCGATATTTATCAACGATCCGGCGCGACCGGCACAGCCTGGGTGATGGCCGCCCACGCTGAAGGCCCCCTCGACGGCGGCCAGGGATTCTCGATCATCGGTGACGGCGCCCACAACGGGCACGCCACGATCGAGCCGGGCTACCGCGACACGGCCGCCCTGGCTCCCGAGTACTCCGCATGAACGCGGGGTTGGCGCGGGCCCGCCGCGTCGTCATGGGCGTACCCGAGCGACAGATTCTCGCCTTCAAAGGTGGCGACACACCAAACTGGCAACACCTCGAAAAGGCAGTACGTGCAGCGATCGGCGGCTACCACGCCGTGGTGGACGGAGGAGACCTCACCGCCGTCATGGATCGCATCGCCGGCATACCGGGTCCCTTGGCCGGGTACGCCCACGAAGGGGTCGCGATGGGACTGACCGGGCTTGACAGTGTGATGCCGGGCAAAAGATCCCGCTTCCGGGAATTCCTGGCCGGGCCCGGAGACGCTCATGCGTACATGGTGCACATCGGCGCCGGCGAGGCTCTGGCTCGCCTGCGACGCCACCCCGAGCCATTCCTGGCCCGCCTCGACGACCATGCGCTGCGCTGGCTGGTACTAGACGGATACGGGTTTCACCAAGGATTCTTCGCCCGGCGCAAATTCGTTGAGCGCCAGATCATTCCCACGTTCCTGTCGCCGTATGCCCGACGGGTCTTCGATCAGGGTGTGGGGCGCAGCATCTGGTTTTCCACTGGCGCCGCCATCGACCAGATCGCGGCACACATCGCTGCCTTCACCCCCGATCGCCACGGTGACCTCTGGCTAGGCGTCGGTGTGGCCTGCAGCTACGTCGGAGGCGTATCGCGCGAAGACATCGAGCGGCTGCAGGAGGTCAGCGGCTCCCACCTTGCACGCGTGGCCACGGGGGCAGCGTTCGCCGCACGGGGTCGTCACCGCGCTGGCAACCCCCAGCCTGACACCGATCTCGCGTGCCAGCTGCTCTGTGGGGTCGACAGCCACAACGCCTCCCAGGTCGTCGAAGCCGCCTTCGCAAGCCTGCCGGTACACCCAGACCGGCCCGGATACGAACTAGTCCAGATTGAGCTGGCCAGCGTGTTCGGCCAGCCGAACCTGCCGATAGGAAGCCGAGCCCGATGACCGATCTGTTGCCCTCTACCGGCCACCCCGCCGCTGTGCCCGTGGGCCGACTTCGTGGACTCGCCGGACACCTCCTCGGAAGCGTGTTCGCCGTATCGGCGGCAACGCTGAAACCGCCCTCGGTCGATGACGAGGCGACCAGCGCACGCCTCAAACAGGTCGTATTCACCGTCACAGAGTGCTGTCAGATCACGGTGCTGGACCCCAACTTCGACCGTCTGGTGTCCCGGCTGCACGAATACGACGAGGAACTTCTTGGATTCGCCTATGAAGGCGCCGGAATCGGACTGGCCGCACTGGACACCCTGAATCCCACGAAACGGCGCACCCGGGATTTCGCCGCCGGCCCGGGCGCGCCTTACATCTACGGCATCTATCTCGGTGCCGGGATGGGCCTGGCCCGTATGCGACTCAACCCCGAGCGCTTCCGCCGTCGGCTGGAGGACCCACTGTTCAGCTGGGTTGTCCTGGACGGCTACGGATTTCACCAAGGGTTTTTTGCGCATCAGCGCTACGTCATCGAGCAGCGCATGCCCCGGCAACTGAAGGGCTACGCGCTTCGCGCATTCGATCACGGCATGGGCCGCAGCATCTGGTTTTCGGGGGGCGCCGACGTCGCCCGCGTCGCCGCGATCATCGCGAGCTTCACCGCGTCACGGCACCCCGATCTGTGGCAGGGCGTAGGACTGGCGTGCGGCTACACCGGCGGGGTCGATCGCCCCACCGTGGTGGATCTGCGCGCGGCTGCCGGTGGGCACGCCGGCCACCTGGCCGTCGGCGCTGCCATGTCGGCCAGCATCCGACACCAAGTGGGAAATACAGCCGACCACAACGATTTCGCGAGCGAGGTGCTGTGCGGGGTGTCCTCAGCCGAGGCAGCAGCCACCGTAGACGCTCTGCGCGCAGACCTGCCTGCCGATCCCGGTGTGCCCGCGTACGCGCTGTGGCGAGAGCGCATCCTCCGCCACTTCACGTAAGTCCACATGATGATGTCTACCCGGTGCAGCCTGCGCGGCCGCCATCCGGCGCGCCGCCGGGCTGCGCTCTAAAAGCGGGGAGCCCACCTTGATCACGTTAAGCAGATTCCTCAAACCGTTGCTGCGCCTCTCCGCTGACAAATTCCCCACCATCGCGGCCAAAGAGTTCGGCATCGGCGACGAGATGACCGGAGTCTGGCCGCATTTCGCCCCGGTCGCCCACACCCTTGTCGATAGTTTCTGGCAGACCATCGACCATCCGCAGCCCACTGCGATCATCCCCAGACTTGAAGCCACCGACTCTGACGTGCGCGGTGTCGCCTACGAAGGCGTCGGGATGGGATTGGCGATGCTCGACTGCCTGTGGCCCACCCGACCACGTCTTGCAGAATTTATCGCCGGCCCGGGACATGCCTACAAACCGCTGCTCTACATCGGCGCGGGACTGGCCCTGCCGCGTATGCACGTCAACCCCTTGCACGTCCTGACGCGCCATCCCGATGACGAACGCTGGCTCATCATGGACGGGTACGGCTTCTATCACGGCTTCTTCACACCAAAGGAGAGCTTGCAACGCATGATCAGGCCCCGACACGCCACCGGCTACGCAGGCCAGGTGTTTGACCGTGGGCTAGGCCGCAGTCTCTGGTTCACCAGTGCAGCCAACACCGATCGCATCGCCACCACCACCGCCCGGTTCCCCGAGGATCGCCGCGGTGATCTGTGGAGCGGGGTCGGCTTCGCGTGCGCCTACGCCGCTCGCGTCGTCGATCAGGCTGCGATAGGCCAGCTTGTCAGCGCCGCGGGGGCCGACGCCGAGCACTTCGCCGTGGGTGTCGCGGCCGCCGCGGAGATCCGTCACACCACCTGCCCACGCGCCCTGCACACCGATCTGGCCTGCGCCGCCACCTGGGGGTCCGATGGCGCGACGGTGGCAGGCATCGCCGCCGCCGAAAGGACCCCCGAGACGCCGGAGCAGAATCCGCCGCACTACGAGACCTGGCGCGACCGGGTCCGCTCACACTGGCGGAGCCGACAGCACAACCCAATCCGAGCAGCGAGGACTACACCATGACCGCACTGGGCACCGCCCGCCGACGGCTTTTCGGCATCCCGCACCCCCGCAAGGTCTTCAGCCGGCCGGGATTCGCCCGCGAAGCATGGCAACGGTTCGCCCCGGTCGCGGAGTCCCTGGCCCTGGGGTACAACGCCACCTTGGAAGACAGCGGCGCCTCGGCACTGGCGGTCCGGCTGCAGACGGTCGACAGCCAGTTCGCCGGATTCGCCTACGAAGGTGCTGGAATGGGCCTAGGGGCACTGGACCTCATGACGCCCTGGGCAAAGCGGCTCAACACTTTCGTCGACGGGCCGGGCAACCGCCACATCTACACCGTCTACGTCGGATTGGGTCTCGCCCTCGCGCGGATGCGGCGGCGCCCCGAACGGTACCTAGGCCACCTGGACCCTCTGCTCGGGATGGCCATTGTGGACGGCTACGGCTTCCACGGCGGGTTCTTCGAGCGCCGGCGCTACATCGAGGCCAAAGCACGACCAGAGCACCTCTCACGTCCGTGCCAGCACCTATTCGACCAAGGCCTGGGACGCGCTATCTGGTTTTCTGGCGGTGCGGTGGTCGAGACGATCATCGACACCGTCGCCACTTTTCAGCCCGACCGTCACCCCGACTTGTGGAACGGCGTCGCGATGGCCTGTGCCTACGGTGGCGGCGCCAACGAGGCCGGCCTGGACCGGCTGCGCCAAGCCGCCGACGAGCATCGGTCACGGCTGGCCTGGGGTGCCGCCACCGCGGCGTGGACACGACACCTGGCAGGAAATGTTAGCGCGCACACCGACCTCGCCTGCGCCGCGTTCAGCGGCATACCCAGCGCAGACGCCGCCGGACTACTCGAGCAAGGGCGCCGCGAGGTCATCAGTTCGACAGCCCCAACAACGATCCGCACATGGCGCGAGCACTTCACCGCCAATCTCGCCCACGCGTGACTAGTGTTGGATTCCAGAACGACTCACCACCACGCGACGTGAAGAGATGGCCGCGATGGCGCTTCCTGCGATCTGGCACCAGCCGCCGAGACGACCGCAGCGGCGCCCGGCTCCGGGCACCCCCGCCGACGAAGGACCGCTGCAAACGGTGAGCGTGCGAACTGTCCGCACCGCCGCGGTGCGCCTCCATCCCGGTCGCCCGTGGCGTGCCATCGTTGTTCAGGTGGTCATCAATGTCCTATGACGTGGAGTTGGCCGACCGGATCCGGGCCGGACTGTCCACTCTGAGGGTCGTACGTGAAGTGGCAATGTTCGGCGGCCTGGGATTCATGATCAACAACAAACTCGCGGTGTTCGCGCACAGCGACGGTGGCCTGTGGCTCCGCGCCGCCCCGCAGCGACAGGGCGAGCTCGAAGCCCGCGGGGCGCAACCCGCCGATATGGGGGCCGGCCGCGCAATGGGCCCGGGCTGGCTGAAGGTCGGCGCCGACACCGTGACCACGCAGAAGCGCCTGATGTTCTGGTTAGATGTGGCGGTCGACTACAACCGCGTCCTCACCGAGCGCGCGCGCCGGTGAAACTTGCCGCGATGCGGCTGATCTAGGTACGCCCATCAGTGTTCACCATGCGTCCGTCAGTGATCGTGGGAAGACTTTCGATGAAAGGGGTTCCCGATCAGCCGTTCTCGTCACCGCCGAGATGCGCCCATAACGCAACCACCGAACGCCATACCCCGCCCAGCCTTAGCTTGAATGACTCCATACGGTGCGTGCCGTGGCACACTCGGGTGAGGAGTCGGCGTGTGGATACACCTCTCAAGGTTTCGAGGATCGGGCCGCAGGCATGACTTTCGACGTTGTGGCCTAGGGAGGCGAGATGGCGCAGCAGGTGCCAGCGATGACCCGTCGCGAACGGCGACGGTTGCAGACCTTCGATGAAATCGTGCAGGCTTCGCGCGGGCTCCTGCGCAGCGGCCACGACGTGTCGTTGCGGGCAGTCGCTGCGGAGATGGGTATGACCGCGCCGGCGCTCTACCGCTATATCGACAGTATTGATGAGTTGCATGTCCTTGTGGCACGGGATATTTGCGGTGACGTGATCGCAGCGATGGCTCAGGCCTGCGATCATTACCGCCACGACGATCCCGCTGCCAGACTCGCGGCTTCGGCCACCACGCTGCGGTGCTGGGCACTGGCCAATCGAGCCGAATTCCAAATGGCGTTTGCCAACCCGATGCTCGCACTGACTCCACGCCCCGTGCGCGACAGGGCGTTGGAACTGCTGCCCACCGAACCCGAGGACGTCGTCTCGAATCCGTTCGCAGCGCACTTCGCTGAACTGTTCGTGGCGCTGCATACCCTCGGGCTGATCGCCACGCCCCCAAGCACCGACCTGGACCCTGGACTGCGCGACATCATCGAAAAGAATGCCAGCAGGGGAGATGACCCCATCGCGGCTGCCCTGGGCGCCGAGGGGATGGGCACCCTATGGCTGTTCAAGCTGGCATGGATCAGGCTGTACGGCATTCTCATGGTAGAAGCGTTCGGCCAGGCCGACGACGAACTCGTCGGAAGCGACGTGGTTTTCAATACGCTGATGCGTGAAACGTTCGCCAGCCTTGGACTCGATGACAGCTGGGACCGCCTCATCAAGGTCAGCCGTGAAACCTCCTCGCGCGTTGGCGCTCTCGTCACGCTGGACCGGTAACGCAAACCGGATGCCTTGCCGGGCATAGCGATCATTCTGTCCACGGCCAATATCCCCGGGCATCAACAATTGGTGTGGCTAATCCCATGTCGACACGACCCGCGTTGGAGAACACACCGCGAATAGTCAAGTCACGCTTGCATCGCGCGTAAGCGGAGCGTAACTGCGACGGCCAGGATTAGCCGATGTTGGCAGTTGCCCGCAACGCCACCGCCGACACCTCGTGAACTTCCGCCGACGGGTCCATTCCGTCTGCAGCGTGCGCAGCTCACGTCTATGCCTCCGGGCGACAGGGCGTGAGCGTCGACGGCATTGGCCGATGACAACGGCGCGCTTGCGAGGGCTAACCCGAACTGGAGGTAGCGATGGACGCGGATCCGCAAGTACTCAACGGCGAGGACACGTGTGCCGCACCACCGCACCCTGGAGCCACGCGATGTAACGAACCGGACGGTTCGCCGGCCCCACAGCAAAGCGGTGCGGACGCTGAGGAACTCGGCCATCAGACAGCCCCGCCAACCCCCCAGAAACTCAGCGGTCCTGCTAGCCGTCAGACCGCTCGCACGATCCTCCTCATCGCGATCAGCATGGCTCTCATCGCGGCGATGACGGGCTTATTCATCATCGGTTGGAGTCACGCCTATGTGGGCTGATCCGTCTTACACCGCACGGCCGCGACGTCGTGCCCGCGCGATGCCACCGCCATCACGACTCTGATCCCCGTCCACGCCACGCCGGGCCGACCCCCGGCCCGGCGACACCGCTGAATTCGAGGAGATGCAATGCCAACCCTGCTGCAAATCACCACCCACCTTTTTCTGCAAATGCTCGTGATCCTGGTGACCTACCGGTTGATCTGGCCACTGTTCCGCAAGCTGGCACAGGTCCAAGTGGTGGCCGTGATGGTCGCCGGATTCGTCTTAGGCCCCTCGGTGCTGGGTCTGGTATGGCCCGCCGCCCAGCACTGGCTGTTCCCGACGACCATCAAGATCGGTGAGGCATCAGTCATGCACCCAAATCTGACCCTCATCTACGCCCTAGGCCAACTCGGGCTCGTGCTCTACATGTTCATGGTCGGGGCATCGTTCAAGCTCGACATCCTCGGCGCCCACGTGCGACAAGCCGGGACAACGTCAGCGTTCGGGGTGGGAGTACCCATGCTCCTCGGTGGTCTCCTGGGATGGCTGATGGCCTCGCACAGTGAGTATTTCACTGCGAAGGTGAGCCACTGGCAGGGAGCGTTATTCGTTGCCGCGGCCGTAGCCATCACCGCGTTTCCGATGCTCGCTTGGATTGTCTATGACTCCGGGCTGTCGAACACTCGCCTCGGCACGATGTCGCTGGCGTGCGCGGCCGTCGACGATGCATGCTCGTGGATCCTGCTCGCGGTCGTGGTCTCCACGACCAACGGCACCATGCACGGTGCGCTGATCGCCATGGCCGGCAGCATCGGCTTTATCCTCTTCATGGTGTTTGTTGCGCGCCGACTCCTGGCGCGTCTCAACAGCTGGGCGCCACGCGGAGACAACGCGCTCTCCGGCGGCATCCCCATCGCTCACCTGACAATCGTGTTGGTGGTCATCCTGGCCAGCGCCTCATTCACCGATTTCATCGGCCTGTACTCAGTATTCGGCGCGTTCATCGCCGGCACCGTGATGCCCAGAGGCCAACTGCTCGACACAATCCGGGATCGCTTCGAGCCCCTGGTCGCCTACCTGCTGCTGCCGGCCTTCTTCATCTACTCCGGCTTGAACACCCAACTCTCCCTGGTCTTGAAGCCCTCCATCCTGGCGATGGCGGCTCTCGTGCTGGTCATCTCGTTCCTCGGGAAGTTCGTCGCGGTCGGGCTCGCTGCGCGGTGGCAGGGAATGGGTTGGCGCGAAGCGGGATCGATGGGAGCACTGGCGAACGCGCGCGGACTCATGGAACTCATTCTGCTCAACATCGGTCTATCGGCCGGCGTGGTCACCAACGAGCTCTACACGATCCTGGCGCTGATGACGATCATCACGACATTCGCTGCTACACCGATCCAACGGATCTTCGAGCGCCGAGCGTGGAAGAACGGGTTCGTGTTTGGCCGCATGGGCGAGGAGCCGCGGACACAACCGGCGGCGGCCCCCGCGGCGGTACTCGATCCGGCCTGAACCATGGAGACCCCGATGGTCGGCGGGTCGCGGGCAGCGAGGGCTCAGACGGCGAGCCATAGGCCGGCGGACGGATGGAGCTGCGCCCGAGGGCAGGGGCGCGCGACGAGAACATCGGCACCGTTCATCACGGCGGACTCTCTTCCTCGACGATATCGACTGAGACATAGCAGTCTTCGTAGACTGGCCGCACCTCGAATAGCCAAAGCTGTTCTCTGGCAGTTACCAGGAGGATCTGTCACCCCAGCCAACCCAGGAAGGCCTCTCGATCAGGCATATCTTGCCGCTGAGGCCTCGCGGGAACTGTTGGAAGAGGACGGTATTGACCGACGTCCTGAGACACTCACATTACGGGCACTCAGTTGCGGAGAACATCAGAACATGGGTGTGTGTTTCCTCGCAGCCACCGCCGACTCTGACGACGTCGCTGCCGTGCAAGGATTCATCGAGTAAACCAGGACGCAGAATTCAGCGAGGTCGCCAATGTGAGCTGCACTGCAGACGCGGCTGAACTTGGTCAGAATGTTGACTACCTGCCGGCGTGGGTCAATCTGTTCTTCGACGCTGCCTAGCACGGACAATGCAGTCCCCAACAAAACTGAGTTGGGTTGGACGGAGGTCGGCGTTGATGATCTACCGCATGCGGATTTACCAGGCGGTCCCGGACAACCTGGAGATTTTCCACGACTTCTTCCGTACCCACTTGTTGCCGGTGCAACTGCGTCATGGCGCTCGCCTGGTTGGTCGGTGGGAGACCGAGGACGGCCGGGTTGTGGCGGTGTGGGAGTACGACGACCGTGAGTCCTACAAGCGCGTGCAGTCTGCGGTGGTCGCTGACCCTGCGACTCGCCGGGCACAGAAAGTGCGCCAAGGGCTGCCCGTACTGTTCACCGAGAAAGACGAGGTGTTCATGAGGTCAACTCCCAAACTTTGATCGCGGTCGGCCACCATATTGCGGGAAGGGCAAACGACAAGCGGTCTGCCGTGTGGATGTCTCGTTTCTAGAGAACTAAGACGACTCGGATCCCGTCGCGTTGGTCGAGAAGCCGGCATTGCGTTGCGAATCATTCGATGAGGTCGTCGGCTGGAGGCCGTAAGCCGCCGTTGGTGAAGGCGGGAAGCACATCGGTGAAGGCGGGCATTAGTTTCATCGGATCGCCGTCCCAGGGGAGCGCCAACAGTTGCCCGACGCTGCGTCGACCACCGAAGGAACGCAGGGCCTCAAAATCCGAGACTTCGAGTGCGACGTGACCGCGCGCAGTGTGTGGGTCACCGAGTTGCACGGATCCGATGGCGGGAGTGCTCAACCACAGAGCCGGCATTTGCGCTTGCCGGATGAACTGGTCACCCATCGTCGTCACGAACCCCAGGGCCGCCCTGAACGCGAGATCGCCTGCGCGAGAACCTGGCTCCCTCAGCGCGCCGCGAATGTCGTGCTCATGGGTCAGGGTGTCGAATACGAGCTGGCATACCCCAGCAGCTGACGCAAAGGCGAGGTTCGCTCGCACTTCGTCGAGCGATTGCCGCCACAGGTCGAGCAGGTCGTCGATGCCGTGTCCGCCGAGGCGCGCGACCTGCGCGTCCGCCCACGGGCTAGTGCCCTTCTCTTCCAGATTCAGCGCAACGATGTCCTGGGCAACGCCAGCGAGGTGCGCAACCACCTGTCGGATGTTCCAGCCGGGGCACGCCGGCACCGCCAAATCGGCGATCCCGGCGCGCCCGCGAACCAGCGCATCGACACGTTCGACGATCATGATCGCGCTCGCCGAAAATCCTCAACTGTGCTCGCTGAAATTCCCCACCTGTGAGCATCGGTCAGTGTAGTGGTTGGCGGGTTCCGGTGGCGGCTCGGCGGAGGGTGTCGGCGGCGGCGTGGTGGTCGCGTAGCCGGTAGGACTCGCCGTCGAGGTTGATGACCACGGATCGGTGCAGGAGGCGGTCGAGCATGGCGGCGGCGACGGTGGTGTCGCCGAGGATTTCACCCCAGGCGCCTACCCCGCGGTTGGTGGTGATGACGATGCTGGTCTTTAAATAGCGTTGGGAGACAACTTGAAACAACGCGGAGGCTGCCTCGGCGGGTAGCGGAAGGTAGCCGAGTTCATCGATCACGAGCAGTGTGGGTCCGGCGTAGAACCGCATGGTGGTGGCCCAGCGTCCTTCGATGGCGGCGCGGTGACATCGTGCGGCCAGATCGGCAGCGGTGGTGAAGTAGGTACGATAACCGGCGTGGGCTGCGGCCCTTGCCAATCCGACTGACAGGTGCGTCTTGCCTGTCCCGGGTGGCCCGATGAGCAGAACGTTGGTCGCCGACTCCAGATAGCGGCAGGTGCCGAGCTCGTCGATCAGGGCGCGGTCGATGCCGGCGGCGGCATCGACATCGAAATCAGCCAGCGTCGCGGGGGTGGGCAGGCTGGCGAACCGCAACCGCCCCGCCAGCCGCCTGGCGGTGCTGGCATCGACCTCAACGGCGAGCAGCCGTTCCAGGGCCACTGTCAGTGACAGTCCCTCGGCGGTGGCCGCGTCGAGCACCGACGGCAATGCCTCGGCAGCGGCGGTGAGTTTGAGCTCGGCCAGATGGGAACGCAGCTGCTGATAGCGGCTGGCCGCGGCCGTCGGTGTCTGCGTGTCGGTGGTGCGGGCGGTGGCTTTCGGGGTGCGGGTGGTGGGGGTCATTGCAAGGTCCTTTTCTGAGCGGCCCGCTCGTAGGCGGACAAATCGATGACAGTGGAATCGGTTGATGGCATTGCGGATTCGGTGATACCGGTACCCGCGTCGCGGAGTGCAAGGAGTTGTGCGGCAGCTGTTTTAGCGGCCGGTCCGGCTGGGATGCGTTCCTTGCGGCGGTGTGGCCGGCCTGCGGTCGCGGTGGCCATCGCAGCGGTGTCAAGGGCGACGACGTGCCCGCTGTCCCGGGCCATCACCCCCAATCCGTCGGCGGCCATCCGGTGCCGAGCGATCACGATCCCGCTCGTGGTGGCGACGTCGAGGTACTCACCACCAATCGGATGACTGACCCTCACCTCGGCAGCGGCCAGCTCCGGAGGCACCGAGTACCGGTTGCCGCGGTAGGACACCAAAGCCTGCCGCGAAGCGGTCCGGGCCTCGGAGACAATCACCGGATACGGCACCGCCGGCACCGGCCTGAGCGGCTCAGCCTTGGCCACCACCGCCACCGAGGACCGCCCGTCGGCGGTCAAGCGCATCCTGGTGTCGCCACGGACTCGGGCGAAGCGATCCACACTGGCTTGGGCCGCCTCGACGGTCATGTCGTCAGCCAGGGTGCGCCACCAACGTTGCGCCGCGGTGTGATTGACCTTCTCCACGACACCTTTGCGGTTGCCGCGTCGCGGGGGGCAGATCGCCACCGAGACCCCGTAGTGCTTGGCGACCCCGGCGAACGAGGCGGTCACCCGCCCCGAGCCTGGATCGCAGACCGTGGCCATCCGGTCGAACCGCCACACCCGGGTCAGGCCGCCCAGGCCGCGGCAGATCGTGTCGATGGCCGCGACCAGGTGCGGTTGATCCATCGATGGTGACAGCACCGCCCGCCACTTCCCAGAGTGCGCCAGGGATCCGACCAACAGGAAGGCTTTCTTGCCCCAGCCCCACGATGCTGGTGGATCGGGCAATTCCAGCCAGTCCCACTGTGTTTCATCACCCGGTGGATGCGGGATGATCGCGTTGGGCCGGTCGGTGGCGGTGCGGCAGGCTTCGCAGTCCGGGCGCAAACTACGGGTGCGGATGTTGCGGGTCAGGCTCTGATACGACAGCCCGAAACCCAGGTCTTCGAGTTCGTCGTAGAGGGTGCGGGCCCACAGATGCGGGTCCTCGACCAGTCGCGCCGACACGTAGTCGACGAACGGGTCAAACGGATCCGGGCCCGGCCGCGCCCGCACCCCGGGCTCGGCGCCGCCGGCCAGATACTTGCGGACCGTTTTGCGGTCGAAGCCGGTGTGGCGGGCGATCGCAGAGATCGACCAACCGCGTTTTCGTAGGGCGTGTACTTCCATGTCGTCCTCCCATGTGAGCATGAGAAAGCGGGCCTCCTTCGACGGAGCTACTGGCGTCAGACACCAGCAGCATCGAGGGAGGCCCGCCCTTCTCGGCGGAGCCACACGGGTGGGGAATTTCGATGAGCGTCAGTGGGGAATTTCAGCGAGCGCGGTCAATCAGTCGGTATGCCGCGCTCGCGTCGCTGACCGGCAAGAGCAGAGGCACCTGGCCGCGTTGCACCCAGTCGTCGCCGTCGCCATTACTTGGGTCCATGCGCAACGACCTTACACAGAAAATAAGAAGAATAAGAGAAACGTAAGGTAACGGTAAGACTCATGGGTTGGTTAGGCCCATACCTCACGCCGTCCGCGCCGTCGATCCCTTTTCTCTTCGAGCCGTTCGTCGTCCTCGCGATAGCGCTCGCTGTCCGAGAGACCTGGCCGCTGTTTCGACCGCGTGACGGGATGTCAGCCTTGCGTGCCGGTGGAATGCCTGGCGCGCGATTGACCATCTTGGGCTTAATGTGCCGACCCGCCTGCGGCAAAGGACGTTACTGCGGTGCATTGATGCCGTTGCGGGTCGATCACTTCCCTGGCGCGGCCGCCCGGTGCGTCGAAATCGATGCCGGGTTCAATCGGCTGTGTTCTTGCTCGCCAAAGCCGACATCAATTCGGTGCGCGCTTCGATCGCCGCGCGCAGCGAGCGTTCCGCACGTCGGCGCGTGTCGCCGAGACCCACCATCAAGTTGATCGCCAACGGGCCCATTACGTCCTGAAGTCCTCGGAAATCGATGAACCTGCTCATGGTCAGCAACACGAATCCATGAGTGGCACTCAAGATCTGGGTAGCGGCAGGAGCGGGCTCCTGAGGTCGGATCCGGCCGGTTTCGATCACCCGCTCGACCGCGGAGACCAGCACCGACAGTGCGTCAACCCCTTCGGTGAGATCCCAAGGCGTGGCGGCATTGACTGAGAGCTTGTGGACTCCGACAAGGTCGGAAAGTCCGAACAGCCAGCGGTACAGCTGCGGGCTCTGCATCGCGAACTCGCCGTAGGCTAGTCCACCGGCGATCAAATCGGCCACGGGGTCCTCGGTGTGGGGTACGCCGCGAATGTGCTCGGCGAAGCGGGCAAATCCCTCTCGCAGCATCGCTTCGATGAGCGTGGGCATTCCCCCGAACTGGGTGTACACCGCCATCGTGGACACCCCGATCTCGCGCGTCAGTGTTCGCGCTTGAATCGCCGCCGGCCCGTCCCTTTCCAGCACGATCAACGCGGCAGTCAACAAGCGGTCGCGAGTGCTCAACGAAGTGTCCGCCGAAGTCGTCATTGACATGATGTTATAACCATTGTTATCTTGCTGACTAGGAATAACAGTGGTTATTGTCCGCCGAACGCGGGTCGCCCGCCTCGATTACCCCGGAGGACCGACATGGCTGCAAAAACGCCCACCCACCTACGGCTGATCGCCGGCGCGTGCGGAGTGCTTTTGATAGCGTCGCTGTTTCTGCCGTGGGCAGACGCCGCAGGCGATCGGCAAAGCGGCTGGCAGTTCAACACCGTGCTCGCCGTATATCTAGCGGTAGCAGGAGTGTTTGGGATCGCGACAGCGATCACTGGCGGTCAATACGGCATTGGTCGCGCTGATGTATCACTTATCGGTGCAACTGACTTACTCAACACCACGGCCATCGTGCTGCTCGCCTTGCTCATTTTCGATTTTCCCGAGGACGCGACCCGTCAGGCCGGCGTCTACGGCGCCCTGGTCCTAGTAACGATCACAGGCCTCGCCGTGGCCGATTACCGCCCTCTGCACGGGGCGCCCTGGTTCGCACCCATCGGAGCCGCAGAACCGGCCCCGGCGAACATCGCGGAATAGCCTCCGACGAAGCTGCAGATCGCTCGTCTCGTTTCTAGGGACGAGCGATCTGATTAAGAGTCAAGTGTGTTTCGCGTCGGGGCTGCTTGGGCAGGTTCGCGTTTGAGTGTGGTGCGGGCGATCTGAGAGGGCTGGTGGTCAGCCTGGGCAATTAGCGTCGACTTTGCTGACCAGATCGCCGAGTGGCCTGCGGTGGTGAGATAACCTGCGCCGGTTGGCCCGGCGAAGCTGGCCATGGCCACCGGAGCGTGGCAGGTCGCTGCGATGTTGCGTGCACGGCGTTGTTGTTCAGCAAGTTCCCATTCGTGATGAACGACGCCGCAGGCGTAGAGGTCTACGCCGAGTTGTGCTGTGCCGTTGATGTGTTCGTCGATCCCAGTGTCGCGGCATATTCCCAGACCGATGCGCCATCCGTCGAGGTTGATCGTTTGCGGCCCCGGTCCTGGGCAGAACCGCGCTTGTTCGTCGGCACCGAGATAGGTCTTGCGGTAGACCACGCTGGGACCGGTGGAATCGACCAGCACGGTCGCGATGTAGTGGTGTCCGTTGGATACCACGGGTGCGCCTACCAACGCGGCGGAACCCCTTGCCGCGCAGCTTGATACCAGCGGTTCCATGACATCACTGGCGACGTCGATCGGCGGTGTATCCAGCTGGTAACCAGTCAGGGATAGCTCTGGAAACACCACCAGACGTGCGTGGGCTTGATCAATCAGCGCGACGTGGGCATCGACGTTGGCGGCTACTTCGCCCGTAGCGATGTGTGGCTGAGCCACAGCGATAGAGAACTCGATACCCACCGGCCCATTATCGCTGCTCGCGAGCGCATCGGTGCGGTCGTCTGCGGGCGCTATCCTCCTGTAAGCGCCGGACGGTGAACTGGGCGGTGCGAGTTAGGTCGTGGGTTCGAAGAATTGCCGATTGGTGGCCACCGAGGATAGCCACTGTTCGGGCACGTCGTCATCCTTGTAGATCGCTTCGACTGGGCACACTGCTTCGCACGCACCGCAGTCGATACAGGCCATCGGATCGATGAACACTTGCTCGAAGCGATCGAAGTCAGATCCGCTGGGGTCGGGCTGGATGGCGTCGACTGGGCATACCTCAAAGCATGACGCGTCTTTGTTGCCGATGCATGGTTCGGTCACGACGAAAGGCATGAAGATCTCCTGCGTTCGGGTTGGGCGGGATTGGCCGGCGTCGGGCGCCGGGATGGACATGTGCCGCGACTGGGCACAGGTCATGCGCCAGGATCTGCGTGGGACGGGGAGGCCAGAGCCTCGATGTCCTCGGTGGAGTGGGGGTTGAGCTCTTCGAGGAGCGCGAGAAGTTCCTCGGGGGCCGCGTCGGCCAGCATCGCCTCCAGGTCGTCCAAGTCAGTCGCATCATTGTCTGTGGACTCCGCGTTGGTGTCTTGCGGCTCTGGTTGCCCCAGGGGGAGCCTGGGGACGAATCCTTCTGCTAGGGCAGCGATTGTGTTGCCCTGCAGCAGATCGAGAACGGAGACGTCGATCGTGAGTGCGGCCTCGATCCGGTGCTTCATCTCGATGGCCATCATCGAATCCAACCCGAGAGCGCTGAGGGTCTCTTCGGTGCTGACCTGGTCGGGTTCCAGTCCTAAAACCCGTGCGGTGATTTTGCGCAGATGATCGCTGAGTATCGCGATGCGCTCAATCCCGCCGGACGCACGCAGTGCAGCGAGCAGCGCTTGAGAGTCGGCGTCGCCCCCATCGGATCGCTCGCTGTCCTCGCGGGCCTCCAACTGCGAGAACATCGGTGGCATGTGTCCGGTCAGGGAGGTCTCGCGCGCGGTCGCCCAGTCGACGGTGATGGCCACCAGATGGGCGGGCTGGTGTTGAAGTACCCGTCCCAGGATTTGTGCGCCGGCGTCGGGACTGATCAGTTCGATACCACGGCGGGCGTACATCTGTTCTAGGTGCAGGTGTTCGACCATGCCGACCGACCACGGGCCCCATCCGATGCTGACTGCGGGCAGACCGAGCTGACGGCGGTAGTGGGCCAAAGCGTCGAGGAAAGCGTTGCCGGCGGCGTAGTTGCCTTGCCCTGGTGAGGCGATGACCGATCCGGTGGATGAGAACAGGGCGAAGAAGTCCAGGTCCGCGTCGGCGAACATACGGTGCAGCAGCCATCCGCCGATGATCTTGGGGCGCAGCACTTTCTCGAATTTCGCGGCGTCCATCCGTACGAGCAGCTCGTCGTCGACAACCCCGGCGGTGTGCACCAGCCCGGCGACCGGGGGCAGCCCCTGCTGGAGGTGGGTGTGCTGCCATTGCTGGAGCGAGTCGGGATCGGTGACGTCGGCGGCGGCGAGATGGATTTTGGCGCCGCCTGATTCGAGTTCGCGGATCTGACTGATGAGGTGATACTGCGGGTGGTCTGCCGGTTGCTCGTCCCAGGTCGAACGCGGAGCAAGGGGAGTACGTCCCATTAGGATGACGTGGCGAGCTCCGCGGTCGATGAGGAACCGCGCGACCAGTATCCCGAGTGCACCAAGGCCGCCTGTGACGAGGTAGCTTGCGGTGCTGCGCATTCGGACCGGGAAGGGCGCGGTGAGCCGTGGACTTCGGACGAGCCGGGCGACGTAGCGCTGGTCGCCTCTAAACGCCACCTGATCCTCGGCAGTCGCGGCGCGGATCTCGTCGATGAGCCTGCGGGCCTGCTCTGCGCTGCCGGCGTGGGGGTCCAGGTCGCACAGACCGCCCCACAGGGTGGCGAACTCCTGGTGGCCGATGACGCGGCCCAATCCCCACAGCGGTGCTTGCGCGAGGGCCGGTAGGTTCGGGGTGTCGCCGACCGGCTGTGCCCCGCGGGTGACCAGCCACACCTTGGGTATCTGCGTCAGTTCACCCGATAGGGCCTGCATCAGCCACATGACCGACAACGATCCGTACTTCTGTGTGGCGGCGAGGGCGTCCACCGACGCGTCGTGGTGGCATTCGGCGTCGATGCCCCACAGGTGCACCACGGTGCTGATCGTGCGGTCACGCAGCAGCTCCAAAAGGTGGCCGTAATGCGCGGGGTCGCCGGCGTCGATCGTGTAGCTGTCGCCGCCGTCGTGGCGCAGGTTGGACTCTTGGCCGTGCCGTACGCAGTGGACACGGTGCCCGCCGGCGCGCAGGGTGGCAGCGACCTCGGCACCCACCCCGCTGGCATCGGTGAACAGCAGCCAATCCGCAGGGCCTTCGTCTGGTGTCTGGTTCGTCCCGATGGTTTCTGCGGGCACCGTTTCCGGGTCGGCGGGCTGATCGGGGCAGGGCCGGCCAGATTCTTGCCACTGCACTTCGTAGAGGCCGTTGTCGATGCTGCCCAACGAGAGACTGGCGGCGGTTTCCAATGATTGGGCCTGGAATCCGTCTATCGTGACCAACACCCGTCCCTCGGTGTCGCACAAGGTGAGGTCGCTGACAATTCGAGAGCGGTCGGCGGTGCGCACTTCGGCGATGACGATCATGTCGTGCTGCGGGGGCGCCAGTACTCGCACCCGCTCGATCGCGACAGGCAAGTACGGGGTGACGCGTGCCTGGTTGGCGTCCGGCGGTGTGGCGGCGATGAGCAGGACTTGGAATGCCGCGTCGATGAGGCACGGGTGAAACAGGTATTCCCCCATCTCGGTGGCGATCTGGTCGGGAATAGCGATGCGGCCCACCGCGATCCGAGTTCCGGTGTTGACCTCGCGCACACCCTGAAAGGTGGGCCCGTATTGGAATCCCATCGCCTCTGTTTGGGCGTAGAACTGCTCGCGGGACACGTACTGGTCGCAGGACTCGTTGAGCGTCGCGAGGTCTCGGTGGGTGGGTGTGCCGGCGTTGACGGCGAGTTGGGCGGTCGCATGGACCGTCCATTGCCGTTCTCCGCTGGGCAATGCCAGGAAGCTGGCCATCTCGACCACAGCGCGGTCTTGGTAGAGGGTGGTGCGCAGTCGCGCGTCCGAAGTGGCGCCTAGAGACAGCGCCTTGTGCAGCTTGAGATCGTCGACGCTGTAGTTGCCGGCGCCGTAGACCTGGTGGGCGGCGGCCAGCGCCATCTCGATGAGCGCGGCGCCGGGCAGCAGCGTGGTGTGTTGGATTCGATGATCGGCCAGGTAGCTGCTCTGGCCGGCGTCGATCTCCAGCTCCCAGGTGGGGTGTGCGGCGTTCATTCGCTGCCCGAGCAGGGGGTGCACGGGTTGATAGTGGCGGTCTTCGCGGGCCTCCTGGGATTCGTTCCAGTACGACTTCAGCTGCCAGGAGTAGCTGGGCAGTTTGACGTATCTGGCATCGGCGCGGTACCCGCGTTTCCAGTTCACCGGGTGGCCGTGGCAATGCAGCGCGCCCAGTGTGGTGAGCAGCGTTTCGTGGTCGTCTTCGTGGCGCCGCAAGGTGGGCACGACCAGGCTGTCTCGGTCGGATCCGGCGAGAAGTTCGCGCATCGAACTTGCCAGTACCGGATGCGGGGCGATCTCCACGAAGTGCGTGTAACCGTCGTCGATCATTTCGTTGAACGCCGCGGCGAAAAGCACCGATGATCGCACGTTCTGCCACCAGTAGCTGCCGCCGGCCCCACTGCCGTCGATCCGGCTTCCGGTGACTATTGAGTACAGGGGCACTACCGCTGAGCGGGGCGCGAGGTCGTGCAGGCCGGCTTCGAGCTCGTCGCGAAGCGGATCCATGTAGTGGCTGTGGTAGGGCACCTTGACCGGCAGGAAGCGGTGGAAGACGCCGAAGGTTTCCAGCTGCGCGGCCATGCCTTCCAAGATTGCCGGGTCACCGGAGAGGGTCACGGCGCTGGGGCTGTTGATCGCGGCGATCGAGACAGCCGGGCCGGCGTCGGCCACGGCCTGGTTGAGCGTCTCCGGTGTCATGCCCACGGCCAGCATGCGACCCGTTCCCGAGGTGCGTTGCTGCAAGGTGCTGCGGTAATAGATCACCTGTGTCGCCTCGGCCAGGGTGAGCACTCCGGCCACATGCTGCGCGGCGACTTCACCGGCGCTGTGCCCGATGATCGCGGCGGGCTCAATACCCCAGGACTGCAACAGTTTTGCAAGGCCGACTTGAATCGCGAAATTCGCCGGTTGGGCAACCTCTGTCTCGTCCATCCGAGACTGCTGTTCGTCGGCGAGCATCTCGTCCATCAGCGACCAGCCGGTACGTTTGGCTAGTTCGGTATCGCAGTCCTGGACGGCCGCGCGGAACACAGGCTCGCAGGTCAACAGCTGGCGACCCATCGCCCACCACTGCGGTCCCATCCCGGAGAACACGAACGCGACTTTCGGTGTGTCGCTGCTCGTGCGGCCGGTGACGACGCCCGCTGCCTGGCGGCCGTCGAGGTGGGCACGGAGCTGCGCCCGGGCGGTTTCGGTGTCGCGGGCAACGACGGTCAGTCGGTGGTCGAGTTGCGTGCGCCGTGCGCTGCAGGAGTAGGCCACGTCGGCGAGGCGGTGGGGGCTCTCTTCGAGGAATCGGCACATCGTTTCGGCCTGGTCACGCAGCGCCTCGGCGCTGCGTGCTGAGAGCGTGATGGCCGTGGCGGGTCGATCTGGGTCGGCGGACTGGTGCGATGGGGCGGGTTGGACGGGCGGCCCTTGTAGCACGGCGTGGGCGTTGGTGCCGCCGAATCCGAACGAGTTCACCCCGGCAAGGCGGGGTCCCGCTGTGGCGGGCCAGTCGCGCAGCTGAGTCGGGATGCGCAACCTGAATTCGTCAAACGGGATGTCGGGGTTGGGTTCTGTGAGGTGCAGGTGTGCCGGGATGCGGCCGTGTTTGAGTGCCAGTGCTGTCTTGATCACACCCGCCACGCCGGCGGCGGCCTCCAGGTGGCCGATGTTGGTTTTCACCGAGCCGATCAGGATGTCGCTGTCGGTGCGGCCGGTCGAGAGCACTCGCCCGATTGCTGCTGCTTCGATGGGGTCACCGACCGGCGTGCCGGTGCCATGTGCTTCGACGTACTGGACGTCGCTGGGCGCGACCCCGGCCCGGGCGTAGGCGGTGCGCATTGCGGCCTCCTGCGAGGCGCCGTTGGGGACGGTGATGCCGTTGGTGTGGCCGTCCTGGGTGACCGCGGTGCCGCGCACGAGGGCATAGATGGGGTCGCCGTCTCTTTGGGCGTGAGACAGCGGCTTGAGTACGACGATGCCCGCACCTTCGCCGCGGGCGTACCCGTTGGCTGAAGAGTCGAAGGTTTTGCATCGTCCGTCCGGGCTCAGGAAGCCGCCCTTGGATTCGGCGATGGTCATGTTCGGTGCCAGCATCACGTTGACGCCGCCGGCCAGTGCCAGCGTGCAGTCTCCGTTCCAGAGTGCTTGTGCGGCAAGGTGGAGGGCGACCAGTGAGCCCGAGCAGGCGGTGTCGATCGTCATGCTGGGGCCGCGGAAGTCAAAGGAGTGCGACAGCCGGTTGGACAGCATCGTCATCATCATGCCGGTGGCTGAGTGTGCCTGAAGTTCGTAGCGGCTGTGCACCCCGTAGTTCTGCAGGAGTTGGTAGTCGAGGGTGAAGCCGCCGATGAACACGCCGGTGTCACTGCCGGCCAGGTGTGCCATGTCCTGGCCCGCGTCTTCGAGGGCCTCCCATGCCACCCGTAGCAGCAGGCGTTGTTGGGGGTCCAGCCAAATCGCCTCGCGCGGGGAGATCCCGAAGAATTGCGGGTCGAACTCGTCGACCCGGTCGAGGAACCCGCCGCGGAAAGTGCTCATCTTGCCGAGCTTGGCGGGGTCGGGATCGTAGAACTTGCGGGTCTCCCAGCGATCGGGGGGCAGGTCGCGGGTCGCATCGACACCGTTGCAGAGCAGTTCCCAGTAGTCCTGGGCGTTGGCGACGCCGCCGGGGAATTGGCATCCGATGCCGGTGATCGCGATCGGTTCACGATCGAGGTGGGCGTGGTGGTCAGTGTTCATGCCGGTACATCCCCTTCGGTAGCGGTGATGGTCGTCAGTGCGGCGCTCAGCTGGTGCAGCAGTAGATCGCGAGCGTCGTGGATGAAAAGGTGTGATCCGGGCAGCATGGTGAGCTGGAAGCCGTTGCCCGCCTGCGTTTCCCATTGTTGGAGGTCGCTTTTGCCGACCCGTACGTCGTGTTGGCCGCCGAAGATCGACATAGGGATCCCCAGAGGTGCTTCGGCGTGGTATTCGTAGGTGTCGCAGAGTTCGAAGTCGGCGCGCAACGTGGGCAGAAGCGCCCGCATGAGTTCCTCACTGTTCAAGACCTCTTTGGGGGTGCCTTCTTTGGCGAGGACTGTCTTGATGACTTCGTCGGGCAGGTGGTGGATCCGGATGTTGGGGTTGGGTAGCTGCGGTGCGCGGAACGCGGCGAGCAGCAGGTGCACCGGCTGGGGCCCGCCGCGGCGGCGAAGGCGGCGCACCAACTCGAAGCCCAGCAGCGCCCCCATGCTGTGCCCGAAGATGGCGAAGGGCCGGTCCAGCAGTGGAAGCAACGCCTGATGCAGGTCCGCGATGAGCGGGTCGAGTCGCCGGTAGGGGCGTTCGCCCAGGCGGGAGTCGCGCCCTGGAAGCTGCACGGCGCATACCTGGATCCAGGAAGGCAACAGCTCAGTCCATCCGCGGAACACCGCGGCGCTTCCGCCGGCGTAGGGCAGGCAGAACAGGCGCAGCGCCGGGTCGGCGCTGCCCTGAAAGGTGAACCGGTCCGGTTCCGCCGGCACGGGCGCGTGCCGGCGCCGTAACCGCTCGGCGAGTTCCGCCCGACGGTGCGGGGGCAGCAGCGCCAACTGTGCGCGAAGGTGCTGTGGGGTCTGCGGTGGCCGGGTCACGCTTGCCCCGCGGTAACGGTGGGGCTGTTCGGGGTGATCGGCCCAGGGTGTGGAGAGGGCGTCATGGTCGGTGTCCTCAGGTCCTAGGCCATTGAGGGGCTTTGGCGCCCCAGGGTGACCCACGCGTTGTCGATCGGGTTGGCATCCTGGTTGGGTGCGTAGCCCGCGAGCAACTCGGCGAGCAATTTGTCGGATCGCCACGCGTCGATCTGTGCGGCCGCGGCGGCTCCGGCGTCGGCGTGCAGCAACTCGATCACCGTCGATACAAGTTGTCCGGCAACATGTTCCATCAATGCGACATTGCTGGCGAATTGCGCGTCGAGTTGGTCATCGGGCAGGCTGGCCGCCATGCCTTCGTGCAGATCAACGATGAAGGGCATCAGGGTGTAGGGGTCGGCGAACACTCCCTCGGCTGGCCGGTCATCGATGCTGTGCCATTCCCGGAGGAATTGTTGTACGCGGGTGTGCACGTTCCAGACACGGAACAGATTTGCCAACGCATTCGGGCTCTCGCCCAATCGGGGAAACCTGCCGTGGAAGAACAGTAGGCCGGGCACCGACCAGTACATGATGGTGTCCCAGATGACTTTTGCGACCATCACCTGCGGATTGCCCATCAGTGGGAGTTGTTTCTCGTAGGCCACCAGCCAGATTTCGCTGAGTACTAGGTAGAGCTGATTGTGGGCGATGGCCTTCTCGGTGATGTCCTCGCCGGCGAGGTCCCGTTGAATCAGATCGGTGATCAGGCCGTTGCTGATGCCCATCAGGTCGCCTCCCGATGAGTACAGGGGGTCGATCGACACCCCGGCCTCGCCGGTCAGGCACCACCGTTGGTCGGAGTAGACCTGTTTGCAGCTGTATGCGTAGTCCCGCATGCATCGGAAGTCCTGGACGAGGTCAAGGTGTGCCTCGATGGCTGCGGCGCACTGCGGCTCGTGGATGCGCAACCAGGACAGGGCACGTTCCAGAGTGTTGAATTCTTCGTGCGGGTGGAGCTCGGCGTCGGCGACGATGCCGATGCTGGTGGATCCTGAGGCCAGGGGGATGACCCAAACCCAGTAGCCGATGCCCATCAGATGATTAGTTGACAGCCGCCGTGCACCGCCCGGGCGGCCGTAGGGTCCGCGCTCCACCTCAGTCCGTGCGTGCCATGTTTGGTCGTCTGACCACGATCCCACATCGATGGGGTGGGCCACCCGAAGCCAGGACGAGTTCGCGTGATGGGACACTGCTTTCGCGAGTCCGAGTTGGCGTTTGAGCAGTCCGGCCCGTCCGGAGGCGTCGATTACCCAGCGCGCCCGGATGGTGTGAGCGGTGCCGGCGGTGCTCACCTCGATCGTGTGCGGCTCTTCACCGCTGCGCAGATCGATTCGCCGAACGGCGCTGTGGTCGAGAAACCGCACGCCCATCTTGGTGGCGCGTGTGCCCAGGTGGTTCTCCAATCGACCCCGGTCGAGCTGATAGGTCGGCAGGGGCGCTTCCTCGATCTGACCGAACTCGACCCGCCGGGCGATGTCGTCATTGCCGTCGCACGGGAAGAACATCCGCAGGCCGAATTTGCGTAGATGTTGGCTTTCGAGATGGTCTTTGAGGCCGAGAACGTCGCGTAAGTAGTGCGCTTGCATCTCCACACTGGACTCGCCGACCTTGTGGGCGGCTTCTGCAACGGGATGAGATTGGCGTTCGACCACGGTGACGGTCAGCTCAGGCAGGGCTTGTTTGAGCTGCAGCGCCAAAGTGAGCCCCGCGATGCCGCCGCCCATGATCGCGACGTCGACGCTTTCTTCGTGGTGGTCGACCGGCGGTGTGTCCTGATGGTTCATCGTGCGCCTCCGGATGTTTCGATGAGCAAGGTGTGGTTGGCAGCGGTGTCGGACGTGTTGGGCCGTGGTGTGGGCTGCGCAGGTGGTGGCGATGCAGTCGGTGCTGTGGTGCCGATGGTGATCCATTCGCGGCTCGTCGGGGCCCGGTGCCGGTCGCTGCGGTAAATGGACAGCAGGTCGGCGATGATCGGATCCCGTTGCCAGGACTGAATGGTCGCCACGATAGCGTCGTTGTCGGTGCGTTCGGCGAAGGCGGTGATCACGGTGTTGACGAGCTGGCCTGCGAGTTGGCCGAACAGGCGGGTGTTCTCGGTGAACCGCGTCTCGAATTCAGCGCTCGACAGTTCATCAGCCATCCCGGTGTGTAGGCGGACCATGAAGTTCAGCGGGGCATACAGGTCAACGAACTGCGGATGCAGGTCGGAGTCGTCGATGGCCGACCATTCCCGGAAGAACTGTTGGACGCGATTGCTGATCTGGGTGAGGCGACCGAGGTTGGCGGCGATCGATGGGGTCGTGGCTGCGGTCTGAAATTTCTCCTGGAAGAACAGCAGCCCGAACACACCCCAGTAGAAAGCGGTGTCCCAGATGACTTTCGAGGACATCACCTGAGCATTGCCCATCAGACTGTACTGCTTTTCGTAGATGGCCAACCAGATGTCGGTGACGCTGCGGAACAGGGTGTCGTGGATGCCGGCCAGTACCGTGACGTCCTCACCCGCCAGTGAGCGGGTCACCAGGTCGACAACGAGTCCGTTGCCGATCGCGATGAGGTCCAACCCTGGCGAGTACAGCGGGTCGAGGAACACCCCGGATTCGCCGGTGAGGCACCATCGGTCGTGGCCGGAGAACACCTGATCGCAACTGTAGGAGTAGTCACGGATCACCCGGAAGTCCTGGATGTCTCCAGCGTGCGCATCGATGACTGCGGCGCATTGCGGCTCACGTCGGCGCAACCAGTCCCGCGCCTTATCGAGGGTGTTGAAGTCGCTGAACGCATGGGTGGCATCGTCGGCGACGATGCCGACGCTCGTCGACCCGGACGGCAGTCTGATGAGCCACACCCAATAACCCTCACCCATCAAGTGATTCGTCGACATCGCGCGCTCGCCCTCCACGATTCGGCGCTGCCAGCTGACATCGTCGGTCCAGTTGGCGACGTCGATGGGATGGGCCACCCGGAACCACGCAGCGTTGGCCTTGTGCCCGACGCCTTTACGCAGACGCTGATGGTGGCGCTGCAGCTGTTGGCTGCGCCCTGAGGCGTCGATCACCCATCGCGCGCTCACGCTGTGGTCGCCGGCGGGTCCGCTCACGCGCACCGTGTGCAGCGGTTCATCGGGCCGCAGTTGGATGTCGATGGCTTTGGAGTCGTTGAGGAACTCCACGCCCGCTAGCTCACACCGCACCCCGAGCTCGTTTTCCAGGCGCCCGCGGTCGACCTGGTAGGTGCACAGGGGCGGAAATATTGAGCTTCCCAGCTCGACGCGACGGGTGATGTCGGTGTTGTCATGATTGCTGAAGAACATGCGTAGACCGAACTTTCGAATCTGGCGAGTCTCCAGGTGGTCGGCCAGACCCAAGGTGTCGCGCAGGTAGTGCGCGGCGATCTCGACCGTTGATTCGCCAACCTTGTGGGTGGTTTCGGGCACGGGATGGCGCAGCTTCTCCACGACCACCACCCGTATCGATGGGCGCGCCCGCTTGAGCTGGAGGGCGAGGGTTAGCCCCGCCGCTCCGCCGCCCAAGACGATGACGTCGTAGTGCCCCGACGCGGTCGGGGCGGATGCAATGCGCGTCCGCACCGATCGTGCGAGCATTGCCCGCTGCTCATTCGACAATCCCGCCAGCCGCTGCCGCACCGGTTCAGTCATATTTCCTCCTCGTGAAAGCATGTTCGCGGCAGCTACTTTCGCTGCGCTTACGTCGAGTGAAAGGCCAGCGAAAGTGCCGAGACGTTCGATAGGCTGGCAAGTCTGGGGAGTCGACGATCTGGTTCGCCCGGTCGGTTGGTCCTTCGATCGGCCGGTTGGATCCTGGAATCTCGAAACGCCGCGCGGCGTGGCGAGCCCGGAGTCGCGAAAACAGCAGCGGCGACCGACCGCTTAATGCTGTTCACTAGGGGGACTATGCTGAACTCGCTTGCTGGGGAAGGGGTCGGTGTTCTCCGCGGCCTCACGCCGGGCGCGGTGGAACGACCGTTTCGTGCCTGCTTCTTCGGACCGTTTCGGGTGTCGCGCGACAACGTGGCGGTCGACGCCGCGTCAGGGGGTGGGCGTGCGAGCGCCCGCACGCTTCTCAAATGGTTCTTATTGAATCCGAATGTCCACGTTGATTCTTCTGTCCTGCACGCACTTCTGTGGCCAGACCGCCGGTCCGGCAGCAACCCGAATCGACTGCACGTGACGTTGCACTACTTGCGCCATCAGTTGGAGCCCGAGTTGGCTGCTCGACATCCCTCCAGCTTTATCCACTCGGATCGGGCAGGACGATACTGGTTTGACTTCGCTGACCGCTGGGACACCGACGTCGCAGAAGTAGAAACCCTCTATTCAGCGGGCAAGCGGGCAGAGGCCAAGGGTGACATCGGTTTTGCGATCCGCGCATATGAGCAGCTGTTGGAGTACTTTGACCGAACGTTTCTCCCGGAGAACCTGTTTGACGAGGCGTTTGACTCGGCCCGCACGGTCCAGGAGGTGACGCACCGCGAGGCCGAGTGCCGGCTGCTGCAACTGTATCTGCTCGGGGGTTTGGCGCATCGCGCCCTCCCGATGGCCTTATCGATGCTGGATCGAGATCCCTACTCGGAGGCCGCATCGATGGCCATCGCGGAGGTTAGTCTTTTTCAGGGCAATGTGTTGGCGGCGCGTGCCCAGCTGGAGGGCTACCTGGACTATGTGCGCCGCGAGCTGGGCGCCGCGCCAAGCGAATCGATTTTGCAACTGCGTGAGCGTATCCGTCAGGCGGGATGAGCCTGGCACTGACCTATGCGGAATGCCGTGCACCACAATGCTATTCTCTGGCATTTGCAGGTGAAGGCCGCGATAGCCGCGGCCTCCACGCCCGGCTTGTAGGCGGTAATGGCGCGTGTGCCAGGGGAGCCGCCACCCTACGGACTTACCGCGCCACGGCGCGCTCACGACTTCTGTGGGTGCACAGTGCATTTCGAGATGTTCACCGGTCCGCAGCCTAATGTGGGCGTCGGGTGGGTGCTCACGCACGGCTGAGGCATAGATGCCTCTGTTCGCCGTGCGTGGCGGGCCCTGGCGATCAGCTCGATGATTCGCCGAGTCCGCGCGACCAGGTCTGGATTGCCTCGCTCATCTCGTCGGCGGCGTCGGACTGCACGAAGTGGCCGGCGCCATGGACGATCACCGTGCTGTGGTTGGGGAACTTCTTCTCCAGCCGCTTACGGTCGCCGTCTCCGAATGCCATGTCGGCATCGGCCCACACGATCAGGGTGGGCAGCTGGTGGATGGCCGGCAGGCCGTCTTGGACTTCGGCGAGGAATTTGCGGCTGCCGGTGATCGCTCCGGGCAGGATGGCGCAGGCGTTGCGGCGCTCGCGTGTTCCGAGTGCCTGCCGGTAGTGCGTCATCTCGGCGTCGGAGACCTTGCGCCGGCGATGCCCGGCGGGGATCAACGCGTTGACGAACAGGTTGAACTGCCTGATGAGCTCACGTCCGATCAATCCGCCGAACAGGTGCGATGCCATTTCGGCGCGCAGCTGCCCGTTGACCGGCCATGCCCAGGTATTGGCCACTACGAGGGCCTTGAACGCATTGGGCCGCTGCTCGGCCGCATACAGGCCGATGGGGCCGCCCCAGTCGTGGGCGACGAGTGTCGCGTCGGATAGCCCGAGTTGATCGATGAAGGAAACCACCACGCCGGCGTGATCGATGGGCTGATAGCCGTAGCCCTCCCCGGCCACCGACAGGCCGAAGCCTGGATAATCCAACGCGACGCAGCGGAAATCGTGGTGAAGGGCGGTGATGATGTCGCGATAGACAAACGACCACGTCGGGTTGCCGTGCAACATCAGCAGCAGCGGGCCGGATCCTTCGTCGATGTAGTGCACGGTGTGCCCGTTGAGCTCGACGAACCGGCTCTCGAACGGGTACAAGTCCGGATCAACCCATGCTGGGCGGGTACCGGCAGATTCCTGAGTCGACACTATGTTGAACCCCCTAGGACTGGTCGGATATACTCAAGTCATCACAAGAAAGTCAAGCACGTCATGACCGGGAGGGCAATGCCAATGCGGTCTTACGGCCAATACTGCGGACTGGCGCGAGCGCTGGACGTCGTCGGTGCCCGGTGGAGCCTCCTGATCATCCGTGAACTGCTTATCGGCCCAGCTCGATACAGCCAACTGCTGGAGGGGTTGCCGGGGATCGCGACTAATCTGCTCACCGAACGCCTGCGGGAGTTCGAACAAGTGGGCATTGTGGAGCGCATACTCGACGAGGGCAGCAACGGCGTCGCCTACACCCTGACCCCGTGGGGTGCCCAATTGCGCGAACCGATTTCGGCGCTGGTCAGGTGGAGCACCCCGCTGATGATCTCAGGCCCGCAAGGCGACAGTTTCCACACGAATTGGCTGGCGGTCGCCCTCGACGCGCTGTTAGCCGACGAGCGCACGGCCACACCGGTGAAAGTCGGACTGGCCGTCGACGACACCATCGTCACCGTGCACATGAGTGAGAACGGAACGTACGTGGAGTTCGATGCCGAGCAGGCACCCGACACGGTGTTCCGCGCAGATCCTGCCCTGGTGCTCGGATTGGCCTCAGGAATGCTCACCGTCGAGCAGGCCGTGGCCGCCGGCGGCGAGCTGCAAGGCACCGAAGCCGACCTGGTCGCCGCCTTCGGACCTGGCCAACGGCTGCCGCTGTAGAAAGTGTCGCGGTCCCCTTCTGGCGCTGCGGCGCGCCCACCCGCGCTCAGGTGACGGGTTCGCTGTGTCACGGCTCTGTGTCGAAGAGTTCAGGCACCTTCAACGCCAGCGTCATATCCCCTTCCACTTTCATCTTGCCCGCCATGAACGCCCGCATGGCGTCTTGTCGCCCCTCGGCGACCGCAAGCCAGATATCACTGGTGGTGGTGAACGTCGTATCCGGGTCAGCAACGCCGCCGGGAATGAGGCGCGCATGCCCATCTTTGATCTCGACGGCCCAGACGCCACTGTCAAGATCGGTGAGTTGCCATTGCAACGTGCGTTCCAGGCCAGCCGCTTCCTCGGTGCGCAGCCGGCTGGGCAGTTCCTCGAAAAGCTCGCTGATCGTTAAGGACACGGAATCACGCTCCTGTTAGATGCCTGCACGGGGCCGGTGACGGTGGGAAGCTCGCCGACGGTTGCACTCCGACTGTCTGCTATCGAACTTCCGCTGCCGTTACCGCGCGTGTAAGTCCACGATCCGCAGCGGCGTCGCGGCGCTCTGGAGCGCATCGGCGAGTCGATGTCGGAGTTCGACGAACTCCGACGGTGGCTGCACCCCGAGATCGCGCTGCACCGCCTCACAGAACACCTGAAGCCGGCGGGCTGCCTTGCCGCGGTTGCCACTTCGCAACGATGAGTCGATGATCGCTTTGATCGCCATCTGGTTGTAGGAGTCCAGGCGAAGCATCAAATACGCCGCTTCCAACAGCTCTTCATCGGCGTCACACGCCGCGTCAATCTGCATCAAACGCGTCAGTGCTTGGGTACACATCAACTTGTACTTGTGCCGATAGCGTTCAAGCCACGGACCCTTCTCCCCGTCCAGCAGCGGGCCCTGCGAGACATAGCCGGCCACCCGTCGGTAGTAGAACCGGGCCCGGGTGTGATCACCGGCGATGTCACTGGCGTGGCCACGGCGGTACAGCAATTCCAGGTCCGCAACGTCGGTCCACCACTGCTGAGTCGATTCGAAGCTGTACACCCGATTCGTATGGTGGGTGATGAAGGACGACCGTTGGCGTGGGCCAAGCTCTGGCTCCAGCAGTCGCTTGAGCGCATGCATATTGACATCAAACAGGCTGATTGCCTTGTCGGGTTCGGCGTCGGGCCAAAGTATGTCGACGAATTGGTCTGCCGAACAGGGCTTTCCGGGGTTCAAGAGGAACCAGAGCAGAATGTGCAGACCTTTTCGGCGGCCTGCCTCCAGCTCAACTCGGTGATCGCCCCGATACATCCGCAGATATCCGAACAGGTAGGCCCGGTGGCGCGCATGGCGTTCGAGTTCCCGCGGATGCTCAAGATCGTTGTCGTCGCTGCGACTATCTAGTGCCCATGCCCCCATAGGATCCCCCTCCATGGTGAGTCGGGCAAACACATGTCAACCCGGCCCGGCCCAACAGTTAACGGACTTCACGGACGATACAGGGGGTTGCGCAACTTGGTGCGGGAAATTTGCCAGGTTTGCGTGATTTTTACAAGCAAGCTGGATTTTTGTAAACCGCCCGAATCGCTTCGCCGCGTGCTATGCACCCACGGTGGCGCGTCGGGACGTCGAAGATGGCGACGAATGGCCATGACGGCTGCACCGACCGAGGCATGCCCAGGTTCACGAGAAGCTTTTTATCGCAAGCAGTTCCCTCACCTGTAGGCGCGATAGGTATTGCGTCACCGGAGTGACCACGGTCAGCGCTGCAGTGCCGTCCTGGGTACGTGCTTCAGCCCACCGCCCAGCTTGGGCATATCGACGTGCTCCGGCCGTGACCCGTCGACTTCGTTTACGAGGGGCAGCGCGTGCTCCTCAACGTTGCCTGCCGGATCGCGTTCGGGGGACAATCCCACTCGATCGAGCACCGCATAAGCCGTCTCGGTGACTCGCAGTGCAGGATTCTCAGGCACCGGCAGCGACAACCACAGCTGGGTGCGCCCGCGCTCCAGAATCAGCTGACACGCGCCGTCACCGCCATAGAATCCCTCACGGGCGAAGCCATCTGTCACCGCGGCTTCCCGGGTGAGATAAATTCGGCCGTGCAACGGGCCACTGCACCACTCCGGCGGGCAAGGATGGATCAAAGCGTCCAGCCACGAATCTATGTACAACGCGAATGCGCTGGTCGCTTCACCCTTCGCCCACTCCTGGACTTCGCTCACACGAAAATCGGCGACAAAAATGGTGGGGTCGGATCGCAGCGGTATGGGCAGTCGAAGCGGAAACGCCGAACCATCGACGTTCGCAGCGCTGATGACTTCTGCGAGGACATCCAGGTCTGAGGGATGATCGACGTATGCGATTTGTTCAGCGAGAACAGGATTGACACCGAACTCGACCGCGCCCCTGTACACGTTCGCCGGACCAGGCCCGCCAAAGGAGCCTGGTATCGCATGGTCGATACCCACCCAGCTGCCAGATCGCCCATCGTGGGCAAGCATCAGTGGCACACGAATACCAGACCGATCGATGAACGCATCGAGAGGCAAGACGGACATCGCTAAAACGTCGGCCTCGACCCGGCCGGTGATCAACCGATCAACCCGAAATTCGTTATCAGCGACAAACTGTGCGATGTCAGCCACGTTGACCACGAGAACCCGGCTGGTCAGATCGTCGGCGGGATGCCCAACCTCCTGCGCCCGCGCCATCCACGCCGACAGTGTCGCCGCTGGTATACCCGCCTGGTTCGCGGTCTGAGCGACGGGTTGCCCGTGACGATCCCGCAGCAGGGCGGCAAGCGCCCCGAGGGCGAGTCCGTCCCGCTCGGCTTCTGCCAGGGCACACTGGTGGCGGCGCGCCGAGGTGTTCACCGCTTCATTGAGCGCCGACTTCGCGTCGCGTGCATCCATGGCGAGCATTCTCACGCGCATGGCGCCGCGAATCAACGACGCAAACTCGATCGCCGGACGCGGATTCTCAGAAGTCGCCCTTCGACGGGCGCGGTGTTCGGGTGCTGACCATCCGCTCAGTGGCAGTGCTCGCTTGCACTGATCGTCCGCAATGCGCCGGCCATCCCGACTCAGACTTGCATTTATTTGTCGGTGACTACGGAAGTTTCACTCAATGCGTCGAGCTCGGCGGCCACCGCCTGCATCCACTTCCCGTCCAAAGCGCGCTTAGCGATGCCGTAATCCAGCACCGCCCGCGAAAAAAACTGCGCGTCGACGCGAGAGGTCGTGTCTGCGCGCGGGAGCGAGTCGCGAATCTTCTCCAGACGTTCGACGTCGTGTCGGGCTTCCCGTGCGCCGTCGAGAAGAAGCTGTCTGGATTCGCCTGCGGGGACAGCGCCGAGTAAGAACATCCGCAACAACATCGCACTGCGGGTGTCCAGGTCTTGATCGGGACTGCGTATCCACTGCACGAGCACCTCGCGCCCAGCGCTCGTCACACGGTATTCTTTGCGGCCGCGGCCGCCCCTTCCGCAAATTTCGATCAACTTCTGGTCGGCCAGCTTGTTGAGCTCTGTGTAAAGCTGGCTTTGGGTCGCTGGCCACACGTTCGCCAACGTTTCTTCGAACCGGCGCATGAGGTCATAACCGCTGCCCGAGCCCGCTGCCAATAGCCCCAAGATCGCGACCCTCAGACTCACGGCCTAGCCACGCAGGCACTCATTTGCCCACTTCCTCTCCCCGCACGTGCCGCATCGGTCACAGATCGGGCAGCCGTCTCGCACAGCGCTGCCCACCTGCACAGCAAATCGTAGGACCACGATGGGTCTCACGAAAATCCAGACGCGGGCTGTCGCCTATTCCGTCCCCTGCGGTAGCCGTGGGACCGACAGTTGGTCGCCGCTGGTGGGGTCTGGGTTGAACGAGTACCCGCGGTCCGCGTCGCGCAGCGATGGGAACACTCGGTGGGTTTCAGCCACCGACCTACACGACGGTGATTCGGGTGTAGTTCGTGGCGCCCAGAGTAGGCACCCCCGAAACGATGCTTGGTGGCGGCACGGCGAGTACCCGATGATTTCTCGCGCTTTAGCTCTGCCCCAGGGCGCGACGGAGGACTCCTGGGTGGCGGATCAATTTGGGGCCAAGGATTAACGCGGAGGCGAAGAGGCCAAGAAGCGGCCTCACGTGGGGTGTGACTCGACGGATACGGCCATCGCCGTCCTGTTCGATCAGCATCGCGTCGTGCACGCGGACGCCAGCCAGTCGCGTATCGGCAATGGCGATGGTGGCGCCGGCGCCGTTTGGTCCGAACCGGCTCCGCCACTGCAGATTTGCTGCTAGCGCGGGTAAGAGCGCGTCGAATACGACACGCAGGTCACTGTGCCCACGGATCACAGCTCGGCCTGAGAGTGGGGTAATCATCTGAGCGTCGGGTGCCATCGTGTCGATGACCGCGTCCGTGTCGCCGGCCGCCACAGCGGCAAGGAACCTGCTCACCACATCGCGTGCGGCCGATGAGTCGTCCACGACGGCGCCGATAGTACGATTGCCCTCAGCCATGAGTTAGGGTCCATTCTCTTTCGCGGAGGCACCCAGCGGTGGCACCTCTCGAGCCGGTCGCAAGCTGACTGTTCCGGCAGCCCTCGCCTGGCGGCAAGGCGCTTCTTGCTCAACTGTCGTGATGGCCGCCCTGAGGCTCGGCACGTCGGTAGTCGACCTGCCTTCGAGCACGCTAAGTATCGCCGACGCGATTACGGCTCACTTACATCGTGTGCAAGTAGAACTCCCGCTAAGTCCTAATAGCTGCTCACTCCTAACGTGTGATCCGCCGTTTCGGACTGCGTTGGCACGGCGGCGGTAGTCGCACTGATAGGTGGGCAACGGGTTACGCACCCCCAGCCTCGCTGAACTTCTCACCAGGCCGGATACTTCGACGTGTTTGTCGGATTGCACTGCGATGATGGGCAGATGCGTCCAGAAGTCTGGCAAGTGATCACGCGCACCGGGCCGGTCGTGCTCATCACCGGTGACTCTGGAACTGGGAAGTCCTCGGTACTCCAAGCCACGGTGGCGGAATATCCCTCGTCGATAATCGCCCCGCCTGTGGCTATGTGCTTGTTCGACAGCGGTGCACTGCAAACCGCGCTGTTCGATGTCCTGGCGACAGTGCTCGCCACTGCTGGCCCGGGCCAACAGGGATGGAAGGATCTCGCCAAGCGGCTGCGGCACGCCACGAGGGAAGCAGCCCTCGAAGTCGGCAAGGCGGTGGCTGATGCCGTCATCGAGGAGGTCGTGGAGCTCGCCAAGGCCAAACTTGGCGAGAACGTAGGTCAGGGCTTGTTGAAGTTCTGGAAGGGGTTGAAGAAAGACACCAGCCGAGATTTGGCGCGTAGCCTTCGGGCGCAGTCGGACGTGAATGTCGCCCGGTTGCTGGTGCGCTTGGGCAACGAAGTGGCCGCAACGGTCGGTCGAGACATCGTGATCACCTTGGACGAAGGTAACCGACTCGGCGACGACGATCAGCGCGTCCTGGCCTCCCTCGCCGCACAGCCTGCCGAGCGTGTCCGCGTCGTGATCGCTTGGTCGACTGCACAGGACGAATCCCTTCCTGGCTTAACGCGGCTCCGCCGATTGGGCCTTGCAGAGGTTGAGGTTGCCGGGTTGAGCGACGGCGAAGTTGCACGCTGGCTGGCAGATGCCGGCATGCCCGAGCGCGCCGACGAAGTCTACGCACTTACCGCGGGATTTCCACTCCTCGTCGAGGGCCTTATCGCGCATCTTCGCAGTGGCGGCCAGCTCCATCACTACTCGGCGCCAACACTTTTCAGTGACGTGCTGGCCGACGCGCTATCGCGGCTTCCTACTGATGCTCAGCATGCGGCGCGAAGGCTATCGGCCTTCACTTACCCCCTGCCAGACGGCGAGATCCTCGGACTCCTCGGCGTAGACGCGATCTCCTGGGGTGTCATGCGTACCGCCCTCGAACATGAACGCGTGTTCTCCGTGCGCTACCCGGACGGCCTCTGGTTCCATGAAGCGCGGCGCGCCTACCTGTGGGACGTGGTGCTTGCCGAAGCCGAGCGTGAGCAAGTCGGGCAGGCGGCCTACACCACGTTGCTCGAGCACCAGCGTCGCGCAGTCGATACACACGCACCTGGTGCGTTTCGCCAAATCGCAGCCCTCGCGCCATACGCCCACGCGAGTCTGGCTGACAATCCGGCGCTGGTGGCGGTCATCGGTTTGGACGTTGACCAGCTTGGTGTTCTCGCGGCTGCCATTGAGTTGCAGAATGTCGGGCTTGGTTCACCCACGCCGGCGGATCAGGTTGTGATTCATGCGCATACGGCTTACGGCGTCGACCGCGGGGTCGCAATCGATGCCATGACCGTCCTCGGCTCGTGCGGGCTCATTGAGCTGGGCGAGGTGCCGCGTCGCGACGTCGGCCGGTCAGAATCGATTGTCGATCTGCGCCTCGATTACGAATGCGACGTGGTCGCGCGTGGACGAATACAAACCGTCCTGGGAAAGGCGGCGGTGCCCCATCTGGCCAATCATGTGGTTCGCACTCATCTCGAACGTGTCCGCTTGGAGTCGTCCAGGATCATCACCCAGGCTGGTCACGCCGACGCTCTAGCCGTTATTGCGAATGCGAATATGGTTCGCGCACCTGCGTCATTTCAGCGGGTCGGTGACCCTGCTTTGGGTGTATGGCTGCATTACGGCGATCAGCCCGTGACCGTGGTCGCCGTGTTTAACACCAAGGCAGACCGGGCGGCCGCTGAGCATGAAATTAGACACTTGACGGGTGTGTCCTTCGGGCGGCGCGTCGTGGTCGACCGCACCTTTTTGGATCCAACACACACCGTCCCGTCGCTGCGTTTCATGCGGGCGGTCTACTTTGCTACAGGACTCGCCGTTCACTCCGACGGCAAAGAGTACTTCCTGGATCACCCGCCAGCTCTGCCCATGTTGGAGTTCGCTCAACGGCAGGTCGACCTGCTTGCGTTATTGGCCTCGGAGACAGGTGATCTCGAACGCGAGGTCTACGACCTCACCCAACCTTGCGGTGTGGCAATTGCACGTAAGGACAAGTCGGAGTACCGACTCGACGTGCGCGGTGCAGCACACGTGTACGCGATCGACTTTGACCAGATCGCGGCAATACTGGAGCAGGGATCGCTGGTATCGGCCCGGATGGAGCTGGCCATGGATCTGCCCGCGGCGATCACGACCAAACATCTGACTACTCAGGTGTGGACGAATGAACGGACTCAGGACCCTGTGGTTGAGCTCCTGGGTACGCTTCGCAAGCAAGCCGAGAGGTTCAATGCCCGGCAGCCGCGAACCCTTGTTCGTCTCGAAAAACGAAACCTGCAAGCACAATTGGCTGCTGCCCATGTTCGTGATCAACAGCTCGCCCGCAAGCTCTCGGAGAATATAACCATCGCAGGGGAGCGCGGACTCCGGCCCACAAGGGCTCTGAAGCTCGCGATCCACACCCACGGCAAACCCAACCGGCCTACTCAACGGGTCGCAGTCTGCGCCTGGCCCCCGGGCGAGCCCACCGACGTGGAAATCCGCTACGTCTCCGAAGAAACAATCGAGAGCGCAGAAGCACTGTATGCAGCTGCTTTCGGAGCCGAAGCCGACTCCACGGATCTCTATGCTGACATGCTGCCGAAAGTTTTGGCGTCACTCTTAGGCTTCGAAGTCAATGAAATTGAAGTTACCGGTTGACGAGCACCTAGTGTCGATTGGCATGGGGGACAACGCCAGGCCAGTGTTCTGCGATGCCCGCACGCAGGATCCGCCGGAGTCGGCGATCTGACCATCGACCACCCCGCTGCGCGGTGTCCGCCGAAACGAGATTGTTGAGGAAATGACACGAATTTGAGAAAAAGTCGACGACATCGAAATGAGAAAGTTGGCAAAATCGCAGGCCAGCCGACCACCGAATGAAAAGGGAATTGAGAACCTACAGGCGCTGCGCCAGCAGATGACGGAGTCTTGTTGCATGTCGGTGTCACCGGAGAGGGGCCAGATGTCGTGGTTCTGTCCGGTGGGCCGGGCTGTGTCCACCACCTGGAGCATGACGATCTGGCACCTCGCGGGATGCGGGCGTGGTTCCCGGAGCCCAGAGGTGTCGGACGATCTCAGGGCGAGCGACACGGCCAGCTCCATCACTGCTTGCAACGTGGAGAGCCATTCGACGAAGGTAAGGCGTTTCAGCCACCGATCAGCGCCGCCGCGTAGATCTGTGTCGAGGACACCGTCGCGATCAACTCAGCCGAAAGGGCCGGGGAGCAGCACAATGGAGCGGTGGATGCGGGGTTGTCTGTCGCGGTGGCCCAGCCACTCATTACTGCGGGCGCCGTGGCCGCGAACGTGGATGCCCACGCTGAGCTGATTGTCCAATCCCACGCCCGTCTGGTGGTCTTTCCAGAACTGTCCCTAACTGGCTACCAGCTCGATGCGTCGCCGATCGATATCGCCGGTGCCGTCATGGAATCGCTCACTGCAGCGTGCGCGGCAACGGGTTCCACCGCCTTGGTGGGCGCGCCGGTGGAGTCCTACGGACGCCGCTACATTGCGACCGTGCTGGTCGACGCCAACGGGCCTGTCGTCGTCTACCGCAAGACCCATCTGGGCGCCGACGAGGAGGCGTCGTTCTGGCCGGGACCGGGGCCGCAAGCGATCTGCCTCGACGGGTGGCGCATCGGTCTGGGGATATGTCGCGATACTGGGATCGACGAACATATAAGCAGGACAGCACAACTCGGTGTGGACCTCTATGCCTGTGGCGTCGCGCACCACGATTGGGAGCTCGCCGAACAGGAGCGCCGCGCACGAAACATCGCTGCGACCTGCCGTGCACCGGTGGCCATGGCCAGCTTCGCCGGCCCGACGGGGGGAGGCTTCGTGACCACCGCTGGCCATTCGGCGATCTGGTCAGCAACCTCAACACTCATCGCCCGGGCCGGCAGTGGGCCCTCTCAGATCGCCCGCGCCGTGCTCAGGCGCGGACCCTCGCCAGACGCCACTTCAGGACTCACGCTTGACACTTAGCACCATCGGAGGTCTGTAACGAACCGCGCTGATTGGGGAGGTTGAGCAGGTCGAGTCGTTGAAGACATGTGCAAGCCGGAGCGCCGGCCGGCTGTTCCTTGGTGTACGTGTAACCCACGGCGCTGTTGACGCTGCGTGCAGTCTCGTTGCCCACCGTCGCCAAGATTCGGGACAGTCAGTGCGAGACGAGAAACGAAACGACCCAGAGGCACCCCGGCTTGGGACAATGGACCAAGGAACTGGTCGCCGATGGGCTGACTCTTTTCTTTTGATGTGAGACAGGCAGTTGCGGCGTTACCGGGCGGGAGTCTCGGCGGAAATCGGTTGTTCGTGGTGGAGCGTTGTGTCACGCTGCCGCGGTGGAGATGCATCCCGATCAGCTGACGGTCTCGCCGCGCGCGGTCGGGGAACTCATTGCTGAACAGTTCCCGCAGTGGTCGGACCTCCCCATCCAGTCGATATCGGGTGCAGGCACGGTCAACGCCATATACCGGGTCGGCGAACAGGTTGTAGCCCGGTTCCCGCTGGAACCCAGCGATGACATCGAGGCGGTGCGCCATGAACTTCAGCTTGAGGCGGCCGCAGCAAAGGAACTGAGTGGGCGCACCCCTGTTGCGACTTCGGTCCCTCTCGGAATTGGCGAACCCGGCGCTGGGTATCCGCTGCCGTGGTCGGTCTTCACTTGGCTACCAGGTGATCCCGCTACTGCCGATAGCTACTCTCAATCCGATTTCTTCGCAACAGATCTGGGCGAATTCATTCTGGCAGTGCGCGCCATCGACACCCACGGCCGAACCTACGACGGCAACGGGATCGTGATGGTGTGGCCGACGAAGTGATCATGATCAACGGTTTGCCTGGTGCGGGAAAGACCACAGTCGGTGCGTCGTTGGCGAGTGAGATGTCAGCTCACTTTCTCTCGAAGGACGTTCTCAAAGAGGCTCTCGCCCAAGAAAACAAAGGGGCACCTTCGTCACGTCTCGGCGTCGTCGCATCGGAACTCATGTGGTCCCGAGCCGCCGCTCAGCGGGGGGTGGTCATAGTCGAATCGTGGTGGTACAGAACGCGTGACGCGCAGTTCGCGGCCGATGCGTTGTTGAGGTCTGGTGCCGATCGCGCTGTCGAGGTGTGGTGCACTGCCCCAGTCGAGGTCATCCGGGAACGCTATCGCGGTCGCTCGCGTAGCCCGCTGCATCGTGATCTGGAGCGGCTGGAGACCGACTGGGAAAACTGGGCGCGGAATGCCGAACCGCTGGGTCTCACGCCCGTCATCACGCTAAGCACCGTTACACCGGTTGACACCCCCGCACTCATCGCGGCTGTGCGCGCGATGCTTCCCACGTCATCAGTGTTTCGAAGCGGCGTCACGAAGAACGCTCAATGATGGTGGCAAGCCGCCGCGGTGGCCATGGGCTTGACGACGGAGAATTCGCGGCCGTCGCGTAGGCCGGGATCGTGCCCGTAAAGTGCTGCAGCCAGCGATTTCACACTCAGGTGCGATGTTGAATCCGAGACAGCCGCGGACGGCGTGCGTGTCTCTGCCTGTCATATTGCATCCAGCAGGAGGCGTACGGCGATGTCATCAACCGCAACCGCAACCGCGGCATTGGCCAAGACAACTACCGCTGCCGCGTTGCTCATGTCGAGAGCCAGCATGCTGGCGAAGCCTCCCGTCGCACCGTTGTGCCAGGTGATGTCTACGTCGGCGACTCGATCAGTGAACCAGGCGTAACCCACTCGACTCTCGTTGTCGGCGCGCCATCGGGGTGTGAGCGCTTCAAGGCCCGGCACTTCACGATCGAGCAGAGCTTGGGCGTAGCGAGCCATGTCGGCCGGTGTGGAGCGCACCCCACCGGCGGGGGCGTAGGCGCCCAACGTCCACGCCTGCTCACGCTTGCCGCGCGCGCTGCGCCCCGTGGGTGCTCCTGCGGGCAGATCACGGCTGGACAACGGGGTGGTTGAATGCTTCATCCCGAGGTGAGCGAACAGTTCGCGGTCCAGTAATTCGGGATACCTGATCCCCGCGTAGACGGCGAGCGCCTGGCCGAGCAGAGCAGCACCAAGGTTGGAATACGAAAAGTGTCCCTTACCAAGGATGGTGGCCGCCCGTGCTTGAGCGAGCAGCGTGGGAAGGTCGGCGGTGTACGGGTTGCGGTGCCGCAGCACGGCGGCATACGCCTTCACGTGATCGCTGGCTCGGGTAGCGACTCGCGGCAGGCCGGACCGGTGACTGGCAAGTTCTGCCAGTGAAACGCCCGCGGCGGGGCTGTCGCCAAGATCGAGCAGGCTCCCAAGAGTCGTGTCGGCTCGCAGCACGCCCGACTCAAGGGCTTGTGCAAAGACCAGCGAAGTCATGGTTTTTGTGATGGACCCGACTTCGTAGACCATGTCGGGTCCGGCGCCGAAATGTGCACTCCGGCACGCGCGGTCCCGGATGTGAACGACACTGACGCGGTCGCCGAGGCCAGCGGCCCGCACGACAGGTTCGATCCGCGCGATCAGATCTGTGTCACCGCTGGCAGGTCCAAGCCTGGGTAACCGTTGTGCTGCGCCGCTCATGTCAGATCCCCACACCCACGCCTATGCGGGACGTGATCGCCACTCGTACCCCCTGCATCAGCTCTCCCGCACTGTTCCACATGCCCTATAACTGTCCATGGCCCCCTGTGGCATCAGAGATCAGCGTGTCGGTTCCTGCGGTGAGTCCCTACGCGCCATCCTCGCCGATCGCAGTATGTGTTGGTCAAGTTGCGGCTGGGCCGATTGAGGAACCCGCCGGCGAAGAGCTCGTACTGGGGGTGCGACCCGGCGATGTCTCCTTCCACGTGATTCTTGCAGTCAAGGGCGTGGTGTTGCGGTCCTCGGCGTGTCACCGATCTACACCAGCCGACCTCGAATTCCAAAGGCTTAGGTCATGTCCACGAGGCCGCGAATTTGGCCCCGCGGGGCGGTGACATTGAGGACCCCAGCGTGCTGGGTCCGCGCAGTAGGGCCGACGGCCGGCCGCGTGTTGTTCTACTATTCGGACTTAGTGGTTCCGATTTTCTGTTCCGCTATTCGCGCAGCGTAGTAGTCATGGCGAAAGCGCGAGTTAACATAATCGGGTTCGGGGGGGCCTGTTGCGCGATACGTGGTCGGTCGAGTGCATTGAATGGCGATTGAAAGCTGCCAGTTCGCTGCGAAGTTGCTGTGACTGTTGTCTGCTGGGCATTGGCCAGGGATCAGTCGATGCCAGTGCTGCCTTCTGGTCATTTGGGGTGGCCGCGTAGTGGCGTCAAGTGGGCCCATCGCGCAAACTGCATTCACAGTTGGTAGGTCTGCTGAGATGGGCGCTCTGGCAATCCCGTTGGCCAAGTTGGTGGGTGACTTGCGGGCAGTGGACGCCTCGTCCTTGTCGGGAGTATCGCAGTCGACGCTCTCTCGGCTGTGGGACAACCCTCGCTGGATCGAGCGGGTCGAGGGTGGCACCTTGTCCAAGCTCATGGCAGTCTCGCCATCGATCGCGAGGTACGTCCAAAAGTGGGGTGAGAACCAACGATTGGACGCCGCGGTGCAGTCCACTCATGCGGCTGGAGCGAGTATTCGCGAAGCAGCGCTTGGCGCGCTTATCCGCTCGGCCCCGGTGTCCACCGTGATTACGCTCCTGTCGGGGGTCGCTGAGATGTTGCACGGGCGATCCGATAATGCCAGTCGGCTGTTCTCTGCCGGATGGGGTCAACGAACCAACGGGGTCGCAGACATGTTTTTTGCGAGTGGGCCAGCCGGGATCTTCGAGAACCACGATTCGGTACTCAAATCAGCTGATGAATTCGTATCCGATCCACCCGGCTTTGCCGACGTTGCCCAGATCGTGGGATACGGGATCGTGGAGCATAAGTTGATAAAAGCCGGTGTTTTGCAACCACGGCACGTTCAAGACACGTCGTGCGCGTTGACTTTTCTGACAAGAAGTACGGTAATAGCACGGTTGCTTGCAGAGGACGACTTATCTTTCGTCGAGTGGTATCAAGACCGCGTCGGCACGGAGCAGGGCCTTGCAGCGATGGAGCTATGGTCGCACGCAACGTATGCCGGTGACATGACGCTAGGTCGCCGACGCCTACCGAAAAACACCTCGCTGGCTTTGACGGCGGCGATGACGGCCTCTGACATGCGAACTCAAAACAATGCGTACGTGTACTACCTTGTGCGCATTGCCCTTCCGCTCCTGCTGGCGGCTGATCCGGGGATGACAGGACGCTGCCCGGCCGTCGTTTCAGCTCTGAAATCGGTAGCCGAAGAACGCAACGACGATCGTTTGCAAGCTGCAGCGCACACGCTCCATTGCCAGATTGATCCGCAGCGGTAAGGGGATGATCCGAAGTGCAGACCAGTCACGATGACGGCACAGCCAACGGTCCGATCCAGCGCAGCTACGAGCTCAATGCCGAGTACTGGATCAAAATTGTTCGGGAAGGTCGGGATCGCTACCAAACGAAGGTCACTGACCCTGCGCTCCTGGCTGCGATCGGCGACCCGTCAGGGCTTGAATTCCTCGACGCTGGCTGTGGGGAGGGGCTGTTTGCCCGGTTACTCCTTAAACGTGGCGCCAACCACGTGCGCGGCGTAGATATTTCCCCTGCGCTCATCGCCGCCGCCACAGCTCACCCGGCGGCGGACCCCAAGACCTCGACCTTCTGCCAGGGTGACGTCGATAATCTACCGTTGCCCGACGACTGCGTCGATGTCGTGTACGCCAACCGATTGCCGCACGCCCTCGCCGAACCCGGCAGGCGTTTCGCTGAATTCGCGCGGGTGCTACGTCCAGGTGGTCGGTTCTATTACCTCAGCCTGCATCCGTGCTTCTACGTGCCAAGAGCGCAGAGGGTTGCTGGACCGGATCAATGGGCAGGCGGTATTTCATCGCGGGAGTACTTCGCGGGCCGCACTATCGTGCAGAGGTTCAACGTTGACGGATTGGTGTCGCCCGAGCCGTCGGTGCAACGCTTCTACTCACTCGAAACGCATTGCCGCCTCGTGTTAGAAGCCGGGTTCGATATCACCGGCATTGCTGAACCTCGACCCGTTGCTAGCAGCGATGCTTCGGATGAATCTTGGCCTGAGTGGTTCCCGACGCCACTCTTCTTGCTGTTGAGTTGCAAGCGGCGGGACTAGCACGTCGAAGCGGGTACTGCAAGCCAACTTTCACCCAAAAAAGTGTGATTGCCGCCGACTCCCGCTGCGGAGACGATGATCGCGTGGCGTCCGCTTAGAGCGCCATGACATCGAAATTTCACGAGGGGAAATCTATGTATACGAAACGCATTCGTTACACCGCTGGCGCGTTGCTGGCGGCCACCGCAGCGATGGCGGTGTCTGCGGGCCCGCTGGCTCAGGCCGCTCCGGTCGTGGTCGCACCGGCGCCGGCGGTCGCCGATTCGGCTCTCAGCGCCAGTATCGACCCGTCGGTCATCGCCATGCAGCCGCAAAGCCTCGCCGACATGGCTCAGCACGCGTTGGATGCCGGCGTCGCGGGTGCAGCGGGTGCCTTGGCGGCGCGAGCCACTGGCTTCAGAACGAAGGCGGCCTCCTCAGGCAGTGTCGCCAGCAGCCCTTCGGGCACCGCTGACGTCAGGTTCGACGCGCCGACCAACTGATCGCATCTGGCCACAGGCGGTGGGTCGGGGCGCGCCAGGGGGAGTGTCGTGTCCCGACCCACCGCTCACGTCGACAATGAAAGGCGTTGCCGTGAGTAGCAGCATCGATTCAACGCGCCCCACGTCGCATCCGATCCACATCCGCATCCTGTTCTGTGTCGTCGTCGGAGCAGTGGGCGTATTTGGGTTGTGCACTCTGCTCTACAACTTTCCAGATTCCACCGTGAAGTCTCGGATCGATCCCGTTGTGAACACGGTGGTGCAGCCGTGGTTCGAACAAGACTGGCACCTGTTCGCACCCACGCCGTCGACGACCAATACCCATCTGATGGTCACCGCACGGATTCAGTTGAGCAATGGCTCGATTGGTGAGCCACCGGCATTCGATGTCCAGTACCCGATCGAAGATCTTGTGAAGTCGAGTCACGTGCTACCTACCAAATTGCCTGGTGTCACCCTTGCTGCGCAACAACGGATGGCCGATTACGCGATGGAGCTCGCGGCCATCTCGCACGCGCCCGCGGCAGAACAGCCCAGCCAGCACGCCGACCTCGACAGGCGCTACCAACCGATGCTCGATGCACTCGGGCGGTTCATGTCACGATGCGCACAGGACCGCTTTGGGTCGGCACACATACTGGCGGTGCGTGGAACCTTCACCAGCACCCCGATGACACCCTTCTCAGCACGCGACGCCGAAAATCCGCCCACGCTACCCACCAAGACAATCATCACCACCAGCTGGGACCCCTTCGTCCCCGACGTAGCGAAGTGAGTAGACCGTGACATTGAACAGCACCGCCGCCGCACGTCTGGACACCTGGATCACGAGAGCGACGGCCGGCTTCGACCGCCTCATCGGTATCGCGATACTGCGGCTCATTCTCGGAATCGCCGCTGTGCACTTCTACGTCTCAGACTACGGACACCGCGAATACCTATGGGGGCCAAACAGCTACAACTCCTTTGCCGATGCATCACAACAACTCCACGGCGGCCACTTCTCGCTCTACTTCGTCGATAGTTCGGACGCCTGGTTCAATCTTGTGTTCCATGCCGGGCTGTTGGTGGCCATACTGTTCACCATCTTCGGCGGCCGGTGGCTGACGTTGCTGCACGCGGTGTTCCTTTGGTCGATCTATCTACGCAACCAAGACATCCTGGAAGGCGGTGACAACCTCGCCCGGATTCTGTTGGTGTTCATGATCTTCACGGTGTCCAATGCCTACTTCGCGCCCGGTGCGAAGCAGCGCCGCGATGCGTTGATAGCCAACCCCGAGGGAAGTCTGGTAGCTCGGCTGCTGCACAACGTCGCCGCATTAGCGATGCTCATTCAGATCGCGGTATTGTACTTCGTAGCCGGTTACCTCAAAGCTACGGCCGAGATCTGGACCAACGGCACCGCCATGTACTACATCAGCCAAATCCACCAGTTCTCCATGTTCTCGTGGTACCCGCAGGCAATGAGCAACGTCTACCTCGGATGGGTGATCAACTACTTCACGATCGTCGCCGAAGTCGCTGTACCGTTTGTCATCTGGAGCAAGCGCGCCGCGGCCCGCAAGATCGTCACGGTATCGCTGGAGGGTATGCACCTCGGCATCATGGTTTGCATGGGCCTTGTCGCCTTCGGACTCATCATGATTGGAGCAGACTCGATGATCCTGACCGACCATGACTATCAATCCGTCGCAGCACGTGCGCGCAAAGCTGTCGGCGGTCTCAGAAGCAGGTTCACGAATACAACGGTCCGTTCCACCGTGCTGGCGGAGGACACAACGCCCATGACGGCGGACCCGGCGCCAACGCGGCCCGCTGACGAACGAGTCGGAGTCTGATGAGATCAGTGAGATGGCATCAGATGTGGGCAGCGATCTGGTGCGTGGTCGTGGTCTTCAGCGTGATCGACGGAGTGACCACCGGTAGTCGCGAATCGTGGACAGGCACTCTCTTCACACTGGTGTTCTTCACCGTCATGTCCTGGCGGTTCCTGTTGCCCTCGTTGTCGATCTCACCATCGCCACTGGCCGCGCTGACCGCGCTCGGCGCCGGCGCCGTCGCCTTGCACGGACTGTGGATAGACGAACCGCTCTTCGATGGGTTCACCAGCTTCCATTCCTGGACGAGCCTGGTGCTGGCGTTGGCCGCCAGCTGTGCGGCGATCGTGGCGCCCCACACCGGCGCACATGCTCCGATGACGGGCGAGCTGATCTTTCCTCTGCGCGATGGTCGATGGCGAGTGGTCGCAGGACAAGGACGCATCCTCAACCACCACTGGGTCGCACCAGAGCAACGCGAAGCGCTAGATCTCGTGCGCGTCCACTGGACTGGACGATCACGGCGCGGCCTCCTGGGCAGCACCGATCAGGACTTCTATGCATTGGGCACTGAGCTCGTCGCCCCGTGCGCGGGAACGGTCATCCACGCCGAAGACGGTCGCCCCGACGGTGTTGCCGACGAATACCAGGCCGTGGGTAACCACGTCGTCATCGATAACGGCCACGAACACATCGTGTTGGCCCATCTGCGCTTAGGTACCGTTTCCGTGGTGACAGGGGATTCTGTCCAACCCGGCGACCGTCTCGGCGAAGTCGGCAATTCCGGAAACTCCACCGAACCTCATCTGCACATCCACGTCGAGCACAACGGACAGCCGCGTCGGATCCGCTTCATCGATGTGAGTGGCCGCTTCGGCAAAGGGCGAGTTGTCTCTACAGCTGCTTCGGCGAGGGTATGAGCGTCGACAGCTGCCTGGTTGGACGAGCATGACTGCTCTGCAGTCTGCGTTACGCCATCCAAGACCAATGCAGCGCCAGGTGCGCTCAGCGTTCACATCCGATGCGGCCCCGTCACGGTCTAGCTTGGACTGGCAGTCGGGCGAGTCCGACGGAATGTTGCAGAGGTCAGAGTCGCTCACCAAGGAGTATCTGGAAGGACGCCGCGAGGCTTTGGCCATGGAGTCTGTCACCGCGAAAGACATTGCCGCAGACGATTTCAGGGCTGTCGACGAGTGTGTTACGGCGCTATCGGTAATCGGGACGGTTCATCCTTCTCACGGGAATGTCATGTGAATGTCTGCCACTCACGCCGCGTAGACGACGTCGGAGCCGTCGAGTGGATCCATCGACGAGGATTCACCCGTGATGGAGACGAGGTCCTCCATGCGGGCGAGCCATGTCCCACAAGTTGCCGCGGGGCGTGCGATCCGCGACGCGTTGGCGGGCGTCGCGGGGATCCCACGCCATCGACGCCGGCGTCACAGAGGGATCGACGTGGTGCTTGCGATGATGGCCATGGCGTCCCCCGCTTCGTTGCGTCCCGTCCGAGTGTCGGGGCTCGAACGTACGCACGAAATGTGGTTGTGGTCATCACAAAAGCCGAATAGGCATCTGCGCGCGCCCTCATACTCATTCGAGAAACAGGAGATTCTCATTCAGAATCCGGAGAAAGTGACTGGTGATCGAGCAGGATGGCACCCGGTACCCCACGCGGCGGTGACCATTTCGTGCCGGATTCTCACTTGAGACCTCGCAGTGTTTACACCCGAGTGCTGTCGGCGCAGACGACGTTCAGTTAGGTTGCGACGGGTGATGTCAGAGGAGCCCTGCACAACAGTTCGCCCGTGTCGAGATTACGGCCGGGGTCGACTGTCCTTCGCCAGGTCCTTGGCCAGTCTCGAGCTTCTTTGAGCCATGTGGTGTCCTTGGCATTCATACCGCTGTACTGGGCGACCAGCGATGTAACGCCGAATCGGCGATCTAGCCGATAGCGTGAGCGCCGGCCCGCACACCCACCGACGACTGCCGCGCCACGGAGTCGCAATGGCCGCGTGGGGTTGGCCTTGCCCGTAGCCGATTGAGGTGCGGTTCAAGGGCAAGATCAGATTGATGTGGCCGACAGAGAAAGGCAAAAGCGCGTGAGGTTCGATGAATACCGTTCATACGACGCGACTGGACTGGCCAAACTGGTCGCCGACAAAGAGGTATCGGCGGCCGAATTGCTGGAGCTGGCCCAGGACCGCGCCGCCGCGGTGAATCCGAGAATCAACGCAATCGTGCGCGAGGTGCCCGCGTCGCCATCGGATCATTTGCGGGGCCCGTTCGCCGGAGTTCCCTTTCTCATCAAGGACATTGGGCAGGACTACGCAGGATTGCCAACCTCGCAGGGCTCCCGCTCGCTGAAGTCAACACCGGTCAGTGAGCACTCGACCATCGTCCAGCGCTGGATCGATGCCGGCCTGGTCATATTCGGCAAGACCAACCTGCCCGAGTTCGGCGCCAAGGGAATCTGTGAACCAGAGGCGTGGGGACCCGCCCGCAACCCTTGGGATCTGCAACGCACGCCAGGTGGGTCCTCGGGCGGCTCGGCAGCGGCGGTCGCCGCAGGAATCGTGCCGTGTGCCGGTGCCAATGACGGTGGCGGCTCGATCCGCATCCCAGCGGCATGCTGCGGCCTGGTCGGCCTTAAACCGGGGCGCGGACTCACCCCATTCGGACCGGGGTCCAGCGAATACATGCACGGCGCTGCTGTGCAGGGAGTGGTTTCACGCACCGTGCGGGATACCGCAGCGATGTTCGACGTCATCACCGGCGGTGAACCGTTCGGCCCATATGTGCCCGCGATGCCGACATCGTCACTGGCGTCATGCGTGGGTCAGGATCCCGGTACGTTGAAGATCGGCGTACGGGTCCCCTCCGCGATCAACCCGACGCCGCACCCAGAAGCGTTTGCGGCGGTGGAAGCGACCATCCGCGTGCTCAACGACCTGGGCCACATCGTCGAGGAGCTGCCAGCCGCACCGTTCGACGATGCCGCCCTCGCCTGAGACTTCCTCCTCACCTGGTTCGTCTACGTGGCCTGGGAGGTTCAGGAAGCCAAGCGGCGCAGTGGAGCACCAGACGAAGCCTTCGAGCGTGACACCCTCGTCATGGCGGCACTGGGCCGCGCAACCACCAGCGTCGACTACGTGTCCGCAGTCGAGCGCCGCCATGAACACACACGCCGCCTCAGCAGCTTCTTCGACTCCTACGACCTCCTGCTCACCCCGACCTTGGCAACACCGCCGCCGAGAATCGGGGAGTTCGACATGCCTGCTGCTGTGCAGCGCGCCGCCGACCTTCTCATCAAGACCCGGACCGCCGGGCTACTGCGATACACCAACATCGTCGACGACATGGTGGCCAAGAACCTCAGCTGGGTTCCGTACACCCAACTCGCGAATCTGACGGGCAGACCGGCTATTTCGGTACCCATGCACATGACCGCAGACGGCCTTCCGCTCGGCGTCCAGTTCGTGTCTCCTCTAGCAGGCGAGTCATTGCTGGTTCGGCTCGCTGCCCAACTGGAGCAGGCAGCCCCATGGTCGGAACGGACCGCGACCAGCTGAACCGCAGTGTTGGCAGTCAAAGTCAGACCATAGGAGTGGAAGCGCTCCACGAGACAGGCTGCGGGAGCGGCCGCCACGAGACGGTCCGCGCACGCCGCGGTCACCAGAACTCGCATGTGCAACACAGCGGGAGAACCCCGCAGAACTGCGCTGCTCTAGTGCAGATATCACGAATGGGATTGTAGAGCAACGATATTCGCTATATGACGGTGAATCGACGCGCTACCTCGGGCTTTCACTCTGCTGGGGCGGCTACTGTCGCAGTCGGCTCGAGACCGCGCGTTGGTACAACCGCAAGGGTGTGGGCCTTCGATCTCGTCGAGCGAGGCGAGCGCGCCGCTCGTCAGGTCGTCGGTGCAGACAGCCGATCCTAGATTCGACGCACCGAGGTGCCGCGTAGATGAAGTCGGCGCTGCCGGCCAGCACACGAAACTCTCAATTGCGGTGGGCGGCGACCCACCGTCATCGATGGTCGACGCCACTAGGCGGCCGAGATCCTTTGACGGACCTCAAAGTCCATCCCCACGGCCTCGGCCACGTAGATATCTTGCGACATTTGGTTGCCGCGCATGGTGACCTCGCCTCGCGGGCTGAAATAGGTCAGGTTTTCTGCCGCGGCGCTGAGCTCGGGAATGCCGAGCGATCCAGCGCGTGTGGCCAGTGTGATCAGTAAGGTCAGTGCCTCATAACATGATTCACCGATGCTGTTCAGCGCCGGTGCGGCCGGTCCGAAGTGGGCGTAGTAGCGCTCGGCGAAGTTCATGCTCGCGGTGGTGTTGAGAGCTTCGAAGTAGCCTGCGGAAGCGAACAGGCCGTCGTTGCTCTCGGAACCGCTGGCCATCAGCATGTTCTCTTCTACGTGCGGGCTGAGTCGGGGAACCGCGGCGGCCATGCCTGCGGCTGCGAACTGCCGGTTGAACTCAACCCCGTCGCCGCCGACCAACAGAAGCAGCACCCCTGACGCGGCGGTGGTCTCGACGTGCCGGATGGCTCTGCTGAAGTCGGAGGTGCCCAAGGGCAGGTATAGCTCGCCGACCAATGGGCGCCCGCGGGCCCGGGCGTGTGTGCGCGCTGCCGTGCCCGTCTCGCGCGGCCAGACGTAATCGTTCCCGATGACGACCCAGCGGTCGACGCCGAACTCCGTGTTCATCCAGTCCATCGCGGGCAGGAGTTGACGCGAGGGGGTCTCGCCGGTGAGGAACAGTCCGGGGGTGCGCTCGCCGCCCTCGTAGAGCGGGCCGTATACGTAGGGCACCCTGTTGGCGGTGACTCTCGCGACAGCTTGCCGCACCGGCGAGATGTGCCACCCGGTGACGGCGTCGATGGCATCCAGTTCGAGCAGCGCGGCGATCTCAGCTGCCACGGCCGCTGGTGCCCTGCTGCCGTCCACGGGGATCAGTCGGATGCGGTGTCCGAGCAGTCCCGCGCGGGCGTTCACATCGGCGATCGCCAGTTCTGCGCACGCCGCGCACGACGGCCCGTAGATACCAGCGGACCCACTATCCGGAATCACAAGCGCGATGTCGAGAGTTTCTCGCGGTGGGCCGATGGTCGATTTGCCGTACACGTCCATCTCCGTCCACTCGTGCGTGAACCGATCGTGAATGCCCCCGATTACCGTGGCATTTCTAGGGTGTTCGCGGCGTGAAAAGTCGCGATCAGCCCCCGGTTAGCGACCGGGAACCAGCAGGTCTGGCACCCGTGCCAGCGTGCGTAGAAGTTGAACGGCCGTGGTCTCGCCAAACTCCTCGACCAAGACTGCCTTCATTGACGCCTCCTGGCGTACCAGCTTGCGTACCTTCGTCTTCCCCTTCTGTGACAGGTACACCAACACGCGGCGGCGGTCCATTGCATCGACGCGGCGCACGACGAACCCACCGTCGACCAACTTGTCCACGATGCGCGTCAATGTCGGCGGGGCAACCGACATTCCGGCGGCGATGTCGCTCATGGTGAAGCCATCACCGCCGCGTAGCACTCCGAGTACCCGCCAGCCCTCGACGCTGCTCACCTCGGCGTCGAGCAAGCCGGTTGAGAACACCTCGGTCCACCAGCGTCCAACTCGGAACAGAACTTCGGAGACGCTGTCCATGCTCGTGGTGCTGGGCACGGCCCCTCCTCCTGATACGGTTGTCGTCTCCGAATTATGTTTTCGGCCAGCATATCCGGCGTTGGTACGGGATGCAGCATTCACGCGGGTTGTCCGGAGTCGAACATGCGGACGCCCCACCACTTGGCGATCACGGACGCTCCCCACTCCGACGCGATCCCGAACGCCGCACCCACCAACGAAGTGACGGCCGCGATGAGCGCCGGGTTGGACACCCCAGCGGTGAGGATGCCGTTGCCGGTGGCGGCGATCGTGCCTACCGTCATGGCGAAGCCGAAGACGATCGCCGGGGTGGCAGACAGCCACGGAAGGCGGGAGACTTGAACCATTGTCAGACTGCCGATTCCGACCGCAACCGCCAACAGGATGGCACTCGACGTGGCGCTGACCGCCAGCAACGTGCCCGTGGCGATGAGGATGCCCGCCCAGTTGCACGCGACGGACTTCACCAGGCCGGATGAACCCGATCCGACGAAGAAGAACGACGCCCACGCCAGGAACAGCACCCAGACTGGAAGCAACCAGACGGTCGCCGTCAGCCAGGTGGACAGGGCGCCCAAGATTCCGACGCTGACGGAAAGCGCTGTGGCCTTGCTCATGGCGGTGCTCCTAATGGTGATGCGGGTGGTCGTGGTCGTCGTGCGCGAGCAACGCTGCCTCGGTCACGGTCCGCTCGTCGAGCGCCGTCGCGTCGAAGAACTGCTTGGTGGCCGCCAGTCGGCAGAATGCCTCACCGAACTGTCGGTAGTACACCGCCGGATCGCAGACATCGGTCAGTCCCGACTCGTCGATCACCGCGATCAGATGTTCCTTGAACTCGTCCCACTCGAAGGCGCCCGCCGAGCAGAGGTGTACGACGAGACCGAACAGTCGGCCCTGCCATGGCGCGTCGAAGACCAGTTCGCCATTGGACCTTGGGAGGGCAGAGGCGCCGTCCCAGTCGTCGAAGCCGGTGAGGTCGACCGTGGCGGTGGTCATCTAGGCCCCCGTCCCGACCAGTGCGGTGCCGACCATGGAGTCGCGGCTGATCAGCGACATCAGGTCCTCGACAGTCATGCCGTCGGTGCCCGCGGGGCGTTGGGGGATCACCAGGTACCGGATCTCGGCGCTGCTGTCCCACACGTCGATCTTGACGTCGGCGGGCAGTTCGACGCCGAATTCGGCCAGGACGCTGCGGGGTTCCTTGACCACCCGGGCGCGGTACTGGGGGTATTTGAACCACGCCGGCGGAATGCCGAGCAGGGTCCAGGGGTAGCAGGAACACAGCGTGCAGACCACGACGTTGTGTCGCTCGGCGGTGTTCTCTACGGCCACCATGTGTTCGGTCTGCAGTCCGGTGAACCCCATGTCGGCGATGGCGGCGGTGGCGTCGCGCAGCAGCCATTCCTTGTATTGCGGGTCGGTCCACGCCCTGGCCACGACCTTGGCTCCGTTGACGGGCCCCATGTCGTTTTCGAACGAGGCGACGACCGCGTCGACCGCTTCGTGTTCGGCCAAGCCTTTCTCGACCATCAGTGACTCCAACGCGTTCACCCGCGCTTCGACGTCGGTTAGCGAAAGCCAGTCCATCGTCAGATCTCCTTGTCTCGGTGAGTGTTTGTGTTAGGTGGTGGGTTCGAGGTAGTCCTCGAACAGGTCGGCGTACAGGTCGAACTCCTCAAGGGCGTCGTCGCCCCACAACTCGGTCGAGGTGAACCGGACCATGTAGAGCTGGTGCGGCACGTCGGTCTGCTGATGCGCGCTGGCCGCCGGGTCGTGGAAGGCGCCGTACTGCTTGGCGATCACGCCGGTGGCACGGTTGAGGTACCCGGGAAGTCGGTTGTGGTTGGTGTCGTGGATGTTTCGCACCCGAACGGTCGCTCCGACGTCGTAGACCGGCGGAGCCTCGGCGGGCAGGTCGTGCGGGGTGCCTTTCCACAGCACGTCGACCATCTTCTCGGCGAACGGGGAGAGGGTCGCCGGCTTTTCGGGGTGTGGCGTCATGCTCGGAGCTCCGAGTTCGGCCATCCGCGTGTCGATCTCGTCGTGGGTGATGTACCCCTTGTCGTTGAGCAGCTTCTCCACCGAGAACAGCCAGTGGGCGTAGTAGGTGGAGTCGGTGTAGTCGCTCCACCGCATCAGCTCGATGCCATGGCGCTGCTCGTCGAGGTTGAATGCGCCCTTGGCGATGGCCATCGCGGTGACCGCGTGCATCCGCCCTTCGAACGGGTAGCGCCAGTCCGGGATGCCGGGCTGGAGGAACTCGGTGGCGATGGGGCCGAGACCGTCGCGGCCCCCGACGTCGTGTGGACCGTGCATGCCGGTCATCTCCGATCTTTAGTTCAGCGAGAGAATACTTCCACCACGGAACTAACCGCATCCCGCGGTCGTGCGCAAACTCTACGGCCCGGTGGTAACGCAAGATTTACAGAAGTTGTTGGCCGTTGTTAAGAACACATTTCGAGGCTGCTGACGTGGCCGATTTCGGGTTGACGCGGATCCAGCGCTGACTCAGACTCGCTGCTGAGCACAATAGTTGTTCAATGAAACTAATATCTCAGGAGGAAACCCAACGATGACTGCTTCCCACGAGTCGGTAGTACGCTGGAGCGGCGCCGTCGAGACCCCGGACAGCACGGTGGTCGGCACGGCGCTATGGCTGACCGGAACGACCGTGCTCGCCTTGATCGCCTACTACTTCCTCGGCTATGACCAGGGCGCGGTGTCGGTGTTCGGTGCCGACACCCATGTCCACGAATTCGTCCACGACGCCCGCCATCTGCTGGGCTTCCCCTGCCACTGACCGGGATTCGACATGGAGAAGAAGTACATCGGAATAGGCGTGGTGTCGGGTCTGGTCGCCGGACTCGCGTCGTTCGCCTACGCCCGCCTTGAAATCTCGCCGCTGATCGACCAGGCCATCGACTACGAGGAGGGCCGCTCCCATGCCGAGGCGGCCCTGACCGGTGAACACGGCCACGAGCACGAGGTCTTCACCAGGGCGCTGCAGGAGAACGTCGGCGCGGGCGTGGGCACCCTGGTGTTCGGCCTGGTGATGGGCGCGTTGTTCGCGGTGGCCTTCAGCGTCGTGATGGCAGTGCTGCACCGGCGCGGGATGCGGGTCGACGCCCGGGCCGCTGCGGCACTGCTCGCCGTCGCAGCGTTCGTGTCCACCACGGTGATCCCGTCGTTGGCCTACCCGCCGAACCCGCCCGGAGTCGGCGTCGAGGACACCATCGGCGACCGGACCACCGCATACCTGGTGGTGGTCGTCGTCTCGGTGGTGCTGGCGGCGACAGCCGCGGCCGTCGCGCTGCGGTTGGCTCCCCGGCTCGGTGGGTGGCAGTCCGGAATCGCCGCGACGGCAGGGTACTTGGCGGCGACGGCGACGGTGACGGCACTGATGCCGTCGTTCCACGAGGTGCCCGCACCGATGGCGGGACCCGACGGCGAGATCGTGTTCCCCGGGTTCCCGGCAGAGGTGTTGAGCGACTTCAGGATCGACTCTCTACTGACACAGGCGATCCTGTGGTTCGTCATTGCCGCCGGCTTCGTGTCCATACTGACCCGCAGTGCACGCGCAGGTTCGGCTCAACCGTTCGTAGGAGCAATGCATGGCCATCGTTGAATTCACGCCGACGCCCGAGCAGTACGTCTGGACGTTCGGGGGAGCCGACCCGGTGATGGAGGTGGCGCCGGGGACGGTGCTCAAGCTGTGGACCGAGGACGCCTTCGCCGGACGCGTCACCTCCAGCACCGACAAGCCCAGCGAGGTGCTCAACCCAAAGGAGCTCAACCCCCAGACCGGTCCGTTCTACGTCACGGGTGCCGAGCCGGGCGACACCCTGGCCCTGCACATTGTGGCGTTGGAACCGGCGCGTGACTGGGCGGCGTCCACCACCATCCCGCTGTTCGGTGCGCTGACCGGGACCGACCGGACCGCCGGCTTGCAAGCACCGCTGCCCGAGCTGACGTGGATCTACCAGATCGACAGGGCCGCCCGCCAAGCCACGTTCGTCGCCCACGAATCCGACTTCACCATGACGATGCCGCTGGCGCCCATGCTGGGAACCGTGGGCGTCGCACCGGCGCTACGTGAGGTTCGCACCACGCTGGTGCCGGACTACTTCGGCGGCAACATGGACACCCCCGAATTGCGGGCCGGTACCACGGTCTACCTCGGCGTCAACGTCGACGGCGCGTTGTTCTCCGTCGGCGACGGCCACTACCGGCAGGGAGAAGGCGAGACGTGCGGTACCGCGCTCGAGGGTGCGATGAACGTGACGATCGTCGTCGACCTGATCAAGGGCGGCGCGCCGGCGTGGCCCCGCCTTGAGCACGACGACGCCCTGCTGACCGTCGGCTCCGCGCGTCCACTCGAAGATGCCTGGCGCTGTTCGCAAGTCGAGATGGTGCGGTGGTTGACCGAGCTGTACGGCCTCGGCCCGATGGACGCCTACCAAGTGTGTAGCCAGCTGTGCCAGTCTCCGTTGGCCAACGTCGTCGATGTCAACTACAGCGCAGTGACCAAGATCGCCAAGTCGCTACTTCCCCAATCCGACCCGTACGAGGGAACACACAACAGGCTACGGACCGCCGGGCAGGCGCTGGGATGAGCGATGCGACACCACTGACGAAGTCGAATTGCAGGTAGCCATCTCGAGGCGTCGTTGCACCCCAGGGTGTGACAACGAGTTGGGGTGGGAGGTCAACGTGGGGGGCCAAGAATGATCTGGCCGAATTCCCTGGCCCCTTCCGCCATCTTCGCGGGCGTGATCTCGAAGTCTTCCGGTCGCGCCGTCGCCCTATCGCGTCCGGAGTGCCGGAACATGCCCTCGATTCCTGCTGGAGTGTTGATCATCAGCAAGTCCGCCGTCTTCGACGTAATGCGGTATGCGTGCGGAATGTTCTTGGGCAAGAACACGATTCCGCCTTCCGATAGCTCCATCTCCTGGTCGTCCACCCACACCAATGCCGTTCCCTTGATCAACATGAACACTTCGTCCTCGCGGGTGTGCTTGTGGTATGGCGGCGCTTCACCTTCGCTGACGTCAAAGCGTCCGACCATCAGTTGTCCGTCAGTTGCCTTGCCGTCAAGCAAGATCGCCAGTGTGCCGCCGTCGAGCCACTCCAGTTTCTGCTGCTGCTCGGGTTGAGCCAGGTATGCCATGCTCATATCGGGTCACCTTTCGTGCGAGGTGCAGCAGCTGCGTCGTTGCGGGTGCGGCGACGCTCAACGCGGACGAAATATTCCGCTTAAGGGAAGAGTAGGTCGCTTACCGGTGTTCGGCAAGGCGAACTCCGCAGCCGACGACCCACCGGCGCCAGGGCGCGGATCCGGAGTTGACGTGCCGACGATGCGCGTCTGCTGGCCGATTCGGGCGCTGTGTGACACTCGACAGATGACCGTCGAACCGTCACCGCAGCAGCGTCGCCGCGCGGTGCGGCGCGACGCGCTCGTCAACCGGGAGAAGATCCTGCGTGCCGCGGCCGACGCGATGGCCCAGCACGGCCTCAACGTTCCGCTCGCCGACATCGCCAAGGCCGCAGGCGTCGGTGTAGGCACCTTCTATCGCGGGTTTCCAGACCGTACCGCGCTGCTGCACGCCCTGGAGTACCGCTCCTACGACATGCTCATCGACATCCTCGATCGGATTGAGGAATCCGGGCAGACCGGAGCCGACGCGATCGAGACCTACCTCCTCGAAAGCCTGGACCTCGGCCACCAACTCGTACTCCCGCTGCGCGGAGCGCCACCGCTGACCTCGCAGGACGCCGTCGCCGCCCGTCGTCGCATCAACGACTCCCTCGAACGATTTCTCGCCGACGGTCGCACCGCCGGCACTGTACACACCGACGTCAACGCCACAGACGTCATCATCTGCGCAGCCATGACCGGACAGCCCCTACCCCACGGCCCCGCGTGGCCCGCCATCGGCCGCCGCCACCTCAGCTTGTTCGTCCGCGGCATGCGCTCACCCGACGAGAAGCCGCTCCCGGGGCCACCCGTCACCCGCGACGACCTCGAGACCCAGTTCTCCGCCAACGCAGACTGAGGGCAGTGCCGCCGCGCATTCTGACGACCCCCGGCGGGTCTGGGAAGGCGCAAACAGGAACTTTCCAGAATGCCTTATGTCAGAAGGTGTTACGTCTGCATGAACGGCGAGCAGGCGACAGGAGACCGCTTCGCGTCGCGACCCGTGGGTTGAAACTGCCGGGTGCATCGGGTGGTGCGTCGTCAGCTGCGGTCAATCGGCCGGACCCGCCTCCTCAGACTGGGTGAGCCTGCTCGGCGCGGCCTGCCGCCAGGAGTCGAGCAGAATGTCGCACAACTCCCCGCAATCATCGAGCGCGTCTAACCGGACCCGCACCCACGCGGAGGCCGCCTCGTGCGGCGCTACCCAGAACTTGTCGGGTTCGGCGGCGACCAGCTCCTCCCGGTCAAATCTGGGGCAGCGCACCGCAAACGACGTCTGGTCATCGGGCAGGGTGACAAACATCTTGCCTGCCACGTCGAATGTCGGGTGGCCCCAACGCTCTTTCTCCGTCGTCTCGGGGAAGGACAGTGCGATGCGGCGCACGTCGTCGTCATCAGGCACAGGGCGCATGAGCTTCATTATTCGGTGAACTGCGGACCGAGGTGACCATTCCCGGAGTGGCGCGGCATGCCGGACTGGCGGACAGTCGACGAATCGAAGCTCCGGTGGGCGGCGCCAAGCTACCGCGACAGCTGTGCACCCAGGAAGTCCGCCAGGTCCGTTTGCAGCATGCGCGAGTCGTCAAGCACGCCATCCATCCACCAGAAGCCGTGAATCATCCCCGGATAGCACTTTGCGTGGACGTCGACCCCGGCATCACGAAGGTGTTCGGCGTACGCCTGCGCCTCATCGCGCAGCACGTCATGGCCTGCGGTCGCCACGAAGGTGGCCGGCAATCCAGCGAAATCGCCGGCGCGCAACGGAGAAACGCGTGGATCGGCGCCCGCGTCGTGGTCGGCGTAGTGGTTCCAGAACCAGGCCATGTCGACGGCGTCGAGGCCGAATCCATGCGCGAAGTTGGTATAGGAAGGTGTCGTCATCCGCCGATCCAACGCCGGGTAGAGCAGCCCCTGGGCAGCCACCCGCACGTCGGTTCCGGCCAGCGCGGCGGTGGTGGCAGCGGCCAGGTTGCCGCCCGCACTGTCGCCGACAATGGCCAACCGGCCGGGTTCCACACCAAGCTCACCGGCGTGGGCGTGCACCCAGCGGACGGCGGCGATGCAATCCTGCAGCGGCACTGGGAAGCGATGTTCAGGTGCCTTCTGGTAGTTGACGGCGAGCACGACGTACCCGGTGTCCCGGGCCAGCACCCGAGCGGGCTCATCCACCAGATCCAGGTTGCCGATGACCCATCCGCTGCCGTGCAGCACCACGATGACGGGCCGCGGTTCGGATGCGGATGTCGGTCGGTAGATGCGGATGGGAAGGTCCGCCGTGGGCCCGGGGATGAAGCGGTGTTCCACCGCAGCCATCATCGGCGCCGGACGCTGGAGACCCAGGTAGGCCAGCGCCGCGACGCGCGCTTCGGGTACCGACAGTGTGGCGATACCCGGTGCGCTCGCCGAGGCGGCCAGGTGGGCGCGCGCTTGCGGGTGCAAGCCAGCTGCGTCGTTCACTCGGGCTCCCCATGATTGTTCGTGAACACCAGCACGGTGCCGATCAGCGCCATCGCTGCGCCCACCCACACCGGCGAACGCCAGCCCAATCCCAGCGCGATGGTCGCGGCCCCGATCGCCGAGGCGATCGCGTTGCCCAGATTGAATGCCGCGATGTTGGCCGCTGACGCCATGGTGGGGGCGTCCTGGGCGTAGCGCATGACGCGCAGTTGCAGGGCCGGCGTCGCAGCGAACCCGACGAGGCCCATGAACACCAGCAGCAGTGCGACGGGTATCCGCCATGCTGCGAGCAGCCCGTACGCGATGAGCACGACTGGCAGCAACACGGAAAGCACGCGCAGGGTCCAGGTGAGGTTGCGGTCAGCGGCCCAGCCGCCGATGAAGTTGCCCGCGAACAGTCCGATTCCGAAGAGGACCAGCAGCCAGGGCACCGCGCCGTCGCTGTACCCGGTCACCCGTGTCACTAGCGGTTGGACGTAGATGAATGCACCGAAGACGCCACCGAACACCATCATCGTCAACAGGATCGACACCATGACCTGGCGGCGGAACAGGACGGCGAATTGGTTGCCGCCCAACGGCGGCGGCGCGAGCCGAGGCACCAGGGCAGCTACGCCGACGATGGCGAGCACACCCAGGGCGCTGATGATCCAGAACGCGCTGCGCCACCCCAGGTGCTGACCGATGAAGGTGCCGAACGGCACGCCGAGCACGTTGGACAGGGTCAGACCACCGAACATGATCGCGATGGCCGACGCCTTGCGATCGGGTGTCACCAGGTCCCCGGCGACCACGGCTCCGATGCCGAAGAATCCGCCGTGGCACAGTGCGGTGATGATCCGGCCGAGCATCGCGACACCGAAACCCGGTGCCAGCGCAGTCAATGCGTTGCCGGCGACGAACAGGGCCAGCAGCACCAGCAGCGCCCCTTTCGGTGGGCGACGCGACAAAACGGCGGTCACGGTGAACGCACCCACCACCACTGCCAGGGCGTAGCCCCAGATGAGTGCGCCGGCGGCAGGCACCGTGACCCGCAGTGCGTCGGCCACGTCGGTGAGCAACCCGGCGATGACGAATTCGGTCAGCCCGATGCCGAACCCGCCGAGGGCCAGCGCCAGCAGGCCGGGATGCAGTCGTCGTGCCGTTGCGGCGGAACTGTTTTTGGGCAGGGTGGAACTATCCATGGACGATCTCCTTGGAGTCGGTGGTGAGTGCTGCGGAGCAGAAGTCGCAGCGCGCTATGCGGTGATGGTGGTGCTGGCGAGCAGGCGCAGCGCGGCCTCGCTGCTGGATCCGGGTTCCGCGTGATGCAGCAGCAACCGGTGGCCGTCGTCCTCGGGGAGGTGAAGGATCTGGAAATGCAGATCGAGCCGACCGACCACAGGATGGTGGTAGCGCTTGACACCGTTGGTGCACAGCGCGACGGGCTGCGCGGCCCACAACTGGGCGAAGTCCTCGCTGGCCAAACTCAAGTTGCCGACCAGCCCAGCGAGGTCGGCCTCAGCCGCGAAGACGGCGCTCACATAGCGCAGCGAGGCGACCGCCAAGGTGGCTTCGGCCTCCCATTCGCGATGGAGGCTGCGGGCGTGCGCATCGGTGAACATCATTGCGACCTTGTTGGGCGGCTCGGTGTCGTACGGCGCCGACGGCTTGAGGTGTGGTGCAAGGAGCGCATGCCCCAGCCGATTCCAGGCGATGATGTCCTGTAACGGAGACAACGCGACGGCGGCGATGTCGGGCATCGCATCCAGCAGCGTGACGATGTCGGGGCGCAGCTGAGTCTGCCCCTGCCGCACCCGGTTATCCGTCGCCGAGGCCAGCCGTTGCAAGTGAGCCCGCTCGACCTCATCGAGTCCGAGCGTGCGGGCCAGCGCATCCAATACCTGAGTTGACGGATTCGTCGCCAGTCCCTGCTCCAGCCGCGTGTAATACGTCACGGACACCCCGGCTGCCTCGGCCAACTCTTCGCGGCGCAACCCGGGCACTCGGCGACGTCCCAACCCGACCAGCCCCGGCAGGGCCGAGGTGTCGGCCGCTGCACGCCGGCTGCGCAGAAAACTCGCCAGCTGCTGGCCATCAGAACCGCGTGTGCTTGTCACGCCTCCATCGTGCGTGATCGGAGGGCGACGCGCCTGTCCCTGTCAGTGACAGGCAGGAGTCCGGCTGTCCCGCCGGCAGCCGCCACGGCGATGCACTGAACACGACAAGTCCCGATGAGTTGCTCACCACCGAGGCCCACGTACTCCAAGGGCATCTCCCAGGCGAGCTGCGGCCGCCGAGATGACTCAAGACACCACGAACGTGGCAAACAGTAGTAAGCCTTACGGCATATCTTGTCGGGTCGCCTGCGCAGTGGGCGAGCGACGGGCAGTGGCAATACGAGGGAACCCATGGATCAGGGCCCAGGTGACGAGCCATTTGAAGATGCCGTCGGCCCGGTTGCGCCGGTGAGGACAGTCACGCGCAGATATTTGCCCACGCGTAGGGACTGGTCACCGGACGAGTGGGTCGTTGAACGCAATCAATTGCTACTGTGGAAAACTCAGGTGTGACCACTGCGATCTCTGACTACGCCGATCATTTGCCAGCGGTTACGGTGTCGTCGTTCAGGTTGGTGGCAGGAAAGTGTTGTTGGATCCGTTCGGGGTTCAGTCGAGTGGCGTGAACCTGACGTGGCCGAGCTGCCACCGACAACGAGAGGCCCTGACATTTGCGTACCGTGATCCTGGTTCCCTACCGATCAGATGGCGGTCGCCGGGACCGGCTGTGGGAGTTCACCCGCAGTTGGTTGCAGCAACACCACCGGGACTATCCCATCTATGTCGGCACATCGCCGGACGGACCGTTCAACCGCAGTGCGGCCATCAATGACGCCGCACGTGCGGCTGGTGGTTGGGACGTGGCAGTCATCTGTGACTCCGACACCGTGGTGCCGCCGATCCAGTTCGAAAAGGCGATCTGTGATGCACACGAGACAGGTCGGTTGGCCTCGGCCCTGACCAAGGTGGTCGAACTGTCACGTAAATCCACCGACCGACTGCTTGCCGACAAAGAGACCGAAATCCGTACCCTTGGCCGAGTGCGCACCCGCAGAAAAGAGGACCTGACCCAGTCTTCGATTCTTGCTGTGCCACGGACGCTTTGGGATGCCATTGGCGGCTTCGATGAGGAGTTCTGCGGCTGGGGATGCGAGGACAACGCATTCTGGATCGCCGCCACCCTACTGGGCGCGGCGCGCGACGGTGGGAACGCCCGCGGTGAACCGTTGCGGGTCCACGGCGCCGCGTATCACCTGTGGCACGAAAAGGCATCGAAGATCAAGTTGTTCGACCCGGTCTTCCGCACCAACTTCAGGCGCCTCCAGGACTACAAAAAGGCCAAGACTCCCCAAGCGCTGGCTCGGCTCTGCGACCGATGACGACTTGCTCCGTGGCGGTCAATCCGTTTATGCCGCCGACGCCTTCTCGTTAGGATGCGCTGACGAATACCGCTCATGCTCGTCGCTGACATCCTGAGGAGGGCGCGTGCCCAGACTTCTTTCGGTGAACGTGGGCATGCCCAAAGATGTGCGCTGGGGCGACAAGACGGTGCACACCGGGATTTGGAAGTCTCCCGTCAGCGGCCCGATCATGGTGCGGCGCCTCAACATCGACGGCGACGGCCAGGGTGACCGGGCGGGGCACGGTGGCGAGCAGCGCGCGGTCATGGTGTATCAGCAGGAGTCCTACGACTTCTGGGCGAACTACCTGAGCCGCAGCGATCTGACGGCGGGCAGCTTCGGCGAGAACTTCACCGTAACCGGCCTGGCCGATGACGAGGTGTGTATCGGCGACCGTTATCGGATAGGAACCGCCGTACTCGAGGTGACTCAGCCTCGCGTGACGTGTTTCCGGGTAGGCCTTCGACTCGACGAGCCGCGGATGCCCAATCTTCTTGTTGCACAACATCGACCGGGGTTCTATTTGCGGGTGATCACCGAGGGCGAAGTGCAGGCCGGCGACGACATCACCCTGGTGCGGCAAGGCCGACACCAACTCAGTGTCGACGAGGTCGACGCACTGCTGTACCTGCCGAACCGGGACATCGGGCAGTTGCGCAAGGCAGTCGACGTGCCGGCGCTGAGCCCCGGCTGGCAGCAGTCCTTTCGTGAACTTCTGACGGCCCACGACGACGGCGCACCCTCGGTGGGTCCACCGATCGGCTCCGAGCCGGGCTGGGACGGGTTCCGTGCACTCGAAATCGCCGCGGTCGAGCCGGAATCTCCGAACGTCCTGTCGATCACGCTCATAGCGAAGGACGGCGCGTCGTTACCCACACCGTTGCCCGGCCAGTACCTGACGATGCGGATCGCCGGCGCGGGCCAGCCCGCGCCGTTGCGCAGTTACTCGCTGTCGGGAAACCCCGACGACGGCCGGTACCGCATCAGCGTCAAGAAGGAGACGCCCGGATGGGTCAGCGGTTGGCTGCATGCCCATGCCGAAGTGGGGGGCACGGTCGAGGCCGCCGCACCGCGTGGCTCCTTCCATCTCACCGATTCACCGAGCCCGGTCGTGCTGATCTCTGCGGGCGTGGGCATCACCCCGGTGTTGGCCATGCTGCATTCACTTTCACACCACCAGAGCGGCCGCGACATCTGGTGGCTGCACACCGCTCGCAACTCGCAGACCGACGCGTTCGAGGCCGAAGCCCGAGCTCTGGTCGCGTCCCTGCCCCGGGTGCACTGCCACATCTTCCACACCGAAGCCCGAACCCGCCTGGATGCATCGGCCATCGCCGCACTCGGTCTTCCCGCTGATGCCGACGCGTATGTCTGCGGACCTTCACAATTCATGTCCGACGTGGGTGCTGCCCTCGCCGCTGCCGGACTGAACCCGGCGCACATCCACAGTGAGCTGTTCGGTGCCCTGCCGTCCATCCGCCCCGGCGTGGTGGATGACGCGACGGTCCGCACTCCGCATGCCCCGCCGGGGCCGACCGGCAACGGGCCGACGGTCACGTTTGCGCGCAGTAATCTCGCCGCGTCGTGGAACGAGGACTACGCCAGCATTCTGGACTTCGCGGAAGCGTGCGATGTCCCGACGCGCTTCTCCTGCCGCAGCGGTGTGTGCCACATGTGTGAGACGGGCGTCATCTCGGGCGCGGTGCAATACACCCAGCCGCCGCTTGAACTGCCCCCGCAGGGCAGCACCCTGATCTGCTCGGCAACACCAGCTGAGGATGTGGTGCTGGATCTCTAATCCGGCCCGGTCAGCGCAGCGTGCCGGTAGGCGGTCGGGGTGGTGCCGAACCAGCGCTTGCATGATCGGGTCAGCACGCTTTGCTCGGAGTAGCCGAGTCGGCGCCCTATCTGACTCAGGCTCAGATCGGTGTCGCGCAGGAGCCCGTGTGCGGTGTCGCGGCGGATCTGGTCGACCAGGTGGGCGAAGCTCGTGTCCTCTGCGGCCAGTCGGCGGCGCAGTGTCTTGGGATGCAGCCCGAACTGGCGGGCGGCCAGCTCGGCGGTGAGTTCTCCGGTGGGCATCAGTTGGCGGATGACGCTGCGCATGGTGTCCGCGAGACCACGGGTGTGCCGACCAGCGGTACTGGCCAGGTAGTCCAGGGCGACCTGGTGCGCCAGCGTGTCGTGGGTGAGCGGTTCCGTCAGATCTGTTGCGCGCAGTGTGAATCCGGCCGTCGGTTCGCTGAAATGAGGCCGACAGCCGAAATAGCGGCGGTAGTCGGCCTTGATCCCCAACGCGGGGTGGGGCAGGTGCACGGCGACGGGCCGGTATGCGGTGCCCAGAAACAGGTGCAGGACGCGCACCGTCACGCCGAGGGCCAGTTCGACGGCCTGGGCTTGCGGTGCCGGCGGGTTGAGCAAGAAAGCGAATTCGAACTGGGCCAGTTCCGGATCGGGATGGTGGCCGATGCGGATGGCGATACCGGGACTGTAGGCACTCATGTAGGTGTCCAGGATGGTGAACGCATCGGCGACGGTGGCCGCCGTGCGAGCCGCCACTCCGACCGGACCGAGAATGTCGATGCTCTGCCGCAACGCCAGCCGTCGGCCGAAATCGCCCATGTTCAGCACCGCTGCGGCGTCCTCCACGGCGACGATGGCGTTGCGCAGCGGGACGAACCGATCACGGCGGCCGGCATCATCCGGATCGATGTTGGCCAGCTGCAGAAGTACCTCGGGATCTCCACCCTGCGTGCCGACGAGGTCGGCAAATCCCGTCAGCGACGAACCCCGGATCAACAGCATGTCCAATACGGTCAAGAAATTGTCCATGAATGTCAAGACACCGGTGCGGACGTGCGACAAGGATGCTGATGGCCGCGCTGACGTGCAGGCCCGAACGTACGAAGGGGTCCAGCTTGAAGCGCTCCGGTTCTTGGCGGCGTTGGTCGACGGTGATTGCGGTGGTCGCCGCGTCGGCAGCGATGACCGCCTGCACCGCGAACAAGGGATCCGGCGGTCGAGAAGAGGTCAGCATGGACGAGGTCCGGGAGATCGCGAAACAGGCGTACCTGTATGGCTTTCCGATGGTGGACAACTACCGCATCCAGTACTCCTACTTCGTCGACCAGAACGACCCGAACTACAAGGGTGGATGGAATCAGATCCACAACCTGGCCCGGGTAGCCACACCCGCCGACACCGCGATCCAGACACCGAACTCCGACACGCCCTACTCCTTCGTCGGCGCGGACCTGCGGACCGAGCCGCTGGTGCTCACCGTCCCGCCCATCGAGGCGGGCCGCTACTTCTCCGTGCAGTTCATCGATGCCTACACCTACAACTTCGCCTACGTGGGCAGCCGTGCCACGGGCAACGGCGGCGGTAAGTACCTGCTTGCCGGACCGAGCTGGCATGGCGACACACCCGCAGGCATCGCCGAGGTCATCCGGTCCGACACCGACTTCGCGTTCATCGCCTACCGCACGCAGCTGTTCAGTCCGGCGGACCTCGACAACGTCAAGAAGATCCAGGACGGCTACCGCGTGCAACCGTTGTCGGCGTTCCTGAATCAGCCGCCGCCGGCCGCACCGCCCCTGATCGACTTCGTCAAACCGCTGACGCCCGCACAGGAGAAGACGTCGCCGGAGTTCTTTAACATCATGAACTTCACGCTGCGCTACGCCCCGGTGCTGCCGTCGGAGAAAGACCTGCGGGCACGGTTCGCCACCATCGGCATCGGACCCGATGCCACCTTCAACCCCGACACGCTGTCACCCGACAAGCGCGCTGCCATCGAGGGCGGAATGGCCGACGCCTGGGCCGAGTTCGACGCGCTGCAGAAGGACAAGATCAACACCGGGCAGGTGACCACGGCGGATCTGTTCGGCAGCAGGCAGGAACTCGGCGACAACTACCTCTACCGGATGGCCGCCGCGGTGCTCGGAATCTACGGCAACACCAAGCAGGAGGCGATCTACCCGTTCCTGCCCGTAGACTCCACCGGGTCGCCGCTCACCGGCGCCGACAACTACACCTTCCGCTTCCCGCCGGGGCAGCTGCCGCCCGTCAACGCATTCTGGTCGCTGACAATGTACAAATTGCCCGAAAGCCTGTTGGTGGCCAATCCGATTGACCGGTACCTGATCAACTCACCGATGCTGCCGAGCCTCAAAGCCGACGCAGATGGGGGCTACACGCTGTACATCCAGCACACCTCGCCGGGACCGGAGAAGGAATCGAACTGGCTGCCCGCCCCACAGGGCCCGTTCCAGCTGCTGCTGCGGTTGTACTGGCCCAAAGATCAAGCGCTGGACGGTCAATGGAAAGCGCCGCAGCCGCACAAAGTCTAGGTTCGCGTCGACCGCACCGAACAGTGGCCGCCAAGGCGCCTCCACGTGGGCGCGCTCAGATCAGTTCGATCGCCTCCGCGATGGACGGCAGGACCCGCCCGGGGCGGAACGGAAAGTTGTCGATATCCGATTCGGCGGTGGACCCTGTGAGCACCAGTATGGTGTCCAGGCCGGCTTCGATACCGGCGACCACGTCGGTGTCCATGCGGTCGCCGACCATCACGGTGTTCTCCGAGTGGGCCGAGATCTGGTTGAGTGCGCTGCGGAACATCATCGGGTTCGGCTTGCCGACGAAATAGGGTTCGCGCCCGGTCGCCTTGGTGATCATCGCCGCGACCGAACCGGTAGCGGGCAGCGGACCTTGTGCCGAAGGCCCGGTCACGTCGGGATTGGTGGCGATGAATCGGGCGCCGTCTCCAATGAGCCGAACGGCTTTCGTGATCGCCTCGAACGAGTAGGTCCGGGTTTCACCGAGTACGACGAAGTCGGGTTCGGTGTCGTTGAGGGTGTAGCCGATCTCATGCAAGGCGGTGGTCAGGCCGGCCTCACCGATGACGTACGCGGAGCCACCGGGAAGTTGGTCGTCGAGGAACGTGGCGGTGGCCAGCGCCGAAGTCCAGATCGATTCCTCGGGCACGATCAACCCGGACCGCTTGAGTCGCGCGGCCAGATCGCGCGGCGTGAAGATCGAGTTGTTGGTCAGCACGAGGAACGGCCGCTCTTTCTCGGTGAGGCGGGCCAGGAACTCGGCGGCACCGGGCAGTGCGTGCTCCTCGCGGACCAGCACACCGTCCATATCGGTCAGCCAGCACTGCGGTGTCGTGTTCACGCGGGTTCGGATGACGCTCGGCATGAGAACTCGCCTCCTCTCGGCATGGCTGAATGCGAATGCACAGCTGCCCTCAGCGCGGTGTTGCCGAGTGTACGTCGCGCTATCAACTGTCCGGTGGGTCTAAACGCAGCACGGCACGCAACCATTGGATTTGTTTGGCGACCGTCCAGAGCGCTTGTGGAGTGCCAGTCCGCAGAGCGTAAACGTGTTCACCGCGCTGCTGTTCGATATACGTGACGGGAACACCGCAGGCGCGCAGGGCGTCGCGAAGCCGTCGGACATCATGAAGGAAGAAGTCCTCGGTGCCCACGTTGAGATGCACCGGAGGCAGTCCGGCGACCGATGCGTTGATCGGTGAGAGTGTCGAATCCTTGAACGACATACCGTTGGCATACAGCTTGAAAGCCCACCAGAAACTTTTCATCACGAGTGATGCCCGCGGCCTCGGTGGCTGCGACCGTATCCGGGTGTGCTAACTCCATGTCGACCAACGGCGCCGTCAGCAACAGCCCGGCAGGCATCGGGCCATTCGAGTCGCGAAGCTGTTGCGCCGCACTCAACGCGAGCTGACCTCCGGCACTATCACCGGCCAGCATCCAATGACCCTCGCGCAACTCGCCGTCGGCATGCAGAGAACGGATGGAGGTGAGCACGTCGTCGAGGGCCGCAGGGTGAGGGTCGTGGGGCGGCCTGCGGTAGAGCAGCATCCCCGCAGCAAGTCCTGTCTGGCGATGAATCTCGGCAAGCAACTTCCACTGGAGGTGGACAGGCCCGGCAAGGTAGGCGCCGCCGTGTAAGTAGATGATGACGTCTGCATCCCTATAGCGGCCCAGCCACGTGATCCGGACACCTCCGACCGTTTGCTCGGTGACGGATATACCCGCCGCTATTCTCCGTGAGGGCCGGGCCTGGCGAGACGCGCGTAACACATGCGGGCGCAGGCGAAGTGGTAAACGGTTGACCGCAGCGATACCGACTTTCTCGATGAGCTGGGCGAATGGACTGTTGGGTACGACGCGTGATGCCGCGATACCGCCGCCGTCAACAGCGGCAGCCTCGTCGTCTTTCATCACAGCTTCCTTCGGGTGAACGACCAACTGTCACCTTTGATCAACTTCGCTTGCATCGCAACCAATGCGGCCGACTACGGCATCGGCAGCGGGATCCGCGAGTAGCCTTTCACGTGGCTGTTTGTGCGGGGTGGGGGAATGGCATGGCGGTATCGCCAGTCGAACTGTTGATGCGGGTCATCGATCGCTCATGGAGCGTCGTGCGCCATCTCGTCAGCGGTCACGTCCTGATTTATCGCGCCAGCGGCGGCCGCCTCGGCCAACATGTGCCGGGCGTTCCCCCGATGCTCCTAATCGACCATGTCGGGGCGAAGAGCGGACGACCCCGAACGACGCCACTGGTCTATATGCGTGACGGAGATCGGTACATCATCGTCGCCGCCAAAGGCGGACACCCCCACAATCCGGCGTGGCTGTACAACCTGCGCGCGCACCCGTCGGTCACCGTTCAAATCGGTACGCGCCGCCTGGACATGGTCGCCAGGGAGTTGGGCCCCGTGGAACACCAAACGCTATGGCCGTGTGCGCTCGCGTACACCAGCCATTGGCGCCGATACGCCCGGCGGGTCCCGCCGTCTCGGACGATTCCGTTGGTTGCCTTGGAACTGCCTAGCTGATCACACGTTGACATCGAAACCTAGATCGATGTCGCAGGCAGCTTGACCGCCGCGAATGCCCCAATTCTGCAAAGGGCTTTCCCGTACGACGATGGTGATGTGATTGGCTGGAATGCCCAGTTGTCCAAGCCGATTCGTGATCTCACGGTACAGGTCACGCTTGGCCTGTATCGATCGTCCGGCAAAGCAGTCGATGGCGACGAAGGTGTACAGATGCGGTGCGGCCAAGTCTGGCGAATGAGAGAACCGGTGCGGCTCGTGGACGACCAGCCGGACGTGCTTGTCGGCGGCGGGAATGCCGAAGGCGGCGACCAGCGCGTCGTGCACCGCGTCGATGATCGCGACCTCCTCGGACTCCGGGTAGCAGCGGCGTACCTCGATCGTGGTGCTGGGCATGGCCGAGATCGTGACACAGGAAGGTCGTGCAGTCATCTGATTTTGCGGATGTAGGTCGACTGTCCACAAGTACGAACACTCCGAGGTGGTCTGCGGGTGGCATTCGCTCGACCTGCGGACCGCCTCGGAGGTTTCGCGATTACCTCAGTGCGGCAGGCAAGGCGCCAACGGCGGACATGGGGCACCCGGTGCGCCCATGCCAGGACCCGGTCCACCCATGCCCGGACCCGGTGCGCCCATGCCAGGACCTGGCCCAGGGCCGCCGGGGAGGCAGGGGGCGCCGGGTGGGCACGGAGGCGGTGGCTCGGCACTGGCCACCCCTTGGCTCGCAAGGGCGGCTAGGGCGAGACCGCCGGTAAACACCGCGGTGCCGACGAGCTTTCGATATCGAGTCATGATGTGGCCAAGTGCCCTTCTGGTTGACAGCGGTTGTACTCCAACAAGTTTGCGGCGACGTGATGGGAAGAACCTGTGCGACGTATATGTGTTGGGTATCGCTTGTGAACAATCGAGATGCGAAACCGTATTGCCACCAGAATATTTCGGGATCGGAACCCTCATGCGCTCGCCCTTCCGGGAGTCTCCCGTGGGGCGTCAGGACGGCTGGTTTACGGCTCGGCATGAGGCCCCAACGTCATCCGGCGGCCTGCGACGCGCAAATGAAATATGCAGTGGCATAGCTTGTTCCGACCTTTCGCAAAGCTCGCGAACAACGCGCACATAGTTCGGAAGATTCTGGCCGCGATGCGCGACGACGGGTGCTCTTCCTCCTGCTTTCTCGTCTACACTTCGGGAAATTGTTCGCCGCATCCGAGGTGAGGACTGTCCATGGCCAACTTGATTCGTCGCTTCGCGGTGACCGCGCTGGCTGCCGTTGTACCGCTGGGTGGCGTCTCCCTCGTCACCGCGGCATCGAGTTCGGCGGACTGCGACGCCGGCCAAACAAACTTCAGTGGCAATTGCGTGTCATCCACCTGCAAACGGAGTGAGGTGCGCGACGCCAACAGCGGTGACTGCCGCAGTGCGCTGTCCGCGGCACTGGGCAAGGCTCAGGCCCCCGCAGTGTCGCAAGTGAGCCAAAAGCAGTGGAGTGACGCCTACAACGTGCTGCAGCAGTCCGGTAGTGTCCCATCGGGTGTCGGCGCTGCAAAGGACGTCTTCAGCGTGGTCAACTCCGCCATCGATATACCGACCAGCATCGCCTCCGCTGCCGGCGACACCGCCGACGCGCTCTATTACCTGAGCAAGCTGACCGGCACGTCGAGCGGGTCGTCGTCCTCGAATGCTGTCTCCAGCACGGCGAAGTCGCTGACGTCTGCGGTCTCCGGTTCGGTGGCAACGGTCAGTGGCGCCACTCATTCGGTACCGAAGATCGGTCTTCCCAAACTCAGCTTGTTCGGGGCTTGTCTGCCGGTGAAGTTCGCCTTCTTTCGGCCGTGCATCTGATCTCAGTGTGTTCGGTGATCCCCGGCATGCTGACGATCGGACGACTTGACACCAAAGTTACTGCCGTGCCTGATTACTGAGGTGGCGCGTAGGTGAATGCGGCCGGCCCGTCTCTGGTACGGCATTGCGGCTGCTGTCGTTCAGGTTCCGGCGCGCAACAGGGCGACGTCGGACACCATGCGGATGTGGTCGGCCATGGCACGGCTGGCCGCAGCCGGATCTTGGCGGCGCACTGCGTCGGCAATCTTGCGATGGCCCTCCAAAGACGCTCTCGGCCTGTCGGATTGGGACAGCGACTCTATGCGCGTTTCACGTACCAGCTCAGCGATCTCACCCATCAGACGCGCGAGTAGGGGGGAGTGGGCGGCCGCGGTGATGGCAGCGTGGAAAAGTTCGTCTCCAGAGACCCCACGCTCCCCGCCGGTGACTTCCTTCTCCATGATGGTCAGCGCGTCGTCGATGGCGGCCATCTCCGACTCGCTGCGTCGCTCCGCCGCGAGCTCGGCAAGCTTCACCTCCAGGGCCTCCCGCGCTTCGATCACCTCGGGGAGTCGATCGGCGTGTTCGCGCAAGGCACGGATCGCGGCATCGCCCACGGGGCGGCGGATGAGGACCGCGCCGTCGCCGTGCCGAACGGACAGGATGCCCTGCACCTCCAGGGCCACCAGCGCTTGGCTCAACGAGGCGCGGCTGACGCCGAGTTGGGCGGCCAGTTCGCGCTCGGGTGGCAGGCGCTCGCCGGCCTGCATGTCGCGGTCGGCCATGTGCTTGCACAGCTGTTCGACGATGACCTCATAGAGCCGCGGTCGAGCTACCGGGCGAATTTGCTCAGCCACTGAGTCACTCACTCTCCGTTCCTTCAAGCCAACAATAGCCGCCATGAAAGCATGATCCCGAGCACATGCTGGGGTTGACAGTGACCTGTCTCACGGGCTTTACTGCCTAGTGACTTAGTGGCTAGGCCAATTAGCCACCTCTCGAAGAGCGGAGTGCCCGATGCCCATAGAAGTCATTCCGATCCTGGCGTTGGTCGTCATGTTCGTCGCCGCGACGGTGCTGCCGGTCAACATGGGCGCTCTCGGCTTCGTCGCGGCTTTCTTCGTCGGCACCCTGGCAGTGGGGATGAAGGCCGACCAGATCATCGGCGGATTCCCCAGCAGCCTGTTCCTGACCTTGGTCGGCATCACCTACCTGTTCGCGATCGCGCAGAACAACGGCACCGTCGACCTGCTGGTGCGGGCGGCGGTCCGGCTGGTCCGTGGCAGGGTCGCGCTGATTCCCTGGGTGATGTTCGGTGTTACCGGGATTCTCACCTCGATCGGCGCGCTGGGGCCCGCCGCGGTGGCCATCGTGGCCCCGATCGCCCTCGGCTTCGCCGCGCGGTACCGGATCAAACCCCTATTGATGGGCATGATGGTCGTCCACGGCGCCCAAGCCGGCGGGTTCTCGCCGATCAGCATCTACGGCGTCACGGTCAACAACATCGCCACCAAGGCGGGGCTGGAGAACAGTCCTCTCACGCTGTTCCTGGGCAGCTTGTTCTTCAACGCCGCGATCGGGGTCCTGCTCTTCGCGTTCCTGGGCGGGCGTGAACTCATCGGGCGCAGCGTGCACGACGACGACGAGACGCGACCCGAGGATGACACCGGCGCGGTCGGTGGTGGGAGGTCGCCTGCCACCGTGATGCGCGGTTTCGGTACGACCACGACCAAGGCCCGCTCGCAGGCCGTCACTGCCGAGAACGCGCCGCCGTTGGCCATCGCGGTCAAGGCCATCACCTTCGAGCAGATCCTCACACTTGTCGGACTTGCCTCGCTGGCGGTGTTCTCGTTGATTCTCGACCTGGACGTCGGGTTCGTGTCGATGACCGTCGCGGTGATCCTGGCGCTGGCCTCGCCCAAGGCTCAGAAAGGCGCGATCAACCAAATCAGTTGGTCGACAGTGCTGCTCATCGGGGGAGTCCTGACCTTCGTCGGCGTCCTGCAAGAGGCCGGCACCGTCGAATGGGTCGGCAACGGGGTCGCCGCACTCGGCTTGCCCCTACTGGTGGCGCTGCTGCTCTGCTATATCGGCGCCATCGTGTCGGCCTTCGCGTCCTCGACCGCGATCCTCGGTGCCACCATCCCGCTGGCCGTCCCCTTCCTGATGGCCGGCGAGGTGGGCGCGGTCGGCGTGATCGTCGCCCTGTCGATCGCGTCGACCATCGTGGACGTCAGCCCGTTCTCGACCAATGGCGCGCTCGTCCTGGCGAACGCTCAGGGCATCGATCGGGATGCGTTCTACAAGCAGATCCTCAAGTACAGCGCGGTGGTCGTCGCGGTCGGCCCGTTGATCGCCTGGGCCGTTCTGGTCCTGCCCGGTTGGCTGTAGCGGCCGAAAACCTTGTGCATCTGAGCGGCGGTACGTGAGCACACGTACCGCCGCTCAGTGTGCTTCCGGCCCGTGCCGATTGCAGCGCTGAGCTGCGTCGATGCCATTGACAAAGGCGAGTCGTCGTTGTTTCAATAGATTGGCTAGGCCAATAGGTCACTAGGTCAATAATCCAAGGGGGTACCCACGATGTCGGTGCAGCTGAACACGACAGGCAGAACCGGCCCACTGCAGGGCGCCGTCGTCATCGACCTGACCAGGGCGCTCGCCGGACCGCACGCGGCGATGATGCTGGGCGATCTGGGCGCCGACGTCATCAAGGTCGAGAGCCCCAAAGGCGGCGACGACACGCGCACCTGGGGCCCGCCGTTCGTTGAACCCGCCGATGCCGAACGGGAATCCACCTACTTCCTGTCGGCGAACCGGAACAAGCGGTCAATCGCGCTCGACCTCAAGACCGAAGACGGTCGCCATGCGCTCGAGGACATGGTCAAGAAGGCGGATGTCCTGCTGGAGAACTTCCGGACCGGTGTGCTGGACCGGCTGGGCTTTTCGCCGCAGCGGCTGGCCGAGGTCAATCCCCGGCTGGTGGTCCTGTCGATCAGCGGATTCGGACACGATGGCCCCGAGGGCGGCCGGGCCGGATACGACCAGATTGCCCAGGGCGAGGCGGGTTTGATGTCGGTCACCGGATCCGGTCCCGACGACGTAGAGCGTGTCGGTGTCCCGATCGCGGATCTGCTTGCCGGCATGTACGGGGCGTTCGGTGTGCTGGCCGCGTTGCGCGAGCGCGATCGCACCGGCAAGGGCACCGTCGTCCGCACGTCCCTGTTGGCCAGTGTCGTAGGCGTGCACGCCTTCCAGGGCACCAAATGGACGGTCGCAGGCGAGGTCGGTCAAGCCCAGGGCAACCATCATCCGTCCATCTGCCCATACGGCCTCTTCCCGACCGCTGACGGCGCCGTGCAGATCTCAGTGGGCAGCGAAGGGCTGTGGCACCGCTTCTGCGAGGGCTTCGACATCGATCCCGATACCGAAGGCATGGCCACCAACCCGCAACGGGTCGCCAATCGAGACGACGTCATCGCCCTTGTCTCCCAGGTGTTCTCGGCCCACGACACGACGTCGTTGCTGGAGCTTCTGGACGATATGGGCGTGCCTGCAGGCAAAGTGCGCAACCTCCAGGAGGTCTACGAATGGGAGCAGACCAGGTCACAGGGGCTGCTCGTCGACGTCGAGCACGCCACGCTGGGGACAGTCACCCTGCCGGGGCCACCGCTGCGCTTCTTCGAGCCCGACGGCACCGAGCTCACCGAGACCCGCCACCTCGCCCCTCCGGTCCTCGGGGCCGACGAGGAGCTGGTGCGCGCCTGGCTTAAGGAAGCGGTCTGATGCGCCGGTTGTCAGCGCATGAGGTGCTCGACGTCATCGCCGATGCGAACAGTTTCGAATGCTGGGATACACCCGTGGTCGAGCACGCCGTCGACGCCGAGTACGCCGAGGAACTCGCCGCGGCCAGGGCCAAGACCGGTCTGGACGAATCGGTCACCACCGGCACGATCAGCATTCGTACGCGCCGGGTCGCAGTCCTGGTGAGTGACTTTTCGTTTCTGGCTGGTTCCATCGGCGTGGCGGCGGGCGAACGGTTGACCACCGCGATCTGCCGGGCCACCGCCGAAGGGTTGCCGTTGCTTGCCTTGCCGACGTCGGGCGGCACGCGGATGCAGGAAGGAACCGTGGCGTTCCTGCAGATGGTCAAGATCACCGCGGCGATCGTCGCCCACAAAGCGGCACACCTGCCCTACCTGGTGTACCTGCGGCACCCGACGACCGGAGGGGTGTTCGCCTCCTGGGGCTCACTGGGGCATCTGACCGTTGCCGAACCGGGGGCGCTCGTCGGCTTCCTCGGCCCACGCGTGTACGACGCGCTCTACGGCGACCGATTCCCTTCGGGTGTACAGACTTCGGAGAATCTGCAAACGCATGGGCTGATCGACGCGATTCGTCCACCCGAACAGCTCGGCGAGATTGTGGATCGGGCGTTGCGCATCATGACCGACGCCCCGCGCCGGTGCGCCCAGATAGTCGATACACCGGACTGGGCGGTCGATGACATTCCAGCGTGGACGTCGGTGCTGGCGTCCCGCCGACGCGATCGCCCCGGCGTCCGAGAGCTGTTATTCCACGCGGCCGCCGACGTTTTGCCGCTCAACGGCACGGGGCAGGGGGAGTCGGACCCGGGTCTGATCCTCGCACTGGTGCGATTCGGTGACATGCCGTGCGTGCTGCTCGGGCAGGACCGCAGTGGTCAGACCCTGCTCACCCCACTCGGCCCGGCCGCGCTGCGCGAGGCCCGGCGCGGTATGCGCCTGGCCAAGGATCTTCGCCTTCCGCTGGTCACCGTGATCGATACTGCCGGGGCCGCGCTGTCCAAGGACGCCGAGGAAGGTGGGCTTGCCGGAGAGATCGCTCGCTGCATCGCCGACATGGTCGACCTCGACACCCCGACGGTGTCGCTGCTCCTTGGTCAAGGCACCGGCGGCGGGGCGCTGGCCCTGGTCCCCGCCGACCGGGTGCTGGCGGCTCAGCATGGGTGGCTGTCACCGCTGCCGCCCGAAGGCGCCAGTGCGATCGTGCACCGCGACGTCGACCACGCCCCGCAAATGGCTGTGCGCCAGGGCATCCGGTCTCTCGATCTCCTCCGCGCCGGGATCGTGGATCTCATCATCCCGGAGTGGCCCGACGGTGCAGAGGAACCGCGGCAGTTCTGCGAGCGCGTCGGTACCGCCCTTCACCGCGCGCTGAGCGAGATCATCGCGCAGGACGCCGACATGCGGCGCATCGCTCGGGGGAAGCGGTTCAACCGGGTGGGGACGGTGGAGCTACTCCAGAACCTCTAGTGCCAGTCCCAGACGGTCATGTCGCCTGCTGGGTAGTTCATGCAGATGTCGGTGGTGTGGGCGGCGACGCCTTTGTTGTTGAAGAACAGTTTGGCCCAGTTGGGCCAGCGCCAGGACATTTGTTCGTAGAAGGCGTTGGTGGCGGTGTCTTCGGAGTATTGGCGTCGGCCGGCGTAGTCCATGGAGAAGAACCAGTGGATGCGGTCTTGGGTGCCTTGTTGGTCGCCGGCGGGTTTGTTGTTGTAGTCGATCATGTAGCGCTCGTAGTAGACGGGTTCGACGTCGCGGGCGGCGGCCATGATCTGTTCGGCGGTGCAGGGGGTTTTGAGGATGCGGTTGGGGATGGGGTAGTCGTCGGTGGCGTCTGCGGAAGAGACTGCGGAGGTGGCGATGCCTGTGGTGATGGCGCCGGCCAGGGCGGCGGCGGCGATACCGGTGCGCAGTGCGTTGCGGATCATGATTTCTCCGTTCAGTGCCGTTGGTCGGCGGCGACCTGGTCGAGGATGACGCGTTTGTCGGGGCAGTAGTAGTTCAGTGCGGAGCCCAGGAATTGCCAGTTTTGGGCGGTGCTGTTGTGCCGGTCGAGGTTGGCGCCGATGAATTTGGCGGAGTCGAAGGCGTTGTGGTCGACGTTGTTGGTCAGGCGTTTGCAGACCAGTTTGCCGATCCAGGCGTTGAAGTCCTTCTGCCCGTAGATGCCGTAGGTGTGCAACTCGTGGGCGAAGTTGGTGTCGGGATCCCGGTCATACGCCGGATCCGCGGCCGCAGGGGCCGCCAATCCCAGTGCTGCACCGACGATCACGGCTGTGACGACAGACTTCACGACGAAACCTCCTCAGACTCCTTTTGGACGGGCGTTGGCCACGGTGCCGGCAACGGACGCTGTCGCACCGATACCGGCCACCAGAACCACTTGCCCAGCAGCGCGGCGATCGACGGCGTCATGAACGACCGCACGATCAACGTGTCGAACAACAGACCCAGACCGATCGTGGTACCGATCTGCCCGAGCACCACCAGATCGCTGAAGATGAACGACGCCATCGTCGCCGAGAACACCAACCCGGCGGCAGTGACGACGCGGCCGGTACCGGCCATGGACCGGATGATGCCGGTGTTCAGCCCGGCGTGGATCTCCTCCTTGAACCGCGACACCAACAACAAGTTGTAGTCCGCGCCGACGGCCAGCAGCAGGATGATGGCCAGCGGCACCACGATCCAATACAGATGGATTCCCAATATGTACTGCCACAGCAGAACCGACAACCCAACCGATGCGCCCAGTGACAGTAGGACGGTGCCCACGATGACGACCGCGGCGACGATGCTGCGGGTGACGAACATCATGATCAGTAGGATGAGCGCCAGTGCGGCCACTGCGGAGATCAGCAGGTCGTACTTCATCCCTTCCTGAATGTCCTTGTTAGTGGAGCCGATTCCGGCGACGTAGATCTTGGCGTCGGACATCGGCGTCGCCTTGAGTGCGTCGAACACCGCGTCCTTCATCGCGTCGATGTGCGGGATGGACTCCGGGTCGGCCGGATTGCCCTGATGGGTGACGATGAACCTGGCAGCCTTACCGTCCGGCGAGAGGAACAGTTTCAGACCGCGCTTGAAATCGGCGTTGTCGAAGGCCTCCGGGGGCAGGTAGAACGAGTCGTCGTTCTTGGCGTCGTCGAAGGCCTGTCCCATGGCGGTGGCGTTCTTCAAAGCTTCGTCGCTCTGAGCGTTGGTGCCGCCGGTGGTCGCGTAATTGGACAGGGTGAGCTCGCGGTTGCGTTCCTGGATCGCGATCTGCGGCGGCAGCAGCGCTACCAATTGCGGTTGCAGCGCATCCAGTTTGTCCAGGCTTGCCGTGATGGTGCCGAACTTGTCGGACAGTTCGGAGATCCCGTCCAGGGAGTCGAACACCGAGCGCAACGCCGAGCACATGGGAATGTCGAAGCAGTGCGGTTCCCAGTAGAAGTAATTGCGTAACGGCCGGAACTGGTCGTCGAAGTTGGCGAGTTTGTCGCGCAGGTCGTTGACCGTCTCGACGGTGTCGTGGAACGCCTGCGTCTGCTCATGGGTGGCCGCGGCACTCGCCTTCTGCAGGGCGAGTTGCTGGTGCAGGACGTCGATCGTGTTGGTGATCTCGTTGGCCTGCTTCAGCAGATCGTCGGCCCGGTCTTTCTGGTAGCCCAGATTCATGATTTGGCTGGCGCTTGACGCGCTGATCTGGAACGGGATGGAGCTGTGCGTGATCGGCGTGCCCAGGGGCCGCGTGATCGACTGCACCAGAGCGATTCCCGGCGTGTGCAGGACCGCTTTGGCGGCACGCTCGAGGATCAGCATGTCCGCCGGGTTACGCATGTCGTGATCGGTTTCGATCATCAGCAGTTCCGGATTGATCCGCGCCTCGGTGAAATGCCGCTCGGCGGCTTCCATTCCGATCACGCCGGGGGCAGTGCTCGGAATATAGGGCCGATTGTCGTAGCTGGTCTGATAGCCGGGCAGCGCGAAGACTCCGATGAGCGCGATCCCGCACGTCACCACCAGGATGGGGCCTGGCCAGCGCACGATCGCGGCGCCGATTCGGCGCCAACCACGGGCGCGCAGTGAGCCTTTGGGCTCCAGCAGTCCGAATCGGCTGGCGATCAACAACACCGCGGGCCCCAACGTCAGCGCCGCCGCCAACGTCACGAGCACCCCGAGCGCAGCCGGGATACCGAGCGTCTGGAAGTAGGGCAGCCGGGTGAAGGCCATGCACGCGACTGCGCCGGCGATGGTCAATCCCGACCCGACGATGACGTGCACGGTGCCGCGGTACATGTCGTAGTAGGCCGGTATCCGCTCCAGGCCGTTACTGCGCGCCTCCTGGTAGCGGCCGACCACGAAGATCGCGTAGTCGGTGCCCGCCGCGATCGCCAGCAGCGTCAACAGGTTCGTCGAGTAGGTGGACAGTCCGATGACGCCGGAATGGGCGAGAACGGCAACCACGCCGCGGGCCGCCGCGAGTTCGATGGCCACCGTCAGCAGCACGATGACCATGGTCACCAGCGAGCGGTAGACGAACAGCAGCATGATCCCGATGACCAGGAAGGTGATCGCGGTGACCTGGTTGGTGCCTTCGCTGCCCACCTCGAAATTGTCGGTCACCAGCGGTGATGCGCCGGTGACATAGGCTTTGATGCCAGGAGGCGGCGGTGTGTTGGCAACGATCTTGCGGATCGAATCGACGGACTCGTTCGACTGGGCCTCGCCCTGGTTTCCGCGCAGGTACACCTGCGTCAGGGCGGCTTTGCCGTCCTTGCTCTGCGAGCCGCCGGCCGTCAGCGGGTCTCCCCAGAAGTCCTGGACGTGCTCGACGTGCTCGGTGTCGTCCTGGAGCTTCTTCACCAGGCCGTCATAGAACTTGTGCGCCTCTTCGCCCAGTGGCTGGTCGCCCTCGATGACCACCATTGCCGCACTGTCGGAATCGAATTCGTGGAAAACCTGCCCGATGTGACGCATCGCCATGATCGACGGCGAGTCGGGCGCATTGAGTCCCACCGAGCGTTCCGCGCCGACGACTTCGAGCTGGGGAGCGATGATGTTGGACAGCGCGGCGATGGCGATCCACACGAACAGGATCGGTACCGACAGCGTCCGGATGAACCGCGCCGTGCGGGAACCTTCGATCGGGGCGTCCACGCTATGAATGCCGCTCATGCCGTCTTGTCCAGGCAGGCGATGTAACCGTTCACGTTGTCGGTGGACCTTTCGTCCTTCACGATGCCATTGACGGTGATGCGGCAACCGATGGTCCCGCCGTCACCTTGGGCCCGCAGATCGGCGTACATCGTCGGGTCGTCGGTGGTCAGGTTCTGTGACCACGGCAGCGGGACGTTGTCGACGTGCTGCGGCTGGGCGTGAATATCGAGGTAGTTGATGGTGGCGACGGATCCAGGCGAACCGAACACCTCGAACAGCACCTGTTTGGGGTTGTACCCGGTGTTCTCCAGGGCGTCCGAGCCCGGCCGCGATATCTCGTTGTTGGAGCCGAAGATGCCGTGCAGCCGGTCGACGGTGAACACGACGAGGGCGACCACGAGGATCGCCACGATCCATGTCCATTGCCGGCGCGCTAGTTTGCTCACCGAAAACTTGCTCAACCGAAGCCTCCCGACGCCCCCGTCGACGATCGCGCGAGGCGAAACCGTCATGTAGAAGGAGAACGGTACGGTACCGTACGATCGGCCGCAACTGCTTGACGTGCGGATAAATGACTGCTCTCCACGTGTTTCACGGGCGCAGCCGGTGGCATACCGAGGACGACAGAAGAAAGGAGTCTGGTGATCGCCGATCAGCCGGACGATGCGTCGAATTGCCCCTGGAGTGAGCGTGAGGGCGAACTCCTGGCGATCACGCTCGAACTGCTGCAGGAGCACGGATATGACCGGCTCAGTGTGGAAGCGGTGGCGACCAGGGCCAAGGCCAGCAAGGCCACGATGTACCGGCGCTGGCCCTCGAAGGCCGACCTGGTGCTGGCCGCCTTCATCGAGGGCACCCGCAATTCGGCCGTGCCACCGCACACCGGCTCGCTGCGCGGCGACCTGCTGGAGATCGGCCGCGCGACGTGCGCCCAGGGCCGGGAACACATGCGCACCATGCGCGCGGTGCTCAACGAGATGTCGCACAGTCCCGCGCTGCAGGAGGCGATGCAGGAGAAGTTCGTGCTTCAGCGCAAGCTGGTGATCGATGGTGTGCTCGCCGAAGCGGTCGAACGCGGTGAGATCGACGCCTCGGCCATCGATGAAGAGATCTATGACCTGTTGCCCGGATACCTGGTGTTCCGCAGCCTGGTCTCCGACCGGCCGCCGACCGATGAGACGGTCCGGGCGCTGGTCGACCGGGTGTTGTTGCCCAGCCTGAAGACCGGCCAAGGTCAGTAGCTTTCTTTCGAGCCGGATCGAAACCAGGCAAAAGGTGTCCGCAGCCTGGGATCGGATCCGATGACGCGCGGTCTGAGCTGCGCCCCATCGGCTCGGCAGTGTGCAGTGCTTCCCACAACCTTCGACTAGGTCGGGTTGTTTAACCGGCGGCGTCGCGCAATCTTTATTACTCTGCCGCCATGAAGTCGGTCCTGGCATCGTGCGCGGCGTTGTTGGTTGCGGCGGCGTGCTCGGCATGTGGCACGTCGTACGGCACGGCCCAATCGGCGGAGCCGAGTCTGGCGGCCTATCCCGCCGAAACGCAGGGCGGTGCTCCGGTCACGCTGGGCGCGGCCACCGTGGCGGCACAGGGAATCGTCGACCAGTTCACTGCCGGCGACTACTCGACGGTCTGGGAGCGGATGACCGAGGACGTTCGCGGTGGCATCTCACGGGCGGACTTCGTCGCGTTCTACCAAACCTGCAAGAAGCCCGGACCACGTCTCTCGGTCTCGGGCGTACGCCTGGAGCCCGATGGCCAAGCGATCGTCCGGATGACGAACAACACCGTAGAGGGCTTTCGGTTCATGATCTACGAGGACGGTATCTGGAACATGCGGGCCACCGACGACTTCGCGTCGCACCTGGGTCAGCCCCTGCACCAGATCGTCGGTGAAGAGAAAGCGGCGGGACTCTGCGACAGCTGAGGTTTGCGACGGCTCACGCTGGGAATCATGTGCAGTATGCGACGGATGTGGTTGGCTGCGCCCGGCCGTCGCGAGGTGAATTCGAGACAGGGTCGCAGCTGCGTTAAGAAGTAGCGGGACCAAGAATTCACCGCCCCGGTCAACAATCACCGGACTGCCGGCCAAAATGGTTGCGCTCCAGATAAGTTCCGACGCCTGAGTTTGCCACCTCCCGTGCGCTACACTTGCGGTGGAACCTCCGGCTGACGGGCATTTGAGGCAAACAGTGCGCCAAAGGGGCGTTGCGGTCCAAAACCGAACATTCCTACGCGCTCCGAAGGGCATGTCATGCCTAGAAAATTTGCCGATGCGCCCCGCATGATCCGGGGCAGCTGAAGATGGTTGACCGTCGTCTGAAAGGCAGTCGCCTCGGCGCTGTCAGCTATGAGAGTGGCCGCAACCTCGAACTCCCGGCCCGTCAGATCGCGCGCTATCGCACCACGAACGGCAAGGAATTCGAAATTCCCTTCGCCTGCGACGCCGACATTCCCGACACGTGGTCATGCCGCAACGGCATGGAGGGCATGCTGCTCGACGGCGACGCACCCAAGCCGAAGAAGATCAAGCCGGTGCGTACGCACTGGGACATGGTGCTGGAGCGCCGCTCTGTCGAGGAGCTCGAGGTGCTGTTTCGCGAGCGCCTCAAGATCATCGAAACGCTTCGCCGTGGCCGCTGACCCGACACCTGCCTGAAGCCGGCTGCGATGAGTCAGAAGATCTGCGTAGATTGCTTTCATTCGTTGTTCCCCGACACGCCCATTCGAAAGATCACGCTGGGCCGCCAGTGCGCCGTGTGCCGCGCCACCACGGACCGGGGCGAGCAGATGGTCTCCGTCGAGGGTGAAGACCTACAGCCGGCCGACAAGGTCGAAGCGCTCTAATCGGCGATAGCCGGGCTACGGCAGGGCGTAATCCATCGGCGGGCCATTGAGGTCGGCGGCATCGCGTGCGGCGATGACCGTGGCCACGTCGGCGCCATCCCGCGTCACGCCGACAATGGCAACCTCGTCGTTCACGGCGAAAGTGCTTGCGGCGTCACCCATCTGGCTGCCCGCGGTGGTGATCTTGTTGGTCTGCGCGTCGACGATGTAGGTGCGTGCCACACCGTCAAAACCCTGGGCGGTCAACGAGTTCGGGGATACCGCGATGAGTCGGCCCACCTGGGTGACCGGCCGTCCGGCACCGGCGCTGGGGGCGGTCGCGGGCTGATCGAGCGGCGGTGCGGCCGCCCCGGAATCAGCCACCCGCATGATGACGGCGGCGGCTACCCCAGCGAATGCGACTGCAAAGGAGATCGTGACGCAGATCGTCGCGGCCCGCGACGGCTTGCGCGCGTGCTTCCCGTGTCCGGTGACCGTGTGGCACCACCTCTCGTCGGCTCAGAACCTGATACCCGACGGCTCCCTCTGGGAAACCCGGTGCTCGCCGTCGCATTGCGGCGCACCGACGCTCCAAGATTATTCCAAGGCCGGCGACGACGATCATCGACATGACAACACCTCAGCCCCAGTACGACCCCAGCGTTGCGCCCCAGCCCACCCCCGGCTACCCGCCGCAGCCCGCCTACCCGGGAACCAACCCGCAGAATGTCGGGCCGCTTTCCGACAAGAGCAAGGTGACGGCCGGCCTGCTGGGCATCTTGCTCGGCAGTTTCGGGCTCGGACGGTTCTATCTCGGATACACCAAGGTGGCGGTCGCTCAGATCGCGGTGACCTGGCTGACGTTGGGAATCGGCGGTATCTGGCCCTTCGTCGACGGCATACTTATCCTGCTCGGCAAGGTGCCCGACGCCGAGGGCCGCGCCCTGCGTGGTTGAGCGCTTCGGACCCTTCGTCAGTAGAGGACTCACATGACACGACTGCTCACCCTCTGTATCGGCGCGACGATGATGTCGGCCCTGTTCGCCGGCTGTTCGACGGGTCCCGACACCGTCAACAAGGACGACGTCGTCAAGCAGATCGGCGACAAGATGACCGACGCCGCGGGCAACAAGCCCGAGACGGTGACCTGCCCGGATGAACTCGCCGCCAAGGTGGGGGCGGAGGTGAACTGCGATATGAAGGTGAAGGGCAAACCCTTCGTCGTCAATGTCAAGGTCACGAGCATCGACGGCTCCAGCGTGAAGTTCGACATGGTCGAAACCGTCGACAAATCGGCCATCGCGAGCGAACTCAGCGACCAGCTCACCGAACAAGTTGGGCGCAAACCCGATTCGGTGACGTGCCCGGACAACCTGAAAGGTGTCGAGGGTGCGAAGCTCGATTGCGAGCTGGTCGACGGCTCCGAAACCTACACGGTGACGGTCACCGTGACCGGAGTCGACGCGGGCGATGTCCAGTACTCCTTCAAGGTGGCCGATCACCCGAAGTAGTCCTGTGGGACAACGGATTCGCGATCCGCAAGACGTAGACCCGGTCTACGTCTTGCGGATCGGTTCCGACGTCGCACCGCGACCGGGTCCGGCCGCCTAGGCCCGTCGCTATGCTTGCGCCCGAGTCACAGAAACGGGGGTGGTCATGGCTCGAGATGTCGAAGGCGATCGTGTTGCGGCGGGATCCGGCGTCGAGCCGCCGGTCGCCCCGCAGGTGCGCAGGCGGTTCGCGCTGCAAGAACGGTTCGCGCCGGGCTGGGGGGCCAGGCGAGCCATCGAATTGTGGTGCACTCCGCCCGAGGTTGAGATGAGCCTCCGGATGCCCCCGGGAGTCCCTCCGAGCAAGCCTATCGAGGCGGCGTGGGACGGGCACCGGATAGCCGGCGAGACGTGGGGCGAGGGTCCGCCGGTGTTCTTGGTGCACGGGTGGGGCGGGTGTCGCGCGCACCTCGGGGTGTTCGTCAAACCTCTCGTCGAGGCCGGCCATCAGGTCATCGCGTTCGACCTGCCCAGCCACAACGACTCCGACCCCGGCGCACTCGTCCCGGGCCGCACCACGATCGTGGAGTGCGCCGAAGCGGTGCGTGCCATCGTCGGCGAGCACGGTCCGGCACACGCCATCGTCGCGCACTCGCTCGGCGCCAAGGCCACGGCTCTGGCCGTGTCGCGCGGGGCGGCTGCCCAGCGCCTTGTCTTCGTGGCGCCGATGGGTGACTTTGCCTGGTATCTGGATGTTTTCGCCGATCGTCACGGCTTCGGCCCGCGGATCCGGAGCAGGCTGCACCGTCGCCTCGATCGACGAATCGGCATGCCCCTGTTCGACACGGACATCGCCGCGGTCGCCGCCAGATCCGATAATCCGCCGCTGTTGGTCATCCATGACCCCGACGACCCCGACAGCCCCTACGAGCACAGTCGGCAGATCACCTCGGCGTGGCCCAACTCCAGCCTGTTCACCACGCAAGGTTTGGGAAGGCTGGCGCACTATCGGGTGTTGCGGCATCGCCCCGCGTTACAGGCCGCCGTCGGGTTCATTGCCGACCCCGCGCAGCGCTGACTACCGCTTGATGGCGCTGACCAGCCGGTTCGACCTCACCATGACGTCCGACTGGGACCCCAGTGGATCGGCTCTGCGCGCCTCCAGGGCTCGGGCGGCGGCGACGAACAGTGCCGTCGAACCTACGCTGGTGGTGATGTCCCAGGTGTCGTTGTCGCTGCGCATGCGGGCGCGGGTACCCGCGGATGCTGGGACGGTCCCCAACGCGAAAGTGGCACGTACGGATCGCGATTCACGCCGAGCCCAGGCCCGTCAGGAAAACCTCCAGTAGTTGGCCAAGCGTGGCCTCGAAGTCGTTCACGAACGGATCCGACGAAGCCGAGGGCGGTGTGCTCCACGCGAAACCGGTGCCGACGAAAGCGTGAATCGCGGCCGCCAGCAGCGCCAGTTGGTTGTCAGACAGCGTCAGGTGCGGCCCCAGGACGGCGCCGAGGCGCTTTTGGATGTCGAGACCCTGAGCGCGCACCGCGTTTTGTTCGTCTGGGGACAGCCGGCCCAGCAGCACCGGGGATGAACTGATCAGATCGCACAGCACCGGTCGAGCGGCCAGGGTTCGCGCCAGCACACGTCCCGGACGGCGTGCATTCTGTTCGAATGCCTCGCGCACCGAGTCGACCCAGGCCAGGTGTTCGTCGTACATGACCTGCAGCAGCAGCGCTTCCAATGACCCCGCGTAGCGCAGCACGCCCGACTTGGCCAGCCCCGCGGCATCGCCGATCTGTCGCAGGGTCAATGTCACCGCGGCTGACTCGGTCAGCAGCGCCCGGGTGGTTTCGAGCAGGTGAGCGGCGCGATCCCGTCGTTGATCGGCGCTGCGGGCGCGCAGGAACGGCAACGGACCGGGCTGTGTCATCGCACTGAACGTACCGTTCTCCCCTTAACGGAACAATGTTCTATTACGATATGGGGATGACCCACCATTTCGAGTACGCAATTGTGCGGCGGACCCGGGCGACACCGCAGACGCTGTTCGCGATCGTGTCGGACGGCTCGAAGTGGTCGAGGTGGGCGCGACCGTTGATTCCGTACTCCCGCTGGGAGACGTTGGGTCCCGACGGGGATGGTGGGGTCGGCGCCATCCGGGCCGTGGGCACCCGGCGGCGGCCCAATCGTGAGATGACCGAAATCCACGAGCCGGGCGTGCGGCACGGCTACACCATCCTGAGCACCGGCCGCGCCGTCCGTGACTATCACGCCGTCGTCACCTTCGACGCCGAGCAGGCGGGCACCCGAGTCGAATGGCGCGGACGTTTCGACACCGATTCGCGCATCGTCGGACATGGGTATCGGCTTGTGGTGCTTGCGATTATCCGCACATTGAGCAAGAAACTGGTCGCGGCCGCCGAGCGCCAGGACACCTGACGAAACGCGGATAGAAGGGGTATTGCGCGATCTCCGGATAGCGCTAACCTGGCTCGATGGGCGAGCAGCGAATCCCCGGCGGCGTGGTGCATGAACTCCCTGGCGACTTACGCCGGGCGCTGACCGCCAACGGCACCGCTCTAGGCGCCTGGAAAGACATCACACCCCTGGCCCGCAACGAGTTCATCTGCTGGGTCGAGGACGCCAAGCAGGAATCCACGCGTGAGCGGCGCATTCGCCGGACTCAGGAGGAGCTGGAGGAAGGCAAGCGCAGGCCCTGTTGCTGGCCCGGCTGTAAGCACCGCGAGCGCACGGGGACGTAGCCGGTGTCTGAGTTTCGGCCCACGGGGTAGTCCTCGGGGTAACGACTCATTTCTAGGAGCTGCCATGCCTACCGGAACGGCCATCGCTTTGATCTTCTTTGGTATCGCGGCGATCGTGTTTCTGGTGCTCCTGTGGGCCGCGCTGGGGAGGCGCAGGCAGCAGCGCCGCGACGCGCGGGACGCGAAATCCACGAATCCCTGACAGCGATCGATCACCTTCGATCGAACAGACCTACTGGCGGGTGTGCAGTTTCGGAGTCGGATCCGGTTGACGCCTCAAGACGTCGCCATCCAGACACCCAGCGCCACCATGATGACCGCGATGACGCCGTCCAGGACGCGCCAGGTCAGCGGGGTGGCGAACAAACCTGCCAGCCGCTTGGCGCCCAGCCCCAGCCCGGTGAACCACAGGGCACTCGCCAACACGGCCCCGGCGCCGAAAAGCCAACGCTGGTCCCGATTTTCGTTGGCGATCGAGCCCAGTAGCACTACCGTGTCGAGATATACGTGGGGGTTCAGCCAGGTCAGTGCCGCACAGGTGAGCAGCACCTCGGCCAACCGCGCCGGATTCTTCTCGGACGGGTTCAGCACGGTCGGCCGGAACGCCCGCCGGGCGGCCAGTGCGCCGTAGCCGAGCAGGAAAACCGCGCCGCCGAGCTTGGCGGCGGTCACCGCGTCCGGGTGCGCGGTGACCAGCGCGCCAACGCCGGCGATCCCCGCTGCGATGAGGATCAGGTCTGACACCGTGCACAGCGCGATCACCGGGATGACATGTTCACCGCGGATACCCTGACGCAGCACGAACGCGTTCTGCGCGCCGATGGCGGCGATCAGCGCCATGGTGGTCAGGAAGCCGAGAAGTACGGGCGAACTCATAACGCTGACGGTAGGGGCGGCCAGCAGGCTGAGTCCAGCTAATGATTCTGCAGCTACATTAGCAATTCTTAAGTGTGGGCACGGCCGTGGTAGACGCGATCACGGCGTCGTAGCCGCTAAGGGGCGAGCTGCTGGTGTCCGATGACGGAGAGCAGTTCGAGTTTCGTGTGGCTTTCGGTGCCCGGCTGAGTGGTCAGTACGACCAGAGCCTGGGCGCGGTTGTCGGTGTACAGGATCTGGGCGTCGACATCGATGCGGCCGAGTTCTGGATGCATGATCGTCTTGCAGTCACCGTAGCGCTGAGCGACCTCCTGAAGTTCCCACATCCGCACGAACTCCGGGCTGTGCGCCGTGAGTTCGGCGAGTATTCGGGCGGCCCGAGCGGTATCGCTGCCGGATGTCAGCGCTGCCCGCAGACGCGCCGCATGGGCGCGGCCGTGGCTTTCGTGGGCTTCCTCGGGAAACCACAGGCGTTCGGCGGGGTCCATGAACCACCGGTAGAAGCCGCTGCGGGCCAGCCCGGTGTGGCGGGTCTGGTCGCCGAGCAGCGCCACCGCCAGCGGGTTCATCGCGAGGGTGTCGATCAGGTCGCTGTGCACCATGGCCGGAGTGTCGTGCAGGCGGTCCAAGACCCGCAACAGTGCCGGGCTGACATGTTCGAACGGTTGAAAGCGGGCTGGGGCGTTATGTCCGATGAGGGCGAACAGATGGTCGCTTTCATCCAGCGTCAGCCGCAGCGCCCGGGCCAAGGCAGCGGTGATCTGGACTGAGGGCTGCGGAGCGCGCTGCTGTTCCAGCCGCGCGTAGTAGTCGGTGGACATCCCGGCCAGTTGTGCGACTTCCTCGCGGCGTAGCCCCTGGGTACGCCTGCGTGGCCCCTCAACCAGGCCGACGTCACGGGGGCGCAACATTTCACGCCGGTGACGCAGGAATGCCGCCAGTGCCTTGTGGTCCACGCTCTCATCGTGGACGCATTCCGCCCGGCTAGCCAGAGACCGCCGATCCATGGCTGTGCAGGACCGGTCAGTATTCGCTGAGCATGGCGAGGACATTGTCGTAGGAACCGTTGGCGGGCGCGTCGCGGAGGAACTTGGCGCGCTCGACGACGAGCTCCCTTGCCTCGGGATCCGCCCGAAGCAGGTCGAGGGTCTCGGTGAGGAAGTCGTCCAACGGCATGGCCTGGTCGTCGTCCTGTTGATCGAGCAGGGTCGTGCGCACACTCGGCGGGACGACCTCGATCACCTGGACACCGGCGTCGGCACCGGCGAGCTGGATACGCAGGCTCTCGGAGAACGAGTGCAGGGCGGCTTTGGTGGCGTTGTACGTCGGGGTGATCGGGAACGGTACGAACGCCAACGACGAGGTGACGTTCAGCACGACCGCGTCGTCCTTACCCACCAACAGCGGCAGGAAGGCGTACGTCATCCGGATCGTGCCGAGCAGATTGGTCGTGATCTCACCCTCGGCGACCGGGAGGCTGGCCGGGTCGAGCAGGTTCTCCTTGAGCATGATGCCGGCGTTGTTGATCAAGCCGTTGAGCCCCGGGTGGCTCGTGGCCACGGTCTCACTGGCCCGCGCGATCGAGTCGGGGTCCGCGACATCCAGGACCAGCGTGTCGATGCCCGGGTGCTCAGCCGCGATGTCGTCGAGGAGCTGCTTGCGCCGTCCGGCGACGATCACCTTGTTGCCGGCCTCGTGCAGGCGCACGGCCAGACCGAGCCCGATGCCCGAGGTTGCGCCAGTGATCAGGATCGTGTTGCCGGTCAGCTTCATGGGTTTCTGCTCCTCGAGGTGACGGGCGTGAGTGCCCGGAGTCTCGAATGTATGGCCGACCGCCGCTGAGCGGGTAGGAAGGTTTATCCATGGATCGGCGGTCTCTGTTTCCGTGATCTGAAATATGTTGTTGTACATCATCGTTTGCACAGAACGGATGTGCCCGGTCGGGCTTCGAAGATCGAACCCAATCGGGGCCGTGCACGAGAGTGAGCATTTCAACGTCGTCGGCGACATGCCGGGATTCAACTGCGTGTGAAACCACCCAACAGGGAGCGTGTGATGACGAACGACCAACCCATGTTCGGCATTGCCGCGGCGGTGACAGCGAATACCCTCGCGCCCAATGTGCTGGGAAGTTGGTTGGAAACCAATGGTTTTGAATCGCTGTGGTTCGGTGAACATACCCACATTCCGGTAGACCTCAGGTCCGAGCGCAAGAGCTACTCAGAGATTCCTGAAGCGTTCAAAGAACTGTATGACCCGTTGCTTTCGCTCATGAGCGTCGCGGCGGCGAGCACCACGCTGAGGTTGGGAACATCGGTATTACTCGTCGCAGAACATCATCCGATCCGGCTGGCGAAGATGCTCTCGACACTGGATCGAATGTCCGGCGGGCGTGTCCTGGTGGGAGTCGGCGGCGGGTGGAGCGCCGAGGAGATGGCGGACTACGGCGTGACGTTCAAGGACCGATGGAAGGTGGTGCGGGAGACTGTGCTGGCGATGCGCGAAATCTGGGGCAACGAAGTAGCGGCCTTTGAGGGCGACTTCATCCATTTCCCGCCGATGTGGTGCGGCCCCAAGCCGATCACCGGTGCTCGCCTCCCCATCATGATTGGTGCTTCAGGCCCGTTCGCGTTCCGTCGCATCGCCGAATACGGCGACGGTTGGCTGCCGGTGGATCAAGGCGAGGCCATGCCAGGACTGGTGGAGGGCCTGCGCGCTCACATGGCAGCCAAGGGCCGGTCGCTCGATGATCTGGATCGTACGGTCATCACACATCCCTTGGCCGACTACGACAGTGCAAGTGACAGCGACGCACTCAAGCGCCGCATCGACGAGCTCTATGCGATGGGCTTCCGCCGCGTACTGCTGACACTTCCCTCAGTAGCCCCAGACATCCAGTGGAAGATGCTGGAGAGCCTTCGCAAGGTTGTGCAAGTTTTCGGCTAGGGCGAGCGCCTTGTGTACCGGTCGATGCCCGTTCTGTACCCACGCGCCGCCATCCTGGGAAACGTGGAGGTATACGGGGCGATCGATGCGCACGCATTCGAACAGGCCACCGACTGGAGGTCGAGGTGAGCCGCCGGTCGCCGCCGGCATGTCGGGCAATGGAAATTGTCGTTGCCTAGGCAAGTCGAACGAGATGGACTACGGGTCAGGGAGTGTCACTTCGTCGCGCAGCCCGCGGAACGACACCGCCGGTGCCGGACGCGCCGGTCAGGATCACGTCCAGCAGCCCGTCGAAACGGGTCCCGGGCTCATCGCTTGTCATGTCGGTCAACACATTCAGCAACAGGGCGCCGATGAGCGCGGTGGCGATTACGCCGAGTTCGGCATCGGCACGAACCTCCCCTGCCTCGGCAGCACGGCCCAGACGTGTCATCAATCCGGCGTGCTGCGGGGCACTCAAGCGTTCGTAGAGAGCGTTCTTGTCGGACGGATTCGACGCCGCCGCAGCGATGAGTGCTCGGATCAGAGCAGCGTTCGACGGTTCGGCGATGAAGTCGGCATGTTCGGTCAGCCATGACTGCAAGTCGGCGCGAATGTCTCCGGTGTCGGGAACGGTGAATGATCCGTCCCGCCCATACGCATTCAGCACCGCTTCGGCCACCAACGACGCTTTGGACGGCCATCGGCGGTAGAGCGTTTTCTTGCCCACCTGTGCGCGAACGGCGACGCTTTCCATGGACAGAGATGCGTAGCTGTCGACAGCGAGAAGTTCCCGGGCGGCCTCCAGGATGGCCTGGTCCAACTGGGCGTCTCGCGGCCTACCGCCGCGCTCGTCGGGCATCCGCCGAGCTTAGGCGGGATCGCCTCAAGTCGGTGAATACGATAACTTGACAGTTACGACACGCTGCGTGTCGTAACCTAGACGACACGTGCGTCGCGAAGAAAGGGGTCGTCGATGACCACGCCCGCATTACAGGTGCCCGCGAGCTGGGGCGAACTCACGCCGGCCTGGATGTCGACGGCGCTGGCGGAGCGCCATCCCGGTGCCACTGTCGACAACGTGACAGTCGAGCTGCGCGACGACGGCACGAACCGGCGTGCCCGGTTGGGCTTGACGTATTCGGCGGGCACCGGCCCGGCAACGGTGTTCGTGAAAGCCGCCGACCCTGCACACAAGGAGCTCATCCGCATGACCAGCGGCATGTTCCACGAGCCGCGACTGTTCAATTCGGGTGTCATTCTGCCGCTGGAACATCCGATGGTCTACACCGCGCTGATCGACGAAGACACGTATGACTTCTTCATGGTCATGGAGGACCTGAACGCACGGCACGCCGACCCGCGTGACTCCACCCGGCCGTTGTCCGTGGAACAGGCGGCATCGGGTATCCGCGGTCTGGGTCGCCTGCATGGCCGGTATTGGGGGCAGCGCGTCCTTGAGAATCCGGCACTCGGCTGGCTCGAACCGTTTGTACCGTGGGATGGAATGCAGTACGCACCGCTGCCGTCGGCCCTTGAGCGGCTCGGCGACGACGCTCCTGAGGACGTCATGGCGTTGAGCATCGGTGACCTCATCGAGTCGATCTGGAAGCCCTACATCACGACGTTGACCGCATCTCCCCAGACGCTGCTGCACGGCGACCCGCACATCGGCAACACCTATGTCCTTCCCGGCGGCGAGGTCGGATTCCTTGACTGGCAGGTCGCCCGGCGAGGCAGCTTTTCACTCGACGTGGGCTATTTCCTGCAGGGAGCCTTGACGATTGCGGATCGCCGCGCGCACGAACGCGACCTACTCGCCGAGTATCGCGACGCACTGGCGTTGCCCGCTGATGAGATGCCGACGATGGACGAGGTCTGGTTGCGCTATCGCGCCTCGGTGGCGCACGGTCTGACGCTGTGGCTGTGTACGGCCAGTGCCGATGGCGGCCTGTGGCAGAGCGCCGAGGTCGCAGTCACGTTGGCCCAGCGCTACGCGGCCGCGTACGCCGACCTGGACACCAAGTCCGCGCTCGCCGCGATCACCGCCTAGACGTTCTCACCCGTCCGTGATGATCGGCCCGGGCGAGGACCGTCAGGAACGGGTGGCAAAGAGCAACACCAGTTCACCGACGGCGAGTAGTCCCAGTACGCCGGCGGGTGCGACATTGGCGAAATCGCGCACTCGAAGGTGGGAGATCACGGCGCCGACAAAGTAGAGGACGACGCCGATGGCGGCGGCGACACCGATTGGCCACCAGGCGAATCCGGCGATCAAACCGACGGCACCGGCAATCTCCGCCGCCGCGAGGAGCGGAAGCGCTTTTTGCGGGACGCCCACGGTGGACATGGATTCCAGGATGGGCGCGGCCTTGGCGAGTTTGGCGACGGCAGATCCGAGCAGGACGATCGCAAGGAGTGCGGAAAGGATGATGAGGGCGATGTGCATGAGATCTCCGGTCGGCTGGACAGCGATACTAACCGGACTGTAGTCCCATTAGCGGCCGGTGGTCCAGTGCCCAGGGATGCGGTGACCTTCCCTCATAGCGGCACGATCTCGACATACTCGAAGGCCATCAGGCCGTTCGCGACGAAAGGCAGGCGCCCCAGATTGGTCCGGACATCGGCAAGGTTGGCGCCCTGCACGATGCCCACCAGGCCCAGTCCGTCGGTCCGTAGGTACGCCGAGACCACTACGCCTTCAGCACGCAGCTCCTTGAGGATCCGAGACTCCTCATCCCGGAGATCTGTTCCGCTGTCGGGATCGTTCATCGTGGCGGTGACGAAAAAGTACATGCTGACTCCTGTCGTCCAAGTGGGGGATCGCGATTGTCTTCTGGTTCAGCCGGCGAGCCGATTGAGTTTGCGCATCTGCTGGTCGAAGGCGCCTTCGGGCATGAAGCGGCGCAGCTTGCTGACCAGCCGGGCGCGCGAGCCCGCGGGATATCGCAGTTTCGGCTTCTTGTCGGTGGCAGCGGTGACGATGGCACGGGCGACGACGGCAGGGTCTGCACCCTTGTTGACTCCGTCGGCGATCACCTGTTGGGCGACTTTGCGTCCCGCGTCGTAGGCACTGACGGGGCGGTCTGGCTGAATGCTGTTGGCGTCGAAACCCGTTTTGGTCCAAGGAGGTTCGACCAGCAAGACGCGTATTCCATATTCGCGGACCTCGTGATCGAGCGACCAGGAGTAGCCCTCGATCGCGTGTTTGGAGGCCGCGTAGATGGCCATGTAGGGCAGCGGGATGAAGCCCACCACCGAGGACACGTTGACGATGCGCCCACCGCCCTGGGTGCGCATGTGAGGCAGGACCGCCTTGATCATCCGGATGGTGCCGAAGACGTTGATGTTGAAGGCGTCTTGATCCTGCGCCACGGAGCTGTCTTCGGCGGCGCCGGTGGATCCCACACCGGCGTTGTTCACCAGTAGGTCGATCCGCCCGAACCGCTGAATGACCTCGGCGACTGCCGCGGCGACCGAGTCGTCACGGGCCACATCGAGGTTGATGAACGTCACCCTGTCGGAGGGTGCCTGACTGGACGTCTTGCGGCTGGTGCCGATCACTTGGTAACCGGCGTCGGCAAGCGCAAGTGCGGTGGCGTTGCCGATTCCCGTGGCGGCGCCCGTGACGAGGGCGACCCGTTGTTCGGATGTCATGTCGGTACCTCCGATGGTCGTTGAAATGATGCTTCACTGTATCTAATAACGCGTAAACTGCAACATTGATGTAGTTGTTAATGTTCCATTGCTGACATCTGGGTAGCATTTCGGCAGCTGGGAACCTGAATCGATGGGAGTGGCATGGCGCGCGCGCTACGGGCAGACGCCGAGCGCAGTGTGCGCGCGATTCTGGAAGCGGCTGAGCGCGTGCTCGCCGAGGACGCGAATGCCTCGATGGAGCGGATCGCCGAGGCGGCAGGCCTCACCAGAATCACCGTGCACCGCCGGTTCGCCAACCGGCAGGCGCTACTGGAGGCGCTGTCGGTCTCTGCCATGCAGCAGCTTCTCGAGGCGATCGAGGAAGGCCGGCCCAACTCGGCGCCCGCCCTGATCGCGCTCTACCGGGTGACGGCGAACGTTCTGCGGGTCAAGAGCGCGTGGCGGTTCACCCTCACCCATCACACGTCTCTCAGCGATGCCGCCGCCACCATCTGGGCCGACATCGACGCGCACACCGTCGAACTACTGGCCCGCGCGCAACGTGAGGGCCTGCTGGCCGACTCCGCCGACCTGGGTTGGTTGCGGCAGGTGTATTACGCCTTGCTCGGCGAAGCAATCGTCAAAAGCGCTGGAGGAGAACAAGATACCGATCCCCTCGCCACGCTGGTGATCGACACACTGCTGTACGGCGGCGGGCCGCACCGTTGAGCCTTCAGCCGTCGTTGGGACGGTCACGGCTGCCGCGTCACCGAGCTACCGCAAGACAGGATCTCCACCCGCACAGAACCGGTCGACGTCGTCGAGCGTGGGGCTTGATTCCCAGTCGCCCGGGGTCATGCACAGCATGGCCCCGCAGGCGTTGGCCCGGCGCAGCCGTTGCGGCACGGTCAGCCCCTGCAGCAGTCCGCTGAGGTAACCCGCGACGAAAGCATCACCGGCGCCGACGGTATCGACCACGTCGACGGTGAATCCGGCACTGTGCAGATGATCGTCCGGCAGGTAGGCGGCTGCGCCTTCGGCGCCCAGCTTCAGCACCACCTCACCCCGGCCGGATTGCACCAGCCGCTGCGCGGCTTCCGCCGCGCTGGAATCCGGGTGCAGCAACTGCAGTTCCTCGGGCCCGCCGAACACGATATCGGCCTGCTCGGCGAACTTGCGCAGCAGCGGCCCGGCGACATCGGCCGGTGCCAAGCTGGCGCGGTAGTTCACGTCGAAACTGACGCGCACACCGGCCGTGCGCGCGTGGTCGAGTGCGGCCTGCATGCATTCCCGCGCACTGTCGGACAGTAATGCGGTGATACCCGAGACGTGCAGCACCGACGCTCGCTCGACCCAGCCCGGCGGTAGATCCTCGGGCCGCAGTCGCGAGCCCGCGGAGCCGCTGCGGTAGTAGAGCACCGCGGTGGAACTCGTCGTCGGGCGTTCCTTGAGCATCAGCCCCGTCGGAGCGTCGCGGTCGACGACTCCGTGCACCGCGACCCCTTCGGCCCGGATCTCCCGGGCGACCCGCTCGCCCAGGGGGTCATCACCGACACGGCCGAGCCACTGCGCGTCCACACCCAAGCGCTGCAGCCCGATTGCCACGTTGCTCTCCGCGCCGCCGATACCCAGAATCAGGTCCGAGACGTGCCGCAGGGAACCGATATCGCGGGTGCGCATGAGCGCCATCGTCTCGCCGAGGGTGGCGACCCGCGGCGTCACGGCGCCGCCGATCCGCACGCCGTGACGAAGGCCACCGCGCGCTCGCGCAGTGCACCGAGGTCGCCGCCGCGCACCGCATCGCCGAGCAGCGGGCCGCCCACGCTGACCGCTGCGGCCCCGGCCGCCAGCCACGCCACGGCGTTGTCCAGGTCGACACCGCCCGATGGCACCACGGCGATGTCGGGGAACGGGCCGCGCAGGTCCTTGACGTAGCCGGCGCCGACCAGGTTGGCCGGGAAGATCTTCACCGCCGCCGCCCCTGCCTGCCACGCGGCGAACAGCTCGGTCGGGGTCAGCCCGCCCGGCACGATCGGCACTCCGGCGCGGTGCGCACCCGCCACCAGGGCGGCGTCGGTGATCGGAGTCACCAGATAGTGCGCGCCGGCCTCGACGGCGGCCGCCAGCTGCTCGCGGTCGGTGACGGTACCCACGCCGATGTCCGCGGCGTCGCCGAAACGGTCCAACAGATAGGGCAACCGCTCCAGGGTGCCCGGCGTCGTCAGCGTCAACTCGACACTGCCGATCCCGGCGCCGACGAGGACGTCGAGGACGCGGTCGTAATCGGCGGCATCGGGTGCGCGCACCACGACGATCAGTTTGGTGGCCGCCGTGCGCGCCGGAATGGTCAAGCGCGTCAACGTGTCACCAGTCATGAACCGTCCCGTCCTGCAGCCGGTTCACCGGAAGGTAGGCGGCGGTATAGGTGAATCCGGCCGCCGCGTCCTCATCCAGCTCGACACCGAGGCCGGGCGCGTCCCCAGGATGCAGGAATCCCCGGTCGAAGGAGTACGACGTCTGGAACACCTCGAGGGTGGTGTCGTTGTGCGGCATGTACTCCTGGATGCCGAAGTTGTGGATCGCCAGATCCAGGTGCAGCGCCGCGGCCATTCCCACCGGCGAGATATCGGTGGGCCCGTGCATGCCCGACCTGATCCCGTAGATCCCGGCGAAGTCCAGCAGCTTCTTCATGGCCGTGACCCCGCCGGTGTGGGTGACCGCGGAACGCACGTAGTCGATGAGCCGCTCGGTGATCAGCGTCTGGTAGTCGTATACCGAGTTGAACACCTCGCCGATGGCCAGTGGTGTCGTCGAATGCCGGCGTACCAACCGCAACGCGTCCTGATCCTCGGCGGGGGTGCAATCCTCCAGCCAGAAAAGGTCATATGGCTCAACATCTTTGGCGAACCTGGCGGCCTCGATGGGGGTCATCCGGTGATGTCCGTCGTGCAGGATCCGCACCTGGCTGCCGAAATCTTCGCGGATCTTGGCGAACACACCCGGCATGTGGGTCAGATAGGCGCGGGTGTCCCAGGTTTCCTCGATCGGCGCGGTCGCCGCGCCCCCGCCGGGACCGCGGTGGGCCGGCTCGTAGTCGTAGCGGGTACCGGGTTTGTTGGTGGCCACGCCGTAGATCTGACCGAGGCCTGGAATACCGGTCTGCACCCGCACCGCGGTGTAGCCCGCCTCGACGTAACCGGTGATGGCATCTTTGAGGGCGGCGTAGTCGGGTCCGGACGCATGCCCGTACACCCGGATGCTGTCCCGGCTTGCGCCGCCGAGCAGTTGGTACAGCGGCACCCCGGCCTTCTTGGCCTTGATATCCCACAACGCCATGTCCACGGCGGCGATCGCGGCCATGGTGACCGGACCGCGGCGCCAGTACGCGCCGCGGTAGAGGTACTGCCAGGTGTCCTCGATGCGGTCCTCGTCGCGTCCGATGAGAGTGGAGGCCAGGTGCTCGGACAGGTAGGCCGCGACGGCCAGTTCACGTCCGTTGAGGGTCGCGTCACCCCATCCGATGACGCCGTCACTGGTGACGATCTTGAGGGTGACGAAGTTGCGGCCCGGACTGCAGACGTTGACGTCGATCTTCTCGATGCTCATTGTTTTCTTTCGTTGCGCTGGTCCATGTTCGGCTCGGTCACATCGCCGGGAGCGGATCGGTCAGGTCGCGTCCTGTCCAATCCTTGGCCCATATCGCCGCGATCAGCGCCGCCAGTGAATACAGGCCCAGCATCACCATGATCGGCACCGGGCTTCCGGTGACCGCGGCGACCCACGCCGCGACCACCACGGGACCGATGCCGGTGGCGATCACCGCGGCGATCTCACGGACGATCGCGGTCAGGGTGTAGCGATTGCGGGCGCCGAAGATCTCCGGGATGGAGACGTTCTCCAGCGATGCCGGGCTGAGCACCGCGACATTGTGCAAGACGACGTACCCGACGAACACCCAGACCAGATTCTTGGAATCGATGGCCAGCATGGCCGGGACGATCACCACCAGCGCCGCGGACATCACGATGATGTACATCCGGCGCCGGCCCACTCGGTCACCGAGCCAACCGACCAAAGGGATGGTGATGAAGCCGACGAGTGAGGACACGATGACGACGTTGGCGCTGAGACTCTTCTGCAAGGCCAGCGTCAACGTCATGAACGAGATCAGGTAGGTCTGGATCAAGCCGGAGTTGCCGGCCTGACCGAACCGCAGGAAGAACGACACCAGCAGCGCCTTGATGGGTTTACGCTGCATGGCCGCCAAGGTGCGGGTGTCGGCGTGCTGGGTGGCCTGCGCAAGGAGCTCCTCGCGGGACAGCGCCCGCCCGTCGACGACGTCCTCACGCTCCTCGAAGACCGGGCTCTCCTTGAGGTTCAACCGAATCCACACCGCGAACACCATCACCACGGCGCTGGTGATGAACGGAATGCGCCAGCCCCAGGCGATGACATCGCTTTCGACCAGCGTGCCGAGCAGGATGGCCCAGATCGCCGAGGCGAACAGGGTGCCGCAGTTGGTGCCCAATCCCACCAGGGAGGCGACGAATCCCCGTCGGTGCGGGGGCGCGTATTCGGCGAGCATGACTCCGGCGCCGCTGATTTCGGCGCCCGCGCCGAAGCCCTGCATCAAGCGCAGGACCACCAGCAGGATCGGTGCCAACATGCCCACCTGGTGATACGTGGGCAGCACGCCGATCAGTGTCGTCGCCGCGCCCATCAACGCGATGGTGTAGAACAACACCTTTCGCCGGCCGATCCGGTCACCGAGGCGGCCGAAGAACACCGCTCCCAGTGGCCGGGCGATGTAGCCGACGCCATAGGTTGCCATCGACAGCACCACCGCCATCCCCGCGCTTTCGCCGGAGAAGAACAACTGGCTGAACACCAGCGCGGCGGCCAGCGAATACAGCTGGAAGTCCATGAATTCCAGTGCGGTACCGAGCCATCCGGATACGGCGGCGCGTACCAGGTCGGCCAGGGAGCGCTCGGCGGCCGGGGGTCGAGCCGGGGCCTGCGGTTCGTGAGCAGTGGTCATTGTCATCCCTCGTGGTGAGTGTCGGGCCGGAGCGCCAATAGGACCTTGGCCGACGCGGAGGCGTCGCGTGCCAACGTGAAGGCATCCACGGCGCCGGCGGCCGGGATGACGTGCGAGATGACCGCGTCGAGGCGGTCGGAGTCGGCCAGCATGGCGATCGCGTCGTCGATCTCGCCGGCGAAGCGGAACGCGCCCAGCAGCCTCAGTTCCTTGCTCAGCATCGGTGCCAGGTTGACCGAGATCTCGGTGTTGGCAAGCGTTCCGACCTGAACAACCGTCCCGGCCCGGCGCGCCGCACGCACCGCCTGGGTCAGTGAGACGCCGACGCCGGAGCATTCGAAGATGACGTCGTAGGACTCGTCGGCGATCGGGTCCCGCCCGACCAGAACGGGTTCGGTGGCGCCGAGGGCGACGGCTCTGGCCAATGGCTCCGGGCGCAGATCGCTCACCCCGATCTCGGTCGCGCCGCGGTGCCCGGCGGCGGCCACCACCAGCAGACCGATCGGACCGGCCCCGATCACCAGGACGCGCTTGCCGGTGAGGTCACCGGCCAGTCCGACCGCGTGCAATGCCACCGCGAGTGGCTCGGCCAGCACCGCGCGGCGCAGCGGCAGCCCGGCGGGCAGCGCACGGACCATCTGACTTTCCACGATCAGCAGTTCGGCCGCACCACCTTGGCGGTGCGGAAAGGTGGCCGCACTGCCGAGGTAATCGCCACCGGGGCGAAGATGGGGGCGGTCGGCCAGACCCGGTACCGGTTGCCCGTACCGGGCGGGGTGCACCGTCACCGCGGTGCCGGCCGGATAGCGTCCGGACGGGTCGAGGTCGACTACGCCGGACAGTTCGTGGCCAGGGGTGAAAGGTTCGCGCACCACGTTCTCACCGTTGGCGCCGTGGAAGTAGTAGTGCAGGTCCGAACCGCAGATGCCGACGTAGCTGACCCGCAACCGGATCTCGCCGTCGGCCGGGACGGGGACACCGCGCTCCTCCCAGCGAATGTCCTCTTTGCCGTGGATCGCAAGCGCTTTCATGGCACCTTCCTCTCATCGACGGCGGCTTCGGTGGCCTCGCGGGTGGCCGCGCGCACCCCGGACCGGGTGATCGCCAGCACGAGATCGGCAACCCGGTCGGTGAAAGCGGTGTGCGCGGTGAGGGCATCGGGAAGGAAACCGTTGTGCAACACCGACATTGCGTGCTCGCGTGGATCTTTCGCGGCTCGGGTCACGTCGGTGAGCCGCTGTCGCGCGGGCTCACGGACCTCGGCCGCGTACGGTCCGGGATCGAAACCCGCAGGCGGCGCGACCGTGCAGATCCATCCGGCGACCGTCAGCGCCAGCACGTGCGGTACCCGCCCGGCGTGCAGCGCGATCAGGGCGGGCTCGGGAATGCGCTGCAGGAGCTTCACCGAACCGTCGGTGCCGACCTGGGAGGTGCGGTGGCCGAGATCGGCATTGGCCCACCGGTGCGCCAGCGAGGAGAGGTAGGTGTCGGGGTCGAATCCCCGCGGCAGGGCGATGGTGGGCAGGTAGTCCGCGGCGATACCGGCCCGCACCGCGTCCTGGATGAAATCCTGCGCCCAGGCATCCGCGATGCCCGCGCGGCCGTCCAGGATGCCCAGATACGCGATCAGCGAATGTGACCCGTTGAGCAGCCGCAGCTTGACCAGCTCGTAGGCGTGCACCTCATCGCTCATGACCGCACCGGCCCGATCCCAGGCCGGCCGGCCGGCGGCGAAATTGTCCTCCAGTACCCACATGCTGAAGTCCTCGGCGGGCACCGGACACCGGTCGTCCAGACCGATCAGTTCGGCGACCTCGGCACTGGTCTTGCCGGTGGTCGCCGGCACGATGCGGTCCACCATCGAATTCGGGAAGCTGACCTGGTGGGCGACGAAGTCCAGGACGTCCTCGGATGCCCCGCTGGCGTGCAGGAACTCGGTGAGTACGGCCTGGGTGGCCTGCCCGTTGGACTGCAGGTTGTCGCAGGACAGCACCGTCATCGGAGCGCCACCGACGGCGCGGACGGCAAGGCCGCGAGCGATCAGCCCGATGGTGCTGCGGGGGTGAGCGGGGGCGGCGATGTCCGCACGGACGTCATCGAGGTCCAGATCGAGGTTTCCGGTACGCGGCGAGCGGCAGTAGCCGACCTCGCTGATGGTCATCGTGAGGATGCGGTGGGCGGGATCGGCCAGTGCCGCCACGAAGGCCTCGCGTTGATCGGCGACCACGCCCAGGCCGCGGTGGACATCGACGATGCCGACGCGGCGCCCGCGGTCGGAGTATTCCAGGATGGCGTACCGCCCGTCCTGGGCGCGCATTGCCGAGACGACGTCGGCCGAACGGTTGGCGAATCCGTGGATTCCCCAGTCGCCGGGCTGCTCGGCGAGTGCGTTCGCGGTGTAGACCGCGGCGTGGGCACGGTGAAAGTTGCCCAGCCCCAGATGCACGATGCCCGACGAATCGCCCGCCGCGGCACCGATCAGGGTGCCGGCCGGAGTGGTGTCGCGAGACAGCCGTCGCATCGTTGCGCTCCCAAGTGGGTCGTATTCCGTATACGTTCCGTATTATGAACCGTACGTATCGTAATGTGAACTACCTTGGCAGCCGGGTGGTGTTGTGTCAAGGCTCACCACGGTAGGTATGCCAAGCTCTCGGATAACGCGGCGGCGAGGGAGGCGGTGATCATGGACGACAGGGCTGCATCCCCGGTGGGCAGCGTCGACAAGGCCCTCGCGCTCATCGAATTACTTGCCGAGGCCGGTCCGGACGGCATGGCGCTGCGCGACGTGGTGGAGGCGAGCGGACTCAACAAGGCGTCCGCGCATCGCACCCTGCAGGCGCTGCAGCACAGGGGATTCGCCGAGCAGGACGCCAATCAGCGGTACCGGCTGGGATCCCGCCCCGCCCTGTTGGTCGAACAGTTCCTGCGCGAGGAGAACCTGCCGACGCTGTTCCGCCCCGCGCTGCTCGCCATCTGCCGAGAGGCCCAGGAACTGGTGCACCTGGGCATCCTGGATGGCCACAACGTGCTCTATCTGGACAAGGTCGAACCCGACCGCACCATCCGGGTGTGGTCGCGGGTGGGGCGCCAGGTCAGTGTCCTCACCACAGCGCTCGGGCGGGCGATGATCGCCGCCGAAGGCGCGGGCGACACCCTGTTGTCGGCGTACACCGCCAACGCCGACCCCGTGGTGGCCGACCGGTTCACCCAAGCCGTCACGCAGGCCCGGGCGCACGGCTTCGCCACCGAGCGCGAAGAGAACGAAGCGGGAATCTGCTGTGTGGGTGTGGCATTGAGACGACCCACCGGCCTGCCTGTCGCCGTCAGTCTCACCGGCCCCAGCAGCCGGATGGGTGCGGACCGGCTCGACAAACTCGGTAACCGGTTACGCGAGATGTTGAGTGTCTCGGCGCCACCGGGATTCACGCTGGCCACCACCGGCCCGGCCGAGCCGTGACCGCCGCGGCTCCACCCTCAAGGATGTAGATTCCACTGGCCGCAATCCTGGGCCAGCACATCGCTGACGTCGACCTCCAGGCCGCCGACCACCGGGCCGGGATTCGACGCCGTGCTCACCACGCGCTGATAGAGAACCGCGGCGGGATAGATCTGGCCGCGCGACCAGGACCGGGTCTGCCACGCCCAGACGTGGCCGGGGGAGCCCGACCTCCCGATCACACCGTCGGCGGCGGCCCACTGGCAAGGATTGATACCCGCGTAGATTCCGGTGCGCTGCACGCCGATCACCGAGTTGATGCCACGGAACCACTGCAGCGCGACGGAGTTCCAGGCGTTGCGGTCGATATCGTCGTCGACGCTGAAGAAGATCGGTGCGCTGCGGCCGCCGCCCGCGGCGGTGTGCAATTGCCAGGCGGTGCGCGCGTCGGCGACCCCGCCGGCGAATCCGCGGGTGAAGTCCGACGGTGCGGTCCCGCCCGGTTTGCCGTATTGGTAGTTGCTGACGATCACCAGTCCGGCGGACGTCAGCGACTGCGCGTAGGGCAGGGTGATCGGCTTGGCGCCGAAGGATGAGCCGGGCCGTGATGTCGAGACGTAGTTGATCACCCCGGAGTGGCCCGCGGCCCGGATGTCCCGGGCCGGGATCTGACGCATGGCGAAATCGATCAACGTGGGGGCGGCGGCCGACGCCGCCGGCGCGCCGGCCACACCCAGGCCGGCCAATGCCGACACCGCGGCACCGTAGCGGAGTGCGTCACGCCGGGAAACCTGCACCGCGCGACGTTAACGGTCCGGCGGTGGTCGACGGTGTAGCCGCGGGGTCGTGTCTCGTTCAGATGCCGAATCGTTATCCCGCGGGCGTCACTTCGGCACCGGAACCCTTGACCGAAGCCTTCGCCCGCTTCTCGGCACGCACCGACCGCTTACCGCGCACGAAGCCCGTCGCCGAGATCGTCGCCGATACCAGGGCGGCCTCGCCGCCCACGAACGGGTGGAAACCGACGCCTGCGCCGCCGCGGCCCTTCACCGGGATATCGGCGACTTCGGTCACCTTCCAGCCCTTTTCGGATACCGACAGGATGGCTTCGCCGTTCGCGCAGGACACCGGCAGCGCGGCGACGACGGCATCGTCTTCGGCGGCCAGCTTCACCCCCGCCACACCGTTACCCGCGGCGCCCTGCGGATTCACCGCTGCCGGGTCGATCCGCAAGACCTTCCCGCGTCGGGTCACCAGCGCCAGGTGGTAGCCGTCGGCCAGCACACCGGATGCCAGCAGCCCGGTGATATCCGGCGCCACCGGGATGTCGCGGATCTTATAGGGCAGACCGTTGCCGTTGGTGAACTTGATCCGGCCGTCGGTCCACACCGCCCAGCCCAACCCCGAGGTGAGCAGCTCGCCGTGGCTGTCGGAGAAGACACCGCGGTCATCGAGACGCCAGGCCGCGTTGACCTTCCGTTCGCGTGGCCCGTCGTCGTCGGTGCCGGCGGTGACGGGTGCGGCCTCGAAGTCCAGGGCGGTGCGCCGGTCGAACTCGGGGCCTTTGAACAGCTTTGCGGTCTCCACCAGCTCTTTGTCGATCACCTTCCGGCGCGCATCGGGATTGGTCACCAGCTCGGTGAGCTCGAGGAACTCGGCGTCCAGTTTGTCGGCCTCGGCCTGCAGCTCGATGACATCGAGCTTTGTCAGCCGCCGAAGTTGCAGTGCCAGAACATAATTGGCCTGCTCTTCGTCGATCTGGAAGCGTTCCTGCAGACCCTGGCGGGCATCGTCGACGGTGTCGGAGTTGCGGATCACCGCGACGGCGGCATCGATGTCCAGATGGATCTGCATCAGGCCCGACACCAGGTGACGCCGGGCGGTGACCTTCTCCAGCCGGTACTCGCTGCGCCGCAACACCACCGAGTCACGAAGGTGCAGGAAAGCGCCGATCAGTTCCCGCACCGTCCACCAGCGCGGCACCCGGTCCTCATCGAGGGCCACCAGGCTGGCGGCGAATGTCGACTCCAGCGGGGTCAAGGCGAGCAGCTGGTCGCGGATGGTCTCCGCGCTGTGTCCGCGTTTGGCGGTGACCACGATGCGCAGCCCGTTGCGGCGGTCGGTCAGATCGGACATGTCGGCGACACCGGACATCTCGCCGGATTCGACCAGGGCCCGGATCCTGTCCTGCACGGTATTGCTCGCGACGCCCGGCGGCAGTTCGGTGACGATGACGTTCTTGCCGTCCACGGACACCGTGCCGCGCACCGTGAGCTGGCCGCGCCCGGTGGTGATGTATTCCCGCAGCCCGGCCGTGCCGACCACGGTGGCCCCGCATCCCCAGTCCGGACCTGGGATGAGCTTCATCAACGTGTCGTCGGTGGTGTTCGGCCTGGCCAGCAACGCCCGGCAGGCGGCCATGATCTCGCGCGGGTTGTGCGCGGGCACCTTGGTGGCCCACCCTTCGGCGATGCCGACGGCGCCGTTGCACAGCAGTACCGGCCACTGGGCCGGCAACATGGTCGGTTCGGTCCATTCACCGTCGAAGGTCGAGACCATCGGCACGGCGTGATCGTCGAGTTCTGCCGTCAGGGCGGCGCCGGGCGCCGACAACCGCATCTCGGTGTAGCGGTCGGCAGCCGGAATGTCACCCTGGATGCGCGGGAAGGCGCCTTGCCCGTCAATGACTTTCACGCGCTGGAACTCGGCGGCCATCAGCGCCGCGGCCCCGTACATGGACGCCCCGCCGTGCGGGTGCAGGTTGCCGGTGACGGCCGAACACACCTTCGAGGATTTCTGCGGCTTGTTGCCGGGCAGCAGCTTCGAATCGTGCATCTGGTACAGCAGGCGTCGCTGGCCGGGTTTGAGCCCGTCGAACGCCGAAGGGATGGCCCGATCGCTGACGCTGTAGAGCGCGAACGTCAGTTGGTAGCGGTTCCAGTAGTCATCTGCGCTCTGGTCGAGGACCAGGTCGGGGTTCTGCTCGGGGACATCCAGGGTGGCGGTCACGGTGTTTACCTATGTTCCTAATCGAGATCGAGCGAAGCGGTGTCGACACGGGCGGCGATGTCGGCCATCCACGTGCGCCGGCCCTCCGGTGGCCCACCGAACAAGGTGTGGTGCAGTTTGGCTTCGCTGTCATCGGGGTGTACCCGAATCACGGTGCGCCGCTGGGGATCCAGCACCGTGTTCCAGAAGTCGTCGGCGTCCATCTCGCCGAGGCCCTTGTTCCGTTGCACCTCGACCCTACGTTTGGAGGTGGCTTTCATCTGGGCCACCGCGGCATCACGCTCGGACTCGTCCTGGCAGTAGATGCGCTGCGTGCCGTCCTTGACCACGAACAGCGGTGGCAGCGTCACGTACACCATCCCGGCGTCCACCAGCGGCCGGTAGAAGTCCAGGAACATCGAGATGAGGCTGGAGTTGATGTTGCCGCCGTCGGGGTCGGCGTCGGAGGCGAACAGGATGCGGTCATAGCGGCACTGTTCGGGGTCACAGTGCTCACGCACGCCGCAGCCGAGGATGCGTTCGATCGAGTCGAACTCGTCCTTGACCCTGGCCTTGCTGAGCGTGAACCCATAGACGTTGGGCGGCTTGCCTTTCAGGGGAAAGGCGGCCTGGAACGTGGCATCGCGGGCGGCCTTGATGGTGCCCAGCGCCGAGTCGCCCTCACACAGGAACAGTTCGGCTCCGGACCCGCGGCCGGTCTCCCGGCTGGGCAGCAGTTTCGGTGGCAGCGACAGGTTCGTGCCCAGCCCCTTGGCCTTCGACGCCGCCCGGGACCGGGCCTTGGCGCCCTCGGCGCTGCGCCGCGCCCGGGCCGATTCCAGGGCCAGCTTCGTCCACAGCGACACGGCGTCGCTGTTGGCCGGATTGGCCGCCCAGATGGTCACGCTGCGCGCCACGTCGGGGGCCATCGCCACGTTCAGCGAGCGCGACGACACCGCGGTCTTGGCCTGGGAGTCCCATGCCACATCGGGGGCGCGGGTGTCGACGGCCAGTGCGGTCACCGCGACGAAATCCTGCGGCTCCGGGCCGTCCTCGCCCTTGGCCAGGCCCAGGTCGCGGATCCGGGACGCGCGGTCGGCCAGCGCTTCGGACAGACCCTTCATCGCGGCGGTCAGATGGGACCCGCCGCCCGGGGTGCGCACGGTGTTGCAGAACGCCGCGATGGTGGCCGGCTCGGCCGGCCCGGCCGTCAACGACCAGCGGAACGGGGTGGGGCCGCGGCCGGTGGTGTACTCGCCGCGGCCTTCCACGACGGCGCGGACACCGGGCAGGGGTGTACCCGCGGCGTGGCACATCAGGTCCAACAGGGTGTCGCTGCCCCATGGGCCGCTGAACGGTTCGAGCAACGCCGGCGGCACCTCCTCGCCGGGCCAGCCTTCGTCGACCACCGACAGGTGCACCCCGGGAGACATCCGCGCCGCGGCATGCGCGCGCAGCAGCACCTCGCCGATGTCCACGGTGGAATCCGGCACCACGACCGGATCGAAAAGGATGCGCACCGTGGTGCCGTGCATGTCGGGCTTGCGGTTGCCGGTGCCGCGCAGTTTCTGGGTGTCCGCGCGGGTGAACGGCGCGTGCGGGTCGAAATCCTTGCCTTCGAACGATCCGGGGTAGCCGGCGCCGAAGCTCTGCAGATAGGTCTTGCCGGCCCGGTGCACGGTCACATCGGTGCGTGCCGAGATGAACACCGCCGCCGCGGCGCCGATTCCGTTCAGGCCGGCGCCGGTGCTGGTGGCATCGGAGTGCGCGGAGAACTTTCCGCCGGCCCGGGCGGTGCCGAGGGTCTTGACGATTCCGTTCTTGCCGGTGGTGGGGTCGGAATCGACGGGCAGGCCGCGCCCGTCGTCGGCGACACTGACCGATCCGTCGGCGTGCAGCGTGATGGTGACGCTCGAACCGCCGTGGCTGGGATCGGCGACCTCTTCGATCGCATTGTCGACCAACTCGCGCAGGGCGGTGTTGAGCACGTCCAGGCCCAGGTTCACCGCCGGCCGCAGGCGCGTGTGCTGGACATCGTCGAGCTCGGTGATGTCTGCGGCGTTGTAACTCACTGCTGGTCCTTTCCACCACGGCCGATGCGGCGCACACACACCGTGCCAGCCACCTCTGACATGCGGGTGGCGTACGCATTCTGCCTCGCAGGAGGGGTCGCGTTCCAACCGCCGCGGCCGAAACGGCGCATGAATTGCGCCACCCCACGGTGGAGGTGGGCCTGGTACGACACGGAGAAAACCGTTGCCGTCCGCGGCGGCGGGTACTCGTGGAGGAAAAAGTTTGCGCTATACCTGCTTCAGCAAACTGGACGGGGACGGCTGCGGGTGTGCGTGTATCTAGGCCGGCGAGGTCGGCTCGCGTCGACAGCTAATGAATTCATGACGGCGCGCCCGGGTGGGTGAGCCACGCAATCGGGTCGAAGACGTGATGATGGATCGGCTTCGTTGGAAGAGCGGATCGCAAAAATGCGTCTTTAACTGGTGATATTGCCGATGAGGCGATGTCGACGGTCGGCGCCGGACACCCGTCGGCGTCCGCCGACGCAGACTCCCGGGCAAATTTATCTCTGTCAACAGGTTTTGGCGTTCCGAGGGCTGGTTACTCCAGTTGTGGCTCGAACCACAGTCTGGAGCGAGCGTAGATCGTGAAACTGACATTTGCTGGAGGGAGTTCGAAATGAAGCGCATGGTGCGGACGATCGCGGTGACGGGCACGGCTGCGGCTCTTGCGATCGGCGGCGGGGTGGCCGGCGCGGGCACCGCCCTGGCCGATTCACAGCAGAACGTCGTCACGAGCACGGGAAACTCCGCCACACCGGATCAGACGATCGGCCAGTTCGGCACCAACTTGTCGCAGAATCTGGGAAAGGTCGGCACCAACCTGCTGGTGAACGCGGGAACCGCCGGTTCGAACGCGCAGCAGAACCTCGGGCAGACCGGCACCGATCTGATGCAGAACGGCGGCGAGTTCACCGGCAACCTGACCAGTAACGCCGGCAAGACCGGCGGCAACTTGACCAAGAACGTCGGCAAATTTGGCGGCAACCTGGTGAAGAACATCGGCCGTGCACTCAGCGGTAACGGCTGATCATCGGTGGTCGACGGTGGGCGGTGCCGGGTGGCTGGGGCGGTGTCAACCGCCGTGGTGCCCGGCCTTCCAGCTGCGGTAGGCCTGCGGCAGGCAGACCGCGCAGGGCCGGTACCCGGCCGCGACGGCGGTCCGCTCATCGGCGAAGAAGGCCCGGTGCGCGCGGTAACCGCCCGCGGCCAGGGCCCGCAGTGCCGACGGACAATCGAGGCGTCCGTACAACTTTGCGCGCCGGTGCCCACCGAAGACGCCCGCGACGGGTCCGGTATAGGGCCGCCCGTCGGCGCCGATGAGGGTGTAGCCGGTCATGCCGCATCGTGGAAGACCAGGCCGAGGCTGATCCGGGTCCCGGTCCGAATGGTCGACACACCATGACGAATCGGCGCCGCCGACCACCCACGCTGTGACGGCACCGGACGCTCACGGGTGGTGAACACCAGTCCATGCCCATGTGGGATGAGGATCGCGGTACCCCGCGATTGTGCGCGGGCCCGCTGCTCGTAGAGCAGGAACTCGCCACCGGTGTGATCGATACCGGGTTCGCTCAGGTTGATCACGACCTGCAGCGGAAAGATCAGCTCCCCGTAAAGATCTCGGTGCAGCGCATTCCAGTCGCCGGGCCCGTATTTGAGCAGGATCGCCGTCGACTTCTGTTGTCCCGCAGCGTGACACATGTCCAACCACTCGTCCAGCGTGTCCGGCCAGGGCGCGTCACGGCCGAGTTTGGCCCACCAGTCCCGGGCCAGCGGCAACAACTCGGGGTACAACGCCTGCTTCAGTCCGGCGATGATCGCCGGGTACGGCGCGGAGAAATACCGGTACTGGCCCTGGCCGAACCGATAGCGTCCCATGTCGATGGTGGCGCGGAACCGCTCGGCGTCGTCGAAGAGTGCGGCGACGCCGGCGGCTTCGCCGGCCGACAGTAGCGGGCCCGTCAGAGCGGCACCGACGGTGTTCAGATCGTCGGCGACACCGTCCCAATCGGTGGCGGCCACCCGATCGGCTGCGGTGATCATGCGGCTTCGAGATCGAGCAGAAGCCGTTTGGCGTCGACACCGCCGAGGTATCCGCCCATGGCGCCGTCGCTGCGGACCACGCGATGGCACGGCACGACGACCGGTAGCGGATTGGTCGCGCACGCGGTGCCGACGGCACGAACGGCTTTGGGGTTCCCCGCGAGTACCGCCACGGCGGCGTAACTGGCGGTGTGCCCGTACCCGATCTCGGGCAGGTGCCGCAACACGGTGTTGCGGAATCCGGCGGACAGTCGCCAGTCCAGCGGCAGGTCGAATGCGCGCCGGGTACCGGCGAAGTACTCGTCGAGTTCGCGGGCGGTGCGGTCGAGGCGGCCGCCGGCCTGCAGGATCCGCGGGCTGACCTTGTCGGCCAGGGCCTGCAGCACGCTGTCGTGGCCTTCGCTGGCGTACGCGACCCGGATCAGTCCCAGATCGGTGGCCGCGATCAACAGCGGCCCGACGGGGCTGTCGATGACGCGGTAGGCGATGTCGAGGACGCCGTCGCGGTCGGCATCGGCGGCCAGGCGCGCCTGCAGCGCCGTCAGCCGGTCGGTGGTGGGTCCGGTCAGATCCTGGACGAAAGCGTGGTCGGTGATCACCAGTGGTGTCCTTTCGGGGCGGCGGGCGTGCTGGTCAAGACGCGGCGCAGCACGGCGATACCGTCTGCGGCCGCGCGGCGGGCCGCGTCGGTGCTGCTGCCGATGATGTCGGCCACTTCGGCATAGGGCAGACCGGCCAGGTAGTGGTACGCGATGGCCTGCTTCTGCTTGGGCGACAGGCGGTTCACTGCATCGACCAGGTCGTCGTGACCGCCGTCCGGCGACGGGCTGGACCGCTCCGGTAGGTCGTCGGTGGGCACGGCCCGGCGCGTTCGGCCGCGAACGATGTCGATCGCCTTGCGGTGTGCAATAGTCACCAGCCACGCCTCGACGTTGGCGTCGGCCGGCAGTCCGGGGTAAGCCTTCAGCGCCGACAGGAACGTTTCTGACCAGGCGTCGTCGGCATCGACGGGCCCGACGACCACCCGGCAGACCCGCAACACCGTGGCGCCGTGGTCGGCGACCACTGCCTGGAAGGGCTGTTTGACTTTCACATTGAGTAGACGCTCCGGCCACACAGTTTGTGAGGAGCGATCTTAAGTCACCGGCCAGGCCGCCCCGGGTTACAGCCGGCTCGCCGCATATGCGGCCGCCTGGTCGACCATCCCGTCGGCGATGTAGGTGTTGTGCGCTCCGGTCGGGGGCCCCGGCGGTGCGCCGTTGCAGATCGTGTCACCGGGTGCACACAGATCAAGCGTCTTCGGCACATACAGCGGACCGATGGTGATCGTCGGAGCGCCGGCGTCGCTGAGAAATTGGTTGGACGGTCTGCCGAACAGGATGACGGCGGCGACGTGGTTCGCGATCTCCGGTGGCATCGGAGGCGGTACGAAAGCCGCGGGGACACCGTCGGGAATGTCGGCCGCGGTGCTGAATGCGGCCACCGCCGCACCCTGGGAGAACCCACCGAGCACGATCTTGGTGGCCGGACAACTTCCTGCCACCGCCTGAATGTGGTTGGTGGCGTCCCGGATCCCGTCGATCACCGTCAGCGCGAACTGGAAGCCGTCATTGAAGTCGGCGCTGGCCTGGTAGTTCACCGGGTAGGCGGCCACCGATTTGGTACCGGCCTTGGCCCGCAGCGTGTCGACGAACGCCTGGCCGATACCGCCCGCGCCGGGCGGTTCGCCGGTGCCGCGGGCGAACACCACCTCGGCGTCGGGGCACGGGTCGGCCGATGCCGGTGGCGGCGGGGACGCCACCGCCAGCACACCGAGGAACGCGGCGAGGACTCCGGCGAGCCGGAGTCGCGGTGTCACGGCGGCCACGCGCTAGCCGCCGGTGCCCACGCAGACCGGTCCGGCGCATGCACCCGCGCCACCGGGACCTGCGCTGGCACCTGCGCCGGGCACTCCCGCGGTGGCACCGCCGGGGCCTGCGCCCGCGCCGGCGCCGGGCGCGCCCGCCGACGCACCGCCGGGACCCGCGCCCGCGCCTGCGCCGGGAACACCGGCCGTCGCTCCACCCGGGCCTGCCCCGGCGCCGGGAGCACCGGTGTCGGTCGCCGGCGGTGCGGTCTCCATGGTCGTGGTGACGGTGGTGGTGGGCGCCGTGGTCGACTCCGTGGTCGTCGTCGACGTGGTGGAGGAATCGCCGCTACCGCTGTCCGAGCCGCACGCAGCGGTCAGCCCGCCGACCAGTACGGCACCTGCGACTGCTGCGGCAATGGGAAATCCACGAACGATCCGAACGACGGGCATGTGAGGCTCGATTCTCTCAAGGACGGCTGTGCACAGCGAAAACGCTGTACCCGCTGAAACGACGAGAACCTATTACCCCGTTTTGAAGCGCCTTAAGCACAAATGTCGTCGACATCCCGGGTGTCGGCACCACGATATCCACCACGAACGCGACATCCGCCGTCAGGAACGGCATACCCTGGCCCGGAAGATCGATGGCACCGACTTCCGGCAGCGCGAAAACCGCCATGGCGCAGAGTGTTCCGGCCACCGACCCCAGCCGGCCTGCCGTCGAGGTCATCCGCCACGTTCGAGTAACGGGCGCGAGGTGTGGCTGGAGCAAGCAAAAACTAACAGAAAACACCGGCACATTGCGATAGTTTCCGTGAGAATATGTTCGATATTGTTTGATCGCCCGACCCGAACCAGTGAGGAGACCCGGTCGCATGCTTGCCGCCGAACGTCACCGCGCGATCCTGGCCAGCCTGGAATCCGGCGGCGCCGTGCGCGTCTGCGACCTGGCTGCCGAACTGTCGGTCTCGGAGATGACGGTGCGTCGTGACCTCGACGTGCTGCACGCGCAGGACCTGCTGCGCAAGGTGCACGGCGGCGCGGTGACCCGTCGTCACCGCGGTGAGGAACCCAGATCGTCGGAGAAGGCACGGCATCGCCGGGTGGAGAAGATGTCGATCGGGGCGGCGGCCGCGGCCCTGGTCTCCGATGGCATGACGATCGCCATCGGCGCCGGGACCACCACCACCGAACTGGCCCGGGCGTTGCGGGGCCGGCGCTCGATCACCGTGATCACGAACTCGATGGCGGTCTTCGACGTGCTGACCGACGACGACTCCGACGGAGCACCGACCACCTACCTGTCCGGGGGCGTGCGGACGCCGTCGGACGCACTGGTCGGACCCATCGCCGACACCGCGCTGGCGGCATTCCGTGTCGACGCCACCTTCCTCGGCGTGCACGGATTCGACATCCACGGCGGCCTGACATCGCCCAATGTTGCTGAGGCACAGACGAACCGCACCCTCATCCAGATCGCGGCCCGGCTGGTGGTGCTGGCCGATCACACCAAGTACAGCGAGGTCGGCACGAACGTCTTCGCGCAGCTGGACCAGGTGCACACCCTGGTGGTCGACGACGGACTGGACGCCGAGGCGCGGCGCACCCTCGAGGGGCGGGTCGGTGAGCTGATGGTGGCCGGGGGCCTCACGTGACCGAACCGACCAGCTGGGTGCTGGCCGACGGGCGCGACGAACTGTTCTTCGCGTTGCCGGGTCACCATCCCGCACCGGTGCCCGACCGGCGTCCGCTGCCGGCCCGCCCGGACCAGCAGTCCCAGTTGAGATTCGACGCCCAGACGGGCCAATGGGTGGTCATCGCCGCCCTGCGGCAGGACCGCACCTACAAGCCGCCTGCCGACCAGTGTCCGCTGTGTCCGGACCCGACGGGTGAACGCAGCGAGATACCCGCAGCCGATTACGACGTGGTGGTCTTCGAGAACCGATTCCCCAGCCTGTCGGGTGCCACGCCGGGCTCCGGATACACCCTGCCCGACACCGGTGCCGACGCGTTCATCGACGCTCCCGGCCATGGTCGGTGCGAGGTGATCTGCTTCTCCAGTGACCACGCGGCCTCTTTCCGTCAGCTGTCGGCCGCGCAGGCACGGTTGGTGGTGCAGGCGTGGCGTCACCGCACCGCTGATCTGATGAACCGGCCCGGGATCGAGCAGGTCTTCTGCTTCGAGAACCGCGGAGAGGAGATCGGCGTCACGCTCACCCACCCACACGGCCAGATCTACGGGTATCCCTACCTGACACCGCGCACGGCGAACATGCTGCGTGAAGCCCGCGCCCATCGAGAGCGGCACGGCAGCAACCTGTTCGGATCCATCCTGGCCCGGGAGATCGCCGACGGCGCCCGCGTCATCGCGCACACCGACATGTTCACCGCATTCGTGCCGTTCGCCGCGCGGTGGCCGGTGGAGGTGCACATCTACCCGAATCGCTTCGTGCGCAATCTGCTCGACCTGCAGCCGGCCGAGATCGATGCGTTCGCCGAGCTCTATCTCGACGTGCTCGGCCGTTTCGATCGGCTGTATTCCACTGAGTTGCCCTATATTTCGGCGCTGCACCAGTATCGCGACGACGACCGCCAACGCGAGGGATACTTCCACGTCGAGTTGATGTCGATCCGGCGCGCCGCAACCAAGCTGAAATTCCTGGCCGGATCCGAGTCGGCGATGGACGCCTACATCGGAGATGTCGCGCCCGAAAGTGTCGCCGCGCGGCTGCGCGAGGTGGCGATATGACCCGCCGGCCCATCCGCTACAGCGCACCGGGGCGGATCAACCTGATCGGCGAGCACACCGACTACAACCTCGGTTTCGCGCTGCCCATCGCGCTGCCGGAACGGACGGTGGTGACATTTCACCCCGACGACTCAGATGTGTTGCGGGTCAGCAGCACCGAGGAACCGGGTGAACTGGTCATCCCGCTGGACACCGCGCCGGGCGGCGTGACCGACTGGGGCGGTTACGTCGCCGGGGTGATCTGGGCGTTGCGACGGGCGGGACATCCCGTCGTCGGCGGTCGTATGCGCATCGCCAGCGACGTGCCGATGGGTTCGGGCCTGTCTTCGTCGGCGGCGCTGGAGTGTGCGGTGCTCGGCGCGCTGACCTCGGCTACCGGCACGGAGCTGGACCGCGTCACCGGGGCCCGGATCGCGCAGCAGGCCGAGAACGAATATGCCGGAGCCCCCACAGGATTGATGGACCAACTTGCCTCATTGTGCGGTGCGCGGCGGCGCGCCCTATTGATCGATTTCCAGAGTATGGAGGTGACGGAGGTGCCGTTCGATCCCGACGGGGCGGGGGTTGCACTGCTGGTCATCGACTCGCGCGCCCGGCACCGCCACGCCGGCGGCGAATATGCGGCCCGCCGGAAGTCATGTGAACGTGCCGCAGCCGCACTCGGTGCCCCGACGCTGCGCGATGCACAGGTTTGGGGTCTGGACGCGCTGGATCGCGTCACCGATGCGGTCGACGCGCGGCGGGCGCGCCATGTGCTCACCGAGAACGCGCGGGTGCTCCAGGTGGTGGCCGCGCTCGAGGCGGGCGACCTGGTCCGGATGGGCGAGATCCTGACCGCCTCGCACGCTTCGATGCGCGTCGACTTCGAGATCACCACGCCGCAACTGGATCTGATCGCCGACACCGCCGTCGCCGCAGGGGCGTTGGGGGCACGGATGACCGGCGGTGGATTCGGCGGCAGCGTCATCGCGCTGGTACCGGATTCCGCGGTGGAACGCGTGCGCGCCCGCCTGCCCGCGGCCGTGCGGCAGGCCGGTTTCGTCGAGCCGACCATCGTGCGCGCGACGGCCGCCGGCGGGGCGGCCATCGATCGCGGAACCGGAGCGGGCTGAGCGCAGCGCCGGCGGCGGTGATCCGTCGGTGCCGCGATATACGGTGGTGGCTGTGTTGACCACGGTGGCGATTCGAGGCTATCGCTCGCTGCGTGACGTGGTGCTTCCGCTGTCCGGTCTGACGGTCGTCACCGGCGCCAACGGAAGCGGCAAATCTTCGCTGTACCGGGCCCTGCGGCTGCTGGCCGACTGTGGCCGTGGCGAGGTCGTCGGCGCACTGGCGCGGCAAGGTGGATTGCAGTCGGCGATGTGGGCGGGTCCTGAGCAGCTGACCGGTTCCCGCCGCACCGGGACCGTGCAGGGCACCGTGCGCACCAAACCGGTGTCCATCGGACTCGGCTACGCCTCAGACGATTTCGGATACCTGGTCGATCTGGGCCTACCTGTGCGCTCCAGTTCTGCCTTCGCCGGTGACCCGGAGATCAAGGGCGAATGGATTTTCGCCGGACCGGTGTTGCGTCCCGGTTCGACGCTGGTGCAGCGCATCCGGCCGGTGGTGGAGATCCGTGCGGAGTCCGGGCGCGGCTTCGAGGGCATCAGCCGGTCGCTACCGGCATATCGCAGTGTGCTCGCCGAGTTCGCCGGGCGGGTACCCGAATTGAGCGCGGTGCGCGACACCCTTCGGGGCTGGCGCTTCTACGACGGCTTCCGGGTGGATGCCGGGGCGCCCGCACGCCGGCCGCAGATCGGCACCCGCACACCGGTACTCGCCGACGATGGCAGCGACCTGGCGGCCGCGGTGCAGACCATCATCGAGATCGGTGACGAGACGTTCCACCGCATCGTCGCCGACGCCTTCGACGGGGCCGGCGTCAGCGTCGCCGTACAGGACGGCCAGTTCGACGTCCAGGTGCGTCAGCCGGGGATGCTGCGACCATTGCGGACCGCCGAATTGTCAGACGGCACATTGCGATTCATCCTGTGGGCGACGGCGTTGCTCAGCCCGCAACCACCGGGCCTGATGGTGCTCAACGAGCCCGAGACATCGCTGCACCCCGACCTGCTCGCGCCGATGGCCGCGTTGATCCACGAGGCGGCCGCTCACGCCCAGGTGGTGGTGATCACGCATTCCGACGCGCTGCTCCGTCACCTCGCACCCGTTCCGTTCCACCAGATCGCACCGGCATCGCCGGAGGACGGCGCACCATCGCATATCGAGCTGGTCAAAGACCTGGGCGAGACACAGATAGTCGGCATGGGAATGCTCACCACACCGGCGTGGCACTGGGGTTCCCGATAGGAAGCCGGGTTTACGGAGCGACCATCCGGCTGGCCGACCAGGTGATCATCGCGAAACTCGCCGAACTCGCCATCCGCTGCGCGTCCAGATCGGTGCCGCCGAGCTCGTGGACGCGATCGGCGATGGCTGACCGGATGACCTCGGTGTAGTCGTGCACCAGATTGTCCTCGGACTCGTGCCGCGCCTCCGCTCGGGCGTAGTCCAGGGTGTCCGCGCGCCGCAGCGACATGGTTCCGAACGTTCCCATCATTGCCCCCATCCGGTTCATCGACGTGCGCTCTATATAGCCAGGCTCAGCAATCGCCAAACCTCACCCGACTTTCTCCTCGGTGTCCTTTTTGGGCACCGGAAGCATGTTGGGATGGAAGAACTTCAGCCAGGTGTAGGGATGCTCGGGTGAGGTGGTGCCGCCCAGGATGAATGTCCGGTCGGTGCGGCGGGCCCGGGCGATGGTGGCCAGCCAGGTGGCCACGGTGCTGATCCGGTTCTCGACGCCGGTGAGGAACGCGATGTGGATGAAGCCCCACCCGAGCCAGCCGAGGCGGCCGGCCAGCCGCACCGGACCCGCCTGTAACAAGGCGTGGCCGCGGCTGATGTAGGCGGCCGAGCCGAGGTCGCGGTAGCGGTACGCGCGGCGCGGTTTGCCCGCGAGTTCGCGGCGGATCGAGGCCGCCGCGTGCAGGCCGCCCTGCATGGCGTTCTCGGCGACGCCGGGCAGCTGATCGCGTCCGACCAGATCACCGATGACGAAGATCTCGGGATGGCCCGGCACCGACAGATCGGGGTCCACCGCGATGCGGCCTGCTCGGTCCGCCTTGGCGCCGGTGACCTCGGCGACCCGGCGGGCGAACGGCACCGCCTCCACACCCGCGGTCCACAGCACGGTGCGCGCGGCATAGTCCTGCGCCGGGCCGCCGTCTTTGGGCGTCACCGTCACGCCATCCGGTCGCACGTCGGTGACGTGCACACCCATGTGCAGTTCGACGCCCAGCTGCTGTAACGCCTGGGTCGCCTTGCTGGTGAGCTCCGGGGCGAAACTGCTCAGCACGCAGGTCCCGCCGTCGAACAGCAGCACGCGGGCGTCTTCGGGATTGATGCTGTGGAATTCGTGCGCCAGCGCGCGGGTGGCCATCTCCCGGATCTGGCCGGCCAGTTCGACCCCGGTCGGTCCGCCGCCGGCGACGGCGAAGGTCAGCCAACTTTCCCGTTCGGGGCCCGGTGGCAGCGTCTCGGCGATCTCGAAGGCGCCGAACAGCCGCCGCCGGATGCCCAGGGCGTCGTCGAGCGTTTTCATGCCGGGCGCCCACTGCGCGAATTCGTTGTTGCCGAAATAGGCCTGACGCATTCCCACCGCCACCACCAGCACGTCGTAATCGAGGGTGAAGGTGGACTCGTCGGGCCTGCGCGCGGTGACCCGGCGGGCATCGGCGTCCAGGCCGACCGCTTCGCCGAGCAGCGTCGTGACGTTGTGGTGGCGGGCCAGTTCCTCGCGCAGCGACCGGCTGATCTGTCCGATGCTCAGCGTCCCGGTGGCGCACTGGTACAGCAGCGGCTGGAAGACGTGGCAGGCCGCGCGGTCCAGGAGGGTGACGTCGACGTCGACCTTCCCCAGCCGGCGCGCACAGAACAGTCCGCCGAAGCCGCCGCCGATGATCAGGACCTTGGTTCGGGAAGACGTCATGTATCCCGGTGTACCCGCTTCGGCGCCCGTGGGGTACTCGAACCGGTATCGAGTCAGCCGCTGTCCAGCCTGGGATAGAGCATTTCCTGGACCAGAAGCTGGATCGCCGCCGCAACGGGAATGGCCACCAGCGCCCCGACGATGCCCAGTACCGCGCCCCCGATGAGTACCGCGACCACGGTCACCAATGCAGGCACGTTGACCGCCCGCCCGATGATCCGCGGTATCAGCAGGTAGTCCTCGGCGAGCCGGAACACCACGAAGAACACCACGGTGGCCAGTCCGATGGGCAGCGACACGGTGCTGGCCACCGCGGCGACGACGATGCCGGCGATCGTCGAGCCGACCACCGGCACGAGGTCCAGCAGCGCGACCATGATGCCGAGCAGCAGTGAGTAGGGAACGTTGAAGGCCGACAGCCAGATCAGGGTGGCCGCACCGGCGATGAGCGAGATGACCAGATTCCCCAGCAGATAGGCGCCGACTTTGGCGAACACTTCGTCGCCGATGAGGATGGCCCGCGGGCGACGTGAATGGGGAACCAAGCGGTACAGGAACGTCCGGATCCGCGGCAGATCGATCAGGAAGTACACGGTCAGCACCACCACGATGACGGTGTCGATGACGGCTTCGAAAACCGCCGACCCGGCGCTGATGACCTGGTTCAGCGCGGAGCCGCCGGAGTTGTCGAGAATATCGGTGAGCCGCTGCTGCAGGTGGAAGCGTTCATTGAGCCGCCCGATGGTCGACGAATGATCCTGGGCCTGCTGCAGGTAGTGCGGCGCCTGGGCGATGAGCTGGCTGGCCTGCTGGGACAGCGGCGGAATGGCCGCGGCGACGAACCCCCCGACCAACGCCAGCACCGCGACGAACACGATGGTCGTCGCCGCCCAACGCGGAAGCCGGTGTGCGACCAGCCACGACACGGCGGGCTCCAGTCCGAGCGCGAGGAAGAACGCCACACCGATCAACAGCAGCATCGAGGACGTCACCGACAGCAGTTGCACCGCCGCGTAGGTCACCGCCACCCCGGCGGCGGCCGCCATCCCGATGAAGAACGGGGATCGGCGGTCGAAACGGCGGCCGGGCTCGCCGAGCGGGCGCTCGCCGGAGCTCAGATCGGCGGCGATCTGCTCGGCCTCGGCGACCGGGCCTTCGTCGTCGGCGGTGTGCGGTTGCGCGACGCGGTCGTGGTGACCCTCGTCGGCCGGCCGGTCGGCCGGGTCATCCGGTGGCATGGCCGTAACGGATCGGTGACGAGGTTCGGCGAAGGTACGGACGCATCGGTCGACCTCCTTCACGGTGTCCGCGGAGTACCCGCGCCGGCGGATGACCAATCCGATCGCGGTGGTACGGAAATCGCTGCGGGAAAGGCTTTTCGGCGATTCGCTGGGCTCAGACGCCGGCGGTCGGGGTCCGGGTGACCAGGTCGGCGATCGGGCTCTCGTCGAGGTGCTCGAGAAGGTCCCTGGGGTCGTCGTAGATCACTGAAGCGCCGGCGCAGTCCAGTTCGCAGGTGCCCACACCGCCGCTGCGCAGTCCGATGGTGACCACACCGGCCCGCCGGGCGGCCAGGGCATCCCAGGTGGCATCGCCGACGAACACCGCGCACGAGGCGTCGACGCCGGCCCGTTCCAGCGCCACATGCACGATTCCCGGATCGGGTTTGGCCATCTCGACATCACGGGACGAGGTCACCATGGAGATCACGTCATCGCAGTCGAGCACCCGCCGCAGCACCATCAGTTCGTCCTCCGGTGCCGAGGTCGCCAGCACGACCTGCATGCCCAGATCCGACACCCGGTGCAGGAGATCGCGTGCCCCCGGCAGCACTGTCAGCAGCGAGGCCATTTCACGGTAGAACTGGCTGTGATGGTCTTTGAGGCGTTCCTGCATGGCCTCGTCCGCACCGCGCGCGAGGGTGCGGATCAATGTGTCGCCGTCCATTCCGATGCTGCGGTGCACTCGCCACGCCGAGACCGGCTGGTCCTCGACCTCGAAGGCGCGTACCCAGGCATGCACGTGAACGTAATTCGAATCCACCAGGGTTCCGTCCACGTCGAAGAGGACCGCGGGTACATCCGAGGAAGCCGGCCGCATCTGTAACTCCTCATCTGACGTTGAGTCTGGGAAATACCCGGTGCCCGCGGAGAACAAACCGGGTTCGGTCAGTGCGCGGCCGGCCGCAAGGGAGCGAAGGCGAACGCGGCGAGTCCGTCGGACGGCGCCACCGCGGCCCGGAAACCCAATCCGGTTGCGGCCCGCCCGGGATCGGCCACGATGTGACGGACATCGCCACTGCGGTAGCGGCCGGTGATCTGCGGGGCGCCGCCGCCGCGTGCGGTGCACAACCACGTCGCGACATCCAGAATGGACACCGGCCTGCCCGAGCACACGTTGAACGCGTGGAAACCGCCGAGATCCGACGTCACCGCCGCAACGTTCGAGGCGGCGACGTCGTCCACATGGACGAAATCGCGCATCTGGTGGCCGTCTTCGTAGACCGCCGGGACCCCGCCGGACTCAAGGGCCGACCGGAAGATGGCCGCGACACCCGAGTACGGCGTGTCCCGTGGCATACCCGGGCCATAGACATTGTGATACCGCAGGGCCACCACCGCCGACCCGGTCGCCTCGGCCCATGCGAGCGCGTAATGCTCCTGAGCGGCTTTGCTTGCGGCGTAAAGACTTCGCGGCCGCAACGGCTGATCCTCGTCCACCGTTCGCCACTGCAGCGGCTCGCCGCCCAGCGGGCAGCGATGGTCGAACACGCCGCTGTCGAGATCGGCCACCGACCGTGGCATCGGTTGGATCGGGCCGTGCACCGGACAGTCGTACCGGCCCTGTCCGTACACCACCATCGACGACGCGAGTACCAGTTTGGTGCACCCGGCGGCGAACATCTCGGCCAGCAAAACGGTGGTGGCGTAGTCGTTGTGCGTGCCGTACGCAGGAGCATCGGCGGCGTCCACACCGGCGCCGACGACCGCCGCCTGATGGCACACCACATCGACACCGCGCAGCAGGCGGGCCAGGGCGTCACGGTCGCGCACATCCACCGGCTCGCAGTTCGGTGGCGGGATGGCAGCCGGCCCGTGCGCGGCGGACAGCATCGCGTCCACGCCGACCACCTCATGGCCCGCAGCGGTGAGGGCGGCGGCCACCCGGCTGCCGATGAAGCCCGCGGCGCCGGTCAACAGCACTCTCACCGATTCACCGCTCCTCGGCGAGCGGCAGGCGCACCTCGAACCGTGCACCGGTGCCCAAGTTGTGTGCCGACAGGGTTCCCCGGTGCGCCTGGACCAGGCCCGCGGCGATCGCAAGGCCGAGACCGGACCCGCTCGGAAGCGACGAATCCGCGCGTGGCACACGATCGTTGGATCCCCGGTAGGCGACATCGAACACCCGGGGCAGGTCGTTCTCGTCGATGCCGACGCCGGTGTCATCCACCCGTGCCCATGCGCCGTGATCGTCGCGACCCAGCGTCAGGTCCACCCGGCCACCTTCGGGGGTGTGCGCAATCGCGTTGGCCACCAGGTTCGACAACACCCGCACCAGCGCGCGGTCACTACCCACGACGCGCACCGGTTCTGCCGGCAGTGTGGCGCGCAGCAGCACCCCGGCGCGTTCGGCGGCTATCCGGTGGGAGGCCACGACGTCGTCCACCACCTCGTCCAGGGCGACGGTGTCCCGGGCCGGTTGGACGGCACCGGCGTTGATCTTGGACATCTCGAAGAGGTCGTCGACCATCTCAGAGAGCCGGATTGTTTCCTGCTCAATGTGTTTCGCGTGCTGCCTGGTCTCATCTCCGCTGACCACGCCGTCGGACAGGGCTTCGGCCACCGCCCGGATGCCCGCCAGCGGTGTGCGCAGATCATGACTGACGAAGGCCACCAGCCGCCGTCTCGACTGCTCTGCCGCCCGCTCGGAATCACGAATCTCCTGCTCCCACACCGTGCGCCGGGCTTGGTAGCGAGCCAGCATGACCGCTGCCGGGATGGTCACCACCGAGACGATCACCAACACCACGGCCGTGCGTTCGAAGGTCTCGGTGATCATGAACCCGCTGGCTCCCAGCACGCCGGTGAAGGTGGCCAGGGTGGGTATCAGCACCAGGGCGACCATATTGACCGCCAGCGACCAGGACCGGGCGAGCCGGATCACCAGGGCGCCGGCCATCACGACCGGCACCGAGCAGGCCAGCGCCCACCCGGCGATCTCCCACAGATCCTCGGCAGGCACCGGATCAACACTTTCGGTGGTGTCGGTGGGGCATCGGCACAGTCGTCACCCGACCGACCTTAGCCCGCGACGAGTGCCACCTGCACCGATGTCACAGTCTCGTCATCATTGACCACTTCCGCACGGTGCCCGCCCGGGATTACGTTCGCGTCATGCCGGATTCGACGGTCACCGTGGTGCTGCCGTGCCTCAACGAGGCAGACGCGCTGCCCGGTGTGCTGGCCGCCCTACCGGACGGTTACCGGGCGTTGGTCGTGGACAACAACAGCACCGATGGTTCCGCGGCGGTAGCGCGGGCGCACGGCGCCGAGGTGGTGTATGAGGGCCGCCCGGGTTACGGCGCCGCTGTGCACGCCGGCGTGGCTGCGGCGCGCAGTGCCATCGTGGCGGTCCTGGATGCGGATGGGTCGCTGGATCCCGGTGCGCTACCCGCCCTGGTGGCCGACCTGGACCGCGGCGCCGACCTGGTCGTCGGCCGGCGACGTGGTGTGCCCGGGGTCCGTTGGCCGTGGCACGCCCGGCTGGGCACCGCGGCCGTCTGCTGGCGGCTGCGCACCCGGTACGGGCTGCCCGTGCACGACATCGCGCCGGTGCGGGTCGCGCGCCGGGACGCGCTGCTGGCGCTTGGTGTCGCCGACCGGCGCTCCGGGTACCCGCTGGAATTGTTGGTGCGGGCGGCCCGATCGGGCTGGCGGGTGGTGGAACGCGATGTCAGCTACCGGACCCGGACCGGTGGGGTGTCCAAGGTGAGTGGATCGTTGCGCGGCAGCATCATTGCCGCTGTCGACTTCTGGCGGGTGATGTCGTGACCGAAGTGCTGCCCGTCAACGTGGTGGTGGTGGCCAAGGCGCCGGTACCCGGTCAGGCCAAGACGCGGCTGGCGGCCGCCGTGGGGGATGACTGCGCCGCCGCGGTTGCCGCGGCCGCCCTGCGGGACACCCTGGATGCCGTTGCCGCGGCACCGGTGGCGTCCCGCACCGTCGCGCTCACCGGCGACCTGGGCCAGGCCACCGACGGCGCAGCCATCCGGCAACAGTTGGCGACGTTCACGGTGATCGAGCAGCGTGGCCATGATTTCGCGGATCGACTGGCCAACGCCCATCTGGATGCGGGCAGCCGCGGCTATCCGGTGTTGCAGATCGGCATGGACACCCCCCAGGTCAGCCCGGCCCTGCTCGCCGAGTGCGCGAAGTCGTTACTGGGAGCGGGGGCGGTGCTCGGGCCCGCGCACGATGGCGGCTGGTGGTTGCTGGGACTGCACGACCCGGCAGCGGCGGTGTGTCTGCGCAGCGTGGCGATGTCGCGTCCGGACACCGGCGCATGCACATTGCGCGCGCTCCGCGCCGCCGGACTGGAGGTGGCGTTGCTGAGCACCCTCGCCGATGTCGACACCATCGGCGATATCGCCGAAGTGCGTCGTAGGTGCCTGTCCGGCAGCCGATTTCACCGTGCGACGAATCGGCTGGGGGTGTGATGTTCGGGCATCTGTACGAACGCGCACTGACCGGCGAACGGTGCTGGGTCCGGTACACCGACGGCAGCGTCTACAAGTTGCCCGTGCACAACTGGTTGGGCGGGCGCCGCACCGATCGGCGGTTCGACCGGGCAGTGCTGGATCGTTGTGACGGACCCACCATCGACTTGGGTTGCGGCCCGGGACGGTTCGTCGCCGATCTGATGCGCCGCGGTGTGCCGGCCCTCGGTGTGGATCTGTCCGCCACGGCGGTGCAACTCGCCCGGCGCAGCGGTGCCCCGGCATTGCGCCGCGATGTATTCGGGCCGCTGCCGGGGGCTGGGCGATGGCAGACCGTACTGCTGGCCGACGGCAATATCGGACTGGGCGGCGATCCTTTGCGGATCCTGTCCAGGGCGCGTGACCTGATGCGGCGCGACGGTGTGTGCCTTGCCGAATTCGACTCTGCACCAGGCGGTGTACGCCGACGATGGGTGCGGCTGGAAACGGCGAACACCATCGGGCCGTGGTTCCGATGGGCGACGGTGGGCATCGACAACGCGGTGCCGGTGGCCGCTGCCGCCGGACTGGCGGTGATCGGCATTCATCCCATCGGGGATCGGGTGTTGGCCAGTCTGGCGCTGCCGTGAGCACCCTGCGCGGCACGGCGGTCACCGCGCGGGTGGGCGTCGCATTGGGCATCGCGATCGTCGTCTGTTTCTGCACCGGGCTGCTCAGCCATCTCATCCAGCATCCACCACCGTGGTTCGGCTGGCCGGCCCGGCCGGTGTGGCTGTACCGGCTGACCCAGGGGGCGCATGTCATCAGCGGCATCGCCGCGATCCCGCTGATCATCGTCAAACTGTGGTCGGTGTGGCCCAAACTCTTCGAACGGCCCGTCATCGGCGGGCTCACTCGTGCGTTGGAGCGGCTGTCGATCCTGCTGCTGGTCGGTGCGATGCTGTTCGAACTGTCCACCGGTCTGCTCAATGTCGCGCAGTGGTATGCCTTCGAGTTCTTCTTCACCACAGCACATTACGCGGTCGCCTACTTGGCCATCGGCGCCGTGCTGGTGCACCTGGCAGTCAAACTGCCGGTGATCCGGCGCGCGCTGGGCGAGCCACTGGATGACCCGCGGGCCGCCGGTACGAACGGTCCGACCCGCCGCACCGTGCTGTGGGGCACTGGCCTGGCGGTCGGGATGGCCACGGTTCTGACCGCCGGCCAGGCGGTACCGCTGCTGCGGCGGGTGTCCTTGCTGGCTCCGCGGTCCGGTAATGGGCCGCAGGGAATTCCGGTCAACCGGAGCGCCATCGCCGCAGGGGTGCTGCGCAAGGCGTCGGCACCCGACTTCAGGCTGACCGTGGTGAACGGTTCAGCGACCCGGGCGTTCACCCTGGCCGAGCTGAATGCACTGCCGCAGGCCACCCACCGGCTGCCGATCGCCTGTGTCGAGGGCTGGAGCGCCGACGCCGAGTGGACCGGCGTCGTGCTGGCCGACCTCATCGCGTTCGTCGGCGGTGCGCCCGACCGCGATGTCCGAATGATCTCCCTCGAACCGCCGGGCCCGTACTCGCGGACCCAGCTGCCGGCCCTGCATGTGCGGGACCGCATGACGCTGATCGCGCTGCGGCTCAACGGCGAGACGCTGCACCCGGACCACGGCTACCCGTGCCGGCTGATCGCCGCATCCAGACCCGGTGTGCTGCAGACCAAATGGCTGACCCGAATCGAAGTGGTGTCGTGATGGCGATGCGCGCCGTGCTGCTGACCGCCGGGCTGGTGGCGGTGGGGTACGGCGCCGTCCTGCTCTCGGACGACCCACCGGTGATCATTGCGCGGATCGCGATCTGGGGACTGGTGGCGGTTCTCGCCCATGACCTCGTGATCGCTCCGCTCTGTGTGGCACTGGGTTTCGTCGGTAGGTGGATCCTCCCGCGCGCCTGGTGGTCTCCGGTCGCGGTGGCCGGACTGTGCAGCGTCGTGCTGGTGGCATTGGCTGTCCCGGTATACGGAAAACCGGGGATGCGCCCCGACAACGCCACCGTGTTGGACAGGAACTACCATGCCGGACTGTGGATTTCGCTGGCTGTCGTGTGGGGCACCGTCATCGTGTACCTTGCTGCGGCCCGCTTCCTACCAGTTCGTCAGGATCAGCGAATTGAGCGCCAGTGCGCCGGCGACGTTGACGGCGAGCCACCACCTGCGTGACGGTGGCGGCAGCAGCGCACCGGCAGCGGTGAGCCATACGGTGAACGGCAGCCAGATCCGCTCCGTCTCGGCCTTGCTCAGCATGCTCAGATCGGCGCACAGAATTGCCAGCAACGCCGCGACCACCACCACCTGCACACCGGATCGGCTGCGCAGCGCCGCCACATCGACGGCGCGGCGGATACCGGCGACCGTGCCCAGCCCGACGGCGCACACCACCGACGCCAAGTTGGCCCACGACCAGTACTGGAACGGCCGATTCGAGGCGATACCCTGCCAATACCGTTGCTGGACCAAGGTGTAACCGTCGAACCACCAGAATCCGGTCAGCGCGAAGGCGCCCACCACCGCCAGGGCGGCGACCACCGCCGCCGACAGGACACGCACCGCGGTTCGACGGTCGGCGGTGAGCACAACGGCGATGGCCGGAATCGCCATCAGCGCCAGCCCGTAGTTGAGAAAAATCCCCCAGCCGAGCAGCAGGCCGGCGCCCGCACCGGTCAGTGCGGGGCTCCGGTTGCGGGTCGCGAGCGCGAGCACCGCAATGCCCCAAGCCGCCACGCCGGCGTAGTAACCGTCGGCAGACACCGCGATCCAGATCGCGGTGGGAGCCACCGCGACGAAAGGTGCGCAGGCGCGGGCGAGGTCCTCGCCGGCCATGGCCCGCACCGCGATCACGATCGCGGCGGCGGCGCTCGAGCCGACCAGCAGGCACCACAGCCCGGCCCACGCACCCCCGCCCAGGCCGATACGGTCGAGCCAGACGAAGGTCAACAGTGCGCCCGGCGGATGACCCGACACGTGCGTGACCCAGGAGTTCGGCTGGAAATCCAAAATGCGCGAGGAGAAGGTGCGCAGCGCTTCGGGGATGTCGGTGATGGTGGGCACCTGGCGGAGGTACTCGTGGCGGGCGGTGAGCCGGCCCGCGAAACCTCGTTGCCAGCCATCGATCATCGCCAACGAGAACGCCCAGGCGCAGGACGTCGCCCACACCGCCCACGGCAACACACGCCAGGGCAGCCGGGCCGCCAGCGACGGTCCCCAGAGCACGGCGGCCGCCCCGATTGCCGCGGCCGGTACTGTGCCCGCACCCACGTGTGCGTCCCACCAACCGAATATCGGCGCGGTCTGCGCGAAATCGCGGATTTGCGCCGCGGAGCTGTTGACGAGTGGCGTGACCACGTCCAGATGCAGGTGCGGAACGACGAACGCGACGGCCACCAGGACCGCTGCGGCCCCGGCGGCGAGGACATCTGCGCTGCGCGGCTTCACACCGCCAGGTTAGGTGAGCGCGGGCGCGGATCTTCTGACAATTCGATGACGACCCGATCCGGCCCCGTTCGTGCCGATCAGGAACAGCCGAAGCACACCTGGGCGTCCTCGTCGGCCATGTTGTGCCGGTGATGGACCAGAGCGCAACGGGTGCATACGAATTCGTCGGCCTGCTGAGGTAGCTCCTGCACCGCCAGCGGGGTGTCGTGATGAACGGGCACGGGCGGCGTCCCTTCCGGTGCAGAGTCGACTGGGCTCGATGCGGTGATAGTGCCCCGCAGGCTCGCCCGGTAAACCCGCTATCGGCGCTGCAACTCGATCACCGGGATCACCCGATCGGTCTTGTCCTGGTATTCACCGAATCCCGGAGCCTGCGCCACGATGCGGGCGTATGCGGCATCGCGTTCGGCGCGCGGCAATTCACAGGCCTGCACGTCGTATTCATCGGTGCCGATCTCGATGTGGGCCTGCGGGTTGGCGCGCAGATTGTGCAACCAGGCCGGATCGTGGTCCGCCCCGGCGTAGGAACCGACGATCAGCAGCTTGCCATCCAGGTCGAACGACATCACCGGGGTGATCCGGGTCTGTCCGGATTTGGCGCCGGTGCTGTGCAACAGCAGCAGGGTGGCGCCTTCGAAGGGGCCGCCGACCTTGCCGCCGTTGGCCCGGAACTCGGCGATGATCGAGTCGTTCCAATTGTCGGCCATGAGAATTCACTCCTGCGCAGGTCCGGTCAGCTGCCGGGCCACTCGCCGGTCGCCTTCTGGAAGACGGGCGCACCCTGACGATCGATGACGGTCTTCACCACCGAGAAGATTACCCCTTGCAGGGCTGCGGCCAGGAGTATCTGGCCGAACGGATACCCGGTTTCCAGGGCGCCGGGTGGATCGGAATGGTGTCCCGGCGCGGCACGTTTCCAGACCTGCTTGAAGATCGCGCCGGCGATCACGCCGCCGGCCACCGAACTGGCCAAGCCGACGGGCCGGTACAGCACGCGTGCGGCCACGCTGGGCTTGTTGGTCGACACGGTCATCGGCCTGCCCTCCTGCGCCGCCAGACCAGCACGCCGGCGACCACCGCCAGCGCGGCGATCGCGGGGACGACCGACCTGACACCGTGTCGTTCATCGGTGACGGCGTGCACGGCGTGGGAGGCGCGCTCGACGACGTGGTCTTTGGCGTCGACGGCTTTGTTCTGGACGCGGCCCTTGACGTCGAGTTTGTGCGATAGCGCGTGCACGGTGTCACCGAGCTCCTGGCGGGTGTGCTCGATATCCTGCTGGATCTCGTCAATACCGGCCTCGGCGTCCAACTCTGGCCGGGCGTGCTCAGGTCCGGTCATGGCGCGCCCCCTTCACGTGCTCGATATCGGTTTTCACGCTGGTGACGACCTCCTGTGCGGCCGGAGGCACCTGCGTGACCTCCTTCTTTCCGACCATGCCGGTGATCCCGGCCGCCACGAACAGCACCGCCGCGGTGATCAGGCCGGCGGCCCACGCCGGCACGCTTGGCGGAGGCTTGGAACTCTTTCTGCGCCAACAGAATCTCGTCGCGTACCAGACGTGACGTCTGGGTGGAAAGCTGTGTCAGCAGTTGCGTGACCGACGGTTCGTCGGCCGGTTTTTGTGCGACGCTCACCTCGACCATTTGTGACCGCTCCCTTCGATGTCGCCTCTCCAGGGCAGTGCCCGGCCTCCGAAGCGGTCAAACATCGGTCACATCCTGGTGAATTGCGACCGCGCCGCCCGGACTGGGTATTGTCGGATCTGTCACTGAAGCAGAGGGTCCTGCGCGACCAGGGTGACCTTCATACGTGCTTAGTGAAGGACGTGATCACCCATGCGCGCCCCATTGAACCCGCGGCTCGCCCCGGCGGCGGTGCCCGGTGCCGGCAGCTTGACGGTCGCGCACCGGCTGTCGCTGCTGCTGGTGGAGGACGACAAGGCCGACGCACTGCTGGTCGAAGAATTGATCGCCGACACCGCCGCCGATATCGACTTCACCTGGTCGCAGTCCATCTCGGACGCCGAGAGCAAACTGACCAGCATTCGGCCGCATTGCGTCCTGCTCGACCTGAACCTGCCCGATGCCGACGGAATCGATGCGCTGCATCGTCTCGGCAATCTGGATCCGACGATCCCGATCATCGTGCTCACTGGGCTGAACGACGAGCATTTCGGCGTCTCCGCGGTCGCCTCCGGTGCACAGGACTACCTGGTCAAAGGGCGCGTCGACCCGGAGATGCTGCGTCGGGCGGTGCTCTACGCCATCGAACGCAAGCGGGCCGAACTCACCGCGGTCGACCTGCATGCCAGCCGGCTGCGTGCCCAGGAGAACGCCCGGCTGGAACGCGGCCTGCTGCCGTCCCCCTTGCTGCTCGACGACCCGGGGGTCGACATCTTCACCCAATCCCTCCCGAGCCGGCGCGAGGCCCTGCTCGGCGGCGATTTCTTCGATGTCGTGCAGACCCCCGACCGGACCGTGCACGTGATGATCGGTGATGTCGCCGGGCACGGGCCCGACGAGGCCGCCCTGGGTGTCGCGTTGCGTATCGGCTGGCGGGCGCTGACCTTCGCCGGCTTGCGGGGTAACGACCGCATGCGTCAGCTGGACCGGATCCTCACCACCGAGCGCCCCGGCCGGGGCACGTTCGCCACCCTGCTCAGCGTGGCCCTGGAGCCCGACAGCGGAGTTTTCAGCGCGGTGCGGGCCGGGCATCCCGGCATGCTGGTGCACGGCGGCGGCACCGCGGAATGGCTGGAGCCGCCCGCCGGCCCCGCCCTCGGTCTGGGCGCCCGCGAGTGGCCGGTCAACCGGCTGCAGTTGGACGAGGGACACGGCCTGCTGTTGCTCACCGATGGTCTGTTCGAGGGCCACGCCGGGCGGGGAGAGGAGCGGCTCGGCGAAGCAGGGCTGCTGGCGCTGGCCCGCTCCGTCGCCGCGCTGCCCGGCCCGCAGTTCGTCGATGCGCTCATCCGTCAGGCCGACGCCAGGGCGCAGCCACACGGCGGCCTCACCGACGATATCGCCGTGATCCGGGTGGAGCGATCCGCCCGATGAGACTCACAGTGCAGGGCTGGCAGAATCTGGTGCTGTCGGTGATGGGCGTGGTGGTGCTGTCCGGCGCGGTGGGCGGGGCGCTGCTGATGAGCAGAACCGATCGGGTCGCCGGTGAGCTGATCAACAGCACCCAGCCGGCCCGGGTGGCCGCCTACGAACTGCAGGCGGCGGTGCGTGACCAGGAAACGGCCGTTCGCGGATACGCGATCGCCGCCGACCGCCAGTTCCTCACCCCGTACGCCGATGGCCAACGTGCCGAAGCGCAGGCGGCGCAGAACATTCGCGACTACCTCACCGGCCGTGACGATCTGATCGACGACCTCGATGCCATCGAGGCGGCCGCGGCGGCGTGGCGGTCCGGCTACGCGGAGCCACTCGTCGCGAGTGTCACCCCGGGCCGACCCACGGTTGTCGACAGCGGCTCGGCCGAACGCGGCAAGGTCGCATTCGATGGACTGCGCACGCTTTTCGACGTACAGAATGCCCACCTCGCCCAGGCGCGCACCGCCGGCATCGACGAATTGGAGCGGATACGCAACTGGCGTGACGGCGTCCTGGTCGCGATGGTGCTGGCATTCCTGGTGATGGGTGGCCTGCTGGCGATCGTGGTGCGCAACGCCGTCACCCGGCCGTTGGACACCCTGGCGGCGGCGTGCCGACGGATCACCGACGGCAATTTCGGGGAACGGATCGTCCCGCAGGGGCCCCGCGACATCAAAGCCATCGCGTCCGACGTGGAGAACATGCGGCAGCGGATCGTGGACGAGTTGGCGTCCGCGCAAGCGGCCAGGGAATCGCTCGACGAACAGGCCGAAGAACTACGCCGATCCAACGCCGAACTCGAGCAGTTCGCCTACGTGGCCTCGCATGACCTGCAGGAGCCGCTGCGCAAGGTCGCATCGTTTTGTCAGCTTCTGGAGAAGCGCTACGGCGACAAACTCGACGAGCGGGGCACCGAGTACATCGGGTATGCCGTGGACGGGGCGAAACGGATGCAGGTGCTGATCAACGACCTGCTGACGTTTTCCCGGGTGGGGCGGCTCAACGCCACCCACACCGAGGTGGACCTCAACACCACGCTGGAATCCGCGCTGAAGAACCTGACCGTGGCCCTCGACGAATCCAGGGCGCAGGTCATCCGCCCGCAGTCCCGGCTGCCGCTGGTGGACGGCGACCCGACACTGCTGGCCATGCTCTGGCAGAACCTGATCGGTAACGCCGTCAAGTTCCGTAAGGAAGGCGTCGCCCCGCGGATCGTCATCGAGTGCCGCGAAGGTGACGGCGACAACTCAGAGGATTGGGTATTCACCGTGTCGGACAACGGCATCGGCATCCCCGAGGAATTCGCGGACAAGGTCTTCGTCATCTTTCAGCGACTGCACGGCCGGGATACCTACGGCGGGACCGGAATCGGACTCGCCCTGTGCAAGAAGATCGTCGAGCACCACGGCGGCGCCATCTGGATCGACACTACCTACACGGCCGGAACCCGCTTCATCTTCACCATTCCGGCCACTCCGCCCACCGAACCCAATCGCATTGAAGACTTCGTGCTGGAAGGAAATCGATGATGACAGAGCCCGCAGAGACCAGAGCGATCGACATTCTTCTGGTGGAAGACGATCCCGGGGACGAGTTGATCACCCGGGAAGCCTTCGAGCACAACAAGATCAAGAACAATCTGCACGTCGCGCACGACGGCGAGGAGGGCCTGGACTTCCTGTACCGCCGGGCCGGCTACGAGGACGCCCCGCGTCCGGACCTGATCCTGCTCGACCTCAACCTGCCGAAGTACGACGGGCGGCAACTGCTGGAGAAGGTCAAGTCAGACGCCGACCTGTGCCACATTCCCGTCGTCGTACTCACCACCTCGTCGGCGGAAGAGGATATTCTGCGCAGCTACAAGCTGCACGCCAATGCCTACGTGACCAAACCCGTGGACCTCGACCAGTTCATGAATGCGGTTCGCCAGATCGACGAGTTCTTCGTTCAGGTGGTCAAGCTCCCGCAGTTCTGATCTCGGCGCTGGCATCGGGCACCGCGCCGATGTGGTCCCACTGCAGGCGAACCTGCGTGCCCGTCGCGGTCGAATCGATGACGGCGCGGTCGGAAAGCGCATGCATCAACGGGATGCCGCGCCCGCGAGCGGGATTGCTGATCGCGGGATCTTTTGCCCGCCAAGCGCCTTCGTCGATCACCAGAACGGTGAGGCTTTCGCGCTGCCGGTCGTAGTCGGCCCGGACATGCATCATCCCGGGCTCTTGAGCCTTGAAATAAGCGAACTCCGCCGCGTTGGCCAGGGCTTCGTAGAGGGCAAGCAGGATATCGCTGCCCTTCACTTTGTCGAGGGTGAAGTGGGCGTGCAGCCAATCGGCGAATTCACGGCGGATCATGGCGGCACAATCGGGTGTCGCTTCCACGTCGTTGCGCGTGAAGCGTGCACCGGACTGCGCTTGGCCTGTCATCTCGACCTGTGAATTACCCGAATCGTGTTGAAGTTACGTCGCCACCGCGCTGAGTGCCTCGTCAAGGGTGGCGAACACGTCGACGACGTCGGCGATGCCCACCAATTTGAGTGGCCTGCTGGTGGCGGGGCCGTCGGCGACCACGGCGAAACCGACGGCCGGTGTGAGGTCGCCATGGGCGGCGACCAGCAGCCCCATCCCGGCGGACGCCAGGAAATCCACCGCCGCGAGGTCCACCACCACGGCTTGGGGTGACGTGGCCGCGGCCGAGGCGATCGCCGCTTCCAGTTGCGGGGCGGTCAGCATGTCCAGGGTCCCGGTCACCGAGACCACACTGACCTCACCGATCCGCTTCTCCTCGACCTCACAGCCGGGCGCCGAGGCAGCGCCGGTGGACGGGTCTGGCTGGCTGGTCATCGCCACCTCCGAAAGGTTCGTGCGTTACTCCGGTAGTCGACAAAGTCTATCGACGGGCCACGCGGAGGTAGCTGAACCCTCGCACGACGGTCGGTCACGGCTTGACCGCAGCGATGACGGCCAGCGTCTCGACCCGCTGACCGACCGGCAACAGGCCCGTCTGCTCCAACCAGGCGGCCCGGCTGTGCAGCACCGGCCCGAACGGGACGCGCTTCTGGGCCACCACCGAGCTGCGCAGCCCGTTGGCCGTCAGGGTGTTGACGGTGCGGGAGATGTCGGCGAATTCCGACTGCACCACGAGCAGCGTGCCGTGGCGCCGCAGCAGTGCCGGAGCCGCCGCGCACAGCGGATCGAGCACCCGCCGCCCGTCGCGTCCGCCGTTGACGGCCAGTGCGGGACCGGGCGCCGCGGGATGCGGGTCCGACGGCTCGGGCACATAGGGCGGGTTACACAGCACCAGGTCGTACGGCCCGGTCGAGATGGCTCGGGTCCAGGCCCCTTCCAGAATCTGGACATCCGCACCGGCTTGCATTGCATTGAGTCGCGCACATTCGATCGCCGCGGGCGAGCGGTCGAAAGCGCTGACCGAATAGGCCCCGGCGGCCGCGGCGGCCAGAGCGGCCACGCCGGAACCGGTGCAGAGGTCGGCCACCGACAAGCCCTCCGGTGGTGCGACCGCCATCATGGCCTCGATCAGCAGATACGAATCGTGCTGCGGCTGGTAGACCTCGGGATCGGCGTCGACAGGCCGGCCTGCAGAGACAGGTTCGGCGAGGCCATCGGCAGTGACGGTCATGGCGTCCTTTCTGGGCGGCGGGCATCAAGTCCGCCACGAGCGGACGGGTCATATTTCCCGATAATCGACGGGGCTAAACCGATCTGTCCCCGAGCGGCGGTGACCGTGTGGCGGTCAGGCCGCCGGCTGCGCGCAGGACAGGCAGTCGGGGGTATCGATGTCGATGCGACCACAGTCGGGGCAGATGAACGGGATCATGAAGGTCACCTCACGCTGGCGGTAGGGAACGGGACGCGGAGCGAAGCAGCCCTCGCCCGGCGCGTACATGCCCCTGCTGGCGCTTCAACCGGGCAGGTCGAAACTGCCGGGCGGCAGCGCCGGCTGAGCGGGCGATGGTCGCCTTCGGTAGTGTTCAGCCGTTGTCGGTGACCAGCCGCGGGAAGCCCGAGGGGCCGTGCCGTACCGAACTCAGTGCGGCCGTCAGGTTGGCCCGGGCGGGCAGGGCGGAATCCGGGTCGCAGATGCCGAGCAACCGGGTGGCGTCCCGGCTCGGCACCATAGCCCAGTTCACGCCGTGACCGGCTGCCCGCACGCTGACGGTGTGGACGGCGGAGAACGCGGCGGTGCCGAAGAACCCGACTGACCCGAAATCCACGATCAGCCGTTCGGTGAACGGCAGCAGCGACGACACGTAGGCGATGAACTCGGTGCTGTTGGCCGCGTCGAGTTCGCCGTGCACGCAGACGACGGCGGTCGCGGCCTCCAGCCAACTGGTGGAGTAGGTGGCCAGCGCTTTTTCTGGGGGAGGGAGCGGTCGAGCGGTGGAGACGGATCCCATGGTGACTCCATACAGTCGAGATGACATGTATTCGACATGCGGTCGCGTACCGAAGACCCCGGCCGTGGCGATCCCATTGTTCAGGTGCGCAAGTGAGTCGGGCCGCCTCCGCACCGTCATCTCTGACGTACCGCAGCTGGCTGTGGCCTCAACCTGCACCGACCCTACGTCAGGTCCCCGGCCTGCACAATCGTTGCCAAGAGATTCTCATGAATCGAGCGCCGGGCGGTTTCCCGGCCTGGAATCGAGGGTAAAGACATTGGAGCGCAGCTATTTTGGCCCGCTGGATCAGTGAGAGCCCGGTGACTCGGGTTCGGTCGTGTCGGCTGCGTTACATCTGGCCGGGACGCGTTTCCTGGTTGGCGGCCCAGGGTATGAACGGGTGATGTCGCAATCCGATGCTGTAGAAATCTGGCCGGGCAAAGCGTATCCACTGGGCGCCACCTACCACGGTTACGGCACCAACTTCTCGATTTTCTCGGAGGTGGCCGAGCGGGTGGAGTTGTGTCTGTTCGACGCCGACGGCACCGAGACGCGGGTCACCCTGCCCGAGGTCGACGCGTATGTCTGGCACGGGATGATCCCCAATGTCGAACCCGGCCAGCGTTATGGCTACCGGATCCACGGCCCGTACGATCCCGCCAACGGTCACCGGTGCAATCCCAACAAGTTGCTTCTCGACCCGTACACCAAGGCGATCGATGGTCAATTCCAGTGGGATCAGACCTTGTTCGGCTACGACTTCGGCGACCCGGACAGCCGCAACGATGACGACTCGGCCGCCAGTATGCCCAAGTCCGTGGTGATCAGCCCGTTCTTCGACTGGGGTTCTGACCGGTCGCCGCAGCACGGATACGCCGACACCGTCATCTACGAAGCGCACGTGAAGGGCTTGACGCAAACCCATCCCGACGTTCCCGAGCAGATGCGGGGCACCTATGCCGGCGTGGCGCATCCGGTCATCATCGAGCACCTGAAGTCCATCGGGGTGACGGCCATCGAATTGATGCCGGTGCACCATTTCGCCAATGACTCCACCTTGATCGACAAGGGTCTGTCGAATTACTGGGGATACAACACCATCGGATTCTTCGCCCCGGATTCCAAATACAGCTCGAACCCCAATCCGGGGGGTCAGGTGCAGGAATTCAAGGCGATGGTCCGCGCCCTGCACGAGGCCGATATAGAGGTCATCCTGGATGTGGTCTACAACCACACCGCCGAGGGCAACCATCTGGGACCCACCCTCAGCTTTCGGGGTATCGACAACGCCGCCTACTACCAAATCGTCGACGACGACAAGCAGTACTACATGGACTACACCGGCACCGGCAACAGTTTCAACGTCCGGCATCCGCATTCGCTGCAATTGATCATGGACTCGCTGCGCTACTGGGTCACCGAGATGCATGTCGACGGCTTCCGCTTCGACCTGGCGTCCACCCTGGCCAGGGAGTTCTACGACGTCGACCGCCTCGCCACGTTTTTCGAACTGGTGCAACAGGATCCGACGGTCAGTCAGGTCAAACTGATCGCCGAGCCATGGGACGTCGGTCCGGGCGGTTATCAGGTGGGCAACTTCCCGCCGCAGTGGACCGAATGGAACGGCAAGTACCGCGACACCGTCCGCGACTTCTGGCGAGGCGAGCCGGCCACCCTCGACGAGTTCGCGTCGCGGTTGACCGGATCGGCGGATCTGTATGAGCACACCGGGCGGCGCCCGGTCGCCTCCATCAACTTCGTCATCGCTCACGACGGCTTCACACTCCGAGACCTGGTGTCCTACAACGAGAAACACAACGATGCCAACGGCGAGGACAACAACGACGGCGAAAGTCACAACCGGTCCTGGAACTGCGGGGTGGAGGGTCCGACCGGCGACGAGACGGTGAATGCGTTGCGTAGCCGCCAGCAGCGAAACCTGTTGGCAACGCTGCTGTTGTCCCAGGGCGTGCCGATGATCTGTCACGGCGACGAACTCGGGCGCACCCAGCAGGGCAACAACAATGTCTACTGTCAGGACAACGAACTCTCCTGGATCGACTGGGAGTCCGCCGATGCCGAGCTCATCGAGTTCACCAGGAAAGTGGCCGCGCTGCGCACCGAACACCCCATCTTCCGCCGGCGCAGATTCTTCAACGGTCGTCCGGTGCGCCGCTCGGCGGAAGGCCTGCCCGACATCTCCTGGTTTCAGCCGGATGGGACCGAGATGGGGGAGGGCGACTGGGAAAGCGGCTTCGGCAAGTCGATCGGGGTGTTCATCAACGGTCAGGGCATCCCGGACCGGGACGCGCGCGGCCAGCGCATCACCGACGACTCATTCCTGCTGTGTTTCAACGCCCACCACGAGCCGATCCTGTACACCCTGCCGCCCGCGGAATTCAGCGCGCGCTGGCAACCGGTGCTCTACACCGCGGACTCCGCACACCTCGAGGACGCCAAACCGCTGGACGCCGGCCAGACCGTGACGGTCGACGCGCGTTCGACGTTTGTGCTCCGCGGCGTGGCGGCCGCGCAGGAGTGAGGGTGCGCACCGCGGTTAGCCTGGCCTGTTCCGGTCACAGCGGGTTTGACCAAGATCAATTTCGGGGTACTCCACGATCACGAGTTTCCAACCGAAAGGAACAACCATGGGCGACAGTGGACCCGAAGAAGCCGTGAAGGGCATCGTCGAGGACGTCAAGGGCAAGGCCAAGGAGGTCATCGGTATCGTTGCCGATCGCGACGATCTCCGGGAGGAGGGCAAAGCCCAACAGGACAAGGCCGATGCCGCGCGTGACGTCGCCAAGAAGGAAGCCGAAGCAGATGCCGCCCGAGCCGCCGAAAGCGCCGCCGAGGCGCGTCAGCAAGCGGCCGAGTAACCACAAGTCAGTCCGAGCGGCAGGAGCCAATGCGCTCCTGCCGCTCGTCTGCTGTGCCGAGACAAAGGAACACCGATGAGGGATTTCACCTGTCCGAACTGCGGACAGCGGCTGGCGTTCGAGAACTCGGTGTGCCTGAGCTGCAAGAGCAAGATCGGCTTCGCCCTGGAGCAGATGGCGTTCCTGGTGATCGCAAATGAGGAGCAGGCCGACCAGTCCGGCGCCGTCGCCGACACCGAGTATCAGCTGTGCGCCAATCTTCATCTGGCCGAATGTAATTGGTTGGTACCGCGGGAGCCGGTGCGCAAGCTCTGCCCGTCGTGCGTGTTGACGCGCACCCGCCCCAATGATGCGGACACCAAGGGGCTGGCCGCGTTCGCGCTGGCCGAGAAGGCCAAGCGCCGATTGGTCACCGAACTGCACGAACTGGGCCTGCCCATTGTCGACCGCGACACCGATCCGCAATTCGGGCTGGCCTTCGACCTGCTCTCCAGCGAGCAGGAGAAGGTCTTCACCGGGCATCAGAACGGGGTCATCACCCTGGACCTGGCCGAGGGTGATGACGTGCACCGCGAGCAGTTGCGGATCGCCATGGAAGAGCCCTACCGAACACTGCTCGGCCACTTCCGCCACGAGATCGGGCACTATTATTTCTACCGGCTCATCGCGCCGGTGCCGGATTATGCCGAACGGTTCCGCGAACTCTTCGGCGACCCGGACGAGGATTATCAGGCGGCGCTGGACCGGCACTACGAAAACGGGCCGCCGGCAGATTGGCAGCGGAACTTCGTATCGTCATATGCCACCATGCATCCGGCCGAGGACTGGGCCGAGACATTCGCGCACTATCTGCACATCCGGGACACCCTGGACACCGCCGCCGCCTTCGGCTTCGCTCCGGCCGGCGCGACCTATGAGCGGCGGGTGCTGGGCCCCAGCGGGTTCGGCACCATCACCGATATGTGGCTCCCGCTGTCGTGGGGGCTGAACATGGTGAACCGCTCGATGGGCAAGGACGACTTGTACCCGTTCGTCCTGACCGCCTCCGTGCTGGCCAAGATGCAGTTCCTGCACACGATCATCGACGAGACGACTTCCTGACTGGTTTAGGACCTCTACGTGCGGGTACACAGGTTCGTGCCGTCGACCGCCACCAGCCTTCAACCCGCACTGCCGTCAGCCGCCGGACCGGTTTCCGAAGCGCTACTGGACCATCTCGCCTGCCGTGCACCCCGCCGCCATTACGTCCCCGTCGAGGCCCCCGTGGGGGACACCGAGCCGTTCGGGCTGGATCTGCAGCTGTCGCTCTATGTCAGCTACGAATTGCATCACCGCGGGTTCGCCGGCGTCGACCCGAGGTGGGAGTGGGATCCCGGCGTCCTGCAGCTGCGGGCACGCCTGGAGGAGTCCTTCGGCACCGCGCTGCGCGACGGTGTCGGCGACGTTTCGGAACACAAGGTCGTCGACGAGATCCGGCGGCTGTGCAAGCAGCGCCCGGTGCTGGCCGACCACCTGCGCGAACAGGGGACATGGCCGCAGATGCGCGAGTACTTCGCGCAACGCTCGGTGCATCGCCTCAAGACCGATGATTCCCGTGCCTGGGCGACGCACGCGATGACCCCGGCCGAATCCTCTTCTGCGACAGCGGATGGCTTCGCACCGCACTCCTTCGCCGAGGTCCTGAAGGCCGCCGGGCTCGACACCGAATACCTGCGATACCTGAACGACGTCAGCGCCGAGGCGTTGGCTCTGGTCAACATGATGTCGATGTTCGGCCTGCACCGTAATCTGCGGGGCGCGGCGGCCGGTCAGATGCTGGCCACCAAGATCGCCGTGCGGCGCGCCTCGGGCGCGCTGGTGGATGCGTTGGTGCGGGTCGCGGCGCCAGCGCCCTGTGTGCAGTTCTATCGGGCCCACACCGGGCCCGGCGCCAAGGTGCGCTGTGACACGGTGGGCGCGCTGCTCGAGCGTGAGCCCGAGCTGGAATCCGATGTGGTGCTCGGCATCCGGGCATTCGAACTGATCGAGGATCGCTTTGCCGCCCGGTTGGTGACCTGCTGGACGGAAGGTCGCACGTCGCTTCGGCACGCATCGTGGTGAGCCCCGGCGGCGCACCTGAGTTCGACCGGGAACTCCTGCAGGAGTTGCTTTTCGCCTATGGACCGTGCGGCCAGGAAGAGGCCGTGCGCGAGGTGTGTCACCGGGTGCTGGCACCGCTGGTCGATGAGACGTGGGTGGACCGCGCCGGCAACTTGGTCGGGCTGCTGCGGGGCCGCGACGCCACCGCGTCACCGGTGCGGGTGATGGCACATCTGGATGAGTTGTCGATGTTGGTGAAGCGGGTCGAACCGGATGGGTCGCTGCACGTGACGCAGCTGGGCACGATGTATCCGGGCAATTTCGGGCTGGGGCCGGTGGCCGTGCTCGGCGACCGGGACGTGCTGACCGCGGTGCTGACGCTGGGTTCCGAGCACACCACCAAGGAGAGCCGGCGGATCTGGGAGACCAAGCCGGATCAAGGTGACAAGGCGATGGACTGGACGCACGTCTACGTGTTCACCGGCCGGACGCCGGAACAGTTGGTACAGGCCGGGGTGCGGCCGGGGACCCGGTTGTGCATCGACCGCAGCAAGCGCACCCTCGTCGAATTCGGCGACCATCTGGGCTGCTATTTCATGGACGATCGCGCCGCCATCCTGGCCGTGCTGGAGGCGGCTCGGGCGCTGGCTCCCGACGATGCCAGACCGCTCGCCGACGTGTACGTGGTGTTCACCACCGGCGAGGAGATCGGCGGCGTCGGCGGTGCGTACGCCAGCCGCACGCTGCCCGGTGATGTCACCCTGGCGGTGGAGGTGGGGCCCACCGAAGCCGAATACGGGACGACGTGCGCCGGGGGGCCGATCATCGGTTACAGCGACGCCCTCTGCGTCTACGACAAGGCGATCGCGGATCGGTTGATGGACATCGCCTCCGCGCTGGACCTCGACCCCCAAGCGGCGGTGCTGGGCGCGTTCGAATCCGACGCCTCGCATGCCAAGGCCGGCGGCCTGGCGGCCCGTGCCGGACTGCTGTGCCTGCCGACGCTCAGCACGCATGGGTACGAAGTCATCTCCCGCGCCGCCGTACCGTCGGTCGCGCGGGTGCTGGCGGACTTCCTGCGGGAGCCGCTGCCGACTGAACCTCCCGATTCGAGGAGAATCGCGGCGAACTAGGCCGACCGGTCGACCAGGTAGTCGCTGCCGCCGACGTAGACGATCCCGGGGTGATACGGCGAGCGTGCGGCACCGGCGATCGCCGAGGCGAACTCTTCGACCGTCGGCAGCGGGGCGTAGGCGCGGCGGGCGTCGACAGCGCCCGGGTCCCGGCGCTGCAGCAGCCGGATGATGATGGTGCCGTCGATCATGTCGCCGGAGACAACGGTGAAATGGATTCCGCGCTGGTCGAATTCGTGCTTCATGCCATGCAGCGCCGTCTCGCCGGCGCGCTTGCTCATCGCGATGGGTGCGTATCCCTTGGGGACGGCCTTGTGGGGGTAGAAGTGCGCCTGATGGCTGGTGACGAACACGATGCGGGCACCGACGGGCATGAGGGGGAGGGCGAGTTCGACCAACCGCCGCTGGGCATCGCGGTTCAGCCGCATGGCGTAGCCGGAATCCGCGTTCTGCTCAAGGCCGCCCGAGGCGTTGAGCACCAGCATGTCGAGGCGGCCGAAACGCTGCCCGATCTCGGTGATCATCGCGGCGGCCGCCGCCTCGTCGGAAATATCGGCGCCGGCGGTGGACGCCTGCCCGCCGAGGTCGCGGATGGCCTCGGCAACGGTCTGGGCCCGTTTGGACTTCTCGCGGTAGTTCACGATGACGTGGGTGTCGGGCCCGGCGAGTTGGCGGGCGACCTCGGCGCCGATGCCGCGGGACGCTCCGGTGACCAAGACGATCTGACTGGTGATCCGGGTGTCGTGCATATCGGTTCCTTCCGCCGGCCAGGGGAGGCGGCTGCGCCCGTACTGGCACCTACGAAGAATCACCGTACACCGAAAATAAGGAAAATAAGAGATACCTAAGGTAACGGTAAGGTGGAGTGTCGGCCGAGGGCCGGTCACCGGCCGTTGCTGTACACCCGCGTCGGATCGATGAGCACCGCCGTGCGGCCCTGCTCACGCATCACCCGGTCGTAGGTGTCCCAGTCGTCATGCGTGCCGCCGGCCGCGGTGAAGACGTCCCGCAGCAAGAGGCGCAACACGTCGGGTTCGGTCAGCCAGGGTTGCCGATCGTGCGGGCCGGCCAGCTCGGCGCGACCCTCGACGGTGGCCCACTGCCAGCCGGATCGAAAGGTGACCGCGATCTGTGGGCGTGCGCGCAGATTGGCCAGTTTCACCGGGCCGTAGGTGACGAACCCCAGCACCGGCGCCGAAGTCACGGGATGCGCGAGCACACCGGCATTGATCAACGAAGACTGGATCGTGGCGTCGGCGCGCAGTGTGGAGACCACCGCCAGGCCTTGATCCGGTGCAGCCAACGCGGCCGCTTCCGTCAGCGTGGGCATGGCGCCCTCCTTTGCGTGGTGGGTGACCGGTTCTCGTTCACGATGACGGGACGCCGGGCCCGGCGACCGCATTGGCCAGGGTGCCACTTTCGGCATAGCTGTCGAGCTGGGTGCGGGCGACGGCCCAGGCCCGTTCCCATGCGCCCTCGGTGCTGCCCGCCACGTGCGGAGTCAGTAGCAGGCCCGGCGCCGCCCACAGCGGGTGCCCGGGCGGGAGCGGCTCGGGGTCGGTGACGTCCAGCGCGGCGCGCAACCGCCCGGACGTCAGCTCGGCCAGCAGGGCCTCGGTGTGCACGGCGGCGCCGCGGCCGGCGTTCACCACCACCGCGCCGTCGCGAAGCTTGCCCAGGAAGTCCGCATCGATCAGCCGGTGGGTGGATCGGTCGGCAGGCAACATGGCCACCACCACGTCGGCGGCGGGCAGCAGATCGTCGATCTCGTCGATACCGTGGACCCCGGGGCGGGCCCGCCGCCCGACCAGCGTCACCGCCGTCTCGAACGGTGCCAACCGGGACGCGAGATTCACCGCCAGATCCCCGGCACCCAGGATGAGGACCCGCTTGCCGATCAGGGTCTCGGTGGCCCGGGCGCGCCAGATCCCGGCGGCCTGCTGGTCGCCGAACTCCCGCAACTCACGGAACATGCTCAGCAGCGCGGCCACCACCCATTCGGCGGACGAACCGCCGTGCGCCCCGCGCCCGTTGGACAACGTCACGCCTTCGGGCAACAGCGGCAGCCACTGCTCGTAGCCGGCGTTGAGCGTCTGCACCAGGCGTAGTCCGGGAAGTTCGGCGAATCGGGCACCGACGGCCGGCGCGTTCTCGTACCCCACCACGACCACGGTGGCAGCGCGTCCCTCACGCGGCCACGGCGCGCCGGGTTCGTACCTGATCGGCTGCAAGCGGGGCGATTCGCCCAGCACCTTGACGCCGGTTTCATCGGGAACGAGGACCTGCACCGGGTCGCTCACGAGTGCCCCCGGTGGACGACCTCGTCGAACAGCCGGCGATCCGGTTGCACGATGGGCCGCAATGGCCGGTCGGCCGGGTACCCGATGCCGAGCAGGTAGGTCACATTTCGGCGCGGGCGACTAGCGTCCCAGGTTTCCAATTCGATCTCCGTTCCTCGACTGCCCGGTGAAACCACGCTGCGGCGCCTGGTATTTCGCACTGGCGTGCCTATGATTTCGCTGTGGCCATTCCCGAGGTCCTGCAGACCCAGCCGCTGGCCGAGGAGATCCTCGAGTCGCACCGGTACCGCGCCCGCGGCGACGACGAAGGTTTCGACGCGTACAAGGCCCACGTGTATCGGGTGCTCAACTTCGCCCGCGCGTTGACGCCCGACGTTCCCGGGCGCGACGACAAGCTGGCGATCGCCGCGGCGTTCCACGACTTGGCCGCCTTCGACACCCTCGATTACCTGGTGCCCTCGATCGTCGCGCAGGATGCCTGGCTGCAACGCACCGGGCGCGAACAGTGGTCGGACGAACTGGCCGTCGTCGTCGCCGAACATCATCGCTTCTCCCGGTACCGGGCCCCGCGCCCGCACGCGGCGTTGGTCGAGGCGGTGCGCCGTGCCGATCTGATCGACGTCAGCCAGGGCCTGATCCGGTTCGGTCTGCCCGCCGCGTTCGTCAGGGAGGTCCGCGGCACCTTCGACGCCGACGTCTTCTTCAGGCGGGTGATCCCGGCCGGCGCGGTGCGTGCCGTGCGCAAGCTGCAGCCGCTCGGGTTCCTCCGGCCCGCTGATGCGCTGCGGCGTTCGGGTCACACAGGTGCCGATCGCTGATCATGCCGCACGCTGTTCCAGGCGCCGGACCCGCGGGATGACGTGCTCGGCGAACCGGCGCATCTCGGGTTCGAACGGCTGGAACTGCAGCATGAACAGCTCGATACCGAGGTGGCCGAACCGGACGATGCGTTCGGCGACGGTGTCGTAGCTGCCCACCAATCCGGCGGCGGTCCCGCCGTTGGTGCCCACATGCGGGTGCTCGGCGAAGGTCTTGAACATCTGCGCCTTCGGGTCGGCGTTGGACAGCACCGAGTGCGTCTCGGCGGTATCGCGGCCGGCCAGTTCGAACGCGTATGCCAGCTCGTCGGCGGCCGTGCGGTCGGAGTCTCTGGCGATCACGAAAGCGGCCAGGCCGAACCGTGCCGGTGCGCCCGGACGCGGGCGGCGCGCGACATCGGCGATCAACCGTCGCACGTTGTCCTGCGGCTGGCCGTTGATGAACCAGATATCGGCGTAGTCGGCGGCCAGCGCCCGGGCCGGTTCGGATTCGCCGCCGACGTAGATCGACGGCCGGGCGCGGTACCGGCCGGCCGGCTTGAGCTTATAGTCGTCGACGTGGAAGTACTTGCCGTGGAACGTGGTTCGCTGCCCACGGAGCAATGAGTCGACGACGGTCAGCCATTCCCGGCCGTAGGCGTACCGTTCGTCGTGCTCGAGGAAGGGCAGCCCGGCCCGGGCGATCTCCGGCGCGAACCAGGCGTTGACCACGTTGATGCCGAATCGGCCGGCGCTGATCTCCTCGATCTGCAGGGCTTGTTTGGCCAGCACCACCGGATGGTAGAGCGCGGGTTTGATGGCGGTGATGATCTCGATGTTGTCGGTCACCGCCGCCAAAGCCGCACTGGCCGTCCACGCTTCGAGCTGATCGTAATGATCGCCGGACGGATTGACCTCGTGCTGGGCCACCAGGGTGGCGTCGAACCCGAGCTTGTCGGCCTCGACGATCTGGTCCCGGTTGCGTGCCCAGGACGCGTCGACCGGCTCCAGGGGATGCTGTTTGGCGCCCCAGGTGCCGTACACCAGTGCCCAGACACCGAACCGCACCGCAGATGTACCCACCGGGCCAGGCTAGAAATCGCGGGGTGTGGTGAAAACGGTTGCGGTCAGGCTGATTTTCTCTGCGCGGATTCAGTTCACCGGGATTCGTCGGGAACTAAGCCGTAGCTGCGGCGGTGCGCGGCTGATCCTGCCGGAGAATGGCGGCGTCCACCAGGCTGCGGATGATCTCGTCGGTGCTGAAGTCGCTGAGCCACAGGTTCGGTGAGTCGGTGCGGTGCAACATCGCCACGCCGTGCAGGGCCACCGATAGTGAGGCCGCAATCCGATGGGCGGTCTTGCTCGGCGGGGACTGCGGCGCCCGGCTGCGGCAGGCGAGCAATCCGCGGGTCACGGTCTCCAGTGCCTGGTGTGCCGCAGGCGGGACGTCGGCGGACTGTGTCATCAGGGCGTAGCGCAGCGGAAAGCGCTGCGCGAACGACACATACGTCTGGCAGCCGAGTATCAGTTTGTCTCGTGCCGTCGCGCCCGGCTTGCTTTGCTCGGCGATCTCCGCGCCGACCTGCTTCCAACCGGCTTCGGCCACTGCCATCAGCACCTCATCGCGGTCGGCGAAGTGGGCGTACACGGACGGCGCCGCGATGCCGGCTGCACGGGCGATCCCGCGAAGGGAGACCTCGGCTTCGGTCTGGGCGGCATCGATCAGGCGGATGGCCGCGGCGAGAATCTCGTCGCGCAGTAAGGCGCCGTGGCCACGCTGATTGCGGCGGCGGGCGGGCTGGGGCACGACCCCAAGCCTAACACCCATAAGTTTACGGGCGTTAGCACGCTCGGCGCTGCGAGTTCCGGATCAGGTCCTGCTCGACGGTCGGGCATGAGCTGGCTCACGCTAACTTTACGGTTGTTTCCTTACCTGCGTAAGGTTAGCCGCCGAGGCAACGGAACCCGTGTGTGCTTGCCGTCGTGGAAGGGGTCCGATGATGAGCGCCGCGGAAGGACAATCATGACCGACAGTGCACCCTTCACCCGGCTGACCGCGCTGGACGAACTCGGCGACGGCGCGTTCACCGCGATCGTCGACCCGATCTGGACCATCGGTCCCAAAGTGCACGGCGGCTGCATGATGGCAATATGCGCTGCCGCGGCCCAGCGGATGGTCGGCCAGACCCCGATAGCGGTGAGCGCCAACTATCTGCACGCCCCGGATCCGGGACCGGTCCGGCTCGCCACCACCGTACGCAAGCGGGGACGACAGGTCAGCGTGGTGGATGTGGAACTGACCCAGGGTGATCGCACGGCGGTGTCGTCCACCGTGACGCTGGGCCCCCTGGACGTCGACGAGCCGCGTCACCAGGAGCCGCTCGCGCTGCTTGACATGGCGATCGCACCGCCGCCCGACGCCGTCCATGTCACCCCCGACCACCCGATGGGGCAGATCGTGCACGTCGCCCAGGGATGCGATCTCCGTGTCGACCCGTCAGCGGCGCACTACCTGTTCGGCCAACAGGGCGATCCGATCAACCGGATGTGGTTGCGGCCCTTGGCCGACGACGAGGCCGATCCTGACACCGCGCTGCTCTTCGCGTTGATGGCCGGCGATATCAGCGCGCCGGTCACGATGAACCGCGGCATGTTCGGCTGGGCCCCGACGGTGCAGCTGACCACGTACCTGCGGCGCCGGCCCGCCCCCGGCTGGCTGCGGGTGATGGCCAGCGCCACCGTGCTCGGCGACACCTGGTTCGAGGAGGACCACCTGATCGTCGACGAGGCCGGCCAGGTGGTGGTACAGAGCCGGCAGCTCGCGATGATCCCCAAAGGGAGCTGACGCGGGTCTCAGCTCTGATGGGCCATCGCGTCGATGGTGGGCCGCAGCTCCGCGTCACCGGCGATTCCCGCGCGGCGCAGCTTCGCGACGATCAGTCCGCGCAACCGCCGTCCGACCTCGAACTGCTTGCCGGGCAACGTTCGTGCGACCATCCGCACATGGACATTGTCCACCTCGATGCTCTCCACGCCCATCAAGGACGGTTCGTCGAGCAGCAGGTCGCGCAGGCGCTCGTCGGCGGTGGCTTCGCCCGCGACAGCCTGCAGCAACTGGTTGACCTCGTTGAGATCCTCTTCCACCGGGACCGGAATGTCGATCACGGCGCGCGCCCAATCTTTGGACAGGTTGTTGGACCGCACGATCTGACCGTTCGGGATGGTGTACACCTCGCCGTCACTGTTGCGCAGTTTGGTCACCCGTAGGGTGACGTCCTCAACCGTTCCGACCGAGTCCTGCGCCGCGCCGGTCACCGTCAGGCGGACCAGATCGCCGAATCCGTACTGCTTTTCCACGATGATGAAGAAGCCGGCAAGCAGGTCCTGGACCACTCGTTGCGCGCCGAACCCGAGCGCGGCGCCGAGCACGGCGGCCGGGGCCACCAGAGAGCCGATCGGCAGGCCGAGCAGCCCGATGATGTCCAGTCCGACGATGATGTAAAGCACGGCGATCGCCACCCAGGAGATCACCGATGCGACGGCCTGGCGGTGTTTTGTCGCTTCCGAGCGCACCAGCGAGTCACCTTCAGAGACCCCGATGCGGCTGGTGATGCGTTGCGCGACATAACGAATGAATCTCGCCGCCACGATCGAGAACAGCACGAGCAGTACGATCCGCAGCCCCTTGTGGTGGATCCACGTGCCGATTTCACTGTGCCAGAACAAATTCCATTGTTGAGAAGCCGAAGCGGTCAGCTGTGTCCGGTGCACGCCGCCTCAGCTCAGCGCAAATGTGTCGACGGTGGCGGTGCGGTGTCCCGGTGGGTCGAACAGGTCTTGGTTCATGATGTCCTTCGGTCGGTGTGAGCCCTATGCGTCGTGCCCGGGCAGAAGGTCGCGAACGTCGGCAGGGGTGACCAGTGCACCCGGTCCGGGCCGTGAATCCCCGGCGATGGGCCAGGGCAGATGCCCGACGCACCACGCCGCCGCGGCGTCCGGGATCGGTACCCCGGCCGGGCCGGCGCGCAGGCGCAGCGGGCGAACTTGTCCGTCACATCGCCACTCGTGCCACCCACCGGACAACCCGACGGGCGATCGAAGCCACCCGTGGTGACGACGTACACGGGGTAATCGAGCAGGTCAACCATCTGGGCGAGCCGTCGACTGTGGTCATGCCTGCGTTCGCGACGTGGCACTGATCGAGTGCTTCGGTCATCCGTTCGTGTTGCCGGGCCGGGCCGAAGCCAAACCTGTGTACAGGTTTGCGCTGGCACGGCCGCGGGAATCAACACACGGCACACGATTTGCCAAGGGGGTAGTCACGGTGCCCAACGCATCGATCAAGAACGAGGAGTTGTACCGGAAGCTCCGCCACGAAGGCGACTCCGAGGAGAAGGCGGCCCGGATCTCCAACGCAGCGGCCCAGCGCGGCACTTCTGCGGTGGGGCGCAAGGGCGGGCGGTCGGGCAGTTATGACGCCTGGACCGTCTCGGAACTGCGCAAGCGCGCCAAGGAGCTCGGCTTGTCCGGCTATTCGAATCTGTCCAAGGACAAGCTGATCTCGAAATTGCGGGACTATTAGGCCTTTCGACTCGTTCGCCCGGTATTCAAGGCGTCGGGACGACTCCGCGCGGCAGGACCAGCGGCAGATCGTTGTACGTGACGATGCCCGGCGCCGCCGCGACGACCGCGGGAATCGCGTTCAATGCGGGTGTGGCCGTCATGATGTGTCCCAGCACCATGAACTCTTCCAGAGTGGTGGCCTCGAAGTAGGGCGGCGGTAGGAAGCCGACTTTCATGGTGACCGTCGGGCGCCCCGCGACCTCGATGACCCAGCCGTCCTGGTCGATCTGCCAATCCGGTTCCAGGGTCTGGCCCTTGCGCCAGCGCAGGGTGAGTTCGACCCTGGTGACTCCGGCCACCAGACCTTTCCAGCTGACGAACACCCCGGCCACGCCGCCGGCCGGGATGGTCCACGAGCCCAGGTCCAGGTCCTCGGTGGTCTGGGCGTACTCGGCGTCGCAGCGGACCTCGTCGAATTCGATGCCGAGCGCGTCGCCGATCAGCCGGACGGCTTCACCGAACACCCCGGTGCCCTGGGCGGTCATCGTCTGCAGGTTCGGGTCGTCGATCGGCCTGCCGAAGCCGACCGGTTTCTCGGTTTCGGGGGAATCGTAGAAGGTGGTGTCGGCGGCCTCGTTGACGGTGACCTTGTCGACCCGGTCGCAGATGCCGGCCGCGACGATGGCCAGCTGATTGACATAGCCGGGACTGATGCCCGACCCGAACATCGTGGACCCGCCGCGCAGGCAGGCGTCGGCGATCCGGTCGCGGCCCGCGCCCTGGTTGTGCCCGGTGATGAACGACGCCGTCGCGACGACGTTGACCCCGGCCTCCAGGATGCGCACCAGCTCGTCCACGTCGATCCACATCGGGTTGTAGACGACCACGTCGGGTTTGAGTGCCAGCAGTTCGTCGACGTCGTTGGTGGCGCTCACGCCGAGGGGTTCGATACCGGCCAGATCGCCGACGTCCTTGCCGGCTTTGTCGGCCGACCACGCGTAACAGCCCACCAGTTCCAGGGTGGGGTTCTTCGCGATCGCGGCCACCGAGCTCTTGCCCACATTGCCTGTCGTCCATTGCACAACTCGGTACGGCTCCGTCATGCGGGAGAGTTTTTCACGTGCGTGAGAAAAAGAAAAGGGGTGACCGCGTACCCTCTGCGGAATGACGGCCGGACAGCACAGCGACGAGGCGGCGCCTGCGCGGCGCCGGGGTCGCCCGCGCCGCATCAGTCACGAACAGATCGTCGCGGCGGCGCGTGATATCGCGCCGGCGCAGTTGACCATGCAGGCGGTCGCCGATGCCCTGGGCGTGGACCGCACCGCGCTGCACTACTACGTGGGTGACCGCGACGGCCTGCTGGAACTGGTGGTGGCCGACCTCTTCGAAGCCGAACTGCGAGCCGTCGAGCTACCCGAGCACGCCGACTGGCGGGAGGTGCTGCGCGCCTACGCCGCCGCCATCCGCCACGGTGTGTTGCGCTGCGGGGTGACCACGACGAACTTCCGGATCCGGGGAGTCGGCGGCGCCGCCGGGCTGGCGCTGGCCGAACGGGTGCTCAGCGCGTTGACCGCGGGCGGTTTCGAGGTGGGCCAGGCGGGGCGCATCCTGACCTTCGTCGCCGGCATCGCGATGTCGGCGGCCCACGACGTGCTGGGCAGCGCCGAATCGCGGCTGCACCACCAGACACCCGAGGTGAAGCGTGCGCTGGAAGCGCTTCCCGCCCAGGATTTCCCGCTTCTGTCCGCCGTCGTCGCGGACCGGCCGGGAACCGACGATTTCGATTTCAACCTCGCCGTCGTGATCGCCGGCCTGGAACGCTATCTGAAGGTGTAACCGCCGTCCGGTGCGCGCCGGCCGTCGGTCACCGGGCGGCGGCCCGGCCACGACTTTGGGTTGGCCCATGTCGAGGCAAATGCAGCAGGATGGCCGTATGGGCCTGATCCCGATACCTAAAGCCGACCTGTCCGACGACGATGTGACGGCCGCGCTCGGGCGTGCGGTGAGCCTGATCGACCTGATCCTGGAGGTGCTGGCCGAAGCCGATCCGCTGGGCTTGCGGCGGCGACTGGACTGCGCGGACATCCCCGGCACCAAGGCCTGGGACGGCAAGGACCGGGTCGCCCGCATCCGCTGGTGGGTCCGGCGGGTCGGCGCGCTGGACACGGTGCTGGTCGCGTTCCCCGGCGTGCTGGGGGTGGTCGCCGACCGGCTGCCGATCCAGGATCTACTGGGGTTCGCCAATCAGGCCATCGTGCTGTGCGCGGTAGCGCGCGAATACGGCGTCACCGACACCCCGACTCGGGTGCGGATGCTGGCGTCGGTGCTGTGCGCACGCGAAGTCGTCGGCGGATCGGCCCCCCCGCCGTCCCCGGAGCCCGGCTGGTCCCAGATGTCGCTGGCCAGGAAGGTCTGGCACCTGGCGGGCATCCTGAATGCCGTCGGCGCCGAACTCGGTAAGCGTCCGCATCCTCGAGGCGTGTTCCGTTACCTGGGCATGCTGCCCTGGCTGGGGGCGATCGCCGACTACCTGGGCGAGTACGGAGCCCTGGTGCGCGCCGCGGCGGCGGGTGAAGCGTGGATCACCTTGCACGCCAACAAGGTCGGTTCAACTTCCGGTGAGTGACGGCTGCGCGGTGGTGTGCGGACGCGGCGCCACGCTGCGGCAGGCGGCGATGGCGCACGCGGCGATGGCGAAGCACAGCACGGCGTACCAGAGGCTGCCCACCGGATCGCCGTCGGCGGTCATCCCGCCGGTCGCGCCGAAGTAGGCGGGCAGGGCGCTCACCCACAGCGCCGCCATGACCGCCAGGTACACCGCGGCGTAGCCGAGGATGAGCGGGTTGGTGTGGTTCGCGCCGGTCTGGCGCAGAGTGCGCCACTGATCGACGAGCACCGGTATGGCGACGGCGCTGAGGGCGGCCAGTTCGAGCGCGTAGACCACGCCGCCGACGGTGGTGCTGTCGGTGAGCTTGCCCAGCACCGTCGCGGGCATCGGCAGCACCGCGGTGCCGATCGAGGCCAGCACGCCGACGACGATGGTGCGCCAGAGCACCTGCGGGCCGGTGAACGTCGTGCCGTCGTCGACGTGACGACCGACGAATAGTTGAACGCAGAACGCCAGCGACATCGGCCACAGTGCGGCAAACGCCACGACGCTGGGCAGCGGCACCGAATCGAAGAACGGCTGATTCATCGGATGGTCCAGAGTCCATTCCCACCAACGCAATTGCGGACCGATGTGATCGAAGATCTCGTAGAAGGCATGGTGGACGAAGCCCACGCAGATCGCGCCGACCAGTACGCCGCGCCGCGCGAACACCCCGAGGATGCGCACGATCTCGAACGCCACGGTGGCCATCATCGGATAGATCGCGACGATGTAGAGCGGTAGCCGCCCCCACAGGAAATCGACCGTGAAGACGTTGTGCGCAAACATCGTGTCCACGTAGTCGCCGATGCCGAACTGGGCCGGGAAATACAGCGGCGGCTCGATGATGAGCAGGTAGGCGATGGCGCCGAACCACAACACCACGTTGGTCGGGTCGTTGTGGCGGCGCCACCGGTTGATGGCGTACACCAGCGAAAGGACCGCGCCGGCGATCACGATGACCTCGAGCACCGGCAACGTCGCGTTCTCCAGGTTCAGCGGATTGCGGAACTCGACGAGGCCGCCCATCTCGTCGCAGGAAAAACCAAGCCGGGTAGCCAAACCGGCGAAGGTCGCCGCGCACAGATCAGACATCGGCGGGCGCCTTCTGCGGGCCGGCGGCGACCGTGCTCGCCGTGTACCACTTCGTCACGTCATATCCCTCGTCGTAGCGCTTGAACCATTCACCGGCCAGTGCGGGCAGCTTCTCGTGTGCCGGGTCGTGGCCTGGAATCTGGCTGCGCACGATACCCACCAGCGCGGCGAGTGTTTCGCGCTTCCCCAGATTCGGGAACGGGCTCTGGAACGGGCCGTAGTTGGGACGCCGGCCGATCCGTTGCAGCAGGCCGTTCTTGGCGCGCTCCAGGGCGAACGTGGACACCGCGTCGACCTTCCGCACCTCGAGCGGGATGTGCTTGTTGAAACCGTCGCACGCCATCCGCACCACGTCCATGACGTGCTTGAAGATCGACGGCGCCACCCGCATGCGGTACCACGGATCGTCGACCAGGCCGTTGTAGATGATCAGTGCCGAACTGCGGTGCTCGACCTCTTCGACGAAGTGCCACAGGAACAGCGAGGCCACCCGGTCGTCGCCCGGTGCGAACAGCGTCGCGTCGTTGTCCAGCATCAGCTTGAACACCGGGGTGAAGGTGGCCTCCAGGTCGGCGGTGTACGCCAGCCGGTATTTCAGCGGCTTGTTGTCGACCAGATCGTCGAAGGCGGCGATCACCTCGTCGAGGGTTTCCTTGAGCGCGGGATAGGCCTTGATCAAACCGCGGGCGTGCTGCCGGTGCGCCATCGAATGCTGGCCCTCCTGGCGGACGAACGCGTCGGCCTCCTCGGCGATCGCCGGATCGGTGAGCAGCGGCTTGGCCTCGGCCATGGTGCTGACGATCATCTTCTCGAACGCGATGGCCAGGAAGGACACCGCGTTGGCCATGGCCGAGAACGCCGGATTGGTCTCATTCCACAGGAAGGGCACGTCGTAGTCGGCGAACGCGAACCGCATCTTGCGTACCTGTAGATCCGTCATGGCAGCACCTCGCTGTAATCATACAAATTGGTCGTCGTGTGTATGTTGGCATCGAGTGGTGTGCCGCGTCAACGGGCGCTGGCGATATCCTGCGGCCATGCCGGTGCAGAGAACCGACCGTGGCGCGTAGACGCGGCTGGGGTGGCGAGCCGCCGCGCAGCGACGAGGAGGCCGCCGCGCGCATCATCGGCGCGACGGTGGAACTCATCGCGCAGACGGGCAAGGGCATCAGCATCGCCGACGTGGCGGCGTCCCTCGGAGTGATCCGGCAAACCGTGTACCGGTACTTTCCGACGGCCGAGTCACTGATGCACGCCGCGGCGATGGCCTCGGTGGACGGCTTCCTGGACCGGCTGGCCGGCGCGGTCGGCGGGATCACCGATCCGGCCGAGGCGATGACCGAGGGAGTGATGTTCACCTTGGAGGAGGTCGCCCGCATCCCGCATCTGGCGATCCTGTTGTCCGAATCGTATGAGACCGCCCGGCCGGGCAGCATGGCCTCCGACGAGGCGCAGGACTTCGGTATGCGGATGATCAACCGGTTCGACGTGGACTGGACGCGTCACGGGTATGACGAGGCGGCCCTGCAGGAGCTGGTCGAATTCACGCTGCGGACCATGCTGTCGTTCTTCGTCGCCCCCAACCCGCCGGGGCGGTCACGAGAAGACTTGCGCCGCTTCATCAAACGCTGGCTCGGCGGCGCCATCTCGGCGCAGCGCTGATCAGCGCGGGCGGGCCCTGGCCGCCGCGGCGAGCACGGTGTCGGCCAGTCGCGCGGTTGCCGGCGTCATCTGATCGACAGGTGGGGAGGCCAGGTACACCTGCCAGAGCACCGGATTCACCAATTCGACGGCCCGCAGGGCGGGAAAGCGCCGCGCCTCCGAACGCGGCATGAAGGTGGTGCCCAGGCCGTTGCTCACCAGTTCGGCGATGGCGGCGAAACCGGCGGGTACCTCGTACTGGGTCTGCGCGTGTACCCCGGCGGCGTGAAAGGCGTTGTCCACCAGCCGGCGCAGGCCGAAGTCGGGTGGAAAGCCGACCAGTTCCTCGGCGGCGGTGTCGGCGATGTCCAGTCGCGGCGCCGCGGCCAGTGGGTGGTCCGGCGGGCACACGAAGCACATCGGCTCTTCGAAGAGCAGGCGCAGGTCCAGTTGCGCGGGAAAGCGATTGGGCATGGACACCAGGGCCAGATCCAGTGAGCCCTCGGCCACCGCGGCCAGGTAGGCCGACGCGCCACTCTGGCTCAGTCGCAGTCGGAGCCGCACGTGGGGGTGCGCCCGGTGGAATTCGCCGAGTGCTCCCGCGATATCCAGCGGGCCGAACGAGATCAACGAGCCGAACTGCACGGTGCCGGAGAGGGCGCCGCGAAATTCACCGACGGACTCGGTCGCCGATTTGGCGGCCCGCAGCACGTCGAACGCATGGGCCCGGAAGCGCTCGCCGGCAGCGGTGAGGGTGATCTGCTGGCGGGTGCGGTCGAACAATTGGACGCCCAGTTCCCGCTCGAGTTTGGCAACCGATGTCGACAAGGCCGACTGCACCACGTGCGCGCGCTCGGCGGCCCGGGTGAAGCTCAGTTCGCCGGCCACCGCGACGAAATGTTCGATCTGGCGCAGTTCCATATCTGCACTGTAGATGACTTTAATGAATAAGAATCGTTGGACTTGATGACATAAAGGGGCTCAGATGGAAACATGCCCGTTGTCGCCGCGCTCGGCGAAGTCATACCGGGCAACCTCGCCGGCGCGGACCTGGAACACTTCGATCGTGACGCGGCGTCGAGCTACTGGCATCAGAACGGAGCACACACTGTGAACGGGATCAGCCGCCGGAACTTCGCCCGGCTCACCACGGTTGCCGCCGGAGCACTGACCGTGGCGGCTTGCAGCCCCACTCCGCAGGGGCCGGCAGGCGCGACGACGACCGCCGGACCGCCGGCCGCGCCGAAACACCCGCTGGGTCCGGCCAAGCAGATCGACGCAGGATCGCTGTCGGTCGGTTATGTCGAGGCCGGGCCCGCGGACGGGCAGCCCGTCCTCCTGTTGCACGGCTGGCCCTATGACATCCACAGCTATGCAGATGTCACCGATAGCCTTGCCGGACAGGGCTTTCGGGTGATCGTACCGTTCGCCCGCGGTTTCGGATCGACCCGGTTCCGCTCGGCGGACATCGTCCGCAACGGGCAGCAAGCGGCCCTGGCCCACGACGTGATCGACCTGATGGATGCCCTGCACATCCCCGACGCCATCCTCGGTGGATACGACTGGGGCGGCCGCACCGCCAATGTGGTGGCCGCCCTGTGGCCGCAGCGGGTCACCGGATTGGTCGCGGTCAGCGGTTACATCGTGGTCAATCTGGCGGCCAATCTGCAACCGCTGCCGCCCAAGGCCGAATACGGCTGGTGGTACCAGTACTACTTCGCCACCCCGCGCGGTGAGCTGGGCTACCGGCAGAACACCAAGGACTTCAACCGGCTCATCTGGCAGAACGCCTCGCCGCTATGGCATTTCGACGACAGCACCTACGAACTGTCCGCTGCGGCCTTCGAGAACCCCGACCACGTCGCCATCGTGATCCACAACTACCGGTGGCGCCAGAGCCTCGCGCCCGGCGAACCCCGCTACGACGACGATGAACGGCGGCTGGCCGGCAAGCCGCCGATCACCGTCCCGACCATCACCATCAGCAGCGACTTCGACGGCCCCGCCAAGGACGGCAGCGGCTACCGGGCGCTGTACACCGGCCGCTACGAACACCGGGTGCTCGACGGTATCGGGCACAACGTCCCTCAGGAGGCTCCCGAGCAGTTCGCGGCGGCCGTCACCGATGTACACCGGATGAGCTGAGCCAGACCGCGATGTTGCGCACGTAGTCCTTGAAGATCTCCAGAGATGACGGATCGTCCTTGATCTGACAGCCGGCCGGTTCCGTGACGAAGGTCGGTGCACCCCGGCCGACATCCCAGTTGTAGTCGGCGAAATGGTGAAAGGTGGATTCGGCCACGGCGCGGCCCATCCCCGGTTCCCCGTCGAGCGCCACCGCGAGATTGAAACGGCGTCCCGTCGAGGTGCTCCGGCCCTGTGCGATCACCTCGGCATGCGGAACGTCGGCCGACACCAGGCCCTCGTGCGGATGTGCCGGAAACCACTCGATGCGCCCACTGGCGGTCCGATCGGTGCGCAGCAACTCGTGCACGGCGCCGTCGACCAACACCGGCTGGTAGTCGCCGTTGGCGCCGGAATGGTAGTTCGGCCAGGAAATCTCGGGATTGTCCTGGTCGTCGCACATCGGGCCGGGGTCGACGGACGCATCGTGGAACCGATTGACCACCCCCAGCGAGCCCAGCCGCAGCAGGCAGCTGCCGAGTTCCTGGTGATCGCGTGCGGTGAACACCCCACCACCACCGCGGCGGAACCGGACGATGGCCTCGCATTCCGCACCCGTGAGCCCGTCCCCGGTGTCCACCGCCATCAACCACAGCTGGTCATACCCGAGCTCGGGCAGATGCGCGAGCACCGGGTCGTCGTGACCACCGGACCGGTTGCGGGCAATCACCTGGTGACCGGCCTCCCGCAGGACATCGGCCAGCAGCGCGAAACGGCCGATGTCCCAGTCGTCGTCGTTGGACGCAATGGTCGTCTGCAGAAGAATCCTGGACATCTCTGGTCACTGGCCTTCCGGCGAAGCGGGCACCCGCAGATGTGCCCGGGCGGCCAGTTCGTCGTCGTCGACCAGCGTCAGCATGGGTTGGCCGGGCACACACAGCATCGTGACCAGGAAGCGGCTCGAGACATCGGTGCGGTTGTTGGCATCGGAGTAGTGGATGACATCACCGCCGGGTTCCCAGAACGCCTCGCCGGCCCGGATCACCCGCGGCGGTTCACCTTCGAGCTCGAAGAGCATCTCGCCTTCGAGCATGTATCCGAATGCCGGTCCGCTCGGGTGCTTGTGCGGCGGGGCGCCCGCGCTGCCGGCCGGGTACTCGATGATCACCGTCATCGCATGCGCACCTTCCGGGATGAACGGCGGCGTCACTTCCTGCACCACGGTCAGGGCGTCTTCCCAGCGCGGGTCGTAGGTCTTGGTCATGATGTGCTCCTCATGGTGGTCGGGTCAGATGGCGCTGCCGCCGCCGTCGGCGTGCAGGGTGGAGCCGGTGATGAAACTGGATTTCGGCGAGGCGAGGAAGAACACGGCCGCCGCGATCTCCTCCGGCGCGGCGGTGCGTCCCAGTGGCAGCGAACGGCCGAGCTCCTCGTTGGTGTCGCCCCATTCGGCCTGCACGCCTTCGGTTCTGGTCGGACCGGGCGCGACACTGTTCACCCGCACCCCGCGGGCCCCGAACTCGGTAGCCCAGGTGCGGGTGAGGGATTCCACCGCCGCCTTGGAGGCGCTGTAGGCCGAAGCGCCCGGCACCCCCTTGGTGGCAACCATGGTGGTGATGTTCACGATGCTGCCGCGCCCGCGGGCGAGCATTCCCGGAACCAGCCCCGCGGTGAGGAAATAGAGTCCGCGGACGTTGGTGTCGAAGGTGCGCTCAAACGATGCGACCTCTTGGTCGACGGTCAGGGCGGCCGGAAATCCGGCGGCGTTGTTCACCAGGATGTCCACGTCGCCGGCCTGTCGCACAAGCGCTTTCACCGACTCGATGTCGGACAGGTCGGTCCGGATGAACCGGGCGCCCAGATCGGCTGCGGCCGATTCGCCGCGTCCGGGGTCGCGGCCGGTGATGATCACGGTGGCCCCGCCGGCGGCCAGCAACCGGGCCGACGCCAACCCGATCCCCGCGGTGCCTCCGGTGATCAGAGCGGTCTGTTGCGCGAGTTCCATGAATTCCTACGCGATTCGACGCTCGAGCGGCGCCAGTGAGATGCGCAGCCGCTGACGGCCACGCGATACCCGCGACATCACGGTGCCCATCGGAATATCCATGATGGCGGCGGTTTCGGCGTAGGTGTAGCCCTTCACGTACGCATAGAACATCGCCGCGGTGAAACCGTCGGGCAGTTCGGCCAGCGCCTCGGTGAGTTCGGGATCCGGCAGGGCGGCCAGCACCACTGCCTCCGCGGAGCGCAGGCCGCCGGACTGATGACCGGCGGCGCGGGCCAGATCGCGGTCGGTGATCTGCTCCACCGCGACCTCGGCGGGCCGCCGCTGCTTGCCGCGGTGATTGCTGACCCACCGGTTGTACATGATCCGGAACAGCCATGCCTTGAGGTTGGTGCCGGTGCGGAATTTGCGGAAGCCGGTGTAGGCGTGCAACAGGGTGTCCTGCAGAAGGTCTTCGGCGTCGGCCTCGGTGCGGGCCAGTCGGCGGGCGCCGCGATGCAGCACCTCGAACAGGGGCTGGGTTTCGCGGGCGAACCGCGCCGCGAGTTCGATGTCGGTTTCGGTATTTTCCGGCTCGTCGGAAACACAGGTGAGTGTCATGAGCGCAGTCCTCGGGTATCGGTGGGATCAGCGGGGAAGCACGGTGACGCCCATGACGGGGATCTTCTTCGGATCCGTCACGTCGCTTCGCCTCCAGTGGGTTGGTTTCTCGTTCGAGAACCAGCCTCATCTGCGGGAGCCCGGAGCGGACCCTTGAAAGTCCGTAGTCCGTAGTTCGTGGCCCGGGGGTCAGCCGGCCCAGGACAGCGTGCGCAACTGCTTGCGTGACGTGATGCCGAGCTTGACGAATACCTTGCGCAGGTGCCATTCCACGGTGTGCGTGCTGATGAACAGCTGCGCACCGATCTCCTGGTTGGTCAGGCCGTCGCGCGCCAGCCGGGCGATCTGCGCCTCCTGCGCGGTCAGCTCATCCCCGGACCCGACCGGCTGCTTGCGCACCTTCTCCCCGGTGACGGCCAGCTCGCGGCGGGCCCTCTCGGCGAAGCCGTGGGCGCCCATCTCGGTGAACAGCCGGTGGGCGGCACCGAGTTGCTTGCGAGCGTCGGCGCGGCGGTTCGCCCGGCGCAACCATTCGCCGTAGGACAGCCGCGCGCGGGACAGATGCAGCGCGATATCGGCGCGCTCCAGCCGTTCGATGGCCTCGACGAAGGCGCTCTCGGCATCGTCGTTGTCGGCGAGCAGGGCCTGCGCGGCCGCCACCACGCCCAAGCCCCAGTCGGTGCCGCTGGCGCCCGCGCGTTCCTCGAATCGCGTCCACGCCGCGGTGGCGGACTCCCGGTCGCCGGTGTGCACGGCGGCCTCGATGAGTTCGTACAGACACCAGCCGTGGAATCCGAGGTCCTCGTATTCGCAGCACCGGCGGGCCTGCGCCAACGCCTCCTGGTACCGGCCGAGCCCGTTGTACAGGACGGCCGTGCTGAATGCGGACAAGCCCACGAGCCGGCCCTCGCCGCGGGCAGCACCGTCGGAGGCGGCCGCCTCGATGATCTCTTCGGCTTCGGTGAGCGCGCCTCGCCACGCCGCCAGCATCAGGCTGTGATACCGAACCGGCGCGTAACCCATCGACGCCGTGATGGCCTTGGACTCCTCGATGAGCCTTGTGGCCGAATCGAATTCGCCTCGATAGAAGTGGACGCCGGCGCGGTAACCGAGCGCGGGCGGTAGGGCGGCCAGCGCCCCGGCCTCCCTGGCGCGCCGCACCGTGTCGGAGGCGATGCGTTCGAGCACCTCGTCATCCCACAACTCGTGCGCGGCGGATTCCTGGGCGATCGGGAACGGCCAGTACAGCCACTGACCGGTGTGCAGCTGCGCGTGCGTGTTCCAGAGTTCCAGGGCGGTACGCAGGTCCTCGGAGCCGGCGCCGGGCCCGTCGACGATTCGGGTGGCCATGCCGCGCAACAGGTAGTCGATCGGGCGCTGAAGTCGCCGTAGCCCGCTGGCCACCGTCAGCCCGGCGGCGGCCACCTCGGTGAGCAGCGCCGGATCGGCCAGCCGGCCCGCGTACATGGCCGCGGTCAGCGCCTCCAGGAAGGTCTCGCGGGCCAGGTCGTCGTCCAGACCCAGCAACCCGCGAGCCGCGGCGAGCAGTTGCGCGGCGGCCGTGCCGACCAGCGGGGCCCCCGTCGATTTGGCCCGGCTGCGGACGAAATCCATCTGGGCCCGCATCCGGGCCACCTGGGCCAGTTGCAACGCGGACAGCGGACCGGCCTCGGCCAAGGACAGCAACTCGTAGGCGGCCTCCGGGGCGGCCGCTTCGCGTTTGGCTTCGGCGGCTGCAATCGCCCTCGATGCGCGCAGCGCGGGAGCCAGGGTGAGCACCGCGGCGCGCTCCAAAAATGCTGCCGCCGCGGCAATTCCGCCCCGGCTCTGGGCGCGGTCGGCCGAGGCTTCCAGCTGCGCGGCCACCGCGTCGTCGGGTCCGGCCGCCGCACTGGCGGCATGCCAGGCCCGGCGGTCGGGATCGACCTGCGGGTCCGTCGCCTGTGCCAGCGCACGGTGCACGGTCCTGCGGTCGCCCAGCGCGGCGGCCCGGTACGCGGCCGAGCGCATCAGTGGATGATGGAACCGCATCCGGTGCCCGAACTCGATGATGCCCGCGGCCTCGGCCGGTGCCAGTGCGTCGACCGGGATGCCCAATTGTGCTGCGGCACGCAGGAACAGCGCCGCATCGCCGACCGGTTCGGAGGCGGCGACCAGCAGCAACCGCTGAGTGTCGGCGGGCAGGCCGGTGATCCGCTGGACGAACCCGGCCTCGATCGCCGCGGTCGAGGACCGTTTGCCCGCGATCCAGAAACCACCGGCCAGTTCGGTGGCGGTCGCGGTGCGCGGCACGTCGACCAGCGCCAGCGGAATCCCGCGCGTCTCCGCCACGATGCGGTCCCGGACCCGCGGATCGATGCCACCGATCATCACCGATTCCAGCAGTTGCCTGGCGTCGGTGTCGGACAGTCCGGTGACCACCAACTCCGGCAGACCGGGCAGGATCTCGCGATAACCGTCGCGGATGGCGAACACTATGGCGACGGGCTCGGCCAGCAGTCGCCGGGCGACGAACGCCAGGGTCTGCACCGACACCTGGTCCAGCCACTGGGCATCGTCGATCACGCAGAGCAGCGGCCGGTCGTCGGCGGCGGCGGCGAGCAGGCTGAGTACGGCCAGCCCGACCAGGAACCGGTCCGGGGTCGGTCCGGTGCCGTACCCGAATGCCACCGATAGTGCTGCGCGCTGCGGTTCGGCCAGGGTGTCCAGATGGCCCATCAGCGGTGCGCACATCTGTTGCAGACCGGCGTACGCGAGTTCCATGTCCGACTGCACACCGGCGACCTGCACGGTGCGGAACGTGGTGGCGGCCCCGGTCACGTAGTCCAGCAGTGCCGTCTTGCCGACACCGGCCTCGCCGCGCAGCACCAGTGCCTGGCCGGTGCCGGCCTGGACCGCCGCGATCAGCTCCGCCAGTGCCGTGCACTCGCGGCTGCGCCCATGCAGGACCGGCCCCGGCCCCGCAGCCTGGCTCGACATAGCTACCACCGTGTCCCTTGTTTCGATCTCGATGCTAGCCAGCGTGTCAGTCGTCGATGAAGGTGACCGTCTCGGTCAGCGGTGCGCGGCCGGTCCGTGGCATCGGCGTGGCGGTGTCCTCGTACCCGATCGACATACCGCAGAACAGGATGAGGTCGTCCGGGGGCGACACCACGTCGGCCACCGTGTTCCGTACCTGCGACCAGGCCATCTGGGGGCAGCTGTGCAATCCTTCGGCCCGCAGCAGCAGCATCACCGTCTGTAGGTACATGCCGGCATCGGCCCATTGCGCGGGACCGAGCTCGCGGTGCAGATAACAGAACAGCGCAGCCGGCGCCCCGAAGCAGTTCCAGTTCTCGATGGCCGCGCGCTGGCGGGCCTCCCAGTCCGCACCTTCGATGCCCAGTGCGCGGTAGCGTTCCCTTCCGAATGCGGCGCGCCGCTTGCGGTAGACCGAAGGCATTGCCGGCGGATACATTTCGTATTGTCGCGCATCCCACGCGACGCCGGTGGCCACCCGTTCGACGGCGCGTTTCTTCAGTTCGGCAAGGGGTGCGCCGGTGATCAGATAGATGGTCCACGGCTGGATGTTCGATCCCGACGGTGCCGCGGCCGCGGCGGCCAGCACGCGCCGCAACGTCTCGGCCGGCACCGGCTCGGCGGTGAAGGCCCGCACCGCCCGCCGAGTGGCGACCGCTTCGTACACGTCCATGCCCGGCGCCGACTCAGTGCGTGGCGGCTTGTTCGAGAATCCAGTCCGCGAACCGGGTTTCGAAGAACGTTGCACCCGCGGACGGCACCAGGGTGTCCGGCTCGATATCGATACCCCAGTACTTCGCGGCGGGATCGGTGACGACACGACGCTGGTCGCCGCGCGCGGTGAGCGCCGTCTGGATCAGGTCGGGCAACTCGAACCGTTCGGGCCCGCCGATCTCGGCGAATCCGTTGACCGGGTCGCCGAGCGCGGCGATGGCGACACCCTCGGCGACGTCGACGGCGGCCATCGGCTGAATTCCCTTCGCGGGCAACCGCACGGTGCCCTCGATCGTCGCGGAGTCGGCGATGGTGTTCAGGAACTCGAAGAACTGCGTCGCGCGCACGATGGTGTAGGGCACCGGCCCGTCGGCGATCAATTTCTCCTGGGTCAGCTTCGCGTCGAAGTAGCCGCTTTGGCGGGCCAGCGTCGGTGTGCCCACCACCGACAGCGCGACGTGGTGGCCGACGCCGGCCGCGGCCTCGGCGGCCAGCAGATTGGTGGCGGATGTGGTGAAGAATTCCAGGGCCGGACCATCTTCGAAGCTGGGTGAATTCGACACGTCGACGACCACGGCGGCGCCGTGTAGCGCGTCGGCCAGTCCTTCGCCGGTGACGGCGTTGACCCCAGTTCTCGGCGCGGCCGCGACGGCGTCGTGTCCGTGTTCGGCCAGGGAGTGCACCAACTTCGATCCGATCAGACCGGTCCCGCCGATGACGACAATGCGCATGATGTCCCTTTCCGGCCGCATCCCACGGCGGCCCTCCGCGCACCAGAACGGCCGCGACGGCGGGGATTCATCCAGATCAGAACACCCGGACCTGTCCTTCGAGGGCGGGCACGGTGTCGGGGAGTTTGTAGGTGTTGATGCCGTTGCGGAACATGATGTTCTCGCGGGCGTGTTCGGGTAGGTGTTTGACCAGCCAGCGGGGGTCGTCGAAGGTCCAGTGTGGGTAGTCGCTGGAGTAGAGCAGGATCTTGTCGCATTCCATCCACTCCAGGGCCCGGGTGAGTTCGGTTTTGTCTTCGGGGTAGTCCAGGGGTTGGGTGGTGAATTTGATGTGTTCTTTGACGTATTCGCTGGGTTTGCGTTTGATGTCGAGCCAGCCTTTGCGGGCTTGGTAGATGGCGTCCATCCGCCACATCAGGGGCAGGATCCAGCTGAAGGCGTGTTCGACGAACACGATGCGCAGGGTGGGGAAGCGGTCGAAGACGCCGTCGAAGATGAGGCTCATGACCTGGTTGGCGGCCAGTAGTGAGTAGGTGACCATGAAGTCGTGGTTGTAGCTGGGGAAGCCGACCGGCGGGATCGGCAGTTCCTCGTTGTGGCTGCGGGACAGGTGGCAGGAGACCGTGATGTCCTCCTGGGTGGCCGCCGCCCAGATCGGGTCATACATCGGGTCGCCCCAGGACGGGCGGCGTTCGGCCTTGATCAGCACCTGCGCCATGAAGGGGTGTTGGGCCCATTTGTGGATCTCGGCGGCCGCCAGGTCGGGCGCTTCGACCGCGACACAGATGGACCCGCGCCAGCGTTCGTGCCAATTGTTCTTCGAATCCAGCCAGTGATTGGCCTGCCAGGTGTTCAGGGCGGCGCTCATGGCCTGCTCGGCCTCGGGGAGCCGGGCCGGGTAGGCGCCGGGTTCCAGGATGGCGATATCCGCACCGGCTTCCATGATCAGCTGCTTGAACGCGAAATCCGGGTCGCTGCAGGCGAACTCGCCGTCGGGCGGGAACGCGTCGAGCCGCATGGCGTAGGCGTGGGCGTAGTCGGGCGCGTCGTAATAGATCTGATCGCCCACCGTGCGGCTTCCGAAATACTTCGAGCGCCACGGCTCGGGGATGTATGGGCCGAGCTCGCCCTGACGGGGGACCGGGTGCACATCGGAATCGACGCACCGTACGGCGATGCGTCCGGGGGCGAGCGAAGCGACGGGGTCACCGGCCGCGGCCGGCACTCTGGGACTGGCTGTGGTTGTCACTGACATCCTCCTGGTTCCCTCCACTGTGCGGCCGTTACAGAGTGGATGTCCAGTGCAACGTGTCAGGGATTCGCGGTGGTGCCCCGGACCAGCAGCGTCGGCGGCACCACGACATCGATCGGCTGGTCGTCCGTTGCGTCGCCGTCCAGCCGGCTCACCAGGCGCGATACCGCAGCGTGCGCCAGTTCCGGGATCTCCTGGCGGATGGTGCTCAGGTCGATGTGGGCCAGCCCGGCCAGTGGGCTGTCGTCGAAGCCCATTACCGATATCTGCCCGGGCACCGCGACCTGCGCCCGCAGCAGCACGTCGAGCACTCCGAGGGCGCACCGGTCGTTGAAGGCGAAGATTGCCGACGGGAGGTCATCGCCGGACGCCAGCAGAGCGGTGGCCGCGGCCGCGCCCTCGCGTTCGGTGCGACCGCCGGGATGCGTGGTGGCCGTCAGTCCGGCGGCCCGCATGGCCTGGAGGTAACCCCGGCGCCGTTCGGCCGCGCCGGGTGCGCGTCCACCGTCGAGGTAGCAGATGTTCCGGTGACCCAGACCGCGCAGGTGGGCGACGGCCATGGCGGCGCCCGCGGTGTCGTCGCTGCGCACGGCATCCACCCCGCGCACCTTGCGCGCCACCACGACCACCGGCGTTCTGGCCGCGAGCGTGGCGAGTTCGCCCGAGGGAAGTTCGGGCCCGAGCAGCACCACGGCTTCGCACCGGTCGTCGACGAGGGTGCGTACCGCGCGGTGTTCGTCGTGGTGCGGGGTGACGGCGCTGAGCACCACCTCGTAGCCGAATTCGTCGGCCGCCGCGTACACGCCGTCGACCAGTTCGGCGTGGAACTCCTGGCCCGCGGCGAATGTCACGCCGAGCAGTTTGGTGCGCAGCTGACGCAGCCGCCGGGCCCGCGGGTCGGGGCGGTAGCCGATCTCGTCGGCGGCCCGGCGCACCCGGGTCCGGGTGGAGTCGCTGGCACCGGGAGCGTCACGCATGACGATGGAGACCAGGGCGCGGGAAACTCCCGCGTGCCGGGCGACATCCTCCAGCGTCGGTCGGTGCTGCATGCACAGAGACTAGAAGGTTCTAGTGGGGCGTGCTTTACTAGTCTCTACTAGAACGTTCTAGTCGATCGGAGAAGGAACATGACGGAGTCCCTGTCCTGCGGTCTCATCGGCGCCGGCTGGATCGGCTCATATCACGGCGAGACGCTGGCGCGCCGACTGGCCGGGGTGCGGCTGCAGGCGGTCGCCGACCTCGATGAGACCGCAGCCCAACGACTTTCGGCGCCGAAGTATTGCCGCGACCCGCTGGAGTTGATCGCCGACCCGCAGATCGACGCCGTTGCCATCTGCTCACCGGCCGCTACCCACGCCGATCTGGTGGTCGCCGCGGCCCGGGCCGGCAAGCACATCTTCTGCGAGAAACCGATGGCACTCACGCTGTCCGACGCGGACCGAGCCATCGATGCGGCCCGCGGTGCCGGTGTGGTGCTGCAGGTCGGGTTCAACCGCAGGTTCGCCGATGACTTCGCGGCAATGCGCAACAGCATCGAGGGCGGAGCCATCGGCACGCCGCAGCTGTTACGGTCCCTGACCCGCGATCCCGGCATCTCCGCGGAGACTGCCGCGCGCGTCAAGCCGTGGACCATCTTCAACGAGACGCTGATCCATGACTTCGACACCCTGTGCTGGCTGAACCCGGGAGCGCGGGTGGTCAGCGTCTACGCTCAGGCCGCCGCGCTGATCCACCCGCAATTCGCCCAGGACGGATACCTGGATACCTCGGTGGTGCACCTGACCTTCGACAACGGCGCCTACGGTGTGGCCGAGGCCAGCTTCCAGGCGGTTTACGGCTATGACGTCCGCGGTGAGGTGTTCGGGTCCGGCGGCGTGCTGCTGGCCGGGCGCGCACCCGAGGACGCAGGTACCCAGAACACGACGCTGTTCGCCGACGCCTATATCGCCCAGTTCGCGGAGTTCGCCGAGGCCATCCGCGCCGGGCGGCCCGCCTCGGTCACCGGTGACGATGCCCGCGTTGCCCTCGAAATCGCGTTGGCTGCACGAGAATCTGTCGAGACGGGCGTGCCGGTCGCCCTCGGTGTGGGGGCGCTCCGATGAGTTTCGAATTGGCCGTCTGCTCGGAGATGGTGTTCGTCGACCTGCCGATCGTGGACCGCGTCAAGCGGATTCACGAGCTCGGATTCGCGGCGGAGATCTGGAGCTGGCACGACAAGGACCTCGACGCGCTGGCTGCCACCGGCGCCACGTTCACCTCAATGACCGGCTACCTGCACGGCGACCTGATCGATCCGGCCACCGCCGACGAGGTGCTGCGCACCGCCGAACTGAGCATCAAGGCGGCCGAGACGCTCGGGGTGACCCGGCTGAACCTGCACACCGCGGAACTGGTGGACGGGCAGGCGGCCCGGCCACGGCAGCGGGCCACCGGGCAGATGTGGCTGACCGCGCTGCGCACGCTGGAGCGCATCGGCGAACTCGGCGCGCAGGCCGGGGTCACCTTCTGCGTGGAGAACCTCAACACCATCGTCGACCACCCCGGCGTGCCACTGGCCCGGGCCAAGGACACCCTGGCGCTGGTGGAGGGCGTCGGACATCCCAACGTCAAGATGATGCTCGATCTGTACCACGCCCAGATCGGCGAGGGAAATCTCATCGAACTGGTCCGCCGGTGCGGAGATGCCATCGGTGAGATCCAGGTGGCCGACGTGCCCGGCCGGTGCGAACCGGGCACCGGGGAGATCAACTACCCGGCGATCGCGCGGGCGCTGCGCGATATCGGCTTCGCCGGCACCATCGGCATGGAGGCATGGAATGCCGCGGACAGCGAGACCGCGCTGGCGGCGTTCCGGGCCGCGTTCACCGTATAGCCGGTATCGACATTGCCTTGGTGGCGTTGGCTTCTCGCACTTTCGCGCCGCCGCGGCGAAGTCAGCCCGATGGGCCGTCTCCACGGCTTCGCCACTTCCGGTAGCCGCGGTGGGCGCCGTAGGCGCCGATGACGGCGGTGATGCACCACACAACGCCCGCGGCGAACGCCAGGCCGGCGGACTTGCTGCCCAGGGACGCACCGAGTGAGGTGTAGACGAACGCCCGCGGCGCCGAACCGATGAAGGCGCCGAGAGCCATCTGCCACAACGGAATTCCGAACGCACCGAACGCATACGCGGCCACCGCGTCCGGCATGCCGGGGATGAACCGTTGTCCGACCACGGCCCACAGCCCGCGACGTTCGATCTGATCGTCGAGCCACTCGGCGCGCTCGGTGCCGAGCAGCGCGCGGGCGCTGTCGCGTCCGGCCCGCCGTCCGACCAGCCCGGCGATCGATGCCGTACCGACGGTCGCGCCGAGTGTCACGCCGAGACCCACGATGGGGCCGAACAGCAGCCCACTGCCCGCGGCCAGGATCGGGCCGGGCACGAGGATGGCACCCAGAACCGCCGAGAGCGCGATATAGGTCAGCGGCGCCGCCGGACCGGTCGCGGTGACGGCGGCCCGGATCTCACCGGCATCGATCACCCGGCCGAACGCCATGACGCAGAACAGGGCGGTCAGCAGCACCGCAAACAGCGCCAGTCGCAGGATGTGGCGCCGTCTGTGCGTGGTGGCGGGGCGGCCGGCGTTCTCGGTGTCGGTCATCTCGCCCGCGATTCTCCCGGACACCGCGCTGGTGCGCTCACGAGCCACGTCGGCGGGTAGTTTCGGTGCCGTGGGCACCCGCTGGCAGGACACCGACGCGCCGCGCGGCGACGACTATGACGCCCGGTGGCGCTCACTGGCCGCCGGCGGGCAAGACGTGCACGGCGAAGCGGATCTGGTCGAGGCCCTGCTCCGCGAGCACGGCGGCACCCGGGTGTTGGATGCCGGGTGCGGCACCGGCCGGGTGGCCATCGAGTTGGCGGCCCGAGGATTCTCGGTGCTCGGAGTCGACGCCGACGCCGAGATGCTCGCCGCGGCTCGCGCCAAGGCACCCGAGCTGAGCTGGGTCCAAGCCGATCTGTCGGCTCCGGGGGCGGCGTTGACCGGGCAGTTCGACCTGATCGTGCTGGCCGGCAACGTGATGATCTTCCTGGCCCCGGGAACCGAGGGCCAGGTGGTGTCCGGACTGACCAGACATCTGGCCCCGGCCGGCTTGCTGGTGGCCGGGTTCTCGCTGCGGCCCGATCGGTTGTCGCTGGCCGACTACGACAGCGTCGCCGCGGCGGCGGGCCTGCAACTGGTGGCGCGCTGGGCCACCTGGGACCGCGCGGAGTTCACCGGCGGGGATTACGCGGTGTCGGTGCACCGCCGGTAACCCACGCGACGTGCGCACGTCTTGCCGCGATCGACGCGACAAAACGTGCCCACGGGGCAGTTGTCCGACGACTATTCGACGACGAAGACCGGGATCTGGCGCGTGGTCTTGGTCTGGTACTCGGCATAGGGCGGGTAGGCCGCCACTGCCAGTTCCCACCAGTGCGCGCGCTCGTCGCCCTCGATCTCGCGGGCCGTCAGCTCGACCACCTTATCGCCGTCCTGCACCGTGACCTGCGGGTGCGTCTTGACGTTGTGATACCAGGACGGGTGGTTCGGGTCGCCTCCCTTGGAGGCCACCATGGCGTACTTGCCGTTCTCCTCGACCCGCATCAGCGGTACGTAGCGCTTCTTGCCCGACTTCGCGCCGGTCGTGGTGAACAGGACGATCGGGCGGTCCAGGATCTGGACACCGTCGGTGGTGCCGGTCTCCAGAATCTTCTCGGTTTGGGTACGGACCCAGTCGGTGGGGCTCAGTTCAGGATGCTCAGTCACCCGGTGAAGAACACCGACGGAGGCGCAGATATTCCCGCAGAACGCATCCGGTTCCCACACTGTGACGCCACGTTACGGAAGAGAATCGTGCCGATTTGATGGCTATCGCCCGGATTTGCGTTCCGCCATCGTGTCGGCAGTGACCCGCCAGATCGTTCTCAACGCGTTCGACATGAATTGCGTGACGCACATCGTCGCCGGCACGTGGCGGCACCCGGAGGCGCAGAACGCCCGATACAAGGATCTGGACTACTGGACCGATCTGGCCCAGCTGCTGGAGCGTGGCCTGTTCGACGGCTTGTTCATCGCCGATGTGCTCGGAATCTACGACGTATACGGCGGCGGCCCGGAGGCCGCGCTGCGTTCGGGTACCCAGGTCCCGGTCAACGACCCACTTCTGGTGGTGCCCGCCATGGCCGCCGTCACGAAGCATCTCGGGTTCGGTGTCACCGCCACCACATCCTTCGAGCACCCGTACTCGTTCGCCCGGCGGATGTCGACGCTGGACCATCTGACCAAGGGGCGCGTCGGCTGGAACATCGTCACCGGCTACCTGGAGAGTGCGGCCCGCAATCACGGCCTGGACACCATCACCCCGCACGCCGACCGGTACGACATCGCCGACGAGTACACCGAGGTGCTGTACAAGCTGTGGGAGGGTTCCTGGGAGGACGACGCCGTCGGCACCGAAGCCGGCCGTCAACACTATGCGGATCCGGCCAAGGTTCATCCGATCGAGCACCACGGCAAGCACTTCCGGGTGCCCGGCATCCATCTCTGCGAGCCGTCCGTGCAGCGCACCCCGGTGCTGTACCAGGCCGGCGCATCCCAGCGCGGTAGGCAGTTCGGCGCGGAGAACGCCGAGGTGATCTTCATCGGCGCACCCACCAAGGAGGTGTTGCGCGACGCGGTCGCCGATATCCGCACCCGGGCCTCCGATGCCGGGCGCGACCCCTACGACGTGTTGATCGTCAACGGTCACGTCGCGGTCACCGGTGCGACCCAGCAGGCCGCGCGGGATCGCTACGCGGACTTCCGGCGCTACACCGATCCCGAAGGCGCACTGGCCTTATGGTCGGGCTGGCTGGGTAGCGACCTGTCCCGGTTCGATCTGGACGACCCGGTGGCCGTCACCGACAACGAATACCTGAAGTCCTCGGTGCAGATGTTCGGGCAGGGTCAGTGGACGCTGCGCGATTTCATCGACGCACACGCCATCGACGCCGAGGGCGGATTCACGGTCGGTTCACCCACCGAGGTGGCCGACGATCTGCAGTCCTGGGTCGAGGACACCGACGTCGACGGGTTCAACCTCACCAACGTCATCACCCCGGGCTCCTTCGTCGATTTCATCGACCACGTCATTCCGGAGCTGCAACGGCGCGGCGTCTACAGGACTGAATACGAGCCGGGCTCGTTGCGGCACAAACTGTTCGGCAGGGGAGCGCGCCTGCCCGAAACGCACCGGGCGGCCCGCTACCGCCGCGTCACAGAGGAGATTGCACGATGACCACCGTTTCCAGCGAGCCATTGACCTACGGATCCGAGCGGCTGGACCAGCTGATTGCCGCGGTCGGCGCGGACGCGCTCGAACGTGAGCGCCACAACGAACGACCTTTCGCTGTCATCGATCTCATCAAGGCGGCCCGGCTCGGGGCGCTGCGGATCCCGCGCGAAGACGGGGGCGGCGGAGCGAGCCTGCGCGAATTGTTCGCCACGGTGATCGCGCTGGCGACCGCCGACCCGAACGTCGCCCATATCCTGCGGGGGCACTTCGCCCACGTGGAGGAGCGACTGCGACTCTCCGGCGATGCGCGACAGCGAGCGATCGACCTGGCGTTGTCGGGCGCCATCGTGGGCAACGCGTCGACCGAGCTCGGCTCCGAGCCGGCCGGCGGATTCGTCTGGCAGACCAGGCTCACCCCCGACGGCGATGGGTACCGGCTCAACGGCAAGAAGTTCTTCACCACCGGCACGCTGTACGCCGACTACGCCGAAGTCCTTGCCAGCGACCCAGACGACGCCTCGGTGATCGCCTTGGTGCCCACCGATCGGGCCGGAGTGACGGTGCTCGACGACTGGGACGGTTTCGGTCAGCGCGCCACCGGCACCGGCACCGCGATCTTCACCGACGTCGCGGTCTCCGCCGACGAGCTGCTGCAGTTCTCCCCGCCGGAAAGCGATGCGGAGCGCCCGCCCCTGTACCACTCCGGCGCATTCTTCCAGCTGTACGTCACAGCTCTGGAAGTCGGTGTGCTGCATGCGCTTCGCGACGATGCGGTGGCACACGTGCATCAGCGTTCGCGCAGCTTCACCTGGGCGCCGAACCCGTCGGCCCCCGATGATCCCCTGCTGCAGCGTGAGATCGGTGAGATCGCCGCTGCGGCCTACGTCGGTGAGGCCACGGTGTTGGCCGCCGCCGACGCACTGGCCGTTGCCTACGACGCCGACGTCACCAAGACCGATCCGAATCTGGAACTCGCGCATGAGGCTTCGCTGCAAGCCGCCGCGGCCAAGGTCGTCATCGACGCCCTCGCGCAGAAGGCCGCCTCGCAGATCTTCGATGTCGGCGGTGCGTCGGTGGTGCGCCAGGCGCACCTGCTGGACCGGCATTGGCGCAACATCCGCACGCTGGCCTCGCACAACCCGGCGTCGTACAAGGCGCAGGCGATCGGCGCCCACTACACCCGCGGCGCCAAACTGCCCGGCAGCGGCTACTTCTGACGAGAGATTTGTGCACGTTTTCCGGCCCACACCGCCGACGTGCACAAATCACAACGGTTACATTCACCATGCATTGCAATCGCGGTAATTCTTATCCAGATCGAGATGCTGGGGTACGACGGGGCTGACCAGTACCGTCTGCGCGATGACTCCCGATGAACGCCGTGCGATCGATCCGATCCTGGAGCGCCTGGACACGTACGGATTGGGTCGGCGGCAGTTCGTGAAACTGTTGGCCGGTAGTGCGGCCGCGCTGACCGCCGCAGGAGCGTTGACGGCGGTGGGTCGCCGCGACGAGGCGCGTGGGGACGCGGTTGCCTATACCGACGGCCAGTTCGCCTTGCTGAACTGGTCGGCCACCGGTGACTACCAGGTGCAGTGGGCCAAGGCCTACCAACAGGCCGCCGCCCAATTGGGTTACAAGAGCGTGGTTCTGGATGGCAAGAGTGACGCCGCGGTCCAGTCCAACCAGTTCAACCAGCTGCTCACCCAGAAGACGACGGCCATCTTCGTCGGACTGAACGACGCGGGAGCCCTGCCCACCCTGGCCCATGACGCCAACGACCGTGGGGTGTTGTTCCAGGCGGCGTGGAACTCACCGGCCTGGTACACGCCGTGGCACAGCGATGCCGACGGCAACAAGTACAACAGCTTCCTGATGCCCGACGAGTACGTCGCCGTCGGCAAGGCGGTGGACGTGCTGGCCAAGAAGGTCGGTGAGGAAGGCACCATCGTCCGGGTCGGGGGCTACTACCCGTCGATCGACGGCTGCGAGGTACAACGCCGGCTCGCCGTGCACGACACCTTGAAGAAGTACCCGAAGATCAAGTTCGCCGGCGAGTTACACGCCAAGTACGACGCCGATCTGTCCCAACGGGCCGCGGCATCGCTGCTGGCCCGTTACCCGGACACCGTCGGCATCGTCGCGGTCAACGACGACGCCGCCACCGGCGTGGTGGCCGGCATCGAGGCCGCCGGAAAGGTGCCTGGCAAGGACGTCTTCGTGGTCGGCGCCAACGGCTCCACGGCGGGTATCGACCGGATCGTCAAGGGCACCCAACTGGTGACCACCGGAAACGTGCCGGCCTACCCGTCCTTCGTGACCATCGCGCAGTTCCACGACCGGCTGAACGGCTGGAAACCCGAAGCCGCCGAACGGTTCTACAGCTGGCACGCCGAGATCATCACGGCCGACAACGTGCAGGCCTTCAAATCCCGTTACGTCGACGGGCCGATCGCCGAATCGTTCGATGTGAAGCGACTGTCCCGGGTCGAGCATCCCGACGATTTCGATCTGCAGTTCGACGGGTTCCCGGTCGAGGACCTGGACACCATCTGGCCGGGCGTGCCCAAACCGAAGGATTTCCAGCTACCGGAGGCGTATCTGCGGGCGCAACGCAACGGCGACTTCGACCGCATCCGGGCCCTGTACAAGGACCACTACCGCACCCCGGTGCTCGGGCCGTCCCCCTACCAGAAGGTGTGACATGACCGCACATCCAGAGCCCCGGCTGCGGGCCACCGGCATCGTCAAATCATTCGGCGCCAACCGGGCACTCAACGGCGTCGACCTGACCGTCGGGGACGGCGAGGTCGTCGGCTTGATCGGCGAGAACGGCGCGGGCAAGAGCACGATCTTGAACATCATCTCCGGAGTGCTGCCGTACGACTCCGGATCCCTGATCCTCGACGGTCGCGAGATCGCGCCCAAGACGTATCAGGAAGCCAACCGGCTGGGTATCTTCCGGGTGTTCCAGGAGGCCAATCTGGTCGATTCGCTGGCGGTGTACGAGAACGTGTTCTTCGGCTGGGAACACCTGTTCCGTTCCCGCACGGGCGGATTGGACCGGCGCACCTTGCGCCGGGTGGCGACCGAGGCGCTCGACAAGGCCGGTGTGGGCGGCGTCGACGTCTCCGCCCAGACCGGCAAGCTGACCCCCGGGCAGAAGCAGAATCTGGATATCGCCAGGGTGACCGCCCTTGCGGAGTTGCTCGAGGTGGCGCGCCCGGTCGTGTTGTTCGACGAGCCGACGACCGCGCTGGACTCCGAGCACGAGGACAACTTCCTGCATCTGTTGGAGCGCCTACGCGGGGTGGCCGCCGTGGTGTTCGTGTCCCACCGGCTACCCGAGATCATCGAATCCACCGACCGCATCACGGTGTTCAAGGACGGCGAATCGGTGGCCCACCGGCCCACCGAAGGCATCGACGAGAACGAGTTGCACCGCCTCATGGTGGGCCGGGTCCGCACCGAGAACTACTACCGGGAACACACCCAGCGGGCGATCGCAGCCGATGCGCCACCCCGGCTGGTGGTCGAAGGCGTCGCCGGCGCCGGGGTGTTGCGTGACGCCTCGCTGGAGGTGGCAGCCGGCGAGATCATCGGTCTGGCCGGCACCGAGGGCTCCGGGAAGCGGGTGCTCGGCGAGATCATCGCCGGTGCGGTACGGCCGTCCCGGGGCCGGATCCTGGTCAACGGCGAGCCGGTCAGCGGCACCATCGGCGATCATGTGCGTGCCGGGATCGCCTACGTGCCACCGGATCGTGCCGACAAGGGCCTGATCGTCACACAGTCCATCGCCGACAACATCGCACTGGCCTCCCTGCACGACAGGTTCGCCACGCCGCGGGTGGGACTGTGGGCGGTCGGGCGGGCCCGAAAAGTGGCCCAGCAGTATGTCGAGGAGCTCGGCATCGTCACAGAGAGCATCGACGCGCCGGTCTCCTCGCTCTCCGGTGGCAACGCGCAGAAGGTGCTCATCGCCAAATGGCTGCTGCGGCAACCAGATATTCTCGTCCTGGACGAACCCACCCAGGGCGTGGACACCGGCGCCCGCGAAGGTATCTACGACCTGCTGCGCACGGTCGCGGCGGCGGGTACCACGATCATCCTGGTCAGTGACGACCTGCCCGAATTGATCGGCTTGTCCAACCGGGTCGCGGTGATCACCGAGGGCCGGTTGGTGGCGACCGTGGATGCACCGCCGGGTGCCAAACCCGACGAACACGATCTCGTAGCCCTGATGATCCCCGGCGCGACCGCCGTCCCTACCACCATCGGATGAGAAATGACCACTGAACTGACCCCGACACTGACCGTTCCCGTCCCTGAAACCGATTCTCCTGCAACCGGCGTGGCGCAAGGAAGCGCACCGGTCGGATTGTTCACCCGGCTCAACCTGGTCCGCGACGTGCTGCCGTTGGCGGCGTTGCTGGCGCTGGTGGTGTTCTTCTCGGTGCGCGCCGAGGCGTTCCTGACCGCGGCCAACCTCACCCTGATCAGCGGGCAGGCGGGCATTCTGCTGCTCGCTTCGCTGGGGGCCACGCTGGTGATCGTGGCCGGCAGCGTGGACCTCTCGGTCGGTTCCATCGCCCTGCTGACCGGCGCGGTGGTGGCATCCCTGATCAACGACGGGTTCGACAACCCGTTGCTGGTGCTGCTCATCGCGATCGCGGTGGGCGCGGCGATCGGGTTGATCAACGGGGTGGTGTTCGCCTACGGGCGGGTGCCCTCGTTCATCGCCACGCTGGGCACGCTGTCGTTGTTCGCCGGAATAGGTTTGACCATCCTGCAGGGCAGCACCATCAACTTCACCAACCAGGGCATCCGGGACCTGGCGATCGGGCAGTTCATCCCCAACATCCAGAACGCCGCCCTGATCGCCCTGCTGGCGCTGGCCGTGGTCTGGTTCTTCGCCCGGCGCACCCGGTTCGGGCTGTATGTGTACGCCATCGGCGGCAACGAGAAGGTGGTCGAACTGGCCGGTGTGAAGACGCGCCGGGTGAAGGTGCTGATCCTGGTGGTCTCCGGAATCACTGCGGGGGTGGCGGGGCTGCTTCTGACGGCCCAATTGGGCGCGGCGGGACCCACATTGGGGTCGCAGATCCTGCTCGACTCGGTGGCCGCGATCGTCATCGGCGGCACCGCACTGTCGGGTGGCATCGGCGGGGTGGGCCGCACTGTGCTCGGGGTGCTGATCCTGACAGTGTTGTCCAACGGCCTGAACCAGATCGGTGCCGCCGACTACACCCAGACCATCATCAAAGGTCTGGTGATCATCGTGGCCGCCGTGTTCACCATGGCGTCGCAGCGCAAGCTCATCGTCAAATAGCATGGCAGCGCCGCGATTCGGGGTCACCGCACCATCCCGAAGGTCCGCACGATGCACGCTGGGAACGAGTCCGGGACAGGTGTCGCTCGCCGCAGTTGTTCATCAGCCCCGACGGTGAGGAGAACGACCAGGGTGAAGCGTGGTGGCTGGCGGCGCCCACTTGTAGACTCGGGAGATGCCGCGCACCTACGCCACCGCAGACGATGTCAGCCTCGACGAACTGCTGGAGTTCGTGCGGCCGAGGCACCGCATGGTGCTGACCACCTTCCGGGCGGACGGCTCGCTGCAGAGCTCGCCGGTCACCGGCGGCGTGGACGAGCAGGGACGCATCGTGATCGCGAGTTACCCGCAGCGTGCCAAGTCGGTGAACATCGGCCGGACGCCGCGCGCCAGCGTCACGGTGTTGTCCGATGAATTCCACGGCCCGTACGTACAGGTCGACGGTGACGCCGAACGTATCGACCTGCCCGAGGCGGTGGAGGCGCTGGTCGACTACTTCCGCGCGGTCGCCGGTGAACACCCGGATTGGGACGAGTACCGGAAGGCGATGGTCGATCAGCGAAAGTGCCTGCTGCGCATCACTCCTACGCGCTGGGGTCCGGTGGCCACCGGCGGGTTCCCACCGCCTCTGGGCTAAGCGGTGAACGCCGCCTCGAAGAAACCCAGCTCCAGCTGCATAGCCCGCCGGTAGGTGGCGTGCACGGCGGGAGTGTCGCTGTTCTGCGCGTCGAGCAGCCCTTCGAGTTGGGCCGCCAGGGCTTCGAAACCGGGATCGGCGTAGGTCGCCACCCACTGGGCGTAAGCGCCGGCGCTGCCGGCCGTCAACGACCGTCCCAGCCAGGCGTACAGCCGCATGCACGGCGTCATCGCCGCATACACCGCGGCGGCATCCTGGGTGGCGGCGGTGGCCAGCAGGAAATCGGTGTAGGCCAGGGTGGCCGGCCATGGAGTCACACCGGCCATGTCGATACCCCAGGATTCCGCGTAGGACGCGTGCAGACCGAGTTCTTCACGGACACCGGTCAGCAGGTCGGCCAAGGTGAGCAGGGTGGCGGTATCGGCACTGCGGGCCAGCGCCAAAGCGTAGGCACGGGCGAACGATTCGAGGAAGAACGCGTCCTGCGCGACGTAGCCGGCGAACAATTGCTTCGGCAGCGAGCCGTCGCCGATACCACCCACGAACGGGTGCGCCAGTATCTGCGCCGTCACGTCGGCATTCTGCGACCACAGCCGGGCAGACAAGCTCACCGGCCGGCCATTTCCCAGAAGTCGACCTCGTGCGACAGCACCTCGTCGATCAGGGCCTGCTTACCGTCGGGGGTGGCCAGTGCGCCGAGTTCCTGGACGTACGATGCGAATTCTGCGGTGCTCCAGTGTTCGACGAACTCACGGAACCGCGACGTATCCGACCGGGCGTGCGTCCAGGCGAGCAGATACACCCGCTCCAGCACCCACAGTGCGGTGACCGCGGCGTCGAACGGCTCGCCATCGAGGACCCGCAGAAGTTCCCGATAGGCCAGCGTGGCAGGCAACGGACGCTGGTCCAGATCGAGACCGCGCCGCCGCGCCTGCACCTCGAACCAGCTCAACTCGTCCACCAGGGCGACGCAGCCGGCGGCGAGCGTCGACTGCGCGGGCCGTGGGGCCCGCGCGAGCAGGCGGCCCTGGAACGACAACAGGTCGGCGACGAAAATGGCGTCCTGGACCAGCCAGCGGTCGAAGGCATCATCGGTGATGGTGCCGTCGCGTACCGCATCGAGGAACGGGTGCCGGGTTGCAGGAACCCAGAGCTCATCTGACACGCCCCGAAGGATAGCGGTGTGCGCTCAGCGTTTGTACTTCCCGTTCGGATCGAAGCCGAAATTTGCGATGGCGGTGGATGATCCGGTGCCGATCGGTCCGAGGTGGTCGAACAGCCCGGTGGACCCGGCGGCGACGCCGTCCGCACTGCAGTGGGTCAGTGCCGCGAGCCCGATGAACGGTCCCTCGGGCAGCCGGCCGAGCGCCAGGGTGTAGTCGGCGTTGATGAACGCCAGACCGTCGGTGCTGAAGTTGGTCATCGAGGCGGTGACGTCGACGGCCATGGCCGCCCGGATGAACGGTGTCATCGCCTCGCCGTCCACCAGGTCGCGGATCTCGCGTACCCAGGCGTACCGGGGACCGGCCTGTTGCCAAGGGAATTCGCGCCGGTTCGCTTCGGCCGTGGGCCCGTACGCACGGATGAACATCGGCACCGTGTCGTCGAAGTGCTCGGGGTTCTCCGGGATCGGCGGCATGCTCACCGCCGTGTTGAAGAATGCGCCGGCGGGCTGGGCGCCGCGGCGAAGGTACAGCGCCGACGCACGGGCAACCAGCTCGCCGCCTTGGGTCATCGCGGCGTCGATGGATCGCATCCGGGTGCCCGCGCGAACCACTGACGCGCTCACCCGTACCGGTTCGGAGGCCACCCTGCGCAGGATCTCGACCGTCAGCCGGGCGGGGTGCAGGTCGGTGTCGGCAACCTGGCCTTCGATGGCCCGGGCCAGCAACCCGCCGATGACCTGACCACCGAGGGTGGGACCCCAGCCGCCGTGCGCGATCGAGTTGGGTGCCAATTCGTCACCGCGTTGTTGCAGGAAGGGGGTGACCGCGGTGCGCTCCATGCCGAAGATATTACAAAAATACTTACCGTTGTAATAACGGTAACCACGCCGAGTGGAGGGCTGAGCGCTACTCGTCTGCGGTGAACACCGGAGACGCGGCGGGGAACTTCGCCGCCACGGCAGGCAGAAAGAAGACCCTGAGGTAGCGGCGGGCCGTCTCGGGATCCTCGGAGCCCGGGATGACACCGAGCAGCAGGCTCATGCTGGTGGCGATCAGGAAGCGGGCGAGATCTTTGGCGCGCAGGCCCGGCCGCAGTGTTCGGCCCGCGTCGGTTTCGACGAGGGCCGCCGCCCACGCCTCGGTCAGCCGGTGCAGCTCCGGGTTGTTGGCCAGCATGGTCGCCACGGTGCGTTCACCGGTTGGGTCGGAGATCGAATGCACCAGGGGGTCTCGATTGAGCTCGGTCGCCACGATCACCATGCTCTCGACGATGACGTCCAGTGGTTCGGCGTCGGCCGGCACGCGGTCGAGGATGCCCATCATGTGGCGCTGCGTCGTCCGCTGAATCAGTGCCTCCACCAGGTTGTCCCGGGTGGGGAAGTGGCGGTAGACGCTGCCCCTGGAATAGCCGGCTTCGCGGGCGATCACCTCGATGGTGGTGGCGCGGTAACCGCGGGCGACGAACAGTCGCTCGGCCGCATCGAGGAAGGTCGTGCGCAGTTCGTCGGCTGCCGCGCCGCCGCCCGCTGGGCGTCCCCGACGACGGCGTACCGGCTCCTCGCCCACTCGTGCTGTCCTTCGTGCTGGTCGTGACAACAAGACGGTACTCCGGACTGGCGACCCGGCCTCTCGACAAATAAATAACATTTGATCTAGTTTGTTTAATTAAGCTGTACCCGCAGCGCTGAGCAGGAGGATCCGATGGCGAACCGGTCGACGGGATGGTTCGGTGCGGTCGTCGCGTCGGTCGGGATCGCCGCGGCGCTACTGGCCGGCGCGGCGACGGCCGCCGCCGATACCGGTTCGGGGTCGACCGGCGGAAACGGCACACCGGCGGCATCGGAGCAACCGGCGGCCGGCGACACCGCCCAGGTGCAGTCGCGGGGACACGGGCCAGGCGGCAAGAACACCGAGTCCGGCCCGACGCCGGCGCCAACGGCCGACACGTCGGACACGCCACCGGCGCCCGACCCGGCCGCCGAACAGCCCGCCCCGCCGGCCAAGAGCATCAAGTCCGGCACCGCCAAGAGAAAAGCCCGGATCCCGGATCGGCCCAAGGCGCCGCAGACCGAGCGTGCCGCTGCGACGCCCGCCGAAACCGCCGAAACCGAACCGTCGCACCGCCAGACTTCGACGTCGGTGACGCCATCGCCGGCTCCCGCGGTCACCGCAGCGGCGGCGCCGCGCGCCGGTGCGGCCATCACGGCGAGCAAGGCCGATACGGTGGTGTCCCAGCCCACTCCCCGTCGCGTGACGCTGATGGATACCGTCGGGTCGGCGGTCCTCAACGTCGTCATGGGTCTCATCCAGTTCTTCGCGGGCCCGCCCGTCCTGCCGCCGGATGCCAACGTCAGCGTGCGCACCTCCACGCTGCGCGTACCGGTCGCAGGCGGACGTACGGTCACCGCGGACTGGTACTTCCCCGAGAGCGACGAGCCGCCGACCCGGCTGATCTACCTGCAGCACGGGTTCGGTGCGGTCGGGTCGATGTACAGCTACACCGCCGCCGCACTCGCCGAGCAGACGAACAGCATCATCGTCGCGCCGACGATCACATCGAACTTCCTCACCACCGACGGGGCCTGGCTGGGCGGCACCCCGATGCACCAGGCGGTGGCCGACCTGTTCGCCGGCGATCGCGCCGCACTGACCGCGAGTGCGACCGCGGCGGCCGGACACGGCGTCGTCCTGCCCACCCGCTTCGCACTGGTCGGCCACTCCGCCGGCGGCAGCCTGGTGATGGGGGCCGCCGCAGCCATGATCGGCAACCGGGCGATCGACGACCTGACGGGCGTGGTGCTGCTGGATTCGGTCGACATGAACGGCACCGTGCCGATCGCGTTGTCGAAGCTCACCGGCGCCAATTACCGTCCGGTGATGGATATTTCGTCGGAGCGCTACGTGTGGAACATGTTCGGCAAGGTCGGTGACGAACTCCAGGCCGCGCGTCCCGGCCAGTTCAACGGTGTGGTGTTGACCGGCGGTCGCCATATCGACGCACTGCACGGCGGCAACAACGTCATTCAGGTGGCCGAGTACCTGGTGGCCGGATTCTCGGCGCCGAAGAATGTGGCCGCGGTCAAGACGATCGCGGTGGGGTGGATCAACGACCTCTTCGCGGGCACGCAGGACGGCTACTACCCTGCTCCGCAACAGGGCGTTCAGATTCCCACCCCGGCGGGCACCGCCACTGCGGTCGCGCTTCCGTTCACCTCCGACAATCACGTGCAGGGGACGCCGTGGGACAAACTGTCCGAGTTCCTCCTCGATATCGTCGGTCGCGCCGCACTGTACGAGCCGACCGCCGGATCAGTTGCGGCTCTTGAGGTATAGCAGCATGGGCGTGCACTAGCATTGCGGCCATGAGGCTGGACGGGCAGCAACTCGCGGCCTACGCCGCCGTGATCGAGCTGGGCAGCTTCGACGCCGCGGCCGACCGCCTGCATGTCACGCCATCGGCAGTGAGTCAGCGCATCAAGTCACTCGAGCAGCGCGTGGGTCAGGTGCTCGTGGTTCGCGAAAAGCCTTGTCGAGCAACATCTGCGGGTATCCCACTGCTGCGATTGGCTGCCCAGACCGCGCTGCTGGAAGCGGAGGCGCTGGCCGAGACCGGCGGCGGCCCGCACGAGCGTATCCGGGTCGCCATCGCGGTGAACGCCGATTCCATGGCGACCTGGTTCACCGGTGTCTTCGCCCGATTGCCCGACATTCTGTTCGACATCAGGATCGAGGATCAGGACCACTCGGCACGATTGCTGCGCGAGGGGGAGGTGATGGGCGCCGTCACCACCGAGCGTGCGCCGGTGTCCGGTTGCCGGGTGCGGCCGCTGGGTGTGATGCGCTACATCCCGGTGGCCACCCCCGCCTACATGGCGCGGCACCTACCCGAGGGATTCACCGCGAAATCGGCCGCCCAGGCTCCCTCACTGGCGTGGAATCGTGACGATGCGTTGCAGGACAACCTGATACGCAAGGTATTTCGGCGCGAGGCGCGCCGGCCGGTGCATTATGTGCCGACTGCCGAGGGGTTTCGGGCCGCGGTGCAGGCGGGGCTGGGCTGGGGGATGTATCCCGAGCAGCTGATCGGCCCGGACTTCGTCCGGATCGCCGATGTGCATCTGGACGTGCCGTTGTACTGGCAGTGCTGGAAGCTGGACAGCCCGGTCGTCGAGACCGTGACCGGTGCCGTGCAGAGCGCGGTCGAGGAGCTGGGCCGGCACCGGCACGACTGACGACGCCACACCGAAGTTTATGACGTTCGTCATAAAGGCAGCATGATCTCGTATTATTACGGCTGTCATAGGAGGTGGCGTGGTCGAGGTAGACGCTCGTGAACGGATGGTGGCGGGCGCGGCCGACATGATCGCGCGCCGCGGGGTGAACGCCACCAGCGTGCGGGAACTGGCCAAGTACACCGGAGCTCCGCTGGGGTCCATGTATCACCATTTCCCGGGCGGGAAGGGCCAGCTGGCAGCCGAGGCGGTGCGTCGTGCCGACGACCTGACCGCGCGCACGCTGACCCGCGCGATGGCGGCCGGGCCGACCGACGGTCTCGACGGGTTCATCGATATGTGGCGGAAAGCCCTGGTGGACAGCGGCTTCCAAGCAGGCTGCCCGGTGCTGGCCGTGGCGGTCGAGGAATTGCCGGATGGCGAGTCCGCGCCACGCGACGCCGCGGTCTTCGCCTTCGGGAGCTGGACGTCGATTCTGGCGGCGGCGCTGCGCAACCATGGTGTCGCTCCGGCGCAGGCGATGGGGACGGCGACCCTCATCATTGCTTCCGTGGAAGGCGCGGTGGCGATGTGCCGGGCCGAGCGCGCCACCCAACCGCTGGACACCGTGAGCCGGGAACTGCGCAACGTCCTGCGGTCGGTGCTCGGGGAAGTCCTAAGTCAGGGATCTCCGGCCGGCGCGGCCGGTGCCCCGTCCTGACGATCAGGGCAGCGGGACCCGCCACTCCAATACCGTTCCGCCCCCCGCAGATGTCCCCAACGACAGTGCACCGCCGCATTCCGCGGCACGCAGCCGCAGGTTCGCCAGTCCGCTCTCGGTGACCGGTTCCGCGAGACCGCCACCGTTGTCCGTGATTTCGACGGTCAGATAATCGTCGACTCGGACGGTAAGGGTGATCTCGGTGGCGTGACCGTGTCGCACCGCATTGCTCACGGCTTCGCGCACCACGGCCTCGGTGTGGTCGGCCATCGCCGGCTCGATCACCGACAGCGGCCCGGTGTAGTTCGCCGATGTGTGTACCCGGGCCGACGCGAACTGTGTCAGCGCGGCATCCAGGCGCTGGCGCAGCCGGGTGCTTCCGGCGGATGCGCTGTGCAGATCGAATATCGCGGTGCGGATCTCGGAGATGACCTCCTGCAGATCATCCACGCATGTGGCGACGCGTTCCTGCGCGTCGGCCGGGCGGATCCGGGGAAGGGCACCCTGCAACGACAAGCCCGCCGCGAACAGCCGCTGGATGACGTGGTCGTGCAGGTCCCGTGCGATCCGGTCGCGATCGGTCAGCACCTCGAGTTCGTGCATTCGCCGCTGACTGGTGGCCAGCTGCCAGGCCAGGGCGGCCTGGTCGGTGAACGCCGCCGCCATCGACAGGTCGTCGTCGGCGAACGGGGCGGCACCCGGCCCGCGCAGGGTGATCACCATGCCTGCAACGGTTTCGGTGGTACGCAGTGGCAGGATCAGCGCAGGCCCCCTGGTGCCGGCCAACTCGAGGCTCTCGGTGCGCACCGGTAGTCGCTGGCCGTACGCGTCGCCGATGAGCCCCGAACTCACCGGGATCGGGGCGATGGTGGCGAGGTCGATCCGCTCGGGGCCGGTGGCCCCGACCACCACAAGTTCATCCGGGGAGCCTTGGTCATCGTCCTCGCTGGACACCGCGACCACCGCGAGCGCGGAACCGGTGAGCTTGCGGGCCTGCTCGGCGATCACCTGGAACACCGCGGCCGGATCGGTGCCGGACAGCAATTCGGTGGCGATGTCGCGGGTCGCCTCGATCCAGGCCTGTCGTCGCTGCGACTGTTGGTACAGACGCGCATTGTCGATGGCGATCCCGGCAGCCGCGGCCAGCGCCTGGGCGAGCACCTGGTCGTCCTCGCTGAACGGCTGACCGGACTTCTTCTCGGTCAGGTAGAGATTGCCGAACACCTCGTCCCGGATCCGGATGGGTACGCCGAGGAACGTCGACATCGGTGGGTGGTGTGCTGGAAAGCCCACGGAGGCCGGATGATCGCAAATATTGTCCAACCGGATGGGTTTCGGCTCGTCGATCAGCACACCGAGTACACCCAGTCCCTGCGGCAGGTCACCGATGCGGTGCCGGGTGACTTCGTCGATGCCTTCGTAGACGAACTCGACGAGTTCGTGGCCGTGCCCACGGACGCCCAGGGCACCGTAACGCGCGTCGATCAATTCGATGGCGGTGTGCACGATCGTGGTCAGGGTCGCGTCGAGTTCCAGACCCGAGGTGACGGCCAGCATCGCGTCCACCAGACCGTCGAGGCGGTCCCGGCCCTCGACGATCTGCTCCACGCGGTCCTGAACTTCGCTGAGCAGTTCGCGCAGCCGCAGTTGCGACAGGGTTTCCCGTAGCGGGCGGTCCCCGCGCTGTTCCGGTCCAGACACAACTGGATCCTATTGGTCGCGGGCGGCCGGATGGTCCAGCTTCGAGACGAACACCGCAGCCTGGGTGCGGCGCTGCATGCCGAGCTTGGCCAGCAGGCGCGACACGTAATTCTTGACGGTCTTCTCCGCCAAGAACATTCGGGCGGCGATCTGCTTGTTCGTGAGTCCTTCGCCGAGCAGGTCGAGCAGCACCCGCTCCTGGTCGGTGAGCCCGGATAGCGGGTTGGACCGCTCGGTGGAACCGCGTAACTTCGCCATCAGTGCCGCCGCGGCGCGGTTGTCCAGCAGCGAGCGGCCGGCCCCGACCTCTTTTATGGCCCGTGCGAGCTCCATGCCTTTGATGTCCTTGACGACGTAGCCGCTCGCGCCGGCCAGGATCGCGTCCAGCATCGCCTCGTCGGAGGTGAACGAGGTGAGCATCAGGCAGCGCAGATCGGGCAACTGTGACAGCAGTTCCCGGCACAGTTCGATGCCGTTGCCGTCGGGTAGTCGGACGTCGAGCACCGCGACGTCCGGGCGTAGTGCCGGTATGCGGGCCAGCGCCTCGGACACCGATCCGGCCTCGCCGATCACGTCCAGATCGGGGTCGGAACCGAGGAGGTCGGTGAGCCCGCGCCGGACTACCTCGTGATCGTCGACGAGAAACACCGACACCATGGACAGACCTTTCGCAAGTGATCCTGTGGTGACCATTGTGGCGCAGAGATGGACGTCAGATCTCCACCCGCAGCACATCGTGCAGCGGGCGACGAGGCGTGGGAGGCGGTACCTCTTCCAGCGCAGGGGCGATCCCCAGGCGCACCACCACCTGTGGGAACGGTCGATTCACCAGGGCCGCGACAATGTCCCGGCTGATCGGAACCTCGGTCAGGTGGCTCAACGTGCAAGACGACATGCCGGCCATGGTGGCGTCCAGCAGCACCGCCGAGAGGGCTTCACCGGCCGCGAGGATGCCTTGGCGGGTGTCGTCGGAAGCGGAGATGACCAACAGCCGGGCCTGGTCCTCGCCCACCTCGAGCCGGCGCTCCCGGTGGTGGGTGACGGGGAAGGTGCGGCCGACGTCGACGCGGTCGGCTTCTTGGGCCGAGACCAGTGAAGTGTGCGGAATTCCGTCGTTCACCTCGTAGGGTGAAGTCCACCAAGTGATCTCGTGGTGGTACTCGGAATCGTAGAGGCGCATGGCGTCGGTCAGGTGTGAGGCCTCGGCCAGGGTCTCCCGGTCGGCGATATCGATCACGTCCAGCGCGCTGCCGGCGAGATCGGTGCTGCTGCGCATCAGGCGTTCGAAGGAATCCCAGTTCGGGGGCTCGGCGAACGGCAGCCGGTCGGTGCGCCGGTGCAGGATGGCGTCGGCCCGCCGGCGCTGCGCCGCGGTCACGTCGGTCAGCTTGCTCAGGGTGATGTCGACGATGTGGTGCTGGTCATGATCGTTTCCCGTCGCTTCGCTCGCCCCTGTGCGGTTGGGATAACGCTCGACATGGGCGGTGTAACCGCCGGCGGTCATGGCCACCCGGAAATGGTCGAGGGCGGCGCCGCAACTGATCAGGGCCTGCCGGCCGCCCGCGTCGGAGGCCACCAGGTGGTCGGGATCGACGAACATCGACACCGTGCCGGCGTGGATCACCCACCGCCATGGCTGGCTGTTGTGGTAAGACGGGGCACGGCACGCGAGGTGCACGGCGTCCTCGATGACGGCGACGGGGAGCAGTGTCGTGGGCATGCCTCCATCCTGCTCGGCGGCCGGGCCGGACAGCAGGGCCAGAAGTCCTCGATCGGGCGGCTCGAGGCTCACCGGCCGCCGTTTTGCTTTCGGCTCCGCACCGTTGCTGGGCTGACGCGGGACGCCTCCAGGTAGGCCACGATCGCGTTGGACAGTCCGCGGCGCGCCTCGTCGAGATCGGCAAAGGCATTCTGGCAGGCGGTGATCCAGTGCGTGCCCATGGCTGGCAGTGGAATCACGAGGGACGCAATGTGTGCATCCCATACCAGGACCTGCCCAACCGTGGACGCCGGATGACCACCTACCCGGTGACCGAGCGCAACGCGTCCGTCTACATCTGGCATGACATCGAAGGCCGCGCACCGCATTTCGAGGTGCCGGACATCTTCGCGGACTTCGACAGCGGCGATACGGACCCGAAGACCTCGGCCGACTATTACCCGCAGCAGCGGCTGTACCGGACCGCGGTGGAGATCCATCCGCAATACGTGCTGGAAAACGGGGATCTGTTCGGTAATAGGGGGCGGCCGCCAAAGGACAATCGACGTTCTACGGCACCGGGATGAACCCCGGCCTGAACCAGATTCTCGGCGTGGTGTGTTCGGCAGACGTGGCCGAGATCGACAACATCACCACCATCGAATCGGTCGGCGTGTCCTGTCACCATTCGGCCGACACCTGGAAGGAGGTGGGCTACGGACTCCCCGTCGACGATCCGCGGTTGCCGGGGATGCTGGAGAAGTACACCCGGGTGTTCGCCGACAGCGTGCTGTTGATGGCCGACTGCTTCGATGTGCAACTCGGCACTGAACGCGATCAAGTCGGTGGTGGCCGCCCGCCCGGGCCTGCTCACCAGCGCCGACCTGCCGCTGCGCGGCTTCGCCGGCCGGTTCAGGTGACGTCGAGCGCGGGGCCGATCCAGCGTCGCAGGTAGGCCCGCAGCCGGGCGCCCGAGCGGGGCGGATCGGTCGGTGCGATGAGCATCGACTGGATGTTGCGTAACAGGAACTCGATCAGCTCATCGAGAAGTGTGTCGTCGTAACCCATTGTTGCCCAGTCGATATGCGTGTGACGCAGCATGGTTCGGCAGCGGTCGATGACGGCGGGGGTGAGCATGCCCCGGCTGAAGCTGTTGGTGCGGTCGTTGGCCAGCAGCAGTTCCAGCAGCGGCTCGTGGGGGAGGCGCTCGATGATGTGGGCGAGCACTTCGACGAGCTGATCGGTCACGTCCAGGTTCGCCGTCATGGCGGCGACTTCGGTGACGAAGCCCTCCAGGCTGGCCTCCGCGACGGCGGTGAACAGCTCCCCGGTGCCGGTGAAGTAGCGGTAGATGGTCCGCCGGGTGATGCCCAGCGTCGCGGCGACGTCGGCCAGGGCGGTGTGGCCCGCACCGCGCTCGTCGATCATCGCGCGGGTGGCGTCGATGATCCGTTTGCGTGCCTCGGCGTCGTCAGCCGGTGGCACTCCGCCCCACCCTTTTCGTCCCACGGCATCGACTCTCCCAGATCCGCCGAACGTGCCGCGCCTCACGTGTGATTAGCCGGTCAAAGGACTGCGCGCGCCGCGCAGGTAGTGTCACGCCGATGACGGTGTTCGACGACGGCATTGCACTGGAAGCTCTGGGCGGCGGCCGCTCCCGTGGACGCACACTTGCGCAGTGGGCGAACATGGTGGGTCCGTTCGGTGGGATCACCGCGGCCACCATGCTGCACGCCATCGAACTGGATCGGGACGCGCACGGGTTTCCGCTGGCGTTGACGGTGAATTACCTGGCGCCGATCGTCGACGGGGACTTCGAGATCCAGACGCGCGCGGTCCGGACCAACCGCTCCAACCAGCACTGGTTCGTGGAACTGAGTCAGAACGGCGACGTGAAGACGACCGCCACCGCGGTGTTCGGAGTGCGCCGCGAGACCTGGGCCGATACCGAGGTCGCACCGCCGGCGGTGCCTGGCCCCGACGAGACGGGAAGTCAGAACGCGAATCCGCTCGGTGTGGTGTGGCTGGGAAACTATGACGTCCGTTTCATCGAAGGCGCCATTCCCGCTGCGGACCCCGCGCCGTCGTCCTCGTCCCGGACGGTCATGTGGGTCAGGGACAACCCCGCGCGGCAGCTGGATTTCGCGTCCCTGACCGCGGTGTGCGACATCTTCTACCCGCGGGTCTATCTCCGGCGCGGCCAGCTGATGCCGGCAGGCACCATCTCGTTCACCGTGTACTTCCACGCCGATCAGGCCGAACTCGCCGACCACGGCGACGACTTCGTCCTGGGCACCGCGCGGGCCCAGCGGTTCGCCGCCGGGCACTTCGACCAGACGGCGCAGATCTGGAGCCGGTCGGGTGGTCTGCTGGCCACCACGCACCAGTTGGTCTATTACAAGGGCTGACACGAAAAAAGCCTGACCGGCGAGTCGGGTGACTCGCCGGCCAGGCTTCTGACGATGAAGTTAGTGGGCCGGCTTGCGGTGACGGCGAACGAGAGCGGTCAACCAGCGAACGTCGAGCAACATGTGATCCGCCTTTCTTTGTTATGCGGTCTTGTGCAGCAGTGGGAGCAGGCGCCGGCGGGCAAGGGTGCCCTCGGCGAAGTGATGCAGCGCCTCGGGAACCGACGCGGTGATCGGAAAGGCGTCGTCGAGGAGTTGCAGAATGTCGAGAACCTGCGGGCTGCCGACCAGTGCCCATTCGACCCCGGCGAGGTCGCATTCGTCATCGAGTCCGTACAGCAGTGACACCCCGCGAGCGGAGAGTCCGGTGACGCCGCTGAGGTCGAGGACGAAGGGCTTCTCGGTGAGAACCATCTGCCGGACCCGGTGGGTCAGTCGCTCGAAGTTGGCGTCGTCGATGACGCCGGTGAGCGTCGCGACGGTCGCCAGGTGGCGGCACTGCGCGCGCAACTGGGCACCGCCACAGTCGACCGCCGGATTGCCGTATCGGAATGCGATCGTCATGTCATGCCTCCCTTCGATGCTTCGAACTGACACCGACGCTAACGACCGAATTTAAGGTACCTGGGAGTAGCCATTAATACTTTGCTAAGAACTATTGCTGATGCGCCCGTAAGGGTTTGCTGAGAGTTTCGTACAGCGTTGCGCCGCAATGGATTTCGTTGAACGTAAGAGTCCTTCTCAATAATTGACGACAAATTACCCTTGAGTAGCCCCAAAATGTTCTCAGCGTCGAAACTGCCCGCCGGTGTACCCGACCCATGGTGAATAGTCGGCGATCAACGGTTCCTGAGCGGGACGTTCTGCCTCGGGCACGTGCTCCAGATTGATCCGCACCCGGTACCAGATCGAACTCGGTCCGCGCATGCCGTCGACCAATACGTCGACCGGTGCCAGCAGGCCGGCCGCCGCGGGATACCGGCCGCGCCAGACATCCAGGGCCGCCAGTGCCTCCTCCCGGGTCTTGGTGCGGGCCACCTCGATCAACGGCACCGTCGACTGGCGGCGGCCCGTCCCGTCGGACGGTTTCGCGGGTTTCTTCGATGGGCCCAGTTCCTTGGCCAGCGCCAGCAGCGGTTCCAGACCACCCGGCGCGTCGTCCATGCCCTCCCAGGGGTCGCCGAGCTCTGCGAAGCGCGCAGGCACGGTGGCGATGGTGAACGCCTCCGCACGGCAGCCGGGCACTTCGTCCCAGCGCAACGGGGTCGATACCCGGGCGTCCGGGGTGGCCCGCACCGAGTACGCCGACGCGACGGTCCGGTCCTTGGCGTTCTGGTTGAAGTCGACGAAGACCCGCTCGCCCCGTTCTTCTTTCCACCAGCGTGCCGTGGCCAGGTCGGGAACGCGGCGTTCCACCTCGCGGGCCACCGTCTCGGCGGCCAGCCGGACCTGCTTGAACGGCCAATGCGGGTGGATGCGGGCGTAGATGTGGAACCCGCGCGAACCGGAGGTCTTGGGCCACGCCGTCAGGCCGTGATCGTCGAGCACCTCACGCGCCACCTGCGCCACGAGCAGGATCTGCTCCCATTCCACTCCCGGCATCGGGTCCAGATCGACTCGCAGTTCGTCAGGATGCTCCAGATCGGTGCGGCGCACCGGGTGCGGGTTCAGATCGACGCAGCCGAGGTTGACCGCCCACACCAAGCCGGCGGCGTCGGTGAGTACCGCCTCCTTGGCCGAGGTGCCCGACGCGTACTTGAGCTCGGCGACGTCGATCCAGTCCGGCCGCTTCTCCGGTGCGCGCTTCTGGAAGATGGCCTCCTGCGCGATGCCCTTGACGAAACGCTTCAGGATCATCGGCCGTTCGGCGACACCGCGCAGCGCACCATCGGCGACGGCGAGGTAGTAGTCGATGAGGTCCCGCTTGGTCACCCCCGCGTCGGGGAAGATCACCTTGCCGGGATTGCTGATCGGCACCTGCCGGCCGGCTATGTCCAGTGAGACCGCCTCGGCCATCACCCCATGGTAGTTACCCGCCCGGGTGCGACGTGTGTCACATATTGTGGCCCTATGCCCAGTCTCTTCGACCTGCCGGCGCAGGCGGTGGCGAAAGCCCAGCAATATTTCGACCGCGGCTCGGCGGAGCTGCACTACGCCCGAAAGATGTTCGAGGCGGGTGCGTTCAAGCTCGAGCCTCCGCAGCACTTCGCCACCATGCTGGCCGATATCCGCCGGTGGGGCGAATTCGGCATGATCCCGGCGCTCAATGCGCGGCGTTACCCGGACCGGGTCGCCGTCATCGACGACGACGGCGAGATCACCTTCGCCGAACTGGACCGGGCCGCGCACGCGGTGGCCAACGGCCTGCGCAACATGGGTGTCCGGGGCGGTGACGGCGTCGCGCTGCTGATCCGCAACCACCGGTGGTTCTTGATCAGCGTGTACGGCGCGGCCCGGGTGGGCGCCCGCATCATCCTGCTCAACAGCGAGTTCTCCGGCCCGCAGATCAAAGAGGTGTCCGAGCGCGAGGGCGCCAAGCTCGTCATCTACGACGACGAATACACCGCCGCGGTGGCGCTGGCCGAACCGCCGCTGGGCAAACTGCGCGCGCTTGCCACCAACCCGGACAAGCCCGAGCCGTCGGGCAGCACCGATGACACGCTGGCCGACCTCATCAAGCGCAGCAGCAAGCAGCCCGCACCGAAGGCCGGCAAGCACTCCTCGGTGATCATCCTGACCAGCGGCACCACCGGCACCCCCAAGGGCGCCAACCGCAGCACCCCGCCGTCGCTCGCCCCGATCGGCGGCGTGCTCTCGCACGTACCGTTCAAATCGGGCGAGGTGACCTCGTTGCCCGCGCCGATGTTCCACGCGCTGGGCTTCCTGCACGCGACCATCGCGATGATGCTGGGCGACACCCTGGTACTGCGGCGACGCTTCAAGCCGGCGACCGTGCTGGCCGATATCGAGAAGCACAAGGTGACTGCGATCGTCGTGGTCCCGGTGATGCTCTCGCGCATGCTCGACGAGTTGGAGAAGACCCAACCCAAGCCGAACCTGTCCAGCCTGCGCATCGTCTTCGTGTCCGGCTCACAGCTGGGCGCGGAGCTGGCCACCCGCGCGCTCAAGGATCTGGGGCCGGTGATCTACAACCTGTACGGCTCGACCGAGATTGCCTTCGCGTCCATCGCCCGGCCCCAGGATCTGTCCAAGAACCCGGCGACGGTGGGGCCGCCGGTCAAGGGCATCACCGTGAAGATCCTGGACGACAACGGGATCGAGCTTCCGCAGGGTGAAGTGGGCCGCATCTTCGTGCGTAACACCTTCCCGTTCGAGGGCTACACCGGCGGCGGCGGCAAGCAGATCATCGACGGGATGCTCTCCTCGGGCGATGTCGGATACTTCGACGAGCACGGGCTGCTGTACGTGTCCGGCCGGGACGACGAGATGATCGTGTGCGGCGGCGAGAACGTCTTTCCTGCCGAGGTCGAGGATCTCATCAGTGGCCACCCCGAGGTCATCGAGGCGACCGCCCTGGGCGTCGAGGACAAGGAATGGGGACACCGACTGCGCGCCTTCGTGGTGAAGGCCGAGGGCGCCTCGGTCGACGAGGACGCCATCAAGGCCTACGTGAAGGACAACCTGGCCCGCTACAAGGTGCCTCGGGAGGTCGTCTTCCTCGACGAGTTACCGCGTAACCCGACGGGCAAGATCCTCAAGCGCGAGCTGCGTGACCATCCGGTGGAATAACCGGCACCGGGTCGGGGGTAGTACATGACCGTGAACATCGACCTCTCCGGAAAGACCGCACTCGTCACCGGCTCCACCCAGGGCATCGGACTGGCCATCGCTGAAGGTTTGAGCCGCAGCGGCGCGCGGGTGGCCGTCAACGGCCGCACGTCGGCACGGGTGGACGAAGCGGTGGACAGGCTGGCGACCGCCGGCGGCGACGCCTTCGGGGTGGCCGCCGATGTCAGCACCGCAGAGGGCGCCGCCGAGTTGCTGGCCGCACTGCCCGAGGTCGACATCCTGGTCAACAATCTCGGGATCTTCGGCGCGGTGCCCGCCAAGGAAGTCACCGACGAGCAGTGGCGCACCTACTTCGAGGTGAATGTGCTTGCCGCCGTGCGTCTTATCCGCGCCTATCTGCCGGGCATGACCGACCGCGGCTGGGGGCGGGCGATCCAGATCGCCAGCGACTCGGCCATCGTGATCCCCGAGGAGATGATCCACTACGGCGTCTCCAAGACCGCGCTGCTGGCGGTATCGCGCGGATTCGCCAAGGACGCCGCGGGCACCGGTGTCACCGTGAACTCGGTGATCGCCGGGCCCACGCACACGGCCGGTGTCGAGGATTTCGTCTACCAACTGGTGGACAAGAACCTGCCGTGGGACGAGGCGCAACGCGAATTCATGCGCAAGCACCGGCCCCAGTCCCTGCTGCAGCGGCTCATCGAGCCGGCCGAGATCGCGAACATGGTCGCCTATCTCGCGTCGCCGCTGGCGTCGGCCACCACCGGCGGGGCGCTGCGCGTCGACGGTGGGTACGTCGACTCGATCCTGCCCTGACGCCGGAAACTACGGTTTGTGTCGCGTAATCGGGCACAAACCGCAGTCTCGGTGGTCCTGCTTACGGATCGCGGGGCAGGCCGAGCAGACGCTCGGCGATGATGTTGAGTTGCACCTCGGTGGTGCCACCGTAGATGGTGGTCGCGCGGCTGAACAGCAGCCGCTCCGCCCACTTGCCCTGCTCCTGGTCCTTGTCGCCGATGGCGGCGTCGGTGCCGAAGGACGACACCCCGAACTCCGCGTAGCCCTGCCCGGTCTTCATCGACAGCAGCTTGGAGATGGCCGCGGCCGGCATCGGGTCGCCGCCGGCCAGGGTCAGCAGGGTCGAACGCAGGTTGAGCACCTTGGCGGCGTAACCCTCGGCGATCAGCTTGCCCCCGTGGTTCTGTTCGATCTGGTCGAAGTGCCCCTCGCCCAGGAACGCCACGAACTGATCCAGACTGGCCAGGAACGGCGGCTCACCGGAGCCGATGGACACCCGCTCGTTGGTCAGGGTGTTGCGGCTGACCTCCCAGCCGCGGTCCACCTCGCCGAGCACCATCGAATCCGGCACGAACACGTCGTCGATGAACACCGTGTTGAACATCGCGTCACCGGTGAGCTCGCGCAGCGGCTTGACCTCGACGCCGGGGGACTTCATGTCCAGCAGGAAATACGTGATGCCATTGTGTTTGGGCGCGCTCGGGTCCGTTCTGGCCAGCAGCGCGCCCCACTGCGAGTACTGCGCGCCGGTGGTCCAGATCTTCTGTCCGGTGATCCGCCAGCCGCCGTCGACCTTGGTCGCCTTGGTGGTCAGGCTGGCCAGGTCGGAGCCGGCGCCGGGCTCGGAAAACAGCTGACACCAGATCATTTCGCCGCGGAAGGTGGGCGACAGGAACTGCTGCTGTTGCTCGTCGGTGCCGTACGCCACGATGGACGGGATGATCCAGGCCGCGATCCCCATATTGGGGCGGGCGACCTTGCCGGTGCTGAACTCCTGCGCGATGATGATCTGCTCGACGGGGCCGGAGTTGCGTCCCCACGGCTTGGGCAGGTGGGGCTGCACCCAGCCGCCCTCGGCGATCGCAGCGTTACGTTCTTCGCGCGGAATGGCTTTCAGCGCGGCCACCTCCGCGCGGATTTCCTCGCGGAGCTTCTCGGTCTCCGGATCGAGGTCGATGTTCAGCGCGCGCAGGCCGGTGCTGGTGGCGGTGTCGACGACGAGTTGCGGGTAGTCCGCGGCCCGGCCGAAGCTCGCGGCGAGCACCAGGGCCCGCCGGTAGTAGATGTTGGCGTCGTGCTCCCAGGTGAACCCGATACCGCCGTGCACCTGGATGCACTCCTGGGCGCAGTGCTGCGTGGCGACCGGCGCCAGCGTGCCCGCGACCGCGGCGGCGAACTCGAAGTGGCTGTCCTCGTTGCCGTTGCGGTGTTCGTCGAGCGCACGCGAGGCGTCCCACACCGCGGCGGTGGCGCGCTCGGTCTCGGCGATCATGCCGGAGCATTTGTGCTTGATGGCCTGGAACTGGCCGATGGGGCGACCGAACTGCTCACGGATCTTGGCGTATTCGGTGGCGGTGTCGGTGGCCCAGCGGGCGACGCCGACACATTCGGCCGACAGCAGCGTGGTGATGAGCGCGCGGGCGTGCGCGCGGGTGAGATCGGACAGCACGCGATCGAGGGCGACCTCGACCGCGTTGGCGCGCACGTGGGCCAGCGGGCGCAGCGGGTCGACACTGGTGACGGGCTCGATCTCGAGGACGTCGGCGTCCAGGACGACCCATTCCTCGCTGCTGTCGATCGACACGGGCAGCACCAGCAGCGATGCCTGCGCGGCCGCCGGGACCGCGCGGACCTCCCCGCGGATCACCAGCTTGTCGTCATGGCGGGTGGCGGTCAGGCCGGAATCGATCGCGTAGGCGGCGATGGTGTCGCCGGAAGCCAGTCCGGCCAGCAACGCGGACTGCGGATCATCGGCGGAGATCAGTGCGCTGGCGATGGCCGACGGCACAAAGGGGCCCGGTACCGCGCCATACCCGAACTCGGCGAGCGTGATCGCCAGCTCCAGGATGCCGAACCCCTGTCCACCAACCTCTTCGGCGAGGTGCACGCCCTGCAAGCCCTGGTCGGCGGCGGCCTTCCAGTAGCTCGGCGGGTTGGCGATCGGGGTCTCCAGCGCCTCGTGCAGTAGTTCGGCGGGGACCACCTTGGCCACCAGGGACCGGACCGAATCGGCCAGGTCGTTGTGCTCAGGATTGATCGCGATAGGCATATGCGCCCTTCCCTAATAACCGGTCGGTTGGGGACGAGGGTACCCCTGGCGTGACCGACGCCACTCGAGGGGGCTATCTGACTTCGTTCACCAAGTGCACCAGGCCCCCGCCGTCGCGCAGCCGCCGGCAGTTGTCGACGGCCATCGCCAGATACCGGCGCATGGTGTCCACGGTGTACCAGGTGACATGCGGTGTCACCACGACGTTGTCCAGCGCCAGAAGGGCGCTGCCCGCGGGTATCGGTTCCTCGGCGAATACGTCCAGACCGGCAGCGGCCAGCTGCCCGCAGCGCAGCGCCTCGACCAGGGCCGGCTCATCGACGATCGGCCCGCGCGACGTGTTGACCAGCACCGCACCGGGTTTCATCGCCGCGAGCTCGGTGGTGCCGAGCAGGTGATAGGTGCGCTCGTTGAGCGGCAGATGCAGCGAGACGATATCGCTGGCCGCCAGCAGGTCGGGCAGCGTGCGCCAGCCGGGCGTGCCGTCGTCTGCGGTGCTGGTGTGCACCACCCGGGCGCCCATGGCCAGCACGACGCGCTCGACCTGCTTGGCGATGTTGCCGTAACCCACCAGCCCTACCGTGCAGCCGCCGATATCGCGGACCGTCTCGCCCAGGCTGGGATCCGAGGGCCAGCCGTGTCCCTCGCGGGTCGCGCGGTCCAACACCGGCAGCCGACGCAGGGCGGCAAGCATGAGCAGCAGCGTGCCCTCGGCGACCGACGGGGCATTGGCCCCCGGCATGTTGGCCACCGCGATACCCAACCGGGTGGCGGTATCGACGTCGATCGTGTTCACCCCGGCGCCCAGCTTGTGCACCAACTTGGCGTGCCCGGCCCGCTCCAGGTCGGATCCCGACAGCGGCCGCAGCACATGCCAGATCACCTCGGCATCGGGCAGCTCGCGGTAGAAGGTCGCGTCGTCGTCCTCCGCGACCCATCGGATATCGAGCCAATCAGATTCCGGAGCAACGAAATCCATCACTTTCGCGCCGGGGGTGAAGTGTGCGAGAACCTTTACCGCCACCGCTTCGCGATCCATTTGGCGATGGTATCGGCCTGTTCGCTGCGGGCACCCGGGGTGGTGAAGTAGTGATCGGTGTCGATGGAGCACAGCGTTTTGTCCTGCGATGCCAGCGCGGTGTGGATGCGCTGCGCGTCGGACGGGTACACGCCGGTGTCCTGGTCGGCGTTGATCACCAGAGCCGGGCAGTCGATCAGTGCCAGGTGCGGTTCGGCGCGGGTCTGGGCATACCGCAGGCTCCACATACCCAGCCAACTGCGCAATGTGCAGGCCGCGGCAATACCGCGGGCAGATCGGTTGGCGTGCATGGGGATTCCCGCGTAGCACAGATTGGCCTGGCGTCGGGTCGGCTCCAGCGCCGGATCGACCATGCGGGGATCGGCCCAGGTGCGTTGCACGGCGAACGGGCGATCGGAGAAGCCGGCCGCGCGCACCCGGTTCAGTTCGGCCTCGGCCCAGTCGGTGATGGCCTCGTTGCGCGCGACCTGGGCGGCGCGGTACCGGGCGATGAACTCGTCGGAATACGGTGGGCCGTTGCCCTCGTCGAACAGATCGAGGGCGGGGTCGGTGGCCACCGGATCGGTCTCGTCCACCACCGCGGCGTCCATCCAGGCGGTCAGCACGTCCGGGCGGCCGGGATGTGCTGCGCTGGCGACATACCCGTCCGCCGCGGGCAGGTCGGCCAAGCCCGCGGCGGGTCGCATCCCGTCCAGCACGGGCCGCACGTGGTTGTGCAGCGCCTGCGCCTGGTAGGCCGACATCAGCGAACCGCCCCCGGAATTGCCCAGCAGTATCACGGTTTCGATGCCCTGCACCTCACGCAGCCAGCGCACGCCCACCCCGATGTCCACCAGCGCGTGATCGAGCAGGAAGCTGCTCTCGAAACCCCGGAACCTGGTGTTCCAGCCCAGAAAGCCGATGCCCCGGGTGGCGAGGTAATCGGCCAGATAGTGCTCGGAGAAATCGATCTGATAGTGCGTGGCGATCATCGCGATCTTCGGCTTGCGCCCGACGCCGCGATGGTAGAGGCCCTGGCACGGGTGACCGCCGGCGCCGGCGCGCAGGGCTGTCGGTGAGTCCAGGCCCACGAACTCGCGGGTGACGCCGGCGGCGGCGGTCCTGCTCATGGTGTGACGGCCTCCTTGTGATAGATCGTCCGGTAGAAGATGTTGGCCAGCGTGCCGATACAGGCATCGTCGTCCGCGGTGTCCGCACCGTCGCCGGACAGTTGGGTGTAGCAGAACTGGTTGAGCATCGACACCAACGCCACCGCCACCAGATTCGGGTCATCGGCCGCGCAGAAGCCTTGATGCTGAGCATCTTTCACCATGGCAGTGATCAGGCCGATGGGCAGCGCGCAGATGTCCGCCCAGTACTGGGCGAAGTCGTCGCTGATCATGGCCAGCTGCGAGACGCTGATGATCTCGGCGCGCCGGTGCCGATAGGTGTTCCAGTGCGCGGCGGCCGCGGCGTGGGCGCGTTCGGCGTTGCTCAGGCCGGGCTGGGCGGCGGCCCGGGCCCGGTCGCGGGCCTCGTCGCGAAACCGCAGTGCCCATTCCCGGACCATCGCCTCCTTGGAGTCGTAATAGTTGTAGAACGACGCGGTGGAGCGGCCCGCCTCGGCGGCAATATCGGCGATGGTGGTGGCAAGAATGCCCTTGCGAGCGACCACATTTCGGGCCGCCACGTCGATCGCCGCCTGGGTCTGGCGGCCCCGGACGGTCGGGAGCTGCACGCGTGCGGTCACGGTGCTCCCCTCGCCCTGTCGCAGCATTGATCGGATCTGAATCTGATGTTAGATTCAGATCCTAATCTGCGCTAGCGGTTGGAGTGAACGTCATCAGGCCGGACAGCCCCAACACCGAGTTCGCGCTCGGCGGAATCAACCATGTCGCGCTGGTGTGCTCGGACATGCAGCGCACGGTCGACTTCTACTCCGGCGTGCTGGGCATGCCGTTGATCAAGGCGATCGACCTTCCCGGCGGCATGGGCCAGCACTTCTTCTTCGACGCGGGCAATGGGGACTGTGTGGCGTTCTTCTGGTTCACCGACGCGCCCGACGGCGTCCCGGGAATCTCGGCGCCGATCGCGTTGCCCGGTCTCGGTGAGATCACCAGCGCCGTGTCCACGATGAATCACCTGGCCTTCCACGTACCGCCGGAGAAGTTCGACGAGTACCGAGAGAAGCTGAAGGCCAAGGGAGTTCGGGTCGGCCCGGTGCTCAACCACGATGAGAGCGAGTGGCAGGCGTCGAAAACGGTGCATCCCGGGGTGTACGTGCGATCCTTCTATTTCCAGGATCCGGACGGCATCACGCTGGAGTTCGCCTGCTGGATCAAACAGTTCGATCCGGATGAAGCAAAAACCGCGCCGCGGACCGGGGCCGATCGGCGTCCGCGGGCCGCGGTCTAGCCAGGTGGTCGAAGCCATCCTTCTTGACACCTGTCCAGTGCGAAAGGCAATATCAGGAAACAGTCGTTCTCACTTTGCTCGCGGGGGTATCAATGACGATCGCCGAACGTCCCATCAACGACACCACGCCGGTCCCGGCGCGACGCCGGAAGTGGGGCGCCGGGTTCGATGACGGGTTGATGGGCGTGGCGCTGCTGGCGGGCCCGGCCAACGTGATCATGCAGTTGGCGCGACCCGGGGTGGGCTACGGCGTGATGGAGAGCCGGGTGGAGAGCGGCCGGGTCGACCGGCACCCGATCAAACGCGCGCGCACCACCTTCACCTATCTCGCGGTCGCCGGGCGTGGCACCGCCGAGCAGAAGGCGGCGTTCCGGCGGGCCGTCAACGGTGCGCACGCCCAGGTGTACTCGACCGACGAGAGCCCGGTGCAGTACAACGCCTTCGACAAGAACCTGCAGCTCTGGGTGGCCGCCTGCCTGTACAAGGGCGCCGTCGACGTCTACCGGCTGTTCGTCGGTGAGATGGACGAGGAGACGGCCGAGCAGCACTACCGGGACGGCATCACGCTGGGCACCACCTTGCAGGTGTCACCGCAGATGTGGCCGGCCGACCGCGCCGCGTTCGACAAGTACTGGGAAGAGTCGCTGGCCCAGGTGCACATCGACGACGCGGTGCGCGAATACCTCTATCCCATCGCGGTGTCCCGACTGCGCGGTGTGCGGCTGCCGGGGCCGGTGCAGCGCTTCGCCGAGGAGTGGGCCGGGCTGATCACCACCGGTTTTCTGCCGCAGCGCTTTCGCGACGAGATGCGCCTGCCCTGGGATGCGCAGCGTCAGCGCCGATTCGAGCGGTTGATGGCGGCCGTGCGCGCCGTGAACAACGTGATGCCGAGTTTTGTTCGGCAGTTCCCGTTCAACGTCCTGCTCATCGACCTCGACCGGCGCATCCGGACCGGCCGTCCGCTCGTCTGACGTGTCGCGGCCGGGCCGTCCTGGTTACGGCCCGCGGAGCGCAAACCGCAACGTCGCGAGGGTGCCGGACGTCTCGACAGTTAGTTTATGCAATGCTAACTTCAGCGAAGTTAGCGTAGGCATACTTAAGGAGACGGTACGAGGCGCGTGCGCCCGTGCGACGGCATATGGATACGGTTCAAGGCACGCTCACGCCGAGCGTAGGAGCAGTGCGCGTCGACCGCGACGTCGTCAGCAGATTTGCCACGTGCTGTCGCGCGCTGGGGTTGTCCGTCAGCGATCGGCAGCGTCCCGCCGACCTCGTCGCCGCCCGGTCCGGCTTCACCGAACTGACCCGCATCGCCCGGGAACAGTGCGACGGCTGGGTCGGTCTGGCCGCCGCCGGCGCGGGCACCGGCCAGGACGCCCCGCAGGTCATCGAGACCATCTGGCGCACCGCGGCGACTCTGGGCGCCCTGCAACGGGAAATCGAGCTGCCCGCCGGTGCGCTCGGGTTCACCTACGACACCGGCCTCTACCTGCAATTCCGGGCAACCGACCGGGATGACATCACGCTGGCGCACGCCGCCGGCCTCGCCGCCACGGACGAGTTCGCCGCAGCCGACCGCCTGGTCGCCGAACTGGTGGAGCGCAGGCCCAACTGGCTGCAGGCGCGTTGGGTCCGGGTGGCGATCTTCCACCGCACCCGGCGCTGGTCCGACGTGGTGCGGCTGCTGACCCCGGTGGTCAACGCCCCCGACCTCGACGAGCACTACGCGCACGCGGCCCGGGTCACGCTCGGGATCGCCCTGGCGAACCTGGGCATGTTCGCCCCGGCCATCTCGCACCTGGAGAACCCGGAAGGTCCCGTCGCGGTCGCCGCGGTGGACGGTGGACTGGTCAAGGCGCTGGCGTTGCGTGCCCAAGGTGAGGTCGACGAAGCAGGCGATGTGCTGGCCGAGCTGTACGCGGCCAATCCCGAACACGCGGGAACCGAAGAGGCGCTGCTGGATTCGTCATTCGGCCTGTCGACCACCACCGCGGCACGCATCGACGCCCGCACCGATCCGTGGGATCCGCGGACCGAACCCGGAGAGGGCGACTTCGTCGATCCGGGCGCCAAGGAGCGCAAGGCACACCTGCTCACCGAGGCCGAAGCCGAACTGGCCGAGTTCATCGGCCTGGACGAGGTCAAGTACCAGGTGGCCCGGCTGAAGAGCTCGGTGGCCATGTCGATCCGGCGCCAGGAGCGCGGCCTGGCCGTCGCGCAGCGCACCAATCACCTGGTGTTCGCCGGCCCGCCCGGCACCGGCAAGACCACCATTGCCCGCGTCGTCGCCAAGATCTACTGCGGTTTGGGCCTTTTGAAGAAGGAGACGGTGCGCGAGGTGCACCGCGCCGACTTGATCGGCCAGCACATCGGTGAAACCGAGGCCAAGACCAACGCCATCATCGACAGCGCCCTGGACGGGGTGCTGTTCCTGGACGAGGCGTATGCGCTGGTGTCCACCGGAGCCAAGAACGATTTCGGCCTGGTGGCCATCGACACGCTGCTGGCCCGCATGGAGAACGACCGCGACCGCCTTGTCGTCATCGTCGCGGGCTACCGGGCCGACCTGGACCGCTTTCTGGACACCAACGAAGGCCTGCGCTCGCGCTTCACCCGCAGCATCGACTTCCCGTCCTACAGCGCAACCGAATTGGTCGAGATGGCGATGCGGATGGCCGAGAAGCGCGACAGTGTGTTCGAGGCCGCCGCGCACGACGAGATGGAAGCGCTGTTCGCCCATCTGGCGGCCAGCACCACGCCCGATGCCACCGGCACCGCCCGCCGCAGCCTCGACATCGCCGGTAACGGCCGCTTCGTGCGCAACCTTGTCGAACGTTCCGAAGAGGAACGCGAATACCGATTGGACCACATGCCGCGAATGAGCGGCTCGGCCGCAGCTTCCGACGACTTCACCGACGACGAATTGATGACGATCAGCGCCGAGGACGTCAGCCGGTCGGCCGGCCCGCTGCTGCGTGGCCTCGGACTGACGGTTTCCGGCCAGTGAGCGACACCAACGGCGGGGAACGCCGCGAATTCACCTCGCGCACACCGATGAACGAGAATCCTGAACAGATCGGATATCGGCGCGGATTCGTCACCAGGCACCAGGTATCGGGCTGGCGGTTCATGATGCGCCGGATGGCCTCGGGCATCGCCCTGCACGACACCCGGATGCTGGTCGACCCGTTGCGCAGTCAGAGCCGTGCGGTGCTGGTCGGCGCGTTGGTGGTGGTCACGGCGCTGGCCGGCTGCTTCGTGTTCTCGTTGATCCGCCCGGCCGGCGACGCCGGCGGTTCGACCATCCTGGCCGACCGCGACACCTCCGCGCTGTACGTGCGCATCGGCGATGTCGTGCATCCCGCACTCAATCTCACCTCGGCCCGGCTGATCGCCGGGGCGCCCGACAATCCGACGCCGGTCAAGAGCAGCGAGATCGACCGGTTCGCGCGTGGCAACCTGATCGGTATCCCGGGTGCCCCGGAACGGATGGTGCAGAACACTTCTCGCCACGGCGACTGGACGGTGTGTGACGTCGCGGGGCCGTCTTCTCCCGTCCCCGTCGCTTCGCTCGCCCAGGCAGGTGTCACGGTGCTCGCCGGCCCGCCGGACCAGACGGGGGAGCGCGCCACCGCGCTGCCGGCGGATCGTGTTGTCCTGGTGCAGAACGTCGGCGGGGTGCACGCAGGCACCTGGCTGTTGTGGAACGGCAAACGCAGCCCGATCGACCTGGCCAATCGGGCCGTCACCGATGCCCTCGGCCTTGGTGCCGACATCCCGGCCCCTCGGGTGATCGCCCCCGGACTGTTCAATGCGATCCCGGAATCTGCCGCCCTGGTCGCACCCGCTCTACCCGGGGCCGGCGCGCCGCCGCGGTTCGCGCTGCCGGTGCAGGCCCCGGTGGGTGCCGTGGTCGCTGCATACCAGGCGGACAACGGCATCCGGTATTACGCCGTGCAAGCCGAAGGCCTGCAACAGATCTCACCTGTGCTGGCGGCCATCTTGCGCAACACCAACTCCTACGGGCTGCAGCAGCCGCCGCGGCTGGGTGCCGATGACGTGGCCAGGCTCCCCGTGGCGGCCGGCATCGACACCACCGCCTACCCGGCCGACGAGGTCAGCCCGGTAGACGCCACGGCCGACCCGGTCACCTGCGCCTACTGGTCCAAGCCGGCCGACGCCACCGAGAGTTCGCTGACGCTGCTGGCGGGTGCCGCGCTACCACTGCCGGACGGTCTGCGCACGGTGGATCTCGTCGGTGCCGGATTCGGGGTGACCGCCGACCGAGTCGCGCTGGCGCCCGGACGGGGATACTTCGTCCAGTCGGTGGGTGCCGAAGCCGGGGCGCCACAGGCCGGATCGGCCTTCTGGGTCAGCGATACCGGCGTGCGGTACGGCATCGACACCGTGAGCGACACCAAGGCCGTGGCGGCGCTGGGACTGACCCCGCCGCCCGTGCCGATCCCCTGGTCGGTGCTGATCCAATTCGCGGCAGGCCCGACGCTGTCCCGCGCCGACGCGTTGGTGGCGCACGACGCCCTGCCCCCCGACCCCAGACCTGCGGCGGTCGACACCGCCCGTGAGGGAGACAACTGATGAGCCGCTTGATCTTCGAGGCCCGGCGGCGCCTCCCGGCGCCCGAGGTCCGCAAGGGCACCATCACCATCGAGGCACCGCCCTCACTGCCCCGCCTGGTCCCGCCGTCGCTGCTGCGCCGGGTGCTGCCCTACCTGATCGTCATTCTCATCGTCGGCATGATCGTGGCGCTGGTGGCCACCGGGATGCGGTTGATCTCGCCGACGACGCTGTTCTTCCCGTTCGTGCTGTTGCTGGCCGCGACCGCGATGTACCGCGGGTCGGACAACAAGCTGCGCACCGAGGAGGTCGACGCCGAACGCGCCGACTATCTGCGTTACCTGTCGGTGGTGCGGGACAACGTGCGGGCGCAGGCGGATGCCCAGCGCGCGGCCCTGGAGTGGTCACACCCGGATCCCGAACTGCTGGCGGCGATTCCGGGAACGCGACGGCAGTGGGAACGCGATCCGCACGACGGCGACTTCCTGGTGTTGCGGGCCGGTCTGCACGACGCGCCGCTGTCCACCGCGTTGCGGGTCAAGGACGCCGTCGACGACGTGGATCTGGAACCGGTGGCGCACACCACCCTGCGTGGCCTGCTCGACGTGCACCGCACCGTGCGTGCGGTGCCCGCGGGAATAGACCTGGCCAAGGTCTGCCGGATCACCGTGCTCGGGGACCCCGACGAGGTCCGCGATGCGCTGCGGGCCTGGGTCGCCCAGGCCGTCACCTGGCACGACCCTGCGGTGCTGGGCGTGGCGCTGGCCACTCCTGACCTGGAGGCGCCCGACTGGTCGTGGTTGAAGTGGCTGCCGCACAGCGACATCCCCGGCCAGGCCGACGGTGTGGGGCCGGCCCGCTACCTGGCCACCGGAGCCGCTGAACTGCGCGCCCTGCTGGCGCCCGCGCTCGATGACCGTGATCCCTTTCCCGGTGCGGTGTCGGGCAAGCATCTGCTGATCGTCCTCGACGATCCGGAGGTCAACCCCGACGATGTGCTCAGCCGGGCCGGCGCGGCCGGTGTCACTCTGGTGCATCGCAGCGACAAAGAGCCGCACCGCGAACAGTATTCAGATCCCGAGCGCCCGATCCTCAAGGTGGCCGACGGCAAGATCCTGCGGTGGCAGAGCGGGGGCTGGCAACCCTACGTCCAGACCGCCGACGCGTTCTCCGCCGCCGCGGCCACCCACCTGGCCCGCCGGCTGGCGCGCTGGGATTCCAACCCCGACCAGGCACGCACCGCCGCCTCGGGGGCGTCGACCTTCACCACCCTGTTCGGCATCCCGGATGCTTCCGCGCTGGATGTCGCAAGCCTGTGGGCTCCGCGCGACCGCGACGACGAACTGCGCGTACCCATCGGGGTGACCGCCACCGGCGAACCACTGGTCTTCGACCTCAAGGACGAGGCCGAGGGCGGGATGGGCCCGCACGGCCTGATGATCGGGATGACCGGCTCCGGCAAATCGCAGACCTTGATGTCGATCCTGTTGTCGCTGTTGACGACTCATCCGGCCGACCGGCTCATCGTGATCTACGCCGACTTCAAGGGCGAGGCCGGTGCCGACATCTTCCGGCATTTCCCGCAGGTGGTCGCGGTCATCTCCAACATGGCCGAGAAGCGTTCGCTGGCCGATCGGTTCGCCGATACCCTGCGCGGTGAGGTGGCCCGCCGTGAGCATCTGCTCAAAGACGCCGGCCGTGCCGTGCAGGGCAGCGCCTTCAACTCGGTGACCGAATACGAAGCGGCTCAGAAATCGGGCGCCCCGGGCGCCGCCGATCTGCCGCCCATCCCGACACTGTTCGTGGTGGCCGACGAATTCACCCTGATGCTCGCCGAGCACCCCGAGTACGCAGATCTGTTCGACTACGTCGCGCGCAAGGGCCGGTCGTTCCGCATCCACCTCCTGTTCGCCTCGCAGACCCTGGACGTGGGCCGGATCAAGGACATCGACAAGAACACCTCCTACCGGATCGGGCTGAAAGTGGCCAGCCCGTCGATCAGCCGGCAGGTGATCGGCACCGAGGACGCGTTCCACATCGAGGCCGGCCGTGAGCACAAGGGTGAGGGTTTCCTGGTGCCCGCCCCGGGGGCGACGCCGGTCAAGTTCCGCAGCACCTACGTCGACGGCATCTACGACCCGCCGCGGGCCGCCCGGTCGATCGTCGTGGCCGCCGTCCCGGAACCGCAGCTGTTCACCGCGGCACGGGTGCAGCCGGCGGTCGAAACCGTCATCCTGGACGCGGAACCCGACGAGCTACCCATCCCGCGCAAGCTGATCGCCACCATCGGCGACCAGCTGGCCGCGTACGGGCCCAAGGCGCCGCAGCTGTGGCTGCCACCGCTGGACGAGGCGATCCCGCTGACCGAGCTGCTCGGCCGCACAACAGGTATCGCCGAGCGCCAACTCCAGTGGCCGTTGGGCGAAATCGACAAACCGTTCCAGATGCGGCGCGACCCGCTGGTGTTCAGCGCCGGTTCGGCGGCGGGCAACGTGCTGATCCACGGCGGCCCCAAATCCGGCAAGTCGTGCGCGCTGCAAACGTTCATGCTGTCGGCGGCCGCGTTGCACTCCCCGCACGAAGTCAGTTTCTACGTGCTGGATTACGGCGGTGGACAGTTGGCGCCGATGGCCGATCTGGCCCACGTCGGTGCGGTCGCCTCGCCGCTGCAGCCCGAACGGATCCGGCGCACCTTCGCCGAGCTGGAGCAGCTGCTGCGCCGGCGCCAGGAACGTGGCGCGGTCAGCCGGGCGGGAACCCATGCGGACGGCTACGGCGAGGTCTTCCTGGTGATCGACAATCTCTACGCATTCAGCCGGGACAACGTCGACACGTTCAACACCCGTAACCCGTTGCTGGCCAAGGTGACCGAGTTGGTCAATACCGGTCTGGCCTACGGCATCCACGTGGTGATCAGCACGCCGAACTGGCTCGAAGTGCCGCTTTCCATGCGCGACGGTCTGGGCCTGCGCCTGGAACTCAAGCTCAACGACTCCCACGACAGCAATGTCCGGGTCGTCGGTGCGCTCACCCGCCCGGCCGATGCGGTGCCCGCTGATCAGCCCGGGCGCGGCCTGACCATGGCCGCCGAGCATTTCCTGTTCGCCGAACCGGATCTGCGCCTGATCCCGGCGATCAACGCCCGCCATCCGGAACTGCGCGCCCCCGAGGTGCGGCTGCTGCCCACCCAGCTTGCACCGGATGCGCTGGGGCCGTTGTACATCGGCCCGGAGCAGGTGGTCATCGGCCAGCGCGAAGAGGATCTGGCGCCGGTGGCGATCGATTTCGCCCGGCATCCACTGATGATGGTGTTCGGCGATACCCGCTCGGGCAAGACGATGCTGCTTCGGCACTTGATCCGCACGATCCGGGACAACTCCACCGCCGAGAGTGCCGGAGCGAGCGAAGCGACGGGGAATGGTGTGGCGTTCACCGTCATCGACCGACGCCTGCAGCTGGTGGAGGAACCGTTGTTCGCGGACAACGAATACACCCCCAACATCGACCGGATCACCCCGGCCATGCTCGGGCTGGCCGCGCTGCTCGACAAACGCCGGCCACCGGCCGGGCTGTCCCCGCAGGAGTTACGCAACTGGCGCTATCAGGGGCACACCCACTATCTGCTCATCGACGACGTCGACCAGATCCCGGACGGGCCGGCGGTCAGCGGACCGTATGTCGGGCAGCGACCGTGGACGCCGCTGCTGGGGTTGCTGTCTCAAGCCGGGGATCTGGGGCTGCGGGTGATCGTCACCGCGCGGGCCAGTGGGTCGGCACACGCGGTGATGACCGCACCGCTGCTGCGCAGGCTCAACGACCTGCAGGCGACGACGGTGATGCTGTCGGGCAGCCCGGCCGACGGTGGGAAGTTGCGCGGTCACCGGTTCCACCGGCTGCCCGCCGGTCGCGCCATGCTGCTCGGTGACAGCGAGCAGGCCACCCACATCCAGTTGGTCAATCCTCTTGTTCACGAGCATGTTTCGAGTAGCAGTTCGAACGGAAAGGAATACAGCTGATGGTTCTGCGCGTCGTTCCCGAAGGTTTGACCGCCGCAGGCGCCGCGGTGGAAGCGCTCACCGCACGGCTGGCGGCAGCCCATGCCGCCGCCGCACCAGCGGTCAACGCGGTGCTCCCGCCGGCCGCCGACCCGGTCTCACTGCAAACCGCCGCCGGATTCAGTGCCGCCGGCAACGAGCACAGTGCGGTCGCCGCGCTCGCGGTGCAGGAGTTGGGTCGCGCCGGTGCCGGCGTGACCGAATCCGGCGCCAGTTATGCCGCCGGTGACGCGCTGGCCGCCTTGTCGTACCTGATCGCGCGCGGCTGAAATGCCTATACCCGTCGCTTGGCTCGCCCCGTCATGACCGCCCCGATCTGGATGGCACTGCCACCCGAGGTGCATTCGGCACTGCTCAGCAGTGGTCCGGGCCCCGGGTCGCTGCTGGCCGCCGCGGGGGCATGGCAATCGCTGAGTGCCGAATATGCCACTGCCGTCGCTGAACTCACCACCACGCTGGGCTCCGTCGGCGCCGGGTCATGGGAGGGGCCGAGCGCGGAGCGCTACATTGCCGCGCACCAGCCGTACCTGGCGTGGCTGGCGCAGGCCGGTGCGAACAGTGCCATCGCGGCGGCCCAGCACGAGACCGCGGCCGCGGCCTACGGCACCGCCCTGGTCACCATGCCGACGCTGGCCGAACTGGCGGCCAACCATGTCACCCACGGGGTGCTGCTGGCCACCAACTTCTTCGGTATCAACACCATTCCGATCGCGGTGACCGAGGCCGACTACGTCCGGATGTGGATCCAGGCCGCCACGGTGATGAGCACCTACCAGGCGGTGGCGGCGGCGACGGTGGCCGCCACGCCGGTGCTGCCCCCTGCGCCGCCGCTGCTGATGCCCGGGGTCGGCGAGGCGGGCAATGCCACCGCGACGTCCACGCAATTGACGGCGCAGGCCCAAGCGCTGGATTCCGGTACGGCGCTGGACAGTTCGAACTCCATCCTGAGTTACCTCGAGGGGTACATCAAATCACTGCCCGGTGGTGACCTGATCTGGGATTTCCTGCAGAACCCGATCGGGATGACCCGGCAGATCCTCATCGATTTCCTCACCAACCCCGCCGGGGCGCTGGTGCAGTGGGGCCCGCTGCTGTCGGCGTTGCTCTATCAGGCGATCTTGCAGCCGGTGGGCTGGGGAACCTGGATCGGAGTGGCGATCGCACCCTTCCTGCTGCCGGTGCTGGCGGGCGTCGGGCTGGCCATGCTGGGGCTGCTCACCCTGCTTCCGCAACCCGACCTGCCCGCCGACGCCGTGCCCGAAGCACCGGTGGCACAACGGCCGGACCAGCCCAGCGTGTGGCCGGTGGCCAGCGTCGCCCCGACCGTCACCGCCCCCGCAGGTGCGCCGGCCGGGGCGCCCGCCGGAACGGCACCCGCGAGCGCGCCAGCGGCCGCCCCGGTCGCGGCCACCAGCGTCGCCTACGCGATCCCCGGCGGTGACCCCGACGAGGGTTTCACGCCCGTCCTCCGGGACCACTCCGCGGCCAAGGCGCCGGCCTCGGGATCGGCAGCGTCGGTGGCCTCGGCGGCCGCGCTGACCGCGGCGGAGAGGCGCAAGAGGCGCCGGAAGAAGGCGGCCGAGATCCAGGATTTCGCATACGCCGATGAATACATGGACTACGACGAGGACGACGACCGCCCGCCGGTCCCGCACCAGGCCGACCCCGCCGTGACGGCGTCCACGAGTGGCGCCGGGCCGATGGGCTTCACCGGTGCGGTATCCGGTGACTCGCGGGCCGCCGGTCTGACCGAGATGACCGGCGACCAGTTCGGCGGAGGACCGGTCAACCCGATGTTGCCGGGTACCTGGTCATCCGATGCGCCGACCGATCCACAAGGGGGACAGCGCAACTGAATGCACCCGTGGAACCTGACCGCTTCTGACCAACACATCCGGAAGGAAATGCCATGAGCATGCTCGACGCCCACATCCCACAGATCGTCGCCTCGGAGTCGGCCTTCGGCGCAAAAGCAGCATTGATGCGCAGCACCATCGCGCAGGCCGAACAGGCCGCCCAGGCTTCGCAGGCCTTCCACATGGGCGAGTCCTCGGCCGCGTTCCAGGCCGCCCACGCCCGCTTCATCGAGGTGGCCGCCCGCGTCAACGCGTTGCTGGACATCGCGCAGGCCAACCTGGGCGACGCCGCAGGCACGTACGTCGCTCAGGACGCGTCCGCCGCCACCACCTACACCTCCATCTGACCCACCAGCCGACCAGGAGAACAACATGTCGCAGATCATGTACAACTACCCGGCCATGCTGGGACTCGCCGGCGAGATGGCCGGATACGCGGGCGCTCTGAACGCGGTGGGCGCCGACATCGCCGCCGAGCAGGCCGCGCTCGGTGGCGCGTGGCAAGGCGACACCGGGATGACCTACCAGGCCTGGCAGGCGCAGTGGAACACCAGCATGACCGAGCTGGTCCGGGCCTACCAGGCGATGGCCAGCACGCACGAGACCAACACCGTCGCGATGAACGCGCGCGACCAGGCCGAAGGCGCCAAATGGGGATAGATGGCTGTTAATGCGGTCGAGCTGACCGTCGAACAGGCCTGGTACATCGCCGAACTGACCGGCTCCGGCTCGTTCCCGTGGGTGCTGGCGATCACGCCGCCCTATAGCGAGCCGTCCGCGGCGGGCGCCTTCGCCGCCGATCGCACCGCTGAACTCACCGCCCTCGGCGTGCTGTCGGGACTGACCGTGAACCCCGCGGTTGAGCGATGGATCACCGTGACGTGCCGGGCCCGGCAGTGGCTGGAGATGCGGGTGGTCGGCGCCGACGGCAACATGTTGCGCGGCGTTGTGGGCCGCGGCGGGGACGGCACGGTAGTCGCGCTGCGCAGCGGAGGCCTGGTGACGTTCACCGAGATGGACATCGCGCATCCGCACGACCTGGTGCCGGTGCTCACGGCAGGTCTGCCGGCGCGCCGGCCCGCGGACTTCGACGATTTCACCGTACCGATGCGGGCGGGTGCGCGCGCCGACGAGAAGCTGCGCGCCGGTGCCGAGCTGACCGAAATCGTGGAATACCTGGGTATTCCGGCATCGGCCCGGCCGGTGGTGGAGGCCGTCTTCACCGGCAGGCGTAGCTATGTCGAGATCGTCGCCGGTGAACACCGCGACGGTTACCGGGTGGGCACCGAGGTGGGGGTGAGCGTGGTCGATTGCACCGCGGGCCGCGTCCTGGTGTACCCGTCGAGAGCTTTCGACGGTGAATGGGTGTCCACCTTCACGCCGGGACACACCTCGGCCGTCGCCGCGGCCGTGCAGCGCCTGACCGCAACCCTGCCGGACGGATCGTGGTTCCCCGCACAGCTCAACATTGATTTCGACCAGAGAACGGAAAACCGATGCCCGACAACACTGTGATGCCGATCGTGCGAGTGGCCGTGCTGGCCGCCGCCGAGTCCGGTGGCACCGCCGGACGGCTCACCGAGCTGGCGCTGCCGGCCGAACTGCCACTGCGCGAGATCATCCCGGCCGTGCAGCGCACCGTGCTGCCGGCCACCGACGATCTCGACGGCACCCCGTCCCGGCTCAGCCTGGCCCCGATCGGCGGGGCGGCCTTCAGCCTGGACGCGACGTTGGACACCGTGGGTGTGGTCGACGGGGATCTGCTTGCCCTGCAAGAAGTCCCGGCCGGCCCGGCCGCCCCGCGCATCATCGAGGACATCGCCGACGCCGCGGTCATCTTCTCCGCCGCGCGGGACCGGGCCTGGGGTGCCACCCAGATTCAGCGTGCCGCCGCAGCCGCGGTGATCGCCTTCCTGCTGCTGGCCACCGCGCTGGCCGCGACCGTCCGGGTCAGCACCGGCCATGCCGCCGGTCTGTTCACCCTTGCCGGCGTCGCGCTCGTCACGGTCGTGGCCGCCCTGGTGGCCCGGGCGCGGTTCCCGCACCTGGGCACGGCGCTGGCGGTGACGGCCCAGGCCCCGGTGGCCGCGGCCTTCGCGCTGGCCGTCCCCGGCGAGTTCGGCGCGGCGCAGCTGCTTCTCGCCGCCGCGGGTGTGACCGCGTGGTCGATCATCAGCATCGTGGTCTTCGAGCGGGCTATCGCGACGTTCACCGCCTCGGCGGTCATCGGCTTCGGTGTGCTGCTGTTCGCGGCGCTGGCCAGTGTGTGGGATCTGAACGACACCCGGATCGGTTGCGGTCTCATCGTTTTCGCGCTTCTGGTGACCGTGCAGGCCGCCGCGCTGTCGGCGCTGTGGGCCCGGCTGCCCGTTCCCGCCCTGCCTGCTCCCGGCGACCCGACACCGTCGGCGCAACCGCTGCGGGTGCTGCAGGATCTGCCTCGCCGGATCCAGATCACCAACGCACATCAGACCGGATTCCTGGCCGGCGGGGTGCTGTTGGCGGTGGCCGGATCGGTGATCCTGGTCGGTGGCCCGGCCGTCTCCCCGTGGGCATGGGTACTGGTGGTGGCCGCTGCCGCGGGAGCGGCGATGCGCGCCCGGGTGTGGGATTCGGCCGCCTGCAAGGCCTGGCTGCTGAGCCACTCGTTCCTGGTGACCGCGGCGCTGCTGGTCGTCCTGCTGGTGACCGACCGCTACACCGGGGCCTGGTGGGCGTTGGGCGTGCTGGCCGTCCTGACCGCCGGGTGGGCGCTGGTCGCGCTGAACCCGCGGATCGGCGCACCCCAGACGTATTCGTTGCCCGCCCGGCGGCTGTTCGGCTTCGTCGCGTCCGCGGTGGATGCCTCGGTGATCCCGCTGGCCGCCCTGCTGCTCGGCCTGTTCGAATGGGTCCTGAATAGGTGACCGGATTGCGAAACCGATCGGCGGTGCTCGGTGCCGTCGGCGCCGTGGCGGTGCTGATCTGTCCCTCGGCGGGCGCGATCACCCCGCCGCAGGTCGATGGTCAGGTCGCCCCGCCGGCGGGCGCGGCAGGTCCGGTTCAGACGATGGCCCTGCGCACCCCGTGCGCGACCACCGGTGTGCTGTCCGGCAGTGATCCGGCCGCGGTGAATCCGAACCAGGTGACACTCAACCTGTCCGGGGCCTGGCGGTACGGCCGCGGAGAGGGACAGACGGTGGCCGTCATCGACACCGGCGTGCACCCCGGACCGCGGCTGCCCAACGTCGAGGCCGGCGGTGACTTCGTCGAATCGACCGACGGGCTGACCGACTGCGACGGGCACGGCACCCTGATCGCCGGCCTGATCGCAGGACAGCCCGGAGCCGACGGCTTCTCCGGTGTCGCCCCCGGCGCCCGGCTGCTCTCGATCCGCCAGACCTCGGCGCACTACTCGCCTGCACAGCAGGGCGAGGATCCGGCGCGCACCCGGGCCACCATCGACGTCGCCACGCTGGCCCGCGCGGTGGTGCGCGCCGCCGACCTGGGCGCCCGGGTCATCAACATCTCCGCGGTGACCTGCCTACCCGCCGACAGCACCGTCGACCAGTCCGCGCTGGGGGCCGCGTTGCGGTACGCGGCGGTGGACAAAGACGCCGTCATCATCGCGGCAGCCGGCAACAGCAGCTCGACCAACGGTGCCGGAACAGCATGTGCGACAAACCCATTGGCCGACCCGGCCCGTCCCGACGACCCGCGCAACTGGGGCGGTGTGCAGTCGGTGTCCATCCCGTCCTGGTGGCAGCCCTACGTGTTGTCGGTCGGCGCGCTCACCCGCCAGGGTGAGGCGGCGCCGTTCACCATGGCCGGGCCGTGGGTGGGCATCGCCGCGCCGGGGACGGACATCACCTCGGTGAGCAACGGCCCCGACGGCGGACTGGCCAACGGGCTGCCCAATACCAAGGGCGAACTGGCGCCGGCCAGCGGGACGAGTTACGCCGCGGCGTACGTGTCCGGGGTGGCCGCGCTGGTGCGGGCCCGGTTTCCCGAGCTGACCGCCGAGCAGGTGGTGCGCAGGCTGACCGTCACCGCGCACGGCGCCGACCGCTCACCGTCGAACCTGGTGGGGGCCGGCAGTGTCGATCCGGTCGCGGCGCTCACCTGGGATGTCCCCGGCCCGGGGACGCCGGCCGATACGGCGAAGACGGTTGCCGCGCCGCCGGCCGCCACCCCGAAAGACCTCACCCCGCGGACCGTCGCCTTCATCGGGACCGGCGCGCTCGCGCTGATCGTGCTGGCCGTTGCCGCGATCACCGCACATCGACGGAAGGACAAAGCCGCATGACGGCCCGACTCACCCTGGCCTTGCTGTTCATCGTCCCGGCCGGGCTGGCCTACCCGTGGCATACGGTCACCTCGCGCTGGATCCTGGGCGTGGCGATCGCCGTCGTCCTCCTCGTGTTCGTCTGGTGGCGAGGCGAATTCGTCACGACCCTGGTGGCTAGGCGGGTGGCGATCTGGACCCGCAACGCCCGCAGGCGCCAACCCGCGGTGGTTGCAGACCGGGCATCGGTGCTGCTGCGGATCGAACCGGCGGCAACCGATGAACTGCCCGTGCCGCTGATCGCCGGGTATGTCGACCGCTATGGTCTGCGCTGCGAGAAGGTGCGGATCACCAGCCGTGATCTCGCCGGGCAACGCGACACCTGGGTAGGGCTGACCCTGGCCGCGCGGGACAACCTCAGCGCCCTGCAGGCCCGGTCTGCGCGGATTCCGCTGCACGACACCGCCGATATCGTGGGCCGCCGATTGGCCGACCACCTCAGGGAGAACGGCTGGACGGTCACGACCGTCGAAGACGGCGAGCCGGACCCGGCGCCAGGTGACGCCAAGGAACGCTGGCGCGCGCTGACCGACGGTGCGGAGTTCTTCGCCGCCTACCGGATTCTGGTGCCGGCCCTGTCCGAGACGCTGTCAGCGGTGTGGGCGCACCCCGCCCGGGAAACCTGGACCGCCGTCGAATTCGGCCCGGGCACCGCCGCGGCGGTCTGCGCGCTACGCACCGCCGACGCACCCGGTACATCGGTTCCGGTACCCGGTCTGCTCCGCCTCGGCGGGCAGCAGCGGCCGGTGTTCGATGCGCTGAAACTGCGTGCCGCGCAACGCCTGGACGGCCACGCGCCTGCCGGCCACGAGCTCGCGACGCAACTCGGGTGGCGTGCGGGTGCGCCGGACCTGGCGGTCAGAACATGAACGGATGCAGGAACCGGGTCATCCGGCGCAGGTAATCGGGCTGGCTGACGTGCAGGATGTGGTTGCCCGGGAACCAGTGGAATGCGCAGTGATCCCAATGCCGCCACAGCAGTTCGGCTTGTTGCGGCGGTGCCATCCGGTCGCCGAGACCGGCGATGATCAGCCGCCGGTCTTTCGGCACCAGCGGCCGGTAGTTCAGCGGTGAATGGAATTGGGTGGCCGCATCGGACTTCGCCTTGTCGATGTGGGCGACCCGATTACCCAGCGAGACCAGCTTGTTGGCCGGGAACCAATCTTCGAAGGCGGATTCCGGGGTCACCACCGGGACGTTCGGGATGACGGCATCGATGCGGTCGTCGACGCTGGCGGCCAACGCGGCGGTGTAGCCGCCCAGCGACATCCCGGTCAGCGCAATACGATCGACCCCGGTGTACGCCAGATGGTCCAGCACGGACCGGAAATCGTGCACGGCCTGGGCCATCGCCTCGGCGAAACCGGGCATGCCGTCGGCGAAGTAGCCGTATCCGCTGTAGGGCGAGTTCTTCTCGGCCCGCGGGCCGTGAAACGGCAGGGTGTAGAGCAGCACGTCATACCCGGATCGGTAAAACCACGGCAACGCGAAGAACAGCCCGTTGAGCAGGTACGGCGATCCCATGAAACCGTGAATCACGCACAGCGTGGGGCGAGGACCGTCCTTGTGTACCCAGTGCTGGGCGTGCACGACGTTGTTGCGGGCGTAGGACAATCGCTGCTCACGCAGCGCCGGGTTGACCGCCTGGAAACTGCTCTGGAACCGGATGTTGCGGACCTCGCCGTGCGCCATCCAGGTGGCGACGGGGTTGGCCGGACGCGAGGACACCCGCGGCGCCGCGGTCGGTGCGGGGAAGGACAACTCCGGGTCGTGTTTGGCGGCGAGGTCGACGTAGAAATCCAGCGCCGCATCCTGGGCGGCCACCCGGGCCGGGTGCAGCGCCGCGTCGACCAACTTGGGCACCATGGCCGCGCCGACGATCGAGGCGACGGCGGTGCGCAACCCGAGATCGGCGATCGCCGAGGCGTCGACCAGCAACTTCTGCTGCCAGGTCAGGTCGATGCGGCGGGGCAGACCACGAGCGCCGGCGTCGGCGCCCGGCACATCAGGGACAGGAATGGGCGGGACCGGGGGAGCCTGCGATGGTTCGGTCACCAGCCGATGCTATCGGGAACCGGATCGGTCGAGGCCGAAGATCCGGGCGCCGTTGTCGTGGAACACCGCGCGCAACCAGGCGTCGTCGACACCCGGCAGCCGGGTCAGCGACGTCATCGCGTCGGCGTAACCGTACGGGATGTTCGGGAAGTCGCTGCCCCACAGGATCCGGTCGCCGAGCCGCAGCAGGCGCGGATAGTCGGCGGTGGGGAAGGGCATGGTCTCCTCGCTGAAACCGGTGAATGCCATGGTGGTGTCCAGGTGCACGCCGAAACGCTCGGAGAGGTCCAGGAATTCGCTGTACTCCGGCATGCCCATATGCGCCACGATGAGCCGCAGCCCGGGGTGGCGCTCCAGTACCGCCCGCACCGGGCCGGGACCGGTGTGCACGCCGGGTTGCGGGCCGGACCCGCAGTGGATGACGATCGGGATGCCAGCCTCGGCCAGCACACCCCACACGTCGTCGAGCAGCGGATCCGTCGGATCGTAGCCGCCCACCTGTACATGTGCTTTGAACAACCGGGCCCCGCCGGAGATGGCCGCCGCGACGTAGCGGTCCGCACCCGGCTCCGGGTAGAACGTGGCCGTCGACAGGCAGTCCGGCGTGTCGGCGGCGAACTGCGCCGCCCATTGGTTCAGCCAGGCCGCCATATCGGGTTTGTGCGGATAGACCAGCGACGGGAAGGCCAGGACGCCGAAGGAGCGCAGGGTCTGCAGGCGGGCGCGCTCATCGGTGCGGTAGGTGATCGGCCAGGCCCGCCCGACCAACGGCCCGGCCGCGTCGAAGTACTGCCAGACCTTGTCCATCACGTTCTTGGGCATGAAGTGCGTGTGTACGTCGACGATGCCGGGCAGCCCGAGGGATTCCCAGATCCGACGCACCGAAGTCGGCTCGTCCATCGCCACTGATGATGGCACCCGCACAGGGAAGGGGAGCAAGATGGGTCCGGTGTGGAATCCGGATGTGTACCTGGCCTTCGCCGATCACCGCGGCCGCCCGTTCTTCGAACTGCTGTCCAGGGTGACGGCGCAGCGTCCGCGCCGGGTGGTCGACCTGGGCTGTGGGCCCGGAAATTTGACCGAGACGCTGAGCCAGCGCTGGCCCGGCGCACAGATCGAGGCGTGGGATTCGTCGCCGGAGATGGTGCAGAAGGCACGCGAGCGCGGTCTGGACGCCGAGGTCGGCGGTATCGAGGAGTGGAGCCCACAACCCGACACCGATGTGGTGGTGTCCAACGCCGCGCTGCAGTGGGTGCCCGGGCACCGGGACATCGTGTTGCGCTGGACGCGTCAGCTGGCGCCCGGGTCGTGGATCGCCTTCCAGGTGCCCGGCAACTTCGACGCCCCCTCGCACGAGGCGGTACGTGCGGTGGCGCGCCGCGAGCCGTTCGCCGAGGCGCTGAGCGAGATGCCCTGGCGGGAGGCCGATGTGGTGGGTACTCCGGTCGAGTACGCCGGACTGCTCAGCGATGCCGGGTGTGCGGTGGATGTCTGGGAGACCACCTATATCCACGAATTACGCGGTGCGACACCGGTGTTGGACTGGATCACCGGCACGGCGCTGACCCAGGTCAGGGCCCGGCTGTCCGATGAGTTGTGGGAGCAGTACCGGCAGGCCATCATCCCGGTGCTCACGCAGGCCTACCCGGTGCGCGCCGACGGCAGCACGTTCTTCCCGTTCCGGCGGCTGTTCGTCGTCGCCCAAATCACTCGAGGTCGAGGAGCGCGATGACCCGCTCGACCAGTTCGTCGATATCGGCGTCGGTGGTGTCGACCACCAGGTCCGCCGATTCGGGCGCCTCATAGGGGGCGTCAACTCCGGTGAGGCCCTTGAGCTCTCCGGCGGTGGCTCGTGCGTACAGACCTTTGGGGTCGCGGCGCGCGCATTCCTCCACCGGGGTGGCGACATGGATTTCGATGAACCGGAGCTTGGCGGCGTCGTTGAGCGATCGGGCGATCTCCCGGTCGGAGCGCAGCGGTGACACCAGTGCGGCGAGCGCGACGACACCGGCATCGGCCAGCAACCGGGTCAGATGCCCGACGCGGCGGATGTTCTCGGTCCGATCACCCGCGGAGAAGCCGAGATCATCGGACAGCCCGTGCCGCAGGTTGTCCCCGTCCAGCAGGTAGGCCACCCGGCCGGATTCGACCAGCGCCCGTTCGACGGCCACGGCCAGCGTCGACTTGCCCGAGGCCGGCAGCCCGGTGAACCAGATGGTGGCGCCGCGCTGACCGGTCTTGCCCCACCGGTAGTCCCGATCCAGCGAGGACGGATGCCATTTGATGTCGGATCGGTTGTGGCCACTGGGCTTGACCTCGCGGGCCGCCAGAATGATGCCGGCGCCTACGGTGTCGTTGGACACCTCGTCGATCAGGATGAAGGCACCGCTGTCCCGGTTCTCGGCGTACGGGTCGGCCACCACGATGGAACTGGTGCGCAGGGTCACCGAGCCGATGTCGTTGAGCGCCAACTCGACCGGGCCGTCCACCTCGTCCAGCGTCTCGGGGTCGAGCTTGGTGTGCAGGTCCTGCACGGTGGCCCGGACGGTGCGGGTGCCCTGCTTGAGTGCCAGCCGGTCGCCGGCCCGCAGCGGGCTGTCCAGGAACCAGCACACCGTGGCGTCGATCTCGCGGGCCAGCACCGGCAGTGACGCGTCGTCGGCGGCGCTGACGAACACATCACCGCGGCCGACGTCGATATCGTCGGCCAGTTCGATCGACACCGACAGCGGTGCCACCGCGGTGGCCCGGTCGTCGTCGAGGGTGTCGACCACGGTGACGGTGGACCGGGTGCCCGACGGCAGGCTGACCACGGTGTCACCGACACTCAAGGTGCCCGCGGACAGCCGGCCGGTGTAGCGGCGGCGCTGCTCCGAGGTGGGCCGTGACACCCACTGCACCGGAAGCCGCAACTTCGACGATTCCGGCTGCGGGGCAGCCAGTTCCACCGTCTCCAGGTACTCCAGCAGAGTCGGGCCCTGGTACCACGGTGTCCGATCCGAGCGGTGCACGACGTTGTCGCCGAGCTTGGCGGCGATCGGGATGACGGCCAGGTCGGCGCCACCGAGCCGGTCGGCGACCAGCTGCAGCTCGGCGGCGACCTCGTGGTAGCGGACCTCGTCGAAGTCCACCAGATCGATCTTGTTGACTGCCGCGACGAAGTGCTTGATGCCAAGCAGTTTCGCGATCCGGGCGTGCCTGCGGGTCTGGCGCAGCACGCCGGCGCGGGCATCCACCAGCAGGATTGCCACGTGTGCGTTCGAGGCGCCGGTGAACATGTTGCGGGTGTACCGCTCGTGGCCGGGGGTGTCGGCCAGGATGTAACTGCGGGTCTGCGTGGAGAAGAACCGGTATGCGACATCGATGGTGATGCCCTGTTCCCGCTCGGCGCGCAGACCGTCGGACAACGCGGCCAGGTCGGCCACACCCTCCTCGTCGGTGACGGCCTCCAGGTGATCCAGCGGCAAGCTGTCGGTGTCGTGCATCAGCCGGCCGATCAAGGTGCTCTTGCCGTCGTCGACCGACCCGGCGGTGGTGATGCGAAGCAGCTGACGAGTGGTCCTCTCGCCGTCGCTCTGCTTCGCTGCGCTCGTCTCAATGGACATCAGAAGTAACCCTCTCGCTTGCGGTCTTCCATCGCGGCCACCGATGTGCGGTCATCGGCGCGGGTCTCGCCGCGCTCGGACACCGTGGCGGCGGAGATCTCGGTGATCACCTGATCGATCCGGGTGGCCCTGGACCGCACCGCGCCGGTGATGGTGAGGTCGCCGACGGTGCGGTAGCGCACCCACTCCAGGGCGGCCTTCTCGCCGCCGGTGGGCCGGGCGTACTCGGACACCGCGAGCAGAATGCCGTCGCGTTCGAAGACCTCGCGTTCGTGCGCGAAGTAGATCGACGGCAGCTCAAGGTTTTCCAGCTCGATGTAGCGCCAGATGTCCAACTCTGTCCAGTTCGACAGCGGGAAGACGCGGACCTGCTCGCCCTTACGGATCCGGCCGTTGTACAGCGACCACGGCTCGGGACGCTGGGCGCGGGGATCCCATTGGCCGAACTCGTCACGGAAGCTCAGGATGCGTTCCTTGGCGCGCGCCCGCTCCTCGTCACGACGCGCACCACCGAACGCGGCATCGAAACCGCCGGCCTCCAGTGCGTCGAGCAGCGTGCGGGTCTGCTGCCGGTTGCGTGAGGCGCCCGGCCCCGGGTCGGCGACCCGGCCGCTGTCGATGGTCTCCTGCACCGAACCGACGAGCAGTTTGTGCCCGACGCCGGTGGTACGCCGGTCGCGGAACTCGATGACCTCACCGAAGTTGTGCCCGGTGTCCACGTGCAACACCGGGAAAGGCAGCGGCCCGGGCCGGAAAGCCTTCTCCGCCAACCGCAGCAGGACGATCGAGTCCTTGCCCGCCGAGAACAGCAGTACCGGCCGCTGCAGCTCGGCCACCACCTCCCGGATGATGTGCACGGCTTCGGCTTCCAGCAGCCTCAGTTCGTCGACGTGGATGGTGTCGGTGGCGGTCATGTCGGCAGTCCCTCCCGGTGCGCGTCGGCGCGGTAGCGGTCAACCCAGTCGTCGGATCGTTGGTCGGCCTGGCGTTCCAGCACCGGCTCGGGCGCCAGCCCCGGGTCCAGGCCCAGCTGCTCCAGCACCGTGGCCACCACCGTGGTGAGGTTGCGCCACAGGTACGGGTAGGAGACGTCGATCGGCTCGACGCCCTCTTCGGCGAACCAGTTGCGCCAGCCCTCTTCCTGCTCGCGCAACAGCTTCACCACGTGTGCGATGGCACCGGCGTGATACTCGGCGCGCGCGTCACGTCCCGGGTCGGGCCGGCCGCGCCAGACCCGGGTCTGAACCGCGCGCCAGAACGACACCGCCTGCGACACCACATCCGGCCGGTAGACGTGCACCAGTACCGGATCGCTGCCGACCACATCGCGGATGGCCGCCAGCAGTCCGTCACCGGAGCGGTTCGGCAGGCCGTTCGCGCGGTCCAGCAGCAACGGCGTCTGGTTCCACATCAGCTTGCCGCCCCACACCCCGTTGGGGGTGCGCCCGACGGTCTGGATGTAGTCGCGCCAGATCTCGGCAGGCGCGATGTCGGGTTTGCCGTCGACGATCGGGTCGAGCAGGCGCAGGATCGACGGGTCCTCGACGTCGGCGAACCACTCCCGCGGCTGCGGCGACATGCTGGTGGTGGGCAGGTATTGGAAGAACTCCTGCGGCTCCCCGGCGACGCCGGTCGCACGCAGGGATTCCACCAGCAGAGTGCTGCCGCTGCGTTGCGAGGCGAGGACCAAGTACGCCGTGGGTGTCGTCGGTGAAGACATGCGCGAGAGCCTAACGGGTGCCGGTATGCACTGCTCAGAGGGACTTTTCGCTCAGCATGAGCATTAATCTTGCGCACTGCGTTCGCCGTCGATGCCGCGGTCGGCGGCGATAGCGGAACGGCTGGTGACCGGGCGTCCGTGAATGCTCAGGTAGGTCTGGGTGTACCGCTCTGAGATGCGGCTACCGGCGAAATCCGACGGGATGACGTCATTGGTCTTGTGCCGCCACTCATCGAGGCGCAGCGCCAGTTCACCGGCGATCGTCTCGGATTTGTCGCTAGGGCTCTCGGTGAGCAGATTGCGGCTCTCCGCCGGATCGGCGGTCAGGTCGTAGAGCTCGCGTTCCGGGCGTGGCGCGGTGACCAGCGGGCCGACGGCCTGGCCCGGCGCGCTGTCGGCGATGTCCCATGGGAGGTCCAGCAGCGGGCGCGCCGAGTAGTTCTCGATGTAGCTGTATTCCTTGGTCCGGATGGCGCGGATCGGGTCGAAGGAGTCGTGGAAGGTCTTGGTGGTGTACACCTCGGTGCGGACCTCGTCACCGCCCGGGTTGCGCAGCGCATCTGCGTGCGAAAGACCTTGTACCTCAGCGGGGATCGGCGCGCCGAGCAGATCCAGCAGGGTCGGGGTGAGATCGACGCCGCTGAACAGGTCGTCGTATACCCGCGCAGTGATGTGCGCGTCCCGGGGCGGCCGCACGATCAGTGCGATACCGGTGCCCGCGTCGTACAGCGTGGACTTGGCCCGTGGCAGTGCCGGCCCGTGATCGGTCAGGAACACCACCCAGGTGCTGCGGTCCAGCCCGGTTTCGGCCAGGGTGTCCAGGAGCTCGCCGACGGCGGCGTCGGCCACCGTGATGGATCCATAGAAGTCGGCGAGGTCCTGGCGGATGTCGGGGGTGTCGGGCAGATAGCCGGGCACGTCGACCTCGGCGGGGTCGGCCGGGTCGTAACGTTCGGCGGGGTAGGGCCGGTGTGTCTCGAAGAAACCGGTGGTGAGCAGGAACGGCTTCGGGTGGTCAGGACTTTCCCCCGTCGCTTCGCTCGCCCGGTCTCGCAACCAGGCGGTGGCCCGCTCGACCACGTACTCGCAGTACGAGTTCGACACGTCGTACTCGTCGAAGCCCAGCCGCGCCGGGTAGGACGTCTCGTGCTGCATGCCGAACAAGGCGGTGTGCCAACCGGATTGGGACAGCAGCGCGGGCAGTGTCTGCACGTCCGCGCGGTACTCCCAGCCGTGGTGGGCCAGGCCGAGCAAGCCGTTGCTCTGCGGGTAGCGGCCGGTGAACAGGGATCCGCGCGACGGGGAGCACAGCGGGGCGGTGGCATGTGCCCTGGTGAACAGGATGCCTTCGGCCGCCAGCTGGTCCAGGCGCGGACTGCTGACATCGGCATGGTGGTAGGCGCCGAGGTAGCGGCCGAGGTCATGCCAGTGCACGAACAGCACGTTGTCGGGGTGGGGGCCGGTCACAGGAAGTCCTTCATCGCAGATAAACGGAACATGGTGACGCGGGGTTGGGCAACCCTTTGGCGCACCGATTTCTCACTTCCAGGCGAACACCGGCTGCTCGAGTTCGTCCACGCGGTCCGAGTTGCCCTGCAGACATAGCCAGCGCACCTGCAACAACACCGCACCGGTAGGGGCGTGGATCAGGTCGTTGCCGAGCGGGATCTGCACCACCGGCCTGGGGCTTTCCGGGATGCTGATGAACCGCGGCGAATCCTCGCGGAGCAACTGGTGCAGACCGACCCGGTAGGCCGCCACCACCTCGTCGGGCGCCGGGCGCGGGTCCAGCCGGCCGCCGCCCCACAGCACCACGGGCGTGATGACATATCCCGAGCGGGTCGGGTAATCATCGAGCAGACCCATAACCGAGGAGCCGGGCAGGTCGACGCCGATCTCCTCGTGCGTTTCGCGCAGTGCCGCATCCACCGCCGTCTCGCCGGGGTCCAGGCGTCCACCGGGTAGCGCCCACTGCGCCGCATGCGAATTGAGCCGCGACGCACGGCGGCACAGCAGGAACGCCGCCCCGCCGGACACGTCGACCATCCGGCCGTCCAGGCCGGCCTCGGGCATCGGCCGGCCGGCGATCCAGTCGTCCACCGGCGCCGGGTCGACCCGATCTTCGCCGAGCTCGGAATCCACCAGCACGACGGCCACGGCGGCGTGCCGCTTGGCCGGATCGGTGACGCTGTGCCGGTGGTGACCGGCCAGGTTGCGCTGGATGCGCTGGCGCAGTACGTCGTCGTAGGGGATGGTCATGGGTGGTAGGGCACCCCGACGGCCCGGAACACCCACTCCGGTGGCACGTCGTAGGCCAAGTCGCGCCGGGGCAGCCGAGCCAGCACATCCGCCGGCAGTGGCTCCTTGTAGTGCAGCGACAGTTGACCGCTGCATCGCGGATCGACGCGGGCCACGTCGACGTTGAGATGCAGCCCGGTCTCGGAGAGAACTGCGGTCACGGCACCGGATTGTGTTGCGTCCCAACGCTGATCGATGGTCCGGCCGGCCAATTTGGGAACCGAGGACAGGGTGGCGAGCACTCGCTGGGAGGTGAGCACCAGTGATCCGGAGTAGCTGCTGACGCTGCCCGCGGAACGCTTGCCCGGCACCCGGCCCGAGAAATGCCGGGTGACAGCCACATACTCGGCCAGATGGATGATGCCCTCGGATTCCACGGCCGCGCGCAGATCGTCGGGCAACTTGCCGATGCCGAACAGCTTTCGGAGAAAGACCGCCATGGCCACACAGTACGACGACTTGTGCACGTTTCGTAACGCCGAGCGTCACGAAACGTGCACAAGTCGTACGCGGTACTACGCGGGCAGGACGTGCTCCCCGGTCTTGTCGGTGCTCAGGCACAGCGAGCAGATGAAACCGTTGCCGGTGGCCGACTTCAGCATGTCCGGCCGTTCGTAATCGTGATGGCAGACATGGCATTTGAGGTGGTCATCGGCGGGGTTGCCGTATTCGTCGAACATCGGCAGGTCGATGCCGTCGTCGGTGCGGCGCAGGTAGTACTTGCCCTTCGTCGCGATCGCGATGATCGGGGGCAGCACCAGGGCCAGGCCGATGGCGACCAGCGGCGAGTACGGCCGGATGGCCTCACCGAGACCGCCGAAGAACGCGATGACCGACAGGCCCGCTGCGATCAGCATGGAACCGAAGCCCACCGGGTTGAACCCGTAGAGCATGCCGCGGCGGAACTCGGGCACCATCGGTGACAACTTGAGCAGGTACTTGTTGAAGACGATGTCGCTGGCCACCACCACGACCCAGGCCATACCGCAGTTGGCGTAGAAGCCCAGGATGGTGTTGAGGAAGTCGAACATGTTGGCTTCCATCAGGATCAGCGCGATCAGCAGGTTCACGCCCAGGAAGACCAGCCGGCCCGGATAGGTCTTGGTGACCCGGGTGAACGAGTTGGTCCAGGCCAGCGAGCCGGAGTAGGCGTTGGTGACGTTGATCTTCACCTGGCTGATGACCACCAGCACGACGGCCAGCGTCATGGCCAGCCACGGCGGCAGGAAGTTCTGGTAGATCTCCAGGAACTGATGCACCGGCTGGTTGGCGATACCCGTGCTGTCGGCGACGTTGGCGATCAGATACACCGCCAGGAACAGGCCGACGATCTGCTTGATGGCGCCGAAGATGACCCAGCCGGGGCCGGCCAGGAACATCCAGGTCCACCAGCTGCGCTGGTTTTCCGGCGTCTTGGGGGGCATGAAGCGCAGGTAGTCGTTCTGCTCGGCGATCTGGGCGATCAGCGACAGGCAGACGCCGGCGGCCAGCAACGTGGAGCCCAGGTCGAAGCCCTGCACACCGTTCTCACCCTGGTAGGCGAAGAACTGACCGACCGATTCGGGGTGGCTGATCACCAGATAGACGAACGGCGCCACCATCAGGATGAGCCACAGCGGAGTGGTCCACACCTGAAGTGTGGACAGCACTTTCATGCCGTAGATGACCAGCGGGAAGATCACCAGCGTGGAGGCGGCGTACCCGAGCCACAACGGTATCCCGAGCCCGAGTTTGAGGCCCTGGGCCATGATCGAGCCCTCGAGGGCGAAGAAGATGAAGGTGAACGTCGCGAAGATGACGTTGGTGACCACCGAACCGTAGTAGCCGAAGCCGCTGCCGCGGGTGACCAGGTCGAGGTCGATGTTGTACCGCGCGGAGTAGTAGGCGACAGGGAATCCGGTCAGCATCACCACGACGGCGAAGATGAGGATGCCCCACAGTGCGTTCGTCGTCCCGTAGGAGATGCCGATGTTCGCGCCGATCGCGAAGTCGGCAAGGTAGGCGATACCGCCGAGCGCCGAGATGCCCACCACCCGGGTGGACCACTTCCGGTAGCTGCGCGGTGCGAAGCGCAGCGTGTAATCCTCGAGCGTTTCCTTGGTGGCGGTCAGCCGATCGCCGGGGTCGACGACGGCATCGGCCGGCTCGTCTGTGAGCTCTTGTGTCATGGTCAGCAAAATATGGGCAACTTGTTTCCATCACGTCACCGCGATGTTGCTCTCACGCTGCGTCCGGTTGCAGTGGTAGGACTGGTCCGGTGACACGCAACGCACGGTGGCTTGCGCCCCTGGCGGCCGCGGTTGTTCTCGGCACCCTGATTGCGGTGCTGAGCCAGGCCCGCTGGCTGACATCGGCCGATACCGCGGTGCTGGCACCGTTGTACCGGTTCGGCTTGGACCATCCCGTTTGGGTGCGCTGCTGGGATGTGTTCTGCACGGTGTTTCATCCGGTGGTGTTCCGGCTGGCCGCCTGGATCTGGATCGTCATCGCCCTCACCCGCAGGCAACTCCGGGTGGCGTTGTTCCTCACGCTCTCGGTCGAGGTGTCGGGTCTGCTCCTGGTCGCGCTGAAGGCGATGGTGGACCGGCCGCGTCCGGCGACCGCGCTGGTGTTCGAGTCCTCGACGTCGTACCCGTCCGGCCACGCGCTCGGCGTGATGGCGGGTGTGCTGGGCCTGCTGACCGTCGGATTGCCGTTACTTTCCAGGCTGCGCACCCCGGTGCTGGTCGCCGGCGCGGTCGTGGTGGTGGCCATCGGGGTCGGGCGGGTGGTGCTCAACGTGCACAACCCCTCCGACGTGTTGGCCGGCTGGGCGCTGGGTTACCTGTGGGTGCTGGCGTGCCTGCCGGTGCTCAACCGGTCCGTCATCCCCGACCCGCCCGTCGACCCAGGGGCCGGAACACCGGCAGTGCCCGGTACAGCACCTTGAAAGTCGCCTCTTCGCAGGTGTTCTCGACCTCCCCGTCATGAGCGATGGGTGTCGGCCCATCCACCGCCACGAAGCTGAACTCCGGCACCCGCATCTCGTGATAGAGCGGGCTGCGCACCAGTCGGCCCAGCACCAGCGCGCTCAGGATGCGGGCCCGGCTCAACCTGCGCCCGGTTTCCAGGATCCGGACGTCGATCAGCCCGTCGTCCATCCTGCTGCGTCGTGACGGCGCGAAACCCGACGGCGCGTACACCGCGTTGCCGAGAAAGAACAGCGAGGTCTGCACGGTCTTGTTGTCGTAGGTGATGCGCACACCCTTGTCCCGGCGCAGGGTGTGCCACAGCGCGTACGCCCCGGCCAGCGGTTTGCCGATCTTGTGTTCGAGTTTGTCCCGGACCCGGACGAACGCCGGGTAGGCGCCGATGCTGGCGGTGTTGATGACGGTGTCGGCCTCGTTGAACCGGATCACGTCCACGTAGGACCCCTGACCCTCGCGAATCGCGGTGACGGTGTCGGCCACCGTGACGCAGCCGATGTCCTTGGCGAAGTGGTTGAACGTCCCGCCCGGGAACACCGCCAGCGGCACCCCTGTCTCCACGGCGATGCCGGCCGCGCAGGAGACGGTGCCGTCCCCGCCGCCGACGGCCAGCACCTCGGCTCGACCCGCGGCCGCACGTAACGCCTCGGCGATGTCTTCGCCCTCGCCGACCTCGAGGATCTCGGCGCGGGGCAGCCCCTGCTTCACCTCGTCGACGACGCGGGCGCCGGTTCCGCTGCCCGAGGCCGGGTTGATGACCAGCACCACGCCCTCGCCCTCCGGCCGCCTCGGGGTGTCCAGCCGAAGCAGTTCCGATGTCGGCGGTGGCGCCTCGACGATCGGCGGCACCACGCGCGCCCCGAGCACCGCCACCGCCGCCCCGATGCCGAATCCGGCGAACACATCACCCGGATAGTGCGCACCGGTGGCCACCCGGGACAGCCCGACCAGGCCGGCGAGCAGGGCCAGCCCCAGCCCGAGCGGAGGGCTCTCCAGTCCGACGCCCACCGCGAAGGCGGCAGCACTGGCCGAATGCCCGGACGGCAGCGAATTGGAAGTGGGTACCCGCCGGGACCGCCGGATCAGCGGCACGGGGGTGCGGTCCGGACGCGACCGCAGCCACAACCGCTTGGCGCCCTGATTGGTGACCAGGCTGGTGACGGCCAGGGTCAGCAGGCCGCGGGCCGCCCCCCGCCGCATCGAGGAGGTGCCCGCCACGGCGAGCGCCCCGCCGATCGCTATCCACAACTTGGAGTGGTCTGCCGCCGAGGTCAGCCGGGGCATGGCGGAGTCGAGCAGCGGGCTGGGCGATTCGGCGACGGCCTCGAATATCTCGCGGTCCAGGGTGCCCAGACCCTGACCGATCTGTTGGAGCCCGCGGGGCCTTCTACCGATCATCTCTCCAACCTACGCAGCGCACGGGTTTCTTTTCCGTGCCATCGTGTCCAAACCTTGACTTGACCCGCGCATGCCCCGCTGCCGACGATGGAATGATGCGCCGACTGCTGATGCTGCTGTGCGCGGTGATGCTCGGCAGCGGTGCCGGGTTCATGTCACCGGTGGCGCGGGCGGCGGACGCGCCGTGGTTCGCCAATTCCGTCGGCGCCGCCACTCAGGTCATTTCGGTTGTCGGCGTGGGTGGTTCGTCGGCGAAGATGGATGTCTGGGAGCGCACGTCGGCGGGCTGGCAACCGATCGGAGTCGCCATCCCGGCCCACATCGGGGCCAACGGAATGGCGCCGGAAACCCATGACGGCGAAATGAAAACGCCGATGGGCATATTCACTCTCGATTTCGCGTTCGGCACCAAACCCAATCCCGGCGGGGGACTGCAGTACGTGCAGGTCGGCCCGGATCACTGGTGGGACGGCGATATGAAAAGCCCGACCTACAACACCATGCAGGTGTGCAAGAAGGCCCAGTGCCCGTTCGACACCAACCCCAGCAGCGGCACCGAGAACCTGCAGATCCCGCAGTACGCGCACGCAGTCGTGATGGGGGTGAACAAGGCCAGGATCCCGGGCAACGGTGGTGCGTTTTTTCTGCACACCACCGATGGCGGCGCGACCGCGGGTTGCGTCGCCATCGACGACGCCACCCTGGTGAAGATCATGCAGTGGCTGCGGCCAGGCGCCCTGATCGCGGTCGCGAAGTGATCAGATGTTAAGCGCGCGACCTGGTTTCAGGTGGAAGCCGAGATTCTCCAATGACATGGTGGCGTCGTAGGTGCGGTCATAGGACGTCGCGCTGATCTTCCAGCCATCTGGGGTTCGACGGTAGCGGTCGTGGTAGAACGCGGCGCCGATGAGCATGAAATTGAATTCGGCCGCGATGACCCGGTCCTGCAGATACCAGGTGGCCGACGCCTCGTCGGGACCTTCGAGGGTGATCTCCGGATGATCCACCCGGTGTTCGGTGATGACGCCCGGACCGAGCGACGTACGCATGAATTCCACCAGCGCGTCGCGGTCGGTGAAATGCAGTTCGTTACCCAGCGACGGCCCGTAGTCGCCCTTGACATCTTCGACCAGGGTGGCCGCGAAGTCGTCCCAGTGTTTGGTGTCCAGTGCACGCAGGTAGCGGTACTTGACGCCTTTGATTGCCTCGATATCACTTGCGTTGTCACTCACATTCGACATTGCAGCACAGATGTTTGCCGACCGGACCCGAACTCTGTTGACGTGTTGGTCAAATTCATCCGGCGTACCCGTCGCCACGCCGGCCAAAGGTGATTCACAACTGATCCAAAAGTTCAGTGCCGGAACGGAGTTCGTCGGACCCCGGTGTGTCCCGTCGTCGGGCCGAGATGTCGGCGGCTAAGGTGGGTTCGATATGAGCGACCCGTTGGGGTTGTCGATAGGGACGACCAACCTGGTCGCGACGAGTGTCGGCGGCCGGCCTGTGACGCGGCGTACTGTGCTGACCCTGCCCCCGCACGGCGCGCCGGAAATCGGCCTGCCCGCGGCACCGGACGCCGCGCAGGGTCTGGTGCTCAGCGGTTTCGTGGACCGGGTGGGCGATCCGGTGCCGCTGGTCGCGACGGATGGGTCGTCGTACTCCGCCGACGACCTGCTGGTCGAGGCGCTCGAGGCGATGGTCGGCGCCGCCGGGGCAGCACCTGCACCACAGACCGCCATCGCGGTGCCCGCGCACTGGACGGCGGCGACGGTGCGCACCTTGCGCGCAGCCATCCGCGCCAATCCGGTGCTCGCGCCCAGCGGCACCCCACCACGTTTGGTGTCCGACGCGGTGGCCGCGCTGACCTCGTTGCGCACCAGCCCGGGACTCCATGGCGGCGGACCGGTGGCGTTGCTCGATTTCGGCGGTGGTGGCACCAGCATCACCCTGGTCGATGCCGGCGCCGCATTCGAGTCGCTGGATGAAACCCTGCGGGTCGCCGAGTTCTCCGGCGACCTGATCGACCAGGCGGCGCTGACCAAGGTGCTCGGCGGCATCGGTGACGCGGATCCGGCCGCCACCGCCGCGGTCGGCCTGCTCGGGCAACTGCGTGAGGAATGCCGTCAGGCCAAGGAGCGGCTGTCCTCGATCACCGCCACCGAGATACCTGTGGCGCTGGGGGGCCGCCAATCGGTGGTTCGACTGACCCGCGCCGAGCTGGACGAGCTGCTCGCCGAGCCATTCGCGGAAGTCCTGACCGCTCTGGATAACCTGTTGCAGCGCAACAGGATCACCTTCGCCGATCTCTCCGCGGTGGCCACCGTCGGCGGCGGTGCGAGCATCCCGATGATCACCCAACGGCTTTCCGAGCACACCCGCATACCCGTCGTGACCACCGCGCAGCCCGCGCTCGACGCTGCCGTCGGCGCTGCACTTTTCGCCGCATACGGTGGTGAATCGGATCTCCGCACCGGGATGGCACCGATCGCCCCGGACGCGCCTACCGGGCTGGCGCCGGCCGCCGCCGACCTGCCGACGGGACTGGCCCCCGCGGCCGCCGCCGACACGCCGACTCAGCTGGGGCCCGCCGGCCAGGGTGCGGTCGGTGCGCTGGCCTGGTCGCAGGACGACGCCGCCGCCGGCGATCCGGTCCCGTACGCCGGCGGGGAGATTCCTTACCGCACCGAGAACCCGTATGCCGTCGATGCGACCACACATGTTGTAGCCCAACATGTTCCGCGTTCTTACGACGATCCGCCGCGGGCGTGGCAGCGGCTGCCGATCCTGGTGTTCGCCGCCGCGGGCGTGCTGACGCTCATCGCGCTCGGCGGGGTGGCGATCGCGCTGACCGGTAACTCGGGCAGCCCGAGCCCCGCTACCGCACCGTCGAACGTGCCCGTCTCACGCCCGATCGTGCCGCCGACCGAGGCGCCACCGGCGGCGGTCGCACCGCCCACGACGCAGCCGCCGCCTCCCGTCGTGACCGTGACCACCGAGCCGCCCGCCCCGCCACCCCCGCCGACGCACACCCCGGAACCGGTGGTCACCCACACCGTCACCGTCACCACCACGCAACCCACGACGACGACGACTACGACTACGACTACGACGACCACCACACCGTCGACGACCACCACACCGCCCACCACGACCACCACGACCACCACACCGGCGATGACCACGACGTTCATCACCGTGCCGTTCCTGCCGGTGCCCATTCCGATCCAGGTGCCCAACCGCGGTGAGCCCAGCTACTCGACTCAGGCCCCGTACCCGGGCGAGTATCCGACCCAGCAGACCTACCCGGGCGTACCCGGCTTCCGGTAACCGCGCCTTAACGATTGCGGCAGCAACATCACAGCCGGGGTCCAGCCGGTTTGCGGTTGCCGCAAGCACGATCAGCGGCATGAACACACACTCGTCATGGCGCTCCCGGCGCGCACTGCTGGGCGTGGTCGGCGCCGGAGCGATGATCACCCTCGGCGCGTTGAGCGCCGCGCACAGCGGCGGCGGCGCGGCCAGCATGCTGGCCGGATCGGGTGACGCGCCCGCCAACACCACCTTCTCCTCGCCGGTCGTGGTGCCCGCCAATATGGGCGCGACGGCCACCTGGACGACGCCGGCCACCGTGGAACCCACCACCATGGCCGTACCGAAGAAGGGCTGACGATGAAACGGATCGCCCTGGGAGTCGGGCTCGCCGCGGTCAGCGCGGGTGTCGTCGCCGTGATCAGCAGCGGAAGTGCCGCCGCGGCGGGCACCGACGTCAACGGACAGAAATACAGTGACGCGTCGGCGGCGCTCAGCGGCGCGGGCTACACCGTCATCGTGGGCACCACGTTCGGAGACGTGCAGAACCGTGACGACTGCGTGGTCGTCAACGCTCAGCAACGCACCGCCCAGCCGCCGCCGAACAGCAGCGGGTCGGCCACCAAAGAGATGGTCGTCTCGCTGAACTGCGAGTCCGGTGCGGCGTCGAACAAGTCGGCGGGTTACTCGGCCGGCAGCCCGGAGGGCCGCGCCGCCAAGGCCGCGGCGGCATCGGCAGCGGCCCAGGCATCACCCGACGGCAGCTGAGCGCCCGGGTCACCCGAATCTGCGTTTGACGGCGTCGGGGGCGGGCTACACCGCTGCAATGACATCTCCACCCGAGCCGTTGCGCGCCCTCGCGTTGGTATGCAGCCTCAAGACCAGCCCAGCGCCGTCGAGCAGTGAACTGATCGCCACCCACCTGTTCGACACGCTCAAGACGGACGGCGTCGACTGCGAAGCGGTGCGCTGCGTGGACTATCACATCGCGCCCGGCGTCGAGGCCGACATGGGTGACACCGATCAGTGGCCGCAGATCCGGTCCAAGGTCCTGGACGCCGACATCTTGATCATCAGCACGCCGGTGTGGCTGGGGCATCCGTCATCGGTGGCACAGCGGGTCTTGGAGCGCCTCGACGCCGAGTTGTCGAACAAGGACGAGCAGGGCCGGCCGGTGCTGCTCGGCAAAGTCGCCATCGTCAGCGTCGTCGGGAACGAGGACGGCGCGCACAAGACCGTCGCCGACCTGTTCCAGGGCCTCAACGATGTCGGCTACAGCATTCCCGGCCAGGGTTGCACCTACTGGAACGGCCCGGCGATGGGATCCACCGACTACAACGACCTCGACGAGGTGCCCGAGGCGGTGGCATCGGCGACCGCGGCCGCCGCGCGCAACGCCGCGCAGCTGGCCAGGGCGCTCAAAAAAGCGCAGTACCCGCCCTATCCGGGCTGACCGCTGGTTCTAGACGGCTTGGCCGTCGGTGCTGGTTATAGACGGCTTCGCCGTCGGTGCTCGATTAGACGGCTTCGCCGTCGGTGCTGGACCCGGGTGGCGCCGTGAGCTGTTCGACGAGTTGGACGGCCAGCGTGCGCAGCGGAACGTTGGTGTTCTGACTCTGCCGGCGAAGCCGTGCGAACGCCTCGTCGTCGTCGATGCCGTGGATGGCCATCAACATGCCCTTGGCCTGCTCGATGGGTGCCCGCGTCTCCAGGGCACGTTGCAGCCCGGTGGCCACCTCCCGGGCCGACCGGAAGCGGCCGAAGTCGCCGACCGCACGGGAAACCGCCGTGGTCAAAAGGTCGAGGACCTCGGCGTCGAAACTGTCGAAGGCCGACGGCGACCGGCCATAGATATTGAGCGACCCGAGCGACTGATCGGCGGTCATCAGTGGGGCGGCGAGGAAGCTGTGGATGCCCTCCTCGCGCGCGGCGGCGGCGAACTTCGGCCAGGTGGCGGCAGCCTCGGCGAAATCCACCAGCACGATGGCACGGGTGCGGGCGGCCTGCAGGCACGGGCCTTCCCCGGCGTCGTATTGCTCGGTGTCCACCCGAAGCGTGCGGCGGTCGGTGTGCACGGCGGTGTAGGTACGGCCGCCGAGGTCGATGGTCACCCCGGTGCTGTCGGCGCCGGCGATCGCGTGCCGGGCGATCTGCGCCAGGTGCTGGAGCAGGGCCAGCAGGTCGTCCTCGTCATCGACACTGCGGCTCACCGAGAGCAGTATCCGGCCCAGCTCGGTGGGGCCGATCTGACCCCCGGCAGCGGCCGCGATGGTGAGTCCGGCCACGACGGTCGTCTCCTGGCCAGCCTTTGCCGGCAGCGAGGCGGCCGTGCGGGGATCCGACGAAACCATCCAGCCAGTGTGGCATAGCTGAGCGGGGCGCAACGAGTGGTCGGGATATCAGGCCGTGCCGCTGGTCACCCCACTGTCTCGGCGTCGACTCCGTGCGGCGACGATCTCCTGGCGAGGTGCTGTGACCGGCGCACCTGCAGATGTTGGTGTGACGGCGGGAGTCAGCCGGCAGGCAGATACGGCAGGTTTGTACTCGTCTGCGGGTCCACCTTGACCGGTCGGCCCACGTAGGGAAACGCTCGCTGTGGACAGGTCGGCCGGTCGCAGATCCGGCATCCGGCACCGATTGGCACGGTGGCCTCGGGGTCGGCGAGATCGATCCCGACGGAGTACACGAGTTTGTCCGCATGCGCGAGGTCACACCCGAGGCCGATCGCGAAGCTCTTGGGTGTGCTCAGGTATCCGCTCGGCGTGGAGGCCGAGGTTTTGGCCAGCCAGAAGTAGTTTCGGCCGTCCGGCATCTGCGCCACCTGGGTGAGGAAGTCACCGGGTTGGGCGAAGGCATGGTGCACCACCCACAGTGGGCAGTTCCCACCGACCCGGGAGAAGTGAAAAGCCGTGGCGGACTGGCGCTTGGAGATGTTCCCGGCGCTGTCGGTGCGGACGAAGATGAATGGAACGCCCCGGGCGTCGGGACGCTGCAAGGTGGACAACCGGTGACAGATGGTTTCGAACCCGACCTCGAACCGTCGGGCCAGCTGGTCGATGTCGTAGCGTAGTTCTTCAGCGGCACTGAGGAATTCCCGGTACGGAAGAAGCAACGCACCGGCGAAATAGTTGGCCAGACCAATACGGGCCACGTCCCGCGCCTCGGCGCTGAGTTGATCGTCGGTCGCCACGGTCGCCGCAAGCAGGTCTGAGTGCAGTAGCAGGGCCAGTTGGGTGGCGAGCTGGAAGGCGCGTTGCCCGGGTAGTAGCCACCGTGCGATGTGTAGCACTTCGGTTTCCGGCTGGTATCGCCGTTTGACATTGGGGCCCAAGGCATTGCCGTCATCGACACGGACGGTGATGCCGAATTTGTCGGTTAGCAGGTCTGCCAGCTGACCGTCGAGACCACCCACCCGCAGCCGGCTCCGGAGAAAAAGGTCCTCGGCCGCACGGTCCAGAGCGTCAATGTAGTTGCGCCGGTCGTAGAAGAAGTCGCGCACCTCTTCGAACGGCATCGGCTGTTGCACTCCGGACTGGATGTCCAGATTGGCCCGGCCGTGCACCGATTCGAGTTCGGCCGTGGCATCGTGCAGTCGGCGATGCAGATTGACCATCGTTTGCCCGACCTCGGGCATCCGTGCCACCAGCTCCTCGATCTGCGCCGGCGTCGCGGGCCCGTCGGACAGGATCTCGCGTAGGTCGGCCGCGAGGCGGGCATCGGCGTCCGGGGCGAAGTAATGGGTGGGGAGATCGAACCGGTCGGACAAGGCCAGCAGGACTGGGACGGTGATCGGCCGCTGGTCGTTCTCCAGCTGATTGACGTAGCTGGTGGAGAGTCCCAGTGCGCGCGCCAGCGCGACCTGTGTCAGGCCTCTCTCGTCGCGTAGCCGTCTCAACCGCGCGCCCGCGAATGTCTTCGCCACCGGGCATCACCCTACCGCCGACGATGTTCGCAAGATCCGCAAAACTGGGCGGAAAAGGACACAAAATTACGCATTTACAGGTACTTTCCCGCGCGATAGCGGCCTGCGTAGCGTGCGAATCATGCGTGAACATGAGGTCAAGACCCGGCGTAGTGCCGATGATTTCCCCCGTACCGAACACCTTGCCTGGAAGATCGCCCATGTCGCCGCCGACCCGGTGCCGGTGCTCCCGGAGATCGAGGCGATGGTCGTCAACCGGATCATCGACAACGCGGCGGTCTCGGCGGCCTCGGTCATCCGCCGGCCGGTGACCGTGGCACGGGCCCAGGCCTTGGCCCATCCGGTCCGCCAGGGTGCGGGCGTGTTCGGTGTCGGAGGCAGCGTTTCGGCGGAGTGGGCGGCGTGGGCCAACGGTGTGGCGGTACGTGAGCTGGACTTCCATGACACCTTCCTGGCCGCTGAATACTCCCATCCCGGCGACAACATCCCAGCGTTGGTAGCCGTCGCGCAGCAGCTGGGCATCCGTGGCTCCGACCTGATCCGCGGTATCACCACCGCGTACGAGATCCAGGTGGACCTGGCCAAGGGAATCTGCCTGCACGAGCGCAAGATCGACCACGTCGCGCACCTCGGCCCCTCGGTCGCGGCCGGCCTCGGCACCATGCTCCGTCTGGATCCGGAGACCATCTACGCCGCTGTCGGGCAGGCGCTGCACCTGACCACCGCGACCCGGCAATCGCGCAAGGGCCTGATCTCCAGCTGGAAGGCGTTCGCTCCGGCGTGGGCCGGCAAGGTCGCGATCGAGGCCGTGGACAGGGCCATGCGCGGGGAGGGGTCCCCAGCCCCGATCTGGGAGGGTGAGGACGGTGTGATCGCCTGGCTACTGGGCGGGCCGGAGCGCACGTACGAGGTGCCGCTGCCGGAACCGGGCGAGCCCAAACGTGCCATCTTGGATACCTACACCAAGGAACACTCCGCCGAATACCAAAGCCAGGCACCCATCGATCTGGCCCGGCGCTTGCGCGACCGTATCGGCGATCTGGAGCAGATCGCGTCGATCGTCTTGCACACCAGCCACCACACCCATGTGGTGATCGGTACCGGCTCGGGCGACCCACAGAAATTCGATCCCAGTGCCTCGCGGGAGACGCTCGATCACTCGGTGATGTACATCTTCGCGGTCGCTCTGCAGGACGGCAGCTGGCACCACGAACGGTCGTACGCGCCGGAGCGCGCGCACCGTCCCGACACCGTCGAGCTGTGGAGCAAGATCTCCACCGTCGAAGACCCGGAGTGGACCCGTCGGTACCACTCGAATGATCCCGCCGAGAAGGCCTTCGGTGCCAAGGCTGTGGTCACTTTGAAGAACGGCGAGACGATCGTCGACGAGCTGGCCGTCGCGGATGCTCATCCACTGGGCGCGCGGCCATTCGAGCGTGCGCACTACATTGCCAAATTCACCGAGCTCGCCGACGGAGTACTGGAACCCGGAGAACAACAACGCTTCCTGAGCATGACCGACACCGTGGCCACAATCAAGCCGGGCGGATTGGGTGTGCTGAACGTGCGGGTCGATTCGCGGGTGCTGGACAAGGCGCCGACGATTTCGTCAGGAATCTTCCGATGAGCCTGATCGGTGCTGCCGGCTCGGCTGCGGACAAGCGCCGGAGCTTCCGCAGCGCATTGAAGTCGGGCCGCCTGCAACGCTTCCCGGGCGCATTCTCCCCGCTGGTCGCCAAGCTGGTCGCCGAGATCGGGTTCGACGGCGTCTACGTGTCCGGCGCAGTGCTGTCCGCGGATCTAGGGCTACCCGATATCGGGCTCACCACGTTGACCGAGGTGTGTTCGCGCGGTGCGCAAATAGCCGCTGCGACCGATCTGCCCACCCTGATCGACGCGGACACCGGATTCGGAGAACCGATGAGCGCGGCGCGCACCGTCACGCTTCTCGAAGATGCCGGCCTGGCCGGCCTCCATCTCGAAGACCAGGTGAACCCGAAGCGCTGCGGCCACCTCGACGGTAAGGCCGTCGTGGAGACGTCGGAGATGGTCAAGCGGCTGCGGGCGGCGGTTGCGGCGCGCCGGGATCCCGACTTCGTCATCTGTGCCCGCACCGACGCCGCGGAAATCGAGGGGATTCCCGCGGCGATCGACCGGGCCAAGGCCTACGCAGACGCCGGGGCGGACCTGATCTTCACCGAGGCCCTGCACGGACCTGCCGACTTCGAACAGTTCCGGGACGCCATCGACACCCCGCTACTGGCAAATATGACCGAGTTCGGAAAGTCCGATTTGCTGAACGCCCGACAGCTGTCCGAGATCGGCTACAACGTCGTGATTTACCCGGTGACGACGCTGCGGTTGGCGATGTACGCCGTCGAAGTCGGTCTGCACGAAATCAGCGGTGCCGGAACGCAGTCCGGTCTGCTGGGGCGCATGCAGCATCGCAGCCGGCTCTATGAGCTGCTCCGGTATGCCGAATACAACGAATTCGATTCCGACATCTACAATTTCAGCCTTCAGGGAGCGCAACGATGAGCCTGGTCGAGGGCAAGCCGAAGATCCACAAAGGTCTGGCCGGTGTCGTGGTGGACACCACGGCCATCTCCAAGGTGGTTCCGGATACCAACTCGCTGACCTATCGTGGATACCCGGTCCAGGATCTGGCCGTGTACTGCAGTTTCGAGCAGGTCGCCTATCTGCTCTGGCATGGTGAACTGCCCACTGATGGCGAGCTGGCGCAGTTCACCCAGCGTGAGCGCGCATCGCGGCGCATCGACCGCTCACTGCAGTCATTGCTGGCCAAGCTGCCCGACACCTGCCATCCGATGGACGTGGTGCGTACCGCGATCAGCTACCTAGGTGCCGAAGATCCAGATGAGGACGACGCCTCGGAGTCGGCCAACTACGCCAAGTCGCTTCGGATGTTCGCGGTGCTGCCCACCATCGTCGCGGCCGATATGCGCAGGCGGCGCGGACTGGACCCCATCCAGCCGCACAGTCATCTCAGTTACTCGGAGAATTTCCTCCGGATGGCACTCGGTGAGGTGCCCGACAAGGTGATCGTGGCAGCGTTCGAGCAGTCGATGGTGCTTTATGCCGAGCACAGCTTCAACGCATCGACTTTCGCGGCACGCGTGGTCACCTCGACGCAGTCCGACATTTACAGCGCGGTGACGGCGGCCATCGGCGCGCTCAAGGGTTCGTTGCACGGTGGTGCCAACGAGGCGGTGATGCACGACATGCTGGAGATCGGCACCGCGGACAGGGCGTCGGGATGGTTACACGGCAAGCTGTCCCGCAAGGAGAAGGTGATGGGCTTCGGACATCGGGTATACCGCAGCGGAGACTCGCGGGTGCCCACCATGAAGGCGGCATTCGAATCCGTCGCGGCCGCGTGTGACGGCCGCCGCTGGTTGGACATCTACAACGAGCTGGAGCGGGACATGTTTGCGGCCACCGAGATCCGGCCGAACTTGGATTTCCCGACCGGGCCGGCCTACTACCTGATGGGCTTCGACATCCCCAGTTTCACACCGATCTTCGTGATGAGCCGGATCACGGGTTGGACCGCCCATATCGTCGAACAGGCGGCGTCCAACGCGCTGATCCGGCCCCTCAGTGAGTACAGCGGACGTCCGCAACGCGCGCTCACGTGACCACCCGAGTTCTGGTGGCCAACCCAGCAGGGCCGGCAGCGCAGAGGCGAATAGTGAAGCCCCAGTTGATCACTGGGCCAGATCCATGCGAAACCGGCGATTGGCGGCACCTGGCTCGGTGCCGTGACAGCGACCCCGACCTGTTCTTTCATCCTGACGAGGAGCCCGCGCAGTCCCGTCGCCGACGAGTGGCGAATGCCCAACAAATCTGTGCCGACTGTCCGGTCAGGTGGGAATGCGCGAGCTTCGCGCTCGATGGCGGCGAGGATTTCGGAATCTGGGGTGGCATGTCAGAAACTGACCGCGCCCGGCTTTTCCTGATCCAGGACGAACGTCGCGAGGCCTGATGTAGATCGTGCCCCGGATCCGCTCGGAATCCGGGGCACGATGTCTACCTCACAGCTGGGCGCGGACCAGCTGGGCTGCCTGCACCATGTGCTGCAGTGAGACCTTCACCTCGTCGTTCCTGCGGGTCTTGAGACCACAGTCCGGGTTGACCCAGATGCGTTCTGCGGGAACGGCTCGCACCGCGGCCCGCAGTGATTCGGCGATCTCTTCGGTCGCTGGCACCCGCGGCGAGTGGATGTCGTAGACACCCGGCCCCACGCTGTTGGCGAATCCGATCGCGTTAAGGTCGTCCAGCACCTCCATACGGGACCGCGCCGCCTCGATCGAGGTGACATCGGCGTCCAGGTCGGCGATGGCACCGATGACCTCACCGAACTCGGAATAGCACAGGTGAGTGTGGATCTGGGTGCTGTCATCGACGCCCGACGTTGCCAACTTGAAGGCGCCGACTGCCCAGGCCAGATATGGGGCCTTGTCCTTGTCGCGTAGCGGCAGCAACTCCCGCAACGCCGGTTCGTCGACCTGGATGACGGCGATCCCCGCCGATTCCAGATCTACCGTCTCATCGCGGATCGCCAGAGCGATCTGATTGGCCGTGTCGGCGAGCGACTGATCGTCACGCACGAACGACCACGCCAGGATGGTGACCGGACCGGTCAGCATGCCCTTGACTGGCTTGGTGGTCAGTGACTGTGCGTAGGTTATCCAGTCCACCGTCATCGGCTGCGGGCGGACGACGTCGCCGTAGAGGATCGGCGGGCGCACACACCGGGTGCCATAGGATTGCACCCAGCCGTTGCGGGTGGCGAAGAAACCGTCGAGCAACTCGGCGAAGTACTGCACCATGTCGTTGCGTTCCGGCTCGCCGTGCACTAGCACGTCCAGCCCGATCTCTTCCTGTAGCTCGATGACAGCGGCGACTTCGGCCTTCATTCGGCGCTCATACTCGGCCTGATCGATCTCGCCGGAATTCTTTGCGGCGCGGGCCTTTCGGATCTCGACCGTCTGCGGGTACGACCCGATGGTCGTGGTGGCCAGCACCGGAAGCCGGAGTCGGGCGTCCTGGCTGGCGTGCCGCTGCGCCGCGGGCCCGCGCGCGACACCGGAGGCGAGCACCGTCGCCAGCCGGGCCCGCACCGCGTCGATGTGCAAACGAGGATCGGACTTGCGCGACACCACCGCCTTTGCGGATGCCGCGATGGCGTCGGCAACCGAGTCCGGGCCGCCGCGCAGCGCTTTCGCCAGCGTCACCACCTCGGCGACCTTCTCCGTACCGAAAGCCAGCCAGCTGCGCAGCGCGGCATCCAGTTCGGTCTCGGGTGCCAGGGAATACGGCACGTGCAGGGTCGAGCACGATGTGGAGACAGCAACCGCGCCCGCAGATCCCACCAGGGTGGCCAACCGGTTCAGCGCGTCCTCGAGATCGGTCGCCCAGATGTTGCGGCCGTCGACAATCCCGGCCACCAGCAGCTTGCCGGACAGCTCCGGCACGGCGGTAACCGCCTGGTCGCCGCCGGCCACCAGGTCCACCCCGATCGCCTCGACCGGGGTCCGGGCCAGCGCCGGCAGCGCACCGTCCAGTGACCCGAAGTACGTGGCGACGAAAAGTGCTGGGCGATCCGGTGTTTCACCCAGACTCTGGTAGACGCGCTCGGCCAGCCCGGGTGCGTCATCGAGGATGTCGGTGACCAGCACGGGCTCATCGATCTGTACCCACTGCGCACCCGCCGCGGCGAGCTGCTGGAGCAGATCCCGGTAGAGCGGCAGCAGCTCATCGATGCGCCCGATGGGTGTCTTGGCACCATCCACCGCCTTGGACAGAGCCAGGAAGGTGATGGGGCCGACGACGACCGGCCGGGCGGCCACCCCCTCGGCCAAGGCTTCGCGCAGCTCATCGAGCACCTTGGCCGGATTGAGGGCAAAGGACGTGCCGGGGCCGATCTCGGGGACGATGTAGTGGTAGTTCGTGTCGAACCATTTGGTCATTTCCAGCGGCGGGATGTCGGTGGTGCCGCGTGCGGCGGCGAAGTAGCGGTCCAACTCGTCCTCGACACCGGTGACCCGAGCCGGCAATGCGCCGAGCAGAACGGCGGTGTCCAGGATCTGGTCGTAATAGGAGAAGGTGTTGACCGGGACCGAGTCCAGGCCGGCCGTCGTGAGTGCGGTGCGGATGGCTGAACGCAGGCCGAAGGCGACGGACTCGAGCTGAGCCCGATCGATGCGGCCGGCCCAGTACCCTTCGATGGCTCGCTTGAGCTCACGATTGGGGCCGATTCGTGGGGCGCCGAGGATGGTGGCGGTGAATGTGTTCGTCACAGGATGTCCTTCAAACGGGGGGAAGCCCACCGCCCAAGGCCGTGCGACCGAACCGAACAACGCACCGAAGCGCGGTGTCCATTCCGGTCATACGCCCAGTCCGCGAGGCGATGCGCCGCCGGACGCGGCGCGCCCGGCACAGCTGGCAGGTCTTCGGACTCACAGGCGTATACCCAAATCGAGTATTCCTACTGGCCGTCGCTTCCCAGTGCAGTTGTGTGCACCAGTGCGTGTGACGGCGTTCGTTCCTGCATACCGCTGCGGGACAGTCCCGGATTCCCACCGGGTTCCCTCTCGCGACGTCACCGCTGCCGGTGACGTCGCTCGATACCGCTGACACATACGCGCCTGCGGCAAACCAGTTGCGAGGTGTACTTTACCCGGCCAGTTGAGCGCAGGTCTGCGGGCGGTCTGCTCAGGTGAACGAGCGCGTCACCTCGGTGGCTTGTATTCGCCACCGGTGGCAGCCCACTCTTTCTGCGCCTGAAGCAGATTCAGCACCGGCACGCGCATCGTCGCGGTAGGACGCGCGATGCCGACCGGAATTGGCGCCTAGTGTCTTCGGCGGTGACGAGCCGTGGCCTCCGTGATCGCGGCGCGAGCATCACGCGCTTGACCTCCGAACTGACAAACCTTCACGATTGTCAGTGCCATGCTGGGCTTTTCGATTCGGCGGGATTTCCGAATCTGAATTCTCGAGTTGCCGATGGCCAGATTTCCACAAAGATGGTCCAGAGCTCGTCGCGGTGGCGTACAGCTTATGAACGTCGAGTGGATGGCCGGGCGAGAACGAGGGGGACTGGATGAGCAGGGTGCGCAGGGCGTCGATCACAGTGTGTGCGATTGCGCTGACGGCATTCGGGGTGGCGGCGTGCGGCGGAGAGTCGTCGGACGCCTCCGGTGGTGGCGGAGACATCAACATCACGCTGACGTCATTCCCCGACTACGTCGATCCGCAGCTGTCCTACACCGTCGAGGGGTGGGAGGTGCTGTACAACGTCTACACGCCTCTGCTGACCTACAAGCACGCCAAGGGCACGGACGGCACCACGGTGGTTCCGGGCCTGGCCAAAGCCATGCCGGAGGTCTCGCCGGACGGCAAGACCTACAAATTGACGTTGCGGCCCAATATGAAGTATTCCGACGGCACACCCATCAAGGCGTCGGACTTCGCCTACGCCATCCAACGTCTGTTCAAGGCGGATTCCGGCGGATCGGTGTTCTACAAGCCGATCGTCGGCACCAGTGAGTACGCGGACGGCAAGGCCGACAAGATCAGCGGCATCACCACCGACGATGCCAGCGGTGACATCACCATCGTGCTGACCGAGCCGAACGGCACTTTCGACAACGTCCTGGCGTTGCCGTTCGCCGCCCCCGTGCCGCCCAGCACACCGCTGGACAAGGACGCGACCAACAACCCGCCCGCGTCCAGCGGGCCGTTCAAAATCACCAAAGTCGAAGCGCCGCAGACCATGACGATGGAGCGAAACCCGAACTTCAAGACGGTGAAGGATGCCGGGGCCGACGAGGTGGCCGATGCGCACGTCGACAAGATCACCGTGACGCAGAACAAGAGCAACTCGGCCCAGGTCACCGGCGTCGAGCAGAACACCATCGACTTCATGGTCGATCCGCCTGATGCCGACCGTCTGGGGGAGGTGAAGGCGAAATTCGGCAACCGGTTCCGGTTGGAGGACTCGATCAACACCTACTACTTCTGGATGAACAACAAGACGGCCCCGTTCAACGACATCCGCGTCCGTCAGGCCATCAACTACGCGATCGATCCGGAGGCGCTCAACCGGGTGTTCGGCGGGCGAATGCATCCGACCCAGCAGATCCTGCCCCCGGGCATGCCGGGCTACGAGGAGTACAAGCTCTATCCCGGACCTGACCTGAACAAAGCGAAACAGCTGATCGCCGAGGCTAATCCGGCGGACAAGGACATCACGGTGTGGACCGACGACGAACCGGATCGTAAGCGGATCGGGGAGTACTACCACGACGTGCTGACCCAACTGGGCTTCAATGCCACGCTCAAGGTGATCGCCGGCGATGTTTACTTCACCACCATCGGTAACCAGTCGACACCCGATCTGGACACCGGATTCGGGGACTGGTTCCAGGACTTCCCGCACCCGGACGACTTCTTCCGTCCGCTGCTCAACGGTGCCAGCATCCTGCCGACCAACGGCAACAACTTCTCCCGGGTCAGCATCCCCGAACTCGACGCCAAGATGGACGAGCTCCGTAAGGAGCAGATGTCGGATGAGGTGAAGAAGCAGTACGCCGACCTCGACCGCAAGTACATGGAGCAGGCGGTGTGGGCGCCCTACGGCAACGAGGAGTTCGCCACCTTCGTCTCCGAGCGCATCGACTTCGAGAAAACCGTTCCGCATCTCCTGTTTCAACAGGACTGGGCCGCACTGGCGCTGAAATAGATGGGCGCCCCGATCGGGGGCATCGACGCACCTGGTGAGCCTGTACTGCCTGTCGGTGTCCCCATCGAGCAGATCAGGGGCCGTAGCCCGTGGCATCTGGCGTGGATGCGATTGCGCCGCAACCGCACCGCCCTGGCGTTCGGCGTGCTTTTCCTGTTGATCGTGCTGGCGTGCCTGGCGGCGCCGCTATGGGCCGAACACGTCGCACACACCGGTCCCAACGAAAACCACATCACCGACAAGGTGCTCATTGACGGCCGGCTGACGGACGTGGTGTCGGCCGACGGCACCCCGATCGGGCCGGGGCTGCACGGCCGCTATCTGTTGGGCGCCGACCAGAACGGCCGCGATGTCATGGTGCGCCTGCTCGACGGCGGCCGGACATCGATCTTCATCGGGATCACCGCGGCTGCCGTGACGACGGTGCTGGCGGTGGTGGTCGGACTGCTGTGCGGCTACTACCGGGGCTGGATCGACGCGGTGCTGTCCCGGCTGATGGACGTGGTGTGGGCATTCCCGGTGCTGCTGCTCGGGATCGCATTGGGTACCGCACTGGCGTTGGGCGGCTTGAAGATCGGCCCATTGGCGATCGCCGGTGACTCGCTGTGGATCCCGATCCTGATCATCGGTCTGGTGTATGTGCCCTACATGGCCCGGCCGATCCGAGGTGAGGTGCTGGCGCTGCGGGAGAAGGAGTTCGTGGAGGCCGCGGTGGCGCAGGGGATGGGCTCGGCGCGGATCATGTTCACCGAACTGGTGCCGAACGTGGTCTCCACGATCATCGTCTTCTTCACCCTCAACATCGCCAACAACATGCTGCTGGAGTCGGCGTTGTCCTTTCTGGGTGCCGGCGTCCGCCCGCCCAACGCCTCCTGGGGAACCATGATCGCCGACGGATACCAGACCATCTACACGGCGCCGCACCTGACCATCGTGCCCGGCGCCATGATCGTGCTGACGGTGCTGTCGCTCAACGTGTTCGGCGACGGCCTGCGGGACGTGCTCGATCCGCGGGCGAAGATCAGGGTGGAGCACTGACCATGCTTCGATTCGTCGTCCGCCGGGTACTCGGAATGGTCGCGGTGCTGTTCGCGATCACCATCCTGATCTTCATCATCTTCAACGTCATCCCCAACTCGAATCCCGCGGTGCGTATCGCGGGCAAGAACGCCGACCCGGCGCTGATCGCCAGGGTCACCGCGGATCTGGGCCTGGATCAACCGCTGCCGGTGCAGTACCTGACCATGATGCGCAAGATCTTCACCGGAGAGCTGACCTCATATGCCAGCTCGCAGAACGTCGTCGAACAGATCTGGAAAGGCGTGCCGGCCACCTTCTCGCTCTGCATCGGTGCGGCGGTGCTGTGGATGACGCTGGCGATCGTGTTCGGCTATTTGTCGGCGGTGCACTCGGGTAAGTTCGCCGACCGGCTGCTGTCGATCCTGGCCCTGACCGGTATCTCCATGCCGGTGTTCTGGCTTGCCGCAATCCTGTTGTACTACTTGAGTTTCAAGGCCCAGCTGTTCCCGACCAGCAGCTACGTCCCGCTGAGCAGAAACCCGGCACAGTGGGCGTATCACCTGGTCCTGCCGTGGATCACGCTGGCGGTACTCTATGTCGGCTTCTACAGTCGGGTGTTGCGCTCCAACATGCTCGATGTGATGAGTGAGGACTACGTCCGCACCGCCCGGGCCAAGGGCATCAGCGAGCGGCAGGTGCGGATCCGGCACGTGCTGCGCAATTCGATGATTCCCGTCGTGACCATGTTCGGGCTCGACTTCGGCGTGGTGGTCGGCGGTGGGGCGATCCTCACCGAGACGGTGTTCAACCTCAATGGTGTGGGACTGTATGCCGGGCAGGCGATCGGCGCCCTGGACCTCCCGCCGTTGATGGGGGTCACCATGTTCGGCGCGTTCTTCATCGTGCTGTTCAACACCGTCGTCGACGTTCTGTACGCGTTCCTGGACCCGCGTATCCGGCTCGGAGAGGCGGCACCGGCATGATGCTCGAAGTCGACGGGCTGACCGTCAGTTTCGCCACCGACGGTGGTGTGGTGCGTGCGGTCGACGGGGTGAGCTTCGGACTGGATCGCGGTGAAATCCTGGCCATCGTCGGTGAATCGGGCTCGGGGAAGAGTGTCACCGCGCAGACCCTGCTCGGGCTGACCCGGTCGCCGAACGCCACGATCGGCGGGTCCGTGCATTTCGACGGCACCGACCTCAACGCCCTGGATGACGACGGCTGGCGCGCGGTGCGCGGTGAGCGGATCGCGATGATCTTCCAGGATCCGATGACGTCACTGAACCCGGTGTACCGGGTCGGAGATCAGCTCATCGAGATGATCCGGGCGCACCGTGACCTACCCAAGAGCGCGGCGCGCGAGCGCGCCGTCGAACTGCTGCGCTCGGTGGGTATCCCGAATCCGGAACGGCGCGTGCGTGATTACCCGCACGAGTTCTCCGGCGGCATGCGCCAGCGGGTGATGATCGCGATGGCGCTGTCCCTGGACCCCGACGTGCTGATCGCCGACGAGCCGACGACCGCGCTCGATGTCACGGTGCAAGCCCAGATCCTGCGCCTGCTGGCCAGGCTCAACGAGGAACTCGGCCTGGCCGTGGTGCTGATCACCCACGACCTGGGGGTGGTCGCCGAAGTCGCCGACCGGGTGGCCGTCATGTATGCCGGCCAGATCGTCGAGGAGGCCACGCTGGACGAGCTGTTCTACGACCCGCAGCACCCCTACACCTGGGGTCTGCTGGGATCGCTGGCGCGTCTCGATCAACCGAACCCGGAACGGCTGGCCCAGATCGTCGGGACACCGCCGTCGCTGGCCGACCTTCCGGTCGGCTGCCGGTTCGCGCCGCGTTGCCCGCACGTTTTCGACAAATGCGTGGAACCGCCACCGCTGCACCGGGATCGATGCTGGCTGAGCCCTGAGCAGAAGAGCACCCTGCGCGTGGTGGACGGCCGAATCGGGCTGCGTAAGCCGGTGGTGACATGAGTCCTCTCCTGGAGGTCACCGACCTGGTCAAGCATTTCCCGATCAAATCGGGTGTGATCGTGGACCGCGAGGTCGGCCGGGTGCGCGCCGTGGACGGTGTCAGCCTGACCCTCGACGAGGGCGAAACCCTGGGCCTGGTCGGCGAATCGGGCTGCGGGAAGTCCACGCTGTGCCGGTTGATCATGCAATTGACCACGCCCACCTCGGGTTCGGTGCGGTTCGACGGGGTGGAACTGGTCGGCAAGAGCCAGCGCGAACTGCGCCCCATGCGCCGCCAGATCCAGATGATCTTCCAGGACCCGTACGCCTCGCTGAATCCGCGCAAACGGGTGGGGCAGATCATCGGCGCGCCGATGGAACTGCATGGGCTGGCCTCCGGGCGGGAGACCAGGACCCGGGTCCAGGAGCTGTTGGACCGGGTCGGCCTGCGGCCCGAACACGCCGACCGCTTCCCACACGAGTTCTCCGGCGGTCAGCGCCAGCGCATCGGGATCGCCAGGGCGCTGGCACTGCGGCCCAAGCTGATCATCGCGGACGAACCGGTGTCGGCCCTGGACGTGTCCGTGCAGGCGCAGATCGTCAACCTGCTCAAGGATCTGCAGGACGAATTCGGGTTGTCCTACCTCTTCGTCGCGCACGACCTGGGGGTGGTCCGGCACGTGTCCAACCGGGTGGCGGTGATGTACCTGGGCAAAGTGGTCGAAAGTGCCCGGGCGGCCAACCTCTACCAGCACCCGCTGCACCCCTATTCCAACGCCTTGCTTTCGGCGGTCCCGGTGCCGGATCCGCGGCGCAACGCCACCCGGGAACGCCTGGTGCTCGACGGTGATCCGCCCAGCCCGATCGACCCACCCCCGGGTTGTCGGTTCCATACCCGGTGCCCCTGGTCGACCGAGATCTGCGAGACCGACGAGCCCGCGCTGGTCGAGCACACGGGAGCGTCGGAGCCGTCACACGTGGCGGCGTGCCATCACCCGCGCCACCTGGACTGACGGCCCCTGCCTGCGGAAACAGCTCGGGGTTTCGATTTGAGCACCAGCGACACGCCCGGTTATGATCACGAACTTGTAACAACAAGCACACGGTCAGATCTCGGAAGTTGCTGCAAATGCCTCGTATGGGTCGTAATGTGCTGCCGGTGAGCCGACACGCATTAGCCAGCGGACGGCGGTCCCGGCCGCTTCGGCTGCCCCGGCCGTCGGTCGCCTTGGCCGGGCTCGTCGTGCCGGTGGCCGTCCTGGCCGCGGCCGCGGGCGATGTGCAGCCTCTCGCCGCCACCCGGGTCGCCGACCCGGTCGCCCAGAACATCGTCACGGTCGCCGACAGCACGCCCTACGGGTTGGAGATCGTCGCCGCGCCGGCGGCTTTCTCGTCGTCCCCCACCGTGGTGGCACCGCAGGTCAACTTCGCGGCCGCACAGACCGGCACCGCGTCCCGCTGGCGGGTGGACACCCGCCCGCTGCTGCTGCCCGTCGGCCTCGCGCCCGAACGAGGCCTGCAGGTCCGCACCATCCTGGCCTCCCGCGCCATCAGCGTTACGTTTCCCGAGATCCACAGCATCGGCGGGGTGCGTCCGGACGCGCTGCGCTGGCATCCGGACGGCCTGGCCCTCGATGTGATGATCCCGAACCCCGGTTCGGCGTCGGGTATCGCCCTGGGCAATGAGATCGTCGCGTATGTACTGAAGAACGCGGTCCGGTTCGGCATCCAGGACGCCATCTGGCGCGGCGTCTACTACACCCCCGGCGGCGCGCAGCGGGGCGGCTACGGCCATTTCGACCACGTGCACGTGACCACCACCGGTGGCGGCTACCCGTCCGGTGACGAGGTCTACGCCCGCTGAGTGTGGGTTGACCCCCGCGAAAAGCACGGATCCCGCATGCTGATCCCGTGCAAACCACCTCGTCACCGCGTCTGATCTGGCGCAGCCTCGGCATGCTGCGTGCGGTACGCGGCCTGATCGGGTTCTCGCTGCTGCTGGGTGTCATCGCCTCGGCGCTGCCGTACGTGTCGGCCGCCGCATTCGGGCCGATGATGCAGGTGGTCGCCGACGCGGGCAACGGTGCAAACCTCAGCGGGGTGTGGGATCTGCGCGGGCCGCTGGTGGCGCGCGAGGACGGCCTGCTGCATTCGGTGGCCGGGTCGGTGCCGTTCGCGGTGCTGTTGGCGACTTGGGCCGTGTCACTCGTGCTGACCCAGTTGATGTACTTCGTCAACGGCTGGGTGGGTGCCAAGGTCGAGCAGATTCTGGTGGTCGACATCCGTCAGCGGGTGCACGACCACCTGCAGACACTGTCGCTGGATTTCTTCGTCGGCTCGCGGACCGGGGAGCTGATCCAGCGGGTGACCGCGGAATCATCCGGTGTGCAACGGCTGCTCACCGGATGCCTGATCCCGCCGCTCATCGACACCGTCGTGCTGGCCGCCGCGATCGGCTATCTGATGATCATCTGCTGGCAGATGACGCTGGCCGCGCTCGTCCTGACGCCGCTGGCGCTGATCACGCTGCGCTACGCGGGCGCACACGTCCAAGCCGCCGTACGCAAGGAGATGACCGCGGACCGGGCCATGTCCACCGAGCTGGAGCAGACGGTCAACGGAATCTCGGAGATTCAGATGCTGAATGCAGAACCCTTGCGCAGCAGACGCTTTCGTGACGTCTCAGAGCGTGCCGCGAAAGCCGGCGCCGCATCGGTGGCCTGGATGCAGGCCACCGCCAACGGCTCCCAGATCTTCGTCGCGATCAGCACCGTCGTGGTGCTGCTGGTCGGGATCAGCTTCAGCGACGATTTCGGATTGACCTTCGCGGGGTTGCTGGTGTTCGCCGGCATGGTGCCGACGATGTTCGGTGCGGCCCAACGCGTCATGGGTGCCTACACGACGTACAAATCGGTGGCACCCAACGCCGCGTCGACCTACGAACTGCTCGACACCCGCCCGTCGGTGGTCGAGCTCCCCGGCGCGACCACACTCGGCGCGGTACACGGAAACTTGGTGTTCGACGGCGTCACCTTCGGCTACACCCCCGAACATGCGGTGCTGGACGGCCTCTCGTTCACCGTCGCCGAAGGGGAGACGGTCGCCCTGGTCGGTGGTATCGGTTCGGGCAAATCGACGGTGTTCAACCTCATGCTGCGGTTCCTGGATCCACAGCGTGGCCGCATCACGCTCGACGGCCACGACATCTCCGGTGTCACCGTCGCTTCGCTGCGCGAGCAGGTGTCCAAACTCGCCCAGTTCCCGTTCTTCACCAAGGACACCATCCGGGCCAATCTTCGGCTGGCCCGCCAGGACGCCACCGACGCCCAGATCCAAGAGGCCTGTGTCCAGGCGCATATCGACTCCGTCATCACCGACCCGGTGAAGATGCCGCGCGGCTACGACACGGTGATCGACGTCCAGGTGCCCTCCGGTGGACAGAAGCGGTTGATCGCGCTGGCCAGGTGCCTGTTGCGCCGGCCGGAAGTGCTGTTGCTGGACGAGCCGACCGAGAATCTCGACGCCGACCAACGGGCCCGGCTGACCGGCGTGATCCGCGGCTACGCCAGCGACCGCACCTGCCTGGTGATCAGCCACGACATGGACTTCGTCGCCGCCGTCGCCGACCGGATCCTGGTGCTCGAGGACGGCCGAATCGCCCAGTCCGGTGACCACCGCTCACTCCTGGCCGCGGGCGGCCTCTACAAGCGGCTGTACGAAGCGCAGAACGCGCAGACGGCCTGACCGTTTTGCCGTGTGTTAACAGGACGCCAACGTAGGCTGAACGACCGCCGTCACTTGGATCGTCTAAGGTTCTGCTGTGCCTGAGATGGATCGCCGCAAGGTCATGATGATGATCGGCCTCGGTGCGGCCGCCGCCGTGCTGCCCACCCAGACCGCCCACGCCGAGCCGTTGCCCGGCGATCTGGGGCCCGCGCCCGGTCCGGCGCCCGCGCCCGGTGCGCCCGCGCCGCCCGCCGCGGCCACGCCGGCGTTCCTGTTCCAGGACGAGTTCAACGGTCCGGCCGGCTCGCCGCCGAATCCGGCGGAGTGGTTCATCGTGCCTGCCCGCGAGACGATCAAGAATCCCGTCGAATGGGATCAGCCCTTCAACATGGGCCGCTACGTCACCGACCAGGAGCACGTGTTCCAGGACGGCAAGGGCAATCTGGTCATCCGCGCCACCCGCGGCCCCGGCAAGAACATCCAGGAGAAGTACGCCGGCGCCAAGATCATCGGTAACTGGCGCGGCGGTATCGGCACCACCTGGGAGGCCCGGGTCAAACTCAACTGTCTGACCGACGGTGCCTGGCCGGCGTTCTGGCTGCTGAACGATGACCCGGTGCGTGGCGGTGAGGTGGACCTGGTCGAGTGGTACGGCAACCGGGACTGGCCGTCGGGCACCACCGTGCACGCCCGGCTGGACGGCACGTCGTTCGCCACCGACCCGCATCCGATCGACAGCGGCTGGCACACCTGGCGGATGACGTGGCAGCCGACCGGCATGTACTTCTGGAAGGACTACGCGCCGGGCATGGAGCCCTACTTCAGCGTGCCGGCCAACTCACTGGATGACTGGCCGTTCAACGATCCCGGCTACACCCTGGCGCCGGTGTTCAACATCGCCGTCGGCGGCTCCGGTGGGCGCGAGCCCGCCGGCGGCAACTACCCGGCCGAGATGCTGATCGACTGGATCCGCGTCTTCTGATCTTCAGCGGCTCGTGCACGTTTCGTCGCCCTCGGCGTTACGGAGCGTGCACAAATCGTGCGTTGGCGACGATCGCGTCGTGCAGGGCCTGCTCGGGCTCGGACAGCGTGCTACGCCGGCACACCAGCACGAACTCCAGCGCACCCAGATCCGGTAAGCGCTCGTCGTCGACCGGGTGAAGGCCTTGCGGCAGTAGGGTTTCGGCGTGCGGGACGATGCCGAGCCCGGCCAGCGCGGCCGCCTGCAGGCCCAATTGGCTATCGCTGACGCACGCCACGCGCCAGGTGCGACGTTCGCGTTCCAGCGCGCGCAACGCCATGTGCCGGGTCAGGCTCGGCGGGGGATAGGTGACAATCGGCACCGGGTCGCCGACGTCGGTCGCCCCGGCCCGGCCGGCCCACACCAGCCGGTCCTGCCACAGCAGCTCGCCGTGCTGCTCGCCGGGCAGCCGTTTGGCCACCATCATGTCCAGTTCGCCGGCCGCCATCCGGATCTTCAGATTTTCGCTGAGCCCGACGACGAGTTCCAGGTCGACGGCCGGATAGGAACGCTGGAACTCCACCAGGACGTCCGGCAGGTCCCGGCCGACCAGATCGTCGGAGGCGCCGAGCCGGATGAAGCCGGTGAGCCGCGATTCGGAGAAGTACCGATCCGCCTGGGCCTGGGCGTCGAGGATGCTGCGGGCGAAACCGATCATGGCCGCCCCGTCGGCGGTCAGCGCCAGGTTGCGGGTGTCCCGGCGGAACAGTTCCCGGCCGACGGCCCGCTCGAGGCGGGCGATGTGCCCGCTCACCGTCGACTGACGCAACCCGAGGACCCGGCCGGCCGCGGTGAAACCGCCCGCGCGTTCGACCGCCAGGAACGTGCGTAGCTGCTCTGGATCGAACATATTCATCACGGTACTCGTTTGCAGATATTGCGCTCATCGCCTTTCGCTATGAGTGTGCCGGCTTCTACGGTGAACTGGTGACGCTGCTGGCCAAACTCCGGATCGACGGATTCCTGCTCGGGCTGTTCGCCGCCATGGCGATCGGACTGCTGCTGCCCGCGGGCGGGGCGGCCGCCGGCGTACTGGACTGGGCCACCAAGATCGCGATCGCGGTGCTGTTCCTGCTGTACGGGACGCGGCTGGAACCGCGGGAGGCGCTGCAGGGCTTACGGCATTGGCGGCTGCACACCACGGTGCTGGCCGCGACCTATGTGCTGTTCCCGGTGCTCGGCCTGGCGCTCAAGCTGCTGGTGCCCTCGGTGCTGACCAACGACCTCTACACCGGGGTGCTGTACCTGTGCCTGCTGCCGTCCACCGTCCAGTCCTCCATCGCGTTCACCTCGATCGCCCGCGGCAACGTCGCGGCCGCGGTGGTCAGTGCGTCGGCGTCCAACATGCTGGGCATCTTCGTGACACCGCTGCTGGTGACGCTGCTGATGCACACCACCGGCGCTGCCACCGTGTCGGCGCGCTCCATCCTGGAGATCGTGGTGCAACTGCTGTTGCCGTTCATCGCCGGACAACTGTTGCGCCCCAAGCTGCATCGGGTGCTGTCGCACACCACGCTGACCAAGATCGTCGACCGCGGATCGGTGTACCTGGTGGTCTACGCGGCCTTCAGCGCGGGCATGACCGAGCACATCTGGGCCGGCATGACGGTGACGCATCTGCTGGCCGTCGTCGGGGTCTGTGTGGTGCTGCTGTCGGTGGTGCTGGGCGTGACGGCCGGGGTGGCCCGGCTGATGCGGTTCGACCGGGCCGACCGCATCGTGGTGATCTTCTGCGGGTCCAAGAAGAGCTTGGCCACCGGGCTACCCATGGCGACGGTTCTGTTCGCCGGGCATCCGGTGGGCCTGATCGTGTTGCCGCTGATGATCTTTCATCAGATCCAGCTGATCACCTGCGCGACGCTGGCCGGACGCTGGGGCCGGGCGGCCGACGCCGCGCAACCGCGCGACACGGTTGCTCAGAGTTGCGCGTAGACGGTCTTGGTCTTGAGGAAACTCTCGATTCCGTCGCGTCCCCATTCATAGCCCCAACCGGACTGCTTGTATCCGCCGAAGGGCATCGAGTGGTCGAACACCATCTGGCAGTTCAGCGTGACGGTGCCGGCCTCGAGGCGCTTGGCCAGTCGGTGGGCGCGACCGATGTCCTTGGTCCAGGCCGTGGCGGCCAGCCCGTACTCCGAGTCGTTGGCCAGGGCCAGCACGTCGTCGTCCTCGTCGAACGGCAGGATGGCGACCACCGGCCCGAAGATCTCCTGTTGGTACAGCCGCGCGGTCGGCGCGACATCGGTGAGAACCGTTGGGTGCACGAAGAATCCGCTGCGGTCCAGCCGCGCTCCGCCGGCCACCACCTCGACTCCGTCGCGGCGGCCCTCGTCGATGAAGCCCACCACCCGGTTGAGCTGCTTGGCGCTGATGATGGGACCGATCAGCACGTCGTCTTCGGTCGGAGCGCCGAGTTTCACCGAGTTCGCCATGTTGGCCACACCCTCGACCACCTTCTCGTACACGCCGCGCTGGGCGAAGATCCGGGATCCGCTGATGCAGCCCTGGCCGGAGTGGATGAAGATGCCCATCGCGGCCATCGTGATGGCGGTGTCGATGTCGGCGTCGTCGTAGATCAGCACCGGTGACTTGCCGCCCAGTTCGAGTGCGACGCGCTTGAGGTTGCCTGCCGAGGCGGCCACGATCTGCTTGCCCACCTCGGTTGAGCCGGTGAACGCGACCTTGTCGATGCCGGGATGGGAGGTGATGGCCGCGCCTGCGGTGTGTCCGTAGCCGGTGACGAGGTTGACCACGCCGTCCGGGACGCCGGCCTCGGCGAGGATTCGTGCCAGTAGCAGGGCCGAAAGTGGCGTCTCCTCAGCGGGTTTGACGACGCAACTGCATCCGGCCGCGAGAGCGGGTGCGAGTTTGGTGCAGGCGTTGAACACCGGCCCGTTCCACGGGAAGATGAGCCCGACCACGCCGTAGGGCTCTTTGAGGGTGTAGGCGTGCATATTGGTGAAAGCGCCGGTGATTCCACCGGTCTGCTGCACGTCGTGGGCGATGCCGTTGAGTTTGGTGCACCAGCCCGCGTAGTAGCGGAACGACTCGGCGCACGTCGACATGATCATGAACGCCTGGAAGTACGGCATTCCGGTGTTCAGCGAATCGATCTGGGCCAGTTCGTCGGCGCGCTGGTCGATCAGATCGGCCGCCCGCCACAACACCTTGGCCCGCTCGTTGCCGGGCAGGCCGCTCCACACGCCGGAGTCGAAGCTCTCCCGGGCGCGGGCCACCGCCGCGTCGACCGCTTCGGCGCCGCCGTCGCGAAATTCGGCGATCACCTCCTCGGTGGCGGGGTTGATGATCGGGATGACATCGCCGGTGCCGGGCCGCGCGCCGATGTCGTCGAGGACGGATTGCACGCTCACTGGCTGTCTGCCTCGGTGAACTCGATGTGCAGTTCGGTCAGGCCGCGCAGCAGGAACGTCGGCTCGTAGCTGTAGTTGCGGCTGCCCGCGGCGCCGTGCTTGGCCTCGCTGATCCGGATGTCGCGCAGCCGGTCGAGCAGCCGGTTGATGGTGACCCGGCCCTCGACCCGGGCCAGTGGGGCTCCGGCACAGGTGTGGATGCCACGGCCGAAGGTGATGTGCTCGCGGACATTCTTGCGGTCGACGCGGAACTCGTCGGGGTTCTCGAACTTGCGGGGATCCCGGTTGGCGGCACCCAGGCAGAGCATCAGCACGGTGCCGGCCTTGATCGGCACCCCGCCGAGGGTGGTGGACTTGCGGCACAGCCGGAAATCGATCTTGGTGGGGCTCTCCAACCGCAGGGCCTCCTCGATGAAGGGGCCGATCAGGTCGCGGTCGGCCCGCAGCCGGTCCTGCAGTTCGGGCTGATCGCCGAGCACCTGCACCGCGGAGCTGAGCAGCTTGGTCACCGTCTCCTGGCCTGCGGCGAACAGGAACGTCGCCGGGCGCACCACTTCCAGCAGCGGTGGGACGGAGCCGTCGGGATAGGTGGCGGTGGCCAAACCGGTCAGCACATCCTCACGCGGGTTCTGGCGACGGTCGGCGATATACCCGCTGAACAGATCGTCGAGGTACTGCAGCGGATTGGACCCGACCGGCTCGTGGTCCAGCGCGCCCACCCGGGAACCGGGGGCATTGCCTGCGCCGAGGTTGCGCCGGATCTCGGGGCGGTCCTCGTCGGGGACGCCGAGCAGATCCGCGATGGCCAGGGTGGCGAACGGCTTGCCGTACTCGCCGAGGAACTCGCAGCGGCCGTTACCGATGAACTCGTCGAACTGCCGGTCTGCCAGAGTCCAGATGTACTCCTCGTTCTCCTGCAGCCGGCGCGGGGTCAGCAGCCGGCCGAGCAGCGAGCGCGCCTTCTCATGGTCGGGTGGGTCCATCACGACCATGTGCTCGAAGATCGGGAATTCATGCCGGTGGGCCTCGATCAGCTCGCTGATGTCATCACCTTCGGGGGTGAACGGCAGTGGCGGGAACGGACCGCCGATGGCGTTGACCGCGGAGAACGAGTCGACATCCTTGAAGGCCGCCTGGACTTCCTGATAGCCGGTCACGGCCACCACGCCGTAGTGCGGTTCGCGCACCACCGGGCCCTGTTGACGTAGATGATCCCAGTACGCGTATGGATCCTGGGCGATCTCGGCATTGGTGAAGTAGTCGACGTCGGCGAGGTCGGTCATGTTGTGGGCTGCTTTCTTGAACTTTTAACTGCTGACGATCCAGCTGATGGCCTGGCGGGGACATGCCGAGATGGCGGCTTCGGCGCTGTCCCAGTGCGATTGGTCGATCTCGGGGGTGCAGGTGGCGATATCGTCGCCGAGTTCGAAGACCTCCGGGGCCAGTTCGATGCACAAGGCGTGCGCTTCGCACAACTTCGGATCGACCCGCAGCCGTCGGCTCGCGGGCTTCGTGGACACGGGCTGCACGGCCGCACCTCCTCGCTGCCGCCTCCCGTGGAGACGACAGAAACTGATCGACTGACCAAAATGTTAGACTGCCGTATGCCTACCACGGACCAAGACGGCCGGTCAAGCATCCCGAGACCGGTTCGTTGATGGCGCCTGGGCGCAAGACCAAGGCCGATGACGGCGGTGCCAGGCAGCGCCTGATCGAGGCGGCGGTGCAGATCATGCACGACGAGGGATATGCCGCGGCCACCTCACGGCGGGTCGCCGCCAAGGCGGGCGTGAAGCAGGCCCTGGTCTACTACTACTTCCCGACCATGGACGACCTGTTCATCGAGATGCTGCGCTCCGGTGGGGAAGTGGCGCTGGAGAAACTGCGCGGCGTACTGCTGGACGACGACCCGCTGCGCGCCCTCTGGCGGATCAACAGCGACCCGCGGCAAACCGTGCTCAGCACCGAATTCATGGCATTGGCCAATCATCGCAAGGCAATTGGAGCCGAGCTCAAGGCATACTCCGAGCGGGTGCGCGACATCGAGACATCTGCAGTCACCATGGTCCTGCGCGCCAACGGGGTCGACCTGAATGACTATCCACCGGTGGTGGTCTCGATGATCGTCGCGCAGATCGCGCGCAGTGTCGGAAACGAAGCCGTCGTGGGCGTGACCCGCGGACACGAGGAGCTGCGTATGTTCATCGAGCGCCAGATCGAACTGCTGTCCAAGCCCTCCGAGGTCGTTCGCGACTGATCGACCCGCCCGGCGCGCGGCGCCGGAATTCTGTCGGGTTCGTGCCATCTCTTCGGTATCCCACTGTTGACAGTGCGTGGGGTCCGTGCGATCGTTCCTGATCGATCGACAAAATCTTGAGTCGACGGTTGGACCGCCTCTGGTGCGGCGGCCGCAGGAAACAGACAGTGAGGTGAACCCATGGCGGGACGGGTAGACGGCAAGGTCGCATTCATCACCGGCGCGGCGCGCGGGCAGGGGCGTAGTCACGCGGTGCGGCTCGCCGAAGAAGGCGCCGACATCATCGCGGTGGATATCTGCGGTCCGGTGAGCGGCAACACCCAGATCGAGCCGGCCACCCGGGACGATCTCGCCGAGACGGCCGACCTGGTCAAGCAGCTGAACCGGCGCATCGTCACCGCCGAGGTGGACGTGCGTGACTACGACGCGCTGAAGGCCGCGGTGGACAGCGGTGTCGAGCAGCTGGGTCGCCTGGACATCATTTGTGCCAACGCCGGTATCGGCAACGGCGGCCAGACCCTGGACCACACCAGTGAAGCCGACTGGAACGACATGATCGACGTCAACCTGTCCGGCGTCTGGAAGACCGTGAAAGCCGCCGTGCCACACCTCATCTCGCAAGGCCAGGGCGGTTCGATCATCCTGACCAGCTCGGTGGGCGGACTCAAGGCCTACCCGCACACGGGGCACTACATCGCCGCCAAGCACGGCGTGGTGGGACTGATGCGGACGTTCGCCGTCGAACTGGGGCAGCACTCCATCCGGGTCAACTCGGTGCACCCGACCAACGTGAACACGCCGCTGTTCATGAACGAGGGCACCATGAAGCTGTTCCGCCCCGACCTGGAGAACCCGGGCCCCGACGACCTGAAGGTCGCTGCCCAATTCATGCACGTGCTGCCGGTCGGTTGGGTCGAGCCGGTCGACATCAGCAACGCGGTGCTGTTCCTTGCCTCCGACGAATCCCGTTACGTGACAGGACTTCCCGTGACCGTCGACGCCGGAAGCATGCTCAAGTAACTGCGTCGTGAACTGTGGTGCAACTGAATAGCACTTCAACTGAATAGGAATCACCCCAACGGCAACGGAGCCAAAGCCCATGGCGAGTACCAGTTCTCGTGTCAATCCTCTCTTCGCAGCAGCCGCCTCGGACGTGCCTGTGACCAACCCCTGTCAGCGTGCCGCGAAGATCGGCGGTTATGGCGGCTTTGCCGTGGCGGCATGGCTCGTCACGGCGGTCGCGACCGGCCACGGCGTGGCGGTCGCGGATACCAACGCAGGAACATCCGGGTCGACCTCGTCGAGCGGGTCGACTTCGTCGAGTGCGCCCTCCGGCGGGTCGACGACCGGGTCCACGGATACGACAGGGGCGACCGGGACCACAGGGACGACCGGGACGACTGGAACGACGGGAGCCACCGGCACGACGGGGACCAGCGGTGCCTCGACATCGGGGTCCACCTCGTCGAGCACCGAAATCGGCTCGGGTGTCGTCGTCAGCAGCAGCGGCGGAGCGCACACCGGCGGCTCATCGAGCACTCCGAAGGATGACGACACCGCCGCGACCGCCGGCGGCGGCACATCCGAGCCCGTCAAGTCGACCACGACGTCGAGTCCGGCCAAGTCCTCGTCGAAGTCAGCGCATACCGAGACCACCGTGGCCACCACCAAAGCGTCGACGACGGTCAGCACGGCCGCCACCACCGCGACCGTCACCAAGAAGACGGCCGCCGTCACCACGGCGGCCGCCACCGTGACGGCACCGACGCCCACGGTGCAGGTTGCCGCGGCCACCGGTACGCCGGCCGCTGCTACGGTGCCGGCCGCCGTGACGGCTCAGGTGGTCTCTCCGGCAACAGGTTTGGTGGGATTTCTCAACCATGTGGTCACCAACCTGCTGAACCCGTTCCTCAATCCCGCACCCAACAGTCCGGAACCGTTCACCCCGGCCCTGTGGGCTGTGCTCGGCTGGGTCCGGCGAAACGTGTTCAACCAGGCTCCGACCATCGCCTACAACCCCACCACCACGGTGCAGACCGGTCAGACTCTCACGGGCAACATCGGCGCCACCGACGCCGAGAACGACACCCTGAAGTACAAGGTGACCCAGGGCCCCAAGTACGGCACCCTGAGCGTGGACCAGGCCACCGGCAATTTCACCTACACCCCGGCCGACATTGATTACGGTGCGGTGCAGACCGATTCGTTCACCGTGGCGGTCACCGACGGCAAGTTCAACCTGCTGAACGTGTTCAGTCCGCATCGTGCCAGCGTCGGTATCGATGTCTCGGTGCTGAGCCCGACCATCCAGCGGGTGATCCTGAACCTGCCCGCCGGAATCGGCAGCCCGGCCAATCCGCGTTACTCGGCCGACGGAAAGTCCATCTTCTTCGCCGGCCAGCCGACCGCGGGCGGCCGTTCGGAGATCTATCAGATCGGCATCGACGGCACCGGCGCCGACTGCGTGACCTGCGGGGTGGCCACCAACGAAACCGGCAATCTGATGAAGCCGGTTCCGGTGGAGGACGGATCCGGCCGGGTGCTGGTTCTGGTCCAGGATCCGGGCAAGGGCCCGCGCTACTCCCTGCTCGAAGACGGTGTCAACGGCAGGCAGCTGGTCCCCGTCACCACCCCACCGGGTGGCGGATTCGCCATCGACCAGCAACGTGAGATGCGGGTGTCCCCGGACGGCAAGCATGTGTTGTTCACCCGGATTGTGCTGGGCCCGAACAACCTGGTGCAGGCGCTTCCCATCGTCGGCACCCTGGTTCGCACCGCGGATGGGTACGAAGTCGACGACGCGCGGGTGGTCTATCCCACCGGCGAGGGTAAGCAATGGACCCCTGACGGTAAGGGCGTGGTGATTCTCGGTGGCGCGTTCGAAGCCGGCAATGTCGACGACATCGAGGTCGACCTCGCCACCGGCAACGTGACGCGGGTGACCGCGAACCTCGACTACGACGAGGACATGGACTTCTCACCCAACGAGAAGTGGATCGCGATCGGCAGCACCCGTGGGCTCAACGCACTGACCCCGATGACGCGGATCATCCGGCCCAACTTCCTGCCTGCGTATGTCAGCGCGCCTGTCTACGACGAGTATGCGTTGCCGATCAACGTCTCCAACCAGGAGTGGCTGGTCTCGCTGGACGACGAACTCAAGCGCGAGAACGGTATCCCGCTGTTCGTCGAGGGCGACGGGTACACCGCCAGGAGCATGCCCAGCTGGAACCCCAACGGCGATGCCATCACCTTCTGGGAGTCCAGCATCACCGACCCAACGGTGTCGCGCCTGGTCATCGCCAATCTCAAGTACACCACCAGCGTCGGGCCGGTGGCCGCGGACCGAACCACCCCGACGTCGGATTCGTGGGCCCCGCAACTGGGTAACTACGTCGCCACCACCACACCGCTGCCCGCGGTGGGCGCCCATGCCGGTGTCGGCGGCGGCACCGCGTTGGTCACCGAGGTCCCGGACCCCAACGACGCGACGCGCACCATCCGCACCGTCGTCTACACCGACTACGTCAACGAGTTGGGCGAAGTGCTCAACGGCACCGAGTCGGCCGACTACAACGCCGGCCAAACCGCCGTGCATTACCTCGCCGACATCAATGTCACCGGGGCGCACACCGGTTACCTGAAGGCCGACGCCACGGTCAACGCGTTCGCGCAGTCGCTGACCGGCTTCATCACCTCCAGCGTCGACGGTGATGTGCAGAGCCTGCCGAATCCCGCTGCCGCCGAAGAGGCCCAGCAGAACGCATAAACGACAGCGGGTGATCTGCCGACGGTTTGAGGCCGTCGGCAGATCACCGTGTCCGTGACTGAGAGGACATATGCGCACTTTCCTTGTCGCACTGTCATTGGCAGTGCTGAGTGCCGGCGGCGCGGTGCCACAGGCACACGCGGACTTCGGGTTCGAGCTGAACGGGTCCTACCGGGTGGTGTCCAACGGGGACTGGGCCAAGACCAATGAGGCCTACATGGACGAGAAGGTGGTGATATCGACCTGGACCTTCAGCTCGACTTGCACCGACCCGCAAACCTGCACGGGCACCGTCAGCAGCGACCAGGGCTGGACGGCGCCGTTGGTGTACCGGGCCAGCCGCTGGCTGGTGGACCGCACCATCGATAACTGGGAGCCCTGCCCGGATGGCACCTTCTCGCTTGGACGCCAACGCTTTCAGTTCTTCGGTACCGACGCCAACGGACAGCAGGACCGCACGAACGTGGCGACCCTGCAAGGGTACGAACGCACCGTCGGAATCAGCGGTGCCTGTGGCAAGAACACCCCGCTGGTGATCCAGATGCCGGTGACATTCCGCAAGCTGTGAATCAGCGACGCGCTCCGCGCGGCTCGTCATAGGCCACCACGACCACCACGGTGGGATCGTCACCGGCCTGACGCAGTTTGTGCGGCAGGGAGGCGTCGATATAGGCGCAGTCGCCGTCGGCAAGAGCGATGATCTCACCGTTGTAGCTGAGCTCGGCGCACCCGGCATGCACGAACAGGAATTCCTGTCCCGGGTGGCTGGGATGCGGGTGACCCGCGAACTGGCGGCCCGGGCGCACCACGAACGGTGACATGGCCTTGCCCAGCATCCCCGCAGCGACGGGGTGATGGCGCTCGGTGGTGCCGGCCGCCGCGCGTTCGACGGTGATGGACGTGGCGGAGGCATCGTCGGAGAACAGCTGCGCCACATCGACATCGAGTGCGCGTGCAATTTTCAGGGCTGCCGCGATCGAGGGTGTGCTCTGGCCGCGCTCGACCTTGGACAGATAACTCTTGGTCAGGCCGGTCTCGGCCGCCAGGTCGTCCAAGGTCATGCCGTGTTGGGTGCGCACCGCGCGCAGCAGGGCCGCCATGCGTGCAAGAATACGCTATTGACGATATGACACAAAGTGTCCTATCGTTCCTCTCGTGTCATTCACGGGATGAGAGGAGAGGGTCGATTGGCTTCCACGCTGCACGACTCGAAAGACGATCTGATGCGCCGGGCTCACGAGGAGCTCACCCGCGATGTCGCGGACTCAACGCTGACCGCACGGGAGAAGCTGGCGCTGACCTGCCGGGCGTTGTTCGATGCGGGGCATGATTCCGGTCTGGCCGGCCAGATCACCGCGCGTGCCGATGAGCCGGGCACGTACTACACCCAACGTCTCGGTCTCGGCTTCGACGAGATCACCGCTGGCAACCTGCTCCTGGTCGACGAAGACCTCAACGTCCTGCAGGGAACCGGAATCGCCAATCCCGCCAACAGGTTCCACACCTGGATCTACCGGGCCCGTCCGGACGTGAACTGCATCGTGCACACCCACCCCTTCCACGTCGCGGCGTTGTCAATGCTGGAGACCCCGCTGGTGGTGTCCCAGATGGACATCGCTCCGCTCTACGACGACTGCGCCTTCCTGCCGGATTGGCCGGGCGTGCCGGTAGGAAACGAAGAGGGCGAGATCATCTCGGCCGCACTGGGGGACAAGAAGGCGATCCTGCTCGCCCATCACGGACACGTCGTGGCCGGCGCCAGTATCGAGGAGGCGTGCTCGCTCGGGATGCTGATCGAGCGGGGCGCCAAACTACAACTCGCGGCGATGGCGGCCGGCACCATCGCCGCGCTACCGGAACGGCTGGCTCGGGAAGCCCATGACTGGACGCTCACCCCGAAACGCAGCCAAGCCAACTTCGCGTACTACGCCCGGCGTGCGCTGGCGCACCACCCGGACGCCCTGACTTCCTAAGCCTCAGAAAGGACCACCATGACCACGCCATCCCTGCACGGCATCATCGCCTACCCCGTCACGCCGTTCACCGCCGACGGCGCGCGAATCGACGAGGACAAGCTCGCCGACCTCGTCGATCGACTCGTCGGATCGGGCGTGCACGCCATCGCTCCGCTGGGCAGTACCGGCGAGTCGGCCTATTTGACTGAACCGGAGTTCGACGCCGTCGTCGACACCACCGTGAGCGCCGTCGCCGGCCGGGTGCCCGTCGTGGTCGGCGCCTCGGATCTGACCACCGCAAACACCGTGCGCCGGGCGAAGCATGCCCAGCGGGCGGGCGCGGATGCGCTGATGGTCTTGCCGGTCTCGTACTGGAAGCTGACCAGCCGCGAGATCATCGCGCATTACGCCGCCGTCGCGGCGGCGGTCGACCTGCCGATCATGGCGTACAACAATCCGGCGACCAGCGGCATCGACATGCCACCGGAACTGCTGGTGCAGATGTTCACCGAGATCGACAACCTCGCCATGGTCAAGGAATCCACCGGTGACCTGAGCCGCATGTTGCGTCTCGCCGAATTGACCGGCGGCGCTCTGCCCTTCTACAACGGCAGCAATCCGCTTGTGCTGCAGGCGTTGACGGCCGGCGCGGCCGGGTGGTGCACCGCGGCGCCAAACCTGCGGCCCCAGCCGTGTCTGGACCTGTATGAGGCGGTCACCGCCGGTGATACGCCTCGTGCCGAGGCGATCTACCAGGACCTGGTGCCGCTGCTGCGCTTCATCGTCGACGGCGGACTGCCGACGACCGTGAAGGCAGGACTGGACCTGCTGGGCCGCGGGGTCGGTGATCCCCGACCGCCACTGCTACCGCTGGACGCGGAACGCCGGGCGGATCTGCAGGGCCTGCTGGTCGGCGCCTAGCGATCAGAACGGCAGGTCCACTTCGCCGTTGGAGGTGATGCCCTCGTCGTGGTTGCGGTTGACGAAGCCGGTGGTGACCGGGGCCTGCGGGTCGGTACCGAAGGGGATCAGTGGATCGGTCCCGGCCTTGGCGTCGCCGGCCGGCGCGCCGGTGTCGGCGGAGACGGGGGCGTTCTGCTGCCAGGCGGTGGTCGAGGTCGGGCCGTCGGCGACGGAGATGGTGGCGCCCACCGGCGCCAGGGCGACGAAACCGGAGGCCAGGCCGACGGCCAGGACGGGTGCGGCGAATGCGATCAAGTTCTTCATGATGATCTCCTGTTCGTGGGTCGGACAGTTCGATCCTGCGCCCGATTCCTGCCGGAATCAGCACTGCTAGCTGCCAAGACGCCGTTGCAGCTAGCCGGTAGTGGTTGCCTGACGATGACTGGGCCGGCGGGCCGCGCCGGATCTAGTCGCCCGACAGCGATCGTGACGGCCGCCAGGCCGCGAATCCGGCGACGAGCCCGAGGAACGGGATCGCGGCCAGCACCGTGCTGAGCGTCGCGCTGCCACCGGTGACCAGGGTGAAGTTCGACAGCACCAGCCACAGACTGCCGAGCAGACCGAGCACCGCCACGGCCGGCGCGATCCGCGTCGTCCACAACCGGCCCGGTGCCAGATCCCGGTGACGCAGGAAGAACACCAGCACGGCCACCGAGGTGGTCAGCATCAGCAGGACCATACCGACCGTCGCGACGCCAGCCATCGAGCCGAACACCCCGACCAGCGGATCGATGCCCAGGATCGCCAGCACGGCGACAATGATTGCGGCGGTGCCGGTTTGCACCAGCGACGAGAACGACGGTGATTCGTGGTGGTCGTGCACCTTGGCCAGCCGCGCCGGCAGCAAGCCCTTGCCGGCCAGCACGAACTGGTAGCGCGCGATGACGTTGTGGAAGGACAGCACGCAGGCGAACAGACTGCTCAGCAGTAGGACGTTGACGATGTCGCGGCCGACGGTGCCCAACATGTCGCCGGTGGTGTCCAGCAGCATATTGCCTTCGCCGGCAAGGGTTTTCTGCGCAACCGCAGCTACCTGATCCGGCCCGACGGCCACCACGAACGCCCACACGGTGATGGCGTAGAACGCGCCGATGATGATCACCGCGGCGTAGGTGGCGCGCGGGATGGTGCGCTCGGGATCGCGGGCCTCGTCGCGGAACACGGCGGTGGCCTCGAAGCCGATGAAGCCGGTGAGGGCGAACAGAATGGCGATGCCGATGGTGCCCTGGGTGAAGATCGCTGGTTCGAAGGACGTGAAGGTGACGCCGGCCGGGCTGGGCTTGGTGACCATCACCGCGTCCAGCACGACCACGATGCCGATCTCCAGGGCCAGCGCCACGCCCAGTACCTTGGCGCTCAGCTCGATGTGCCGGTAGCCCAGCACGGCGACGATCGCCAGTACCACGAACGAGTAGACGGGCCAGGGGATTACCGGACCGTGATAGTGGGCAACGGTGTCGGAGATGGCCCAGCCGATGTAGCCGTAGATGCCGATCTGGATGGCGGTGTAGGCGATCAGCGCGACCACCGCGATGCCCTTGCCCATGCGCTCGCCCAAACCGACGGTCACATAGGAGAAGAACGCCCCGGCCTCGGGGACGTGCGGCGTCATGGTCACGAACCCGATGCTGAAGACCAGCAGCACCAGGGCGGCGATCACGAAACCCACCGGTGCGCCTGCGCCGTTGCCCAGACCCATCGCCAGCGGCATGTTGCCGCCGATGACGGTCAGCGGGGCGGCCGCGGCGACCACCATGAAGACGATGCCGACGGGGCCCAGATGCCCGGACAGGCGCCGCCTCTGCGTGTCGGCCGGTGCTGTGGTCATGAGATCTCCTCGGTTCCAGAGGTGTTGAGGTGCAACGCGTTGCGCAGCAGATCGTGATCGATGGCGTGGGCGGTGAAACCGTGGTGACCGGTCATGGTGGTGGCGGCCACCATCGCGTTGACGATGGCCTCCTCGGTGGCCTCGATGGTGAGATCGAACAGCCGCGTCATCAGCTGCGGTGCGACCATCCGCAGCGGCACTTCCGGGTGTGCCGTGCCGGCATCTTCGTCCCACGCATAAGGCGGGATGCCGCGGTTGCCCGTCGAGAACGCGAGCATGAGGTCGCCGCTGTACTGCTCGCCGGTCCCGCCCAGGCGGCTCACGGCCAACGCCGAGCGTTGCGCCAGCCGGGTGCATTGATGGGGGAGCAGCGGGGCGTCGGTGCCGACGATGACGATGATCGAACCCGATCCCGGCTCGTACTGCTTGGGCAGGTCCGGCAGCGGCACCTGGTCGGCTCCGATGAGTTCACCCACCGGTACGCCGTTGATCCGGAGCCGCTCCCGGCGACCGTGATTGGCCTGGACCAGGACCCCGACCGTGTACCGCCCGACGGCCGTCTCGGTGATGCGGGACGCGGTGCCGATGCCCCCCTTGAAGCCGTGGCAGATCATCCCGGTGCCGCCGCCGACGTTGCCCTCGGCAGGCGGGGCCGTGGAGGCGGCCGCGAGCGCTTCGCGCGCGTGCTCGGGCCGGACGTGAAAGCCGTTGATGTCGTTGAGCAGGCCGTCGTAGGTTTCGCCGACGACCGGTAGCGACCAGTAGAGCCCTTCGCCGCGGGCGCGCACCTGGGCGGCCACCAGTTCGTCGCGGACGACGCCGACGCTGTGGGTGTTGGTCAACCCGATCGCGCTGGTGAGCTCGCCGGATTCGCGGATCCATTCCAGGCCGGTGAGCTCGCCGCTGCCGTTGAGGCGGTGCGAACCGGCGAACACCGGCTCGGTCCAGATGCCGTCATGCGGGACGACGACGGTGACGCCGGTGTTGATCCCGTCGCCCTGCAGGGTGGTGTGCCCGACCCGCACGCCCGCGACGTCGGTGATGGCGTTGGCCGGCCCGGTGGGGTGCTCCCCGATGACCACGCCGAGATCTCTGGCACGCATTACTTCTCCCGGGTTATTTTCCTAATCGGAAAAGAACTATGCGCCCGTGCGCTGCACCGCGCAACAGAACGGGCAAGATTGGTGCCATGGCCCGGCCGAACAAGCAGGAGGAGCGGCGTCGCGACATCATGGACGCCGCGATCGCACTGATCGAGCGACACGACCTGGCCACCCTCAAGCTCGCCGATGTCGCCGAGGAATTGGGGCTGACCACCAACGCGGTGCGCTACTACTTCAAGGACATGACGCAGTTGCTCTCCGAGTTGGCGCTGCGATCCGACGTCCGGTTCTACGACGAGCGGCTCCAGTTGCAGAGCTCATCGACCGATGCGCGTGAGCAGCTGGTGATGACGATGGCCGCCGGCCTGCCCACCGGGCCCGAGGACGCCGAGTGGCGTGCCATCTGGCGGGCGGTGCTGTCGGCCGGGTTCGAGCTGGACCAGCGCAGCGACGTACAGGGCATCTATCACCGGCAGGTCGGGCTCTACGCCGATCTGCTGTCGGCCGGGGAGGACAGCGGGGTGTTCCGGCTGCGGCACCCGGCCCGCGATATCGCCATGACGCTGATGTCGATGGAGGACTACTTCGGCTACCGGATCGCCGCGCGTGACCCGGACCTGAGCCGGGCGACCGCGCTGCGGCTGATGCGCCAGTACGCGGAGCTCGCAGTCGGGGTTCCCTTACCCGAAATATTCTGAGCTACACCGTATTCACCGACCGGCGAGCTGCTCGTCGAGTTGAACTGCTGCGGCCCGCCGGCCTCTGCATAGCTATCGCATATGTTCGTCCCACACCTCACCCATACCCACGTCGCATGATCGTCGGCATGACCAAGATGCTGACTGATTCCGCGGCCATCGAGGGTGACCTGTGCACCCGCTCGCGGCCCAGCCTGCTGGCCGATGCCGCCCGCCGCGGCGTCCCGGTCCTTGACGTCGTGGTGCCCGTGTACAACGAGCAGGCGGCCCTGTCGGGTTCGGTGCATCGGCTGCACCGCTACCTTGCCGACACCCTGCCCTACCCGGTGCGCATCACCATCGCCGACAACGCCAGCACCGACGACACGCCTCGCATCGCCGCCCAGCTCGCCGAGGAACTCGATGGTGTCCGGCTGGTCCGGTTGGAGCAGAAAGGCCGCGGCCGTGCGCTGAATGCTGTCTGGTCGACGTCGGATGCCCCCGTACTGGCATATATGGATGTCGACCTGTCCACCGACCTGGCCGCGCTGGCGCCTCTGGTGGCGCCGTTGATCTCCGGTCATTCCGATTTGGCGATCGGTACCCGGCTGGCACGTACGTCACGGGTGGTGCGCGGACCCAAGCGCGAGATGATCTCGCGCTGTTACAACGTGATCCTCAAGACGACGATGTCGGCGCGGTTCTCCGACGCGCAATGCGGTTTCAAGGCCATCCGCGCCGACGTGGCGCACCGGCTGCTGCCCTTGGTGGCGGACACCGGATGGTTCTTCGACACCGAATTGCTGGTGCTGGCCGAACGATCCGGCCTGCGCATCCACGAGGTGCCGGTGGACTGGGTCGACGACCCCGACAGCCGGGTCGACATCGTCGCGACCGCGACCGCCGACCTGTTGGGGATCGCCAGGATGCGCAAGAACTTCGCCTTCGGCCGGATCCCGGTCGACGAGGTGGCTGCGGATCTGTGCGCACCCCGGATACAGCCCGCCCCGGCCCGTGGAACGATCCACCAACTGGCCGTCTTCGGCGCGATCGGGGTCATCAGCACCCTGGCGTACCTGTTGCTGTTCAACGCGCTGCACACCGCAGTCGGTTCGCAGACGGCCAACTTCTTCGCCTTGCTGTGCACGGCGATCGCCAACACGGCGGCCAACCGGAGGTTCACCTTCGGCCTGCGCGGACGGCAGGGCAGAGCCCGTCATCACGGTGAGGGTTTGCTGGTCTTCGGCATGGCGCTGCTGATCACCGGCGGGTCGTTGGCCAGTGTTCATGCGCTGGTGAACCCGACCCCGCCCTGGCTCGAGTTGGGCGTGCTCGTCACGGCCAATCTGGTGGCCACCGTGCTGCGCTTCATCGTGCTGCGCTCCTGGGTCTTCCATCCGAACCGCTGATTCCAGCCGCCACGTCACCGGAGAGAAACAATGACTGCCACAGCCGATACGGCCGACAGCACTGCCGAAGCCGCAAAGCTAGGTGCCACGCCAGACCCGCGCTGGGCCAAGCCTGGCCTCATCGCGCTGCTACTGGCCACCGCCGTGTGCTGGATTATCGGGCTCGGTCGCAACGGCTGGGGCAACTCGTTCTACGCTGCCGCCGTCCAGGCCGGCACCGAGAGCTGGAAGGCATTCCTGTTCGGCTCCTCGGATGCGGGTAACTCGATCACCGTCGACAAACCGCCCGCGTCGTTATGGGTGATGGAGATCAGCACCCGCCTGTTCGGTATGAACTCCTGGGCCCTGCAGATACCGCAGGTGCTGCTTGGGGTGGCCTCGGTGGCGCTGGTGTATGCCGCAGTGCGAAGGACGTTCGGCCCGGGCGCGGGTCTGATCTCCGGGGCGGTGCTCGCGCTGACACCGGTGGCCACGCTGATGTTCCGCTACGACAACCCCGACGCTCTGCTGGTGTTCCTGATGGTGGCCGCGACCTGGGCGCTGTTGCGCGGCATCGACAGTGGCCGCACACGATGGATTGTGTTGTGCGGTGCTCTGATCGGGTTCGGCTTCCTGACCAAGCAGCTGCAGGTCATGCTGATCATGCCGGGCCTGGCGGTCGCGTACCTTGTCGCCGCTCCGCCCCGCTTGCGGACGCGAATCGTCCAACTGTTCGCCGGACTCGCGGCCGCCATCGTGGCGGCCGGCTGGTGGGTCGCGCTGGTCGAATTCTGGCCCAAGTCCGACCGCCCCTACATCGGCGGTTCGTCGAACAACAGCTTCCTGCAACTCACCCTCGGCTACAACGGACTCGGTCGGATCCTCGGCGGTGGCGCTGGCGGTGACGGTGGGATGCCTGCGGGTATGGGGCACGGCGGCCCGATGTTCGGGCAGGCCGGCATCGCGCGGCTGTTCACCACGGAATCGGGCACGCAGATCTCCTGGCTGCTGCCCGCCGCCCTGGTACTGCTCGTCGCTGGTCTCGCGCTGTGCGGACGTGCGACCAGAACAGACGCCAGGCGCGGCTCGTATATCGCGTGGGGCGGATGGCTGGTCGTGACTGCTCTCACGTTCAGCTACATGTCGGGGATCTTCCACGACTACTACACCGTTGCCCTGTCGCCTGCGGTGGCCGCGTTGGTGGGCATCGGCGTGACGCACCTGTGGCAGAACCGTAAAAAGCGTTGGGTGACTGCCATTCTGGCGCTGGTGGTCACACTGACTGCGGCATGGGCGTGGGTGCTGCTGGGCCGAGCGCCCGATTTCCTGCCCTGGTTGCGTTGGGTGGTCGTGGTCACCGGTGCCGTGGCGGTCATCGCGCTGCTCGCGTCGCTGATCCGGCCGGGCTTGACCGTCGCCGGTCGCGATCTCAAGGTGTTCGCGGCCGGGCTGGCCGTGGTCGCCGCCATGGCAGGACCGGTGGCGTACAGCATCCAAACGGTGACCACCGCGCACAGCGGCCCCGTCATCACCGCGGGGCCGTCGTCGAAGAACGGCGGGATGCCGGGCTTACCGGGCGGCGGTCCCGGTGCTCCCGGTGACAAGTCGGGTACTGCTCCGTGGGGCCCCGGCGGAGCCAAGGTGTCCGCCGAAGTGACGTCGCTGTTTTCGGCCAATGCCGGCGACTACAGATGGGTCGCCGCGACCAGCGGGTCGCTGGAAGCCTCGGATTATCAACTGGCCGCCGGTCATCCGGTCATGCCGATCGGCGGGTTCGGTGGAGGGGATCCGGCACCGACCTTGGAGCAATTCCAGGGATACGTCCGCGACGGACAGGTGCACTACTACTACCTGTCGTCACATCCGGGGATGCCGTCCTTCGGTGGTGGCACCGGATCGAAGTCGGAATCCGACAAGATTTCCGACTGGGTCAAGCAGCACTACACCGCGAAGACGGTGGACGGCGTCACGCTGTACGACCTCACAGCACCCGCGCACTGAGCTGTTGCTTTCCTAACTGCGCGCTAGACGCACCACAGTAGGCGCCCATGTCAATTGCGGACAATGGCGCGGTGAGTGCGCCACAAGACAGGGTTCCGCTGCCGGGGTGGGATGCCCCCAGCAAGCAGGTGGCCATGTGCCGTCCCGACGGATCACCCCTGCGGGCACTGGTGGTCGACGACGAGCCGGCATTGGTGGAGGTGATCGCCATGGCACTGCGTTACGAGGGCTGGCAGGTGGCGACGGCGGGCAACGGTGCGGCGGCAATTGCCACCGTCCGTCGGCATCCGCCCGACGTTGTCGTCCTGGACGGAATGCTGCCGGATATGGACGGTTTGGAAGTCCTGCAGCATCTTCGCGCCCAGAGACCGGATCTGTCCGTGCTGCTGCTCACTGCACGCGACTCTCTTGAGGAGCGCCTGGCCGGATTGACCGCGGGCAGTGATGACTACGTGACGAAGCCATTCAGTTTGGAAGAGTTGATCCTTCGCCTGCGCGCTCTGGTGCGCCGCGGTGGCGCGGCGGTCGTCGATGGTAGCGCCGAGATCGTGGTCGGTGATCTTGTCCTGGACGAGGACAGCTTCGAGGTCACCCGAGCCGGACAGCCAATCAACGTGACGTCCAGAGAGTTCGAGGTACTCCGACTCCTCATGCGCAACGCCCGCCGAGTTGTCAGCAAGAACGAAATTCTCGAACGGGTTTGGGATCACGACTTCGGGGGGCGAGTCGGCGTGGTGGAGTTGTACATTTCGTATCTGCGCAAGAAGATCGATTCCGGCGCGGCGCCGATGATTCACACTGTTCGTGGCGCTGGATACATCATCAAACCCGCGACTCGATAACGGCTTGTCAGCGCTGCGACCTCGTGGCATCGCCCGATGCCGGTTTCAAGATGTAACCGTTCAAGCGCAGCGTGTGGATCATCGGCGCCGCGCCCAGGTTGATCTTCTTGCGCAGACTGGAAACATAGAGTTCGACGATGTTGGAGCGCCCCGAAAACCCGTATGGCCACACCCTGGCCAGTATCTGCTGTTTGGTCAGCAGGCGGTGCGGATTTCGCATGAAGTACCGCAACAGCTCGAACTCGGTGTACGTGAGGGCAATAGCCCGCCCGGCGCGTGTCGCCTCCCGACCTTCCTCATCGAGTACCAGATCGCCGACCACCAGATCCGCCAGGCCGCCCTCGACTCCGTCGTTGCCGCGCGCCAACAAGATTCGCAATCGCAATGACAGCTCCTCCACGGAGAACGGTTTGGGCAGATACTCGTATCCGGTGGCGAACCGCGCGAGGCGCTCGTTGGCCGACCCTGTCGGCAGCAACATCAGCACCAGTAGGGCAGGCTGCTCCTGGCGCAACCTCAGCAGCAGTGACAAAGGGTCGGTGTCGGGAAGCTGCGGGTCCAGGACCACCACGTCGGGTCGGTGCTTGCGCGCCAGTGACAACGCCTCGGCCCCATCGTGTGCGGTGATGACCTCGGCTCCTTCCCAACTCAGCATGATCGACACGATCTCTGCGGCCACTTGGTCGTCATCGACGACGAGCGCGGTGATCGGAGCAGCTCCCCGAAGTGGGTGACGTTCCCGTGACCTCGGTCCGACCGAAGTCGGCGTGTTGTCGAAAGGGCGTGGCATCATGGGCTGAGTCTCAGCGGCACAAATCTGCGAATACCTTCGGAAAGCTGTGAATGAGTTAGGAATTGACTGCCTGACCGCAAATTCAAAGGCAGGGCATATGCCCGACACAGTTTTGGGCTAACTGCGTGGGTCACGATCTGCGGGTGAGAAAGTCATGAGCGTTGCGTCTCACGACGAGATGGTCGAACCTGCAAACGGCTTGTTCTGGCGTACCCGGCATCCCAGCAGTTGGTCGCTTCGCGTCCGTTTGGTGGCCGTCCAGGCGGTCTTGCTCGCGTTGGTGTGTGCCGGCATCGGCGCCGGAGTGTTGCTCGCGCTGAATCGTTTCCTGATGGATCAGCTCGATGACCAGGTGGTCGACGCCGGGTGGCGCTCCTCGATGTTGTACACCTTGGGCCCACCGCCGCAGGCCCCGAACGAACAACGGCCGTCCGGACCCGGTCCGTTCTTCCTCAACGCTCCCGGCCAAGCCAGCGGCACGGTTGGCGGTGTCTACCAGGACGGACGGGTACGCGATGCGGCGGTGATCACCGGCCGCGGGAACCTGCGTGCGCTGACTGCCGGCGCACGCGAACAACTCGGGATGCTCGCGGCTCAACCAGAATCGAGGATCCTCGACGGTCTGGGTCGGTATCGGGTGATCACCACACCGGGCCGGGGCGGTGAGGCGGTCATCACCGGGCTGCCCACCAAGTCGGTGGATGACACGCTCTTCGCGGTGGTCGGCATTCTCACCGTCATCGGGGTCGTGGCGTTGACGGCTGCGATCACGGCGGGGGTGTTGATCTTGCGGCGCCAGTTGGCGCCGCTGTCGGCGGTGGCCAGTACCGCACAGCGGATTGCGGACTCCGAACTGGACCATGGCGAGGTCACCTTGCCGAGGGCGCAGAGTTCGACCTCGGCGGGTTCGCGGCACACCGAGGTCGGCAGACTGAGTTCCGCCTTCGACCGAATGCTGCACCGGATCGGGGAGGCCATGGCCGCCAGGCATGCCAGTGAGACACGAGTGCGGCAGTTCGTGGCGGATGCCAGTCACGAGCTACGAACGCCGTTGGCCGCAATCCGCGGTTACACCGAACTGGTTCAACGCCAGTATGATTCGTCGCCAGATCAATTGGCTCACGCGATGAGCCGGATCGATTCGGAAGCCAAGAGGATGTCGAGGTTGGTGGAGGACCTGCTGCTGCTGGCCCGCCTCGATGCGGGCCGGCCGCTGGAGCACGTTCCCGTTGATCTCTCGGCTCTGGCCGTCGATGCAGTCAGTGACGCCCACGCGGCGGGCCGGGGGCACCGATGGGATCTGGAACTGCCGGATGAACCTGTCGTGGTGACCGGGGATGCGGGCCGCCTGCACCAAGTACTGGCGAATCTGCTGTCCAATGCCCGGGTGCACACTCCGGAGGGCAGCACGGTCACGACGGTGCTCGCCCGGGAATCGGATGCGGTGACCATCAAGGTCGTCGATGACGGGCCGGGTATACCCGAAGAACAACGGTCGGAGATCTTCGGCCGATTTGTGCGTGGCGACAGCTCGCGATCGCGCCGGGGCGGCAGCACAGGTCTGGGGCTGGCCATCGTCTCCGCGGTCGTCCAAGCTCATGGTGGGTCGATAACGGTCGAAAGCGTGCCGTCGGCCACCTCATTCACCGTCACCTTGCCGTTTCGCGGTGACGAGCCACCACATGACCAGGCGGCGGAAACCTGTTCTAGGTGAACACAAGTCGGAGATGGGTGTGAGGCACTTCGACGTGCCTCACACTTCCATCGCCGAACTCACAGGAAAGGAATGAGCCCACCGAACACGTTCGGTCCGGGGCCGGGTCCGCCCAGTAGGGGAGGTGGCGGAGGGCCGGCGCATGGCAGCAGCGGGATGCACAGCCCCGGCCCCGGCATCCCAGGCCCGGGCGGCCCCGGCGGTCCCGGGAACGCCGAGGCGACGCCAGATCCGAATTCGACCGCGCCTACGGTCAGCGCACCGAACATCACTGCGGTGCCGGCCATCAGCCGGATACGTGTGGTTGCTCCGTTCATCATCTGGTCCTTCGTTGTTGGTTTCGAGCGGACACGGGACACGCTAGGGGGTCAGTGTGAGGGTCGTGCTGACTCGGCTTAAGAATTCGATATGCGGCGAAATATGCTGTGCGCTAGCGCATTCTGGGTGCACGGCCAGTTCGCTCAAAGCGATGACATAGCGCGCATTTCGTGATGATGACGTGTCGTTAGTGTGACGAGTTGAGGCGAAAGTTACTGCTGTGCAACTGATGACGAAGTTGCAACACGTCCATGAAAAGGAGATTCGATGAGCGTTCGAAGGAACAATCTGGCTGCGGCCGCGACGGTCTGTGGTGGCCTGCTACTGGCCGGACTGGGGCTCGGTGCCGGCGTGGCCAATGCCGGGCCACCGCCGCCGCCGGGACCGGGAGGCCCGCCCGCACCCGCGCGCTGCCTGCCGCTGGTGCCGTGTCCGCCTGCTCCCGTCCCGCCGCCGCCCGGGCCGGGCGGCCCCGGTGGCCCGGGCTGGCGCTAGCACCGGTTGGTGTGGTGCGCGCGATCCTGCGTGCGCCACACCGCTCGGCCATCAGTCAGGTGGAGGGGTCAAATCGATGACCGCCGAATGCATATGGACATCACAGCTGGGCTGGGGGATCACCAAAGTTAGGCCGCTAGTTTGAGTTTCGTCCAGATGAAGTAACGAGAGGATGAGACATTGACCGTAAATCGTAGCGTCAGAAACGCCGTTGGATCGGCCGCGCTGATCGCAGGGCTGAGCATGGCGGCGGTGGGTATCGGTGCGGGTGTCTCGAACGCTGAGCCGCCTCCGCCGCCCCGTCCGCCGTGCGGGCCGGTGGGCGTTCCGTGCCCGCCTCCGCCACCGCCGCGCTAAACAGCGTGTAGAGGCCCCGGGCTCAGGGTGGTGCCCCCCCGCCCACCCTGAGCTCCGGTCGGCAAAAGCCAGCCACCTTTGCCCGTCAAGCTCTGCAGCACTGGATGTTTCGTCGCCGTCAGGCGTGGTGATGAACACTAGACACGCGGCCGGTCGTATCCGTTCGGATGCTCCCGCAGTCATCCCCAGGTCTTCAGAATGTCTGGTGCGACGACTGCGAGGACGAGGTTCACCGATGCGACGAGTCCGATGATGAGTTGACCACCGATCCACGTGCGGTATCCCCGGACCAACGGGACTAACGAGTCTGTCCAGCCACCGTCGACTGGTTCGTTGTTGCGTCGTCGCGCGAACGCGTAGCCGTGAACGGCTTCATGCTGTGGCCAGTGTTCGTTCTCGAAGTCTTCGAGCCAGTGCGCATCGAAGAGCTCGGCTTGGCGGTGACGCGCCATGAGAGTGATACATAGGTAAGTCACTACGAGTGACAGCAATGCGGCAATGACTCTGGCCACCTGTCTGCTTTCGCCACCGAGTTGGATGGTGAAAAGGAAGGCCTGCGCAGTGAGGCTGAGGATAGGTACTTGCCAAAGCAAGTTGTCCCACTGCAGGCGTCGAGCAGCGACAGTCGCGTACACCACTTCTCGTGACATTTGGCCGTTGGCCGAGTGGGTGGACGTCGGAATCGACGGTGGCCTCTTGCTGAAACCGAACATGCTCGTCTCTTACCCGTCCGCGGTCGAGTCAGCTTGGTCATGGTCTGATCTCAAGTCCGACTATTCGCCAACGGCAAGTTAGCAGGCGCTGAGCTTCGGCGGAGGGTGTCCGTCGTCGTGGACACTCGGTCAGAAGAATCGACTGATGCGTGGACAGATCATCGCCGCGGACTGGAAAGCCGATCTCATCCGGGCCGTTGAAGGCCATCATGGACTCGCGCGCCTGGATGCGTGGCGAGCATTAAGGCCTGAGGATCGAATTTGCGGGGAAGTACGGGATTGGTCCAAGCATGTGTGGAGCCGATGACGGGAATCGAACCCGCGTATTCAGCTTGGGAAGCTGATGTTCTGCCATTGAACTACATCGGCGTACCAGCGGTGCTGGTGATCTGGAAGGTTAGCACCGCCCTCGGCGACGGCCGCAACTAGGCCGCGGGGGCTTCGTTGGCGGGGTCGGTCTTGGTGTCGACGCCGGCGTTGGTTCCGGTCGTAGTGCCAGACGACGTTCCGGGCGTCGTACCCACGGACGTGGTCGTATCCACCGTGGTGGTCGTCGTGGTGCCGCCGACGGTGGGCGTCCCCGTCGTGGGGGTACCAACGGTGCTGCCGGCACCCGGGGTGTCCTCCACCTTCGATCCCGGCTCGAACTTGTTGCCGGTCTTGATCACGTCCTCGGTGGGTTTGGCAGTGGGCGTCGCCGAGGCGGTGGGCGTGGGTGCCGCAGTCGCCGTCGGGGTGGCGGTCGCGGTCGGCGTCGGCGTCGCACCGGTGGGCGCGGCGGGCTTGATCTCCGTCGCTGTTCTGAGCGTGACCACCGTCGTGTCGGCTGTGTTGGGCAGCGCCGCGACAGACAGCGCCGAAGCACCCGCCACCGACGATTCCCGTGCCAGCATGGTCGCGGGCTGGGTGGCCAGCGCCTCGGCGATTGTCTGCTGCGCGAACACGATTCCGTCGACGATCTTGCTTGCCCCCTCGCCGAGCCCCTGCGCGATCAGCTTCACACCACCGACAAGCGCGTCGATCACGTTGCCGATGTTGATGGGCAGCAGCGAGCCGACCAGGTTCTGCCCGGCGATGATCACCGACCGTGCGAAGTCGTCGAACCCGGCCACCAGCGCGGTGCCCAGGCCGATGAGTGCGGCAGGCACGGCTTGTTGCATCGCCTGATCCACCGCGAGCGAGCGCTGGTTGCGTTCGATGACCGAGGCCAGCAGTGGGCCGCCGATCGCGGTGATGGCGCCGGCGAAACCTTGCTCGATCGTGGTCAGTGCACCGAGCAGGTCTCCGGAGAACACCTGTTGAGTCAAAGTGCGGATGAAGGCCGGGGCGCCGCGCAACGCGTCACCGACACCCTCGCCGGCCTTGGCCCAGCCCACCGCGAGCGTCGCGACATCCCGTACCTGGTTGAGCACCCACTGCTGTAACGCCGGGAACTGCAAGATGTCGGCCACCGTGGCGGCCAACTGGATGTCGGGCATGTGCAGGCTGTGCACCACCGACGGCGCGGCGACCGACAGGACCGGCGGCGGGGCGGCGGGCGTCACGGTGATGACCCCGGCGGCGATCAGGGCCGCTGCCGGAAGGCTCAAACGTGCTGTCAGTGTGTGCATTTGGAAGCTCCTGACCTGGGCAGAACCTCAACGTACGCTGACGTTAGCGTCAATTATGTGAATTCGCTGAACATGACCTGCGGGCACGCGGTCTGCCACGTGCGGGCGGCGCCTGACTAGGCTCGTCCCGTGCTGCTCTCCGATCGCGATATCCGCGCCGAGATCTCTGCCGGCCGTCTGGCGCTCGACCCGTTCGACGACTCCTTGATTCAGCCGTCGAGTGTCGACGTCCGCCTCGACAACCTGTTCCGGGTGTTCAACAACACCCGCTACACCCACATCGACCCGGCGCAGCGTCAGGACGACCTGACCTCACTGGTCGAGCCGAAAGAGGGCGAGCCGTTCGTGCTGCACCCCGGCGAGTTCGTGCTCGGGGCGACGCTGGAACGCTGCAGCCTGCCCGACGATCTGGCCGGGCGGCTGGAAGGAAAGTCGTCGCTGGGCCGGCTGGGTCTGCTTACCCACTCCACCGCCGGTTTCATCGACCCCGGGTTCACCGGCCACATCACCCTGGAACTGTCCAACGTGGCCAATCTGCCCATCACCTTGTGGCCGGGCATGAAGATCGGCCAGCTCTGCCTGCTGCGGTTGACCAGCCCCGCCGAGAACCCCTACGGCAGCGCCGCGGCCGGGTCCAAATACCAAGGTCAGCGTGGCCCGACACCGTCGCGCTCCTACCAGAACTTCCTCAAGTCATAGCCTCTGCACAGCCTGCGATGGCATGGTGTGGTCCAGTGACGGCCGAGCTTTCGCGCCGATGCCCGAGTAGGGTCTATTAAGTGGTCTAGCTAACGCCATCGGGTGTAACGACGCCCCTGGTGAAGGCGATGAACTATCTAGTCGGCGCTTTGTGCCGTGTACGGCGGCCTCAGTGGACTGGGTAGCGCAGCAAACACTTTGGAGGGGTTAAGTGGACATCGTACTAGGTGTGTCTCTGACACCTACGACGGTGCGCATGGTGCTGGTCGAGGGTGAAAAGGCCGACGGAGCAACCGTCGATCATGACGTCTTCCCGGTATCGCCGTCGAACGATTCAGCAACGCCCAGTGCAGCCGATCAAGTGGTTCAGGCGGTGCTCGGCACGCAGGAGAGCGCCGAGGCCGGCGGCCATCACCTGGCCCACGTCGGCGTGACATGGACCGACCACACCGAAGCCGCGGTGCTGCGCGATGCGCTCGCCGCGCACGGCATCGCCGACGTCATGCTGGTGTCCGAATTGCACGCGGCCAGCGCGCTCGCCAAGGCCGCGGGTGCGGCGGTCGGGTACGCCTCGACCGCGCTGCTGTTCTTGGACCGCGACACCGCCACGCTGTCGGTGGTCAACGGTGACGACGGTTCCGTGGTCAAGGTGCTCAGCCGCAGCCTGCACAGCGCCGACGCGATGGCCGTCCTGGCCGAGATGGCGGCCGCTGTCGCCGGCCGGGAGTCCGCACCGCAGGGCATGTTCGTCGTCGGCTCCGGCGTCGATGTGTCCTCGGTCAAGGATCATCTCGAGCATCTGGTGGAGATCCCGGTCAGCGCGCCGGAGGAGTCCGAATTGGCGCTGGCCCGCGGGGCCGCGCTGGCCGCCGCCCACGCGCCCACCTTCGAGGCGTCGACCGTCGGGCTGGCCTACTCCCAAGATCCCGATGGGCCGACCGCGGGATCGGCGTACGCGGCGATGGCGGCCGCTGACACCCAGATGGCCATGCCGCCCGCGGACGCCCCGCTGTTCGTCGATGATGTCGACGCGGCGTTCGCGCAGGCGCCCGCGCCGGTGGAGGAAGACCGCAAGCCCTTCGTCCTGGTCGGCAGCGCCCTGATGTCGATTTTCGTGGTCGGCGTTGTGGCCCTTGCCGTTTCGCTTGCCGTCAGCATCCGGCCGACTGCCGATCAGCGCCCCTCTCCGGCGCAGAACGCGGTTGCGCCCAGTGCGCCGGCCGTCGCACCTGCACCGGTGCCCGAGGCCGCTCCGGTGCAGCCGGCCGCGCCGCCACCGCCGGCAGAGACGATCAAGGCACCCATCCCGGTGGTGCAGGAAGCGCCTCAGCCGCGCAAGGTGTACGTCGAGCAGGCGCCCGCTCCGGCGGCGCCAGCACCCGAACCGGCCGCACCGCCGCCGCCACCGCCCGCGGCGCCGGCACCCGACCCCGTCCCGGCGTACGTCCCACCGGTGGTGGCCCCGCCGGTGTTCCAGTGGCCGCGTCCGGTCTTCCGCGCGCCGTGGGATCCGCCCCCCAGGCAGCAGTACCCGGACAACGGTGACTACCCGGGTCAGTACCCGGGCGGTTCCAACGGCGGTTATCCCGGCCAGTACCCCGGCGGCAACGGCAACGGTGGCTACCCGGGCCAGTACCCGGGCGGCGGCAACGGCGGTTACCCCGGCTCGGGCAACCCAGGTGGCAACGGTGACTATCCGGGTCAGTACCCGGGCGGCGGCAACGGCGGCTACCCCGGCTCCGGAAACCAGGGCGGCAACGGCAATGGCAACGGCCACAACGGTCATGGCGATGACGGACCCAAGCGCGGCGGATCCGGCCCTTGCTTCCTGATCTTCTGCGCACCTCGCTGACGGTCGTATGCTGCAAGTCATGCGGCAACGAGTGCGTTGGCTGGCGTTACACGGGGTGGTGCGCGGGATTTCCGCGGTGGCGGCGCGACGGGGGGATCCGCAGGGGCGACTGATCGCCGATCCGCTGGCCCGCTCCGACCCCGGCGCCTTCGCCGACGAGATGCGCGCACTGGGCCGGGTGGTCCGCGGCCGGGCGGTGCTACTCACCTTCGACCACGGTGTTGCACAAGAGGTGCTGCGCTCGGAGGACTGGCGGGTCAGCTCGCTGGGCATCAACCTGCCCAAGCCGCTGCGCTGGGTCGTCGAGCGCACCTCCAATGACCTGTTGCACCCCATCGAGCCGCCGTCGCTGCTGTCCATCGAACCGCCCGAACACACCCGGATGCGCAAGCTGGTCTCCTCGGTGTTCACCACCCGGGCCGTGGCCCGGCTGCGCGAGCGCGTGCAGGAGCGGGCCGATCAACTGCTCGACGAACTCGGCGGCGACACCGTCGACGTCGTCGACCGGTACTGCTCGCAGCTGCCCGTCGCGGTGATCGGGGACATCCTCGGTGTCCCCGAACCGGACCGGCCGAACATCCTGCATTTCGGTGAACTGGCCGCGCCCAGTCTCGATATCGGGCTGTCCTGGGCGCAGTCCCGGAAGGTGGACGAGGGCATCGCCGGATTCGACAGCTGGCTGGGCGGCCATCTTCGGCAGCTGCGCCGCAACCCCGGCGAGGACCTGCTGAGCCAGATCATCGCGGCGTCCGACGGTGGTGCGGCCGGCGAACCGCTCACCGAACGCGAACTCAAGGCGCTGGCCGGGCTGGTGCTGGCAGCGGGTTTCGAAACGACGGTGAACCTGCTGGGCAACGGCATCCGGATGCTGCTGGACCATCCCGAGCACCTGGACACCCTGGCGTCCCGGCCCGAGCTGTGGCCGAACACCGTCGAGGAGATCCTGCGGCTGGATTCGCCGGTACAGATGAGTGCCCGCATCGCCGGTCGCGACCTCGACTTGCCCGGCACCTCGGTGCAGCGCGGCGAGCTGATCATCATCCACCTGGCCGGGGCCAATCGTGACCCCGCGGTATTCGCCGATCCGCATCGCTTCGACATCGAACGCGAGAACGCTGGCCGGCACCTGTCCTTCTCCGGCGGGCGACACTTCTGCCTGGGCGCGGCACTGGCCCGTGCCGAGGGAGAGGTCGGGTTGCAGACCTTCTTCGCGCGCTACCCGAACGCCCGGCTGGCCGGTACCGGCGTCCGGCGCGACACCCGGGTGCTGCGCGGATGGTCCACCTTGCCGATCGCCCTCGGCGACGCCCGGCCCGCGCTACGGTCGTAAACGTGGACTTTCGGGCCGCCCTGCTGGAGCAGACTCAACTTTTCGGCGAGGTGATCCGCCAGGCGGATCCGTCGACGCCCGTCCCGACTTGCCCGGACTGGACGCTGACCCAACTGTTCCGGCATGTGGGGCGCGGAAACCGTTGGAGCGCACAGATAATCACCGACCGGCTGACCGAACCGCTGGACCCGCGCGACGTCCGCGACGGCAAACCACCCGAGGATCCCGACGCCGCCATCGACTGGCTGCACGGCGGGGTTCAGCTGATCCTCGATGCCGTGGACCAGGTCGGGCCGCAGAAGGTGTGGACCTTCCTGGGGCCGCGCCCCGCCGGCTGGTGGATACGCCGCCGACTGCACGAAATGACCGTGCACCGCGCCGACGCCGACCTGACGGTGGGCCTGGACTACGGGCTGCCCGCGGAGCTGGCCGCCGACGGGGTGAGCGAGTGGATCGAACTGGCCACCGCGCGCGGGCTCGGGCTCGCACCGGGGCAGCGGCTGCACCTGCACGCCACCGACCAAGGGCTGGGCCCCACCGGCGAATGGCTGGTGGTCAACGACGACGAAGGCCTGGGCTGGTCGCACGCGCACGCCAAGGGCGACGCCGCGGTGCGCGGCTCGGCCCTCGACCTGCTGCTGGCCGTCACCCGCCGCCGCACCGACGGAGTCGAAGTCCTCGGTGACTCCGCCGTATGGGATGGCTGGCTGTCCAGCACGCCGTTCTAAAGTTGGCGGCATGAGTACATCCGAGATCGCGACCGTCCTCGCCTGGCACGACGCCCTGAACGCCCGGGATTTCGGCACCCTGGACCAGTTGTGCAGCGACGACATCGAGTTCGGCGACGCCGGTGGCGCGGCACAGGGCCGCACCGCGCTGCGGGACTGGGCACAAGGTCTGGGCGACACGGTGACGGTGGGCCGGCTGTACGTGCACGACGGCGTGGTGGTGGCCGAGCAGACGGTCAGCAGTGACGACGGCGCGGATGCCGACACCTTCGGCTCGGCGTTCCGGGTGGTGCACGACCACATCACCTCGGTGTTCCGGCACGCCACCCTGGAGGCGGCGTTGGCCGCGACCGAACTGTCGGACTCGGATCTGGTTTAGCGGCTCAGGCTTTCCCCGTCCGGGCCCGGTGTCGCGAGCACCGCGGCGATCGCCGTCGTCAGCGGTACCGACAAGGCCAGCGCAATCCCGCCCACCGCCGACCGGGCGACCTCGATGGCCACGCTCTCACTGGTCAGCACGTCACCGAGAGAGCGGTTGGCCACGCTGAACAACAGCAACAGGGGCAGGGCGCTGCCGGCGTAGGCCAGCACCAGGGTGTAGACGGTGCTGGCGATGTGATCGCGGCCCACCCGCATGGCCCCGGTGAAGATGGCCCGCCGCGACGTCGCGTGCTCGGCCAGCTCGAACGCCGTCGACGCCTGCGTGACGGTGACGTCGTTGAGCACCCCCAGGGATCCGATGACGAACCCGGCGAGCAGTAACCCGGTGATCGACACATGGCCCAGATACGCCGCGACCTCGTTGTTCTGGTCTTCGGAAAGGCCGGTCAGCTGGGCCAATTCGATTGCACCCCAGGACAACACGGCCGCCAACAGCAGCGCGGTCAGGGTGCCCAGCAGTGCCGCGCTGGTGCGCAGGCTGACACCGTGGGCCAGATAGATGACCGCGTACAGGATGGCAGAGGAGGCTACCAGGGCCACCGGAACGGCCGAGGCGCCGTCGCGCAGCGCGGGCAGCAGGAACACCACCAGCACGGCGAACGCCACCACGATGCCGACCAAAGCGCGTAATCCGCGCCAGCGCGCCACCGCGACGACCACCACGGCGAACGCCGCGGCCAGCCCGACCAGCGCCCAGGTCCGCTCGAAGTCGAAGAAGGCATAGGTGGTGGCGCCGGCGTCGTCGACCTGGCGGCTCAGCCGGACGTGATCTCCCGCGGCGAGCTGCGGCTGACCGGGCCCACCGCTGAATTCCAGCAGGGTGTCGGCCCCGGCGTTGGGGCCCGATTCTATGGACACCAGGGAGTGCACACATTGGCCGCCGCCGTCGGGTGCGTTCTGCGGTGTGCCGGTGAGCACAGCGCCGGTGGACGGGCTGCCGCAGTTGGCCACCCCGGAGGACAGCACCCGGCCGGCCTCGGTGGTGACCGCACCGCCGGAGGAGTTCTGGAACGGCAGCGGGATGGCGACCTTCTGCTGGCTCGGCCACAACCACACCGCCCCGATCACCGTGGCGACCCCGATGGCCACCAGCAGGCCGACCACGATCCGGGCGGCGAGTGGACCCAAGGGGGAGGGGCCGTCCAGCGAATGGGAATGCCCGTGCGAATGCGTCACCTGGCCAAGGGTAGGCGGTCGGCCTGAACCGTTACTGCCGGTAGCTCACCAGGAAGTTGCCCAGCCGCTCGATGGCCTTGGACAGGTCGCGCGCCCAGGGCAACGTGACGATGCGGAGGTGATCCGGTGTGGGCCAGTTGAATCCGGTGCCCTGGGTGATCAGGATCTTCTCCTGCAGCAGCAGATCCAGCACCAGTTGCTCGTCATCGTGGATCTCGTAGACCTCGGGGTCCAGCCGCGGGAACGCGTACAGGGCACCTTCGGGTTTGACGCACGAGACGCCGGGGATCTCATTGAGTTTGGTCCAGGCGACGTCACGCTGTTCCAGCAGTCGGCCGCCGGGTAGCACCAGATCGTCGATACTCTGGTGCCCGCCGAGGGCAACCTGAATGGCATGCTGGGCAGGCACATTCGGGCACAACCGCATATTTGCCAGCAGGCTGATGCCCTCGATGAAACTGGTGGCGTGTTCCTTGGGGCCGGTGATGACCAGCCAGCCGGACCGGTAGCCCGCCACCCGGTAGGCCTTGGACAACCCGTTGAACGTCAAGCACAGCAGATCGGGCGCAATCGATGCCATGGCCACGTGCTTGGCGTCGTCGTAGAGGATCTTGTCGTAGATCTCGTCGGCCAGCAGCAGCAGTTGATGCTTGCGCGCCAGATCGGCGATCTGCGTGAGGGTTTCGCGGGTGTACACCGCGCCGGTGGGGTTGTTCGGGTTGATCACGACGATCGCCTTGGTGCGGTCGGTGATCTTGGCTTCCATGTCGGCGATATCGGGATTCCAGCCCTGGGTCTCGTCGCACAGATAGTGCACCGGGGTGCCACCGGCCAGTGAGGTGGACGCGGTCCACAGCGGGTAGTCCGGCGCAGGGATGAGCACCTGATCGCCGTTGTCCAGCAGCGCCTGCAACGTCATGGTGATGAGTTCGGAAACGCCGTTGCCCAAGAACACGTCGTCGACGTCGAATTTGGGGAAACCGTCGACCAGTTCGTAGCGGGTGAACACCGCGCGCCGGGCACTGGGGATGCCCTTGGAATCGGAGTAGCCCTGCGCGGTCGGCAGCGCCTGGATCATGTCGCGCATGATCACGTCGGGCGCCTCGAAGCCGAACGGCGCCGGGTTACCGATGTTGAGCTTGAGGATGCGGTGGCCTTCGGCCTCCAGCCGTGAGGCGTGCTCGTGTACCGGCCCGCGGATCTCGTAGAGAACGTCCTGCAGTTTGGTGGACTGCGCGAACGTCCGCGGCCGCGGGTGCTGGCCGGTGTTCTGCCACGACAGCTGATTGGTGCTCACGCGGCTAATCCTCCCATGGGGCCGCAAACCGATTTCCCGGCCGAAGGTTGCGATTTGACGTCAGGGTAGAAGTTTCCTGGGGGTGCGGTGTTAGGTTCCTGAATCACTATGACGCCGATGACACGTTTGATGGGCGCGGCCTGCGCATTGACCGCGGTCGCCGCGCTGGGGTTCGCCGCGTCGGCGCATGCCGACCCGCCGCTGCTCAACGGCACCTATGCCGGCGGTGACGACGAGAACACCTGGACCATCGCCAGCACCTGCGGGCTGACCGGTTGCACGGGCTCGGTGGCCAGCAATCAGGGCTGGACCAGCCCGATGACCTTCACCGATGGCCGGTGGGATTTCGCGGTCACCAAACCCGACGGCTTCATCTGCGAGGACGGTAGTTACCAGCCGGCCGTCATTTCGATATCAGTCGATCCGGCAACACTGGGCGGGGTGATTTCCGCCGACTCGAATGGTGCCTGCCCGGGCGGCATTCTGAGCCAGACGCCGTTCCAATTGCGGGCCGTCTGACGCGATTTGTGGAGCCGCAGCCGTAATCATTACGGCTGCGGCTCCACAAATCGCCGAGAATTAGCGCTTGCCGGGGCGGCGGGCACCCTTGGCGATGCCCAGACCCTTCACCGGGGCCTCATCGCCGACGACGCGGTCGTTGTCCGAACCGTTCGACGACGGTGCGGCCGGCTCGGCGGGAGCCTCGGCGGCCGGTTCGGGCTCGGCCTTCGTCTCCGGCTCAGCCGCCGGGGCGGGGGCGGCAGCCGCGGGAGCCGCTTTCTTCGCACCGGGACGGCGGGCGCCGGACGCGATGCCGAGTCCGACGACCGGGGTCTCCGGCTTGGCCGGCTCGGCGGGCGTTTCGGCCGCAGGTGCCTCGGCGGCCGGTTGCGCTGCCGGGGCCGCCGCGGGGGCAGCGGCTTTCTTGGCGCCGGGACGCTTGGCTCCGGTGGCCAGGCCCAGGCCCTTGACCGGTGCGGCCGGAGCCGCGGGCTCGGCCGGGGCGCTCTCGGCGGCGGGCGCCGCGGGGGCGGCCGCCTTCTTCGCGCCGGGACGCTTGGCGCCACCGGCCAGTCCCAGCCCCTTGACCGGCGCGGCAGGTGCGGCCGGAGCCGCCGCAGCGGGAGCCGCGGCCTTGGCGCCGGGACGCTTGGCTCCGCCGGCGATGCCCAGACCGGTGACCGGCTTGGCGTCGGCGGCAGGCTCGGATCCTGCGGCCTCCTCGACCTTCTCCACCACCGGCGCGGCCACGGCGACCTTGGCCTCGGCTTCCGCCTGCGCGGCGGCCCTGGTCTCCGCACGGGCGGCCGAAGCCGCTGCGGCCGTGCCCTTTTCGGGCAGCGTGTAGATGCTGGTGTCCAACGAGTTCAGCAGCAGCTGCGCGACGTCGAGCACCTCGACCTTCTCGATGTCCCGCGCGGCGGCGACGTCGTCGACACCGTCGGTCATCATCACCCGGCAGAACGGGCAACCGGTGGCGATCGCCGAGGCGCCGGTGTCGATGGCCTCCTCGGTGCGCTCGGTGTTGACGCGCTTACCGATGTGCTCTTCCATCCACATCCGGGCACCACCGGCGCCACAGCACAGGCCGCGGTCGGCGTGCCGGGGCATCTCGGTGAGCTTCGCGCCGGCGGCGCCGACCAGCTCACGCGGCGCCTCGTACTCCTTGTTGTGCCGGCCCAGGAAGCACGGGTCGTGGTAGGTGACTTCCTGGTCGACCGAGGTCACCGGGATGAGCTTCTTGTCCCGGACCAGGCGGTTGAGCAGCTGGGTGTGGTGCACCACGGTGTAATTGCTGCCCAGCTGCGGGTATTCGCGGTTGATCGTGTTGTAGCAGTGCGGGCAGGTGACCACGACCTTGCGGTCGACGGCTTCCACGCCCTCGAACAGCTCATTGATGGTCTCGACGTTCTGCGCGGCGAGCTGCTGGAACAGGAACTCGTTTCCGGCTCGGCGGGCCGAGTCGCCGGTGCAGGTCTCGCCGGTCCCCAGCACCAGGAACTTCACCCCGGCGGTGGCCAGCAGCTCGGCGACGGCCTTGGTGGTCTTCTTGGCGCGGTCCTCGTAGGCGCCGGCGCAGCCGACCCAGAACAGGTACTCGAAACCGTCGAACGACTCGACATCCTGGCCGTAGACCGGGACATCGAAGTCCACCTCGTCGATCCAGTTGGTGCGGTCCTTGGCGTTCTGTCCCCAGGGGTTGCCCTTGTTCTCCAGGTTCTTGAACAGCACGCCGAGTTCACCGGGGAACTCCGACTCGACCATGACCTGGTAGCGGCGCATGTCGACGATGTGGTCGATGTGCTCGATGTCGACCGGGCACTGCTCGACGCAGGCGCCGCAGTTGGTGCAGGACCACAGCACGTCGGGGTCGATGACGCCGCCCTGCTCCAGGGTGCCGACCAGGGGGCGCAGCGCCTGGTCCGGGCCGGAGCCCATGATCCGCTCGAAGCCGGATTCGGGAACGTGGTCGTGCGAGTGCTTTTCGTCGTGCTTCTCGCCGCGCAGCTCTTCACCGAGGCCGCCCTCGGGGGTGTTCTCCAGCGGAGTTTCCTTGTCGCCCAGCATGTACGGCGCCTTGGCGAACATGTGGTCGCGCAGGTTCATGATCACGAGCTTGGGCGACAGCGGTTTGCCGGTGTTCCAGGCCGGGCACTGCGACTGGCAGCGTCCGCACTCGGTACACGTGGTGAAGTCGAGGTAGCCCTTCCAGGTGAAGTCCTCGATCTTGCCGCGGCCGAACACGGCGTCCTCGGCGGGATCGTCGAAGTCGATCAACTCGCCCTTGTGCTCCATGGGCAGCAGCGGCCCCAGACCGTCGGGCAGGCGCTTGAAGGTGACGTTGATCGGGGCCAGGCCGATGTGCAGGTGCTTGGAGTGCAACACGATGAGCAGGAACACCAGCATGACGCCGATGTGGCCCATCAGCGCGATGGTCTCGATCCAGGCGTTGGCGGTGTGTCCCAGCGGGGCCAGCAGATAGGCCATGCCGTCGGAGAAGAATGCGCCGTTCTGGTACGGGAACTCCTCGCCGAGGGTGTTCACCGCGGCACCACGGAAGATTGCGTAGGTCAGGATGACCAGGAAGATCATGAACAGGATTTCCCAGGCGCCGCCGGTGTGCGATCCGTAGAAGCGCGATTCGCGGCCGAGCTTCTTGGGTTCACGCGTGATGCGGATGATGGCGAAGACGATGATGCCGGCCAGCACCGCGAGGGCGAAGAAGTCCTGCAGGAAGCCCAGCACGGCCCAGCGGCCGACGAACGGGATGTGGAACTCCGGGTCGAACAGGACCCCGTAGGCCTCCAGGTACACCGACCCGAGGACGAAGAAGCCCCACATGGTGAAGAAGTGGGCGATGCCCGGGATCGACCATTTCAGCAGCTTCGACTGGGCGAAGACTTCCTTGTTCTGGTTCAGGAAGCGCTTGACCAGATCGTTCTTGCGGCCGCGCTCGTCGCCGACCTTCTGCCCCGAGCTGATCAGCTTGGTCAGCCACAGCACACGCTTGGCGGCGAACACCAAGACGATCGCGGTCATCAACAATCCAAGGATCAACCGCCCCGTCGTGAGCATGTTCTCCAGGTTGTTCTCCACCGCGCGCCTCCCGTAGTTTAAGTTACCCGCTGGTAACTTAAGGTGTGTTACTCGCCAGTAACTTAGGCTAGATGCCTGCTCATAGTTGCATCCGCCCGGGAAGCGCCGCTAGCAAGGCTGACCTAACTCACCATTTGTCACCTTGTCGGGGTCCGGACGGCGCCCTCCTGACATGGGTCCGCCGGTACCGCAAACCGCCCGATGTGGTGGTCACCACAACGCGCTCAGCCGGGGGTGCCGACCAGGGCCCGCAACATCGAGAGCATCTCCGACCGCGATTCGGCGCCGAGCCTGCGCCGGATGCGTGCCACGTGGTGCTCGACGGTCTTGGCCGAGATCAGCAGCTGATTGCCGATATCGCGATAGGGCATGCCCGCCACGACCAGCTCGGCGACCTCACGCTCCCGGTCGGACAACCGGGCCCAGGTCGGCGTCGACGACGCCGGTTGCACGGGCGTGCGCGCTGGACCGCTCGGCACATCCTGTTCGGCGACGTCGGATTTCAGGTCGCGCGCCAACTGCAGCATGGCGCCCGAGATCTTGCCGTCCGGTGTGTGCAGCGCGGCCTGGCTGGCCAGCCGGGTCGCATCCGAGGTCAGCCCGAAGCGGGTCAGCCCGCGCGCCGCGACGCTCACCTCGTCGGGGTCGACCTGATTGGCCAGCACCTTCAACCAACACCGGCCGGCGGTGGCCAGGCTGCGGGCGAACGGACTGTGCGCGGCCGCCGCAGCCAGCGCCTGACCGTGCGGGGCCACCGCGTCGGGGGAGTTGGCCAGGATCCCGGCGTGCACGCCGGCCCAGTGCAGCGGCACCGCCCACAGCACCGGCGTGCCCAGCGCATCCAACAAGGCGAAGGCCTCGTCGATGTGGCTTTGCACCCGGTCGACCTGGCGTAGACGTGCGGCGGCGACCCACAGTTCGCCCAGTGGCAGCACCGAGTAGATGTCCAGCGAGTATTCGGCGAGCACGTCCATGGCGGCGTACCAGTGCTTCTGCACCGCGCCACCGTCGCCGAGCCGGCGTGCGATGGCCGTCCGGAGGGCTGCCGCCCACAGCGCGTCGCGACGGTGCAGCGACTCCGGCACTGCCGCCGCGTCGGCGCCGGCCGTACTCAGCTGGCCGTCCTGCATGCGCACCCACCCCAGCAGCAGCCGGTGCCGGTGCGCGGTGAAGCCGTGATCGTCAGCCGAGTCGGTGGCCGCGGCGCGCGTGATGATGCTGCGCGCCCGCACCGCGTCGCCGCCGTGCAAGGCAGCGAGGGTGACCAGCGCGGCGGGGCTGTCGGGGGCGACCCCGGCGTCCGGGCGGTCGGCCGCGATCGACTGGCTCAGCCGCCCGATCGCGGCGGCGAACGGCTGGTCCAGGGTCTGCAGCAACCCGTCGGCGAGGCTGCGGGCCGCCCGGGCCGAAGATGTCGGCGGACCGCCGTCCTCGACGGCCAGTGCGGCCCGGGCTGCCGCCGCATCACCGGTGCCGATGGCCACGATCGCCGCGGCCGACGCGACGAAGGGATCCGGGTACGGCCCGAGCCAGCCGAACAGCTCGGCGGCTTGGCGGGCCGCGCCGTCATGCGCGGCGATGCTGGCCGCGATCCGGACCGCGGCCGCGCGCTCGCCCGCATCGGCCGAACCGAGCAACTCGTCGGCCAGTCGGGCCGCGGTCGCGCAGTCACCCGTCATGGCTAGGGCATCGGCCAGCCCCGCGCTGTGCGCCCGGGGACCCGCGCCTGCTTCGGCGGCGGCCCGATACAGCCGGGCCGCCCGCGCCGGCTGGCTGCGGTTGTCGGTGGCCAGGGCGACCAGCGCATCGGCGAGCAGGGTGTCCCGCAGCCCGTGCTCGGCCAACCGCAGCGCGAGATCTGTTGACAGAACGCCCATTTCGCTCTGCGACCGGAGCAAGGATATCTCGATCTCGTGATGCCGTGCAGATCCGAGGATTTCGGCGACCGCACGGTGCAGGATGCCCAGGAAAGGTCTGCGGTGCGCCGGGTCGATCAGCCCGGTGGCCCGGGCCCGGTCCATCAGATCCTGCGCGGCGCCGGCGTCGAGAGTCAGCGCGGCGGCGATATCGTCCGCCCCCACACCAGGGCTCAATGAACACAGCGCCACCGCGTCCAGCACCGCCCGGTCCATCCGGTGCAGCCGTTCCACCAGGGCCACGCGGGTGGCGGCACCGATGACGGCACCGGCGGATTCTCCGTCGGGTGCGCTGATGGCCCGCGCCACCGGGCCGAGTAGGAACGGCAGGCCGGCGGTGGCCGCGTGCACCGTGCGCACCAATTCAGTTGGGATGCCGGTGAATTGACTGGGCGGCAGTGGACCCAGTGTCGCCACCGGGTTTTCCCGGGCCAGCGCGGTGAACAGCGCGCTCAGCGGGCCGCGGTGGGCCAGCGGCTCGGCGGCCACGACGACGGTGCGTTCCGGTTGCGCGACGAGTTCGGCGAGGCGGGTCAGTGACGCATCGTCGAGCAGCTGCGCATCGTCGATGACGATTGCCGCCCCGCCGGTTTCGGGCTCGGGTGGCACCGAGGACAACACCGGGCGGTCCGCGCCGCGCAGGGCGGCGCGCACCTCGGCGACGAGCGTCGTCTTGCCCGTGCCGATGCCGCCGGTCACCAGCACCTTGCCCGGCTGGGTCGGCGCGTCGATCAGGGCGGCGATCGGATGACCAGCCATGTGTGGCTATTCGCCGCTGGATTCGAGGACCGTCGTCTGCGGTTTCACGGTGACCGCCGCCTGCGCCGTCGTCGTGACGGGCTCCGGCGCCTTGGTGGTCGTCGGGGGCGCGGCCGACGTGGTCGGCGGTTTCGTCGTGGTCGTGGGCGGCTGCGTGGTGGTGGTCGGCTGCGTCGTCGTCGTGGTCGGCGGCGTGGTGGTCGTGGTGGTGGTCGTGGTCGTCGTCGTGGTCGTTGTGGTGGTCGTCGTCGAGCTGGTGGTGGACGGGGTCGTCGTGGTGGTGGTGCTCACCGGCGGCGGCGGAGGTGGGACCTCCGATGTGGTGATGATGCCGTCGGACCCGGTCCTGGTCACCGTCTCCGTGGTCTGCGGGGCCGCGGTGCTCTCACCGGGCTGGGTGGAGAAGCTCGTCGCCGTCTCGATGACGGTGCCGCCGGGCCCGCTGGTGCCGGTCAGCGTGACCGCCAGGCCACCACCGGCCAACAGCACCGCCGCGGCGGCCGCCCCGAACAACAGCGGCGGGCGCTTGTACCAGGGCAGCGGCGCTGCGACGTCCTCGTGCTCGTCTTCCGGAGTGAACGCCACCTCCGGCCGGGCGTCGCTGAATCCGGTGGCGTAATCCGGCCCCTCGTACGGCAGTGGCTCACCGGTGGGAATCGGGTTGTCCTCGGACCAGGCCAGCCCCGGGGCCGCCGAAGTGGGCGGTGCGGCATCGCCGCCGGCCCACCCGGCCGCGGCTCCGGCACCGGCCCATCCCATGGTGGGGGCCAAGCCGGTCGGGGCGGCATCGGCGGGGGCGGCCGGCGCCAAACCCGTTGCGGCAGCGGCCTCGGAGGCCAACCCGGCCACCAGTGCCGCGCCGACGGCGGTGTTGACCTGCGCGTACGGGGTGGTGATCACCGGCGCCTGGAGTCGCTCGGACAGCCGCTGGGTGACCAGCGGAATGGCCGCGCCGCCACCCACGGTGGCCACGGCCGACACGCTGGAGACGGGAATTCTGTTGTGCTGCAACACTTCGTCGACCGCATTGAGCAGGCCGCCCAGCGGTCCTTCGATCAGCTGTTCCAGCTCGGGGCGGGTGACCCGGATATCGGAGGTGAAGCCGGGCAGGTCGGCGGACACCACGGCGGCGGTCTCGGCGGACAGCCGCTCCTTGGCGCGCCGGCACTCATCACGCAGCCTGCCCAGCGACCCCACTGCCGCGGTGCTGCCCGGGTCGGCGTTGCTCGCCTCGGCGATACCGGTGATGACATGGTTGAGCAGCGCCTGATCGATCTGATCCCCGGAGAAATCCGGGTAACGCTGCGTGGTGCCGATCGGCGCCAGACCCGCGCCCGCGTCGGCCAGCGTGATACTGGTGCCGCTGCCGCCGAGATCGATCAGCGCCACCACACCTTGGCCGGGCAACCCGGGACCGCTGCGCAGGCCGGCCAACGCGGCCACCGAATCCGGCACCAACGTCGCCGACGAGAGAGCGGGTTTGGCGCGCAACGCCACCTGCAGTCCGGCGATGGCAGCCGGGCTCCAGTGCGCCGGCGCGGCGATGGTGATGGGTGCGCCGCCGCCGACGGTGTGCGCCATGGCATCCAGGGCTTCGGCGAGCACCTGGTCGCCGCGATGCGAGGAGCCGTCGGAGGCCACCAGCGGGATGGGATCGCCCACCCGGTCCACGAATCCGCCCAGCACCAGACCGGGCTGATTCAGATTCGGATTCTCGCCGGGCACACCCACCTCGGGGGCGCGGTCGTTGAACAGTGTCAGCACCGCACGGCGCACGACCGGTGGCCGTCCCTCGCGGGCCGCCACCAGATTGGTCGTCCCGATCGACAACCCGAGCGAGTCGCCCATGTGATCTCCTTGTCGACAGCCGTGACGCCCCCACCTTAGTGGTAGCCGAGGCCGGTCGACGTCAATCCCCCTAACGTGTCGAAACCCCTAACGGGGCATCCCCTAATGCGGCCGAAGCGGAGGTGGGTTCGACACCGATTTGCGCCCCTACGTGCGCCGATAGCATCGACTCAACCCACAGAAAGGACGGTGACACGATGGCGAACGAACTGCTGGACTTCGTGATGTCGCTGGTGCGTGATCCCGACGCTGCCGCCCGTTACGCCGCGGACCCGCATCAGGCCATCGCCGATGCCCATCTGACCGATGTGACCACCGCGGACGTCAACCACCTGATCCCGGTGGTCAGCGAATCGCTCCCGTCGGCGGTGCCGTCGGCCGGCGCCGACCTCGGATTCGGTAACGCCGACAACGTCTGGACCAGTGGAGCCGCGACGGCGGCCTTCGATTCGTTCGGCGACTTCGGTGCGGTGAGCGATCACGTGCCGGTGGTGGTCACCGATGACCTGCACTCCGCCGTCAGCGACCTGCCCGGCAGCTTCGACCACGGTGTGCCGGTGACGGTCGACGACTACTCCGCCGACGTTCCGAACTTTGCTGTCGATCCGCACCCCGTCGATGACATCCCCGTCGTCGACACCGGCTTGGACACCCACTGGAATGACGCCGCCGGGGTCGATCACCACGCACCGCTCGAAGATGGCGGGTTCGACATCTTCGACTGACATTTCCCGGAAAGCCCGTCCACCTGCGCTTCAGCGCTCGGTGGGCGGGCTTTTTGGTGTCCGCTCACAGCACACCCCCAATATCCCCTAACCCCCTAATGGGGGCACCCCCTACACCCCTGATGGGGGCAATGAAGGGAGGGGTTCCGGCCCCGTTTCAGCCGGGGTGCGCACTCCATATCGTTGTTCTCAGTTCGCCGGACCACCCGGAAACGAGACCAGACAAGCATCAGAAAGCCACCAAGAAAGGCACTCCAATGACCACTCTCATCGACTACATCCTCGACCTGTTCCGCAGCCCGGACGTCGCCGCGGCCTTCGTGGCCGACCCCGACCAGGCCCTGCGCGATGCCGGCCTGCCGAACGTCAGCGCCGCCCAGCTCGCCTCCGTCGCCGCCAGCGTGGCACCGGCAGGCGTTGCACTCGGCAACGGCGACCCGGTGTACGGACTGCAGAGCGCGGTCTCCAGCTACCACAGCTTCGCCTCGCCGTTCTCGCCGCAGACCTCCTACACCTCGGCCCCGACCTTCGCGCCGCAGACCGACTTCGCCAGCCACAACAGCACCGATTTCGCCAGCCACAACAACGTGCCGCTGCTGAGCCCCAACCAGGACGCCGGCGCCAACGCCCAACAGGGCGCGTTCAACCTGGGTTTCGGTGACATCACCCTGTTCGGCAGCAAGACCACCACGACGACGACCGCCACCAACGGCGGCGTCGTGGTCGACGGCGACACCCACGGCAACGTCACCACCGGGCACGACAACACCATCGGCGACGGCAACACCAACGTCCACGACGTGCTGACCGGTAGCCACTCCCCGGTCATCGTCGGCGCCGGCAACCAGGTGCACGACAGCTCGCAGACCGCAGGCGGCGACGTCATCTCGCATAACAGCGGTCCCGTGATCAAGGACGTCGACACCAGCGGCGGCAACGGCGGCGGGGCGAGCGCCGGCGGCGGCATCCTCGGCGGCGGCCATGCCAGCGGTGGCAACGCCGGCAGCGGTGGCAGCATCGTGATCAACGACAGCCACGGCTCCACCAACACCACGTCCGTCGGCGGCAGCCAGACCACCGTCGGGCACGATCTGGGCAGCGGGAACACCAGCGTGGTCGACACTTCCAGCCACAGCACGACCACGACGACCACCACGGTCAGCGGGCACTCGACGATCGACAACTCGGTGCACGCCGACAGCTCGGTGCACGAGGACAGCTCGGTGCACACCACGGTGACCGACGAGTCGGTGCACCAGGCCGGTGGCATCAACACCTACGCCGACACCGACCTGCACAACAACACCACCACCAACATCGAACCGCACACCGATTTCCACGCGTTCTGATCGACACCACCGATGGCGGGGACCGCAAGGTCCCCGCCATCTGGCGCGCATACCGTGTGATGGTCAGGAGAGGACGACATGACACAACCTCAGGACCGCAGCGCTGCGGCCGGCCGGCCGGCCAGATCAGTCGAAGTGATCGTCGAACTGATCGACCACACCTCCAGGATCGCCGGCGCACACGACCGTGGCGACCTGGTGCAGCGCCTGCAGACCGCCAAGGACCGGATCACCGACCCACAGATCCGGGTGGTCATCGCCGGCCAGCTCAAGCAGGGCAAGAGCCAGCTGCTGAACTCGCTGCTGAACATGCCGGTGGCCCGCGTCGGCGATGACGAGAGCACCGTGCTGGCCACCGTCGTGTACTACGCCGAGACCCCGACGGCCCGGCTGGCGGTCGCCCGCCCCGACGGTGAACCGGAATTCGTCGACATCGACATGGCCGAGCTGCGCAACGACCTTCGCAACGCCCCGGCGGCCGGTGGCCGGGAGGTGTTGCGCGTCGAGGTCGGGGTGCCCAGCCCGATGCTCAAGAACGGACTGACCTTCATCGACACGCCCGGTGTCGGTGGGCACGGGCAGCCGCACCTGTCGGCCACCCTGGGTTTGTTGCCCGAGGCCGATGCGCTGCTGATGGTCAGCGACACCAGCCAGGAGTTCACCGAACCCGAACTGACCTTCCTGCGCCAAGCCGTCGAAATCTGCCCGCTGACTTCGATTCTGGCCACCAAAACCGATCTGTACCCGCACTGGCGCGAGATCGTGGCGGCCAACACCGCGCACCTGCAGCGCGCCGGGATCGATATCGGAATCACCCCGGTGAGTTCGGTGCTGCGCGGCCATGCCATCACGCTCAACGACAAGGAACTCAACGAGGAGTCCAACTTCCCGGCGCTGGTCGCCTTCCTGGGGGACAAGGTGATGTCCCGCGAAAACGACCGGGTACGCGACCATGTCGTCGACGAGATCCGCGCCGCGGCAGATCATCTGGCGCTGGCCGCGGATGCCGAGCTGTCGGCACTCAACGATCCCGACACCCGGGAGAAGCTGACGGCCGACCTGGAACGGCGCAAGCAGGAAGCTCAGGACGCGCTGGCCCAAACCGCGCTGTGGCAGCAGGTGCTCAACGACGGGATCGCGGACCTGACCGCCGATATCGACCATGACCTGCGAAACCGGTTCCGGCACATCACCGCTCACACCGAGAGGGTGATCGACGGGTGCGACCCGACCCAGCACTGGGCCGAGATCGGCGCCGAACTGGAGGAAGCCATCGCCACCGCCGTCGGCGACAACTTCGTCTGGGCCTTCCAGCGCGCCGAGGTGCTGGCCGCCGACGTGGCCCGCACCTTCACCGAGGCCGGTCTGGACGCCATCGAGGCGCTGCACGTCAGCGCCCGCGAGATGGGGGCCAACCTGGGCGAGTTCAAGGCACTGGCGCGCCTGGATGCCAAGCCGATCAAAACCGGCCACAAGATCGTCACCGGGATGCGGGGGTCCTACGGCGGTGTGCTGATGTTCGGCATGCTGACCTCGTTCGCGGGCCTGGGCATGTTCAATCCGCTGTCCTTGGGGGCGGGACTTCTGTTGGGGCGCAAGGCCTACAAGGAGGACATGGAGAACCGGATGATGCGGGTGCGCAATGAGGCCAAGACCAATATGCGCCGCTTCGTCGACGATGTCTCCTTCGTGGTGAACAAGGAGTCGCGAGACCGCTTGCGCGCCATCCAGCGTCAGCTGCGCGATCACTACCGCGGTATCGCCAACCAGACATCGCGCTCGCTCAACGAGTCGCTGCAGGCCACGTTGGCGTCGGCCAAGCTGGAGGAGAACGAACGCAACACCCGGATCAACGAGCTCGAGCGCCAACTCAACATCCTGCGACAGGTCATCGACAACGCCGACAAATTGGCCGCCGGCTGATTCCCCGTCGCATCGCCGGCCCGTTAGGCTGAATTTCGGACATGAGCACCAGCGACAACGTGCGCGCCATTCTCGGCGGCACCATCCGGGCGTACCAGGCCGATCCCGCGTACCGGGATCGGCCCGACGTGCACAACGAACTGCAGCGGATCGGCACCCGGCTCAACGAGCCGATGCGCATCGCGCTGGCCGGCACGCTCAAAGCGGGTAAATCGACCCTGGTCAACGCGCTGGTGGGGGAGGACATCGCCCCGACCGATGCCACCGAGGCCACCCGACTGGTCACCCGGTTCCGGCACGGCCCCATCCCGAAGGTGACCGCCAATCACCGCGGCGGCCGGCGGTCCAACGTGCCGATCGCGCGGGATCCCCACGACAGGGGCCTGACCTTCAGCTTCGACGGCCTGGACGCCGCGGACGTGGAGGACCTGGACGTGCAGTGGCCGGCCGCCGAGCTGATCGACACCACCATCATCGACACTCCCGGCACCTCGTCGCTGTCGCGCGATGTGTCGGCGCGCACGCTGCGGCTGCTGGTTCCCGAGGACGGCGTGCCGCGGGTCGACGCGGTGGTGTTCCTGCTGCGCACCCTCAATGCCGCCGATATCGCGCTGCTCAAGCAGATCGGTGAACTGGTCGGTGGCTCCGCAGGTGCGCTCGGGGTGATCGGGGTGGCCTCGCGCGCCGACGAGATCGGGGCGGGCCGGATCGATGCCATGCTGTCCGCCCGCGATGTGGCGACCCGGTTCACCGCCGAGATGGAGAAGACCGGCATCTGTCAGGCCGTGGTCCCGGTGTCGGGCCTGCTGGCGCTGACGGCACGCACCCTGCGCCAGAGCGAGTTCGTCGCGCTGGAGAAACTCGCCGGCGTGGAGCCGGCGGAGCTGACCAAGGCGATGCTGAGCGTGGACCGGTTCGCCAGGGAGGACAGCTCGCTGCCGGTGGATGCGGCGACCCGGGCCGCCTTGCTGGACCGGTTCGGCATGTTCGGCATCCGGATCTCCATCGCCGTGCTGCGCGCCGGGATCAGCGATTCGGTGGCCCTGGCCGACGAGCTACTGGAACGCAGCGGGCTGATCGCGCTGCGCGACGTGATCGACCAGCAGTTCGCGCAGCGCTCGGATCTGCTCAAGGCGCACACCGCGTTGCTGGCCCTGCGGCGGTTCGTCCAAGTCAACCCGATCTATGCCGGCAGGCAGATCCTGGCCGACATCGATCCCTTGCTGGCCGATGCGCACCCGTTCGAGGAATTGCGATTGCTGAGTCAATTACGTTCCCGGCCAACGACTTTGAACGACGAGGAGATGGCCTCACTGCGCCGCGTGATCGGCGGGTCGGGGACCGATGCGGCCAGCCGGCTGGGGCTGGATTCCGCGAATCCGTACGACGGCCCGCGGGCGGCTTTCGCGGCGGCGCAGCGCTGGCGGCGCCGTGCCGATCATCCGCTCAACGATCCCTTCACCACCCGGGCGTGCCGGGCGGCGGTGCGTAGCGCCGAGGCGCTGGTGGCGGAGTATCACGCGCAGGGCCGATGAGCGCCTGCGCGAAGAGCGACACACAAGGGTAATGGCCACCTACGGCGGCGGGTACAGCGTCCTGGTCTCGTTCAGCCGGGGCCGCCGGCGCGTCGTGGTCTCGTCTCCGGTGGTCGTAGTGTGCCTCGTCTGGGGTCCCTGAGACGGAGTCGTCGAGGTCGACGAAGTGGTCGAGGACGTCGTGGACGACGTGGTGGCGTCCGGATCGTTGATATCGGTGGTGGCCGGCGGGCTGGTGCTGGTGATCGTCTCGGTGGTGGTCGTGGCCGAGGAGGTGGAATGGTCGGAGAAGCTCGGCGTGACGAATTCCTGCGGTGCCTGCTCGGGCTGATCGAACTGGCGGGTGACGAACAATGCACCCAGAACGATCAGCGCCAGGGCGGCCAGGGCGGCGACGCTGGCGGCGGCCAGGGTGGACGTGCGCTCATGCCACTTACGCTCGCCCGTCACGGGGACCGATAGTAACCGCGCAGCCCGGGTACCTGCCGGGTCAACCGAGTTGGCCGATGACCTCGGAGGCGAAGAAGTCCAGGTGATCGAGATCTGCCATGTCCAGAACCTGCAGGTAAACACGCTGGACGCCGGCCGCGGTGAAGGCGCCCAGTTTGTCCACGATCTCTGCCGGGGTGCCCACGGTCGGGGAGTTACCGCGCATCTCGTCCAGCTCGCGCCCGATCGCCGCCGCCCGCCGGGACAACTGGGCTTCGTCGCGGCCGGTGCACAGCACGAAGGCCGCCGAGTAGGTCACCGAGTCCGGTGCGCGCCCGGCCGCGTCGACGGCCGCGGCCACCCGTTCGAACTGGGCGGTGGTGGCCTCCAGCGAATCGAACGGGATGTTGAACTCCGTGGCGAACCGGGCGGTCAGCGCCGGGGTCCGCTTCGGCCCCTTTCCGCCGATGATGATCGGCACCGGGGTCTGCACCGGCTTGGGCAGCGCGGGTGAATCCTTGACGGTGTAGTGCCCGCCGGCGAAGTCGAAGGTTTCGCCGACAGGTGTTTCCCACAGCCCGGTGAGGATCTGCAGCTGCTCGGTGAGCCGGTCGAACCGTTCGCCCAGCGGCGGGAACGGGATGGCGTAAGCCTGGTGTTCGGCCTCGAACCAGCCCGCGCCGATGCCCAATTCCACTCGGCCGCCACTCATTTCGTCGACCTGGGCGACGGAGATGGCCAGCGGGCCCGGATGCCGGAAGGTGGCCGAGGTGACCATGGTGCCCAGCCGGATGGTCGAGGTCTCCCTGGCGATACCGGCCAGCGTCACCCACGAATCGGTGGGGCCGGGCAGCCCGGTTCCGCTCATCGCCAGGTAGTGGTCAGACCGGAAGAATGCCGAATAGCCGAGCCGTTCCGCGGTCTGGGCTACGGCGAGCTGATCGCCATAGGTGGCACCCTGCTGCGGTTCGACGAAGACGCGGAAGTCGGTGGTTCCCATGCCCTCAACATTAGAGGCCGCGGCGGGCCGCCCGCACCGCGGCGACGGCGTCGTCGTCGCCGTGCAACGTCACCTGCGCGGGTTCGCGGCCGGCAGCGAACAGCAGCAACTCGCCCGGATCGCCGGTGACCGTCACGGCGGCGCCGCTGCCCGCACTGGCGAGCACCTTGCCGTCCGGGGTGGACAGGCTCACCCGGGCCGGCGACTTGGACAGCGTCATCCGGGCGAACTGGGCGACCTGACGTGCCAGCGAAGACACCGTCTCATCATCGAGAACCCTTGGCTGCCAGTCTGTTCCAGCGCGCCGCACATCCTCGTGATGAATGAACATCTCGGCGACGTTGACCAGGGCATCGAGCAGGATGAACGGGGAGTAGACCGGCGGACCGGAGGCGACCTTGTCGATCAATTCGGCCCAGTCGTTGGATGCGGTCACCTGCTCCTGCACCTTGGCGGTGTAACCGGCCAGGGCGGGAACCAGGATGCCGGGTGCGGCGTCCATCCGGCGCTCCCGCACCACCAGGTGGGCGGCGAGATCGCGGGCGGTCCAGCCTTCGCACAGGGTGGGTGCGTCCGGGCCGGCTTCGCGCATGGTCGCGACCAGCGCGGCGCGCTCGCGCCGTGCCACCGTCATCTACTGATCCCGTCGCTTCGCTCGCCCAGGGCATCGATCCCGTCGCTTCGCTCGCCCATTCAGAAGACCTCTACTCCCTCGATGCGCACCAGCATGCCGTGACCCGTGCCGTCATTGGTGAACCGGGTGCCGTCGGCGGACGCGACGATGGTCCAGTCCAGCGCCCGATAGGTTCGGTAGTCCAGGGGCACCGCGGGGATGTCGCCGAGATTGCCCAGGATCCAACGAACTTGGCCGTCGGAGGTCAGCCGCACGCCGTTGGCGGGTGCGCCGTCCACCTCGGGGGCATTCTGGAACTGCGCCTCGCATCCCACCTCTGCGGTGGAGATCTGACACCGGGTCAATCCCGACTTCGTCTCGATGAAGACGTACCCGTTCTGCGGGGCGAGGGTGTCGGTCCCCGGCGGCATCGCGGTGGCCGATGGGGATGGGGCCGCCGGACTGGACGGGCTGGGGGGAGCCAGCGTGCTGCGGCTGGGCCGTGGGGTCTGCACCGTCGGTTCGATACCGTCGGTGTTCGGCGATCCGGTGGGGTTGCCGTGGATGAAGTCGGAGCAACCGCTCACGCCGACCACGATTGCGGCCGCCCAGACCGCTGCTCGTATCCCCTGGCCCACACGTCGAGGCTACCGGCTGCACGGTCGCTGCTTTGGGAACGTTTGGTCGCGTCTCGGTAACTTCACAGTGTGCCGACCTAGGGTCGGCGGGATGTTCGGCAGACATGGCCTCCGGTTACTCGATCAGTTCCTGGACTCCCCGTTCTCCGGTCTGGCGCCCTGGGTGTGGATGGCCATGCTGGCCGGGCCCGGCCGGTTCGAGATGGCGGTCGCCGGCGCACTGGTGGTGTCGCTGCTGGTGCTCGCGCTGTGCTGGCGACGGGCAATTCCGGTACACGTGATCGAGTTCCTCGGCGTCTCCTATTTCGTGGCGCTGGCGGTCATCGGCCTGCACGCTTCCAGCGCGACGAAGGCCTGGCTGGAACTGTGGTCCGGCGATATCACCAATGCGCTGCTGGCCTGCTACGCCGCCGTGACGCTGGTGATCGGGCAGCCGTACACGATGGCCTACGCGCGCCACAAGGTGCCGCCGCAGCTTTGGGGCACAACACTTTTCGTGCGGACCAACATGGTGGTGACGGGTGTGTGGGCCGCCGCGTTCGGCTTTGCCGCGATCAGCGGCTTCATCGGCGACGCGCTGGTCCATGACACCGACAACTTCTGGACCGGCTGGGTTCTGCAGCTGGCTGCCCTGTGGTTCGCGGTGGCGTTCACCGAGTTCTTTCCCGAGCATGCGCGGGCCAGGGCGCGCGGCGACGCCGACATCCCGTCCTGGGTGCGGGTCATCGAGTGGGTGCCGACGTTCGTGATCGGCACCGGGGTGGCCGGTTGGCTGCTGCACGCGGTCCCCGACACGGGCTGCCTGGCGCTGGTCATCGTCGGGGCGGCGGGCGTCGCCCTGATTCACCGGCGACCGAAAGTTGCCGTTCCTACTGATGCAGGATGACGCGCGTCAGCTCCGACATCGCGACATGCGGCGGTTCATTGCCGAAGTTCTCGATGAGCTGCACCTGGATCTCGCCGACGATGCCACCGAGGACCGCGCCGACGGCGATCATGGTCGGCTCGTCGTCCTTGAACACCGGGCGCAGGATGGATTCGTACTCCTCGTTGGAGAGCTGGCCCATCTTGTCGATGATGGTGCCCTCCAGGTCCATGGCGCCGACCGCGTAATCCTGGGCGTGCTGCAGCGTGTCGGGCAGCCGCTCCAACACCATCTCCACCAGCGTGTTCTTCACCGCGTTGTAGCGCTGGGTGCCCACCGCGAACTTCACCAGCGGGGTGGCGATCCCGGTCTGGGCGTCGATGGCCGCGTCGACCTCCTTGGCGATCAACGAGAACACCTTGTCCGAACCCGGGCCGCGGAGCACGCCGTCGAACAGGATCTCCGGGGAGAACAGATCCTCTGACAGGATCCGGGCGTAATCCCGGGTGACGGTGTCGCGCTGCGCGTGCAGCAATCCCTGGAACGGGATGAAGCCCAGGATCTTGGTCGGCTTGACCGGCCTGAACAACATGTTCAGGGCGATGTAGTCGCTGATGAACCCGACGCCGAAGCCGAAAGCGGGCATGATCCACGGGTTTTGGAACAGCGCCCAGGCCACCATCTGTACCAGGCCGATGATGAGCCCGAAGTAGATGCCGCTGCGCCGCACGAACGCCATGGCATCGTCGCCGAGTCCGCGCATGAGTTTGTTGAGCTTGTCCTTGTTTTTCACCAGGGTCGTGATGGCCAGGTACTGCACATCGATATAGCGCGGCAGGTCGGCGCGCATCTCGTTGAGCATGTTCTCCACGACCTGGGGGATCGTGGTGTTGATGCGGGACTGGATCGCCTTGCGGCCCGCTTCGGGCAGTGAATCCCAGAGCCCGGGCCGGATCTGTTCGGCGATGTCGCGGGAGATTTCGTCGGCGGCCTGGATCAGCGGTTCGCGCAGCGCCTCGAAAGCCTCCTGGGCGTCGACCTTTGCGAGCATCTCCTCGGGTTTGAGGAGATTCTGGGTGAGCAGCTCGATGGTCTTGGAGCCGACCTTGCCGGCCCGGCGCGGCACGATCCCTTGCCAGCCGAACGGTCCGATGCCCTTGAATTCCTGGGGCCGGTACAGCATTTCCAGCGCGACGATCTTGGTGCTCCAGCCGACGAACGCGGCCACGAACGGCATGGACAGATAGATCAGCCAGTTGACACTGAAATCGGCCTTGATCTCCTGCCAGGTCTGGATTGCGAGAATCGTCTCGCTATTCATATGCGCGATCCGCCTTCGGCTTCTCGCTTGTCACGGACCGTCCTGTTGCATTGCTGCCTCCCACAACCCGCGTCCCAGTGCCGACAGGCTCAGGGTCTGCTTCTCCACCCGTGCGACCAGCGGCCCGCGGGACGCGCTCTTCACGGCCCGCAAGACCATGGGCTCGGCCATGAGTATTTCGTAATCGGCCTTCTTGGCCGGATCCTCCGGACCGATCTCAACCAGACCAAGTGATAGCAGATGGCCGACGTACTGCGGGACCATATTGGGCAAAGCCACATTGGCCGTGCGGCCGATCAAGCAGGCGTTCTCCAGCACCGGCTGCCCCGTGTTGCGGGATCGGGAGTAGACCTGCACCAGCGGGGAGGAAGTGCCGTCCGACAAGGCGCCGACGATGCGTGCCTCGTCGGCCACCAGCTGATCCAGTAGGCGGTGGAACAGTTCCACCTGACTGCCTGCGGTGCTCTGGTCCAGCGCGCGGTCGAGCAGTTTGCCCATCTTGGCGTTCAGGGATTCCGGTGCATCGGCGTTGGCCGACGGCACGGTTCGGGGCGCGGCCTCCAGTTGCTCCAGGCGGTTCTTCACCATGGTGGCCAGCTGCTCCTCGCCCCAGGTGGCGAGTTTGAACCCGACCTTGGCCGCGTCCAGGGCGCGGTCGGCGATGCCGAACGGATCGAATCGCTTCGGCACGATCGGACGGCGGCGCGGGGTGCGCAGGATGACGGCGAGATCACCGACCGGGGTGGCCAGCTTGAAGGCGCGGCGCTCGTGCCCGTCCCGGTTCTGCGGTTCGTCGTCGGTGACGTCCGGTTGATGTTTCGAGATGTCCTGCGCCATCGAACTCCCCAGGTGGGCCCGGTCAGCCGTGGTCGACCCTGACCGACGGTTGGTGATTACGGGCACGGTACCCGGTGGAACCGGGCGACGGACCGACCGGGCTTTGGCTATTGCGGCGGCAGCAGCGGTGGGCGGCACACGTTGCCCACCGGATCCCACCACCAGCCGTTGTCGCACGCCAGCGGCACGGTGGCGATCGCGGGGCGGCAGGTGCTGGCCACCGGGTCCCACCAGCCGTTCTCACAGTTGGGGATCGGCTCGGCGAAACCGACCGCCGGGGTCACCGCGGCGGTGAAGGCAAGCGGGGCGAACGCGGCGGTGACAATGACGGCGGCGCGGCGCACTGACGTGTGCATGGTTCCTCCCAAAGCCGTTCGGGCATCGCAAGGCTCACTGTACGACCGGGTTCCCGATGACATCAGCTCTTCGCGGCCGTTCACCCCGAGGCGCTGGACATCAGCTACGCACCGGGCTCCGTCGCCCCACCGTTGCGGCTGCCGCCCCGCCGGGCGGCCGGCTCGCCGTGTGCTGGACGCGGCTGCCTCAGGTACCTCACCCGCTGACAAGGCTCCCGGAGTCATTGTGCAGGAGTGCGATGAGCTGATCGCGGCTGTTGACGCCGACACGTTGGCAGGCCCGAAAAAGGTGGCCTTCCACCGAACGCCTCGACATGCCCAGCCGGTCGGCGATCTGCTTGTTGGTGAACCCCTGTGCGGCAAGGGCGATGATCTCGCGCTGGCGGGCGGTGACAGGCAGTCGGAGCGTGTCGGCGCGCAAGGCGGGCGTGTCGGCGCCGCAGGCGGCGGCCAGGCGTTGCGCAGTGGCCGACGCGGTCAGCGCGGAGCCGCGTTTCCCGGCTCGCCGGTAGGCGTCATTGCCCTGCGCGGCGGCGTCCGCGGCGGCGACCAGGTCGCCGAACTGTTGGTAGCGTGCGGCGGCGGCGAGCAGCCCGTCACCGTCGTCGGCGGCCAGTGCGACGGCGTGGGCCGCGGCCACCGGTGCGCGGGGGCCTTCGACGACGCCGGCGAGTTCGGTGAGCCGGACCGCGGTGGTGCGGTCTCCGAACTGGGTGGCCGTTTGGAGGAGCAGGACTTCCCATGCGGGTCTGCCGAGTTCAGCTTCCTGAGCGGCCGCGGTCGACAGGATCTCGACGGCTTCGGATACCGCGCCTTCGGCGGCGCACACCCAGGCATGGGTGAGCGACCGTTCGACGTGCCACCCGCGTGCCTCAGGGTCGGCGTCCCATCGTTGGATGGGGGCGAACTCTCGGTGGGCGTCCGAGGCCAGGCCGGCCATGGCGAGGGCGTCGGCCAACCAGAGCCGTGCGAATCGTTTGCGCATTCGTCCGCCATGGTCGGCGCCGGCGTCCACCAGTGACTCCCGGCACGCTCGCTGCGCGTTGGCCAACTCGCCACGGCAGATCGCCGATAGTCCGCCGACGAAGGCACGCCACGATTCGGCAACCTGCCAGGACCCCTCGAAAGGGATGTCGAGGGTGTCGCTGCGGATGCGGGTGATCGTCGCGTCGAGCTGTGCCAGTGCGCCGGCCGGCCGGCCGGCGTAGGCGTGCAGAAAGGACAGCGGAACCCGGAGGTGGGACACCTCGGGGTGCGCCTGGGCCAGCGCATAGCCGGCTTCGGCCGCAGCTTCGACCTCGGCGATGCGGCCCAGTCCGGTGAGGCCGCTGATCAAGGCGAAGGTGGACAACATGTAGGCCAGGTGATGGTCGGGCGTGCCGTTCACCACGGCATGTGCCCGTTCGACGGCATCCTCGGCATGGCCCCGCACCGCGGCGATCAACGCCCGTACGGCGCACGCGAGTGGAGCCGTGTTCTCGTCGGTGGACCCGACGTCGTCGAGCACGCGTTCGGCAGCACCCGGCCGGCCCAGGACGGATGCGAAGTTCAGTGCCCGCAGCATCGAGATCTGGACGCGCAGTGGGCTGTTCGGGTCGGACGCCAGCTCGGCGAGGACCCGCTCGGCGTCTTCGCCGCGCTCCTGCCAGGTCAGGGCCATCACCCGGGCGAGTTGGGCTTCGATGCCGCTGCCCGCGGCGACGGCATGCTGGGCGAGGGTGTCGGCGATTTGCAGGGCGAGCAATCGGATGGCGGCCCAGGTGGCGGCGCTCAGCAGGGCCGGATCGGGCGGCAGGTCGGAATCGATGGCCAGGACGGCCCGCCGGACCAGGTCACGGGGGTCGGCCGAATTCTTCCCGGCCAGCTCGGTGGCGATGGCGCCGCGCAGCCGACGCATCCGCAGCGAACCGGTGCGGCGCACCTCGCCGAACATGGGGTGGGCCAGCCGGACCGAACCGCCGTCGATGTGTACCAATCCGAGACTCTCGGCCTCGGCGAGTGCGCCGGGTTCGGTGACTCTCGCCAGTACGTCGGCGCTCAGTGGTTCGGCGACGACAAGGGCGTCGAGGACAGTGCGCACATTTTGGGGGGAGCGGGCAATGCCGGCCTCGACGAGCTCGGTCAGGGAGGCCGACAGTTGTGGACGCCCATCCCACAGCCACACCCCGGACTGCCGGGTGATCCGGCCCGCGCGGACCTCGCTGTCGATCAGATGCCGCAGATACAGCACATTGCCCTGGGTGTACTGCCACAACTGTTGGGCGCAGCGGGAATGTACCGGCCCGTCGAGGGCATGTTCGACCAGTTCGGCGAGAACATCTGCTGGAAGTGGTTGCAGTTCAAGGAGTGTCAGTAGCCCATCGGTCCAGATTGCGGTGATCGCATCAGGTGCCGGCTCGCCGGAACGGATGGTGAGGATGACGGTGGCCAACCCGCGGCTGACCAACTGGTGCACGGCGAACGCCGAAAGGTCGTCGAGCAGATGGGCGTCGTCGACACCGAGGATCACCTCGCCGTCGCCGATCAGGGTGCTGATCACCTCACGGACCCGGTGCAGCGGGTCGGGTCCGAAATCGCTGGCGATATCGGCGAACGCGCCGAGCGGCACGCTGCGGGCCGATGCAGTCCCGGCGATCCACCGGCAGGTGACCGGGGGCCGACTTAGTGCGGTGATCGCTTCGCGGGCCAGGTAGGTCTTGCCCACACCGGTAGTACCGGACAGCACGATGCCACGGGAACGCCGGCCGTCGCCGCGAACGGTGTCGATGATCGTCCGCAGTTCGGCTGACCGCCCGAGCAGTGGCCACTCCAGGATCACGACATGAGTGTGGCAGCAAGACGCACAGAATGTTCACGGAAATATCACAGCTTCACCGCGCATTGTCGAGTGCTACTAACCAATTGGGGTAGGCGTGTACTCCACCAGGCTGATCCGGCGCTGCCGATACTGAGCGGCGAGAGCAACGCCAACGGTGGAAGGGAATGACATGGACATTCGGGTAACGGCGGTCGGTGTGGCGGTAGTGGTGGTGGCCGGTCTGTCCGGGTGTTCATCGCAGGACAAGACGCCCAAGGAAGTGCCCGCGTCGAGCGGGGCCGCCGCATCGAGTGACACCAGGGTCACCATCGACGGGACGGACCAGAAGGTCGAGGGCACCGCCGTGTGCAGTGCGATGGGCGGCACCACGAACATCGCGATCGGTGGCGCCGCCACCGGGATCGCCGCGGTGCTCGGCGCCGGCGACTCCGTGACATCGGTGGGTTTGGGCAATGTCAACGGTGTCACCCTGGCGGTCGCCCCGGGCGTCGGTGAGGCCAAAGCTGTGAAGGACGGTAAGACTTACACCATCTCGGGCACCGCGACCGGTGTGGATATGGCCAACCCGATGCAGCCCGTCAACAAGCCCTTTGAGATCAGGGTGACGTGCCCGTAGCTGTCAGGTATCGGACAGCAGGGCGACGAGTGCGTCGCGGCTGTTGACGCCGACCCGCTGACAGGCCCGGAACAGATGCCCCTGCACGGAGCGCACCGACATGATGAGGTGGTCCGCTATTTGTTTGTTGGACAGTCCTTGTGCGGCGAGGGCGATGATCTCCCGCTGCCGAGCGGTAAGCGGTGAGGGCAGCACGCCGTTCGCGCGCAGGGCCGGGGTTTCGGCGCCACCGCATGCGGTCGCCAGACGCTCCGCGGTGGCCGAAGCGGTCTGCGCGGCCCCGCGCCGGCCCGCGCCCAGATAAGCGCGGGCGGCCTGGGCGGCGGCGTCGGCGGCGGCGATCCGGTCGCCGAAAGCCTCGTAGAGGTGGGCGGCGTCGAGCAGGCCGTCACCGTCGTCGGTGGACAACGCCGTCGCGTGGACAGCGGCCGCCGCCGCGCGGGGACCCTCCACGACGTCGGCGAGTTCGACGAGCCGGGCTGCGGTGGTGCCATCGCCGAACTGGGTGGCGACCTGCAAGAACAGCACCTCCCATCCAGGCCGGCCCCGCGTCTGCGCGGCGGCCTCGTGCAATATTGAAATTGCCTGTGGCACATGATCTTCTGAGGTATGCACCCACGCCTGGGCGATGGTGCGCTCTGGATCCCTGGCACACGCGTCGGGGTCGGCCGACCACCACGGAGTGGCCTCGAACTCGCGTCGGGCGTCGGCCGCGCGGCCCGACATGCCGGCCACCGTGGCCAACCACAGTCGCGTGAAGGACCGGCGCGTGCTCACACTGTCGGGTGTCACGAAATCGGCAAGGGACTCCCGGCACAATCGTTGCGCGTCACCGAGCGCGCCCCGGTTCACCGCGGACAGGCCCGCGACGAAGGCATGCCAAGATTCGGCCACCTGCCATGACCCTTCGATCGGCACATCGATGGTGTCGCGGCGGATGCGGGTGATGAGGGTGTCTGCCTGGGCCAACGCGCCCGCGAGGCGGCACATATAGGCGTGCAAGAACGTCAATGGCAGACGTAGATGGGACACTTCGGCCGCCGTGTCCGCCAGCGCGTACCCCACGTCGGCGATGGTGTGCACCTCTGAGATCCGGCCCAACTCGCCCAGCCCACTGACCAGCACCCAGATGGACAGCATCCGCGCAATCGCATCGGCGGCCGGGTCCTTGATGACGCTGCGGGCCAACGTGACTGCGGTATCGGCGTGTCCGCGATTCACTTCGATCGACGCCCGCAGCGCCAGGGCCGTTGCATCCACGATGGGATCACCCGGGATCACCTGTTTGTCGAGTTCGGCTTCGGCGCAGGAGAGTTGGCCGACGATCACCGCAAAGTTCAAGGCGCGCAGCAGTGCGATCTGAACCCGCAGCGGTCCGTCGGTTTCGTCGGCGAGTTCGGCGAAGACGGCCTCGGCCTGTGGGCCCCGTTCCTGCCAGATCAGCGCCATGGCGTGGGCGATCTTCGCCTCGAGTCCGCCGCCGGCGGCGACGGCGCGTTCGGCCAGGGACTCCGCCAGACGCATATCGGTGAGCTGGATGGCCGCCGACGTCGCCGCGTTGAGCAGCGCCGGGTCCGGTGGCAGATCGGATTCGAGGACGAGCATCACCCGGCGCACTGCATCCCGTGGATCCGTGCTCGGGTGGCGGGCCAACTCGGTGGCGATGCGCCCGTGCAGGCGCCGCATCCGTGGTGAGTCGGTGCGGCGGACTTCGCCGAGCATCGGATGTGCCAGCCGCACGGCTGGGGCGTCGATGCGCACCAGCCCAAGGGATTCGGCCTCGGCGATCGCCTCGGTGTCGGTCAGCTCGGTGAGGATGTCGATATCCAACGGTTCGGTGACCGCCAGGGCATCCAGGACATCCCGGACCGGTAGCGGGACCTGGCCAATCCGTGTCTCCAGCACCTGGGCCAGGGTCGGGGACAGCCGTGGTTGGCCGTCCCACATCCACACGCCGGAATGCCGGGTGATGCGGCCCGCGTCGACCTCACTGTCGATCAGGTGACGTAGGTGCAGGACGTTGCCCTGGGTGTACTGCCACAACCGGTGTGCGCACAGCGAATGCACCGGGCCTTCCAGCACATGCTCCACCAGGGCCGCGATCTCTTCGGCCGACAGTGGTTGCAGCTCAAGGCGTTCCAGATATTGATCCTTCCAGATCGCGGTAATTGCATCGGGCACCGGTTCGCCCGAGCGGATGGTCAGGATGACAGTCGCCAGCTGCCGGGTGACCAACTGGTGCACGGTGAATGCCGACAGGTCGTCGAGCAGGTGGGCGTCGTCGACGCCGATCACCACGTGGTCGGGGTCCGCGCCGCCGATGAGCCCGTCGATCACCTCGCGGATCCGGCGCAGCGGATCGGGGCCGAAATCCCCGGCGATGTCGGCAAACGCCCCGAGTGGGACGCTGCGCGCCGAGGCGGTCCCGAAGATCCAGCACCGACGGGCACCGGGTGGGCCGCTGCCGGCCGCGGCCTCCCGGGCGATCCGGGTCTTGCCCACTCCGGCGGGCCCCGAAATCACGATGCCGCGAGATCGGATGGAATCGCGCTGCGTGGCGTCGGCAACGATGCGCAACTCTTCTGCCCGGCCCAGTAGCGGCCACTCGTGGTTCACCGGCAGAGTTTAGCGATCCACAGCCGAATCTTGCTGCGGTGCGCCGAAATTTCGCTCGTCCCGTAGTTCGGCGTCCTCAGCCGCGGCCAGCTTCGCCTCGGCAATCGTCATCAGTATGGTAAGTGCGGCGACGTCGACACCGATGCACTGGGCGATCAGGGCATCGTCGATACCGGCGTCACGCAACCTCAGGGCGATGCTGTACGGCAGTGGGATGCGCGCCAGCGACGCAGCGTGCGGACCGTCCACCGACTCTCCTTGTGCTGACTGGTGATTCAGCCGTCCGCGCCGTCGGGGCCGGTGCCGCCCGGTGTGTTGGATGCGCCGCCGGTGGCCGCGCCGCCCCCGCCGCCGGTACCGCCCGGGCTGCTCGTGCCGCCGGTTCCGCCAGTGCCCCCGGTGCCGCCCGTTGCGCCGCCAGTGATCGCCGGTATGGAAGTCCCCGGAGGTCCCTGGATGGCGTTCACCGTCGCGGTCCCGCCGCTCCCGCCATGCCCGCCGGCGCCGGTACCGGTGGTGGCAGTGCCACCGCTCCCGCCATGGCCACCGTCCCCACCCGTTGCGTTCTTGTGAAAGCTGGTCGCCGGTCCGCCGTCTCCGCCGTCCCCGCCGGGGCCCGAATGCCCGGAACTGCCGCCTGATCCGCCGCTGCCGCCGGTGGCATCGCCTCTGGTCCCGAAGGCGTACTCGGTGGCGATGACGTTGCCGGTGGAGTTCGACGTGGTGACTGTTACGGAGCCGTCTGTCGTCGCCAGCGCGTCGCCGCCGTCACCTCCGTTGCCGCCGCCCGCGGTCCAGGTGTTAGTGGGGCCCGGCGACGCGTTTCCGCCGGCGCCGCCGGCACCCGCGATGGCGTTGGCGTTGTTGCCTATCACGTCGCCGCCGTCGCCGCCGTCACCGCCTTGGTAGTCGCCGTTGCCGCCGTCGCCGCCCTTGCCGCCAGTGGCATCGCCGGCCGCAAGTGTGGTGGTGGTGATAGTCACGTCACGGTTGGTGGTGATCGCGGTGACGACGCCGAGGAGATGGCCGGGTCCTGGATCGGGCGAATACACCTCGGCAATCCCGCCGTCTCCACCGTCGCCGCCGACGGAATGACTGGTGCCGCCGTTGCCGCCGTCGCCTGCGGTAGCGAAACCGCCTCCGGCGCCGGCGCGGCCGCCGTCGCCGCCCTGGCCGGCAGCGCCGTTGGTGGTGGCGCCGCCGGTACCGCCGTCGCCGGCGACAGCGTTGCCGGCCTGCATGGTCTGCACACCGGTCTGGGGATCGGTGGTGATGACGCCCTGACCGGTCGCGTCGCCGCCGTCTCCGCCGTCGCCGCCGTTGGATTTCCCGATACCGAAGGCGTGACGCCCGAGCCCACCTTGGCCGCCCTGGCCGCCGGTGGCGGTGGCGCCGAAAGTGGATGCGTCGCCACCGTCACCGCCGTCTCCACCGGAGCCGAAGACGCTGCCGCCATTGCCTCCTCGCCCACCGTCCGTCGCGGTGGCTTTGCCCGACGAGAGGATGGCGGAGTATCCGTCGCCGCCGCGACCGCCGTAGCCGATGAGCCCGGCGTTGCCACCGGCGCCACCGGGTAATCCGGCGGTGTTCGAATTCCAGCCATCGCCACCGTTACCGGCGAGCAGGCCGCCGTGGTAACCGTCGGGGTGGAAGATGGTGCCGTCCATCCCGTTGCCCACGAACAGGTTCAGCAGCGGGATTCTCCCGGCGAGATCCAGTGCCGAATTGTTAAGCAGAGGGTTGGCCGATGCGGTGAGTCGCGCGGCCAGTTGCGCTGTCGGGCCGTCTCCCAGACCCATCACCGGCATCGCCGTAGCACACGGTGACACCAAAAACTCTGCACTGCAGAGTGATTGGGCTTGCGGTTGGGCGACGGCAGTGGGTGCGGCGAACAGTGCCGCAGCCGGGGCCGCTGCCAGCAGGCCTGCCCCGGCGAAAAGCGCGACGCTGCACGCTGTGGTGTGGCGCGTCTTGTGGTGCCGGGCCATGGCGTCCTCCGTGACGTGGTGGTGTTCTCCTCTTGAGTGTGGGTATCACCGGCCGCAGCTTCTGGGGTAGCGACGTACCCCAAAAGCTTTGATCGTCTAATATTCCCGCCCGGTGTGTGCGCATCGGGCAGGCCTGCACGTGGTCGGCTGCGGGTTTCGACGCGGCCCTATTGGCGATGGAATCTGCACATTGGGATCGGTAGCGGGGTTGTCGCCCTGATCATTGGGCCATGAATACGACCAAGGCGGCGCCCGCGTTGCTCTCGATCCTGGCGGCCGGTCTGATGGTGGCATGCTCGGCAGAACAATCCACCCCGGACGCCGTGACGGTGACAGTCACGACGTCGGCGACGCCGGCACCGTCCTCCCCGGCACAGGCCCCGTCCCCGGTCACGGTGACCGCGGCCCCGTCCACGCCGCCGGTGGACGCGCCGCCGGGACCGTGCACCGACGCCGACCTCACGGTGTCGCACAAGGACCTGGAAAACCAGGGCTCGGAGTACCGGCTGGTGCTGCTGTTCACCAACACGTCGGCGCGTCCGTGCACGCTGTCCGGATATCCCGGTGCCGACATCGTCAACGAGACCGGTCCGGTGGCCCACGTCGAGCGGCGCCCGCAGAACGCGGCGCCGCACCTGATGCTGCAACCGGGCGAGGTGGCCACCGCCGACCTGCAATCCAGCGACACGCACCCGGCGAGCGGCGACAAATGCCCGCGGTGGGGCTCGGTGGTGGTGATCGCCCCGAACACCTTCGCACCCCGCGACCTGGGGGTTGGCATGCCCTTGTGCAGCCCGCTGATCAGTTCGGTGACCTGACCTGGCGGCGTGAAACCGACGAAATGGTTGCTCCACGACCGCGGTGAGCGGGCCATTTCGTCGGTTTCTGTAGGAAGTCGCTGATCTTGTCGGGGTGCCGTTGCTCCCACCTGAGGATTGTCAATAGCGTGCCGGTGGCCGATTCCCACTAACTTGTCGGAATCCGCAGAAGTAACGCTCCTGCTTGGGGCGTCCGGGTCGTAGCCACGACGGGTGCGATCCCGCTGCGAGGTGCGCTCTGTTCCCCTTCGACGTGCGGGGGACCATATCCGGAAGCAATTTGGGGTTCGGTGACCGGGGCGCCAGCTCGGACGGCTAGTCACACCTGATGCGAGAGTGCGGCAACCGCAATCCTCGCGATACCGTCGAGCTCGTGCCGTGACTCGCCATCACGAGCGCGGTGCGCAAGCCCGCTCAGAACTGTCATCACGTAGCTCGCGAGGGCTGCCGCGTCGGTGTTGCCGTCGAGGTATCCCCTTGATATGTCGGCTTCGATCTTCGCCCTGATCAGGTCGACATAACGTTTGCGGAGATGCGCCATCGAGGTTCGTACTTCGCCATCTGCGGTGCCCGCGTCGCCAGTGATGACCAAGCATCCCGGAGGCTCACCGCTGCGGGTGTAGCGACCTGGGGCCTCCGTCAGAATCCGCCGAAGGGCAAGCGCAGCACTGGGCTCGTCGGCCAAGGCGGCTTCGACAAAACCTCCGTACTCGCGATCGTAAACGCCGACCGCCTCATCGAAGAGTGCCCGCTTGCCGCCGAAAGCGTTGTACAAGCTCGACTGCCCAATTCCTAGCTCGTTACTGAGATCACGTACCGACGTCGCTTCGTAACCGCGACGCCAAAAGAGGCGTATCGCTCGATCCAGAAGCTCTGCACGGTCAAAAGCACGTGGTCGTCCACGCACGGGAGAAGCCACAATCTTCAATTTAGATCACTCGCTACAAATATGCTACGTTCATTTTGCTGCAGTCGCTACAGAATTGGGGTGGTCATGATGAGGCTCGATGGCAAGATCGCTCTGGTCACAGGCGCGTCCCGAGGGATCGGGCGGGCGGTGGCATTGCGCCTCTCGCATGCGGGTGCACAGGTGGCGGTGCATTACGGCGCTGATGCCGACTCCGCGCACGACGTGGTCCAGGCGATCCGGGCGCGCCATGGGGAGGCATTCGCGATTCAGTCAGACCTCGGCACTCCGGGTGCCGCCGCACAGTTGTGGTCGGCGTTCGATGAACAGGCGCGCGGAGTCGATGTCATCGTCAACAACGCCGGCACCCTCGGCACCAAGGCGGCATTCGCCGACATCGTGGAATCGGACTACGACACCGTTTTCGCCATCAACACCAAATCTCCATTCTTCATCGTCCAAGAAGGCCTACGACGAATGCACCGCAATGGCCGAATCATCAACATCTCCACCTCGCTGACACACGGAGGTCGCAATCCCGACCTGCTGGCATACGCGATGTCGAAATCCGCGATCGACGCCTTCACGGCTACGCTCGCAAAACACCTGGGCCCGCAGGGCATCACAGTCAACGCTGTCGGTCCGGGTGCCACCGCCACCGCCATGAACGCTGCCCGACTGGCCACTTCGGACGGGCGCGACGAAATCGCGGCACGCTCTCCACTTCACCGAGTTGCCGAGCCCGAGGACATTGCCGACATCGTCGGATTCCTCGCCTCCGACGACGCCCGGTGGATCACCGGACAATGGATCGACGCCACCGGAGGAGCCCTACTTTGACACCTCACAATCTTTACCACCGGGGCCCGAATCAAACCGTCATCATGGTCCCGACTGAGGTCAGTCATTCCTGGTACCGGCGATGCGCCCTGGGGCCAGACCGGTCTGGCAATGTCGTCAGCGTCGGGTTGCGCTACGGGCGTTTCTTGGTGCGAGGCGCACGTTCATAGTCAATTCGAGGGGGAAATCCATGCGACATTCGCTAGTGGCCTTTGCCGGCGTAATCGCCGCCACCTGTCTGACCAGCTGCCACAGCGTTCCGCTGCCAACACACGGTGCGGCCAGTTCAGCGCCGACGGAGTCGCCGAACGGCGATGGACGCTCGCCGGCGGCCTACTTCAAAGTCGGTGACTGCCTCAAAAACTTGCCGCAAAACGGCTCGAAAGTGACGATCGTTGACTGCGCGAATCCGCACCTCGCCGAGGTTTATGCGGTACTGCCACTGCCCGATGGCAACTTCCCAGAAGGGGTCGACGCCAACACCTCGAAGCAGAAGTGTGGCGCGGTGGCTCGCACCTTTGCCACGCCCGAAGAAGGCCTCGATCCGACCATGCGTACCGTCGTCAAATTCCCGGATGAAGCGTCCTGGGGTATCGGCGACCGGTCGATCACCTGCTTCTTGGCGTTCGACACCGCCCGAACGGGAGCATTCGGCTCCGGGCGCTGGATCAAGTAGCCGGTCTCTAGATTGAGACTTCAGGCCCGGAGACGGGACTGGCATTTGCCGACGGGCAGGACCACAAGGTGAACCGCCGCCGCCATCGTCACCGCGCTGGTCTGGTGAGAGGCCTTCTCACAAGCGGGGTTGGTTACAGGCCTTCCCCAGAGGACACCAGGGGGCAGTTGCAAGTAGCAATGCGGCGACTCGGATCCTGTCTCCCTTCGGAGAATCGATGGTTTCGTCCGCGATGATCGTTCGACGCCGCCCGCTCGTTATTGCTTGCGCTCAAACGCCCCCCTGACGGCCGTGGCATCGAAGGCGTACGGGGCCTGGCCGGTCACGAGGTACAGATATACCGCGACCCGGACGATCACGTTCAGAGCGCTGATGATGCTGCTTGCCAGGACCGTCGACGCGACGCCGACGATGGTCACCGCGAACCAGAACACGGAAAATCCCTGGGTGGTCACAAAGACGTATCCGACACCGCCCATGACAGCCAGGCTCGTTGTCACCAGATCGTCCAGGTGGATGCCCGCCGGGGTCACGTCCTTGCCCCAGGTCGTCTCCACCAGCTGAGTTGAGCGCTTCTGCGCACTCCTCGGCCCGATGTGTTCGAAGGTGACCAGCGGGACGACGAAGAACGCGGCGACGTCCCACGTTGCGCCGGTGATCCGCTCCTCAAGCTCGCGTCCCAGCACGCTGGACCGCGCCGTGGTCAGAAAGACACCGACGGTGCCCCTGATGACCGTCCACCCCAGGACTGAACCGATCAGCCGGATCGCCGTCACCACACCTTCGACGACGGTGACGTCCTCACCGCGCAGCGACCGCGCCGCGCACGCGGCCAATGCGACATTGAAGAAGGTTCCGATGAACAGCGTGAGAAACAACATCAACGCGGTGGCTACCCAAAACACCGTACTGTCCGGGTCGATGACCCCGCACACACCGGTGCTCATCGCAACGGCCGTCCACAACGCAACCAGTGCCCCCAGAGAACTGAATGCGGACAACCCCGACAGGATGGCCAACGACCTGTGCTCGCGCACCACCGCCCAACTCTGCTTCCTCAACGCCCAGCCGCGCGATATCGCGCTCACGGATATCTCCAATCAAGGTTCGCCCCGGATCGGCTGTCGATCCGAGGTCGGGTGGACCACTGAGCAGTCAACCTGAACTTCTTCGTCACGGCCTGGTCCCGAATCAAACGGTCATCCTGGTCCTGCCTGAAGTTGACATTCCCAAGGGCCGAACATCGAGGCCGTTCTCGGTGGTGCACGTCGTTGCTGCGTGCGGAGGGAACTAAGGGCAGCGCCCGGGCGCGAGCTTCGACATCGAGCGAAGCGCAGTCATCGCTGTGGTTTCCAGCGTTGCGATGTATTCCAGGAGTTCGCTCGCGTCCGCGAGATGTTTCGAATCGCCTGTGACACCTGCAGTTTCGATGAGCTTGGCCGCCCTGGTCCACAGGACCGCCGATTCGGCGAAGCCGTCTATACCTTGTTGCAAGATGTCCGCCCCTGGCATGTCTCGAAGTAGGTGTTGGCATTCGGTCAAGAAGTCGCGGTAGAGGTTGCGGAACAGCGCTCCTCCGGTGCCTGCTCGTTCCATGAGTGTTGCGATCACCGGCAGACTTTCGCTGGGGTTTTCGACTCGGTCGAACCAAGACTGAATTCGCGTGGCCGCCGTGCCGATGCCGCGGCTCCCCAAGCTGGAGATCGGGGGCGTCAGGAATGCCTCTGCGCACGCCGATATCGCGGGGACGATTGCAGGGAGGACATACTCGCAGGGATCGGTGTCCGATGCCAGCAGCTCGACCGTGAAGGATCGGTGCCTGGCAGACATTGGACCACGCGCAGCTCGCGCTCTGGCCAGGCTATCCAGGCTCGTGGTCACGGCCCCGCCTTGCTGGGCAGTGTCGACGAGATAAGCCCGCTCAGTGTCATATCCGTACATCGCGACAACGTGACCCGCGAAGTGCTCGCGTGATCCGAAGTATTCCAGCTCGTGACTGTCGAGCTGCAGTCCTACGGGATTTCCTTGGTCGATCGAGGCACGAACCTGGTCCCAGGCCTTTCGCGGGGAAGTGGTCTCCTGCACGCGAAGTGTCAGTCCCAGTCGCGTGGCCAGGTTCTGAGTGAGGGCAAAGGGTTTCACCCTGCCGCCCAGGAAGGGCAATTCTTGCTGCTTGGAGTCCCAGTAGATGAAGGACAGTCCTGCTCCCAGCCCGAACAGCATCGGTTCGGACAGCTCGAGCCCGGCATGTTTCGCGAGCACGCCGAGCGCAGTCGTCTCGCAGTGCGAGCCGCCTGTCGGCGAGACACCGTGAATGATCGTCTTGTCGGGATGCTTGTCGAGCTTGGAACTGTCACTCATGTTGTACCTGGACTCGGTTGGCAAGCCACGACCTTTCTGCTTCCAGGAGGTTGAGGGAGTAGGAAAAGACCTCATGCGCAGGGCGTGGGAGGGGAGCTTGCGCTGCCTTGGCCTTCGCTGCGGCTACGATTCGCGTCTCGACCTGGGTCAGCCGACTGCGCAGCGCCTCGCTGTAGTCGGGCTCTGCTATCAGCGGTAGGTTGGCCAGCCCGACGAGGATCGGATGCGGGACTGCTCGCAGATCGGCGATGAATTCAAGGGCTTGAGCTGCCGCAACTTGCCGTCCTTGCGTAGTGGCGTGAAGCACTCGTCGGGACTTCGCCCCAGAGGGATGGCCGTGGTCGGAAATGAGGCCACGGTCTTCTAGCTTGGTCAATACGTAGTAGATCGACGAGAACCCGATGTCCGTCCACCGCCTGATACCGCGTTCCTCGATCACCTGTTCCAAGTCGTAGCCGTGGCGGGGGTGTTCAACGATCAGGCCCAGCACCGTCAGTTCGGCAGGAGTCAACTTCACTGGAGTATTCTAGCGCTAGAATAATTGCCCACAACGGCTACTGAGCTTCGTTGTCCGGCGGTGGATTCGGATCGATCTGATGCGTGGGGCCCGGGGCGCGAAGGGTCATCGATCGTGCCGGGGCTTCAGTGAAGCCTCCGATGCGCAAGCAATGCACTTGTGTGAGTCCCGTGCGGCGTGGAGGGGTCCATAACCGCGTCGTGGTTGTGGCTCGCAGCGATCGCGAATCGACCGATCACGGACCAACCGGTTCCGTCGAGGTGGTCTTCGGACTTGGCCGGGTGTGGCAGCGCTCAGCGCGTGGCCCCCGGCTAGAGCTGTAAGGGTGTCGTCGCGTTTCTGCGCATTCGCGTGCCGATGGGAAACGCGTATGGCGTCAGGACGTGAGTCGGCCCCGCGCCGGCGTTGCTGGAGCGTTCGAGGTAGGCACGGGGCTCGCGGCTTGGTAGCACTGCCACTGCCGTCCGGCGGCGTCGACCGTTGTCGTTGCCGCCTCGTTTCCGGCGCGCTGTGTCCCGAATTGGCTTTGCATGATCATCGCGGTGGCGCAGTCGGAGCCGTAGGCCCACGCGGCCAGGCTTCGGTTGCTGCACCCTTGGCGGATGTCACAACCCGGCGGTGCCTCAGGCCGACACGTTGATGACTTTTCGACACGCTCGGTCCGCGGGAACAATTCTGGCGGGCAGCCCGTTGATCCATTCGACAACTTGAGTGACACAGACTCAACTCTGGCTTGACAGGCAGCCGCCGAAGAGTGCAGGCTTGAGCGAGGTTCACTCAGATCCTTACAAAGCTAATCAGGAGGCAGTAACTATGGCTCGTGCGGTCGGTATCGACCTCGGGACCACCAACTCCGTCGTCGCAGTGCTGGAGGGTGGCGACCCCGTCGTCGTCGCCAACTCCGAGGGCTCCCGCACCACGCCGTCGGTCGTCGCGTTCGCGCGCAACGGCGAGGTGCTGGTCGGTCAGCCCGCCAAGAACCAGGCAGTGACCAACGTCGACCGGACCATCCGTTCGGTCAAGCGTGAAATCGGCACCGATTGGTCCGTGGAGATCGACGGAAAGAACTACACGCCGCAGGAGATCAGCGCCCGCATCCTGCAGAAGCTCAAGCGTGACGCGGAGGCCTACCTCGGCGAGGACATCGCCGACGCCGTCATCACGGTGCCCGCGTACTTCAACGACGCCCAGCGCCAAGCCACCAAGGAAGCCGGCCAGATCGCCGGCCTCAACGTGCTGCGCATCGTCAACGAGCCCACCGCGGCCGCGCTGGCCTACGGCCTGGACAAGGGCGAGAAGGAACAGACCATCCTGGTCTTCGACCTCGGTGGCGGCACGTTCGACGTCTCGCTGCTGGAGATCGGCGACGGCGTCGTCGAGGTGCGCGCCACCTCCGGTGACAACCACCTCGGTGGCGACGACTGGGACGACCGGATCGTGGACTGGCTGGTGGAGAAGTTCAAGTCCACCTCCGGTATCGACCTGACCAAGGACAAGATGGCGATGCAGCGGCTGCGTGAAGCCGCCGAGAAGGCCAAGATCGAACTGAGCTCCTCGCAGAGCACCTCGATCAACCTGCCCTACATCACCGTCGACGCCGACAAGAACCCGCTGTTCCTCGACGAGCAGCTGACCCGGGCCGAATTCCAGCGCATCACCCAGGATCTGCTGGACCGCACCCGGGCGCCGTTCCAGCACGTGATCAAGGACGCCGGCATCTCCGTCGGCGAGATCGACCACGTGGTGCTCGTCGGTGGCTCGACGCGTATGCCCGCGGTCACCGACCTGGTCAAGGAACTCACCGGCGGCAAGGAGCCCAACAAGGGCGTCAACCCCGATGAGGTCGTCGCGGCCGGTGCCGCGTTGCAGGCCGGTGTGCTCAAGGGTGAGGTGAAAGACGTTCTGCTGCTTGACGTCACCCCGCTGTCCCTGGGTATCGAGACCAAGGGTGGCGTGATGACCAAGCTCATCGAGCGCAACACCACCATCCCCACCAAGCGCAGCGAGACCTTCACCACGGCCGATGACAATCAGCCTTCGGTGCAGATCCAGGTGTTCCAGGGTGAGCGCGAGATCGCCTCGCACAACAAGCTGCTGGGCTCCTTCGAACTGACCGGCATCCCGCCGGCCCCCCGCGGCGTGCCGCAGATCGAGGTCACCTTCGACATCGACGCCAACGGCATCGTGCACGTCACGGCCAAGGACAAGGGCACCGGCAAGGAGAACACGATCAAGATCCAGGAGGGCTCCGGCCTGTCCAAGGAGGAGATCGACCGGATGATCAAGGATGCCGAGGCGCACGCCGACGAGGATCGTCAGCGCCGCGAGGAGGCCGACGTCCGCAACCAGGCCGAATCGCTGGTCTACCAGACGGAGAAGTTCGTCAAGGAGCAGCGTGAAGCCGAAGGTGGATCCAAGGTTCCCGAGGAGACGCTGACCAAGGTCGACAGCGCGATCGCCGAGGCCAAGACGGCCCTGGCCGGTACCGATATCGCCGCCATCAAGACGGCGATGGAGAAGTTGGGCACCGAGAGCCAGGCGCTGGGCCAGGCCATCTACGAGGCCACCCAGGCTGAGCAGACCGGTGGCGAGTCCGGCGGTTCGGCCGCCGACGACAACGTGGTGGACGCCGAGGTAGTCGACGAGGATGACAACCGGGAGACCAAGTGAGTCAAGACGATTCGCACGAGCCGGTGACCATCACCGACAAACGGCGCGTCGATCCGGTCACCGGTGAAGTTCGTGAGCAGGAGCCGTCCTCCCCAGCCGAAGCTGGGGAGGCGGCCCCCGCCGAGGCCGCGCCGAGCGATGAGAAGGTCGCCGAGCTGACCGCCGATCTCCAGCGGGTGCAGGCGGAATTCGCCAATTACCGCAAGCGCGCCCTACGGGATCAGCAGATCACCGCCGAGCGCGCCAAGGTCGGCGTCATCACCCAGTTGCTGGGGGTGCTCGACGACTTGGAGCGGGCCCGCAGCCATGGTGACCTGGATTCCGGACCGCTCAAGGCCGTCGCCGAGAAATTGGTGAGCACCCTTGAGGGGCTTGGGCTTTCGGCTTTCGGTGCCGAGGGCGATCAGTTCGACCCGTCACTGCACGAGGCCGTGCAGCACGAGGGGGACGGATCCAACCCGGTGCTCGGCACCGTCATGCGCCAGGGCTACAAGGTCGGTGACCAGGTGGTGCGCCACGCCATGGTCGGTGTGGTCGACACGGTGGCGAATGCAGCGCCAAACACCGAACAACCCGCAGAATCAGAGAACTAGGCACCGTAAGGAGGTGACGCATGGCCCAGCGTGAATGGGTCGAGAAGGACTTCTACAAGGAGCTCGGCGTCTCCTCCGACGCCACCAAGGACGAGATCAAGCGCGCCGCGCGCAAGATCCTGGCCGAGAACCATCCCGACCGCAATCCCGGTAACACCGCGGCCGAGGACCGCTACAAGGCGGCGTCCGAGGCCAAGGAAGTACTCACCGACGACGCCAAGCGCAAGGAGTACGACGAGACCCGTCGGCTGTTCGCCAGCGGCGGGTTCGGGCGCCGGGGTGCCGCCAGTACGGGTTCATACGGTGGATTCGGTGGCGAAGGCGCGGACTTCAACCTCGGTGATCTGTTCGACCAGGCCGGCCAGGCCGGTGGGGCCAACATCGGTGACCTCTTCGGCGGCCTGTTCGGCAGGGGCGCGCAGCAGCCCAGGCCGAGCCGGCCCCGGCGCGGCAACGATCTGGAGACCGAGACCGAGCTGTCGTTCATGGAGGCCACCAGGGGTGTGGCGATGCCGTTGCGGCTCACCAGCCCGGCCCCGTGCACGAATTGCCATGGCAGCGGGGCACGTCCGGGCACCAGCCCGAAGGTGTGCGCGAACTGCAACGGCGCCGGTGTGGTCAACCGCAACCAGGGCGCGTTCGGATTTTCCGAGCCGTGCACCGAATGCCGCGGCAGTGGGTCGATCATCGAGCACCCCTGTGAGGAGTGCAAGGGCACCGGGGTGACCACCCGAACCCGCACCATCAACGTCCGGATCCCGCCGGGCGTCGAGGACGGACAGCGTATCCGGCTGGCCGGCCAGGGTGAGGCGGGCCTGCGCGGCGCGCCGTCGGGCGACCTGTACGTCACCGTGCATGTCCGGCCGGACAAGGTGTTCGGCCGCGACGGCGACGACTTGACCGTCACCGTCCCGGTGAGCTTCCACGAGTTGGCTCTGGGCACCACGCTTTCCATTCCGACCCTGGAGGGGAAGGTGGGCGTGCGGGTGCCCAAGGGCACCTCGGACGGCAGGATCCTGCGGGTGCGTGGACGCGGCGTGCCCAAGCGCTCCGGCGGCCATGGTGATCTGCTGGTGACCGTCAAGGTCGCGGTGCCGCCGAGCCTGGAAGGCGAAGCCGCCGAGGCGCTGGAGGTCTACGCCAAGGCCGAACGCGCCAGCGGCTTCGACCCGCGGGCGGGATGGGCGGGCAGCCTGTCATGAGTAAGCAGAGTGACGCCCGGACATTCCTCATCTCGGTGGCCGCCGAGCTGGCCGGTATGCACGCGCAGACCTTGCGCACCTACGACAGGCTCGGCCTGGTCCGCCCGGAGCGGACGTCCGGGGGTGGCCGTCGCTACTCGCAGCATGATGTGGATCTGCTGCGCGAAGTTCAGCGGCTGTCCCAGGACGAAGGCGTCAACTTGGCCGGGATCAAGCGGATCATCGAGCTGACCAACCAGGTCGAGGCGTTGCAGGCCCGGATCGTCGAACTGTCCGCCGAGCTGGAACGGGTGCGTAAACCCAGCACGGCGGTGGTGCTGTGGCAGCCCGCAGCGGGCCGCCGGCGACATCAGGCCTGAGGGCAGGATTTGGTTGGGTTACCCCAACAAATGGACTAACCCTTTACGAAAACGGTCCAGTCAGGGCAGGATTTGGTACATGGCCGAACTCTCTCCTGAACTGGGCCGTTTTCGCGTGCTGAACGCCAAACCCGTCAATCTCGATGGTTTCAGCGTGGCCGCCCCCGAGCTCGGGCTGGCCGCCATGCGCAGCCCGTTCGACCCCGAACCGTCGCTCGTCATCCGCGACGGCCGGGTCGTCGAGCTCGACGGGAAAGCTGCTGGATCTTTCGATGTGATCGACGAATTCATCGCCGAATACGGCATCGACCTGGCCGCGGCCGGGGAGGCGATGGCGCTCGACGACGTCACGCTGGCGCGGATGACCGTCGATATCAACGTGCCCCGCGCCGAGGTGGTGCGGCTCATCGGCGGCACCACCCCGGCCAAGCTGGCGCGCGTCGTCGCGGTGCTCAGCCCGGCCGAGATGCAGGTCGCCATGACCAAGATGCGGGCCCGCCGCACCCCGAGCAACCAGGCGCACGTCACCAATCAGCTCGACGACCCGCTGCTGATCGCCGCCGACGCGGCCAGCGCGGTGGCCTACGGATTCCGCGAGGTCGAGACGACAGTGCCGGTGCTCGGCGATGCGCCGTCGAACGCGGTGGCGCTGCTGATCGGCTCCCAGGTCGGAGTGCCCGGCGCGATGGCCCAGTGCTCCATCGAGGAAGCGCTGGAACTGCGGCTCGGGTTGCGCGGCCTGACGAGTTACGCCGAGACCATCTCGCTCTACGGCACCGAACAGGTCTTCACCGACGGGGACGACACGCCGTTCTCCAAAGCCATCCTCACCTCAGCCTATGCATCGCGCGGTCTGAAGATGCGGGTCACCAGCGGTGGCGGCGCCGAGGTACTGATGGGCGCGGCCGAGAAATGCTCGATTCTCTATCTCGAATCGAGGTGTGTCTCGCTGGCACGGGCACTGGGCTCTCAGGGCGTGCAGAACGGCGGCATCGACGGTGTCGGTGTGGTCTCCTCAGTACCCGATGGCATGAAGGAACTGCTTGCCGAGAACCTGATGGTGATGCTGCGCGACCTGGAATCCTGTGCAGGCAACGACAATCTGATCTCCGAATCCGACATCCGGCGCAGCGCACACACCTTGCCGGTGCTGCTGGGCGGCGCCGATTTCATCTTCTCCGGGTTCGGATCGATCCCGCGTTATGACAACGCATTCGCGCTGTCCAACTTCAATGCCGATGACATGGATGATTTCCTTGTCCTGCAACGGGACTGGGGTGCAGACGGCGGATTGCGCACGGTCAGCCCCGAGCACCTGGCCCGGGTGCGCCGGCGGGCCGCCACAGCGGTGCAGGCGGTCTACCGGGACCTCGGCCTGGCCGATTTCGACGACGACCGGGTCACGGCCGTAGTCGTGGCCAACGACTCACGCGACCTGCCGCCCGGTGACCCCAAGGCCGTCGCCGAGGCCGCGGCGGCCATCGAGGCCCGGCAGCTGACGGTGTTCGACGTGGTGGCCGCGCTGCACCGGACCGGCTACACCGAGGAGGCCGAAGCGATCATGGCGCTGACCGCCGAACGGCTGCGCGGTGACCAATTGCAGACCTCGGCGATCTTCGACGAACAGATGCGGGTGCTGTCCAAGATCACCGATCCCAACGACTATCGCGGTCCCGGAACGGGTTACCTGCCGACCGAGGCCCGCCGGGCCGAGATCGACAACATCCGGCAGGCCCGCACCAGCGCCGAACTCACCGCCGACCAGGCCGAGCATCAGGGCCATATCGTGGTGACCGAGACCGAGGAGGCCCGCCAGGGCACCAACCCGCGCGAGGTCTGTATCGGGCTGTCGCCGGCACTGGGCCGCTCCGTCTGGCTGACGCTGTGCGGGCTGACAGTCGGCGAGGCGATCCGTCAGCTCACCGCCGGGCTGGAGGAAGAGGGCTGCGCCCCCCGGTTCGTCCAGGTGCGCTCCACCATCGACGTCGGGCTGATCGGTCTCACCGCGGCCAAGCTGTCCGGCTCGGGTATCGGAATCGGATTGCAGGGCAAGGGCACTGCGCTGATCCACCGCCGAGACCTGGCGCCGCTGGCCAACCTCGAGCTGTTCAGTGTGGCCCCGCTGCTCACCGCGCGGAACTACCGCGAACTCGGCCGCAACGCCGCCCGGCACGCCAAGGGCATGGCGCCCGTGCCCATTCTCACCGGAGGCACCGATGAATCCATCTCCGCGCGCTACCACGCCCGCGCCGTCGCGCTGGTCGCCCTGGAGCGCGCGGCCAGCGAGCCCGGTGCCGTTCCGGTCACGGTGCAGGTGACGCGGGCATGACCGAGGAATTCACCGTCGACGCGGCCGTCAACGGCAGGCTGAACTTGTCGGACCTGCAGATGGATCCGGCCACGCTGGCGCATCAGGCCGTGGTGGCCGAAGAGCACGGCAATCCGCAGCTGGCCGAGAACTTTCTGCGCGCAGCCGAATTGGCACTCATCGACGGCGAAGAGGTGATGGCCCTCTACGAGGCGCTGCGCCCGCACCGCTCGACCGCCGATGAGCTGGAGGCGCTGCGGGTGTCGCTGCAGAATCGCGGCGCGCCCCGGTGTGCCGCGCTGGTCGCCCATGCCGCCGTCGTTTACGCCAGGCGGGGCCTGCTGCGGTGACAGTGCCGGATCACCGTCGCGCCGCCGTGGTGGCCGGGATCGACATCGGCAACCACACCACCGAGATCGTGCTGGCGCGGGTGGCCGCCGGTCGCATCGAACCTGTCGCGCACGGCCAGGCGCCGACCCGCGGACGCAAGGGATCTCGCGACTCGCTGGACGGGGCGGCGGCGCTACTGGCCCGCGTCGAGGTGGAGGCCGGGGTGACCGCGGATCAGCTGGTGCTCTCGGCGATCCGGCCGGTCGACACCGCGACGGCGCCGCTGCCCCCGGCCACCTCACCTCGTGCGCCGGTGCTCAGCCTGCGCCGCCCCGCGGCGAGCACGCCGGCCGGTGCCGGTTACGGCGTCGGCCGCCATGTGCCGGTGCGTGCGCTGACCGGCCCGCCCGCTCCGGACCCGGTGGTGGTCTCGGTCGGGCCGTCCATCGATTACGAGGAAGCCGCACAACGTATCTGCGATGCGGTGGCCGGCGGCTGGACGATTGCGGGGGTGCTCGCCGACGAGGACGATGCCGTGTTGATCGCCAACCGCATCCCGGTGCGGGTGCCCGTCGTCGACGAGGCCGACACCCACCTGCTGGAGCCGGATGTGCTGGTGGCGCTCGAAGTGGTCGCCGACGGCAGCGCCTACCGCTCGCTGGCCGATCCCATCGCGCTGGCCGCCGCACTGCGCATCGACCCCGGCGAACTGCCGTGGGTTGCCGAGTTCACCCGCGAACTGGCCGACGCCCCGGCCATCGCGGTGACCCGGCGTACCCGGGCCCCGCAGCCGCCCGCACCCGACGACGACTACGTCGACTGCGTGGTCGAGGGCGCTAGTGTGCGGTTCACTCCCGAGCAGGCTTATCCGCTGCTGCGAACCGAACCGCCCGGCACCGCGGTGCGGGTACGGCTGCGAGCGCTGAAGTCGGCCGAGCACGGAATGGCCGTCGACGACGCATATTTCACCGATCTGGCCGCGATCGACAACGGCGCCTGGTTGCGTCGCGGGGTCGCCGAAACCCGCGGTGCGGTGGTCGCGCTGCTGGCTGCCGACCATGTGGCCGACGCCGCCGACACGATGGCCGAGCTCACCGGCCGGCCCTCGTGCACCCTGTCAGCGGAACCCGCCGCGGCGGCGCGGGGTGCGTTGAGCACACCGGGTCTGCCCGAAGATGTCGTTGTCTGCGATATCGGCGGTGGCACCATCGATTTGGTGGGCGCCGGCCGGACCGTGACGGCGGCGGGTGCGGGGGAGACGATCACCTCTGCGGTGGCCCGGGTGCTCGGCATCCCGCGGGCGCTGGCCGAACGGGTCAAACGCAGTCCGGCGCTGCGGGTGGAAGGGCCGCACCTGGCCCACGAGGAGGACGGCCGCCGGGTGTTCCTGGATCACCCGGCCGGCGCCGACGCCATCGGACGGTTGTGCACCCGCGGCAGCGCCGGACTGGTGCCGTTCTCTCGCACCCTGGCGGCCGAGGAGTGGCGCAGCTTGCGGCTGGCCGTCAAACAGGCGACGGTGGCGGCGAATATCGTGCGGTGCCTGGCGGTGTTCGACCGGATGCCGGCCGTGCTGGTGCTGGCCGGCGGCGGCGCGCTGGACGACGAACTGATCCGCACCGTCGGCGAGGCCCTGCGCGGCACCGGTGCGGGCACGGTGGTGGGCCGGGCCAATATCGACGGGGTGCACGGTCCCCGGTACGCGGTGGCGTCCGGCCTCGTGCACCTGTATGCCGCCGCGCTCAGCTGACCCGAATGGTGAACCGCGCCGTCTCGGGGTGGCCGGCGGCGGCAACCCGGTAGTCCCCGCGGCGCAGCGCGTCGGTGGTCGCGGCCATCGGCTCGATGGCCACCAAATCGTCACCGTCCGGGGCGAAGAGCTGTGCGGCCGGGTAGCCGTGCAGGTAGGTCACCTCGAGGCGCCGCCCACCGCCGGACAACGCGAACACCGAACCGTCGGTCACCCCGGTGAACCCGTCGTCGAGCGTGCGTGTGCCCAGTGGTTCCGCCCCGGCCGCCCAGGGTTGCTGTGCACCGGTTGGGATGCCGCGTTCGTCCACCGGCAACCGTTGCAGCGCAGGCGTTTCCAGCACCCACTCGGCGCGGGGCACGCCGGGGATCTGCAGGTAGGGGTGGTAGCCGAAACACAGCGGCACCGATGCCGCGGTGGTCGCGGCGACCGTGGTGGACACCGTGAGCGTGCGGTCGGCCAGGGTGACGTCCTGGGTGAGCACGTGGGGAAAGGGGAACGCGGCCAGCAGGTCGGGGTGGCTGCCGTAGTCGAGCACAGCCGTCAGGCGGCTCGGGGTGCGTTCGGTCACCTGCCAGCCGGGGTAGGCGGCGAGCACCCCATGGATGGGTAGATCGTTGGCGTCCCCGCGCACCCGGTCGGTGCCCAGCGCCAGTGTCACCGTCGTGCCGCCGGCCTGATAGCTCAGGCCGCTCAACCGGTTCGCCCACGGATACAGCAGTGGGATTCCCATCGTCTTCCCATTGCTCACGTAGGCATCCAGGCCGCGGCGCTGCCCCAGGAATTCGATCCCGTCCTCGGCGAGTGAGGTGCCGATCATGCCGGCGCCGGGCACGAAAGTGGCGGTCAGTGCGGACGACGGATCGGTCAAGGTGATGCTCTCGAACGCCGAATCGGACGGGGTCACCGTGGCATCCTCTCTCAGTGCAGCGGATCGTGCTGGATACGTTCGGGGGGTGCGCCTTTGGCGATCAGTGCGGCCTTGGTGGCGGTGACCATATCGGGTCCGCCGCACACGAGGATCTGCCGGTCGCCCCAGCCGCCGTACCGGGTCACCACGTCGGCGAGCAATCCGTTCTGGCGCACGTGCAGTCCACGCGGCGGTTGCACGTCGGGATAGTCGGCGGCCCACGGTGGGTCGGTGGCGAACTCCGACACCGGTGTCACCGACAGCCACGGATTGGTCGACGCGATCTCCCACAGGGTCCGCAGATCGTAGAGATCACACGGGAATCGGCCACCGAAGAACAGGTGCACCCGCGGATTGGTGCCGTATCGGCACAGATCCATGATGAGCGTCCGCAGCGGTGCCAGCCCGGTACTGCCCGCGACCATCAGGACGTCTCCGCCGTCGCGGTCGACATGCAGTGCGCCATGCGGATTCGACAGCCGCCAGCGGTCACCCGGTCTGGTTTCGCCGACGATCGCGGTGCTCACCATGCCGCCGCTGACCGACCGGACGTGGAATTCGACGGCGCCGGCCGGGTCGGCGGGGATGGACGGGGACAGGTATCGCCAGCGCCGCGGCCACTGGGGCACCTGGACACTCACATACTGGCCGGGGTGGTAGCTCAGCGGATGATCGAGCTGTAAGCGGATCATCGAGACGTCTCGGGTGACGCGGATGTGGTCGATGACGGTGCCATCGTGATGCGGCCGCCCGCCTGCGGCGTCGGCGGCGCCGCGCATCACCCCGACCAGCAGCCCCACCGTGTCCGTGGCGGCCTCGGCCACCCTGGTGTCCCACCGGTCGGCCAGTTCGGTGCGCAAGGTGGCCAGCAGTGCGTTGCCGAGGGTGTCGTAGTGCGCCCCGGTGACGCCGTATTTGCGATGGTCGCGGCCCAGCTGGGCCAGGAAGGCCACCGGTTCGTCGGCGCGTTGGGCGATCAGTTCGGCCAGCAGCCAGCTCAGCGCGTGGGCGAAACTGTCGCGTTGGTGCGCCAGATCGGGCGGGAAGAGATCACGCGCCGACATGTCCATGGCAAACCAGCGGTTGTAGAACCGGCCGACCATCGCGGGGTCGACCGCAACGCGCAGTGTCTGCAGCGCGTCGCGGTCGTCGAGTCCCACGTGCGATGAGTGTAGTTAGCTCCGCAGGTGTGAAGGCCGGCGAACGGCGGCGATCATGATGAGCGCCGCGCCGGCCGCTGCCCAGCAGGTCAGCACGATGATGGCCGTGGTCGCCCCGGATCCGGAGAAGTACGCGCAGGACCGCAGCAGGGTGGCGGTGGCGCCCTGGGGCAACAGCTGGCCGAGGGTGCCCCACCCGCTGGGCAACATCTCCGGCGCGCTGGTCAGCCCGGACAGCGGGTTGCCGATCAGCAAGGCCAACACCGCGCCGGTGGCCAGCCCGGCCTTGCCGAGGAGCAGGCCCAATCCGAGCATGAACAGCAGGGCGGCCGACACGCCCAGCGCCAGCCCTGCCGCCACGCCCCAGAAGTTGGTCTCGATGGAGCCGAACGCGTAGCGCAACAGCGCCGCGGTGGTGACGCCCATCAACCCGCCGAACGTCACCGCGGTGATCGGTGCGGTCCAGCGGGCGTTCTTGAAGAGCAGTACCAGGGCGACCGCGGGCAGGATGCCGGCCAACGTGATCGGCAGGGCGGAGGCCGCAAGGCCGGCGCCGCGCGGATCCTGTGCTGTGGGTGGCGCGAGATCCACGGTATGCAACGGCGAACCGGTCTTCTGGGCCACCCCGGCGCCGAGTTGACCGAGCAGCTGTGCGACGGCCGGACTGGCACCGCTGGCGGTGAACAGTGTCGGCTCGGCCCCGAACGACAGTCCGCCGTACACCTGGCGGTTCAGGATCGCGCCGCGCAGCGCCTGCTCACCCGGGTAGTAGGTGACCGCGAAGGCGCCGGGCGCCTGCTGTTCCAGTACATGGGTCAGCTGGCCGGTGGCCGCCTGCGGCCCGGCGATGCCGATCGGGATGTCGTGCGGACGGGACTTGGCCGCAGGCAGCGCGAACGCGACGGCGAGGATCGCCAGCACGGCGGTCAGGGCGAGCACCAGCCCGAGGGCGCGAGCCGGCGTGGGTGGCTGACGGTCTGGCGCCCCGGCGTGCCGGGGAAGGGACTGGGTGGTCATGGCAACCTCATTTTCATCGTCTGTTGAAATCTGTGCGGCCGAGCGTATCCGGATCGCGGCATTATTTCAACAGCAATTGAAATGTTACTGTCGGATATGGCTCCACCAGCGAAGACGGTTCCCAGGCGGGGGCGGCGTCAGGGCGAACCGGTATCTCGGGAGGCCGTACTGGCCGCCGCCAAGGAACGTTTCGCCGCCGACGGCTACGAGAAGACGACGCTGCGTGCGATCGCCCGCGACGCTCATGTCGACGCGTCGATGGTGCTGTATCTGTTCGGATCCAAGGCGGACCTGTTCCGCGAGTCGCTGCGGCTGATCATCGACCCGGCCGTGCTGGTGTCCGCGATGTCCGATGGAGAAGGCGACATCGGGGACCGGCTGGTGCGCCAATATCTGCAGATCTGGGAATCGCCCGACAGCGCCGCAACCATGGTGGCGATGCTGCAGTCGGCCACCTCGAATTCCGATGCGCACGACGCGTTCCGGGGCTTCATGCAGAACTATGTGCTCACCGCGGTCTCGGGCGCCCTAGGGGCGGACACCCAGCCCCGCCTGCGCGCCATGCTGGCCGCCACCAATCTGGTCGGGACCGCGCTGTTGCGTTACGTGATGAAGGTGCCGCCGCTGGCGGACCTGCCCGCCGATCAGGTGGTGACGTTGATCGGGCCGACCGTCACCCGCTACCTGACCGCCGATGCCGACGAGCTGGGACTGCCGGCGTCCTAGTCGGCTACAGGCCGTGAATTCCCTTGTACAGCAACAAGACACCGATCACGATGAGGATTGCCGCCACCAGAGTGCCGTGCTGGCGCTCCATCCAATCTTTCAGCCGGGTCAGCGGTTGGCTCAGCCGGTCGCCCGAGACCGCATAGGCCAGGATCGGCAGCGCCACCGTCGACGCCGCGGCCGCCACGAAGAGGATCACCGCGATCCAGGCGTAGGCGCGGCCCAAGCCCGCCGTTCCGATCGCCAAACCCGCTGCGGCGCAGATGAACAACACCTTGGGATTGACAACGGCCAAGACGGCGGAGGTGACCAGCGCCCGGCCCGGGGTGAGATCGGCCATCTTGCGCATCCAGCCCGGCGAATGCTCGGACCGGTTGCGGGTGAACCAGCGGTATCCGCCGAACACGATCAGCAGCGCGCCCACCACGATCCGTAACCAGGATGCCCAGGCCGGCGGCTTGTCCAGGGTGCCCAGCAGATCGGACACCTCGACGAAGATCGCCGTCAGCACCCCGGTACCGAGAAGCCACCCGGCCAGGAATGCCAGGCCCGTCTCGCGGGGCCGCGCGGTGTGCAGCGCCAGAACCGCCGGGATGATGGTCAGCGGTGACAGCGCGATCACCAGCGCAAGTGGGATGAGCTCGGTCAGCGTCGAGCCGAAGTTCCCGGGCATAGCGCAGAACTTAACACCGAACCCGCGGCGCGGGTGACGGCAAACTGGCAATAGTGTCAAAAAGTGGGGCCGCCGGCGGGGCCGCCCGCTAGTCTGCGGTATGCAGACTCGGGGTGCCGCGCGACGGTTGATGGCGCTGGTCGTCGTGGTCTTGCTGGTCGTCATACCGACCGCGTCCTGCGCCGGCACCAAGGTGGCTCCCGCGCCGCGGGCCGGGACGAACGCAGGGCCGGACGGCAAACCCGCCCCGTTCCGTGAACCGGTCCGGCTGCAGGCCACCGACGGGGTGTTGGAGGTGCGGTTGTCCGCGCATCAGGGCACGGTCGCGCTGGACACCGTGAAAGAACCCGTCACCAATTTCCTGGTGTTCGGCTACGACCTGATCAAGGGTGCCAGTTCGGACGGCTCCACCAAGGGGGACAACCTCTATCCGGGACCGACCCTGCACGTCGATCCCGGCGAAAAGCTGATCGTGCACTACGACAACGATCTTCAGGGCCTGACCATCAAGGATTTCTACGACCCGGCGATGACCCCGAAGGGCGGGGAGGTGCCGATCTACCCGCCACAGCTGGCCGAGGCGCCGCTCAATCTGCATACCCACGGCCTGCACGTCAGCCCGTCGGGCAACGCCGACAATGTGCTGTTGAGCATTCCGGCGGGGATGGGCAACACCTACACCTACGACGTGCCGGAGAACATGCCCAACGGGCTGTACTGGTATCACAGCCACCGCCACACCATGACGACGCAGCAGACCTACCTCGGGTTGGCCGGGTTGCTGGAGATCGGAAGCTCCGACGGCAATCTGCCACTCGTCACGCAGAACCGTATTCCGGTGCGCGACATGGCAATTCAGTACAACTATGTCTTCGACCGCAACGGCAGGGGTCATCAGCTGAACAACTACAGCTGGGGACAGTGGGTGAGCACCCTCAAGCCGCCCGAAGGCAACCAGTTGGCCGACGGTACCTATCGGCCCAGCCTGGCCCCGGTCAACATCGCCGACACCGCGATGGGGGCCAAGTACATTGCGCCGTGGTGGTCAGGTCCGCTGTCGCCGAAGAACAACCGCGGCCAGACCAATTTCATGCCGTCCAACCTGATTGCCTTCCACGGCCCGGGTGTCAAGGTCGACGAGAACCCGGCACTTCCGGAGAATCAACGCGACGTGCAGTACACCGTGAACGGCCAGTTCCAGCCCGAACTCAAGATCAGGCCGGGCCAGACGGAGATCTGGGCGGTGGCCAACATCAGTGACATCTCCTACATGACGTTGCGGCTGACCGAGACCGCGACGGGCAACCACCCGAAGTTCGCCATCGTCGGACAGGACGGCAACCCCTACACCCAGGTCGGCAAGCCCGTCTACGGTGACGGCACGACGCTCGACATCCCGCCCGGGTCGCGTTACGCCATCGCGGTGACCATGCCCCAGCGAGGCGACCTGGTCCTGGAGTTCCCGCCGGACCCCAAGGCCACCGAGATCACCGATCCCGCTGTGCTCTATACGAACAACGGCACCGAGAACACGCCGGCCGTGCTCGGCAACCTGAGCGTGGATCCCAAGTACATCAGCTACGCCGACGGCTTCTTCGTGTTCCCGACCCAGACGCTGATCCGCGCCACACCGGATACCAGCGGGCCGGGGCAGACGACCGCCTTCGAACAAGGCCAGAATTTGGACGCCTACACGTCTTTCGTCGATACCTCGGTGATGACACCCGCCATCAGACGAGAGCTGACGATCACCGATACCATCGGCGGTGACAAGGCCAGCAACAGCGATCCCAAGGCCGTCATCTATTTCTTCGAACCCGCCGGATTCCCGAATGTTCCGCTCATCCAGCCGAGGCTCAATTCGGTCGAGGAGTGGAAGATCACCAACCAGAACAACGACGCGCACCCGATGCACATCCACGTCAACGACTTTCAGGTGATGGAGATCGACGACCCACACCAAGGCAAGACGGGCGTGCAACCGTGGGGCCTGGACAACGTGAATGTGCCGGCGCCGGTGTTCAACGACATGCACGTGGTGAGCACGCCCGCCACGCTGTCGCTGCGCCAGGAGTTCCTGGAGTACATCGGGACCTACGTGATCCATTGTCACCGGCTCAACCACGAGGACAACGGGTTGATGGCGACCATCAACGTCATCCCGGAAGTATCGAGCTATGCGGTGGCGGTTCCCGGCGGTAACGGAAAACCCGGATCGGTTCAGGTCCGGGATGCCAATGGTGACAAGGTCTTACAGACGGTGTACCCGTTCCCCGGCTTCGAGGGTACGCCATCGGTGGCGATGGCCGATGTCAACGGCGACGGCATCCTGGACCTGGTGGCCGGCACCGGGAAGGGTACGGCACCCGAAGTGGCGGTGTACGACGGCAACAACACCCGCGAGGGACTGTTCAAGACCGAGATCGCCCGGTTCGCGCCGTTCGACGCGGATGTCGCCGGTGGAATCAGCGTAGCCGGGGCGGATATCGACGGAAACGCACTGGCGGACAACATCATCGTCGCCACCGGGCCGGGCCGGGAATCGCAGGTGAAGGTGTTCTCGTCGAAACTGCCCGAGCGCGGCAGCGCACCGGAGGTGTTCTCGGCGTTCACCCCGTACCCCGGATCCAGCTCCGGCGTCACGTTGGCCACCGGCATGGTGGAATCGGGGTCCGGCCGGGAGAGCATCGTGACCGCCCCCGGACCCGGTGAGCCGCCGCTGATCAAGTCGTTCCGGTGGGACCTTTACACACCCACCGCGCGATCACAAGCCAACGGCACCACTCCGCAACAGCATTCGGGAAAGCCGAGTGAGCCGCGGATGACATCCCAGTTCCTGGCTTACGACGAGAAGTACACCGACGGTGTCGCGCTGTCGACCGGGTGGGTCGCGGGCGCCGAAGGCGGATCGAAGAGCATCGTCACCAGCCAGCTCGGCGGTGACGGCAAGGTGCTGGTGTGGTCGGCAGGGTCGCTGCTGGACGGTCAGCCGTCGATGTACCTGGACAACCCCAACCACCACGAGGAGAACGTGGATTACCGGCAGATCGCCTCGTTCACCCCCTTCCCGGACGGCGGCGCGACGGTGACGACCAGCAGCACCGGCTACGGCGCCGACATCCTGGTTGCGGGTGCGCCCGGCGAGGTCCGCAAGTACACGCTGGCCCGGCCGGCTGCCGATGCGAAAATGCTGGCGCCCAGGCTGATCACCACCTTGTCGCCCATACCGGGGGTGATGGCCGCGGTACCGTTGGGCGGCCGCTAAGGCAGGTGCCAGAACACCCGCGTCACCAGATAAACGCCCACCGTGGAGGCGGCCAGCGCGGCCGCCACGATGCCGAATCCGCGCCAGTTCGCCTTCGCCGCGGCCGCCCCAGGCGGCGGGCGCAGCCAATTCTTGAGCAACGGGTTGACGTAGTACGGCATGGTCACGAACGTCATGATGAAGCTGGACAACAGATTCCCGATGAGCAGGCCGAGCCAGAGCGGCATCTTCAGCGGGGACAGCGCCAGCGACAGCAATACCACGGTGGGATACAGGCCCACCCACACCGCGATCGAGGTTTTGACATCCGAGGGCGGGGCAGCGGGTGCGCCGTGCTCGTCGAAGGCGAACCAGCTGCCGAACGAGTTGTCGATGGTGCGGGCGTGGAAGTCGGAGAACCGCGCGCCCTCGGCGAGGAGCCGGCGACGTTCGGGCGAGATGAGCCAGGCGTCCAGATCATCGGCGTTCTCGTACCGGTACAGCGCCGTCCACTCGTCCTGCACGCCGGCGACCGGACGGAACAGCTCCGTCCCGCGGAAACCCCGGAACGCGCTTTCTGCCAGCCGGAGTCGCTCCTGCCAGGCCAGGAAATCCTCGACGTTCTCCGGGCTGACCCGGTGGCTGACCACCACCGTCACCAGCGGATCGGTCGGGCGGGCACCGCCGCCGATCACCTGCTGAGTGCCGGGACCGTCGAAGTAGTCGGCGCCGGCGGCGAGGCGGTCCTGACGGCTGGCGCTGTTGATCCAGGCCTGCACGTGGGCCACCGAATCGAACCGGTACACCACCACCCAGTCGGGCTGCACCGCCGTGGGCGGGTTGACCTCTGCGGCCAGGAAGCCCGGGTACTGTGCGGCCACCTGATTCAGGTCCTGTTGCCAGGCTTCGAAGTCGCGCTCACAACCGGCACGCACCCGCTGGCCGATGATGACGGTGGCCGCCATGTCGGTGTTCATCTTGGCATCCATCGGTTCAGGTTTTCGGGATCAGGTCGCGCAGGCGCGCGAAGATCCGCTCGGGGGTCAGGGGCAGGTCGCGAAACCGTACCCCGGTCGCGTCGTGCAGCGCGTTGGCCAATGCCGGCGCCACCGGATTGATACAGCATTCGGCCATCCCCTTGGACCGCATGGGTCCCACCGAATCGGTGGACGCGACCAACAGCACCTCGGTGCGCGGGGCGTCGGCATAGGTCGGGATGCGATAGTTGCGCAGGTTGGGGTTGGTCGTCACACCGTCGGCGTCCACCTGATGATTTTCCGTCAGGACGAAGCCCACGCCCTGAGCCACACCGCCTTCCACCTGGCCGCGGACCTGGGCCGGGTTGATCACCACCCCGGCGTCGGTGGCCTGCACGCTGTACAGGATGCGGATCTCACCGGTGACGCGGTGCACCGCGATGCGGAAGCCGTGGGTGTTGGAGGTGACGCTGCGCGGCGACCCGTAGGCCTTGCGTGCCTCGGTGAACCGGATGCCGCGTTCGCGCCCGGCCGTGAGGATGTCGGCCAGCGACAGCCAGGTGCCCGCACAGTGCACGCCGTCATCGCGCAACACGCAGTCGGCGACGGGCACGTCGGTGTGGGCCGCAGCGAACGCCAGCAGGCGGTCGCGCAGGGCGGCCGCGGCCCGGTCCACCGCGTTGCCTGCCACGAACAACCCGGCGCTCGCGAAGGCCCCGGTGTCGAAACCGGTGCGGTCGGTGTCGGATTGCACCAGGACGATGCGCTCGGGTGTGCTGCCCAGTCGGGTGGCGGCGATCTGCACATGCGCGGTGGAGGTGCCCTCGCCGAATTCGACTGTGCCGACCGCGATCTCGTACCGGCCGTCCTCGCGCAGGGTGGCCCAGGCCTCCGAGATGTGCTCGGTGGGCGGGGCGGTCTCGTGCAAGGAGGTCGCGGTGCCCACCCCGACGAGCCAGTCCTGGCCCAGTACCTGGACATCGGAGTTCCGACGTAGCGCGGCGTCCACCAGGTCGATGCACTGACCGATACCGTCCTCGGTGAACTCGACGTCGTCGGGATGGTCGTCGACGGCCAGTAGCGGATCCCCCGGCCTGACAATGTTGCGGCGGCGCAACTCGAGCGGATCGAGTCCGAGTTTCACGGCCAGTTCATGGATGGCCGACTCCACCGCGAACGCGGGCTGTGTCATTCCGTAGCCGCGCAGCGCGCCGCTGGGCACGGTGTTGGTGTATACCGAATAGGCATCGAATTTCTTGTTGGCGCAACGGTACAACGCGATGGCGGCCGCCGCGGCGAACAGTGTCTCGCCACCGTGATTGCCGTACGCACCGGTGTTCGACACGTTGCGGAACGCCAGCGCGGTCAGGGTGCCGTCGGCCTTGGCGCCGAGTTTGACGGTGATCTTCATCGGATGCCGCGGTGAGGCGGTGGTGAACTCCTCCTCCCTGGTGTACTCGAAGCTGACCGGACGGCCGGTATCCAGGGTGGCCAACGCCACCAGATCCTCGGAGATCAGCTCCTGCTTGCCGCCGAACCCACCGCCGACGCGGGCGCAGAACACCCTCAGCTGATCCGGGCGCAGTGAGAACAGGTGCGACAGTTTGACCTTCGCGATGGACGGTGACTGCGAGGCAGTGCGCACGTTGAGCCTGCCGTTGTCCATCCAGGCGATCGACCCGTGCGTCTCCAGGTGCACATGCTGGACCCGGGGGGAGAAGTAGGTACCTTCGTGGATCACCTCGGCGTCGGCGAATGCTCGCTCGGTATCGCCGATTTCACCGTGCAGCTCGAGCAGGATGTTGCGGTCCTTGTCGTGCGCGAACGGATCGTCGTAGCTGTGCAGCCGGGGCGCGCCGTCGGTCATCGCCTCGTCCGGGTCGAACACCGCGGGCAGCACCTGGTACTCGACGGCGACCTGCCGGCACCCCTCCTCGGCGGCGGCGATCGTGTCTGCCAGCACCGCCACCACCCGCTGACCGACGAAGCGCACCACGTTGTCCAGGATGTAGGTGTCGTCCGGGTCGACCAGGTGGTCGGTGTGGATCGCTGTGCTGTAACGCTTGCGGGGAACGTCTTCCCAGGTATAGACGCGGTGCACACCGGGCACGGCGAGGGCTGCCGTGCTGTCGATGGACGTGATGCGGGCATGAGCGTGCGGCGAGTGCAGCACCTTCAGGTGCAGGAGCCCGTCGATGGCGGTGTCCATGGTGAATTCGGCGCGCCCCGTCACCACGGCAAGCCCGGCGGGCGCCCCCACACTGGTGCCCACCGCGTCACCGGGTTCGGCCTCCTCGATCGCCGCCCGGCCGGCCACGGCGTCCTCGATGGCGCGATAGCCGGTGCAGCGGCACAGATTGCCCTTCAGCGCCCGCGGCAGGTCGTGCTTCTGCTCCTCGGTCAGCGCGGCGGTGGTCATGATCATCCCGGCCGTGCAGAACCCGCACTGGAAGCCCGGCGCATCGAGGAAACTGCGCTGCACGGGATGCAGTGCGTCCGGGCCGCCCAGCCCTTCCACCGTGGTGACCTCGCGGCCGTCCGCACGGAATGCGGGCGTGATGCAGCTGTGCACCGGATCGCCGTCCAGCCACACGGTGCAGGCACCACAGTCGCCGGAATCGCAGCCCTTCTTGACCCCGTGCCAGCCGGCCGAACGCACGAAGGTGCGCAGGCATTGGCCGGGGCGGGGCTCGGCGTCGTAGGACTGCCCGTTGACGGTGTAGGTCACGACCGGAGCTCCTGGACGATCTCCCGGGCGAAGTGTTCGCTCAGGTGTTTGCGGTGCTCGGGGGTGCCGTTGGCGTCGGCGAACCAGATGTCGTCACCGAGTTCGTCGATACGGTCCCGCACCGTCGCCGGGCCCGCGTCACCTGCGAAGGTGAGCTGCACCGGGTGTGTGGTGCCCGCAGTGAGGGTGAGCAGCACCCCGCCCTCGGCGTCCAGGGTGCCGACCAGGAACACGGTGGAGCGACCCAGCTTGGTCAAGCTGAACCGGCGGTGGACAAACCGCCTACCCAATGCGTGTTCGGGGATGTCGACGCGGCGCAGTAGTTCGCCGGGAGCCAGGCCGTTGCGATTGTTGCCGGTGACGAATCCGGCTGCGGGCACGGTCCGTTCGGTGCCGTCCGGCGCCTGCAGCAGGTAGTCGGCTTCCAGTGCCACCGTCAGGGTGATCATCGGCCCCGCGGGTAGGGACATGCAGATGTTGCCGCCGACGGTGGCCGCGTGCCAGATCTTGAACGAGGCCAAGAACGCTTCGCAGCTGACGGGGATCAGCGCGCCGGCCGGCCACCGCGCGGGTGGGTTGAATGCGTACAGATCGCGGATGGTGCACATGGCGCCGATGTGCAGTCCTGCGCCGGATGTCGAGAGCTCGTCCCAACCCAGCGGGGCCAGATCGATGAGCCGGCGCAGCCCCGGCTGCGGATCGGAGAACAACCAGGTGCCGCCGGCCAGCCAGGCGTCGCCCGGGCGCCACAGCGCGCCGGGCGGGTGGCTGGGTTGCCGGATGACATCGGTCACCGTGTTGAGATCCAAAGGTGGGCTCCTTAGGCCGAGTGAGGGCCCCCGTTTGGCGCTGACACTACGGACCCGCAGCTGGCCGGGTGCCGGTTTTACCCACTTGTCCGGCGATCCGCGGGTCCGCGTGGTCCCCTGGAGACCGTGAGTCACCTCCACTACGGACACATCTTCCACATCGCGGGCAGTCCGGCCATCACCGATTCCGCGAGCGCACTCGTATCGATTCCCGACGGTGCGCTGGTGATCGATGGTGGTGGCCGGATCGCATTCTGCGGCAGCAGAACCGAAATCCCGGCCGAATACGCGGCGGCAGTGGTGCACGACCACGGGCACGGGTATCTGCTGCCCGGATTCGTGGACACCCACATCCACTTCCCGCAAACCTACGCCGGCGATTCGTACGGTGGCGGGCAACTGCTGGAATGGCTCACACAGTGCATCTTCCCTGCGGAGTCCCGGTTCGCCGATCCGGAGTTCGCGGCCAGGGCCGCCGTCGAGTTCTGCAACCGGCGGATCGCGGCGGGTACCACCGCGGCCATGGTGTTCGGTTCGGCGTTCCCGCACGCGCAGGACGCACTGTTCGCCGAGACACACCGGCGCGGGCTTCGTATCGTCAGTGGACGGGGTATCCAGACCGTCGGCCCCGAATCGGCGGCACCGCTGCTGACCTCGGAGACCGACGCCATCCGGCTCACCGCCCAGGAAATCGACAAGTGGCACGCCGCAGACACCGGTGCCGTGGACACCGCGCTGCTGCACGTCGCCGTGGTACCCAGGTTCTCCCTTTCGGTGACGGTCGAGACCTTGAAAAGCCTTGGCGATCTGTATGATTCGGTTCGCGATCGCGGTGTCTACCTGCACAGCCATCTGAACGAGAACAACCGCCCCGGGTCCGGCGAGATCGACATGACCAAGTCGGCCTATCGGGTGAATTCGTATCTGGACACCTACGACGGCAAGTTCCTGCCGGGCTCGGCGGTCGGTGGTTCCAGCTTGCTGGGCCGGCGGACCATTCTGGCGCACGGCGTGCACTGCACCGACGAGGAATTGACCCGGATGGCCGAGACCGGCACCTCCATCTCGCACTGCCCGGTATCGCAGCTGTTCCTCGGATCGGGCACCATGCCGTGGCGGCGCACCGTGGCTGCGGGCGTGAACCTCTCGGCCGGAACGGATTTCGGCGGTGGCGACGAATGGCTCATCCCGCGCGTGCTGGGCGACGCGTTCAAGGTGCACATCTCAGAAGACGGAGCGGCCGGTACGTCTCTGCACCCGGCCGAAATGCTGTTCCTGGGCACCCTCGGCGGGGCCAGGGCACTGGACATGGAGAATCGGTTCGGCAACTTCGATGTCGGCAAGGAGGCTGACTTCGTCGTCGTCGACCCGGCCGGAACCCCTGCCCTTGCCGGGGCGCTGACCGAAGGAGTGCGGTCGGCGGATCCCGAGCTGGCCCGCGACCAAACGCTTTTCGCATTGCTGATGGGTATGCGGGAGTCCTCGGTCGCCGGCGTCTACGTCCAGGGCCGGCACCTCGACCCGGGTTAGAGAGGACGTCATGAGTGCCATCGTTGTCACCATCTTCCACCGCCCCGACGACCCGCGGACATTCGACGCGTGGGCCGAGGAGCTGCTGGACACCGCCCGCGCCGCACCCGGATTCGTCGACGCGGTCGTGTCGGTGCATGCCGATCCGCGCCTTGCGCCGGCGATCTCGGCGACTTTCGCCGCCGAGGTCCAGTTGCATGCCTGGCTGGACGGTCCGGTGCGGACCGAATCGATCCGTACCGGACACCGCCTCGGCGTGCACCCCTGTACCACCGATCTGGTGGTGGTGGAAGGCGAGGTCACCCCACCCGGGACAGCGGTGTTCCGGCACAGTGTGGTCGAGGGCCGGGAGGCCGACTTCATCACCGCGCAAGGCGATCTGACCGAAGCCAGCTCGCAGTTCTCCGGGTACGAGGGCACCGTGGTCCTTCCGCCGGGCGCCGGCCCGCAGTGGATGACGCTGATCCTGTTCCGCACCGAGCGTCTGCTGTCGGGCTGGCTGAAATCCCCGCAGCGCAGCAACGCGCTGCCGTCCCTGCGTTCGGCCCTGGATGACGATTTCTCCACCTTCTCGCACACCACCCCGCTGGGTACCACCGTCCGGTTCGAGAACGGCGAGACCGAGATGACGCCGAGCTGGAAGACGGCGATGCTCGTGCTGATGGTGCTGTACCCGACGGTGATGCTGTTGACGCGGTTCCTCGGCCCGGTACTGGACCGGATCGGGGCGCAGCCCTGGCTGGCGATGTGGCTGAGTGAGGTGGCCAGCGTGTCGCTGCTGCAATGGGTGCTGATGCCGTTTGCGGTGGCGCGGATGCGCCGCTGGCTGGACCCCGTCGACGGAGCCGGGCGGGTGGTGACGGCGCGGGGCACCGCGGTGGTGCTCGCGGTCTACGCGGTGACGCTGGCGGTGTTCGCCGGCATCACCTGGCTGCAGTTCTGGGATTATCCGGACTGAGCTGCGCCGGGCCGATCAGAACTCGCACCACTTCCAGGCGCCGCCCTCGCGCTGGAACGTGATGTCGTCGGGGTCTTCCCCCTGGTTCTCGATGACCGACGTCGCGGTATCGCCGGTGACGTCGAGTTCGGTGATGGTCAGCTCCAGCCGTCCGGAGTCGCTGCGCGCCTCGCGCAGCGCATCCTCGCCGAACTCACTCTGGCCGCGCATCTCGTCGCACATCAAACTCCGCAGGTTTGCATAGTCCCCGGCATTCCAGGCCTGCTCGAACTGGTCGACGACTTCGGCGATCTGGTCCGCGGCCGACCGTTGCCGCGCGTCCGGGGGCGCCGCGGCAGTCCCCGGAATCGCCCGGGCACAACCGGTGAGGGTGAGCAGCAGGGCGGCGGTGGCCAAGCCCACGGTCGACGGAGTGCGGCGCATCGAACCAGTGTCCGCCGATCAGGGCCGAATCCGTGGGAACTCGAATCGATTTGCGCCCAGGTCGCCGACAATCCGGTTGAACCGTCGTCGCCGTTTCAGTGCTCTCTGAATTCGTTGTGGCCGAGGCTGTCGACGAACCGCGGCCCGCTGGCCTCGAGCTCGCGCCGGTACCCGGGTGCCCAATCCCCGAACGGGTGGTGCGCCAGATACTCGTTGCGGAAGCGGTCGTCCTCGGACACCTCGGTGGCGCAGAACTCCGGTATCGACAGGTCGACGACGGGCCCGCCGCGTTCGACCTCGGAGAGCACGAGCGGGGCGTTGGCACCCAGGAACTGGTCGATGACCCAGCCGTCTTCGCCCAGCCAGACCGAGTAGCGGATCTTGGCGACGACATGTTCGGCGCGGCGCACGATCTGGCCCGCGACCATCGGATCGAGCTCCCGCTCGGCTTCGTAGCGGGTGCCCCCGGCCGCCGGTCCTTTGGCGGTCATGGTCCCGATCACCTCATCGCCCAGCAGCTGCACCAGCTCGGCGGGTGGTTTGTGCACGTCGCCGACGGCCGGCCCCTGAACCCGGACGCGTACCGCGTACCCGTCCGCGGCGAACAGGTAGGCCTGGACGATCAGGGCGGGGGTCGGGTCCGACGCCGCGATGGCGGGAAGCTCGTGCACGACGAACTTCCGCTCGAATTCGAAATCGCCGAAGCCAGACATATCCCGACGCTAGTCCCGTCCCTTGAGGAATGCCGCGATTGGCGGTGTCGTGCACCCCGTGTCCGAAACCGTCGGACAGCGGCGGCGAAAAAAGGTAGAGTTGAGCGGAACAGACTCAACCTTGACGACGTTGAACTTGCCGACAAGCATTTTCCCTACCCCTTTTCTGAAGGAAACGGAGGCCCCCGCGTGGATTCGTTCAATCCGACCACGAAGACCCAGACGGCACTGACTTCGGCGCTGCAGGCGGCGACCGCCGCGGGCAACCCGCAGATCACGCCGGCCCATCTGTTGATGGCGCTGTTGACGCAGAACGACGGCATCGCCGCGCCCCTGCTCGAAGCGGTCGGAGTCGAGCCGGCAACCATCCGGGCCGAGGCCGAGCGCCTGATCGCCCGGCTGCCCAGCGCGAGCGGTTCCAGCTCGCAACCGCAGCTCTCGCCCGAGGCGATCGCGGCGATCACCGCCGCGCAGCACCTCGCCACTGAGATGGACGACGAGTACGTCTCCACCGAGCACCTGCTCGTCGGCCTGGCTACCGGAACGTCCGAAGTGGCCAAACTGCTGAGCAACAAGGGCGCCGCCCCGCAAGCGCTGCGTGAGGCGTTCACCAAGGTGCGCGGCAGTGCGCGGGTCACCAGCCCGGATCCGGAGGGCACCTACCAGGCGTTGGAGAAGTACTCCACCGACCTGACCGCCGCCGCCCGGGAGGGCAAGCTGGACCCGGTCATCGGGCGCGACACCGAAATCCGTCGCGTCGTCCAGGTGCTGAGCCGCCGCACCAAGAACAACCCGGTGCTGATCGGCGAACCGGGCGTCGGCAAGACAGCGATCGTCGAAGGCCTGGCCCAGCGCATCATCGAAGGCGACGTACCGGAGAGCCTGCGTGACAAGACGCTGGTCTCGCTCGACCTCGGTGCGATGGTCGCGGGCGCGAAATACCGCGGTGAATTCGAGGAGCGCCTCAAGGCCGTCCTCGACGACATCAAGAACTCGGCCGGACAGATCATCACGTTCATCGACGAGCTGCACACCATCGTCGGCGCCGGTGCCACCGGTGAATCGGCGATGGACGCGGGCAACATGATCAAGCCGATGCTGGCGCGCGGTGAGCTACGGCTGGTCGGTGCCACCACCCTCGACGAGTACCGCAAGTACATCGAGAAGGACGCTGCCCTGGAGCGTCGCTTCCAGCAGGTATTCGTCGGCGAACCGTCGGTCGAGGACACCGTCGGCATCCTGCGCGGCCTGAAGGACCGCTACGAGGTGCACCACGGCGTCCGGATCACCGACTCCGCCCTGGTCGCCGCCGCCACGCTGAGCGACCGCTACATCACGTCGCGGTTCCTGCCGGACAAGGCGATCGACCTGGTCGACGAATCCGCGTCGCGGCTGCGGATGGAGATCGACTCCCGCCCCGTCGAGGTCGACGAGGTGGAGCGCCTGGTGCGTCGTCTCGAGATCGAAGAGATGGCGCTGGCCAAGGAGGAGGACGCGGCATCCAAGGATCGCCTGGAGAAGCTGCGCGCCGAGCTCGCCGACTACAAGGAGAAGCTGGCCGAGCTGACCACCCGGTGGCAGAACGAAAAGGGTGCCATCGACATCGTCCGCGATCTCAAGGAGCAGCTGGACCGGCTGCGCGGCGAAGCCGACCGGGCCGAACGTGACGGCGACCTGGCCAAGGCCTCCGAGCTGCGCTACGGGCGCATCCCCGAGGTGGAGAAGAAGCTCGACGCCGCGCTGCCCGTCGCCGAGGCCCGCGAGAACGTGATGCTCAAGGAGGAGGTCGGACCCGACGACATCGCCGACGTGGTGTCGGCGTGGACCGGCATTCCCGCCGGCCGGATGCTTGAGGGCGAGACCGCCAAGCTGCTGCGGATGGAGTCCGAGCTGGGCAAGCGCGTCGTCGGTCAGCGCAAGGCCGTGCAGGCCGTTTCCGACGCGGTGCGCCGCACCCGTGCGGGCGTCGCGGACCCGAACCGGCCGACCGGCTCGTTCATGTTCCTCGGGCCCACCGGCGTCGGGAAGACCGAGCTGGCCAAGGCGCTGGCGGAGTTCCTGTTCGACGACGAGCGGGCGATGATCCGCATCGACATGAGCGAGTACGGCGAGAAGCACTCGGTGGCCCGGCTGGTCGGTGCGCCGCCCGGGTACATCGGCTACGACCAGGGCGGTCAGCTGACCGAAGCGGTGCGCAGGCGACCGTATTCGGTGGTGCTGTTCGACGAGATCGAGAAGGCGCACCCGGACGTGTTCGACGTGCTGCTCGCGGTGCTCGACGAGGGCAGGCTGACCGACGGTCAGGGCCGCACGGTCGACTTCCGCAACACCATCCTGATCCTGACGTCCAACCTGGGCGCCGGGGGTTCCGAGGAGATGGTGATGGCCGCGGTGCGCTCGGCGTTTAAGCCCGAGTTCATCAACCGGCTCGACGACGTCATCGTGTTCGACGGCCTCAATCCCGAGGAGCTGGTGTCGATCGTCGACATCCAGTTGGCGCAGCTGCAGAAGCGGCTGGCGCAGCGCCGCCTCGTCCTCGAGGTGTCGCTGCCGGCCAAGAAGTGGTTGGCCGACCGTGGGTTCGACCCGCTGTACGGCGCTCGCCCGCTGCGCCGCCTGGTGCAGCAGTCGATCGGCGATCAGCTGGCGAAGATGCTGCTGGCCGGCGAGGTGCACGACGGCGATGTGGTGCCGGTGAACGTCAGTGCCGACGGCGCCGGCCTGATTCTGGGCTGAGGGCGGCCCGGTTGGCCACTTGTGGCTCGGACTCGCGTGAAAGACGAGCCACAAGTGGCCACTGGGATTGGTTGTTCGCGCACGTAATCGGGTTGTGACCTCAACGAGTTCGAGACAACGGGGTCCCAGCAAGTAGGCTGGGACCCGATGGTGCCTCTCTGGTTCACACTGTCCGCACTCTGTTTCACGGGTGCGGCCGTGTTGTTGTATGTCGATATCGACCGCCGGCGCGGGTTGGGCCGGCGGCGTAAGTCGTGGGCGAAGTCGCATGGCTTCGACTACGAGCACGAATCCAGCGAAATTCTTTCCCGCTGGAAGCGCGGGGTGATGTCCACGGTCGGCGAGCACGTCACCGCCCGCAATGTGGTGCTCGGCCAGATCCGCGGCGAGGCGGTGTTCATCTTCGATCTCGACGAGGTGGCCACCGTGATCGCCCTGCACCGCAAGGTCGGCACGAATGTCGTCGTCGATCTGCGGCTCAAGGACATCAAGGAACCCCGCGAGAGCGATATCTGGCTGCTCGGTGCGATCGGCCCGCGGATGGTGTACTCCACAAACTTGGACGCCGCCCGTCGCGCCTGCGATCGCCGGATGGTGACGTTCGCCCACACCGCGCCCGACTGCGCCGAGATCATGTGGAACGAGCAGAACTGGACGCTGGTCGCCATGCCGATCACCAGCAGCCGCGCCCAGTGGGATGAAGGCCTGCGCACCGTCCGCCAGTTCAACGACCTGCTGCGCGTGCTGCCGCCGATCCCGCAGCCCGGGCGCAACGGCGTCGGTGCGCACGCCGGCCAGCCCGCGCTTGCCCGCCGCAACGGTTCGCCGAGCCGTCCGCTGCTGCCCCGGCCCGCCGAACTGCCCGCCGGCCGCGGCGACCTGCCGCCCGGCCGCGCCGACATCGGCCGTTATGTCGACCAGCGCACACCGGTGCGCAATGGCCGGCAGTCCCCGCACTATCAGCGGTAGCGGCCAGTGCCACGTCCCGTCGCGCTGATCACCGGGCCGACGTCGGGTATCGGTGCGGGCTTCGCCCGTCGCTACGCCGCCGACGGGTATGACCTGGTGCTGGTGGCCCGCGATATCGCCCGCCTGGAAGAACTCGCCGCCGAACTGCGCGATCACGCAGGTGCCGGTGTCGAGGTGTTGCCCGCAGATCTGGCCGTCGAAGCCGACCGGCGCAAGGTCGCCGACCGGCTGGCCGCCGGGGTGCAGGTGCTGGTCAACAATGCCGGGTTCGGCACCTCGGGCGAATTCTGGAAAGCCGACTACGCCAACCTGCAATCCCAGCTCGACGTCAACGTCACCGCCGTCATGGCGCTGACCCACGCCGCGTTGCCGCCCATGCTGGCCGCCGGCGCGGGCACCGTCATCAACGTGGCCAGCGTCGCCGGGCTGCTGCCCGGGCGCGGCTCGACCTACTCGGCGTCCAAGTCCTGGGTGATCGCCTTCTCCGAAGGGCTGGCCAACGGGCTGGACGGCACCGGGGTGAGCGTGCACGCGCTGTGCCCGGGCTTCGTACACACCGAATTCCACGATCGCGCGGGTATCGAGATGTCGGGCACCCCGTCGTTGTTCTGGCTGGAGGTGCCCGACGTGGTGCGCGACTGCCTGGCCGCGGTGGCCAAGGGCGAAGTGGTGATCGTGCCCGGGCTGCAGTACAAGGTGTTGACCGTGGGGAGCCGGCTGGTGCCACGAAACCTGGTGCGCGGCTTGACCAAACGGGTCGGTAAGGGCCGCGGGCGGACCTAAATGCGGATGAGGACCGTGTTGGCGGCAGTGCTGGCGCCGATGCTGACGGTGTTGGTCGCGGCGTGCTCCGGCGGTGACGCCGCGGGCGGTCCGTACGGCACCCAGCAGGCGCGGATCGGCCAGTCGCAGACCATTCTGGGCTGGAACGTTTCGATGGCCAACCTGCGTTTCGACGCCGACCGGGTGCTCGTCGACATCGATGCCGCACCGGCCCAGCCCGGCGCCGCACATGCCAAACCCGACAGTCTGCGCGTGGGTCTGTACGGTGCGCTGGCTCACCCGATCGAATCCAACGCGATCGGTGGCTGCGCCGACGCGACCAACCTGAGCCTGCAGCCCGTCACCGCTGCCGACCCCGAACATCTCAGTGGCACAGTCTGTCTGGGGCCGCTGCGGGACCAGAGTCAGGTCCGCGGGGTGTATTTGTACTCGCCGCAGGAACGGATCCCGAAGACGACGGTGGCGTGGCCCGCGGCGTTCCCGGTCGGGCTGGTGCCCACCGGAGACAGCGAGGCGGGCCTGGTGCTGCAGTCCACCAGTGTGGACGGATTCCGGGCCGACGGTACCCAGCTCATGCCGACCGCACTGGGCGATCCGAGCGCGTTTTCCGGCAACGGGTACATGCTGATCGGTTTGTCCGTCGACGGCGCCGCGCAGCGCTACCGCGACGATTCGGCCAAGCGTGGCGGGCCGCTCATGGTGCTCACCGGTCCCACACTGCCGGGAAACGGCCTGTCCCATGCCTGCGCGGCCTACGGGTCCTCGCTGCTGGTGCTCCCCGAGGCCTCGCTGGATGCGGTGGCCATCCGCGCGTCGATGTGCACCCAGGGTGAGATCAACGCCGCGCTGCTCTACCCGACCGTGTCGGTGGTGGGGACGCACGCGGCGCTGTGGACCACCGGGTGACCGGCCCCACCGAGTGGGGTGAGACGCCCGGAGTCGGCCCCTGGCAGGGTCCGCTGCCGGCCGGGGACGACGCGGCCCGCTACGACCCGGAGTTGTTGCGCGACGGCGACAAACGCAACGTCGTCGACGCCTACCGGTACTGGACCCGGGACGCCATCATCGCCGATATCGACACCCGCAGGCACGCCCTGCACATCGCGATCGAGAATTTCGGTAGTGACGCCAACATCGGCACCGTCGTGCGCACCGCCAACGCGTTCGCCGTTCACACCGTGCACATCGTCGGCAAGCGCCGGTGGAACCGGCGCGGTGCCATGGTGACCGACCGCTACCAGCGACTGCAGCACCACGACAGCACCACCGAATTGCTGGATTTCGCTGCCCGGGCAGGACTGACGGTCGTTGCCGTGGACAACGTTCCTGGCTCGGTACCGTTGGAAACCGTTGTGCTGCCCCGTGATTGCCTGCTGGTATTCGGGCAGGAGGGCCCGGGTATCACCCCGGAGGCCAGCGCAGGGGCCGGGCTGACCGTCTCGATCGCGCAGTTCGGGTCGACCCGCAGCATCAACGCCGGGGTGGCCGCGGGAATCGCGATGCACGCATGGATTCGCACCCATGCCGACGTATCGGCGGCCTGGTAGGGACCGCTTAGGGCAGGATCTAGGCATGGATCAGGTGTGGGCCAACCGTGCAGCCAGTTCCGAAGCCGCCATCGCCAAGCGACACCTGAAAAGGCTGTGGGGACTGCCCGGCACGCAGCTGGCAGTGGTGGCCTGGCCGGCGACCCGCAAGCAGAAATCGTTCGGCACCTGGCATTACTGGTGGCAGGCGCACCTGCTGGACTGTCTGGTCGATGCCCAGCTGCGTGATCCGGCGCCGGCCCGGATCGCCACCATCACCCGGCAGATCCGTGGGCACCACCTTCGCAACCTCAAGTGGACCAACGACTATTACGACGATATGGCCTGGCTGGCGCTGGCCTTGGAGCGCGCCGGCCGGCTGGCCGGAGTGCACCGCGACAGCGCGTGCAAGAAGCTCGCCGAACAGTTCCTCAACGCCTGGGTGCCCGAGGACGGTGGCGGTATCCCGTGGCGCAAACAGGACCAGTTCTTCAACGCCCCGGCCAACGGGCCGGCGGGCATCTTCCTGGCCCGCTATGACGACCGGCTGCGGCGCGCCCAGCAGATGGCCGACTGGATCGACGAGACCCTGATCGACCCGGAGACCCACCTGGTGTTCGACGGCATCAAGGCCGGCTCGATGGTGCGCGCGCAATACACCTACTGCCAGGGCGTCGTACTGGGCCTGGAGACCGAACTCGCCGCGCGCACCCAGGACCCCGAACACGCGCCGCGGTTGCACCGGCTGGTGTCCGCGGTGCGCGAGCAGATGACCACCGACGGAGTCATCCAGGGCGCAGGTGGGGGAGACGGTGGCCTGTTCAACGCGATCCTGGCCCGGTACCTGGCGCTGGTGGTGACCGATCTGCCCGGTGACACCGCCGAGGATGACACCGCCCGCGCCACCGCGCGGGACGTGGTGCTCGCCTCGGCGCAGTCGGCGTGGGATTACCGCCAGACCGTCGACGGGCTACCCCTGTTCGGTGCGTTCTGGGACCGCTCGGCCGAATTACCCACGGCGGCAGGCGCGGACGCGCAATCCATCGAGGGCGCGGTGAATGCTTCCGAGATCCCCGAACGTGACCTGTCCGTTCAGCTGTCCGGCTGGATGCTGATGGAGGCGGCACACGCGATCACCGCGGGCGACTGAGGGGCAGATCAGATGGTTTCGGGTGTGTTCTTGGCGGCCTTGCGCCGCTTGTACCACTCCCAGATCATCGGGGCGACGGACGCCACCGCGATCAGGATGAAGATCGGCTCCAGCAATTTCTGGATGATCTCGAACTGGCCCAACCCGTAGCCCAGCAGCGTCAGGCCGACGCCCCACAGCACCGCGCCGATGATGTTGTACAGCGTGAACACGCCGTACTGCATCTTCGCCGCGCCCGCGGTGATCGGCGCCAGTGTCCGCACGATGGGGACGAAGCGGGCCAGCACGATCGCGAACGGCCCGCGCTGCTCGAAGAAGGCGTGCGCCTCATCGAGATACTTCTGTTTGAGCACCTTGGCATTCGGCTTGAACATCGCGGTGCCCAGATAGCGGCCGACGACGTAGCCGACCTGGCCGCCGAGGATCGCGGCGATCGGGATGGACACCAGCAGCTGCCACAGCTGGAAGTTGGCGTTGACGTCCGCCCCGTGCGCGGCCGTTCCCGCGGCCAGCATGCCCGCCACGAACAGCAGCGTGTCACCGGGCAGGACTGGGAACAGCACGCCGGATTCGATGAACACGACGACCAGGATGCCGACCAGGGCCCAGGTGCCGAATTGCTCGATCAGCTTCAGCGGGTCGAGAAAGTCCGGCATCAGCGCCAGGTTGGTGGTGGTCATGAGGCCCAAAGATACCGGCCGGAACTCACCGACGGCTGGACCGCGGTGACCCGAAGACGTTCACGGGCAGGCGACGGCGAGCTGGTAGGTGGTGGGGACGATGCGCGCGGGGTTCGTCGAGTCGGTCCCGTTGCCGGAACCGGTGACGGTCACGGTGGCGCCGTTGCGGTAGGCGGTGGGCGCCTCTTCGGACACGTCGGCGGCATAGCCGATGGAGATGCCGCCGAGATCCCCGATGGTCACCGACCGGACCGAGGGCATGTCGTCGTCGGTGATCACCACCGTGACGCCGAGCGCGGTCTCGCCGATGGTGAACCTGCTGAACCCGTCGTTGCTGGAGCACACCACCGGGCCGAGGGGCCCGACATCGTGCCCGTTGACGATGAGCTGGGCCTGGCCGGGCGCCAAGGCGGTGGCCAGTACCGCGACGGGGGGAGCCGCGGGTGGGGGCGCAGTGGTCGACGTCGGCGCGGGGGCGGTGCGCGGTGCGCAGGCGGCGGCCAGCAGCACGGCGCCCGACGCCAGATAAGCGAGAGCCGGACCGATATGCACCCACGCAACGCTAACCGAGACGGCCGCCGCGGTCCGGCTTCGCCCTGGTTCGAAGGGCCCCAGTGCCAGCGGACGTGCAACTTGTCATACTGACCGGGTCAGCCGGACAGCCGAGAGGAACTTTGCAATGCCCATCGCCACGCCCGAGGTCTATGCCGAGATGCTGGGCCGTGCCAAGGAGCACTCCTTCGCGTTCCCCGCCATCAACTGCGTCGGCTCCGAGAGCGTCAACGCCGCCATCAAGGGCTTCGCGGACGCGGGCAGCGACGGCATCATCCAATTCTCCACCGGCGGAGCGGAATTCGCCTCCGGCCTGGGAGTGAAGGACATGGTCACCGGAGCGTCGGCGCTGGCCGAGTTCGCCCACGTGGTGGCCGCCAAGTACCCGATCACGGTCGCACTGCACACCGACCACTGCCCCAAGGACAAGCTGGATACCTTCGTCCGCCCGCTGATCGCCATCTCGGCCGAGCGCGTCGCCAAGGGCCAGAATCCGTTGTTCCAGTCGCACATGTGGGACGGGTCGGCCGTGCCGATCGACGAGAACCTCGAGATCGCGCAGGAGCTGCTGAAGCTCACGGCGGCCGCCAAGATCATCCTCGAGGTCGAGATCGGTGTGGTCGGCGGTGAAGAGGACGGCGTCGAGGCCGAGATCAACGAGAAGCTCTACACCAGCTCCGAGGACTTCCAGAAGACCATCGACGCGCTGGGCCACGGCGAACACGGCAAGTACCTGCTGGCCGCGACGTTCGGCAACGTGCACGGCGTGTACAAGCCGGGCAACGTGGTGCTCAAGCCCGAGGTGCTGGCCGAGGGTCAGAAGGTGGCAGCGGCCAAGCTCGGCTTGCCCGAGGGCTCCAAGCCGTTCGACTTCGTCTTCCACGGCGGGTCGGGCTCGCTGAAATCCGAGATCGAGGATTCGCTGCGTTACGGCGTGGTGAAGATGAACGTCGACACCGACACCCAGTACGCGTTCACCAGGCCGCTGGCCGCGCACATGTTCACCAACTACGACGGTGTGCTCAAGATCGACGGCGAGGTCGGCAACAAGAAGGTCTACGACCCCCGCAGCTACCTGAAGAAGGCCGAGGCGTCGATGACTCAGCGTGTCATCGAGGCCTGCAACGACCTGCACAGTGCCGGCCGGAGTGTGTCGGCGGGCTGATGCCCTTCGCGGTTTCGGCGCGCTCACCCGCGGGTGAGCGCGCCGAAATCTAGGAGTTCTGGCAGATCTTCCACTGCTCGTCGCGGAACTGCAGATCGAAGCTGCGGGTGGAGCGGGTCTGCGGCGCATATGCCATGAACGTGGTCACGTTGGCCTCGGCGTGGTCGTCGTGCACGATCACCTGGTCGATGCTGGCCACCACCGGGTACTGCTTGGCCGCGGCCACCCTGGCGTGGGTCTCGGCCCAGGCCTTGTCGTTGTACTGCACGTAGTCGTCGCGGGTGGCGCCGCAGGTGATCGAGCGCAGCGTCGCCAGATCGCCCTTCTGGATCGCACCGTCGAAGTTGCCGATGGTGCTGCGCACCTGGTCCTCCCTGGACACCGCGGGCGTGCTCTTGCGGGTCAGCAGCACGGTGCCGAGGATGGCCAGCGCCACCAGTGCCGCGATGACCAGCACCACCGCGATGACCCAACCCCAGCTGCGCCGCGCCCGAACCGGCTTGGCGGACTCGATGCGGGGCGGAATCACTTGTGGCGCAACGTTTTTTGGTCCATCACTGGTTTGTGCCGCCATCAGTTCGGTGGCGTCGTCGACGGAGAAGATCTCGGTCGGGGGCTCGGGCACCGCGTCGATGATCTGGGTGGATCCGTCGAAGCCGGACGGCGCGGTGAACCGGCGCTCGAGCCCGTCACCGTCGGGTGTGCCTTCTCCTGTTCGGCTGGCGGATTCCTGCTCTTCGTCCGGCCCTGTTGGGTTCGACATCCCTACTGCGGTCCTCCCTTGCCGACGCTACTGCGTAAGCCTAGCGATTGGCGGTGAACACCCGCACGGCACAATGGGTCATATGACGCGGATGGGTGATCTCCTAGGGCCGGACCCGGTGTTCTTGCCGGGCGACGTAGAGGCCGAAGACGAGCTCGACGCGGGGGAGAACCCCGCGATCGTGGCGGCCGCGCACCCCAGTGCGTCGGTGGCGTGGGCGGCGCTGGCCGAGGAGGCGTTGCGCGACGACAAGGCGATCACCGCCTATGCCTACGCCCGCACCGGCTATCACCGCGGCCTGGATCAGCTGCGCCGCAACGGCTGGAAGGGTTTCGGTCCGGTGCCTTACCGCCACGAACCCAACCGCGGCTTCCTGCGCTGCGTGGCGGCGCTGGCCAAGGCCGCCGACGCCATCGGGGAGACCCCCGAGTACGCGCGCTGCCTCGATCTGCTCGACGACTGCGACCCGACCGCCCGCACCGAACTGGGCGTCATCTAGTACTGCTAGTACTGCGCTTCGCAGTGGCACCCGGACTGGTCGGGTGGTTCCACCTGGATGGTGGCATGGGCCAGTCCGCGTGCCGTGAGCACCGCCTTGGCCTCATCGAGCACCTGGGCGGATTCCCTGGCGCTGGTCAGGTGGGCGGTGGCCATGTCCTTGCCGGGCACCAGTGTCCACACGTGCAGATCGTGCACACCGGTGACGCCGTCCACGGCTTCCAGCGCGGTCCGCAGTTCGTCGACGTCGATGTGGTTCGGTGACGACTCGGACAGGATCCGAAGCGCGGCCCGGGCCAGGGCGATGGCCCGGGGCAGTACCCACAGCGCGACCAGCACGGCGACCACCACGTCGGCGTAGGGCCAGCTGGTGGTGACGGTGACGATCCCGGCGATCAGCACACCGACGCTGCCGACGGTGTCGGCAACGACCTCCATGTAGGCGCCCTTGACGGCCAGGCTGGCCTCGGATTGGGAGCGCAGCAGCAGCACGACCACCGCGTTGGCCAGCAGGCCCACCAGCGCCACCACGATCATCGGCATGCCGGGCACATCGGGTGCGTCGCCGAGCCGCTCGAACGCCTCGTACAGGATGAATCCGGCGACCCCGAGCAGCAGGACGGCGTTGGCGACGGCGGTGAACACTTCCGCGCGGTGCCAGCCGTAGGTGCGGGCGGGCGAGGTGGAGCCGCGCCGGGCCAGCAGGACCGCGGTCAGCCCCATGAACATCGCGACCAAATCGGTGAGCATGTGGCCGGCATCGGCGAGCAGGGCGATCGAGTTGATCGACAGCGCGGTGACGAGTTCGACGACGAAGAACGCCGAGAGGATCACCGCGCCGAGGATCATCCGGCTGACGCGAGCCTCGCCGCCATGGCTGTGGTCATGTCCTGCGCCCATGGCCGTGAATATATGCGCAGAATCGCATATGTCGCAAGTGACTAGACCCAGGCCGACCAGAATCGGGTCAGCTGGCCGCCGATGGCCACCAGCCGCTGCGGCACCCCGGACAGGTCGACGAACCAGAACACCCCCGAGAAGAACCACTGGTTGAGCTGGGGGACCAGCAGCACGACCAGCAGGATAACGAAACCCCACTGCTTGGCCGGTTCCAGCGCCCGGCGGTTGTCCTCGCTCAGATGCGGCTCAAGCGCGCCGTAGCCGTCCAGGCCGGGGATCGGCAGCAGGTTCAGCAGCACCGCCGTCACCTGCAGGAAGCCCAGAAACGCCAGGCCGGACCAGAACACCCCGTGGTCAGGGTCGAAGAACATCGCCGTGGCCGCCAGCAGGAGCACGGCCAGCAGTGCGTTGGCCGCCGGACCGGCCAGGCTGACCTGCGTGCGCTGACGCGGGGTCATCCAGGAGGTCCGCACGTACACCGCACCGCCCGGCAGTCCGATCCCGCCGATCGCGATGATCACCAGCGGCAGCACGATCGAGAGCAGCGGGTTGGAGTACTTCAACGGGTTGAGTGTCAGATAGCCGCGGACCTCGACGTCGCGGTCGCCGAACCGCCACGCGGTGTAGGCGTGGCCGAACTCGTGCAGGCACAGCGACACCACCCAGCCGGCCACCACGAGCACGAAGACCGCGACGTAGGACAACGGGCTGACGTTGTCCCGGCAGAACCAGGCCAGGCCCCCGCCGGCGGCCGTGAGCGCCAGGATCGCCAGGAAGACCGGGCTGGGGCGCACGGATTGATGCAGGGGCCGGATGTTCACCCCACGAAAGCTACCGGCCTGCAGCAATCCCCGTCGCTCCGTTCGCCCCAGCCCGTCAGCCGACCCGCAACCAGCCCTGCGTATGCCGGTAGAACGTCGAGCGCCGGACCGGGCGCGGGACCGCTATGCCGTCGCGCACCACCAGCGCCCCGGTGGTGCCCAGCTGCACGGCGCGCCCGGTCACCCACTTTCTGGGCCGCATCCGGGAGCTGAGCACGCTGGCCCGCAGGCCGGGGTGGACGTCGATCGGCTCGATCCGCACCGCCGTGGCGGTTCCGTCGAACAGCACGGTGTCATCCACGATCGCCTCGCCCTCGATCTGCCGGACGGACTCCCCGGGTGGCAGCCAGAACGCGGCCCCGGCCAGGACGGTGCCGGTCTCGTCCCGGATCAACGGGACTCGCCGGGCCTGTCCGGAACGGGCCCGGCGACCGGAACGGTAGCGAGGGATGACGGCGACTTCGATATCGAGCCGGTCGGCCTTCAGCAGCCGGCCGAGCACCGTCGCGAGGTCCGCTGCCGAGCCCGCCACCAGCAGCCGCTGCGCCGCGAAAGCGGTGTCCACATCGGTGGGATCCACCACCGTCACCGCAGCGCAATCGGCCAGTCCGCGCGGTATGCGACGGCCCCCGAACAGCAGCAACGTGACGTCTGTGGTGGTCGACACCTCTGTTATGGCTCCGCTCGGATATGGTGGGTCACCGGCTGCATCACTTTAAGCGGGAGAAATGCCATGCCGGCAATCGTGCTCATCGGGGCCCAGTGGGGCGACGAGGGCAAAGGTAAAGCCACCGATCTACTCGGTGGACGTGTGCAATGGGTAGTTCGCTACCAGGGCGGTAACAACGCGGGTCACACCGTGGTGTTGCCGACCGGGGAGAACTTCGCGTTGCACCTCATCCCCTCGGGCATCCTCACCCCGGGCGTCACCAATGTCATCGGCAACGGTGTCGTGGTGGACCCGGGCGTGCTGCTCAAGGAGCTGTCGGGTCTGGAGGAGCGCGGCGTCGACACGTCGGGCCTGTTGATCTCCGCCGACGCGCATCTGCTGATGCCCTATCACGTCGCCATCGACAAGGTGACCGAGCGATACATGGGCAGCAAGAAGATCGGCACCACCGGCCGTGGGATCGGGCCCTGCTACCAGGACAAGATCGCCCGGATCGGGATCCGCGTCGCGGACGTACTCGATCCCGACCAGCTGTCGAACAAGATCGAGGCGGCCCTGGAATTCAAGAACCAGGTGCTGGTCAAGATCTACAACCGCAAGGCGCTGGATCCCGACGAGGTCGTCACCAGCCTGCTGGAGCAGGCCGAGGGCTTCAAGCACCGGATCGCCGATGCCAGGCTGCTGCTCAACCAGGCCCTGGAAGCCGGTGACACCGTGCTGCTGGAGGGCTCGCAGGGCACCCTGCTCGACGTCGACCACGGCACCTATCCGTTCGTCACGTCGTCCAACCCGACCGCCGGCGGCGCCGCCGTGGGCTCCGGTATCGGGCCGACGCGGATCACGACCGTGCTGGGCATCCTGAAGGCCTATACGACCCGGGTGGGCTCGGGTCCGTTCCCGACCGAGCTGTTCGACGAGCACGGCGCCTACCTGGCCAAGACCGGCGGCGAGGTCGGTGTCACCACCGGCCGCCCGCGGCGCTGCGGTTGGTTCGACGCCGTGATCGCGCGCTACGCCACCCGCGTCAACGGCATCACCGATTACTTCCTGACCAAGCTGGACGTGCTGTCCAGCCTGGAGACGGTGCCGGTGTGCGTCGGCTACACCGTCGACGGCAAACGCACCGACGAGATGCCGATGACCCAGTCCGACATCGCCCGCGCCGAGCCGATCTACGAGGAGCTGCCGGGCTGGTGGGAAGACATCTCGCAGGCCCGTGAGTTCGATGAGCTGCCTGCCAAGGCGCGCGATTACGTGCTGCGGCTGGAGGAGCTGGCCGGGGCCCATGTGTCCTGCATCGGGGTCGGTCCCGGCCGGGAGCAGACCATCGTGCGCCGGGACATCCTGGCGTGACCGATTTCGGCTTGGATCCGCGGCGAGCGGATCCCGACTACGACCGGCACGGCGGTTTCCCGATCTTCGAGGCCGCCGACCCGGGCCCGGGCTTCGCGCGGTTCCTGACCGCCATGCGCCGGGCTCAGGATCTGGCGGTGTCGGCGAATCCGGACAGCGACACCTGGTCCGCCGCGGCGGACCAGGCCGAGGAACTGGTCGAGCTCCTCGAGCCGTCCCAGGCGCCCGAGGGGGCCGGCCCGGCGAACCGGGTGCCTTCGTTGCCCGGTGCCGGCAGCCTGCTGATGCCGCCTTGGCATGTCACCAGGTTCGAGGCGGACGGTGTGGAGTTGACGGTGCAGTTCAGCCGCTTCCACGTGGGCGGGAACCGCGCCGTGCACGGTGGAGTGCTGCCGCTGCTGTTCGATTCGGTGTTCGGCATGGTCATCCACGCCGCCGGACGGCCCATCAGCCGAACCGCGTTCCTGCACGTCGACTACCGCAACGTCACCCCCATCGACACCCCGCTGATCGCGCGCGGCTGGATCCGCGAGGCCGAGGGGCGCAAGGCGTTCGTCAACGCCGAATTGCGCGACGGCGACCAGAAACTGCTCGCCGAAAGCAACGGTCTGATGATCAGATTGCTGCCGGGGCAGCCATAACGCTCTTTACGTGCTACCGTCAATCGCGCGCATTTTGGTTGCCGCGCTTGTAAATGAGGGAAGTAAGTTCAATGGCACAGGGCACTGTGAAATGGTTCAACAGTGAAAAAGGCTTCGGCTTCATCGCTCCCGATGGTGGGGCTGCCGACGTTTTCGTTCACTACACGGAGATCAGCGGAAATGGTTACCGCTCGCTCGAAGAGAACGCTCGCGTTCAGTTCGAGGTAGAGCAGGGCGCGAAAGGCCCTCAGGCGGTTGGCGTTTCGCTCATCTGAGCGACGAGACCAAACTTCAGAGAGCTGGTGCGGCTTCGGCCGTACCAGCTCTCTTCTCGTTTGGGCCCCGGTACGGGGCTCAGGCGCTTTCCCGGCACCAATTGGCGCTCTCGGCCTTGGCCGCCAGGAAGACCCGTTGTGCCGAGCGGGCCGGCTCTTTGGTCTGGTCGGGGCTGAGAGCCACCAGACCGGCGGCGATTCTGAGCACCAGAACGGCCAGTGCGAGCGAGGTATTGCTCGGGATCACCAGTAGGTTCGCGTGCCCCTGCGCACCGGTGACCGACATCAGCCGCGGGCGGCGGGCACCGGCCACCGCGGAGGCGCCCAGCGCGACGATATGAAGATCTGGGGCCCCTTGGGCTGCCGACCAGTTGATGCGGATGTCGGCGATATCGCCCAGCTTCGGGCGCAGGGCCGAGACCAGCTCGGGCAGTTCGGCGGCGAAGGAAGCTCCGCGCGGCCACCACGCGCCGTCGACATCAGAGCCGAGTTCCGCCGCGAGAGTCAGGCGTACCGACCGTGGTGTCCGCCGGGATGCGGTGGTCACGATGCACTGTGGGGCGAGTTGGAATCATCCGAGAAAGCGATCGGCGCGACGTCGTCCCGGTTGTCCTCGCACGCCTCGACGGGCTGCTGCAGATGCGAAAAAAGTGAGTTCGGATTCACGCGTATTCCTAGCGGAGTTGGTCGTGCCCATCCAGCGCAGGACGCACAACACGCCGAAATTAAGCGGGGTGAGTGTCTGAGCCTCGTCGGCTTGGATTCACTCCACGCTACACCGAAGGGACAGATGTGAGACACTGGTGGCACTTGAGCGCCCACGGGCCCCGCGGAGTACCCGCGTCTTCCCCCTGGCAGCCCTTCGCTTTTTGCCCCCGGAAACCGGGGAGCTTTCGACCACCTGGAGTTTCAACCCATGACCTACATGAATCGCGCTTGCCGTAGCCCTGGCTGCACCTCGATCCCGGTTGCCGGGAGCCGCCATTGCGGCCACCACGGCATCATCAAACACATCGTGAATCCACTGCAGAGCTAGATTTACGCGCGGCGCACGCCGCCGGATGCGAACATTGGCGCGGTGACGACGCCACCCCCATTGCACCGCCTGAGTACCCCGCGGGCCGCGGCGGTCGCCGGTGTGCTGTTCGCCTTGTTGTTCACCACCGCACTCGTGCTGTTGTGGACGGCGGTACCGGCAGGTGGCGCCCCTGGTTCGCAATGGTCTTCGGTGGGCAGCGGCCGGATCAAACTCGCGGCGACACTGATGCCGTTCGCCGGCATCGCTTTCCTGTGGTTCATCGGGGTGGTGCGGGACGGTTTCGCGCCGGTCGAGGACAAGTTCTTCGCCACCGTGTTCCTCGGTGCGGGCCTGCTATTCCTTGCGATGGTGTTCGCAACCACCTGTGTCGGAATGGGCTTGGCGCACAGCAGCGCTCACGTGATCGATCCGGCGGCGCGCGACGAGGTGGTGTCGTTCGCGACCATGCTGCTGACCGCACTCGGCAGGACCTATGCCTTGCGGATGGCGGCGGTCTTCATGATCTCGCTGGCCACCATCTGGCTGAAATCCGGTGTGATGCCCCGTTGGCTGGTGTGGACGACCTACACCACGGCGGCGATCCTGCTGGTGGGCGCCGACACGTCCATCTGGCTCACCCTGGTGTTCCCGGTGTGGGTGCTGGTGGTGAGTCTGATGCTGCTGGCGCGCTCCGGATTGATCCACCTGCCCGACGCCATCGATTGAACCGCAATCATCCATGGCTGCAACATGATTCGTCAGTGCCCGGGTGTCTGTGCCTACGGCACCTCGCGCAGTGCGCTGGCCGGGCAGAGCTTGACCGCTTCCCGGGCTCGCGCCTCCTGCCCGGCGGGCACCTCGTCGGCGAGCAGCACCACCACGCCGTCATCGTCCTGATCGAAAAGGGCGTCGGCCACCATCACGCAGTTGCCCGCGGCAATGCACGCGTCCCGGTCGGCGTCGATGTGCATGGTCACCTCACCCCTTCTCGTCCGTCCACGTCACTGGTAGCGACCGTAGTCCGTAGATGAAATTGAAGGACCGGAATTCGACACCGTCGAGGTCTCCGGCCAGGGCCAGGCCGGGGAACCGGCGGAACAACGCCGGCAGCGCGATTCGCATCTCCATCCGGGCCAGCGGGGCACCCAGGCAGTGGTGAACACCATGCCCGAAGGCGAGGTGGCCCGGTGCCCCGCGGTGCAGATCGAGAACGTCGGGATCCGTCACGAACGACGGATCCCGATTGCCCGAGGGCAGCGACGCGAACACCAGGCTGCCGGCCGGGATCGGCACGCCGGCCACCTCGACGTCGGCGGTGGTGAACCGGGGAATCGCGTGTTGCACCACCGACAGCCAGCGCAGCAGTTCCTCGATCGCCGGCCCCACCGCATCGGGTTGGTCGCGCACCAGGGCCAGCTGATCGGGCTGGCACAGCAACGCGAGCGTGCTCAGGCCCAGCATGTTGGAAGTGGTCTCGTGCCCGGCCAGCAACAGCAGCCCGGCGATGCCGACCAGTTCGTCATCGGTCAGTTCGGTGCCGTGTTCGCGGATCAGCATGCCCAGGATGTCCTCGCCGGGTGCGTTCCGGGCGGTGGCAACCAGGCCGTGCATGTAGTCGCGACTCTCCCGTTGCAGCGCCATCCGCTCGGCGATCGGCAGCGACAGGTCCAGCTGGCGGCCCGACCGCTCCTGGAAGGAGGCGCGATCGGCGTACGGCACGCCGAGGAGTTCGCAGATCACCAATGATGGTATGGGCAAGGCGAATTCGTCGATCAGATCGACGGTCGGGCCGGCGGCGGCCATCGCGTCCAGACGTTGCTCGACGATCTCGGCGATCCGCGGTTCCAGCCGTTTCATCCGCCGGATGGTGAATTCCGGGGTGAGCATCCGGCGCAGCCGCTGATGCTCGGGCGGATCCTGGGCCAGCAGATTGCCGGCCCGCGCGCTGGCCTGTTCCTCTGCCGAGACCTCCTCCGCGCCGGGCAGCGTGAAGCCGGGCGGGCGCTGGTTGGAGAAATGTTCGTGGTCGGCCAGCACGGCCTTCACATCCTCGTGCCGGGTGACCAGGAAGACGGTGTTGCCCAACGCGCTCACCACCTGCTGCACGCCCACCGAATCCCGGATGGCGCCGAGTTCGGGTATCGGGTCGAAGCCGTTGCGCCGCATGTGCACCGGCGGCAGGGCCCGAGTCGCGCTGTCAGTCATGATTGAACGTTACGCGCCGAACAGAAAGTCCTTGATCAAGGCGTTGACGACGGCCGGGTTCTCCAGCGCCGCCAGGTGGGCCACCCCGTCCAGCACTGCCGTTGCGGCGCCCGGGATGGCGTCGGCCATCGCCAGCGTCTCGGCCGGGGAAAGGTGGCGTCTTCGGCGCCCGCGACCACAAGTACCGGGGTGCGCACGTTGCCCAGCAACGCACGTTGATCCGGGCGGCGCGGCACTACGCTGCGCACCGCCCACGACGCCGAACGTACGTCGGCGCGCGCGGCGGCGGCCCGGACGAATGCCACCACGTCGGGACGGGTGGTCATGGTGGTCGGCCCGAGGAAGGCCTTGAGCACCTCGCGGGTCAGCGGGCCGCGGATACCGCCGAGCAGCCGGGCGGCACGCAACAGCAGTCCGTATTCCAGCCGCTGGCGCCGGCCGGCCGCCGAGGCCGTGCAGTTCATCAGGACGGCGTGCCCGGCCCGGTCGGGATGCCGGGCGGCGAACGTGCCGCCGATCATGCCGCCCCAGGAATTGCCGACGAAATGCGCGCGCTCGATACCCAGGCCGTCCAGCAGGTCGACGACGGTGCGGGCGCAGTCGGTGAAAGTGAATGGGGCGGTGAGCTTTTCGCTGCCACCGTGGCCGGGCGGATCGATCAGCACCACCCGGTGCCCGGCTCCGAAGGCTTCGGCCTGCCCGGCCCACATATCGCCGGTCATCAGCAGGCTCGGCCAGAACAGGATGGTGTCACCGGTGCCACGGGTCTGCACCCGTAGCCGTCCCAGCGTCGTCGGCAGTGACAGCTCGTCCATGACCGCCACGTCAGCTGCCTATTCGCTGCGTTCGGAGATGGTCGACAGCAACGAATGCACGATGTGCACCGCCGCGTGGGCCACCTGGGTGGTGTAGAGGGTGAAGTCGATGTCCGGGTCGCGTCCGGCGAGGTCGGACAGAGCGCGTATCACCAGCCAGGGCACGCCGAACGCGGTGCAGACCTGAGCCACCGCCGCGCCTTCCATCTCGATGGCTGATCCGCCCAATTCCCGGTGCAGGCGGTCGCGGGTGACCGCGCAGTGCAGGTAGGCGTCACCGGACACGATGGTGCCGAAGGTGATCCGCGGTGCACGGTCCTGGCCGCCGGCCTCCGCGTCGAGAATCGGCAGCAAGACGGCCGACAGTTTGCGTTTCACCCGCCCCAGCAGATTCCCATCCACTTCGAAGCCGAGTTCATCGGTCGGGTTGAAGAACCGCACGTGTCCCGGTTGGTAGAGCGAAAGTCGTTCCTGTTCAATGATTCCGGAATCCATGGCGACGATCCTCTCGGCGACGACGATGTCGCCGATGGCCAGTTCCGGGCTCAGTCCACCGGCGACACCGGTGAAGATGACGGCGTCAGCGCCGAAGTTCAACAACAGCGTGGTCGCCGTCGCGGCGTTCACCTTGCCCATCCCGGACTCGGTGGCCACCACCCGATGCCCGTCGATGGATCCTTCGACGAATACCCACTGCGCCACCTCGGTGTGCGTGGCGTCCTGCATGAGCTCGACGAAACTGGCGAGCTCATCGGGGATCGCGCACAGTACGCCTATGGTCATGCCAGCCACGCTAGCGGTCGGCGTGCAGCCCCGGCCACCAGATGCGCGGCCCGATCAGGGTGAACAGAGCCGGGATGATCACGGTGCGCACCACGAAGGTGTCCAGCAGGATGCCGAGGCCGACGATGATGCCCAACTGGGTCAGCACGATCAGCGGCAGCACCCCGAGCACGCAGAACACCGCCGCCAGCACGATGCCCGCGCTGGTGATGACGGCACCGGTGGCCGACACCGCCCGCACGATGCCGCCGGAGTTGCCGAATTGCCGGGTCTCCTCCTTGGCGCGGGTCACCAGGAAGATCGTGTAGTCGACACCGAGGGCCACCAGGAACAGAAAGGCGAACAGCGGAGTTCCGTTGTCCAGCGCCGGGAATCCGAACAGGTGCACGCTGGCCCAACCGCCCACGCCCAGTGCCGCCAGCGCGGACAGCACCGTCACCGCCACCAGCAGCAACGGCGCCAGGGCGGAACGCAACAGGACGAACAACACCGCCAGTACCACGGCCAGGATTGCCGGGATCACCACCAGCCGGTCGCGTTGAGCGGCGGCGGCCGCGTCGCGTGCGTGGGCATCCGAGCCGCCCACCAGGGCGGCCGCGTCGGCGCCGTGCACCGAATCGCGAAGCGCATCGATGATGGTGAAGGCCCGCTCCGAGGCCGGCTTGGCGTCGAGCACCACCGACCACTGGGCCAGCCCGGATGCCGACTGCCCCGCCGGGACGGCGGAGGTGACGCCCGGCGTGCCGGTGATGGCGCGGGCGACCGCGCCGGCGGAGGCCGTCGGCGCGATGACCCGGGTGGGATCGGTCAGCCCGCTGGGGAAATGGGCGGCCAGGGTGTCGTAACCGGCGACCGATTCGGCCTGCACCCGAAACTGCTGGGTCTGGGACAGTCCGACGGGCGTACCGAACAGCCCGGCACACAACACGCCGAGCGCTGCAAGCGCCGCCGTCGCGACCACGGCCGGCCGGCGTGCGACGGCACCGGCGATCCGATGCCAGATGCCACTCTCGGTAAGGGGTTTGGTGTGCGAGTCGGTCACCGGGATGAACGGCCAGAACAACCGGCGCCCGCACAATCCCAGCAGCGGCGGCAACACCAGCAGCACGCAGACGGCGGCGACCACCAGGCCGGCGGCGGACTGCACGCCCAGGCTGCGGTTGCTCGGCGCCGAGGCTAACAGCAGAGTCAATAGCGCCAACACCACGGTGGCGTTACTGGCCAGGATCGCCGGCGCTGCGGCGCGCAACGCCACCCGCAGCGCTTCCCGATGATCTGAGAAGCGCTGCAGTTCTTCGCGATAGCGCGAAATCAGCAGCAGTGCGTAGTTGGTGCCCGCGCCGAACACCAGCACGCTGGTGATCCCACCGGTCGATCCGTCCGGGCTCAGCCCCACCCCCGAGGCGACGGCGGTACCGACAACACTGCCGACCCGGTCGGCGAACGCGATCACCAGCAGTGGCGCCAGCCACAGCACGGGGGAGCGATAGGTGACGATGAGCAGCAGCGCCACCACCGTCGCCGTCACCGCGAGCAGCGTGATGTTCGCTCCGGCAAAGGAATTGGCGATATCGGCGCCGAAGGCGGGGCCGCCGGTCACTTGGGCCCGCAGACCGTCGGGCAGTTTCGAGGTCGTGGCGGTACGCAGGTCCCGTACCGCGTCGTTGAGGGCGAAACCGGACAAGTCGGCCGGTAGTGGGGCGACCACGACCGCGGCCTTGCCGTCGCCGGACACCGTGGCGCCGGGGCCGGCCGCGGCGATGTCGGCGGGCGAGAGGGGGCCGTCATCGGTGCGGGTCACCACGATGATGGCCGGGGCCTGATCGCCGCCGGGGAATTCGGCGCGCGCGGCGTCGGCGCGGGCGGCCTCGGCGTTGGCCGGCACGGCCACCGGCGATTGGGACGACGAGTCGCCGGAACCGAGCAGCGCCATCAGCACGCCGGAGGTCAACACCACGATCAGGGCCAATACCCCGGAGAGACGGCTGGGCATGGATCGAATATTTCAGAAACTTAAATATTAATCAACTGTAGGATGCCGCGTATGCCGAGACCGGACCGTGCCTCGCTGGAGGCGCAGATCTCCGTCGATGTGCGGGCGCTGACGGCCCAGTCCGAGCAGATCGGCAGGACGTTCGCCAGCCAGAACAACGTGAGCGCCAATGATTTTCGGGCGCTGCTGCACGTCATGGTCGCCGAGTCGGCCGGAACGCCGTTGACCGCAGGGGAACTGCGCAAGCTGATGGGCACCTCAGGGGCGGCCGTCACCTATCTGGTGGAACGGATGATCGCGTCCGGGCACCTGCGCCGCGACACCGATCCCGCCGACCGCCGCAAGGTCATCCTGCGCTACGACGACCACGGGCTGGCCGTGGCCAGGAATTTCTTCACCCCACTGGCCGAGCTCAACTCGCGGGCGATGGCCGATCTGCCGGACGAGGACCTGGCCGCGGCGCATCGGGTGATGGCCGCCGTGCTCGGCGCCATGGCGCAGTTCACCGCCGGTTGAGCGTCGCCTCTTCCAGGTCGAGGCCACGCAACACCGAGCGCAGCACCTCGTCGTCGATATTGCCGGCGTCGCGTTCGGCGATGAACGTCGCGCGTTCGGCGGACAGCATCTCCAGGCGCAGCCGGCGGAACGCCGAGGCCGGGCTCTCGCCGAGTTCCTCCTCGCTGCGGCCCAGCCGTTCCCATGCCGCGTTGCGCCGTGCGGTGTTCCACTTCCGCAGCACCGCCGCGGCGCCGTCGCGCATGGCGGACCCGCCGGCGCGTTGTTCTTCGAGGAGTTCGTCCAGCCGGTCGGCGGCGGCCCGGGCCGCCTTGTCCTGCGCGGCCGCCTCGGACAGCGCGTCCTGTTGCGCGTCGTCGCTGCGTACGCAGAAGTGCCGGATCACCCAGGGCAGCGTCAGGCCGTGCAGCAGCAGCGTGCCGACCACCACCACGAAAGTCAGGAACACCAGCTGCGGACGGCCGGGGAAGGCATCCCCACTCAGGGTGGTCAACGGCACACCGAAGGCCGCCGCCAGCGACACCACCCCGCGCATCCCGGCCCACGCCAGTACGAACACCTCGGCCGGGCCCGGCCGGGGTTCGTTCTCCCGGACCCGCCGGAACAGCAGGCGCGGGGTGTATGCGAACACGAACACCCACACGATCCGCACCACGATCACCGTTGCCAGCACCGAGATCGAGGACACCGCGATCTTCACGAACGAGATGCCGGTGAGCTCGTGCACCACCTCGGGCAGCTGCAGCCCGATCAGCAGGAAAGCGAAGGATTCCAGAATGAGCTGCAACGCCTTCCACACCGCGTCGTCCTGCAACCGGGTGGCATAGCCGGCCAGCGTCGACCGCTGCCCCAGAATCAGTGCGGCGACCACCACCGCCAGCACACCGGAGCCGTGGATCTCCTCGGCCAACAGATAGATCACGAACGGGGCGATCAACCCGATGGCGCTCTCCACCAGCGGGTCGTCCAGCCGGGACCGGACGAACGCGATGAGCAAGCCGACCGCGAGGCCCACGACCAGCCCCCCGGCCACCGCCAGCCCGAAGGTGGCCAGCCCCGTTCCCCAGGACGCCGACGCACCGATGGCCGCGGCCAGGGCGACCTTGTAGGCGGTCAGCGCGGTGGCGTCGTTGAGCAGGCTCTCGCCGCCCAGCAGTGTCATGATCTGGCGCGGTAGTCCGAGCCGGCGGCCGACGGCGGTTGCCGACACCGCGTCGGGTGGCGCCACGATGGCGCCCAGGGTCAGCGCCGCGGTGATCGTCAGCTCGGGGACCGTATGGAACGCCACAAACCCGACGGCCAGTGTGGTGGCCAGCGGGAGGCCGACGGCCAGCAACCCGATCGGGCGGATGTGCTGGCGCATGGTGACGTAGCTGCTCTCCAGCCCGGCCGACCACAGCAGTGGCGGCAGGATCACGTTGAGCACCAACTCGGGGTCCAGCTCGACCGATCCGAACCCGGGGATGGCGCTGGCCGCCAGCCCGGCGACCACCAGCGCCAACGGAGCCGACACATCGAAGCGGCGGCTGACGCCGGCCAACAGCACCGCGGCCGCCAGCACCGCCAGCAGTGTGCCTTCCATTTCGGCAACCCCCTTGCCGGACGGTGCTCGTCAACGCCCGTCCGTATCCTTGATCAATATGCTGAAGAGATCACGTCGGCGCGAATCTGGAGGCTCAGGAGCGTCGGCGGCTCCCACCCCCAAAACGTGTGAACACCTTCAGTCCGCGGTGGGCATCGTAGAGCCGGAACCGCTGACGCCGGGACGCTGCCAGGAATGCGACGAGGACGGCGAGCACGCCTGGGCCCACCTGCGCATGTGCCTGACCTGTGGGCACGTCGGGTGTTGTGATTCCAGCCCGCATCAGCACGCCGCCGCGCATTTCCATCAGACCGGTCACGCGGTCATGCGCTCGGCCGAACCGGGCGAATCCTGGCGGTGGTGCTACATCGATATCCGGTTGGGCTGACGATCTGGCAGGGTGGGTTGGCAATGACTGAGGACGTGAAGCAAGCCGGCAATATCGCCGTACCCGTCGTGATGCTGCTCGGCTCCGGCGAAACCAGTCGTGAACTGGCGCTGGCCTTTCAACGGCTGGGCGCGTTCGTGGTCGCGGTGGACCGGTACGCGGACGCTCCGGCGCATGCGGTCGCCGACCGCGCCGTGGTGGTCAAGATGAACGATCCCGAGGCGCTGACCGCGGTGATCGACAAGGAACAGCCGCATTTCGTGGTGGTCGAATCGGGCGTGGTCGCCACGGATGTGCTGATCGCCGTCGCCGAGGGCACCGACGACTTCCCGGTGGTGTTCCCGACGCCGCGAGCCACCCGGCTGAGCCAGGACCGCGAGGGCCTGCGCCGGCTGGCCGCCGATGAACTCGGCCTGCCCACCGTCCCGTTCTGGTTCGCCGGATCGGCCGAGGAACTGGCCACCGTCGCCGAACATGCCGGTTTCCCGCTGACCGTGACACCGGTCGAGGGCGCACCCGGTGACGGCCGATCGGTGCTGCTGCGTCCCGAAGATGTCGAACCGGCCTGGCACCGGGCCGTCGCCGCCGGGCACACCACGCACAACCGGGTGCTGGCGGAGACGGTGGTCGACATCGACGACGAGGTGACGCTGCTGACGGTGCGCACCACCGGACCGACCGGGCCCGCCGTGCACTTCTGCGAGGTCATCGGCCACCGCACCGCCGAGGACGGCACACTGGCCACCTGGCAGCCGCACCGGCTGGCACCTGCCGCGCTCGATGCCGCCAAGTCGATCGCGGCACGCATCGTCAACTCGCTGGGTGGGCGCGGCGTCTTCGCGGTGGAACTGCTGGTCCGCGGCGACGAGGTGTACTTCTCCACGGTGCGGCCCCGGCCCGACGACACCGGCCTGCTGACCGTGCGCACCCAGCGGTTGTCGGAGTTCGAACTGCATGCCCGCGCCGTGCTGGGCCTGTCGGTGGACACCATCATGGTGTCGCCAGGGGCGGCCGAGGTCGCTTACGGCGGGGCGGACACCGGCGGCGCAGCGGTCAGTCGGGCGGATGTCCTTGCCGTACTCGCCGAAGCGCTGGCCGTCGCCGAGAGTGATGTCCGACTGTTCGACCGGCTCGACGAGTCCGACGGCCGGTACCGGCTGGGCGCCACCCTGGCCACCGCGCCCGACGTGACGGTGGCCCGGGACCGAGCGCAGCGCACGTCACATGTGCTGCGTAAGCTCTGGCAGTCGTGAGCGACCAGGACGAGAGCAGCACCGACCGCTCGGTGGCACCGTTCCTGGGCGCCCTGGTGATCATCGTCGTTGTGATCACCGGAATTTTTTTGTTCAACCGCCACAGCGGCGACGGTGGTGACCCCGAGCAGATCGGCAACGCCGTGTCGGGACAGAACGATGCGCTGCAGCGGCAGAGCTACCCGGACTTCGTCGGGTACACCTGCACCGCGCAGCACGGAAAACAGGAAGATGTCCTTGCCCGGCAACGTGATTCGGTGGCCAAACGGGGGGAACGCTACGTCGACGGCGTCGGCAACGTGGTGGTCGACGGTGATCGTGCCACCACCAAGGTGACCTATCACTTCAAGGACGCGCCGGATGCCTTGGTCACCGTGGACATGACGTTGGTCCGCGAAGACGGCGCGTGGAAGGTGTGCGCGGCCGGCCCGGCCTAGCCCTTGGTGCCTGCGGGGTCCGGCCACTATTACGGTATTAGGTGTGTCCACACCCGAAGACCAGCGCTACGCCGGAGACATCACACCGGAGCAAGCCTGGAAGCTGCTCGCCGAGGACCCGGCCGCCGTCCTGGTCGACTGCCGTACCGAAGCGGAGTGGCGTTTCGTCGGAGTGCCCGATCTGACCGAGTTGCGCCGCGATGTGGTGTACGTCGAGTGGAACAAGACCGACGGCAGCCACAACGACGCATTCGTCGCCGACCTCACCAGCGCCGGCGTCGCGCCCGCGCAGCGGCCGGTGATCTTCCTGTGCCGATCCGGGAACCGGTCCATCGGCGCGGCCATCGCCGCCACCGAGGCGGGTCTGGGACCCTCCTACAACGTGCTCGACGGGTTCGAGGGCAATCTGGACCAGAACCGCCACCGCGGCGGTACCGGCTGGAAGGCCGTCGGGCTTCCATGGAAACAGAGCTAGGGGCAGTTCGATGAGTGAGGTTCCATCCGTCCGGATTCCGGCGCCGTTGCCCGACGGCGTCAGCCAGGCCACCCTCGGTGTTCGCGGCGGGCTGCTGCGGTCCGGTTTCGAGGAGACCTCCGAAGCCCTGTACCTCACCTCCGGCTACGTCTACGAGTCGGCCGCCGGCGCCGAACAGGCGTTCACCGGTGAGATCGACCGGTACGTGTACTCGCGCTACGGCAACCCGACGATCTCGATGTTCGAGGAGCGGCTGCGTCTCATCGAGGACGCTCCGGCGGCCTTCGCCACGGCCACCGGGATGGCCGCGGTGTTCACCGCACTGGGCGCGCTGCTGGGTGCGGGGGACCGGCTGGTGGCGGCCCGCAGCCTGTTCGGGTCCTGCTTCGTGGTGTGCAACGAGATCCTGCCGCGGTGGGGTGTGGAGACGGTGTTCGTCGACGGGGATGACCTGTCGCAATGGGAGCAGGCGCTGAGCACACCCACTCAGGCCGTCTTCTTCGAGACCCCGTCCAACCCGATGCAATCCTTGGTCGACATCGCCGCGGTGTCCGAGCTGGCTCACGCCGCCGGCGCAAAGGTGGTGCTGGACAACGTGTTCGCCACCCCGCTGCTGCAGCAGGGCCTACCGCTGGGTGCGGATGTGGTGGTGTACTCGGGTACCAAGCACATCGACGGTCAGGGTCGGGTGCTGGGCGGCGCGATCCTCGGCGACAAGGAATACATCGACGGTCCGGTGCAGAAGCTGATGCGCCACACCGGTCCGGCGATCAGCGCGTTCAACGCCTGGACGATGCTCAAAGGTCTTGAGACGCTGGCCGTCCGGGTGGACTACTCGAACCGTTCGGCGCAGCGGGTGGCCGAATTCCTTGAGGCGCAGCCGGGTGTAAACTGGGTCAAATACCCCTTCCTGGAATCACATCCGCAGTACGACCTGGCCAAGCGGCAGATGCGGGGCGGGGGCACCGTGGTCACGTTCGAGCTCGATGGCGGCAAAGACCGCGCCTTCCAGGTGCTCGACAGACTTCAGGTCATCGACATCTCCAACAACCTGGGTGACGCCAAGTCGCTGATCACCCATCCGGCCACCACCACGCACCGGGCGATGGGGCCGGAGGGCCGGGCGGCGATCGGTCTGGGCGACGGGGTGGTGCGCGTGTCGATCGGGTTGGAAGGCACCGAGGACCTGATCGCCGACCTGGACCGGGCGCTGGGTTAACGCGTGTCCAAGCGTGGAGACGCGAAGAAGGCCCGCCGGCGCAAACGCCTGGCCGCCACCCGCCGGGTTCCCGATGCGGTGATGGCGCAGCTGGCCGCCATCCCGGATGGCGTCGTCGCCGACCTGGCCGAGTTCGACGAACGCATCACCGAGCGCGGCTGGGCCTTCGACGAAGAAGAGTCCAACGACGACTATGCGGTCTGGTTCTTCGAGCCGTCCGGCGCCGAGGTCGCCGACGGACTGCCGGTGACGTCGCTGTGGCTGGACGCGACCGAGGACGGCGCGATCGTGCGGGTGGTGCTGGTCGGCACCACCCTGCAGTACCCGTTCACACATGGTCAGCTGTTCGAACAGCTCGACCGCATCGAGTCCTACCGCAACGGTGACGCGGCCCCGGAGTTCGGCTAGGGTAGCCGTCCCATGACGCTCGTCGCGGGAATCGACTCCTCCACCCAGTCCTGCAAGGTGCTCGTCTGCGACGCAGATACCGGGCGTGTCGAACGTGTGGGCCGGGCCAGCCATCCCGACGGTACCGAAATCGCCCCCGCCGCATGGGAATCCGCGGCCGCCGCGGCACTCGAGGCGGCCGGCGGGCTGGGTGACGTCGCGGCGGTGTCGGTCGGTGCCCAGCAGCACGGCATGGTGTGCCTGGACTCCGGCGGCCAGGTGGTGCGACCCGCGCTGCTGTGGAACGACACCCGCTCGGCGGGCGCGGCAGCCGATCTGGTGACCGATCTGGGCGGTCCGCGGGCTTGGGCCGAGGCTGTCGGAGTGGTCCCGCTGGCCGCCATCACGGTCGCCAAACTCCGCTGGCTGGCCGACCACGAACCGGCCAACGCCGACCGCACCGCGGCGGTGTGCCTGCCGCATGACTGGCTGACATGGCGGCTGCGCGGGCAGACCGGACTGGACGGTTTGGTCACCGATCGCAGCGACGCCAGTGGCACCGGGTATTTCGACGCGGCCACCGACGCCTACCGCACGGACCTGCTGGAACTGGCGCTGCGCGGGCGGCGGCCGGCGTTGCCGCGCGTGCTGGCCCCGGAGGCGGGCGTACCCGCGGGTGAGCGCGTGTTCGGCGCCGGCCTCGGCGACAATGCCGCCGCCGCGCTGGGTCTCGGGGCCACCGAGGGCGACGTCATCGTCTCCATCGGCACGTCGGGAGTGGTGTCGGCGATCGCCGCCGCGCCGGTCCGCGAGACCGGGGGCTTCGTCGCCGGCTTCGCGGACGGCACCGGCAGGCACCTGCCGCTGGTGTGCACCCTCAACGGCGCGCGGGTGCTCGACGCCGCGGCCACCCTGCTGCGCGTGGATCACGACGAATTGTCCCGGCTGGCGCTGGCCGCCGCACCCGGCAGCGAGGGTTTGGTGATGGTTCCGTACCTGGAGGGTGAACGCACCCCGAACCGGCCCGAGGCCACCGGTGCGGTGCACGGACTGCGGGTGGGTAATGCCACCGCCACCAATCTGGCGCGCGCCGCGGTGGAGGGGCTGCTGTGCGCCCTTGCCGACGGATTGGATCACCTCACCGCGCTGGGTGTGCCGGTCCGGCGGGTACTGCTCATCGGCGGCGGCGCGAAATCCGAGGCGCTGCGCGTGATCGCGCCGACGGTGTTCGGGTTGCCGGTGCTGGTGCCGGACCCGGCCGAATATGTCGCACTCGGTGCGGCGCGCCAAGCCGCATGGGCGGCGACCGGCGCACTGCCGCAATGGGATTCGGCGCCCGCGCAGTGTCACGAGGCCACCGCGGTACCCGCGGTGCGGGAGCGGTACGCCGAGGTTCGCGACCTCACCGAGGGTTGTCGTGTCTGATGTGACGCTGCGGCAGCTGCGCTACTTCGCCGTCCTCGGCGAGGAGCTGAACTACCGTCGCGCCGCCGAGCGCCTGTTCATCACCCAGCCGGCGCTGTCCACCGCGATCAAGGCGCTCGAGCACAGTTTCGGGGTGGTGCTGTTCACCCGCAGTACCCGCGAGGTCGCGCTCACCGAACTCGGTGCCGCGTGGCTTCCCCAAGTCCGTAAGGCCATCTCGGGTGTGGAATCGGTGATCGACGACCTCGTCACCCTGGCGCAGCGGGATCGCCGGATCCGGCTGGGCTACCTGATCGGCACCGGCGCCGACCTGCTTTTCCGGCTGGCCCGGCACTTCGAGGCCGCCGAGCCCGATATCCGTTTGGAGCCAAGGGAGTTCGACTTCAACGACCCAACGGCTGGGCTTGCCGACGGCACCAGCGAGGTCGCCATCATCCGGCCGCCGGTGGATCTGCCGGAGCACCGGATGTTCATCCTGGACGCCGAATCCTGGGTTGCCTGCCTGCCACGCGATCACCGCCTCGCGCACCGCACCGAGCTGTCGATCACCGAACTGCTCGACGACCCCATCGTGGTCGCGCCGGCAAGCGCCGGATGCTGGCGGGACTATTGGATGGCGATGGATGTCCGGTCTGCGCCGCCCACCATCGCAGCGGTGGCGGCGACGTACGAAGAGGAGACGACCACGATCGCCCGGGGGCTCGGCATCAGCTTCACCAGCGAGGCCAGCGCGCGGCTGTATGACCGGCCGGGTATCGCCTACGTACCGATCGTCGACCGGCCGCGCAACTACACGGCACTGGCCTGGAACCCCACCACGCTGAGCCCGGAAGCCGCCGCACTCGTCAGTCACGTCCGGGAGCAATGGAGCTTCGGCGAGGGTGAGGCCGGCGAGCGCTCAGCAACTGATTACTGACCGACTGATAACCGCAAGTTATCAGTACATCAGTTATTAGAACTTCCGCATACCTGGTCAAGGGAGTTTTCTTGGGGCACTGCACGTGAACCGACACCGCCCTTCGTCTGGAGAACCCATGACCGATGTAGCGTCCACCGCCGACGCGAAGGCTGCGCAACCCGCGAACACCGAGGATGCCAAGCTCGAGCAGTTCGGCTATACCCAGAAGCTCGACCGTTCGGTCGGCAAGCTCGCGTCCTTCGCCATCGGCTTCGCCACCATCAGCGCCACCACAGCCGTCTTCACCGGTTTCGGTGCGGGTTACTTCACCGCCGGCGGACCATTCGTCTGGACCCTGCTGGTCGCCGCCGCAGTGTTCGTGATCTGGACACTGATCGCCGCGGACCTCACCGCCAAGATCCCGTTGGCCGGCTATTCCTACCAGTGGACCAGTCGTCTCGTCGGCTCGACGATGTCCTTGTTCACCGGCGTACTGGCGCTGGCCGGCTGGATCTGCGGCATGACCGGTGTCGGCTTCATCCTGTCCGGCTATCTGGGCAGCCTGTTCGGCTGGAACATGAGCCAGACGGCGCAGATCCTGGTCGCCATCGGCGTGATGGCCGTCTGCATGCTCATCAACCTGTACGGTGTGCGGTTCGCGACGATGGTCAACAACATCGGCGTGAGCCTGGAATTCGTCATCACCGTCGGCGCAACGATTCTCGTCGCCATCGTCGCCTTCTCCTCGCCGGACAACCACCAGTCCATCTCGGTGCTCTTCACCGGCGGCACCTCCGATGGCAGCACCCCGTACGTGCTGGCCTGGCTGGCCGCCTCGCTCGGCCCGTTCTTCGGCCTCATCGGAGTGGAGGCCAGCGCGGACATCGCCGAGGAGACCATCAACGCCCGCCACGTCATTCCCCGCACCATGTTCTACGCGCTGACTGCCTCGATCGTGATCGAGTTCGGCATGTACGTCGTCTACGTGCTGGCCATCAAGGACGCCGGGGCGGTCGAGGCCGCGTCGGCGGCCCCCATCGAGGAGATCATCACCCAGCAGGTCGGCCCGGTCATCAGCAAGATCGTCGTCGCCGTGGCGCTGACCAACGTGCTGGCCTGCATCCTGGCCAACATCCTGGTCGCCACCCGGCTGACCTACTCGATGGCCCGCGACAACATGCTGCCGTTCTCCCACATCTGGCGGCACGTGTCCCCGTCGAACCGGACGCCCACCTACGCGGTGCTGGGCATCTTCGGTTTCTCGACGGTCCTGCTGCTCTCGGCACTGGTCAGTGAGAAGGCGTTCTTCCTCATCCTCGGGCTGTCCTCGCTCGCGGTCTGCGCGATGTACCTCCTGCAGGCCATTGCGGTGATGATCGCCACCCGCCGCGGCACCATCCCGACCGCCGAGCCGGGAACGTTCGACCTCGGCAAGGCCCGGGTTCCGGTGGCTGTGCTCGCCTCCATCGCTTTCACGTTGGTGTGCGCGGCCCTGATCTTCCTGCCGCAGTTCGCAGGCAACGGCTACGTCTTCTTGGGCCTCGTCGTGATCACCGCGGTCTGGGCCGCCACCGGGCTGCGCAGGCGGTTGGCCACCGGCGAGGCCGGACCGGACTTCGCCAAAACCCACGTCTCCTGAATTTCGATCTCTACCAAAGGAATACACCTGATGACCGTCACGACCAGCCTCACCAGTAACCTCGTCGCCGTCGAACCCGGTGCCATCCGCGAGGACACCCCGCCGGGCTCGGTGATCCAGTACAGCGACTACGAACTGGACACCTCCAGCCCGTACGCGGGCGGGGTGGCCTGGATCGAGGGTGAATACATGCCCGCCGAAGAGGCCAAGATCTCCATCTTCGACACCGGCTTCGGGCACTCCGACCTGACCTACACCGTCGCGCATGTCTGGCACGGCAACATCTTCCGGCTCGGTGACCACTTGGACCGGCTGCTCGACGGGGCCCGCAAGTTGCGGCTGGACGCGGGGATGTCCAAGGACGAGCTCGCCGAGATCACCAAGAAATGTGTGTCGCTGTCGCAGCTGCGGGAGTCGTTCGTCAACCTGACCGTCACCAGGGGCTACGGAAAGCGCAGGGGCGAGAAGGACTTGTCCAAGCTGACCCATCAGGTGTACATCTACGCCATCCCGTACCTGTGGGCGTTCCCGCCCGCCGAGCAGATCTTCGGCACCACCGCCATCGTGCCGCGCCACGTCCGCCGGGCCGGGCGTAATACCGTCGACCCGACCGTCAAGAACTACCAGTGGGGTGACCTGACCGCGGCCAGCTTCGAGGCCAAGGATCGCGGCGCGCGGACGGCCATCCTGCTCGACTCGGACAGCTGCGTCGCCGAGGGTCCTGGCTTCAACGTCTGCATCGTCAAGGACGGCAAGCTGGCATCCCCGTCGCGGAATGCGTTGCCGGGCATCACCCGTAAGACCGTCTTCGAACTGGCCGACCAGATGGGCATCGAGGCGACCCTGCGCGATGTCACCAGCCACGAGCTTTATGACGCCGACGAGTTGATGGCCGTCACCACCGCCGGTGGCGTCACGCCGATCAACTCGCTGGACGGCGAGCCCATCGGGAACGGCGAACCGGGCCCGATGACCGTGGCGATCCGGGACCGGTTCTGGGCGTTGATGGATGAGCCGTCCCCGCTGATCGAAGCGATCCAATACTGAGATGAGCCCGGAAGCGGTCATCGACCTGGCGGCGGTGGCGCACAACGTCGGGGTGATCGGGGACCGCTCCGGCGCCGAGGTGATCGCGGTGGTGAAGGCCGACGGCTACGGCCATGGCGCGGGCGAGGTGGCCCGGGCCGCGCTGGGGGCGGGAGCCACCGAACTCGGGGTCGCCACGGTGGGGGAGGCCCTGGCGCTGCGCCGGGCGGGAATCACGGCGCCGGTGATTGCGTGGTTGCACACGCCGTCAACGGATTTCGCGGCCGCGGTCGAGGCCGGTGTCGAGGTGGTGGTCTCCACACCCGCCCAGCTGGCGGCGGTCATCTCGGCGGCCCGCACGCTGGGCCGGACCGCCACGGTGGGCGTCAAGGTCGATACCGGGCTCGCGCGCGGCGGGGTGTCCGAACGTGACTGGCCCGACATCTGTGTGTTGCTGAAAGACGATGCGCTGACGCTGCGCACGGTGATGTGTCACCTGGCGCGCGGTGACGAACCCGGGCATCCGCTCAATGCGGCTCAGGCCGCCGGGCTGGATGACGCCGTGGCGCACCTGACGCGCGCGGGGCTGCCGCCGCGACGGGTGCACATCGCGAATTCGGCTGCCGCATTGACCGATCGGAGTCTGTGCCGGGACGTTGTCCGGACGGGGATCGCACTCTACGGCTGCAGCCCGGTGCCTGCGCTCGGCGATTTCGGGCTGGTTGCGGCGATGACGCTGACCGCCGAGGTGGCCCAGATCCGCAGAATCGCTGGTGGACAAGGGGTCTCGTACAATCATCGGTGGGTTGCCCGGCGGGACACCACGGTTGCCGTGCTGGCGTGCGGATACGCCGACGGGGTGCCCCGCGCGCTGAGCAACCGGCTGCCGGTGCTGATCAACGGCCGTCGATTCGACGGTGTCGGCCGGATCTGCATGGATCAGCTGGTGGTGGACCTCGGCCACGACGGCGGTGGCGTGACCGAGGGGGATCGGGCCGTGCTGTTCGGTGGCGCCGGCGCGACCGCCGCGGACTGGGCCGAGGCAACCGGCACCATCGACTACGAAATCCTCACCGGCATCGGCGGGCGCACCACCCGGCGTTACTTGCCGTCGGACTCGATGACGCCCTGGGCGGCCCGCGCGCGGTCCTCGTAGCTCTTGCGCTTGGCCTTGTCGAACTCCAGGAACACCCGGTCCAGGCCGAGTGCCTTGTTCATCGCGCGCCGGGCCTTGGGGGGCAGCATCTGGGCGGCTTGCGCGGTGAACCGCAACGGTGGGGGCACCGACACGTGGGTCTTCGGCTTCTCCAGCGTCTTGATGATGGCCGCGGCGATGTCCTCAGGCTCGACCGGTTTGATGGCGCCGCTGGACTTGGTGCCCGCGATCAGCTCCGTATTGGTGAACGGCGGCATGACCACCGAGACGTTCACCCCATAGGGCGCCATCTCGTCGGCGAGCGCGGTGGACAGACCGACGACGGCGTACTTGGCGCCGACGTAGACCACCTGCCCGGGCAGCGGGATCAGGCCCGACAGCGAGGCGATGTTGATGATATGGCCGCTGCGGCGTTTGACCATGTCCGGCAGTGCCAGCTGCGAGCCGGTGAGCACGCCGTACACGTTCACCTCGAGGGAGGACCGGATCGACTGTTCGGTCTCGTCCAGGAACGGGCCCACCGGCATCACCCCGGCATTGTTGATGAGCACGTCGATGTGGCCGCCACCGTCGGTGCGGGCCTTGTCCAGGAAGGTCGCGAACGATTCCCGGTCGGTGACGTCCAGCGGATAGCCGGAGACCTGTCCCAGCTTGGTGAGTTCGACGACCGCCGACTCCTGCAGCGCGACATCACGGTCACCGATGACGACGCGGGCGCCGCGGGCCAGCAGGGCTTTGGCGGTGGCATAGCCGATACCGCGGGCGGCTCCGGTGATCGCGATGGTCTTGCCACTGATGTTGTCCATGGCGGCGAACTTTACACGTGTCAAGTTTTTCGCGAAAGGGTGGCCATCAGGTCGGGTTGGGCCTGTTCGCCGTGCAACGCGGCCTGCATCTGTAGCGCTTCCCGTGCGGCAGACTCGCTGCGCGGGAACATCACCGCCTCGTATGCGCTCAGGGCGGCCTCGACGTCACCGGGGTGTGCGGCGATCGCCGCGGCGAGTTCGGCACCGTCGCGCATCGCCAGGTTTGCGCCCTCACCCGATGGCGGCGACAGGTGGGCGGCATCACCGAGCAGCGTCACGCCCGCGACGCGGTCCCAGCGGTGATCGGCGGGCAGGGTGTAGATCTTGCGCACGGTGGGGCCGGCGTCGCAGTCGGTGATCAGTGCGGTGAGTTCGGTTGCCCAGCCATCGAATTCGGCGGCGACACGGGTGGGATCGGTGAGGTCGACGGATTCGATCCAGTCGGCGGATCGGTGCAGGGCGATGTAGCTGTGCAGCACGTTGTCCGGTTCGCGGTGCGCACCGATCCACTGTCCGGCGGCCACGGCGAACATCGATCCGGCGCCGACCGCCTCGGCCGCCGCCGGGTGTTTTTCGTCCGCGTCGTACAGATAGGTTTCGACGAATGTCATCCCGGCGTAGACGGGCGTCGCGTCCGACAGCAGGGGCCGCACCTTGGACCACGCACCGTCGGCGCCCACGAGCAGGTCGGTGGTGACAGATAGGCCGTTGGCGAAGTGCAGTTCGTGGCGTCCGGCCCGGACCGTGCGGACGCCGGACACCTTGTGGCCCCAGCGCACGGTGTCCGCGGGCAGGGAGTTCAGAAGTACCCGGCGCAACTCCCCGCGCAGCACCTCCGGGCGGTCCCCGGCGCCGTCGTCGGGCTGGTCGAGCAGCACCGTGCCGTCGGGGGCGAGCACGCGGTCCGCCTCGGCGCCGTGATGGATGACGGCGCGGAACTGCTCGGTCAGCCCGGCCATCGCGAGGGCGGGCTGACCGGTGTCGGAGTGGATGTCGAGCTGTCCGCCCTGCGTGCGGCTGCCCGGCGAGGGCTCCGCTTCGTAGACGGTGCTCGCGATGCCGTGCACGTGCAGTGTCCGCGCCAGCGTGAGACCGCCGATTCCGGCGCCCACGATCGTGACGTGTGGCGTCATCCAGACCTCCTTGGTTGGAACGTTGTTCCAACCAAGGTTGGAACAACGTTCCATGCATGTCAAGATGGGCAGGTGACGGAACGCCGGGTCGACGCCCTGTCGAAGGAGCGCATCGTGGAGGCGGCGATCGACATCCTCGATACCGAGGGCGAGAACGCTTTGACCTTCCGCGCCCTCGGCGCCCGGCTGGCCACCGGCAGCGGGGCGATCTATCACCACGTGGCCGACAAGAACGCGCTACTGGCCGCGGCGGCCGACACCGTCGTCACCCGCGTCCTGACCGGCGCCACGGGAGCTGTGAATTCCTCCCCGTCGGAACCAGAGGCCGGCATCCGGGCCATCGCGCTGGGCCTGTTCGACGCCATCGACGAGCACCCCTGGGTGGGCGCCCAGTTGCATCGCCACCCCTGGTCGGCGCTGTTGCAGATCTTCGAAGGTATCGGTGGCAGGATTCAAGCGCTCGGGATTCCCGAAGCGGCGCAGTTCAACTCGGCATCTGCGCTGTCGAACTACATCCTGGGGGTCGCGGGGCAGAACGCCGAGAACGCCCGTTCCCAGGTGGCCGGAGCGGACCGCGCGGCCTTTCTCGCCGAGGTCGCGCGGCAGTGGACGCAGCACGATCCCGCGCGCTACCCGTTCGTACATCAGGTGGCCGCCCAGCTTCGCGATCACGACGACCGCGACCAGTTCCTGGCCGGGATCGACCTCATCCTGGCCGGGATCGCGACCGTTCGCTAAGCGGCGTTCGTCAGCCAGAGGTCCACGCCGGAGTCGGCGAACACCCTCAGCAGCGTGCTCCACACCGGTTCGCCGATGGCCGCCCTGGCCTGCTTGTACGGCGCCAGCACGAACCGGAAGCCGCCGTCGGCCGGGGTTCCGAAACCCCCTCGCAGGCAGTCGGCCAGCGCATCGAGATTCGACCCGAAATAGCCGCCGTCGCCGTTGACCGCCCTGCCGATCTCGGTGAAGAAATCGGCCTTCGAACCGATCCGGCTCCCGTCGATCAGGTAGCTCTTCATACCCCTCCGATCAGGCAGAACGACTCGTAGTGATCACCGGTGTAGTAGAACTCGGGCGGGTCGGTGAGGGGTTTCCCGCCGGTGATCACCCGCCGGGTGCCGCGGTGCGACACGCCGGGGGTCGGCACGGTGTACTCGTGGTAGTAGCCGCGCTCGTGCTGCGGCAGCCTGCCCTCGAAGTTGCCGAACACCACGCCGTCGTTGCGGGGATAGGGAAACGGGCCGCCGGATTCGATGCGGTGCACGGTCTCGCCGGCCTGTGCCGGCAGGCCGCGCAGATCGCAGGTACCGTCCGGTTGGGGGTCCGCGCCGCAGCCGGAAAGCAGCGTGCACACCAGTGCCACCAGAGCCGCCGCGCGCATCGGGACGACGCTAGCAGGCCGAAATTCTGATCATGGTGATTCGATCACCCCCATCCGGAATGTGCGCACTCCCGGCACGTTAGACATGAGGTGATGACCGTTCCGCTTTCCATCCTCGATCTCGCGCCGATCAGCGCGGGCAGTGACGCGGCCACGGCACTGCGCAACACCGTCGACCTGGCCCAGCACGCCGAGCTGTGGGGTTATCGCCGCTACTGGGTGGCCGAGCACCACTATGTCGCGGTGGCCAGCTCGTCGCCCGCGGTGCTGATCGGGCAGATCGCGGCGGCGACCAACAGCATCAACGTGGGAGCGGCCGCCGTTCAGCTGGGGCACACCACGGCGATCGCCGTGGTCGAGAGCTTCGGCATCCTGGATGCCTTCTACCCGGGCCGTATCGATCTCGGTGTCGGCCGCTCCGGCCAGCGGCGTGCCGAGTCGCTGCGCGAGGGTCCGCGCACCCCGAAACCACCGCGGGAACGCCACGAGGTGGACGGCGTGGTGATACCCGCCCCGTTCGACGTCGGGGCGTTGATGCGCAATCCGCGGCTGCGCGCCATCATGGCGACATTGCAACAACCCGAGGCCGTTGCACCGGATTTCGGTGATCAGGTGGCCGATATCGTGGCGCTGCTGCGTGGCACCTACCGTGCCGGGGACTTCGAGGCGCACGCCACGCCCGGTGACTCGACCACGTTGCGACCCTGGATCTTCGGCAGCTCGAAGGGTCAGAGTGCACAGGTGGCCGGTGCGCTGGGGCTGCCGTTCGTGGCCGCCTATCACATCGCGCCCGCGACCGCGCTGGAGGCAGTTGCGGCCTATCGCAACGCTTTTGCGCCTTCGCCCGAGCTCGCCGAGCCCTATGTGGTGCTATCGGCCGACGTGCTGGCGGCCGATGATGAGAAGACCGCGCGCCACCTGGCGGCCAGCTTCGGCCATTGGGTGCATTCCATCCGCGCCGACGGCGGCGCCGCCCCGTACCCGGATCCCGACACCGTCGCCCCGCTGACCGACGAGCAGCTGGCCCTGGTCCAGGACCGGCTGGAAACCCAGTTCGTCGGCGACCCGGACCAGGTGGTAGACCGGCTGGCCGCGCTGCAGCGGGTGACCGGTGCCGACGAGCTCGTGATCACCTCGGTGGCGTTCCGGCACGAGGATCGGCTGCGTTCGCATGAGCTCGTCGCCAAACGGTGGGCAGGCTAATCTGATTCGGTGTCGCAAACGACCGTCGGGCTGCTGATCCTGGCGGCGGCCCTGTTGACGGCACTGGCCGGGGTGGGCTTGCGTCTTGCCGTCGGCCGCAAGAGCGAGTCCCCGGGCGTCCGCCGGGTGGTGATCACCCTGCGCGGCAATGTGATCGGCAGGGTGCTGTTCGGCCGGGTGCTCACCGATCCCTTCGACGACGACGAACTGGACGGGATGATCCTGATGCCGGCCATCGTCTTGGCCTGCGGACTGTTCTTGACCGGAGTGTTCCTTCTCGGTTACGGCGTGCTCACCTAGGCGTGCCGTCCGTGGCACGACACAGCACGGTCAGCGCGTCATTGGCGGCGTGCACGCCGGCGTCGCCGATGGTCGCGGTGAGCCGGGCACGCAGCGTGTCCTGATCGGCGGCGGGCAGTCGCAGCACGTTGGAGTAGGTGGTGACCAGGTCCACCCAGTCGGCGCAGGCATAGTGCGGCTGCTCGACGTAGCGGTGGCGCTCACCGGTGAAACCGGCGGCGGCCAGCAACGGGTCGAGGTCGGCGCCCTCGATATCGGTCGACGGCCGCTGCCATTGCGCGAGGATCCCGTCGTACGCCGAGCCGAGTCGGTCCGGTGTCGGCGTGACGGGCACGATGCGGTTCCACAACAGCGCCAGCCTGCCGCCGGCGGTCAGCAGTGCGCGAACCTTGGGTAAAGCGGTCGTCGGATCCACCCAATGGAAGGACTGCGCGAACACCACCAGTTCGAAGGTGCGGCCCGCCGGGTCCCAGTCCTCGAAGGTGGCCACCTCGACGGTCAGGCCATTCCGTTCGGCGATCTCGGCCATCTGCGGGTCCGGTTCCACCGCCAGCACATGGGCGCCCGCGTCGCGCAGCTGGGCGCTGGCTATCCCGGTACCAGCGCCCACATCGAGCACCCGAATTCCTTGGCGGTCAACAAGATCGGTGATGAGTGCGGCAGGATAGCGTGGCCGGTGCCGGTCATAACGCGCGGCCGCGGACCCGAACGAGTTCGCTCGCAGCCGGTCCCGGTGCAGCGGTGCCGGGTCGCTCACCGGGCGGCCTGTTCGGCCGCATCGAGGATCCGGCCGCGCCAGGCCGGGCCGTGCCCGGGCAGCAGCACCTCGGTGTCGAGCATGCCGAGCGCGGCCAGGCTGCGCACACACCCGTCCTGATCGTGGTTGAACAGACCCGGCAGCAGCTGCGGGCCGCGGCGGGTGCTTACCGGGTGGCCGGTGATCAGAGCGTCCCCGGCCACCAGCACCCCGTCGACCAGATAGGAACAGTGTCCACCGGTGTGTCCGGGTGTCGGAACGGCGATCGGGGCACCGGGCAGGGTGGCCGCGATGTTCTCGTCGAACGCCGCGGCCGTCGGGATGCCCTCATGGGTCAGGCCGCCCTTGCGAATCAGTGCCAGCGACCACGCGAGGTAGCGCGGATTCCAGGCGCGGGCCAGCACATCCACCGGCGACGCCTGCTCCAGGTACTGCCGCTTGGCGTGTCCGACCTCCGTGGCGTGCGTATACACCGGTGTGCCATGGGTTTTCGCGAACCAGATGGCCGAGCCGAGGTGGTCCACGTGGGCGTGGGTCAGCAGGATGGCCCGCACATCCTCGGGGCCGAAGCCCAGCTCGCGCACCGAGTCGAGGACCTCCTCACGGCTCCCCGGATACCCGGCGTCGATCAGGATGACGCCGTCGTCATCGGCCACCAGCGTCCAGTTCACCAAATCGGTCTGGACGAAATAGATGGTGTCGGTGATACGGGTCAGGGCTGCCGGCATGCCCGCGAGTGTAGGCGGGGAGTAAAAAGGACTCTGTGGCTGAACTCAAACTGGGGTACAAGGCATCAGCGGAACAGTTCGCTCCGCGCGAACTGGTGGAGTTGGCGGTGGAGGCCGAGGCGCACGGCATGGACAGCGCGACGGTCAGCGATCACTTCCAGCCATGGCGGCACGAGGGCGGGCACGCGCCGTTCTCACTGGCATGGATGACAGCGGTGGGGGAGCGCACCAAGCGGCTGGTGCTGGGCACCTCGGTGCTGACCCCGACCTTCCGGTACAACCCGGCGGTGATCGCGCAGGCGTTCGCCACCATGGGGTGTCTGTACCCGGACCGGATTTTCCTCGGTGTCGGCACCGGGGAGTCGCTCAACGAGATCGCCACCGGCTATGAGGGCGAGTGGCCGGAGTTCAAGGAGCGTTACGCGCGGTTGCGCGAATCGGTGCGGCTGATGCGGGAATTGTGGCTGGGCGACCGGGTCGACTTCGAGGGCGAGTACTACAAGACCAAGGGCGCCTCGATCTACGACGTGCCCGAGGGCGGCATCCCGATCTACATCGCCGCCGGTGGTCCCCAGGTGGCCAAGTACGCGGGTCGCGCGGGCGACGGTTTCATCTGCACCTCGGGTAAGGGCGAGGAGCTGTACAAGGACAAGCTGATTCCGGCGATGCGCGAGGGCGCCGAGGCGGCGGGCAAGAATCCCGACGACGTGGACCGGATGATCGAGATCAAGATCTCCTACGACACCGATCCCGAACTGGCTCTGGAGAACACCCGCTTCTGGGCGCCGCTGTCACTGACCGCCGAGCAGAAGACCAACATCCACGATCCGCTGGAGATGGAAAAGGCCGCCGACGAGCTGCCCATCGAGCAGGTCGCCAAGCGCTGGATCGTGGCATCGGATCCCGACGAGGCCGTCGCGAAGGTCAAGGATTACGTGGATTGGGGCCTGAACCACCTGGTGTTCCACGCGCCCGGACATGACCAGCGGCGGTTCCTGGAGTTGTTCAAGCGAGATCTCGAACCTCGGCTGCGCGCGCTAGCGTGATGCGGGTGTTGCTGGTCGCGGTCAGCCGCACCCGGTCCGCCCGGAACAGGTCGTAGGCGTACTCGAACGGTCGGCCGGTGGTATCGCGGGCCACCCGGGTGATGGCCAGCAGTGGCCTGCGGTGCGCGATGTCGAGCCACTGCGCCTCCCGCGGACTGGCGCTGACCACCTCGATCGTCTCGTTCGTGGTGGCCGGCGCCAGCCCGTAGCGCACCCGCAACAGTTCGTAGAGCGATCCCCCCAGCGGCTGTTCCAGCAGATCGCCCACCTGGTCGGCGACGAAGCAGGACATGTCCACCGACAGCGGTACCCCGTCGGCGTAGCGCAGCCGCCGGATGACGAACACCTCGGCGTCCTCGGCGATTTCCAGTGCTGCGGACTCGGCGAAGGTCGCGGGCCTGCGGTCGGTGGCCAGCACCTTGGTGGCGCTGGTGTGGCCGCCGCTCTGCAGCAGGGCGGGCAGACCGGCCAGCTCGGCGGCGTTGCGCTGCACCATATCCGCGCGCACGAAGGTGCCCCCGGAGCGGCCGGTGCGCCGTTCCAGCACCCCGGCCTGGCTCAGCGGCAGCAGTGCGCTGCGCAGTGTCGCCCGGGACACCGCGAAGCTCTCGGCCATCTCCCGCTCGGTGCCGAGTCGCGAGCCCGGCCGCAACGCCCCGCTGGACAGCATGGACAGAATTCGCCGGCGCACATCCTCGGCGACGGCGCCCCCCGCCGTCTCTTCCATGATCAGGCCTCTTCCACGATCAGTTGATGATCGCATCCAGGGATTCGGGCAGCACCTGGCCGCCGTCGACGGCGATCGCCTGGCCGGTGATGTACCCGGCTTCGGCGGTGGCCAGGAACGCCGCCAGGTGACCGATGTCCTCCGGGGTGCCCAGGGCGCCGGCCGGGATGGACCGCGCCATGCTGGCGATGTACTCCTCGCCGTTGGCGATCATGCCTTCGCTCATGATGTTGCCGGGCAGAATCGCGTTCACGGTGATCTTGTGTGGTGCCAATTCGATTGCCGCCGTGCGCATGAAGCCCAGCTGCGCGGCCTTTGTGGCACCGTAGTGGGACCAGCCGGGGTAACCGGTGATCGGCCCGGTGATGGACGAGGTCAGGACCACCCGGCCGCGCCCGGAAGCGATCAGCGCATCCAGGCAGGCCTGCACGGCGAAGAAGGTGCCGTTGACATTGATGCCCATGATCTCGTTCAGTTGGTCAGGCGTCATGGTGGCCAGCGGCGCATCGGGGAAGATCCCGGCGTTCGCGCACAGCACGTCCAGACCGCCGAACGCCTCGACCACCGTCGCCGCCATCTCGTTGCAGGACTGCCGGTCGCTGACATCGACACGGACGCCGACGACCTTGCCCGGTCCCAATCCGTCCAGGGCTCCGACGGCCTCGTCGAGATCGGCCGCGGAACGGGCCGCGACCGCGACATCGGCCCCGGCGCGGGCGAACACGGTGGCGATGCCGCGGCCGATTCCCTTGCTTCCGCCGGTCACCAGTACCGAGCGGGACTGCAGGTCGAACATCTGTCTCCTTAACGTAACCAGGTGTGATCGTCGAGATAGCGCTCGGCGAGACGCGCTGTGCCGACGGCGAATCCGGGACCGACGGCGATAGCGGCGTCGGCATCGGAGTGCGAGGCGATCCATGCGGTGAGCTGGATGCGCCGCAGCATCACGAACGTCGGGATGAGGGCCAGATGCGCCGCGGGCAGCGTGCGCACCTTCAGGTAGCCGCGCAGCCATTCGTCCACGATGCGTTCGGCCTCGGGGGTGTCCTCGATCCACGACACCACCGCGCCCAGATCGGCCAGGTGCCAGCCCCAGCCGGAGTCGTCGAAGTCGATCACGGTGATGCCGTCCGACGGCGCCGCCGGGTCGACCATCAGGTTGGACAGCCGCAGATCCGCGTGGATCAGGCCGAATCTGTCTGCACCGGTACCGAATTCGGCCAGTTGCTCGGTGATGTGGTGCACCGCGCGCATGATCGAGACCCGGTCGGCGTCAGCCAGGGCCGGCGCCGCGCGCCAATCACCCCACCGGGCGCCGGGGCCGAGGATGTCGTCCAGATCCCAGCGGAACCTGGTGAAGTCCGCCGGCACGGACCAGTTCTGGACGTGTTCGTGCATGATGGCCGTCAACTCGCCCAAGGTGGCGAAGCCGACCGAGTCCGGCACCTCTTCTGCGGTACAGCCCGGAATCAGGGTGACGGCGTCGACGTACAGTTCGCGGCCGTCCACCGCGGCGGTCACCACCTCTTGGCCGGCGCCCGCGAGCACCAGCTCGGGGGTGCGCACCGAGGTCTCCCGGCGCAGGGCGCTCATCCAGGCCAGCTCCGAGCGGATGGCCGCCTCCGTGTGGTACCCCGGGCGGTGCACCCGCAGCACGATCGGGGCATCGTCGTCCACCAGGTAGGTGGCGTTCTCGGACAGGCTCAGCAGGCGTAGCGGTGTCTCCGGGTCACGCCGGTAGGCGGGAAGTGCCGTCCGGGCGAAGCGCTGATGATCGGCAGGCAGTCCCGGCATGCCGAACAGTGTGAAGCAAGGATCGGTCCAAAGCAGACCAAATAGGCGAGATTTACCTCGCTGTTGCAAACTCTCCCAGGCTCGAAACATGTCCGAAACAATGGGTGTGACGACCGAGTTTCCCGGTTGACCAAGCATTCTGGACGAGGTAACAATGGCCGACGTTGCACTACGTCGCCGGCATCGAGGCAGGTGACGTTTGGATACCAGACCAAATATCGGTCACCAGAAATGCCCTCAGATTGGGATTCAATGAGCGAGATCATCGATCCACCGGCGCCCGCGGGTGCCGACTCCATCCAGCGCCTCAAACCGAATGCCGTCGGTCTGGTCGGTGTGTTGTTCATGGCAGTGGCCACCGCCGCGCCCATCACCGCAATGGTCGGCAATGTGCCTATCTCGGTGGGCTTCGGCAACGGCGCCTATGCGCCGGCCGGCTATTTCGTCGCCACCATCGTGCTGACCCTGTTCGCCATCGGCTACGCCGCGATGAGCAAGCACATCACCGCCACCGGTGCCTTCTACGGTTACATCTCGCACGGGCTGGGCCGAATCGTCGGACTTGGCGCGGGTTTCCTGACCGCTCTGGCCTACATGGTGTTCGAGGCATCGCTCATCGGAATCTTCTCGTTCTTCGGTAACGACCTGTTCTCATCGCTGTTCAACATCCACGTGCCGTGGATCGTCTTCGCGCTGGTGATGCTGGCGATCAACGCCCTGCTCACCTATTTCGACATCAACCTGGCCGCCAAGGTGCTCGGCGTCTTCCTGATCACCGAGATCGTGATGTTGGCGCTGATGGCGTTCTCGGTGCTGTTCACCGGTGGCGGCCCGCAGGGCTGGTCGTGGGGATCGCTGAACCCGCTCAACGGTTTTCACAGCCTGTCCGGTGTGGTCGCGGGCGCCGACGGTCACATGATGACCGTCGCCGGATCTGCCGGCGTCGGCCTGTTCTTCGCCTTCTGGTCCTGGGTCGGGTTCGAATCCAGCGCCATGTACGGCGAGGAATCGCGCAATCCCAAGAAGATCATCCCGATCGCCGTGGTCAGCTCCGTCATCGGTATCGGCGTGTTCTACGTGCTGGTGTCCTGGTTGGCTATCGTCGGTACCGGACCGGATAATGCCGTTGCGCTGGCACAGGATTCGACGACGGCGGGCAATATCTTCTTCAACCCGGTGCACGAGCATCTCGGGCAGTGGGCGGTCGACCTGTTCAAGATCCTGCTGATGACCGGATCGTTCGCCTGCGGGATGGCGTTCCACAACTGTGCCGCCCGCTACCTGTACGCGCTGGGCCGCGAAGATGTCATCCCCGGGATGCGTAAGACTGTCGGCGCCACCCACCCGCTGCACGGCTCTCCGCACGTCGCCGGGTTCGTGCAGACCGGCTTCGCCACGGTGGTGGTGCTGTTCTTCGACCTGACCGGCCGCGATCCCTACACCGGCCTCTACGGCCTGATGGCGCTACTGGGCACCACCGCGATCATGATCGTGCAGGCGCTGGCGGCTTTCTCGGTGATCTCGTATTTCCATGTGCAGAAACGTCATCCGGAGACCGCCAACTGGTTCACCACGTTCCTGGCTCCACTGCTGGGTGGGCTCGGCATGGTGTACGTGATCTATCTGTTGGCCAAGAACGCGTCGTTCGCCGCGGGCACCGCGGCCAGTGACTGGGTCTTCGCGGCCATCCCCTGGGTCGTCGCGGTGGTCGGCATCGGCGGCGTGCTGTGGGCCGTCTTCCTGAAGTTCAGGGAACCCACCCGGTACGCCGAACTGGGCCGTACCGTGTTGGAAGAAGCGCACGAGCGCTGACCACGACTATGGCATTTTCCAACATCATGGATTCCAACAGCTATCAGGGCGGTCGGCAGGACGACCCCCTGATAGCCGCCAGGGATCGGATGCTGGGCCCGGCGTACCGGCTGTTCTACGAACGGCCGGTACACCTGGTTCGGGGCCAGGGCACCCGGCTCTACGACGCCGACGGAAACGATTACCTGGATGCCTACAACAACGTCGCCAGCGTCGGGCACTGCCACCCGCACGTCGTCGCGGCGGTGACCCGGCAGCTGGGTCTGCTCAACACTCACACCCGGTATCTGCACGACGGGATCGTGGACTACTCCGAGCGCCTGCTCGCGACCTTCCCGGACGAAGTCGATCAGGTGATGTACGCCTGCACCGGGTCGGAGGTCAATGACCTGGCGCTGCGGGTGGCGCAGACCTACACCGGGGCGACCGGCGTCATCATCACTTCCGACGCCTATCACGGCAATACCGCTGCGGTGACCGCGATTTCGCCGTCGATCGGCGGGGCGGCCATGGTCGGTGCACACGTCCGCACCGTTGATCCCGGCCTGGCCGGCGTGCCTGCGGCGATCGCCGACCTGCAGGAGTCCGGGCTCGGGGTGAGCGCGCTGATCGTCGACACCATCTTCTCCTCGGATGGCATCTATCCGGATCCGTCCGTGCTCGCGCCCGCGGTCGCGGCGGTGCGTGCCGCCGGCGGGGTGTTCATCGCCGACGAGGTACAGCCGGGATTCGGGCGTACCGGGGAGGCCATGTGGGGATTCGAACGTCACGGCGTGGTGCCCGATCTGGCCACCATGGGTAAACCGATGGCCAACGGACTGCCGGTTGCCGCGATGGCGGCCCGCAGTACCGTCCTCGGCGAATTCGCCAGGGGAATACCGTATTTCAACACCTTCGGGGGCAACCCGGTGTCGATGGTGGCGGCGGCTGCGGTGCTCGACGTGATCGAGGACGAGAAGCTGGTCGCCAATGCCTTGGAGGTGGGCACCGCACTGCGCGAGGAGCTGACCCGGCTGGCCGCCGGGCATCCGGCCATCGGCGAGGTGCGCGGGGCCGGGTTGTACATCGGCGTCGAGGTCGCCACTAGGGACGATGCCAAGCGTATGGTCAATGCCATGCGGGAGCGCCGGGTGCTGATCTCGGTCTGTGGGGCGCACGGCAATGTTCTCAAAGTGCGTCCCCCGCTGGTGTTCTCGATGGCCGACGTGGACCGCTTCTGTACCGAGTTCGAGGGGACGCTGGCGCAACTGTGAATTCCGAAGACGTCCTCGCCGCCGCCGATCACCTGATCGGGGCCTTCGCCGCGACGGACACCGCGGGGTACTTCGCGTGGTTCAGCCCGGATGCGACGTTCGTGTTCCATCCCGAAGATGCCCGCCTGAACGACCGCGCCGAGTACGAGGCCCTGTGGGCCGGCTGGCTGGCGGCCGGCTGGCGGGTGCGCTCGTGCACCAGCAGCGACCAGCTCGTCCAGTTGTACGGCGACGTCGCTGTGTTCACCCATACGGTGCGCACCACCACCGCCCAGAACGGCATCGAGACCACCTCCGATGAGCGGGAGACGATCGTGTTCGTCCGGGACGGTGACCGGCTGGTTGCCGTGCACGAACATTTGTCGCCGGTTCCCGCGGTCGACGACTAGGCCGTTTGTCAATCCCCAAACCCGTTGTCCACCTTGATCTGTGGATGAATCGGTGACTGTGGATAACGTCGGGTTTTGTCGGTGTCTCGTACTAATGTTCGATTCATGGAGGGCGTCGGCGATCTTGCGGCCATGGTGGACAAACTGTCCGCGGCCGCGTTCGATGACGCCACGGTGGCCGAATTGCTCGAGGTGCAGTCGGCCCTGGAGCAGGTCTACCGACGCATCCCGGCGGTCCAGCATCAGGTGTTGGCGGCGGTCAAGGCTCAGTCCAGCCCCGGCGAGTTGGGGATCCGCAGTTGGGCCGACGTGTTGTCGATCAGGTTGCGGGTCTCGCACACCGAAGCCTGCCGGCGCCTCGCCGAGGGTGAGCTGCTCGGGCCGCGCCGCGCGCTGACCGGTGGAGCACTGGAGGCGGTGTATCCGGCGACGGCCGCGGCGTTGGCGCGGGGCGAGTTGACCGCCGAGCACGTCCGCATCATCACCACGACCATGAAGAAGATCCCATTCCAGGTCGATGACCAGGGCCGTACCGAGGCCGAAGTGACGCTGGCGGCGGTTGCAGCCACCCAAACACCGGAAGGTTTACGCCGCGCTGCGCGGTTGCTGCTGGAGTTGCTGGACCCCGACGGACCCGAACCCAACGACGACGACTCCGCCGACCGAAGAGAGCTGCTGCGGGGGCTGTTCCTGGGGCCACAGGACGCCGACGGGATGTCGGAGTTCCGGGGCAGGATCACCCCCGAATTCCGGGCCTACCTGGAGCCGTTGTTCGCCAAGCGCGCCGCCAAGGGCATGTGCAACCCCGATGACGTGCAGCCGTGCACCACGGGCACGCCGTCAAGCGTGGCGGTGGCCGCCGACACCCGCAGCCTCGGCCAACGCCAACACGATGCGCTGATGACCCTGGCCCGTACCGCCCTGGCCTCAGGAGACCTCGGCGAGCACAACGGCCTGCCCGTCAGCGTGGTGGTCAGCACCACCGTGAACCAACTGCAGGACGCCGCCGGGGTGGCCCGCACCGGAGGGGGATCGGCCCTCCCGATGCGGGACCTGATCCGCCTTGCCAGCCACTCCTACCTGTGGCTGACCGTCTTCGATGACGCCACCGGCATACCTCTCTATCTGGGACGGACCAAGCGCATCGCTTCACAGGGCCAACGCATCGTCCTCTACGCCCGCGATCGTGGCTGCACATTTCCCGATTGCTCGATCCCGGCTTATCTGTGCCAGACCCATCACGCCGTCACCGACTTCGGTGCCGGCGGGGGAACCGATATCGACAACGAGACCCTGGCCTGCGGTCCCCACAACCGCCTCGTCAAAGAAGGCGGCTGGCGCACCACCATCAACCCCACCACCGGCCGCGCCCATTGGCACCCGCCCCCACTACTGGACACCGGCCAAGACCGAACCAACCACCACTTCCACCCCGAGGAACTCCTCGGGGACGATGCCGATGACCCGTGACGAGTTGGCTCAGCATCTGTGATTTGGTTGGCTCTTACCCATGGCCCCAGAGTCAGCGGCATCCGCGATCTACATCGCCTCCCCCGAAGGGGACACCGGCAAGTCCACCATCGCATTGGGCATCCTGGCGCGGCTGGCGGCCACCGTCGCCAAGGTGGGGGTGTTCAGGCCGATCGCCCGCACCGAGGGGGAGCGGCGCGACTACATCCTGGAACTGCTGCTGGCCCGCACCACCGCTGGGCTGAGCTACCAGGACTGCGTCGGGGTCAGCTACCAGCGCCTGCACGAAGATCTGGACGGCGCCATCGCCGAGATCGTCGAGCGCTACCACCATGTGGCCGACAAGTGCGATGCCGTCGTCATCGTGGGCAGCGACTACACCGATGTGGCCAGCCCCAGCGAGCTGGCGGTCAACGCCCGCATCGCCGTCAACCTGGGTGCTCCGGTGGTGCTGGCGGTACGCGCGTCGGATCGGACCCCGGTCGAAGTCGCCCAGGTGGTGGAACTGTGTCTGGCCGAACTGACCGCCCAGCACGCGCACACCGCGGCGGTGGTGGCCAACCGATGTGACCCGACCCAGCTGACCGAAGTGGCAGCCGCCCTGGCCCCGCTGGCGCCGAAAAGCTATGTGCTGCCAGAGGAACCGCTGCTGGTGGCGCCGTCGGTCGCCGAACTGCGGGATGCGGTGCACGGCATCCAGACCGGCGGTGACGAGGCGCTGCTGCACCGAGAGGCCCTCAGCGTGCTGGTAGCCGGGATGACCGCCGAACACGTGTTGGAACGGCTGAAAGACGGCATGGCCGTCATCACCCCCGGTGACCGCTCCGATGTGGTGATGGCGGTGATGGGCGCGCACGCCGCCGAGAACTTCCCGTCGCTGGCCTGCCTCATTCTCAACGGTGGACTGGAATTGCATCCGGCGGTCGCCAAACTCGTCGACGGACTCAAGCTGCGGTTACCGGTCATTGCCACCGAATCGGGCACCTACGACACGGCGCGGGCGGTGGCCAAGGCCCGCGGACGGGTGACGACGGCCTCCACCCGCAAGATCGACACGGCGCTGGCGCTGATGGAGATGCATGTTGATGTCGCGGATCTGCTTGCCCAGCTTGCGATTCCGATACCCGAGGTGATCACCCCGCAGATGTTCACCTATCAGCTGCAGGACAGGGCCCGCAACGACCGTAAACGCATCGTGCTGCCCGAGGGTGACGACGATCGGATTCTGCGTGCAGCGGGCCGGCTGCTGGCGCACCGGGTGGCCGATCTGACCATTTTGGGCGACGAGTCCGCGGTGCGGGCCCGCGCCGCGGAACTGGGTGTCGACCTCGACGGTGCCCAGGTGCTCGACCCGCGCACCAGCGAGCTGTGTGACCAATTCGCCCGGCAATACGCCGAATTGCGGCGCAAGAAGGGCATCACCGTCGAACAGGCCCGCGAGATCATCCACGACGTCTCATATTTCGGCACCATGCTGGTGCACAACGACATGGTCGACGGCATGGTGTCGGGCGCTGCGCACACCACCGCCCATACCGTGCGGCCGGCCTTCGAGATCATCAAGACGCAGTCGGGGGTCTCCACGGTCTCCTCCATCTTCCTGATGTGTCTGGAGGACCGCGTGCTGGCCTACGGCGACTGCGCGATCGTGCCCGACCCGACCTCGGAACAGCTCGCCGATATCGCGATCTCCTCGGCCGGCACCGCCGCCCAGTTCGGCATCGAGCCCAGGGTCGCCATGCTGTCCTACTCCACCGGCACCTCGGGTACCGGAGTTGACGTCGACAAGGTCAGGGCGGCAACGGAACTCGTGCGTAAGCGGGATCCGAATCTGCTGGTGGAAGGTCCCATCCAGTACGACGCCGCGGTCGAACCGTCGGTGGCGGTCACCAAGATGCCGGACTCGCCGGTCGCCGGCCGGGCCACCGTGCTGATCTTCCCGGACCTCAACACCGGCAACAACACCTACAAAGCGGTGCAGCGCAGTGCCGGGGCCATCGCCATCGGACCGGTGCTGCAGGGCCTGAACAAACCCGTCAACGACCTCTCCCGGGGTGCGCTGGTGGAGGATATCGTCAACACCGTGGCGATCACGGCGATCCAGGCGCAGGGTGCGAAGTGAAGATCCTGGTACTGAACTGCGGCTCGTCCTCGATCAAATATCAAGTCCTGGAGCCCCATTCTGGGGAATCCGTATGCAGCGGCCTGATCGAACGGGTGATCGACTACAGTGCCGCACTGCAGGAGGTCTTCGACGGCCTGACGTCGGCGGGGGTGCACACCGACGAGCTGGCGGCGGTGGGGCACCGGGTGGTGCACGGCGGACGCCGCTTCTACCAACCGACCGTAATCGACGACGAGCTGCTGGCCAGGCTCGACGAACTGGCCCCGCTGGCTCCGCTACACAATCCGCCGGCGATCCTGGGGATCCGGGAAGCCCGAAAGTTGCTGCCCGGTCTGGCTCATGTCGCGGTGTTCGACACCGCGTTCTTCCACGATCTGCCCGCGGCTGCGGCGGAGTACGCCATCGACCGCGAGATCGCCGAGAAGTGGCACATCCGGCGCTATGGCTTCCACGGCACGTCCCATCGGTACGTGAGCGAACAGGCGGCCCTGTTCCTGGACGCACCGCTGGACTCACTGAATCAAATTGTGCTGCACCTGGGTAACGGCGCCTCGGCATCGGCCATCGCGGGTGGCCGGCCGATCGACACATCGATGGGCCTGACCCCGATGGAGGGACTGGTGATGGGCACCCGATCCGGCGACCTGGACCCCGGCATCATCATGTACCTGAACCGCACCGCCGGAATGACGGTGCAGGACATCGAAACCATGCTCAACCGCCGGTCCGGTGTCTTGGGCTTGGGCGGACAGACCGATTTCCGGGAGTTGCACAAGCAGATCGACGCCGGTGACGCGGACGCACGGCTGGCGTACGACGTCTACATCCACCGGTTGCGAAAGTACGTCGGGGCCTACCTGGCGCTGCTGGGCCGCGCGGACGTCATCACGTTCACCGCCGGGGTGGGGGAGAACGACGCCCTGGTCCGACGGGACGCCCTGTCCGGATTGTCCGCGCTCGGAATCGAACTCGACGAGGCGCTCAACGCGGCGCCCGAGCGGGGAGCCCGGCGGATCTCGGTGGACAAGTCGCCGACCACCGTGCTGGTGATCCCCACCAACGAGGAACTCGCCATCGCCAGGGCCTGCGCGACAGTGCTGGAGGCGTAGCCGTGCGGATCGAAGGCATTCACCACGTCGCGGTGATCTGCTCGGATTACCAGGTGTCCAAACGGTTCTACACCCAGACGCTGGGCCTGCCGGTGATCCGCGAGGTGCACCGCGCCGAGCGGGATTCCTACAAACTGGATCTGGCCCTGCCCGGCGGCGCGCAGATCGAACTGTTCTCCTTCCCGGACCCGCCGCCGCGACCCAGCCGGCCCGAGGCCCAGGGCCTGCGGCATCTGGCGTTCTCCGTCGGTGACCTCGACGACGCGGTACGCGAATTGCAATCCAAAGGCGTTGCCGTGGAACCGGTCCGCGTAGACGAACACACCGGCCGCCGATTCACCTTCTTCAAGGATCCCGACGGCCTGCCGCTGGAACTCTACGAACGTTAGAACGTGCTCATCGGCCGCACACTGTTGGCCAGGTCGACCAGCGCATAGCGGTGCGCCTGGGTGGGCGCCACCCTGGCCAGGCTGCGCAGCGAGGCCTCCACCCCCAGTTGCAGGCCGTGCTGGGTGAATGGGAAACCCAGAATGTGGTTGGTGCTGGCCGTGTTGTCGGCCAGCCAGTCCATCGCGGTGCCCAGCACCAGGGCACGGATCTGCAGCACGCGCGGTTCGCCCTCGGGCAGTGCCTCCACCCGCCGCGCGGCGTCCCGGATCTGCCGTTCGGACACCTCGTTGATGGACCGGCCGGACAGCAGCGTCACCGCACTGGTCAACCGCGCCGTGGTGAAATGCCTTGAGGTGGCGGGCACCAGGTCCAGGGTGCGGACGGCATCGTCGCGGTCGCCGTCCGCGGACTGGGCACGGGCCAGCCCGAAACCGGCGGAGATGACGCCGTTGTCGGTACGCCACACCGTGCCGTAGAACTTGCGTTCGTCGGCGGTGCCGGCCAGTTCGGCGGTCGCGGCCAGTGCCACCTTCGGTGCCAGCTCGCCGGGCAGCGTGTCGAGCACCTCGGTGAAGTACTTGGTGGCGGTGTCATAGTCGGCGGTCAGCAGCGCCGCCACCCCGCGAAACCAGGTCAACCGCCAACGCCAGCCGATCCGCTCGGCCAGGTCCTCCAGTTTGCGGGTGGCCTTGGCGACGTCGCCCAGATCCAGCAGGGCGCGCACCTCCATCAGCGGCAGTTCCACCGACTCGGACAGGTCGATGCCCTCGGAGTCCAGGGTGCCGTGCCGGGCGGAACGCAGCGAATCCAGGGTCTGCACAGGCTGACTGAGCACCGTGGCGGACAAGATCGGCGCGCCGACGTCCGCCGGGTCCACCAGCGGCACCTGCAGTGCTTTGACGATCTCCGGTGCCGTCAGCTTCGCCGAATGTACCTGCCCGTCCAGATAGACGTCGGTGTGCGCGACCAGCAGATCGACCCCGAACGTGGACCTGGGCGGGCTGAACACCGTCGACAGGCCGGGCCGCGGCACCCGGGAATCCTGGGCGACCACCTCACGCAGCACGCCGAGCAACTGACTGGACATCTCCTCGGCGCTGGTGAACCGCCGCCGCGGATCGGGGTCGATGGCGCGGTGCAGCAGGCGGCCGAACGAGTCATAGGAGGCCAGTACCGGGTCGTCATCGGGCACGCCGTCGACGTAACGGCCCCGGCGGGTGCGCAGGTTCAAAGTCAGCGCGGCCAGGGTACGGCCGACGGTGTAGATGTCGGTCTGCACCGTCGGCCCGGTACGCACGATCTCCGGTGCCTGGTAACCCGGTGTGCCGTAGAGGAATCCGAACGAATTGATCCGCGACACCGCGCCGAGGTCGATCAGCTTGAGCTGCTCCTCGGTGACCATGATGTTCTCGGGTTTGAGATCGTTGTACACCAGACCCAGCGAGTGCAGGTAGCCGAGCGCGGGCAGGATCTCCAGCATGTATGCAATGGCCTGCGCGACAGGTAGTTTGGCGCCTTTGCGCTGCTTGAGTGACGTTCCGCCGACGTACTCCATCACGATGTAGCCGACCGGATCGCCCTGCTTGTCGTCGTGTTCGACGAAGTTGAAGATCTTCACGATCGCCGGGTGGGTCACCTCGGCCAGGAACTGGCGCTCTGCCATCGCGGTGGCTTGGGCCTCGGCGTCACCGGAATGCACCAGGCCTTTGAGCACCACCGGCCGGTAATTCACATTGGTGTCGAAGGCCAGGTACACCCAGCCCAGGCCGCCGTGCGCGATGCAACCCTTGACCAGGTACTGGTCCACCACCATGTCGCCCGGACTGAGCTGGGGCAGAAACGAATACGCGCTCCCGCAATAGGGGCAATTGCCCTCGGACTGCGCCGGACCGTCCTTGGACGCGCGGCCGACCGGTTTACCGCAGTTCCAGCAGAACCGTTTCCGCTCGGCCACCACCGGATTGGTCATCAAGGCGGCCAGCGGGTTGCGTTCGGTCACCCGTGGGATCTCGACGAGGCCACCGCCGAGCCGCCGGATCGGGGACCGCGGCCGGGTCGCCGGCGTCATGGAATCGGTCGGTTCGGTCGATGCGGCACCGTCGGTGGACCGGGTGGTTTTCTCGGTGTCGCCGAAGTCCGGCCGATACACCGCCTGGGTGGCCATCGGCCGTGCCGTCGCCACGGAGTCGTCGTCCTGGAAGTCCTCCAGGTCGGCCAGGCTGGCCGGCCGGGTTCCCGGGCCTTCGGTGTCGGGGCCTGCGTCGGGGTCGGTCATCAGTCCACGTACCTCGCCACCGGAGGTGCCGGAGCGGGGCCGAGCACCGTCAACCATTTGCGGTACAACGTGTTCCACGTGCCGTCGCGCCGGATGCGTTCCAGGGTGCCGTTGACGAAGCGGACCAGACCGGGGTTCTCCTTGCCGATCCCGATGCCGTAGGGCTCCTCGGCCATGCTCGGGCCGACGATGTGCAGGTACGGGTCCTGGCTGACCAGACCGGCCAGGATGGTGTCATCGGTGCTGACCGCGTCGACCTGGCGTTGTTGCAGCGCCACCAGGCAGTCCGCCCAGGTCACCGTCTCGACGATGACCGGCGGCGGGTCGATCTGTTTCACCCGCTCCAGCGAGGTGGTGCCGGTCGCCGCGCAGACCCGCTTGCCCGCGAGATCCTTGGCTTGCCTGATCTGCGAATCGCGCGGGGCCAGGATGCGCTGGTTGGCCGACAGGTACTCGGTGGAGAACGCCACCAGCTCCTTGCGTTCGCAGGTGATGCTCATGGTCTTGACGACGATGTCGACCTGGTCGTTCTGCAGGGCGGTCAGCCGGTCGGCCGAGGACAGGATGCGGTACTCCACCTGCGACGGGGTGCCGAAGATGTCGCGGGCCACCTCACCGGCGATATCGACGTCGAAACCGGTGATGGTCCCGGTGATGGGGTCGCGGAAGGCGAATAGGTTGCTGCCGATGTCCAGCCCGACGATCAGCCTGCCGCGATTGCGGATCTTCTCCACGGCCTCGTCGGCCTGTCTGCGGTCGAGGAACGGCCGCAGGCTGGCGGTGCGGTCACAGTGCTCGTTGGCCGGGACCGGGTCCGGTGCCCGATCGGGTGCCAGTTGCTGCATGCCGGCCGGCGTGGGTGGGGCCAGCGTCACCTCCGGCAGCGGGGCGGCGGGGGCGCTCTGGGAGCAGCCCGCGAGCACCAGCACCGCGGCGAACAGAACTGCGCGTTTGTCGACCACTAGCGGTACTCACTCAGTCGGGGCCACAGGCCCAGCGCGACGGCGATCGCCGCGATCACGCTCAGCGCCGCAGCGCCGAACGTCGCCCCGGACAGCACCCGGCGGGCGTTGAGGATATCGGTGCGCAGTTGATTGCGGCTGTCGGCGATGCCCTTGGTGAGCGCCTCGTCGAGCTTGCCGAAGGCGGGGGTGGAGTCGTCCTCGCCGGTGCCGAGGGCCACCTGGGTGGCGGCCTGGTAGTCACCGACGGCGATATAGGCGTTGATCCGGTCGTCGGCGGCGCGCCATTTGCGCAACAACTGCTCGGCGTCGGCGAGGTCGCCCTTGTTGTTGTCATCGCTGCTCAGGTAGATCGACAGTTGCTGCTGCATGGCATCGATGCGCTGGTAGTAGGACTGTTTGCGGACGTCCTCGTCACCGCGGCGCACCAGGGCCAGAGTCTCGTCGGCGCGGGCCTGCTGCGCGGTGATCGCCATCGTGGTGACCGTCTTGAGCGATTGCGCCGCAGTATTTTTCGCACTGCGACTGTCGGTGGTCGAGATGACCAGTGCGGTACCCACCCAGACCACCATAATCAGCACCGCCAGTCCGCCCGCGACGAAACCGATGTTCACCCGCCGCCGGGTTCGCCGGGCCAGCCAGCGGTTGGCGAACAACCCGAACAGGATCGTCACGGTGACCACGACGATGACCGACGCCGGGATCCGCGCCGAAGCGGCGGTCTCGGCGTCCACGCGCGAGGAGGTCGCCTCGTAGAGCCGCTGGGCGTCGGGCAGGATCTGGGTCTGCATCAGGGCCGACGCTTCGGACAGATACGACGAACCGACCGGATTTCCGGCCCGGTTGTTGGTCCTGGCCGTCTCCACCAGGCCGGTGTAGACCGCCAGCTCCGCGTTGACCCGGCCGAGCACCTGGATCATCGGCTCATCGGTCAGCCCGCTGGACGCTCGGGTGACGGCCACCGAGGCATCGGTGATGGCCTGTTCGTAGCGCTTGCGGACATCGCTGGGTTCGGCGCCGGCGATGAAGGCGGTGGCCGCCGCGGCGTCGGCCACCGACAGCGTGGTGTACAGCTGGCCGGCGGCGAAGGACAGCGGCTCGGTGTGGTTGAGCACGGTGGTCAGCGCCTGCTGGCGGTCGTTGACGGTCTTGGACGTCGCGAACGCGCACGCGATGACGAGTGCGGACAGCACCATGCCGATGGTGAGGATGCGCCCCGGTGTGGTCCACAGGAACCACCATCGGGGGTGCGCCGGGGCGGCCGGCGACCGTGACGCCAGCGGTTCGGTCGACGGATGCGCCAACTCCACGGTCACGGGTTCGCGGACCTCCCTCCAAGGCGATTAATGAAAGTCTAAGAGAGATTGGTGTGACGTGTGGGAATTCCGAGCTCACACTGCGTGGCCAAAAGTCGGCACGGGTTCCCTATTGTGAATCTGTGCGTGGCGACGGTGACGGCTGGGTGATGTCCGACGGCGGTGCGCACTTCTGGGGCCGCCATGGTGCGGCCGGGTTGCTGCTGCGGGCGCCGGGCCCGGGCGGCGCGGCCGCCGTGCTGCTCCAGCATCGCGCTCCGTGGAGTCATCAGGGCGGCACCTGGGGGTTGCCCGGGGGCGCCAGGGACAGTCATGAGTCGGTCGAGGAGGCCGCGGTCCGGGAGGCGCACGAAGAGGCGGGGCTGACGCCGGATCAGATGACGGTCCGGATCACCGTGGTCACCCACGAGGTGCCGGGTTGGTCGTACACGACCGTCATCGCCGACGCCGTCGAGATGTTGGTCACGACGCCGAACCGGGAGAGCTCGGAATTGCGCTGGGTGGCCGAGGACGAGGTGACCGGCCTGCCTTTGCACCCGGGATTCGCGGCCAGCTGGGACCGGCTGCGCACCGTGACCGCGACCCTCCCACTGCTCAGGCCGTGAGCGCGGATTTGAGGTGACGCGCGGCGGCCTGCGGGTCGTCGGCCTCGGTGATGGCGCGCACCACCACGATCCGCTGGGCCCCGGCGGCCAGCACCTCGGGCAGCCGGTCGGCGTCGATACCGCCGATGGCGAACCACGGCTTGTCCGGTGCCAACGCGGCGGTGTGCCGGACCAAGTCCAGGCCGGGGGCCGGTCTGCCGGGTTTGGTGGGGGTGGGCCAGCACGGCCCGGTGCAGAAGTAGTCGACGGCTTCGTCCACGGCGGCCGCCACCTGCCGCACGTCATGGGTGGACCGGCCGATCACGGGATCGGTGCCGATGATGGCGCGGGCCACCTCCAGCGGAAGATCGTCCTGCCCGAGGTGCAGCACGTCCGAACCCGCCGCCCGCGCCACGTCGGCCCGGTCGTTCACCGCCAGCAGCGCGCCGTGCCTGCGGGCGGCATCTCCCAGGATCTCCAGCGCTTCCAGCTCTTGGCGGGCTTCCAGGCCCTTGTCCCGCAACTGGATGATGTCCACGCCGCCGGCCAGTGCGGCGTCGGCGAATTCGGCGAGATCGCCCCGGGCCAGCCGCGCGTCGGTACAGAGATACAGCCGGGCGTCGGCGAGACGCGTACGTGGATCCACGTGCCGACATTAACGGGCGCGAGATCGGCGGGGCGAAGTGGAAACCATCGGGCCGAGTAGGCTGGGCAGCCGACACGGGAGTCCCGGGACCGGGACTGAGAGTGGGCCAATTGCCGGCCCTGACCGTTACACCTGATCCGGGTCATGCCGGCGAAGGGAGAGGGATGTCTGAACGCTCACTGGCAGTGATCGGCGGCGGAGTCATCGGACTGTCCGTGGCGCGGCGGGCAGCCCAGGACGGCTGGTCGGTTCGGGTACACCGCACCGACGCCCATGGTGCGTCCTGGGTGGCCGGCGGCATGCTGGCCCCGCACAGCGAGGGCTGGCCCGGCGAGGATGCCCAGCTGGCTCTGGGCCTGGAATCGCTGAAACTGTGGCACACCGGCTTCCTGGACGGACTGCCCGAGGACGTGGTGACGGCGCGTGAATCGCTGGTGGTGGCGGTTGACCGGGCCGACGTGGCCGACCTGCGCACCGTCGCGGATTGGCTCTTGGCGCAGGGGCACCCCGTCACGGCGACGACCGCCGCCCGCGATATCGAGCCGCTGCTGGCTCAGGGCATCCGGCACGGTTTCCGCGCCGAGACCGAACTGGCGGTGGACAACCGCAGGCTGGTCGAGGCGTTGCAGTCCGCGTGTGCGGCCGCGGGCGTGCAATGGGCGCCACCGGTCACCGACCTGGCCGACGTGCCCGGGTTGCGGGTGATCGCCAACGGGATCGACGCCCCGGCACTGTGGCCGGGCCTGCAGGTGCGTCCGGTCAAGGGTGAGGTGCTGCGACTGCGATGGCGTAAGGGGTGTATGCCGGTGCCGGACAGGGTCATTCGAGCCCGGGTGCACGGCAGGCAGGTGTACCTGGTGCCCCGCGTCGACGGTGTGGTGGTCGGCGCCACCCAGTACGAGCACGGCCGGGACACCGCGCCGGTGGTCACCGGGGTGCGTGATCTGCTCGACGACGCGTGCGCGGTGATACCGGCGCTGGGGGAGTACGAACTGGCCGAGTGCGCCGCCGGACTGCGGCCGATGACACCCGATGGGTTGCCCGTGGTCGGCAGACTGGATGAACGCACGCTGGTGGCCACCGGTCACGGCCGCAACGGTTTCCTGCTGGCGCCGTGGACCGCGGAGCGGATCGCCGCCGAACTGGCCGGGTGTTAGGAGCACGATGAAATTGCTGGTCAACGGCGAACAGGCCGAGGTGAGAGACGACATCACCGTCGAAGAACTGGTGGGTGAATTGGGCTTTCCGGACAAGGGCATCGCGGTGGCTGTCGATTGGGAGGTGCTGCCGCGTTCGGCCTGGCACACCGTGCTCTGCGACGGTGCCCGGGTGGAAGTGGTGACGGCGGTGCAGGGTGGCTGATTACCCGAAGCTCACCATCGCGGGCCGTGAGTTCAGTTCGCGGCTCATCATGGGCACCGGCGGCGCGGCCAACCTCGCCGTGCTTGAGGAGGCGCTGATCGCCTCCGGCACGGAACTGACCACGGTGGCGATGCGCCGCGTCGACGCCGACACCGGCACCGGGGTGCTTGATCTGCTCGGCCGCCTCGGTATCACCCCGCTGCCCAACACCGCGGGTTGCCGCGGCGCGGCCGAGGCGGTGCTCACCGCCCGGCTGGCGCGCGAGGCACTCGGCACCGAGTGGGTGAAACTCGAAGTCATCGCCGACGAGCGCACGCTGCTCCCCGATGCCATCGAATTGGTCAGGGCCGCAGAACAACTGGTGGACGACGGGTTCGTGGTGCTGCCCTATACCAATGACGATCCGGTGCTGGCGCGCCGGCTGGAGGACACCGGCTGCGCGGCCGTGATGCCGCTGGGATCGCCGATCGGGACCGGGCTGGGCATCGCCAACCCGCACCACATCGAGATGATCGTGGACCGGGCCGGAGTTCCGGTAATCCTGGACGCCGGCATCGGCACCGCCAGTGACGCCGCGCTGGCCATGGAACTCGGATGTGACGCCGTGCTGCTGGCCACCGCCGTGACCCGGTCCGCCGACCCGCCGGTGATGGCCGCGGCGATGGCCTCGGCCGTCAACGCCGGCTACCTGGCCCGGCGCGCCGGGCGGATCCCGAAACGGTTCTGGGCACAGGCTTCCAGCCCGGCCGCTCCGTGAAACGCTATGTGGCGCTGGGCAGCTCGATGGCCGCCGGCCCCGGTATCACGCCGCACGCCGCCGGGGCGCCCCGGCTGGCCATGCGCTCTGCGCGCAACTACCCGCATCTGGCCGCCGCGCGGCTCGGGCTCGACCTGATCGACGTCACGTACTCCGGCGCCACCACCGCGCACATCCTGACCGAATGCCAGCACGGCGCGCCCCCGCAGATCGAGGCACTCGACGGTTCCGAGTCGCTGGTGACGGTGACCGTCGGCGGGAACGACGTCGGCTACGTGCCGCTGCTCAGCGTGGCCGCACTGCCGTCGCTGCTGCGCCGGATGACCCCGGTCGGCGACCTGTTCGACGAAGCCGCGCGCGACGCCGCACTGGCGACGGTGCGCGACGCGCTGGTCCGGGTCGGCACCGCCATCCGGGAGTGTGCGCCGGGAGCGTTGGTGGTGTTCGTCGACTACCTCACCCTGCTGCCCGCACCGGACACCACGCCACCGCCGCTGCCCGCGGAACTGTTCGCGCTCGGCCACCGCGTCGCCGACGGTCTGGAGCGGGCCACCGCGGAGGCCGCCGCGGAGACCGGTTGTCACCTGGTGCGCGCCGCGGCCGCCAGCCGGGAACACCATCCCTGGTCGCGGGAACCCTGGACCACCAGGCCGAGCTGGATCGTGCTGCCACTGCCCGGCCGTGGCCCCGCGCCGCTGCACCCCAATGCCGCGGGCATGCGCGCGGTCGCCGACCTGGTCGTAGAGGCCGTGTGATCCAGCTAACCGGACTCACCAAACGCTTCGGCCGCACCACCGCCGTCGACGACCTCACCTGCACGGTCGAATCCGGGGTCGTCACTGGGTTTCTCGGGCCCAACGGGGCCGGCAAGTCGACCACCATGCGGATGATCCTCGGCTTGGACCGGCCGACCGCGGGCACCGCGACCGTGCTGGGCCGGCGCTACCACGAGCACACCCATCCGCTGCGGACGGTCGGCGCGCTGCTGGACGCCCGGCAGGTGCACCCGAACCGGTCGGCCCGCGCGCATCTGCGCTGGATCGCCGCCAGCAACCGGATCCCGGCCGCCCGGGTGGACGAGGTGCTGGAGACCGTCGGGCTCACCGACGTCGCCGGTAAACGCGCCGGGGCGTTCTCGCTGGGAATGAGCCAACGCCTCGGTATCGCGACCGCCCTGCTGGGCGACCCGCAGGTGCTGCTGTTCGACGAGCCGGTCAACGGCCTGGACCCCGAAGGCATCCGGTGGGTGCGGACCTTCATGCGCTCGCTGGCCGCCGAAGGGCGCACCGTATTCGTCTCCAGTCACCTACTCGCCGAGATGGCCAACACCGCCGACCGGCTGGTGGTGATCGGCCGCGGCAAACTGATCGCCGCCACCACCATGGACGAGTTCGTGGCCTCCGCGGTCGACGTTCTGGTCCGCAGCCCGCAGGTCGACCGACTGGCCGAGGCGCTCATGGCCGAAGGCATCGAGGTCATCCGCGACGGCGCCGCGCTGCGGGTGCGCGGTGTGCCGACCGAACGAGTGGGCGACCTGGCCGCCCGGCACGGCGTCACCCTGCACGAGTTGACGGCGATGCGGGCCTCACTGGAGGAGGCGTACCTGAACCTCACCGCCGACACCACCGAATACCGGGCGGGCGCGTGACCATCTTCAGCGAGTACCTCAAACTGCGGACCACCCGGTCTCCGCTCTGGATGGCGCTGACGGTGGTGGTGCTCAGTCTCGGCCTGGCCGCCATCCAGGCCTACGCGTCCTACGGTCCGCTGGACCCCGATCGGGCCGCCCAGGGTGCCGCCACGTTCGGTGTTCCGGTACTGATGATCCTGTCTGCGCTGACCGTCACCGGCGAGTACCGCACGGCCATGATCCGCACCACGTTCCTGGCCACCCCGAACCGGGTCCGCGTGCTCGGCGCCAAAGCTCTTGTCGCCGCGGTGTTCTCCGCAGCGGTGACACTGCTGGCCACGCTGGGTTCGATCCTGCTGGCTGCCGGGGCGTCGTTGTCGGGTGTGCCGGCGTGGCGGACGGTGGGCGCGGTGACGCTGTATGCGGCCCTGGGCGCGGTGTTGGCCGTCGGCCTGGGCGCCGTGGTGCGGCACAGCGCGGCCGCCATCGCCGTGCTGCTGCTGGCGCCCTTCGTGGTGGAACCGCTGCTGGGAGTGACACCCCGGCTGGGCGCGCGCCTCGGCCCGCTGTTGCCGTTCACCAACGCCAACGCGTTCACCGGCGTCACCTGGATCCAGAGTTTCACCATGTGGTGGGGTCCGGCGGGTTCGGCGTTGTACTTCGCCGCCGTGGCCGCAACGGTCTTCGCCGTGGGCGCCGTGGTGGTGACGCGGCGGGATGCCTGACGGCCGTCCGCTACCGTGGGGTCCTATGCGGCTCAGATCACACGCGGCCATCGCCTTCGTCTCCGTCGCCGCAGTCCTGGCCGGGTGTGCCCACGCGCCCGCACCGCAACCCACCGCCGTCCCGCCGAGCCCGGCCACGCCGGCTTCCGACTACGCGGGCACCGTTCGGGACCGGGTCACCGCCGACGCCATGCTGGCCCACATGAAGAAGCTGCAGGAGATCGCCGATGCCAACAACGGCACCAGGGCGATGGGCACTCCCGGATACACGGCAAGTGTCGAGTTCGTGGCGAACATGCTGCGGGACAAGGGCTTCGACGTGCAAACCCCGGAGTTCGAGGTCCGGCTGCCGTTCGCCGAGGAGCCGGTGCTGACGGTGTCGGGAGCCAAGGTGACCGCCAAGCCGTTCAACTACACCATCGGCACACCGGAGGGCGGTGTGCGCGGACCTCTGGTCGCCGCGCGGGCCGACGACACTCCGGGATGCGCGGAGTCGGACTACGACGGCCTGCCGGTACAGGGTGCGCTGGTGCTGGTCGACCGCGGCTCCTGTCCGTTCGGCGACAAGCAGGCCGTCGCCGCCAAACGCGGGGCGGTGGCCCTGATCGTGGCCAACAATGTCGACGGCGACGAATTCGGCGGCACCCTCGGTGAAACCACCGACGTGTTGATCCCGGTGATCAGCGTGAGCAAAGCCGACGGAGCCCGGCTACGCGCCGCCCCCGGTCCGGCGAGTCTGACGCTCAAGGCCGGTGTCAACGTCGACCGCACCCGCAACGTCATCGCCCAGACCAAGACCGGGTCGCCGTCGGATGTGGTGATGGTGGGCGCTCACCTGGACAGCGTGCCGGAAGGGCCCGGCATCAACGACAACGGGTCGGGTACCGCGGCGGTGCTGGAAACCGCGCTGCAGATGGGCAGTTCGCCGAACGTGCGAAACGCCGTGCGGTTCGGGTTCTGGGGCGCCGAGGAGCTCGGCCTGCTGGGCTCCAGCAATTACGTGTCCACCCTCGGTGTCGACCAGCTCAAAGACATTTCGCTGTACCTGAACTTCGACATGCTCGGCTCACCCAATCCCGGCTACTTCACCTACGACGGTGATCAGTCCCTGCCGCCGGCCAAGGACGGCGACGTGCCCAGGGTGCCGGAGGGGTCCGCCGGTATCGAACGGACGCTGGTGGCCTACCTCGACGGTGCAGGTAAGCCCGCCCGGGACACCTCGTTCGACGGAAGGTCCGACTATGACGGGTTCACCAAGGCCGGAATCCCTTCCGGTGGACTGTTTTCCGGCGCCGAGGAGAACATGACCGAGGAGCAGGCGCAGCTCTGGGGCGGCAAGGCCAACCAGCCGTTCGATCCGAATTACCACAAGGCCACCGACACGCTCGACCACGTGGACCGCACCTCGCTGGAGATCCAGGGCAAGGGCGTCGCCTACGCGGTGGGGCTGTATGCCCAGGATCAGAGCGGCCGCAACGGGGTTCCGGTCCGCGACGACCGCACCCGGCACACTGTGTCGGCCTCATGAGGCGGCGCCTCACCGTCCTGGCGTGTACCGTCCTGGCCCTGAGCGCCTGCTCGTCGGCCCCGCCGCCGCCGGAACCGTTCTCACCGCACGAGCTGGCGGGCAAGGTGACCGCCGATGCGATGTATCCGCACCTGCTGAAGCTCGGCGAGATCGGCAGCCGTGAGCCCGGTACGCCCGGCTATGACGCCGCCGTGGACTATGTCGCGGGTGTGCTGCGCGACAAGGGTTTCGACGTGCAGACCCCGGAGTTCGAGTGGCTCAAGACCGGCGATCCGGGGGCGCCGACGCTGGAGGTGGCCGGTCAGCGCTACCCCGTGGACCAGGGTTCGCCGCTGGCCCCCACCGCGGCGGGCGGGTTGAGCGCATTGAGCGTCCGCCCGGCCAAGCCGTCGGGCTGCGCCACCGCGGACTACCGCAAAGCCCGCGCGGCGCTGGTGATCGTCGATGCCCTGGGATGTTCGGTGGTGGACAAGCAGAACGCGGCGGTGGCGGCGGGGGCGGCCGGCCTGCTGGTGGTGGCCACCGACGGTGTGCCCGGACTGTTCCCGCTGGGTTACTACCAGCAACTCAAGGTCCCGGTCGCGATCATCGACCGGGAGGTGGACGCCGCCCTGCGCCGCACCAACTCCCCGGTTCGGTTGACGCTGAACGGGAAAGCCAGCTTGGCGCGCTCCCGCAATGTCATCGCACAGACCCACACCGGGGCCACCGGGAACGTGATCACCGCCGGTGCCCAATTGGACAGCGCGCCGGGCAGTCCGGGCGTCAACGACAACGGGACGGGGGTGGCCGCGTTGCTGGCCACCGCGACGGCACTGGGGTCGAAACCGGCCGTGGCGAACGCCGTGCGGTTCGCCTTCTGGGGTTCGGAAAGTCTCGGTGCCGCAGCGAAATACCTGGCCGGCCTGGATGCCGGCCAACGTGACGACATTGCCCTGTATCTGGACGCCGATATGCTGGGCTCGCCCAACGCCGGCTTCTTCACCTACGACGGCGATCAATCGGGTGCGCCCAACCCCGACATCACCTCGGTCCCGGACGGTTCGGCGGGGGTGGAGCGCACCCTGGCCGGTTATCTCAATCTCGCCGGGGTGCGGCCCGCCGATATGCCGCTGGACCGGATCAGTGACTACAGCCCCTTCCTGGCCGCCGGTATCCCCGTCGGCGGCGTCACCACCGGCGCACTGCAGAAGAAGACACCGGTGCAGGCCCGGCTGTGGGGCGGCAAGGCCGGTGCGCCGTTCGACCCGAACACCGGTGGACCGCGCGACGGCATCGACAACGTCGACCGGCGCGCCCTGTCGGTCACCGGCCCGGCGATCGCGTTCGCGGTCGGCACCTACGCCCAGTCCACCGACGGCGCCAACGGCGTCCCGCATCGCGGATCCTGAAAGGAGTGCTGTGTACCTGCGCATCGATACCCGCACCGTCCCGCCGCACGTCGAGGTCTGCGAGCCGGAGGACTTCACCGCCTTCAAGGTCGTCGTGGTGACCGCGGCGCATTCGTGGGTGGATCCGGCCGACCTCAGCGCGCTCGCGGGCCGGACCGGGGACGCCGAATGGCAGCACAAACTCGCCGCGATGATCGGTTACGCGGAGTCCAAGGGCTGGACCGACGAAGCCGGCCGGATCCGCGCGCACGTCGAATTGGATGAGCAAGCGCGCGACAGCTGACACCCGCCAGGCACCCGGCCCATGTTGGCCGGCGGCGCCCTGGTAGCTGCACCTGCTCGACGGCCGGAGCCGATCTCACCCCGAAAAGGCTTGTTCGCACGCTGTTTTCGGGCGCACCCGGATTCGTCGGCTGCGATACTGGCATCGTTTGCTGTGCCGGACGTGGCTAACCTCGTGGCGGAAAGCGTTGGCGCGGTTGCGAGATCAGTTCGGATTCACAGCGCAATTCCAGGAAGCCGCATTGAACCGGATGAGGTAGCGCCCCGTGTGAAGGGCATGGGAACTAATGTCGCCGCAGTGTCCAGCTACAGCACCATCGCCGGAGTCCACGGCGTTCTTCCGCCTCATCGATACACCCAAGACGAGGTGACCGAAGCGCTGTTGACCTTTCCCGGCTATCAGGAACATGAGGAGATCGTTCGGGCCCTGCACAAGAGCGCCAAGGTGCAGAGCAGGTACCTGGTCCGGCCGCTGGAGGAGTATGCGCAACTCACGGATTTCGGTGAAGCGAACAACTTGTTCATCGAGCACGCCACCGACCTCGGGTGCGCGGCACTGTCCGGTGCGCTCGACGAGGCCGGCCTGCGGCCCGAGGACGTGGATCTGATCATCACCACCACGGTGACTGGAGCGGTGGTGCCGTCGCTGGACGCCCGCATCGCCGGCCGGCTCGGCCTGCGGCCCGATGTGCGCCGGGTTCCGATCTTCGGGCTGGGTTGTGTGGCCGGGGCCGCCGGGGTCGCCCGGCTCAACGATTACCTGCGCGGCGCCCCGGACAAGGTGGCGGTGTTGGTCTCGGTGGAACTCTGTTCGCTGACCAGCAAGCACCATCCGTCGATGCCGACACTGGTGGCCGGCGCCCTGTTCGGTGACGGCGCGTCCGCCGTGGTGGCCGTCGGGCGCGACGTGGCCGAACGGATGGACCCCACCGGACCCGATGTGCTCGACTCGACCAGCCACCTGTACCCGAATTCGCTGCATGCCATGGGTTGGGACATCGGCACCAAGGGTTTCGAGATAGTGCTGAGCGCCGAGGTGCCCGGATTCGTCGGCCGCTATCTCGGTGACGATGTCACGAATTTCCTTACCGGCCATGGTCTCACCATCGAAGACATCGGCACCTGGGTGAGTCATCCCGGTGGCCCCAAGGTCATCGAAGCGATCATCGATACGCTCGGGTTGCCGCCGGATGCGCTCGATCTGACCTGGCAGTCGCTGGCCGAGGTGGGCAACCTGTCCTCCTCATCGGTGTTGCACGTGTTGCGCGACACCATTCGCAAGCGGCCCGCTGCCGGCACGCCCGGCGTGCTGATGGCCATGGGGCCGGGCTTTTGCTCGGAACTCGTCCTGCTGCGCTGGCGCTGATCGCGATGCGCGGTTTTCTGACGCTGATCCTGCTGGTGGCCGTCGAGCGAGTGGCCGAACTGGTGGTATCCAAGCGCAACCTGGCGTGGAGTGTTGCCCACGGCGGCAAGGAATTCGGTGCCGGTCACTATCCGGTGATGGTGGCGCTGCACACCGGGCTGTTGGCGGGTGCCGTTGCCGAGGCGCGGCTGCGCAAGCGCCGATTCTGGCCCGCGCTCTGGGTGGTGCTGGCCGCGCAGGTCCTGCGGTGGTGGTGTATCACCACGCTGGGCAAGCAGTGGAACACCCGGGTGGTCGTGGTGCCCGGTGCCGCCCGTATCGACGGCGGTCCGTATCGCTATGTGCCGCATCCGAATTACGTAGCGGTGGTGGCCGAAGGGGTGGCACTGCCGTTGGTCGGTGGTGCCTGGGTCACCGCCCTGGTGTTCTCTTTCGCCAATGCGGTTCTGCTGCGCACCAGGATCCGTGTGGAAGACGAAGCACTCCGGAGCCTGCAGTGAGCGGCCCGTCGTGATCGACCTGCTCGTCGCCGGGGGCGGCCCGGCCGGGCTGGCCACCGCGGCGCACGCGGCTCGCGCCGGGCTGCAGGTCGTCGTCGTCGAACACCGCCGCGGCCCGATCGACAAGGCGTGCGGCGAAGGCCTGATGCCGCATTCCCTCGGCCATCTGCGGCGGATCGGCGTCGATCCCGACGGGCAGAGCTTCCACGGAATCCGTTACCTGGACGGCAAACACACCGCCGAGGCGCGGTTCACCCACGGCGCCGGACGTGGCGTCCGGCGCACCGTTCTGCACGCCGCGCTGTCCGAGGCGGTGGCCGCGGCAGGCGTGCGAGTCGTGCATGCCGAAGTCGGTGAAGTCACCCAGGATGCGGAATCGGTGTCGGCGGCCGGATTCCGGGCCCGGTACCTGGCCGCCGCCGACGGCCTGCACTCGCCGATCCGGCAGGGCCTCGGCCTGTCGGTGGCGGACGGACGGCGGTGGTCGCCGAATACGCCCCGCAGGTGGGGGATTCGGCGGCATGTGCAGGTGGCACCCTGGTCCGATTGTGTGGAGGTGTACTGGTCCCGCGACACCGAGGCATATGTGACGCCGATCAGTGCGGACTGCGTGGGCGTCGCGATTCTGAAGTCGACCCGCGGCGGCTTCGCCGAGCACTTGAAACAGTTTCCGGCACTGACGGACCGGCTCGACGGCCTGCCGCACGGTCAGGACAGGGCGGCTGGACCGCTGCGGCAGAAGGTGCGCGACCGGACCGCGGGGCGGGTGCTGTTGGTCGGCGACGCCGCGGGGTACGTGGACGCACTGACCGGGGAGGGAATGGGACTGGCCTTCGGCGCGGCCGAACTCCTGGTCGATTGCGTCGTCACCGGGCGCACAGCCGACTACGACCGGCGTTGGCGCGCCCTGACCCGGCGCTATCGGTTCTTGACGGCGGGGCTGTTGCACGCCAGCAGGTTTCGTCCGGTGCGCGCCACCATCACACCGGCATCGGCGGCGCTGCCCGGGATGTTCTCCCGCGTCGTCAACGCCCTTGGTGAATAGGCTCAAGGTGGCTGGGCGCGCCGAGTAGCCGCATCCCGTGGTACACCACCAGCGCCGCGATAGCCCCGAGCGCGATCCCGGTGAATGTCAAAGAGCCGATCTGCCAGGTGAAGTCGGCGATGCCGATGATCAACGGGATCGCCGCGGTCATCTGGTTGACCGGTAGCGAGAAGTCCACATGGTTGGTCAGCCAGATGCGGATGCCCAGCACCCCGACGAGCCCGTACAGCACGATCGTCGCGCCGCCGAGCACACCGGGCGGGACCGCCGAGATGGTCGCGCCGACCTTGGGGCACAACGACAGGACGATGGCCACCGCGGCGGCCACCCAGTACGCCGCGGTCGAGTAGATCCGGGTCGCCGCCATCACGCCGATGTTCTCGGCATAGGTGGTGGTGGCCGAACCGCCGCCGGCACCGGCCAGCACGGTGGCCACGCCGTCGGCGGCCAGCGCCCGGCCCAGCACCGGATTCAGATCGGTGCCGGTCATCTGGCCGACGGATTTGACGTGCCCGATGTTCTCGGCGACCAGCGCGATCACCGCAGGCAGGAACAGCGGCAACACGGACAGGTCGAACGACGGCGTCTGGAATTGCGGAAGCCCGATCCAGGGTGCGGCCGCGATGGCCGCGGTATCCACCTCGCCGAGGGCCAGCGCCAGCAGATAGCCGATCACCACGGCAAGGAAGATCGCCAGCCTGCCGATCATCCCCTTGAAGAACGCGAGCACACCGACGAGCAGCACCAGCGTCACGATGCCGACCAGCGGGCCCTTGTCGAAGTTGTTCTTTGCCGCCGGCGCCAGGTTGAAGCCGATGAGCGCCACGATCGCGCCCGTCACCACCGGGGGCAGGGACACGTCGAGCCAGTGCGTGCCGACCACGTGCACGATCCCGCCGATCAGGATGAGCAACAGACCTACCGCCACCAAACCGCCCAGCGCACTGCCTGTCCCGTGGGAGGCGACGGCCGCGGTGACCGGGGCGATCACCGAGAAGCTGGAACCCAGATAGCTGGGTAACCGGTTGCCGGTGATGAGCAGGAATGCGATGGTCCCCACACCCGAGAACAGCAGGGTGGTGGCCGGCGGGAACCCGGTGAGCACCGGCACCAGGAAGGTGGCACCGAACATGGCCACCACGTGCTGGGCGCCGATGCCGATGGTTCGCGGCCAGCTCAGCCGCTCGCCCGGCCCGACGACGAAGTTGCCGTCACCGGGGGCCTCGACATACTTCCAGCGCAGTGTGCTCATCTGCGGGATGTTAGCGGCTAACCGTCGACCGTTCCGAACATCGCCACCGCCACCGCGCCCGCCACGGCAGTGCAGAATGCGAGCACGACCAGCCAGTCGAACCCGGGCCGGGCGGTGTCGCCGAGCAGTACGACGCCGATGATGCCCGGTATCACCGTCTCGCCGACCACCAGTGCGGCCGCGGCGCCGTTGACCGACCCCAATTGCAAAGCGACGGTGAACAAATAGAAGCCACCCACCCCGGCGATGGCGACGGTCCACGCCGCCGGATCGGCAAGCAGCACGCCCGGCTGCAGTGGTTCGACACCGTCGGCGACCCGCACCGCCACCGACATCGTGCCGAACAGGATGCCGGCGACCAGGCCGGCCGGGATCGCGGCACGGGCGCCGAGGAACCGGATGAGCGCGGCCCCGCAGCCGAGGATGACCACGGCAGCGATCAGCAGTACCCAATGCAGACCGGGCGGGCCCGCACTGCTGCCGGTACCACCGGCGCCGAACCCGAGCACCAGCAGCGCCGCCACCACGGTTCCGATGGCCAGCCAATCCCTGCGCTGCAGACGCACATTGAGCACGAAGATGCCCATGACCGCGGTCACCACCAGGTTGGCGCTGATGATGGTCTGGGACAGAAACAGCGGTACCAACCTGGCCGAGACCAGGCTGCCGACGAAACCGAGCGCGTCGAGCACCATGCCCGCGAGGAACATCGGGGCCAATGCCGCGCGGATCGTCGAGCGCAGCGTCGGCCCGCCGGTCTGCGATGGGTCCCGGGTACTGCGTGCGCCATACGCCTGCAGCACCGAGGCCGTGCCGTAGCTGACGCAGGCCAGCCCCGCGACAGCGACACCGGCCAGCATCCGGCAGCTACCGGTTGCGAATCGCGTTGGCGGCCAGATAGCCGATGTACCCCAGCGAGCCGAGCTTGGCCAGCTTGCGGGTTTTGGGGACCAGCAGGCCGACGCCGATCGCGGTCTCGATGCTGCCGTTTATCTTGATGTGGCGTTCGGTGTCGCGCGGGAACGCGGGCCGGGTGGCCGAATCGAACACCTTCGGTGCGATGAAATGCGTGACACCGGCGCCCGCCAGGGCCAATCCGGTGAGGACGACGGCCGGGGACTTCTTCTTCTCTGACACGGAACCGACGGTACCGTAGGTCATCCTTTGATCGATCCGGTCCTCGGTGTGTCGGTGGTCGCGATGCAGGTGACGGCGCGGTCCCCGCGCTTCCACGATGCCTCGGTCGGGTACAGGACGAACATGCCGACCTCGGAATCCGCCAGGGCCGCCGACGAATACGCCGCCAGCGCGGGCTGGCACTTGTCCTGGTAGCCGACGATCTTCGATTGGCCGGGGAAGTCGTCGCCCGCCACGGTGATGACGGCGAACACCTCGCCCTTGTGCGGCCGGCTGCACTCGACGGTTTTCACCGCTGACACCAGGCTCGAATCCGAGGGGATATCGGTCAGGCAGTCACCCACTGCGATCTCGGCGGCGTCGACCACATCGGAGTTCTTCATCAACAGTACGATCCCGACCACCCCCACGACGGCCAGCAGTGCGAACCCGCCCGCGATGAGCCCGATGATCAAACCCCACCGGGTCTTGCGCGGCGGCGGTGGTGGCGCCTGGTACGGGTAGCCGTACGAATACGGCTGCGGGGGTGGCGGTGGCGCCCCATAAGCCGGCGGTGTATGTCCCCCGTCGCTTCGCTCGCCCCAGGGCGGCCCGTAGGGCGGCTGCGTCATGGGATGACGATAACCGCCGCCGACACCGCGAGCGCGGGAACGTCCAGGGTCTTGGAGCCCAGATCGTGCCGGGCTCCGGTGATCTCCACGACCGTGGTGGGACCGGTGATCAGGGCCGCGGCGGCGGTGATCTCGTCGATTCTGCCGAACGGATCGGCGGTGCCGTGGGTGAACACCGTCGGCACGCCGATCTGCGGCAGGTGCTCGGTGCGGGCTCGTTCCGGCTTACCCGGTGGGTGCAGGGGATAGGAGAACAACGTCAGCACATCCGGGCCGTCGTTTCCGGCCGCGACCATCGATGTCATCCGTCCGCCATAGGAGTGACCACCGGCGAGCACCGGGCCGTGGCCCAGTGCGCGCGCCCATCCGATCGCCTCGGCGATGCCTTCCTGATCGGCCTTCGCGGAACCCGACGGCGGCCCTTTGGGGCGGCGCCGCCGGTAAGGCAGGTTGTACCGGACCGCGAGGAAGCCGTTGCGTGCCCACTGTTCGCAGATCCGGATCAGCAGCGGGGAGTCCCGGCTACCGCCCGCGCCATGGGTGAGCAGCACCACGCCTTTTGGGCCCGTCGGGCCCACCTCGGGTTCGTGCGCCACCCCGGCCAGTTCGTCAAGACTCATGGGCGAGCCTGAACAGGGCGTTCACCGGGCCATGGCCCCGACCCAACGGGTATGCGGCGCGCAGGCACTCGGTGACCCAACGTTTGGCGAAGGCCACTGCGTCGGGGACGGTGTAACCGTGCGCCAGCGCGCAGGTGGTGGCCGCGGCCAGGGTGTCACCGGCGCCGTGGTCGTGGCCGGTGTCGATGCGTTCGGCATCGAATTCGTAGAAGTCGGTGCCGTTATAGAGCAGGTCGGGGCTGTGTGCGGAGGATCGCAGGTGGCCACCCTTGACCAGAGCCCACTTCGGCCCCAGTGCGTGCAGAGCCTTGACGGCGTCGCGCTGGGTGGCGGCGTCGATCACGTCGATCCCGGTGATCAGCCGGACCTCGTCGAGGTTCGGTGTCACCAGGGTGGCGATCGGAAACAGTTGGGTGCGAACCGAATCCAGTGCCGACGGATGCAGCAGCGGGTCGCCGTGCATGGACGCGCACACCGGGTCGACCACCAGGGGCGCCTCGATGTCCAGGCCGCGCCAGGTGTCGGCGACCACACCGATGATCTCCGCGGAGGCCAGCATGCCGGTCTTGGCGGCCTCGATGCCGATATCGCCGGCGACCGACTCGAGCTGGCCGGCGATGATGTCCAGTGGGATCTCGTGAAAACCCTTCACGCCCACTGAGTTCTGCACCGTCACCGCGGCGACGGTGACCAGGCCGTGCAGCCCGAGCATCGCGAAGGTGCGCAGATCGGCCTGGATGCCTGCCCCACCGCCGGAATCACTGCCGGCGATGGTCATGACGCGTAACGGGGTCTGGCCCGCCTGCGCGAGCGGTAGGTACTCCACGTGACATCTCCCTGCTCCGGCGGTCCCTGAGTGCAACTTTAGTCAGTTCGCAATGTGGAACCAGCTGGGGGACGCAGTACCGGGGTGGGGGTGTCCGGGAATGGGAGCGAGCGATTCCGTCAAACCCTTGACGTAAAGCGTGTAACGCGGTTCTATCAGGGGCATGTCGAACGCCGGAACGTCACCACACTCCGCCTTCATCGCCGGGCTTCCCAAGGCGGAACTGCACGTACACCATGTCGGCTCCGCATCGCCACGCATCGTCTCCGAGTTGGCGACCCGACACCCCGGCACGGTGCCTTCGGACCTCGACGAACTCAAAGACTTCTTCAAGTTTCGGGACTTCGACCACTTCACCGACGTCTATGAAGCGGTGGTCGCCCTCATCCGCGATCCGGAAGACATCCGGCTCCTCACCTATGAGGTCGCCTCCGAACTGGCCGCCCAGAACGTCAGGTACGTCGAACTGACGTGCACGCCGTACACGTCTATCGAAGCGGGAGTGCCGATCGAGGCATATGTCGAGGCGATCGAGGCGGCGCGCGTCGAAGCCGAGCGAGAACTCGGTGTGGTCATGCGGTGGATCTTCGACATACCCGGTGAATTCGGACTCCCCGCAGCCGATGTCACCCTCGACGCCGCGCTACGGCACGGGCCGCCGGCCCTGGTCGGCTTCGGACTTGGCGGCCCCGAGGTAGGGGTCGGGAGGCCGCAGTTCAAACCGCATTTCCAGAAGGCGGTTGCCGCGGGTCTGCACAGCGTTCCTCACGCAGGCGAGACCACCGGCCCGGAGACTATTTGGGACGCCCTCCGCGACCTTGGCGCCGAACGCATTGGACACGGTACGTCGTCGACCCAAGATCCCACGCTGATGGCGCATCTCAAGGAGCACGGAATCGCACTCGAGGTGTGCCCGTCGTCGAACATCGCCACCCGAGCGGTCGCATCGCTCGACGTGCATCCGATCGTCGACATGTGGGCTGCGGGCGCCATGGTGACGATCAACTCCGACGACCCACCGATGTTCGGCACCACGCTCAACCGCGAGTACGAGATCGCTGCTGAACTCTTGAGTCTCGACGAAGCTGGAATCGCCCAGCTGGCGCGCAACGCGGTGGAGGCATCGTTCTTGGATGGCCCTGGGCGTGCAGCGTTGGCGGCGGAGATCGATGCCTACCTCGGCAGTCGCTAGAGCGGTTGACGGGTTTGCCGCGGGCCGGTCAGCGTCTCGATGAGATGTGGCGCAACTCCGGCGTCGGTCGCGAGGGTGATGCGGGTGCGCACACCCAGGTGGTCGCCGTCGCCCCGCCGCTGTCCCCGCATATCGCAGATCGTCTGTCCACGCCCCGGTCCGTGCGTCGTGTCGACTTCGATCGGCACTGCGGGGGCCACGGTTGGGTTGATGTTGCCCGCGGCGATCGCCGCTGCGAGCGGATCATGAAGCGCGCAGCACCGCCGACCGTATACGGACTGGTAGAACCCGAAGTAGTAGTCGAGCATCTCGCCAACGTGGCCGGCCAGGGGATTGTCGGAGTCGCTAAGCAGTCGTTGATGCTCGTCGTGGAAGGTGTTCTCCATCGTGACGTCCAACGGGACGAGATTGACGTCCCAGTCGGCGGAGATGACCCGCTGTGCCGCGTCGGGGTCGTGCCAGATGTTCGCTTCGGCAACGGGAGTGACGTTGCCGGGAACGAGTGCGGCGCCACCCATTACGGTGACCGAGGCGACGCGCGATGGCAGGCCCGGTTGCCGATCGAGCGCGTGCGCAAGGTTCGTCAATGGCCCAATGGCCAGCACATGCAACGTGCCGTGGTACTCGTCCGATAGTTGGATGAGCAGCTCGGCGGCGTCCACGTTGGCGGGGCCGTGGGGAGCCCGGGGGAGTTCGACGTCGCCGATTCCGTTGTGTCCGTGCACCGATGGCGAGCCACCATCGAAGGGCTGGGTGAGCCAGTCGTGCCCGCCGATCGCGACCGGCACGTCGAGGCGCCCGGCCACGGCAAGGAGGTCGAGTGTGTTCTGTCCCGCCTGGGCGGCGCTGGTGTTGCCGCTGACTGTGCCGACGCCAACCAGGTCGACCGCGGATGAGGCCAGCAGGTACGCCAGGGCCAGTGCGTCGTCGATCCCGGTGTCGCAGTCGAGGAAGATGGGACGAGGGTCGGAGTTGAGCATGGTTGACCTCAGTTCTCGCTAGAGTCGTGCCAGAGATTGACGCCGAGATCGACTGCGTGCTCGTCGATCTGGGCGAGTTCGTTCGCCGTCAGATCTAGGTTCCCGACGACTGCCAAGTTGTCGTCGAGTTGCGCCGTGCTGGATGCACCGATGAGAACCGAGGCGACAGTGGTGTCGCGCAGGGCCCACGCGAGAGCAAGCTGTGCCAGTGACTGCCCGCGCTGCTCGGCGATCATGTTGAGCTTGCGAACGCGCGCCAGGTTCTCCTCTGTGAGGAACGCGGGGCGCAATGACCCCTCCCGTGCTCCGCGTGAACCCTTGGGGGTGCCCGACAGGTAGCGGTCCGTGAGGAGACCTTGGGCCAGCGGGGAGAACGCGATCAGCCCGATGCCCAATGTCTTTGCCTCGTCGATCAGCTCGCTCTCGATCCATCGATTGACCATCGAGTACGAAGGTTGATGGATGAGCAGAGGCGTTCCCAGGTCCTGCAGGATGGCGGCCGCTTCTCTCGTTCGTTGCGCGGAGTAGCTCGAGATGCCGGCGTAGAGCGCCTTACCGGAGGTGACGGCCGAATGTAGTGCCCCCATGGTTTCCTCGAGAGGAGTGTTCGGGTCGAACCGGTGAGAGTAGAAGATGTCGACGTAGTCCAGGCCCATCCGTCGTAGCGACTGATCGAGGCTGGCTACCAAGTGCTTTCGCGATCCCCATTCTCCGTACGGGCCTTGCCACATGTCGTAGCCCGCCTTGGTCGAGATGACTATCTCGTCGCGGTGCTGACTGAGATCTTCTTGGAGGATTCTGCCGAAGTTGATCTCTGCACTGCCGTATGGCGGTCCGTAGTTATTCGCCAGGTCGAAGTGGGTGACACCACAGTCGAAGGCTCGCAATATGATTGAACGCTGGGTGTCCAGCGGAGCCTCGTCTCCGAAGTTCTGCCACAGACCCAGTGATATGGCCGGCAACTGCAGACCACTCCTTCCCACCCGGCGGTACACAGCGGATTCGTACCGGTCCGCGATGGGGAGATGGTTGGGCATGGGTGTCCTTTCGGTGGGGTAGGTGTACCCGGGTCGTCGTTCGGTTGATCAAACGTTTGCCGTTATACGTTTGACGTGGGTGATTCTGTTCTCGTAAGAGGTATGCGTTGTGGGCCGCTGTTGGCCCTAGGCGTTACGGACTACCGAAAGTGTGCCGCGCAGGGCCAGTCGATGCTCGAACGATGAGCTCGGTGGGCACTTGAATCGTCGGCGGCGCGATCTCCGGCTGTTGCTCGATGAGGTCGAGCAGCACCGTGGCACCCATTCGCCCAAGGGTGGCGGCAGGCAGATCGACAGTCGTGAGGCTCGGAGTCATCAACGACGAGAACGGCAGATTGTCGAATGCGGCAACCGATACCTCGCCGGGGACGGCAACGCCGAGATCGGCGAGCGCTGCGAGAACTCCGTATGCCTGCACGTCGGTGGCAGCGACGATGACACTGATGCCGCTATCGCGCCAGGCCGACCACTCTTGCATGACGTGCGCTTTCGTATCTTCGATGGAGGAGCTGGCTCTCGTCAATTTGATCTCGGGTTCGTGCGCGAGCCGCGAGAACTCGGATGTCAAGGCCTGTCGCCGCCGCTGGAATGTCGACACCCTCCGAACGAAGTCGACGTAGACCATTCGTTGGTGGCCTAGTTCTACGAGATGGCGGGCCAGCTCGGCGGCGCCAGTTGAGGCCTTGTAGGAGATTCGCGCGAATTCCCGCTTGGCACGCGGCTGGTAGTCCAGAAGCACGGCGGGGGTGTGTGCGGGCACCTGGGCGACCTGCTCCGGAGTGGGGGCATGCAGCAGGATGCCATCTACGCCGAATCCGATGACCTTCGCGATGTCCGATTCGGCATCTTCGGGTTCGGACACAGCCAGCATGAGTTGGATGTCCCTGCCGATCAGCACTTCGGAAATGGCAGAGGCCATCAACGACATGACGGGGTTCGTCAGGTCACGGGTGACCAGGGCCAAGCAGCTACGTCGACCGGTGACGAGGCTGCTCGCGGAACGATTCACCACGTAGCCGAGGTCGGTGATCGCCTGCTGCACGCGTTCCTGCAGCTGCAGCGAGATCCTGCCCTCGGCCTTACCGTTGGCGATCAACGAGACGGTGGCGGTCGACACCCCAGCGCGTCGCGCGACGTCTATGGCTCGCGCAGGCCTGCGCGGCGGGTCGAGTACCTTCTCGTCGGTCATGAAGTCCTGCGTTTCACGTCAGTGGTGCGGGCTTCGGATGGTACCGGAAGCCACGGTGGCTCTGCCGTCGCAGCGCCGTGGTGCGGCCGGGTGATTGGCTGGTATCGGCGTCCGAACATCGTCAACGGTGCTCAATCATCTACGGACGCATGGCAATGCGACGACTTCACCGCGGTTGGTCGAGGCAGGTCGAGCGCTGGGTTACCGTCGAAGAAGCCGATGGGCCGCAGATCGAATCCGGCGTGGGCGACGGGCATGACCGGCCAGTCTTCTGGCCGCACGATGTGGTGGACGCCGAAGACGTACCAAACGACGAGATCCACGTCGACTACGTCGCGGTCGCGAGCCGCGAACTGCGGAAGTCCCTGGCCGATACCGAAACTGCGGTGGGGGAACTCGCCGGCGGCGTAGAGCTCGTTGGGCTCGTACCTTGTGACCCACAGGTGGTAGTCGACGAAGCCGGCGCGGCGGCGCACGGGTGCGTTGGCGGTGAACATCGGGTTGGCGTTCATGCCGGGGACCAATCCGTACGCGGTCGGTTGTCCAAGCCGGTTTCGTGCGTTGTCGTTGGCGATGGTCCAAAGTCGCTGCTTGTCGAAGCTGACGTGGCGGCGTGCGGACTGCTCGGTCTTGAGCGCACTGGATTCGACGTACCAGGCGTTGCCGCGCACGTTGTCAGGGTCGTGTTCGGCGAGCACACTGTTGTGCTCGTAAACGGTGTTGGTGGCTCCGTCGACCATCGGGTCGATGCGTACGCAGAAGAAGTGTTGATGATTGGGTCCGTAGAGCCCAGGGGCGACGGGCACCCCATACCGCGGCTCGTTACAGGAGTCGTAGGCGCCGGTGGCGATGATTCCCGTCAGTTTGACTTCGAACTGGATGCTGCCGTCGATGTTGAAACACCAGTAGAAGCCATAGTCGTAGTTTCCGATCGTGGTGAACGACGAGACGATGAACCTACGACCGCGTCGCACGTGGCTGCCTGCGGCGTCGGTGTGTTTCCAGGCGATGCCGTCATCCTCCTCGTGCATGCAGATCGCGTTCGCGATCACCTGTGCCTCACCGGTCTCGGTGTTGATCACGGCATCCAGGTATTGAGTACCACCCGGACAGTCGCAACCCAGCGACAGACTGTTGGCGGTCATGCCGAGCCCGCACTCGCCGGCATCGAAGGCGTTCCGCAGGCGGTGCATGGGCGCGGTATCGCCATACGGCACCACCATTTCCGACACCGCAGCGCGGTAGGCCACCGGCCTGCGCTCACCGCGGTCGCTGTAATGAACGTCGTAGATCACCAGCCCTTCCCGCGTCGACCAACCGACCCGGAACTCCCAATTGCTCCAGGTAACCCGGTGGCCGTCGATCTGGAAGGTCACACCGTCGGGCTGGACGGTATCGATCGCTGCAAGGCCGGAGCGTTCGCCGTCAGGAAAGGTGGGTACGTTGCCCGGCGCACGGAAGAGTTCGGGGGTGTAGTTGCCGTCGTGCTCGGGGATCGACACGACGCCGTAGTCGAAGACCTTCACCACCTGCTCCCGATCCAGGTCGACACGAACGATGAGGCCCTCGACCGGTCGTGCGTATTCGTTGTCACCCTCGTTGCGGTGCAGCATCGTGATGGTGTCGACGAACCGGTCGTCGGGGGAGATCACATCTTCTTCGGCATCGGGTGTGATGCCCCATGGCGAGATCGACGTCAGCGCCGGATCGGTGATCCCCCGCTTGCCAAGCGCTTCGAGCCACTCCGGGTTGGACCGGACGACCTGCTCGGCGCGCAGGCAGTCCTCGTAGATGAGCGCGGTCTGCTCCCCGGGGCGCTCCGTCCAGGACAGAACCGCACCATCGGTCAGCGAAACCGTTCCGCTGTACGTCTTGCGGGCGGCAGGATCGCGGGCGGTGAGAATTGCGCGCCGTTCGATTGCCTTGTCACCCGAGGTGGCGTCCTTGGCCGGTTCCAACAGGTCCACCGTTGCGATGCGCAAGGGTCCGTCGTGATGGCCGAGCAGCAGTCTGGCTGCCGCTTCGATCTCGCTAGCGGACAACGGATCCAAGGGGTGCCGATGCTGCTCGGGGTGAGGGCCGGTGGGAAACATGTTGTCCTTTCGTCAGTGCTGCCTATCAGCCACGGGCATTCGCGTCGGTCGGGTGTAGGTGAGTAACGAGATTCGACGAGGACCGTGGCGATTAACGACTGGACACTGCTGCACTTGCAATCGACGGTCGCGTGGCCGGCAGTGCAACCATGTCAATGTCAAGCGCTTTACGTCAAGCCTTTGACTAATTTCGCCCAGAGTATTGCGGTGCCAACGCAGCGTTGTTAACCTCACTCAAATGCTCGACACGCGACCCGTGTCACGGAAACACCTGATTGCAGCCGCTCAATGCGAGCCACATCAGCGCAACAGCAGGGGCGACGGCGCCTACGCAATGTTCTCGAATCTGTTCGCACACAGGCGAGTTACTCCGAATCCGCCTCTACTGAAGGAGAATCCAGCGTGGCAAATGACGGGAGGTTCGTCCGCTTCCTCAAGGGGTATGGACGCCTCACTATCTTCATGATCCCAATCGGCATCGCGATCAACATCGTGGGCGGTCAGATCGCGATCCTGCTGAAGCTGCCTGCCTACCTCGACAGCGTCGGCACGATCCTCATCGGCGCATTGTGCGGCTGTTGGCCCGGTGCAATCGTCGGCGCGGTCTCCAACCTGCTCAACGCGATCACTCTGCCGACCGCGGCCCCGTACACACTTCTCAGCATTCTGTTCGGCCTGCTCGCCGGCTACCTATCCAGGCTGGGCGTGTTCCGTGTCTTCTGGAAGGCGCTGCTGAGCGCAATTCCGTTCTCGATCATCGGTGGTGGGGCCGGGGCATGCATCACCTTGGCGCTCTACGGCGGATTCGGCGGCCAAGGAACCGATTTCATCACCACCAGCTTCATCGCGGCGGGCATTTCCAAGAACGTTGCGGTGTTCTTGGCGGCGGTACCGGTGGACGTCATCGACAAGATCCCGACGGTCATCTTGGTGTACTTGATCATCGGGCGCATCTCCAAGCGACTCATGTCTAAGATGCCGCTGGGTTACGTCTATCTCGAAAAGCCCAAGAAGGCGGCCAAGGCGGCGACAGCCTCCGAGACCGCCGGCGCCTGATGAGCCGCCCGATCGCCTCTGCGTCCGGAACGGCGCTCAACAAGGACGCCATCTGTCAGCGCTTCCGAGAGCCTCAAACGCTGCACAATCGGATTCGGGACTGCACTCCAGGAACGATCTTCGTCGTCGTGCTGTCCATGGCCGTCGTCGCAGCCTCCCGCGACGGCTACTGGTGGAAGGCGGCGATGTGCGTTGCCTATCTGGTGCTGGCCTATATGGCGGGCGTTGGCACGTCCTTCCTGCTGGCCTTTCTTCGGCTGGGTCTGGTGGTCGGTGGGATCCTGTTCGTCGCGCGGTCGCTGGTGCTGCCGGGGGAGCACGTGCTCTTGACGATCGGCGCGCTGAAGGTCAGTCGCGAAAGCATCGACGGTGCAGGAAGATTCGCGCTCGTCGTGGTGGTGATCTCTGGCGCGGTGATCCTGCTCTTCAAGATCGTGCCCATGAAGAACATGATGCAGGCGCTCGAATCGTCCGGCCTGACCCCACGGGCAACGTTCGTCGTGCTGGCGTCGATCCAATCTATCACCAGCCTCGGCGAGCACTCTCGCATCGTGTCGGAAGCGCAGGAATCGCGGGGCATCGAAATGGGCGGCTCACTGCCCCGAAAGGTCAAGGCGTTCTTCTCGATTGTCGCGCCAGTGTTCCTTGCCGCGATCAGCGAGACCGAGGAGCGCGCCCTGGCTCTGGATGCGCGCGCGTTCAATGCGTCCAACAAGCACACGCACCTCGTTCAGATGAAGCCGGCGTCGATCGGGCAAAGGATCGCGGCGCTGGCATGCCTGACACTGGCAGTGCTCTCGGTTCTGGGAGCGGTGACATCGTGGTCCTAGCCAGGCTCAGAGACGTCACGTTCACCTACGAGTACACCGAAACCCCCGCACTCCAGAATGTTTCGGTCGACATCGAGGAAGGCAAGCTCACCGGCATCGTGGGGCTCAACGCCAGCGGAAAGAGCACGCTATGCAGTCTGTTGCGCGGCATCATCCCGCACTTCCACAAGGGAGACTTGGAGGGGCAGGTCGAGATATTGGGCCGCGACCTCGCCGACTGGGATCCCGGTGAACTGTCGGTCAAGATCGGCTACGTCTTCGAGAACCCGTTCACGCAGATCAGCGGCGTCAAGGAGACGGTCTTCGAGGAGATCGCCCTTGGCTTGGAGAACCTTGGCACCGAGCGTGAGCTGATCATTCAGCGTGTAGCGGGTGTCATCGACGAGCTCGCGCTCTGGCCGATCGCCGAGAAGAACCCAAACTCGTTGTCCGGAGGGCAGCGTCAAAAGGTCGCCTTCGCATCGATCATCGCCATGGACGCAGACGTGCTCGTCATCGACGAGCCCACGTCCCAACTGGATCCCGAATCCTCGGACGAGGTGTTGCAGATCATCAGCCAGCTCAAGGACGACGGTAAGTCCATCGTGCTTGTCGAGCACAAGATCGACTTGCTCGCCCAATACGCCGACCGCCTCGTCGTCATGCACGAAGGCTCTGTGGCCTTCGAGGGCGCCGCGCGCGAGGTGCTGACGTCTCCGAAACTGCTCCAAGCCGGCGTTGCCCCACCGGATGTCACCGATTTGGCACTGCGGCTTCAGGCCGTAGGCCGAGGTCTTGACTTCCTGCCGATAACCCGCGGGGAGGCTCGGCCCCTCATCGAGGCCCGCCTAGAAGGAGCCATCGGTGCCCATTGAGCTGAACGAGGTGTCATTCGCCTACCCGGACGGCTCACTCGCCATCGAGTCTGTCTCACTACGGGTCGGCGATGGGGAGCGGTTGGCGATCGTTGGTCAGAACGGTGCGGGCAAGACCACGACGGCCAAGATGATGAACGGACTGCTCAAACCTACCAGCGGGGTCGTCCGGGTCAATGGTCAAGAGACGGCTGGACGTTCCACCGCGGCCATCGCCAAGGACGTCGGCTACGTCTTTCAGAACCCCGACGACCAGATCTTCTCCAGCACGGTCAAGGACGAGTTGGAGTACATGCCGCACTACTTCAAGTGGGACGACGACCGCACTGGGCAACGGGTGCATCGCGCTGCGGACATGGCCGGGGTTGCTGAATTTCTAGACGAAAACCCCAACGACCTTCCGTTTGCGGTCAAGAAGTTCGTCGCGATGGCGGCGATTCTCGTCGCCGATCTCCGATTCATCGTGCTCGACGAACCGACGGCCGGGCTCGATCACCGCGGCATCGCACTCCTCAACGGCGTGATCGATCAGCTTCGCGGAGAGGGTGTCGGCGTCGTAACCATCACCCACGACATGCGTTTCGTGGTCGAGAGCTTCGACCGCGTCGTGGTGATGGCCAACCGGCGGGTCGTCGCGGACGGTCCTTGTCGCGACGTCTTCTCCGACAGCTCGCTACTTCAAACCGCCCGCCTGCGCCGACCCGAAGCGACACAACTCGCCAACGACCTGAACCTCGGCCGTGAAGCTCTCCGCCTGGTCGACATCGTGGCTCGGATTCCCTGACCGGGCCGTGAGCATCGCCGAAACGAAAGGCATTTCCTGCATGGCTGTTTCACCGAAGATCGCCGTCGTTGGAAGCATCAACGTCGACCTGACCGCACGGGTTGACCGTCTCCCAGCTCCCGGCGAGACCATCGGCGGCGGAACCCTACAGCGGGCACCGGGTGGCAAAGGAGCAAACCAAGCTGTTGCCGCCGCCCGGCTCGGCGCAACTGTGCGCATGATCGGCGCTGTCGGAGATGATCCCGACGGGCGCTGGTCCGTCGCGCAACTCCAGGCAGCCGGCATCGACGCCACCGGTGTCAAGGTGGTGGGCGAGGCCACCGGGATTGCGCTGATCGGCGTCGATGACAACGGCGAGAACCAGATCATGGTCTGCTCCGGCGCCAACACCACTGTGAGCATCGATCAAGTGCAGCTCGCGCCAGACGAGACGGTCCTTACTCAGCTGGAGATCAGCGTCGGCGTCTTGGTAGCACTCGCCAGACGACGCCCAGGGTTTCTCGTCGTGAATGCCGCACCCGCGCAAGAACTCCCGCAAGAGCTGATCGCAGGTGTCGACCTGTTCGTCGTCAACGAGACTGAGTACGCGCTGATGCCCGAACTGCGCTCCGCGCGGCGAGTCGCCGTCACCTACGGCGAACGGGGGGCCTGTTTGGTGACCGGCGGCGTCGAGAGCGCCCGCGTACCCGCCGTCCGTACAGACGTCGTCAACACCGTAGGAGCCGGTGACGCGTTCTGCGCCGCCCTCGTGTTGGCGCTGCGCCTTGGCGCCTCCGACACCGATGCATTAGCTACCGCGTGTGCAGTCGGTGCCGCCGCCGTCGAACACCCGGACAGTCAACCGCCGTTCCAGCCGATCGACTGGTACAGCCCGTCAGGTGCTCAACGGTAGATACACCCGGTTGCCGTGTTCGGCGAACTCCTGCGATTTCTCCGCCATGGCGTCACGAATATCCTGGGTGATCCGCATCGAGCAGAACTTCGGGCCGCACATCGAACAGAAGTGCGCGGTCTTGGCCGGTTCGGCGGGCAGCGTCTCATCGTGGAACTCGCGCGCGGTATCCGGGTCCAGGGACAGTGCGAACTGGTCGTGCCAGCGGAACTCGAAGCGGGCTTTGGACAGTGCGTTGTCGCGGTCCTGGGCACGGGGATGACCCTTGGCCAGGTCCGCGGCGTGTGCGGCGATCTTGTAGGCGATCACCCCGTCCTTGACGTCCTTGCGGTCCGGCAGCCCCAGGTGCTCCTTGGGGGTGACGTAACAGAGCATCGCGGTGCCGGCCTGGGCGATGATGGCCGCCCCGATCGCGGAGGTGATGTGGTCGTATGCCGGGGCGATATCGGTGGTCAGCGGGCCCAGAGTGTAGAACGGGGCCTCCTCGCAGAGCTCTTCCTCCAGCCGGACGTTCTCCACGATCTTGTGCATCGGGACATGCCCAGGGCCTTCGATCATCACCTGCACGCCATGGGCTTTCGCGATCTTGGTGAGCTCACCGAGGGTTTCCAGCTCCGCGAACTGCGCGGCGTCGTTCGCATCGGCGATGGACCCGGGACGCAGGCCGTCGCCGAGAGAAAAGGTGACGTCGTAACGGGCCAGAATGTCGCAGAGCTCGGCGAAGTTCTCGTACAGGAACGATTCCCGATGGTGTGCCAGCATCCAGGCCGCCATGATCGAGCCGCCTCGGCTGACGATGCCGGTGACCCGGTTGACGGTCAGCGGGATGTAGCGCAGCAGTACCCCCGCGTGCACCGTCATGTAGTCCACGCCTTGCTCGCACTGCTCGATCACGGTGTCGCGGTAGGCCTCCCAGGTGAGCTTGGTGGGATCGCCGTCGACCTTCTCCAGCGCCTGGTAGATCGGCACGGTGCCGACCGGCACAGGGGAGTTGCGCAGGATCCATTCGCGGGTCAGGTGGATATCGCGCCCGGTAGACAGGTCCATGATGGTGTCCGCGCCCCAGCGCGTCGCCCAGACCATCTTGTCGACTTCTTCGGCGATCGAGCTGGTGACCGCCGAGTTGCCGATATTGGCGTTGATCTTCACTGCGAACGCCTTGCCGATGATCATCGGCTCGGATTCGGGGTGGTTGTGGTTGGCCGGGATCACGGCACGGCCGCGGGCGACCTCGTCGCGCACCAGCTCGGCCGGTACGCCCTCGCGTTCGGCGATGAACGCCATCTCCGCGGTGATCTCGCCGGTGCGCGCCCGTTGCAACTGGGTGCCCTTGTCGCGGAGCACGCCGGGTCGCGGCCGTAGACCTTTCTCCAGGTCGATGGTGGCGTGCTCGTCGGTGTACGGCCCCGACGTGTCGTACAGATCGAAATGCTCACCGGTGGTCAGGTGCACACGGCGTAACGGCACGCCTTGCTCGGTGTACACCTTCGAGCTGCCCGCGATCGGGCCGAGGGTCACGGCATCAACAGAAACGGTCATCAACAGATCTCCCTACGCCGGCATTACCCGGTCAGGTTCGTACGGTCGACGGCCCGACTAGCCGTCCTCTCAGCGCACTTGGGTGCGCTCCCGCGTTGGACGGTTCCAAGCTAGCCCACGCCGCCCGGAATGTGAATTGCCGGGGGATCGTTTGGATAGCTAATATATGTTTTTTCCCGATACGTAGAGCTGAAGGTTGATGACGACCGACATTGAGCTGACTGCCGAGGCCGACACCGCCCGCCGTCGCACGCGGATGGACCACGATCACCCGTTCTACAAGTGGGTGGTGCTGTCCAACACGACGCTGGGCATCCTGCTGGCGGCCATCAACGCGTCCATCGTGCTGATCTCGCTACCCGCCATTTTCCGGGGCATCGGGCTCAACCCGCTGGCCCCCGGCAACGTCAGCTACCTGCTGTGGATGCTGATGGGTTACCTGGTGGTGACGGCCGTGTTGGTGGTCCCGTTCGGCCGGCTCGGCGACATGTACGGCCGGGTGCGCATCTACAACCTCGGGTTCGTGGTGTTCACGGTGGCGGCGATCGCGCTGTCCTTCGACCCGTTCCACCTCGGTGGCGGCGCGGTGTGGTTGATCGCATGGCGGGTCATCCAGGGCATCGGCGGCGCCATGCTGATGGCTTCCTCGTCGGCGATCCTGACCGACGCGTTCCCGGCCAACCAGCGCGGGATGGCGCTCGGCACCAACATGGTGGCCGCCGTGGCCGGGTCCTTCCTGGGCCTGCTGATCGGCGGATTCCTGTCCGAATGGCACTGGAAGGCCGTCTTCTGGGTGGGCGTGCCGATCGGCGTGCTCGGCACCATCTGGAGCTACCGGTCGCTGCGCGAACTGGGCAGCCGCACGTCCGGCCGGCTGGACTGGGCCGGCACGGTGACATTCGGGCTGGGCCTGACGGTGTTGCTGATCGGCATCACTTACGGCATCCAGCCCTACGGCGACTCGACCACCGGGTGGACCAGCCCGTGGGTGCTCGGTGCGATCGCGGCCGGGCTGGTGCTGCTGGTGGTGTTCTGCCTCATCGAATTGCGGGTCGAGTCCCCGATGGTCGACATCCGGCTCTTCAAATCGGCCGCGTTCGGGATGGGCAACCTGGCCGGGCTGATGTCGTCGATGGGCCGGGGTGGTCTGCAGTTCATGCTCATCATCTGGCTGCAGGGCATCTGGTTACCGCTGCACGGCTACACCTTCGAGTCCACACCGCTGTGGGCCGGTATCTATCTGCTTCCGGTGACCGTCGGGTTCCTGATCGCCGCACCCCTTGCCGGGTGGCTGTCCGACCGGATGGGCGCGCGGCCGCTGACCGTCGGCGGGATGTTGCTGATGGCAGCCACTTTCGTTGCGCTGCTGCTCATCCCGGTCAATTTCGACTATTGGATGTTCGCGGTCCTGGTGTTCCTCAACGGGCTCGGCGGCGGCATCTTCACCGCCCCCAACACGGCGGCTATCATGTCGAGCGTGCCGGCCGATCAGCGCGGCGCCGCCTCCGGCGTACGGTCGACGTTCTTCAACGGCGGCAATTCGCTGTCGATCGGTATCTTCTTCTCGCTGATGATCATCGGTCTGGCCAACACGCTGCCCGCCGCCATGTCCAGTGGCCTTGCCGCACAGGGTGTTTCGTCACAAGTGGCGCACGATGTGGCGAACTTGCCGCCGGTCGGCAGCCTGTTCGCCGCGTTTCTCGGCTACAACCCGATGGCCGAGTTGCTGGCCCCCTCGGGTGCACTGCATCAGCCGGGCGTGAACGCCGACGTGCTCACCGGGCAGACCTTCTTCCCGCAGTTGATCACCGAACCGTTCCACTCCGGTCTGGTGGTGGTCTTCAGCGCAGCCGCGGTGATGATGATCATCGGTGCGATCGCCTCGTTGTTCAGCGCCGGTAGGTACGGGACGGAGCCGGGCGCCGACAACGCGGCGTGAGGTTTCTCAGCCCAGCCGGGGGGCGTGCCGGCTGCGCGTGAAGGCGTCGGACAGCGACGCGACCAGTTCGCCGAAGGCCTGCCGGGTCTTGCGGTTCAGCAGCTCCATCGAGATCTCGGCGCCCTCGGCGAGATGGTCGTCGAACGGTATGACGAACACCGCGCGCACCCGCGAGCGGAAATGCTGTGTCAGCCTTGCGATGTCGACCGGGACGGCGCCGGGGCGGGCCGAGCTCAACACCACGGTGGCGTCGGGAACCAGATGGGCGTAGCCGTGGTACTGCAGCCAGTCCAACGTGGCAAGCGCGCTGCGCGCGGAGTCGATCGCCGGTGAGGCGACGAGCACCAGCGCGTCGGCGGTGTCCAGCACGCCGGTCATCGCCGAGTGCGTCAGCCCGGTGCCGCAGTCGGTCAGGATGATGTTGTAATACCGATCCAGGATGTCGTGCACCGCGCGGTAGTCGGCTTCGGAAAACGCTTCGGACACGGCCGGATCCCGCTCGGAAGCCAAGATCTCGAGCCGGCTCGCACTCTGCGAGGTGTGCCGCCGGACATCCGAATAGCGGAAGATCTCCTGATCTGCCAACAGATCCCGCACTGTGGAGCGGGTGGTGTTGGGGCCGCGCTGGGCCAGTGTCCCGAAGTCGGGGTTGGCGTCCACGGCGATGACGCGGTCACCACGGGTGGTGGCGAACATCGACCCCATGCACACCGTGGTGGTGGTCTTCCCGACGCCACCCTTCAGTGACAGCACGGCGATGCTGTACGCACCGCGCGCCGGCTGGGCCGACCGCTGCGGCGCCGCCGGATCCTGGTGTGCGCCAGTCGGATCGACGGTGCCGCCGGTCATCCGATTCATCGCCTTGCGCCAGCTGTTCTGTTGCGCCGGCTTGCGGCGCAACAAGCCGAGGTCCTCGGCGGTGGTACGCACGGTGTACTCGCGGGCCGGGTCGTCGGGAACGGCGGTGGTGAAATTGGTGGCGATCGGGACCACACCGGGATGGGTGGGGTGCGCCGCCTCGGGCGCGACCGGTATCCGGATAGGACCGGTCGGCGCCTCGGAATCGCGGTGGTCGTCCGGGTGTGAAGGTGTTGTCACTGTCTCACGAACTCAGATTGAGGGTCTGCAGGATGGCGCTCAGCGCTGCCTTCATGTCGACGGCCTCGATGCGCATCAGCGCGTCTTCGTCGAGATCCGCCAGTTCGGCGCCGTGGCTCTCGCTGAGCCGGTACTCGCGCTCCTCCTCGGCCGACTCGATGACATTGCGGACGAACCGGCCGTTGCCGGCCAGGTCGATCACGCGCCGTATCTTGCCATCCTGGTCGGTGGATTCCTGGTTGTACAGCCGCGTGCAGGCGGCCACCAGCTCGTCGTACGCGTCCGAGCTGAGCTCGGAGTCGCGCGTCCGCGCCGTCAGCCGGCCGATGTCGCCGAGTTCGGCCGGTGTGTAGGAATTGAACCGGATCCGCTTGGTGAAGCGCGAGGACAAGCCTTCGTTCGCGGCGAGGAACCGATCGATCTCGTTGTCGTACCCGGCGATGATGACCACCAGCCGGTCGCGATCGTTCTCCATACGGGCCAGCAGTGTGTCGACGGCCTCCCGGCCGAACGCGTCACCACCGGACAGGCCGGTCTGGATCAGGGTGTAGGCCTCGTCGATGAACAGCACGCCGTCCATGGCGCTGTCGATCAGCGCCGAGGTCTTGATCGCGGTGCTGCCCAGGTGCTGGCCGACGAAGTCCTGACGCTTGGCCTCGATCACCGCCGGAGTCTTCAAAAGTCCCAGACCGCAATAGGTCTGGGCGACAATGCGGGCAATGGTGGTCTTGCCCGTGCCGGGCGGCCCGGTGAAGGCCAGGTGCAGGCTGCGCGCCGCGGTGGTCAGGCCCTTGTCCTCACGCACCTTCGCCAGCCGTGCCGCCGAGCGCAACTTGGCCACCTGGAGTTTCACATCGGCCAGTCCGACTTGGCGGTCCAGCTCGTCCTGCGCCGCGCGCAGGTACTCGTTTCCGCGTTCGGTCAGGCTCTCGGCGTCGACATCGGCGGCGGTCCGGGCGGATGCCGGATCCCATTTGTCGGTGCGCGAGTCGATGGTCTCTTTGGTGGTGACGATGAGCCGGTACTTCGGGTCGTTGAGCGCGGCGTAGTTCGCCTCGAAACCGGGCTCCTCGCTGTAGATCCGTTCGAAGATCTGGCGGGCTTCGGGTTCGTTGCCCATCTCGCGCAGCGTGAGGCCTTTGCAGAATTCGGCCGCGCGCCGCGCCGCCGGGATCGGCCCCTCGATGGCCTGGTCCAGCCGGCGCAGGCCCTCGCCGAACAGCCCCATCTGCGCGCAGGCCGAACCCACCATCAGATGGGCGCCCGCGGAGATGTACTCATCGGTGAACGATGCCGACGCGGCCAGCGCCGTCAGTACGTCGGGCCAACGCTGGGTGGTGAAGTGCAGCACGCCGCGGACATAGGCGCAGATCTCATTCGACGCCGAGTCGTCGGGCATCTGCGCGCGCAGGGCGTCCAGGCCGTTGAGTGCCTTCTCGGCTTCCTCGTAATCGTGGCCCGCAATCATGCTGGCGGCGTACGCCAGCCAGACCTCGGTCAGCGAGCTCAGCGTGTAATCGAGGTAGAGGCCGGTCTGGAACCGGCCGCCGAGCGCCCGTGGGGCCAGGCCCAGGCGGCGCTGTTCGCGGCCCAGGTTCTTGCTGGTGCGGTGCAGGTGGTGGATGACCTCGGGGGTGGATTCCCCGGCGGCGGCGCGGCCGAGCCAGGCGTCGCACATGTCGGGGTCGTACTCGGTGGCCCGGGTGAATGCCAATGCGGCGTACTGGACATCGCGCTCGGTCTCCAACCCGTCGATCGCGATACCGAGCGAGAGCACACCGGCGTCGAAGACCCGTTGTGCGTCCCTGGTGCCACCACTCATCCGTGGGTTACCTGTCCTTGCCTTCGGTTCATCCGGGCGGGTTCGCGGAATGGCCGATACGGGTTCGCCCCCCTCGGGCACAAGATTTCTGCGGCCCGGCCGAGCGCCAGTGTACTAAGTTCGGGGTGGTACAGCGCCGGAGGTGGGGAGGTGCATGACGATGGTTGACCGGGTTGACCGGCCGGTTCGCTCGCCGGGTGGCGGTATTCAGGTCGTGACGACGGATCGCGGCCTGCCGATCCGCCTCAAGCTCCAGCAGCGCGAGCTCAATCGGCAGCCGCAGGACCTGGCCAGGGAGATCCTGGCGCTCTGCCAGCTCTCCGCCAAACGGGCCCAGGTGGAGATCCGGCAGGACATGGCCGCCCGCGGCGCGAGCCCGCAGACTCTGCGCGGGATGAACCTGGCCACCGAGGATGAATTCCAGGCGGCCAAGACGGCCCTGTTCGGCGGGGGCGATGACGACGAGCAACCCGACACCTGGTTGAGGTCGGTATGACCAGCCTCGCGGAATCGCTGATCGCGCGCATCATCAAACAGCGCGACCTGATGCAGGCGATGAACGAGCACCTCAACACCATCTCCGTGCGGGTCACCAGCAAGGATCAGTCGGTCAGCGTCGAGGTGGACGGGCTCGGGGCGATGACGGGGCTGTGGCTGACCGATGCGGCGTACCGGCACGGGGCCGACGGACTGTCCAAGCTCATCGTCGACACCGCCCAGGCGGCGGCGAAACTGGCCATGGAACGGCAGAGCTACCTGGTGAAGGAATTCAACCAGCGAATGTCCGGATTGCAGGAATCGCCGTTGACCAGGTGGGACGGCAGTACGGTCATACCGTCCTGAGTAAGAATTTGCTGAGCAGAAAATTCATTTCGGCTCACAGTGCATCCGCAGGATATAATCGACCGCAACAGCATTGTCGCGACGAATGTCGCTGATGGGGGGAGGGGTCCCTATGGCAGGCCAGGATCTAGGGGTTGTTCCTGCAGGTATGGAAATGGTTTCGTCCGTACAGCAGGCAGCATCGACCATGATTTCGACAGCCGGAACGGTTGATTCCGAAGCCATGATGATGGCGGTTGCGCAGGCGATCGGGCCGATCGGTGCCGCTCCGTACTTCGCGCCCTACGGGATGGCGCAGTCGAGCAACCTGGCTGCGACTTTGCTCACGGCCATGGTGCACGCCGGTATCGGCGCGGCCACCGAAGGGTCGAAGCTGGGTTATATCGCCACCGACAGCGTCTAACAGCGGGGCTGCCATGCCGATCACTCCGTCGCCGGCCCCGGTCAACCCGGGCGCAGGCAGTGGATCTTCCTATGTTCCGTCCAATCCGACGGGACAGCTCGCACAGGCATTCCCCGGGTTCGATCCGGCGCCGGCGATCAACGCCCAGGAGCAGATTCTCTCGGACTACCTGAACCAGCCGGTACAGGACATTCTGGCCAAGCTGGGCTTGTCACCGTTGCCCAACGGCGCTCCGCCACCGGGCGCGCCGCCCCCGGAGGGTGCACCGGCCGGCGGCAATCCGATGGACCCGAGCTCGCTGATCCAGCCGGTCACCGACGCGCTCGGCACTCTCGGCGACGGCCTGTTCAAGAACCTCGATCCGACGAAGATGTTCGAGGGCATCTCCAAAGCGTTCGAGTCGGCGGGCAGTTCGGTGCAGCAAGCGCTGGGCTCTCTGGAGGGCATCTGGTCGGGCGCGGGTGGACCGGCGGCCGCGGCGAAGACCGGTGAGGCCCTTGCCAACGGAGCCGAGGTCGGTGCGCAGTCGGCCGGTATCGGCAGCAATGTGGCGACATCGGCGGCCAACGTGCAGCAAGCGCAGGCACGTCTGATCGAGATCATCAACGAGTTCCACGCCAAGATCGAAGCCATCGGCCCGAACATCGTCTTCCCCTGGGGACAGGCGCAGGCGGTCGAGGCCGCCACCCAAGCCATCACGATGACCACCGAGGTCATCACCGAACTGCAGAGCACCCTTGGCGCCCAAGGTGCCGCGGTCGCGGCTACCGGTGCGCCGGTTGCCGTCACCGCCGCACCGGAGATGGGCGCCCAGATGATCGGCCCGATGATCCAGGTGGCCACCGGCATGGCGTCGCCGCTGATGCAGATGGCGACTCAGGGGTTGTCGCAGGGCATGCAGGCCATCACCGGTGCGGTGCAGACCGGCGTGCAGACCGCCACCGGGCTGGCGTCCAGCCTCGGCGGGGCGGCCGGGGGTGCGGCCGGCGGTCCGGCAAGTGGTGCCGGGGGTGCGGCCGCAGCGCTGAGCAAGATGAGCGGTGCCGCCGGCGGTGGAGCCCATGTCGGCGGCGGTGGCGGTGGCGGAGGCGGGGGGATCGGCGCCGTGGCCCCGTCTCGCTCGATGACGCCGATGTCGGTGCCCACCTCGGAGAACGGCACGGCTGCTGTGCAGAGCGTCGCCAAGACCGGAGCCGCAGGCGTGGCCGGTGGCGGCGGCATGATGGGTGGTGGCGGCGCCATGGGAGGCGCCGGGCACGGTGGGAAGGCCGGGGTGGACGGCAGCGGTCACAACGCCGCGAGCTTCCTGCACACGTCCGATCAGGGCGATGAAATCGTCGGCGATCTCGGCAATGTGGCACCGCCGGTGATCGGCGAGATCGACCCCAATGACAGTCCCGATATCGAATTGCGGATTTAGGACAGGAGATTCGACATGGCGAACAACAACGATTTCGCGATGGCGCCGGCGGAGGTGGCCGACGCCACCAAGCAGCTCGACGAGCTGGCCAGCCGGGTGGAGAAGGTGCTGCAGACCGAGGCGCCCAACCTGACGGTGACGGCATCGGGTCGCGACGAGGTGTCCCAGCGGGTGGCCTCGACGCTGAACCAGGTGCACGATGCTTTCGGTAAATCGTCGGAGCAGGGCATCACGGAGATCCGTGAGGTCGCCGCGACATTGCGTCAGCACACCGACAACGTGGTCGCAGCCGACCAGGGCTTCGTGGTCTGAAACGGTTTTCGCCGTTCACGGCAATTTGTTGAGGGGGGGTTAGAGCATGGGTTTCACCAACGTCAACTGGGAATCACGCAGCACGGAGCAGCTTGCCCGTGATCTGACCGACGGTCCCGGACCGAACTCGGTGGGGCAGGCCGGTGCCGCCTGGGTCCGGGTTGCCAATGAATTGGCAAGTGTCTCAGCCGACTTCGACAAGATCAATGAACGAATCAAGGCCTCGTTCGCCAGCCAGGGCTCCGATGCCGCCACCCGTAAGCTCGAAGAGTTCGGTAAGTGGTTGCAGGCCATCAGCCTGAGCGCCGCGGCAAACGGACAGCGGGCCGAGCAGGCCGCGGTCGCCAATACCGTTGCCATTCTGGCGATGCCGAGCGTGTCGGAGGCCATCGAGGCCAAGGCGTCCCAGGACATGATGGCCTCGCTGGCCGCCTACAACGGTGCCGTACTGACCGGAACGTTCGCCGAGTTCGACGAAGCCGCCACCGCCGATCAGGCCAATGCGGCGGCCGTCATGCAGCAGTACGAAGACGCTTGCGTCGAACTGGCCGAACCGTGGGAGCAGCCGCTGCCGCCGGACGTGGCCAAGAGTGACGCTCTCAAAGCCGAGCAGGATGCTAAGGCCGGGGAAGGTTCCGGCGGCGGAGGGGGAGGTGGCGGAGCCGGTGTGGCACCGCCGCCGCTGTCGCCGTTCCGTGTCACCAGCGCCGCGTCCAGCACCGAGCCCAAGAATCTGCAGAAGGTGGCTGCCGCCAGCGCCGGGGGCGCCGGCATGGGTGGTGGTGGATACGGGCCGATGGCCGGTGCACATGGTCGTGGGGACAACAACCGTGAGCATGAATCATCCATTCCGGCAGCCGCTTTGGATGGTGGCGGCGAACCCGGTGCCGGCCTGTCCGACAACGGGGGCGCGTGGCTGCCCGCGGCGGCGCAGAGTGACGCGCCGTTCAGCGTGGCCAACGTCAGCTGGGGTCCGAACACCTCGGTGTTCGACGAACTGGTGGTACCCGACGGACCGGAAGCGCCCAGCTTTGCCGAAGAGCCCGAGCGCGCGCTGGAGCAGGTGTCTGACCGCTGGGTGGCGCCGCCCGTGATCGGCGTGGACAAGGAGCTGTCGATATGACGGCCTCCGTCGCGCCGCAGTTCGCGCTCACCGATGACGAATTGCAGGTGGCGGCGGCGCGCATCGGGGTGCAGAACTTCCCGACGGTGCTTGCGGTGCGGTCCAGGCACAGCACGCTGGACCGACTCGACGCTGCCGTCGACCGCGCCACGCAGACGCTGACGGCGCGCGAGGTGATTGTCGACGGTGTCGTCGACGCAGACCTGGTGGCACTGCTGCATGTGCTCCAGCGCCCGGACCGCGAGCTGGCGATGCGACTGGTGACACCGGAGGGCACGGCGCGGATCTGCGTGGCTCGCCGTGGCGGGTTGTGCGTGCTGGCCCGGCGGATCGGTCACGACCTGGTGTTGCGGGCGGTCGGCCACGGCGCCGAGTTGCGGGACGCGGTCTCGGCGGTGCTGGCCGAGCTGCCGCGCTCGGCCGCTGCCGACATCACGCCCGTCGGTGCCCCGCTCGCGGCGGTGGCCGAAAAGCTTTCCGGCACACATGATCCCGCTGTGCTGGCCGACCGGATTCGCGCGCTGGGCGCGGAGCCGCGGGCGGCCATGCTGCTGGGTTCGGCGCTGGCGTCGCGCCAGGCCTTCGCCGAGATCGTCTATTACACGCTGATCAACGAGGAAGGCCGGATTGCCCGCAGTCCAGCCGCGGTCGGCGTGTTCTACACCAAACGGGGCCGAATTGTCGGCGCCCCCAGTGCATCTCCGGCAGGGCAGCTGTGGACGACCCTGAAAGCCGGCTCCGATCACGCCGTCAGTCAGGCGATCGGCCAGTTGGTGGAGCTTTCCGGCGAGGGATGGGGGGACCTTTAACGGGAATGCACGTTGGCCCAGAGGCGCAAACATCATGGACGACAACAGATCACGACAACAGAGAGAGAAGTGACACATGACGGTTTCACTCACCCCGGCCGAAGCCGAGGCGAAGATCGAGCAGATCAACGCCGCGCGTGACCAGGCCGTGCAGAAGTTGAACCAGATCGAGGACGCCCAGCAGCAGATGCTGTCGGCCTCCTGGCACGGTGACTCGGCCGGTAGCTACGGCCGGGTGTCGCAGGGTCAGCGCGAGGAGTTCGACCAGATCATCTCCACGTTGAACAACATCGTCGAAAAGGGCTCCGAGCACATGCGTTCGGTCGCCAACCTGGACCAGAGCTAAGGAAAGGTAGAACACCATGGCTGCAGACGGCATTCTCTACAACTTCGGCGCCAACGCCGGACACCTCGAAGACATCACCGGGATGACCAACGCCATCCAGGATGTCCGCGAGGATATTCAGAGCATCTTCCAGACCCTGGCCGAGGTGTACGAAGGTGAAGGCGCACTCGCGCTGAACCAGGCGCACCAGCAGGTCAACAACATGCTCGAAGAAGCGCTGAACACGACTGTGAACACGCAGAAGCAGGCCCAGGAGCAGCAGGACGCCATGCAGGCGATGGACCGGGCCAACGCTGCCGCGTTCTGACCGGTGACCGTGGAGCCCGGGCCCGCTGTGTGGTGGGCCCGGGCTTTGCGGGTCGTATGGAACGAACCACATCTGAGTGCTGGAGGCTTGGGAAATGGCTGATGACAGCCAGCTCGGAACACTGACTGACCAAATGAAGGGCTGGCAGTCGGGTGCCGGTGATGCTGATCTGAAGATTTCGGTGGCGGGACGCGATCAGTACGTAAAGGCGATCGACGCGCTGCGCTCGGACCTGGTGTCGGCCAAAGCGCAACTTTCCCAGCTGAAGGCGATCGGGAACGCCGGCACGTACCCGTCGGCCACCGACACCAAGGCTGGGCTCGAGGGCGATGCGCAGACCCTTGAGGACACGTTGACCGGGTACATCGCCTACCTCGACGCCTACAAGCAGACCGTGATCGATGCTTGCAACCGCATGATCCAATCTGGATAGACGGTTCGGTGACGGTGAGGCATCAGGATGGAGGGCATCGTGTGCTGGAGTGATATCGGCGACGGTATCGAAAGCGGCGCCGAGTGGCTCGATAACTGGGGTGAGGAAACCCTGGGCCTGCCGGGCATGTTCACTGATTGGACCACCTACGACGGTGAGTACGACCCGTCGAAGGGCAAGATCGACCTGTCCGACATGCCGGGCGGAAACCCGCTGAAACCGCTTGATGTGGCTCCGGGTTCATACACAACTGTGAGCTTCGACGACGTGTACGACCACATGAAAGACGCCGGTGAGGACATCACCAGCGGGCACGGCGCCATCTGGGAGACCATCGCCAACAAGATGTCGCAATCCGTGCGCGACTACCGAACCTTCCTGGAAGGTATGAAGGGTTCGGAGCACAACTGGGTTGGTTCGGCCGCCGACGCCGCGAAGCAGAACATCGACGCATCGTTCGTCCAGCTGAACGGGGCCTCGCAAGCCGCGACGGGCATGGTGCACCTGTCACCGGCCTTTGCGACGACCATCGGCAACGTGGTGCGTGAAGTCGTGCACCGCAAGAGCGACTACGACGACGACATGAATTCCTGGCCGGAGCACCGCAACGAAATCAAGCAGGAGTACGACACTCTCGCACAGCAGGTGATGACCAACTATGCGTTCAACATCGGCCAGATCGCCGCACGCAACCCCGACCTGACCGGCGGTGTTGCGACGCCGCAGAATCCGGGACCCGTTGCCCCCACGCACCGCCCGAACATCGGCGGCGGTGGCGGTGTTGGCGGCGGTGGTGGTATTTCCGCCGGAGGCGCAGGCAAGCCTGATTTCAAGATTCCGGACAAGCTGACCGCTTCGCCACCCGGACTTGCCGATCCCGGCAAGTCCGATCTCTCGCAGCAAACCACACCGCAGTCGGCAATGCCCGAGTTGCCGACGGACGCGCTGTCGGACGCGGCGGGTGCGGCTAAGGACGCGGCCGGGCAGGCCACCGACGCGGTCAAACAAGCCGTCGGTCAGGCACTCAGCGGCATCAATGATCCACAGTCGCAGGGTCTTCCGGAGGGGATGTTGGGCCTCGGCCCGAACGGTCTGAGGGGCGAAGCCGCCAAGGGGCTGGGCGCTGGCGGCGGCGCCAAAGGCGGCGGCGGTCCGGGTATGCGCAGCGCACCCCTAGCACGAAACATGGGCGTGTCGGCCGCCACGCCGGCCAGCGGAGCGGGCACACCGATGCAGGCCTCCAGAGCCGGGCTCTCCGGCGGAGCCGGGTCAGGTTCGGCCGGGGGCGCCGGCGCCCCGGCGGCGGGCCATCGCGGAGGCGGGGCAGACGGATCGGTCCACAAGGCCAACAAGGCGTTGCGTCGCAAGAAGAACGGCGAAGAGGTAATCGGTGCCACCGAGGCCGTGGTGGCGGTCGTGGGTGACGAGGCACGGGAACTCGCCGAAGGGCCCCCGACGGCACCTGCTGACAGGTGACGGCACTGTCATCGCTGGCACTGTTGTCGCCACCAGCTGTGCCGATACCGGAGCGGGTGCGCAACAGGACTGGTTGGCGTGCGGTCTGTGAGTTGCCGAATTCGTCGCCTGCCGAAATGGCGATTCAGGCCGGGCGGGCGGCGGTGACGGCTTCGGGTGTGGATCCTGGCGACATCCGGTGGGCGCTCCACGCCGGCTCGGGCTACCAAGGTCCCATGGGGTGGCCGGTACATCACCACATCAAGCTGGGTGTGGTGGGGCACGCCGGAAACGCCTTGGAGCTGAAGCAATATTGTGCGGCGGGCCTGACGTCATGGTTGGTTGCCGCGGGTCTGCAGGCCGGCAGCGATGCCGGGGCCATCGTGTGTACCGGTGCCGACAACTGGTCGTGGGGTGATCGTTTCGCGGTACTGCGTGCGGTCGGAGGTGAACCTCACTCCGACGTCGCGCACGCTGCGGTGCTCACGACGGATCATGGCTTCGCCGATATTCTCGGGACCGGGACGGCGAGCCATCCGGAGACCGTCGATCTGTGGAAGACCCGAGACAGATTCTCAGACCACGCGTCGATGGACGACTATCAGGCGTCGTACCGTCGGGCCGTGGCGGCAGCCGACGTGGATACGGCCGGGAACTGGGTCAGGGTGCTGGCTACTGCCACCCGTACCGCCTTGACGGGCGCCGGCGTGAGTCCGCAGTACGTCACACACTTTGTCCCGCACGGCTCTGGCAGCGGTGAACCGTATCGGACGCTGGCGAAGAAGATGGCATTGCCGTGGTCGGAGTCGCTGCACGAGCACCAGATGGGGCTGGGCTACCTGGGTGTCAGCAGCCACGCCGCGGGCCTGATCTGGTGTTGTGAAACGGGGTTGGTGGCCGACTCGATCGTCCTTCTGCTGGCGGCGGAGTACCAGTTGAGCGCGACGGCCGTCGTTTTGAGAATCCGCAGGACACCGGGCGTGAAGGCAGAGGGCGACCTCAAGGTGGTGGCGTGAAACGTATCTCGATGAAGCAGGTCGGCTCGATCTCGGTAGTCGACCTCACCGCGGTGAGTAGTCACTACGGCCGTGACTTCATCCCATTCCCGTTCATGCAGACGATGGCCCCGCAGTTCTCGCCCGAAGCCTTCGCTGTGCACGAGCGGGACGTGGTCGAGCGCTTTCAGAACGGCGATCTGCGGGTGCTGCAGAACTGGGCGGGCACGTACACTCGGGCCGACATCCGAGTGGAGGCCCATGTGCAGTTCGTCGCCTCGGACAGCACCAGCGTTCGCGTTGTTGCGCACCGCAAAGGCGAATTGGGCTATCTGGCGCGCCAGAACTATGCCGACGTCATCGAGATGTTCTCGCTATCGCCCTATGACCTGGGCGGGGCCGTAGCGGACGCGATGGGCGACATCACGCCCGGCACCAAAGCCGCCATCATGGTTCCCGAGTATCGGGGTCGAGAAACCGTCCATGAGGAGTTCGACCCTGCGGTGCGGGCATACAGCGAGGCTTTGGACGTCGTGCGGGTCGCCCGGAGCGATATCGCCGCCGTCGGGACGGTGCAGAGTCACTGGCGCCCGACGCGGCGATGGGGAGTGGACCGGGGAAAGAACGCGGTCGTGTGGCTGCGGTTGCGCGGCGATGGTGATTACCTGTACGCACCGGACTTCAGCGCCGCGCAGCCGATCTCGAAGGACAAACTGGCCGACCGTATCGATCGGCTCATCGCCGACGACGTAGCTGTGTTACGCCAATTCCGCAATGGCGCGTAGGCTTTTCATCCGGCCGTCAGTGCGTTGATCTGGTCCCGGGTTGCTTGGATGAGTCCGGTGCCGACCTGCCAGAGATGTAACGGCTCGTTCGGCTGCTCCGGGTCGATCTGCCAGACCGTCTCGCAGGTGCTGGGGTCGATGGCGGTTACGGTACTGGAGTTGGGGCCGCTGCCCGTGACGATGATCGAGCCGTCCGACCCGACGTAGTCATATCCGAGGCCCAGCGCACACACCTGACCTGATGCCCCCGTCTTGAGATCCCACTGCTGCCAACGGTCCTCGGCACCGGGCTGGCTGATGAACAATCGGGTGCCCACGATCTTGAAACTGACGTCGGGGTCGGGCGCCGGCAGCGTTTGCACCATGTCACCGGCCGCCGAGAGCACCAGCCACTTGGCCGGGTCTGAACGAAGCCGCGCCATCGGCATCACCGGATTGTCCACGGCTGTCAGATCTTCGGTCTTGTCCTGGTATCGGCCCACCGGGTTGCCGTCGGTGTCGTAGAACAACAGGCCGTCGGGTTTACCGGATTGCTGGAAGCTGTAGGCGAAGCCTTCGTTGTATACCAGTGATTTCCGGATCGCGGTGCCTTCCGGAGGGCTGGGTGTCAAGTCCTTGCCGTCGACGACGGAGAACACTCGATAGGGGGCGTCCGGGGTGTCGATCGGTGCATTCTGCGTGGCGATCGTCGGCGCAGGGACGCCGCTCTGTTCGCGATAACCCGGGTCGAAGATCTCACCGCCGCCCGCGACGAACCACGTTCGTTCGGCCTTGGGACCTATCCCATAGACGCCCTCACCTTCACGCGCGGCGACCAATCGCGTCTCGGCCCGGTAGCTGCCGATGGCGAAAACGGAGTACTTGTCGGCGCCGCCGTCTCCTTGCAGGTGCAGATCTGTCTCACCGGTGAACGTCACCCGGCCCTGCTTCAAGTCGACAACCCAAACCGTCTGCGGCACTCCATGATCAATGTTGGCATCGGCTAGACACAGCGCAACTCCCGGTCCGTTTCCGTAGCACTCACCCAGCGGATAACCACGGAACCCCATGAGCTCGACGGGCGGAAAGAGAGGCTTGCCGGACTGGGTGTCCACGCCGTAAATCCAGCCGGCTGAGGCTGCACCGGCCGGATCGGTTCGGTCGGTGACGAAATACGCCTTATCGCCGGTACTCGCAAACAACGTGCCGACCGAAACTCCTTCGGGGAGGCCGATCTCGGCAGCATTGAGCCGCCAGCCGGGTACCGGTTTTCGGCTGAGCTGGAAGGACACGAGCCGGTCCTGCGGTGATCCGATCGTGGCGTCTATGTGCGTGCCCGAGCCGCGGAATGATCGCCATACCAGCACACCGCCCACCACCAGAACCGCTACGAGCAGGAATGCGAGACCCGCGAAAAGGAGCCGCCGTCGACGGCCGTGCGGCGCACCGGTGGCGCCAGCGCCTGTCGGCGGATCGATCCAACGAAATCCGTTTTGTGGTAGTCGATTCGGTCCGGGAGTGGTCACATTCATCTCCTAACTGCTCGGCACGGGCACGGGACCCATTTCACATACCCGAAGTCGGCCGTTTTCGATGTGCAGGGTGAACATGCCGCCGTGGTCTGGGCTCAATCCGTTGATCGTCCAAGACTGGCCGCGCCGACTGAATCCGGTCAAAGCGGTGATCTTCCAGGGTTCGAGTGAGATTCCCTCGCGGGCGTGATCCAACTGGCGGGAGACCCACGATTGCGGGGGGTCGGAGCAGGTCAGTTCCTGGAGATTCTCGAAGCGGCCGGCATTGCGTTCCCGTGCCCACGCCAGCACCGTCTTCTCGGCGACGGTGCGGGCTTCGTCGTCGTGCATCGAATTGTCGGCCGGGATGGCACTCAATGTCGGGCCGTCGCCCCGGCCGACCACGGCGACGACGAGCAGGCCCACCGACGCTATAGCGATCAGCCACAGCCACAACGGGGCTCGCTTGCCGTTACGCACCGTCACACACCTTCCACGAACCGGATTCGTTCACCAAGGTGATGGTGCGGTTGGCGAGTCCCGATCCGTTGCGCTGGTTGTCGGCCACAGCTTTTTTCTGGAGGTCGCTGATGGGGTGCACGCGCAGCAACACCTTGGCGACCATGGTCGGTCCGTTGTCGCGAAAATCGACGATTGCCTCGAGGTGATCCACACTGCCGAGATAGTCGCCGCGCAATGCGTCGATGTCATTGCGGACCGAGCCAGCAGGATTTCGGCAGCTCAGTTCCTGCGCCGCAGTCGCGTCTCGGGCGTCGAGCGCCCCGAGCCAATCGTCGATGACATTGAATGCCTGTTGTTGCTGGGGCGACGGTGCGGGCAACAGATCGGCATCAGCGGCAGGTGGTGCAGACCAGCGCCATCCGAACATGAAGACGGCGCCCGCCGCGGCACAACAGGCCACCGAGAGTCCGATCAGTGAGTATCTGATCCAGGGGCTGGGCCGCGCCCCCGGGGCAGGTTCCGTTCGGGCGGAGAGCCGGCCATCCGGGTAGACATCGACGACGAGTTGCTGTGACCCCGAGGTGGCCGCCCTGGCGAGATAGGTATGCAGTGGCGCAACGCCTTGCGGCGGTACGTTCACCGGTTGGGCGGGCGTCCCCGCAGTTCCGGTCCAGAATGCCTGAACCTCGCCCGACGGCGCACACTCGATGTGAAGATGCGTCCATCCGGGCGCCAATGACGCCCGCAGAAGCGTCACAGCACGTTCGACGAGTTCGCGGTCACCGTTGCCGGCCGGATTCAGCGACATGGGGACAGCCTAGGTGTGATGTCCGAGGAGGTTGGTCAGTCTGGTGATTGGCCGCCTCCGATGGCGGCGTGTTGCCTAGCGACCGATCAGCTCCGTAGCCCGTTGTACTGCGCGTCGGAACTCTGTACCAGCGCGTTGCCAATTTTGACGATGCCATCGTCTCTGCCGGTGATCGACCAGAGCGTCTGGCAGGTGTCGGCGCTGACCGCACTTTCGGTGATTTCGCGGTTGGGTTCGAATCTTGCCGACAGGATGGTTTTACCGTCGGACGCGACGTAGCCGCGCATGTTGAGATCATTGCAGGTCCGCAGGAACGACCCGGTGCTGAGATCGATCTGCTTCCAGGGGTTGTCCTTGTCGGTGTTCTCGGTACCGACGATCTGCGAGACGTACATCTTGTCGCCGGCGACGATGACGCGCTGCTTGTCCGGGTCGGCGGGGGCGGGGAATTCGGAGATCTTGGTACCGGACTTGTCGAACACTTGCCAGCGTCCCTCTGGGGCATCGGGTTCGCGGAAGTCCAGGACCAGAAGTTCACCACGGGTGGCCATCGACTTGACCAACTGCTTGGCGTCCATCTTCAACTGCGACAACTGATTTCCGGATTCGTCAAAGAACGTGACCGTTCCGGCCGGATCGGCCTTTGATCGGGACGGTACGGCGTACCCGCCGCTGTAGAGCCAGGGGCGGCCCGGGAGCTTCTCCGCGAGGACTCTGCCGTCGCTGGCTGAAAAGACCTGAAACTGGCCGTCCTTGTCTTCGGCAGCGACCAGTCGCTGTGGTGGAACATCCTCGGACCAGGGGATGTCTGCGGTTGACAGGCCATTTCCGGGAACGAACCAGGTGCGTTCGCCGTGGGCGCCGATGCCGTACCAGCCGGTGCCGAAGACCGACGCCACTGGGTAATTGCCGACGCTGTAAACCTTCATGTCGCCGACGGTGTCATTGTGGATATCGGTTGCCCCGCTATAGGTCAGCGCGCCGGTATGGCTGTCGATAACCCAAGCCGTGGGCTGGGCATCGGTCGATGACGCGTCCTGCCGGCCGAGGCAGACGAGTAGGTCCGGACCGTTGATGTAGCACTCGTCGGGGCTTCCCACCATCTCGACGGGAGGGAACAGCACGTCGCCGTTGTGGTAGTCGAACGAGTAGACCCAGGCGTGCGTGCGCCCAGCCTTCTCGTCCGCAGGATAGACGAAGCTGAAGGCCCGGTTGTCGACGTAGCCCGGGATGATGCCCTGCCGGAGGTCCGGTACCTGAATCAGGTCACCGAGTTTGACCGTCCAGCTGGGTTCAGGCTTGCTGGTAGGTATCTCGGCCAACAGGTCGGCGGGCGTACCCATCGCGGATGTCTGCGGCGGCGAGGCGCTGTCGGCTCCGGTGAACTTCCAGATCGCCACGCCGATACCGGCGATCAGCGCCAGGACGAGAACGATCGCGGCGCCAATGAGTGCGCGGTTCCTGCTCATGGACGGGCTCTCTCCTTCATTGCAGTACCGGTGGGTCAGTGATGTCGCAGAGTCGCATTTCGCCGTCTTCGACCGCGAAATGGAAGATCTTGCCGTTATCGCTGGCGCCGGGCCAGAAGAAGAAGACCGGCAGCGACCATCCCGATGGGCCTTCGCGTGTCAGGTCGCCGAACCCGAGAATCTCGATGGGCGTGTGTGGTTTGCCGACGCGGGCGAGGTGCCGGCCGCCGGCGTCGCCACCGCGCGATGCGCTGCAACTCAGAGCCGCCAGGTTCACAGCGTTGCCCGCGCGGACCTCCTGGGCCCACAGTCGTGCGGTGCTCTGCACAGTGGTCAGGGCTTGCTGCTCAGACATCCCGGGCGAGGCGGCGATCGGCCGCAGCGTGACTCGCTGGTGGGTGAATGCCAGGACCAGTGACACCGCCAACGCGCCGATACCAATGACGCCGGCGCCTATCGGTGCCCAGCTTTTCGCCGGACTCTCCCGCGTCACGCGATTCCCCCGCACAACTTGAGGGCTCCATCTTCTTCCACCAGCACATACGTCTCGCCGAAGTAGTTGTTGGCGGCAATGTCCGCGTTCGCCTGGCCTTTCGGGGTGAGGCCTCTTTCGCGGTACATGATGTCGATCTGAGCTCCATCGCGTGTCGGCGTAAAACGAACGAAAGCATCGATGTGCGTCTGCGCGATTACGTCATACCCGGTCGGGTACTCGATCTCCTTGAGATCGCGGGCCACGAGCCCGGTGGGGTTCGCGCACGTCACCTCCTGCACCGCCGCAACGTCTTTCGCCTCGGCAGCCCTGAAGAACCGGGTGATGACCTCTTGAGCGCGCACCTGATCGGCAGAGGGTTGCGGTGTGTCGGTCAAGCCCGCTCGCGGGGCCGGCCAGAACGTCAAGCACAGCACCGCTATCGCCGCGATCAGCGAAAGCCCACCGACCGCCCAGAGCACTCCTCGTATTACCCGCTCACTACGGCCGGGTGCGTCGTCGCCGGTCCGCGATGAATCGCTCAACACGAAGTGTTCCCCTCCACAACGATGCGGCGCTGCCGTTGCCGCCTGTCAGTCTACTGAACGCCGAGCGATCGTCCGACTCACCCGAGTGTTCGGATATCCGGTCGGTAATGGCGGAGCCAACTCCCGATGACGCCATTGCGCCAGTCGGATTCGAATTCGGAGGGGAAGATCAGAGCGCGGTCGGTGTTGTTCACGTCGCCGAACTGGAGCCTTGAGCCGTTGCGCTCGTCGTGCAGTTGCAGGGCCCGCTGCGTGGCCCCCGGTCGTGGGGCGACGGTGCCGACACCGAGGAGGCCCAGTGCCGTCGTGGAGTGCGCAGCCCTTTTCGCCGCGTTGGCGACACCTGTCACCGGAAAGACGATGGGCCCTTTGGAGTTGGCGGCGAAGCTCACGGGCTCTTCTTGAAAGCGGGTGACTCCGTGCCACGAGATCTCTACGACGGTCGTCCCGTCCGTTCGGCGCAACCCTTCCGGCGATAACCGAAGCGTCTTGTTCAGCCGGTACTCGTCATTCAGTTGCCGGCGTTTCTGCACATACATCAGAGTCGGAACTGCCACGGCCAGAGCCACACTGGCGGGGTAATAGACGCCTGGAACGCCAGGCATCAGCAGTCCGAGAATGAGCAGGGTCAACACCAGAACCCCACCAGCCATCAGCACCAGGACGGGCAGGAATCGCACGAGGGTCCGGTCCGCGCTCTGGATGCTTCTCAGCTCTACCGGAGTGGTGAAATCCGACGGTGGTGCGGGCATCGCGATGTACTCCTCATCTTCGTCGGACAATTCGATCGGCGAGACCGCTCAGACCGACGGTCAACAGAGCGCCGACGAGCAGCGCCACGACCGGATAGAAGAACGTGTATCCGTCTGTGTTCCAAGCGAGTACAACTGCCGCGACGTACACGGCGACCGCCCCGATCGGAACGCCCACCACGCCCAGCAGGACACCCGAGAACCCGCGCTTGTCCGAAACCCCGTCACCCAGCATCGCCATGTGCAGACCGACGAACACCGCTGCGATGACAGCGGGTATGAGCGCGACGAACAGCACGATGGTGACGACGGTGTCGGTTGTTTCGCTCATGGATTCATCAGCCCGCGCTCAGGGTGCCAGGCCGGCCAGCGACAACTGGTCATACGCGGCATCGAGATCGGCGTCGGCGCCCACGAGCATGGCTGCCAATTCGGACCTGGAGGCGGTCCGGGCGTGCGCCGCCGCGATGAGCGACATCGCCAGCTCCCGACGCTCCGCGCCGAGTTCGGCCGCGATGGCATCTACTGCTTCCTCATCCGTCCAGATTGCAGGAAGTGGGTCGTCGAGTTCGTCGAAGGTGTCTGTTCCGCCTCGATACCACCGGCCATCAAACCACCAGTAGCAGAACGTGAGTGCGCCCCGCTGCGATCGAGGGTTCAGCACGGAGTCGGTCACCCATTCCGGGGCACCGTCATATAGCTGCGGTAGTGCACCGCCGCCGTTGTAGGCGGCGTCGAGCAACGGCGAATTCCACAGTCCGCCCGACAGCACGGCGCGTTCGCGAGGCAACACGCACAATGTCGCGCCGCTGCCCGCACCGTTCTCGAATATCGCCGTGGCGGGTTCGATCCAGGCCCCCGTGATGCGCCGCAACCCCGCCCGGACGGCCGCGAGCACGGCCCACCGGGCCCAGGCTTCCTCGAGCGGAACGATGTCGTCCGTGGGCGTACCGGAGACACCGTTCTCGGCGTCGGCACGTGCCGCAGCCACGGCACGATCGGGACTACGCCCTTGAGCCACGGGGCCTTCGACGTATCCGGCCAACCAGACCGGAACCCGTCGGCGCGGGAATGCCTCGAGGTCTGCGCGGTAGTCCTCGGGCCGGAACAATTGATCCTCGGGGAATGGTTCGTCGCCGTAGTCGAAGTGCTGGGACACCTGCCCTCGATTATCGACTTCCAGTCGCATCCGCCACCACGGCCCTGCCGACATCCGGCCAGAAACGGCGCGGTGTTCCCGGACAAGTCCCATGATTTCGCGGGGCACCGGGATCGGGGTGGAATCATCTCCGCGCGCGAAGATCAACGTGGCGACCTCGGCAGGGCCCGCGACGGCGAAGGTCGCGGTAAACGAATCCCAGCTCGCGGGCCCCAGGACGGCCAGTTCCTGGACGATCGGCTCGATCAGTTTTCCGGCAGCGGTGGAGAGTTCGGCATCCTGTTGAGTGGAGTCACCGCCGTCGGCCGTCTTCTCGGTATACCTGCGCTGCGGCTCAGGCTGGTTTCGAACCGTTGCCCGAAAGCCCGCAGCTTCGACAGCGCGGACGAGTTCATCACCGATCTTCTCGAGTTCTGCGCTGCCGGAGGGGAACTGGCTGGTTGAGAGGATTTGCAGGTTCCAGGAGTTGTCGAATTGGCGGAGCAAGCCGGTATTGAAGTGACCGTCGCCTGGACTGTCGTCGATCCGATAGCCGAATTCCTGATCCCAGTCGTCACTCAGGCGGCCCTGCTTGTGCAGTCCGAGGCTGGCGCGCAAGCGATCTAGGCCGGACTGGTCCACGTCGCCGTGGATGTCGATCACCAGGACGAGATGCATCATCGTGGCTCGGTCCTTTCAGGGTGGATGCGCCAGTCGGTGTCACGAAAATGCGAGGAGACGCCGGTTGTTGAGGTGTCGGGCGGTCCGGAGCCAGGAAACAATGCGGGGACCACGGGTCTGCCGGTTGATGTAATCCATTCATCCGCCCACTGCCATAGGGCGGGGAACATCTGTTTGAAGATGTCTTTCGTGACGAATCCGTACTTGGGATGAACGAGGTCGTCGGGCGCACCGAGGGCTTCCCACCGTTGCTTGCATGCCTCCACCATCGCATCCGACGAGATCTGGATGTCGTAGTCGCTGGGTTCGGAGTCGAGTTTCAGGCGATACATCGAGTCGAAAGGGCGGCGTAACGGGTGGTTGGTGTCACTGCCGAACCAGTCCGACATGCGGGCTTGTGCCTCGGCATCGCCGTGGAGATCCGAATACGCCGGGAGCTCTTTGTGTTCACCAGAGAAGAAGCGCGCTGAGGAACCTTGCAAGCGGATGTCCACCTCCTGTGGGCCGAAGCCGTCCCGCGTCAGCGCGTGCCCGAGGGAGCTACTGAATTCTTTGAACTCGGCCGGCGTCATGCCGAGCGGAGCCTCCCTGGCCGCCCACGCCTGCACCTGTTCTGGAGTGATGCCGAGGAACTCACAATCTCGGGGCGTAATTCGGTACCCGGAGTCGTCGGTTGGCAACAAGTGCGCTGCCTGTTCGCCCGCCGGACCTTCCCAGCTTGATGAGGAATCGCGGGGAACGTGGTGGTCCGCCGCGCCCGCGCCGTCGTCCAGTGGACGCTGTGGCCGGTCTGATGACTGATCTGCCGATCCAGCCTCCCCTCGATGCCAACGCGGGTCGAAAGGCTTTCTCTCCACGGAGTGCTCGTGACCGGAGGTGTCGTCATCGAGCCGCAGCGGCCTTCCCACAGCAGGCTCTTCGGTGCGCAGGCCGGGCAACCACCCGGACCTGCCGGTGTCACGCCGGTGTTGTTCGGCATCAAGGCGTTCCGGATGCCCGGCGGCGATGCGACCGAAGTTCGCCAGTGACTCGCTGCGTACCCCTGGATGAGTCCCCGAGGGACCTTCGACGTAGTGGTAGTACGCGGTGTGCGTTCCGACGGTCCCGGCGGTATCCATATCGGCCGGGAACTCGGAGGTGATCCGGTGTCCGCCCCAGGTGTCCATCGCCGGGTCTCGGCCCAACCCGAATCGGCCGAGGAAACGGCCACCGGAATCCCGTCCGCCCAACGTGGTGACCCAGTCCCGTGACGACGAGGCGACGTAGACGTTGTCACCGATTCCGAAACCCTCGGCGGTGTGGTGCGGGCCGGCGCCGGGCGAACCCAGCAGGGTCACGGTCGTCACCTGGTCGTGCAGCCGGCCGCCTTCGCCGGCGTAGCTGGTGGTGGTGGACCCGTAGGAGTGGCCGAAGACATGGTTGTTGTTGAAGTGGCTACCGTCACCGGCCAGAGCATCGCGGGCAGCGTTGAATCCGGCGATATCGCTGTGCAGGATGTCGCCGCCCTCGTGGGCCAGCCCGTGGAACGCGACTCGCCAACTGCCCAACCCGCTCGGGGCGTCGTAGCCGATCCAGGCGATGGACGATGCCGAGATCCCCGGCCGTTCCAGATGGGTGGACTGCAGGTGGTTCAGCGCGTTCGTCATGTTGGTGCCGAGACTGTCGACCGTTGTGGTCAACCCGGGTACATGCCACGAAACCGAATCAGCCCGGTAAGGATCGTCACCGAAAGCGACGACGGCACGGCCGTCGCCACCGAACGCACGCGGGTCGAAAGCCATGACGTAGGGGCCGCCGACGCCGGCGTCCTCCGCGGTTCGCCGCGCCTCCTGCAGCGCGTCGTCGATCTTGTCGAGTCGGTTGAGGTATTTCTGTTCGGCGCGGGTGAGTCGTTCGCCGCTTTCCTGACGACTCCTCAGCTGATCGCGGTCATGGGCGATCGAGTGGGTGTTCGCCTCGTGGCGAGCCGCGGCCGGGATCCCTTCGGCATTGCCGATGTCGCGGGGGTAGGAGTCGATCAGCGCGCGTTGCTCATCGCCGGTCAAACCGTGCCACCAGTCGGCATTGTCGTGTGCCCGGGCCAGTGCCTGATCGCGGAAGCCTTGGGGCGTGCGCAGCGCCTCCGGTTCGACGGGCGGGATGCGACGGGACAGCGCGTCGTCGGCGAGTGCTCGGGCGTGTGACTCGTCGGTGTGACGTGCCGCGTCCTGCCAACGGTCACCGGGGTGCTGGGCTTCAGGAGCGGAGTGTTCGGTCCGCTCCGGGGTACCGGTTGAGTGCGAGGAATCCGGTTCGACGGGGGTAGGGGCTTCTGCCGAGGTATGCGGCGTGGACCGAGGTTCGTCGGGCGTCAGCGCTTCGCGGCGTGGCGCACCGTCGGTAGCTGCGGCGGCACGCGGCGCCGGCGAATCTGCAACCCGCGCCGCGGGTTCCACTGGGGCACCGGCGTGGCCCGCCGGAGCTGCCGCCAATCCGGATTTGGGGGTCGCCGACGGTGAAGGTGTTGCGCTGGAATTCGGGGTCGAAGTCACCGGCGCGTCCTGGCGTGCCGGAGGCGCCGTGGGCGGCGCCTCCGGTGCGCGCACCGCAGGCCCCGCGGTGGTGGTGGCGCTACTGCCGGCCGCGGTGTGCGCGGCCGTGTTCGGCTCGGCCACTGCCGGTGAATGAGCCTCGGGGGAACCGATATTCAGCGGCCGATCGACCTCGGTGACACCCGCGCTGCGGGTATTGGAATTTGTTGCGTCGGCCATTGTGGGGTCTGGTGACCGGCTTCCCTGGGGCGCCGTCCCGTGTTCGTCGCTGCCGAACGATGCTCGGTCCGAACCGAGCGCGCCGAGCCCCGATTCGGCCGAAAGATGCGGAACGCGTGCTGCATTCGGATGAGCCCCATCGATGCCTCCGAACAGCAGCCCGGACATGGTCGCATCACCGAAATTGACATGTCCGGTCAGTGCATACTGGGAGGCAATGCTACCGGTGGTGTTGGCGGCGAAGCTGGCACCAAAGGTCTTGAACTGGTTGCCCAGCGGCGAGCCGGCATCGACGAACCTGGCGCCGTGTAACAGCGGACCTGCTATCGCCCCCGCCAGCAGACCGCCCTTGATGTCGTTGCCGAGTGATGCGCCGTCGAATTCGTGGCGGTGGCCTTGCAGCATCTGCAGGCCCTGGACACCGGCGTTGAGACCGCCGGACACGATGGCATTGATGGCGGCACCCTGAAGCGCACGCAGGGCCAGCTCGGTGATGATCTTGCTGGCGCCGGCTTCGACCACCTTGGCGATGGCCGCGCGGATGATCTGCGAGATGGTGAATTCGGTGGCGGCGATCGCCGCGGCACCTTCGACCGGCGCGCCCCAGTTGATCCAGGCCGACGCTGCGAGAGCGATCAATGTGGCGGCCAGGATCGCCAGGTTCGCGATGTACATCTCTTTGGCGAACTCGATCTCGGTGCCGGTCTTGTCGACCGCATCCGACAGTTCACGCAGCTGTTGGACCAGAACGTCGAGCGATGCATCACCCGACGTCAGCGTCTGGAACTCCGTGCTCATCGCCGTGTGGGCTTGCCCTTGGGCGAAGCCACTCAAAGTGGTACGCGAGGCCGCTTCGATCGCGGACTTCTGAGCTTCCAGTTGATCGGCGAAGTCTTTCCATCGCCGCGCCTGCGCCCAGACCTTGTCCTCGTCACCGTCGGGAAAATCCTCACCGATCAGGTCGCCGACCCAACGCAGCCAGCCGGGAATCTCGATGCTCATTGTGGTGGTGTGATGATGGCCCAACCAGCCGATTCAGCTGATTGCGTATCCACGGTCAGACCCGAGATCAGTCCGGGGTGTCGGTGCGGACGACGCCGTTGGCAGCGTCGGTGATGGCAGGACCGTAGCTGGAGACCTTGGACGCGAAGTTCTTGACGTTGCTGATCGCCGTCGCCCGATGCGGGTCGAACTGCGAACCGAAACTCGACCCGATCTTGTCCTCTGACCAGGGCGAATCGTTACCCACCTCGGACTCCAGGCTGCTGCCGATGCGACTCAGTGTCTCGCCGATGTCCTCGAACTGACTCGCACCTGCCCGAGCGCGGCTGTTGTGGTAGTCCAGATTGTCGGTCATGGGCCTCCCCTCCCGGTTCCCTGCGTTCATCGTAGAACGACTCGCGTCATCCCCGAAGCGTGAAGTCCCAACCGTCCTGATCGCCGGCGTTTCCACCGCTCGTCGTTTCCTGGTTTGACGTGGCGTTATCCAGCCTATCGCGGGCAGTGGGAGGAGACGTCGGAATGGACGGCTGCACGATCCCGAGTTCGGGGATGTCGGTCAAGGACGTCATGGCGGCCGGTGCGAGCCCGGCGAGGCGTTGCCGTAGATCGGCCTGGAACGCAGTCACCTTCTCCTGCATCTTGGCCGCCGCGGCTTGAGCTGCCTGTACCGTCGCGGCGGCGATGCCCTCGGCCGTGGCGGAGGGGAGTTCACGCTCGTCCACCTCGGCGTCGATCACGACTCCTCGAGCGTTGACCCACACGCGAACCAGGTGATCCTCGGACCATGCGTCGGCGACCTCGACCGCAAGGCGTTGGCTGGAGCCGGCCACGTCCTGCTGGAACTTCTGCACGCCCTCCAGCAGGCCTTCCAGGTCGAATTCACCGCCGCTCGTCACTCGGCCAGGCTAACAGTGGCGCGAACTGTCAGCGCCCGTCGTACGAGACCCGCAACCGCGAGAACTTCTCCGACACCGCTCCTGCAAGCTCGATGTAGGCCTGCATGGTTGCCGGCTTCAACAGGCTGAAATCGATATCGGCGCCTTCGGCGAGGTGCTGATCGAACGGGATCATATGGATCGACTGGCAGCGGGCTTCGAAATGCTCGTACACCTTGTCCATCTTCAGCGCGGCCGAACCGGGCCGTGAGGCGCTGAGCACCACGTGGGCCTCGCGTACCAGACCACCATGACCATGCTGGGTCAGCCAATCCAGGGTGGCCGAGGCGCTGCGGGCCGCGTCGATGGCCGGCGAGCTCACCAGCACGATGGCATGGGCAAGGTCGAGCACACCGGACATGGCCGAATGCATGATGCCGGTACCGCAATCGGTGAGGATGACGTTGTAGTAGTGCCGCAGAATATCCATGGTGTGCCGGTAGTCCTCTTCGCCGAACACCTCGGCGACGGCCGGATCCTGCTCACTGGCAAGCACTTCCAGCCGGCTGGACGCCATCCTGGTATGGGCCCTGACATCTGCATACCGACGGATATTGGGATCGCGCAACAGGTCGCGCACCGTCGACTGGGTCGAGTAGTCGCGAACGCGTTCGGCAAGGGTGCCGCGGTCCGGGTTGGCGTCCACCGCGATCACGCGGTCGGTGCGCACCATCGCCAGCGCGGAGCCCAAACCTAAAGTGGTGGTGGTCTTTCCAACCCCGCCCTTGATGGAGAGCACCGCGATGCGGAAGTCGCCGGCGATGGGTTGCCGGATCTGCGCGAGCAGCTCCTCCATCTCACGGTTCTTGCGGGAGTCACCCGGGTTCACCCGGCCGCCGGTGGCCTTGTGCAGGGTTCGTCGCCATCCCGACTGCGGTGCATGCCGGGCCCGGTTGAACACCTCGGCTTCATCCAGCGAGGTGGGTATCCGATATGCCTGCGGCGGACGGTAATCCGGCGGCGCGGAGTGGCGCGGCTGTCGAACCTCGTCAGAGTCGTAGCCGCCGTTGTGCGGCGGCTCGTTACCGCTTGCGTGCGCGGCGGGCGGACGCCAGCCCGGGGGCGGTGGGGGAGGCGCGACCGGCCACGGAGGCGCGCCGGCCGGCCAGCCCGGCGGCGGAGGCGGTGGTGGCAGCGCTCCCCAGCCCGGCGGCGGTCCGGGAGCCGGCAGTGGCGGCGGCGGCCAATCGGCCGGCGGCGCGGGGCGCTGCGGCAACTCCTGTCGCGGCGGCTCGACCGCGACGGTCCGCTCGACTGGTGGTTCTGGAACATATTGCGGCGCAGGATCATCCGGGACTGGCGGGACGATATTCGGCTGGACCGGTTCGGCCGCTTGCGGTTGTTCGGCGACAGGTTCCTCGGCCACCTGCTCAACCGGGGCGTCGGTGACACCCGCGGGCGCCGGTTCCGGCTCAGGGGCCGGTTCGGTGGCGACTGGTGGCGCGGGTTCCGGGTCGGCGGGCCGCTGGGTCCGCCGAGATTCCATGAGCTCCACCAACTTCGCGGCCCGGGCATCGACATCGTCGAGTTCGGGACGCTCCGCCGGTTCCGGTTCTGGTTCGGCAGCTGCCACGCGCTGAGACTCGACGCGCGCCAGCAGCTTGGCTGCGCGCGCTTCGATGTCATCGAAGTCCGGCGGTGCGGGCACTGGTGCCGCTGGCGTGGGCTTCGGTTCAGGTTCAGGTTCGGGTTCCGGTGACTGGGCGGCGATGGCCGGTTCCGGTTCGGCGGCGACAGGCTCCGGCACCACCGGCGGTGCCTGCTGCGGTGCAGGTACAGGTACAGGTGCGGGTGCCGGTGCTGGGGGCCGTGGAGCCGGGGCGTGGTAGTCGCGGGCCACCTCGTTGAACAACGGCGAATCGGTCATCGATGCGGGTGCAGTCCACGCCGGCGGTGGGGCCGGTTCCCACTGCGGGGGCCGTTGTTGGGACGGTGCCTGGGGCAGCTCGGCAACCGGCGGTGGCGGTGGCAACCGATCAGGCAGCGACGGCGCGGGCGGCTCGCTGAACAACGGCGGCAGCGGTTCGGACTCCAGCTCCGGATCGGCGCGATGCGATTGTTTGCCACGCCTCGAGCGGCGACGTTCCTCGCGGGGCTCGTCCTGCACCGGCATGTGGGACAGCCAGGGAGGACGCGCGGGCCCGCTACGCTCCGCCGGCGGCGGTTCGTGATCGGCCAAGATTCCTCGATCCCCTCAGGACACCCAACCAGTCAATCCTACGGGGATTCTGTGGGCGGGTAAGGCGCGGCCGCTGCGGGTGCTGGTGGGCACGCCGCCGCTAGCCCCTGGCCTTCTTCACCACTGCCAGCGCGATGGCCGCGGCGGCCGCGGACAAGCCCAGCACCGCGAGCACGATATTGCGGGCCAGCAGGCTGGCCGGATCGGGCTGCGGAGGCCCGGCGATGGGACGGCCGGTGTCCGGGTCGGGCAGGTCGGCAGCCGGTGGCAATTCATGGGTGAGCGCGGCGACGGGGTCGACAACGCCGTATCCGGTGGCCAGGTTCGGGCCGGCCTCCGGGGTGTGGGCGGTGCGCTTGATCCGATCCATCACCTCACCGGCGGACAGCGCGGGAAAACGCGCGCGCACCAGTGCCACCACGCCGGATACGAACGGGGTGGCGAAGCTGGTCCCGTTGATCGGCACCAGCGCACCGTTCTGATCGACGAAAGCGTTCACCAGGCCGGGCCCGTTCGGGCTGAGCGAGGTGATCTTCTCGCCCGGTGCTGCCAAGTCCAGCCACGGACCGTGCAAGGTGAAATCGGCGGGCTCGGCCTCCGGGGTCAAAGCGCCGACGCTGAGGACGTAATCCTGGAACCACGCCGGACTGGCGATGGTGCGGACCGACTTCCACGCATCGGCCAGCGGCAGGTTGGGATCGCTGATCTCGTTCTGGGTGCTGCACAGGCCCTGCTTGTTGAAATTGCCTGCGGCGGCCACCACCACGACGTTGCGCTCGAAGGCGAACCGGACCGCCTGGCCGAGCTCGGCGTCGTCCATCCCGGCACCCACCGGCGCGCAGGCCACCTCGGACAGGTTGATGACGGTGGCCCCCATATCGACCGCGCGCACGATCGCCCGCGCCAGCGTCTGGGTGCTGCCATACCCCAGTGACACGGCGTTCGGGTCGTTCTGCGCCGAACTGGATCCGCGCACCGCGTACACGCTGCTGTTCTGCCGGATCGAGAGAATCGCCGCATCGGGGGCCACGCCGGCAAAGGCGTCCTCGGGGCTCGGCGACGCCGCGATGAGCCCGGCCACCAGCGTGCCGTGCGCATCGCAGTCCACCAGGCCGTCCGAGGACGACACGAAGTCGCCGCCGCCCTCGAGCACCCGCAGCCGCGGATTGGGGGCCACCCCGGTGTCGATGACCGCGACTTTCTGCCCGGCACCGGTGGAGAACTTCCAGGCGTCGGAAAAATTCAGCATGGCGTCCGCATTGGGCTGCAGGCTGAAATCGGTATTCGGAAACACCCCGCCGATACCGCAGATCGACTTCTGCTCCGTTGCGTCGGGTGCGCCGCCGGCCCCGCTGGGCGGGCCTCCGGGTGGCACCACCGGCGGACTGATCGCGTGCGCCGCCGGTGCCACTTCGAAAGCCGCAACGATCAGCGTGGCGGCTGTGGCCGCCGCCCAGCGTCGCATCAGATGACCAGCCGGCTGTACACCCCGGCCACCCACAGCGCCAACGGGATCAGGGCGGCCGACGCCAGATAGTCCAGGTAGGTCAGTGTGGTGACGAGACGGGCGGGCGCGTCGCCGTCATGCACCGTCATCCCGATCACCGCTGCCACCACGGCGGCCAGCAGCAAGACTCCGAACGCCACCAGCGGTATCGGCTGGCTGCCGTCCTGGGCGGCCCAGCACGCGTAGCCGGTCAACGCCACCGCCGGAATCGCGAGCGACGCCCGCTCCAGCACGCTCGACGGTCGCCGGACGTAGAGGCCCAGCGCGGCCGCACAGGTCAGAGCGAACACCAGAGCGGACCAATGCGGAACAGGCGCGGCGGCCAGCACCACCGACGCACCCACGGCGGCGCCGGCTCCGAAGCCGGCGTACAGCGCCGACCTGGTCAGCAGCGCCGTGCGCACCCGGTCCCACACCCCCTCGGCGGTGGGTGTCTGCTGGGCAGGCTCATCGGCGTCGGCCTGCGGGATGGCCGCTGCAGCGCCGCCGAACGGATTCTCGAACAGGGATGCCTCGGGTTCGGCCTGCACGCGAGTGCCCGGTGGGGTGAATCGGCCCATCGGGGCGATCAGCCACGGCACGATCAGACAGGCCAGCGTGGACACCACGGCCAGGCCGGCGCCGACCAGGTCGGCGCGCACGCCGACCTGATGCACCACCAGCGCGATGCCGCCCAATGCGAAGAAGGCGCCCGCCGCGAGGTAGCCCCACCGGCCGGTCCCGACGGTCCGATACAGGCCGTACAGCACCAGCACCAACGTCGCGCACCCGGCGGCGAGGCCGTAACCGCCGAACCTGGACAGCACCGCCCACACGATCCCCGCGCTGACCGGGATGGCCGCCCAGCCCAGCGTCGCACCTGCCGATGGCCGGCCGTATGAGCGAGCCACCAGCGCACCCACCCCGGTCAGCGCCAGCGCGACCACCACCGACACGCCCACCAGAGCGGCTCGGTGGGGTGTGAAAGCTTCTCCGACAAGGAAATACAGCAGGGCCAATGCGCAAAGATGGATCCCGACGAATGCCATCCAGCCGGCGGCGGTGGCGTCCCATCCCGCGTACGCGGCCTTGTTCAGCCGCGCGGCGGCGTCCACGACGTCGTCATAGAGGGTGGGGGCGGACAGCGCCCGTTCGGCGCTCAGTCGCAGCAGTGAACCGTTGGAGACCCCGGCTTCCCGCAACGTCGAGTCCGGTGCCAACGGCTGGTCGTCGTCGGCGGTGGAGAGCACCCAGAAGTTGCGTTTGGCGTCCTTGGCCGTCGACTCCTCGGGCGGGGCCCCGGCCAGGCCGTCCCGCGAACGGACCAGCTTGACCAACTCAGGCAGCACGCTGGCGACGGGGGCGTCCAGCGGTAGGGACACGTCGAGTTGGGTGCTGGCCGAGACGACGGACAGCCGGACATGTTCGGGAGCAGCCGGCACCACCCGGACCTGAACCAGTTCGCGTGCGCCGGTCACAGGTCGGGCATCTTCGACAGCTGGACGACGTCACTGCGCACGGTCCGGGAGACCAACATGCCGCGCCCCGGCGGCATCTGCTGGGGCTTGTATCCGAACAGTGCGCCCTCCTCCTTGGTGCCGTTCATCACCAGGCCATTGCAGGACAGGTCGCGCAGGCGCCCGATGATCGGGTCCATGATCGCGCGTCCGGCACCGCCGATGCGTCGCGAGATGATCACGCGCAGACCGATATCGCGGGCTTGCGGCAGATACTCGATGAGCGGGGCCAGCGGATGGTTCAGCGAGCCGCCGGGTATCAGGTCGTAGTCGTCGATCAGCACGTACAGGTCGGGGCCGGTCCACCAGGAGCGGTCTTTGAGCTGTTGCTGGGTGACATCGCTGGGCGGCAGACGGTCTTTGAGCGAGTCGCCAAGAGCCTTCATCAGTTCCGCGCACGACTGGGCGGCGGTGGCATAGCCACCGAGGTAGTCGTTGTCGACCACGCCCAGCATGGTGCGCCGGAAGTCGACGAGGATGAGCTTGGCCTCGCTGGGGGAGGCGTTCTCCATGATGCCGGCGGCGATGTTGCGCAGCAGGTTCGTCTTGCCGCACTCGGTGTCGCCGAACACCACCAGATGCGGCTGGGCGTCGAAATCCAGTACCACAGGTGCCAATTCGGACTCGCCGATGCCGATGGCCACCCTGGCCTTACCCAGGGCGCCGGCCCGGCGGGCGGCTTCGACCACTTCGGTGCGGTCCAGTTCGTGCGGGAGCATCCGCAGCCGCGGGGCCTGACGCTCGCCGTAGAACTGGCGTACCGCCTCGCACGATCCGGCGACACCGGCGGGCAGTGATTCGACATCGGAGCTGGAGTCCAGCCGGGGCAACCCGATCAGGATGTGCAGCCGGTCGGGGCTCATGCCGCGACCGGGCCGGCCCAGCGGAACCAGCTCGGCGAACTTGCGGCCCACGTCGCTGTCGATCGGGTCACCCATCCGCAGTTCGATGCGGGTGCCCAGCATGTCCTTGACCGCCGGACGGATCTCCATCCAGCGAGTCGCGCTGACCGCCAAGTGGATTCCGTAGGACAGGCCCTGAATGGCGATCGCCTGAAGGGCCGGTTCCAAGATGTCGAAGTCGGCTTTGATGGTCGCCCAGCCGTCCACCACCAACACGACATCGCCGAATCGGTCACGGCTCAGCGGATCCTGGGCGGCCACCTCAGGCGGCAACTTGGCCAGCTCGGCCTTGCGCTGCCGGAAGTCGCGCATCGACTCGATGCCGAGGTCGCGGAAGCGCAGTTCACGTTCGCGCAGCAGTCCGGTGACCTCGGCAACGGTACGCCGGATGCGGTCGGAGTCCATCCGGCCCGCCACGCTGCCCACGTGCGGCAGGCTGGACAGGCTGCCCAGCGTGCCGCCACCGAAGTCCAGGCAGAAGAACTGCAACTGTTCGGGGGTGTGGGTGGCCGCGGCCGACATGATCATGGTCCGCAGCGCGGTCGACTTGCCCGACTGCGGGCCGCCGACCACCGCCACGTTGCCCTGGGCGCCCGACAGGTCGACGGTCAGCACATCGCGGCGCTGATCGTAGGGACGGTCCACCACACCGATCGGAAGCAGCAACCGGCCGTTGACGTTTCGTGGGTCGTTCCACGTCGAATCGGGCAGCAGATCGTTGACGGCAGGGCTTTCCTCCAGCGGCGGCAGCCACACCTCGTGCGCCGGCCGGCCGTGACCACGCAGCCTGCTGACCACCATGTCCAGCAGGGTGACCTTGGTTGGCGAAGACGGGGTTTCGGCGGCGCGATCGGGCTCGACGGCCTCAACCGGTGCGGCGGGCACCGGGTCTTTTTTGACCGGGGTCGCGGTGAACAACTTCGGGGCCAGCGCACCCAGTTGCGACGAGCGGCCCGACCGCGCCGACACCCGAGGTTTGACGTATTCACCCGACACGTAGCAGGTGTTGAAGCGAAGCGGTTCGTCGGCATCGCATTTGAGGAACGCGGAGCCGGGCACGCTGGGTAGGTGGTAGGCGTCCGGGACGCCCAGCACACTGCGAGATTCACCGGCCGAGAAGGTTTTGAGGCCGATTCGGTAGGACAGGTGCGAGTCCAGGCCGCGCAGCTTGCCTTCCTCCAGGCGTTGCGAAGCGAGCAGCAGATGGATGTGCAGAGAGCGGCCCAGCCGGCCGATCATCACGAACAGCTCGGCGAAATCCGGCTTCTGGGATAGCAATTCGGAGAACTCGTCGACGACGATGAACAGTGCGGGAAGCGGGTCGAGGTCCGCCCCACTGGCGCGGGCGCGTTCGTACTCGGTGACGTTGGGGAAATTGCCCGCCGAGCGCAGCAGCTCCTGGCGGCGGTTCATCTCGCCGGCCAGGGCGTCGCGCATCCGGTCGACCATGGTCAGTTCGTCTTCGAGGTTGGTGATGATCGCCGCGATGTGCGGTGCGCCGTCCAATCCGAGGAAGGTGGCGCCACCCTTGAAGTCGACCAGCACCAGGTTCAGCGCCTCGGGCGAATGGGAGGTGATCATGGCCAGCACCAAGGTGCGCAAGAACTCCGATTTGCCGGATCCGGTTGCGCCGATGCACAACCCGTGCGGGCCCATGCCGTTCTCGGCGGACTCCTTGATGTCCAGCTCCAGCGGCTGCCCGGACGGGGTGTAGCCGATCGGCACCCGCAGCCGCTCGCGGGGAGACCGTTGACGCCACACCTCTTCGGGCACGATGTCGGCGGCGTCGGGAATCTTCAACAACGCCATCAGGCCAGGATCGGTGGCCCGGCTCTCGGCCTCCAAGCTCACGATGTGGGCGGCGTTTCCGGGGCGGTAGCGGCCGAACCGGCGGGCGGTGGCCTGGGCCTCGGCGACCGTCAAACGGTCCGGGGTGGCGAATCTTTCCGTGCCCGCGGCGGTCTTGGCGCCGATGTCGTCGTTGTCGACGACCAGCTGCAGGCCGCGGCGCGCGGCGGCGCCGTCGGGCGGCCCGTTCAGGTCGAGCACCGTGACGCTGTCCAGGCCGGCGTCGGTGACCAGGCGTTCGTCACCGGTGACATAACCGTCGTCGATCACGATCACCAGCTGCTTGGTGCCCTGCGGGAGTTGGGAATTGCGGTTGAACCGGCCGCGCTCGGACAGGTCTGCCGACAGCGAGCTCTCCAGCAGTTCCAGCGACGGGTAGAGCATTCGCATGGTGCCGCAGCCGTCGTGGGCGGTGGCGTGCTGCGCCTGCGGCAGCCACTTGACCCAACTCCAGTTCTCGTTGTCGGGGTTGGCCGTGACGATCGCCACCTGCAAATGGTCGGGGCCGTGAAAGGCGCAGAGCTCCAAGATCATTGACCGCACGAGTTGCTGAGCGAGCTTGCGGTCACCTTCGAACGTGACGGTGGGGAACGCCCGCAGCGACACCGCGGTGGGCAGTGCGTGCACCACCGAATGGGTCTTGACGAAGCGCCGCAGCGCCACGGTGGACACCGGTTCCAGGTCCTCGGGCGGACCCGTTTCGGGGGCCAGCAGGCGGGTTGCCAGCCGGTGCGTGCCGACGCCGACGCGCACATGGCAGAAATCCTGATCGTTGGGGCGACGCTCCCACATCCGGCGGGTGCCCGCCACGTCGATGAGGGTGCGCGGGTCCGGGTGGCTCCACTCCAGTGCCGTGCGCTGCGAGTCCCCGGTGTCGTCGGCGTCATCGCGCAGATTGGCCAGGTAACTGAAGTAGTCCTTGCGTTCCTCGTTCAGCTCGGCCGCGGCCTTACCCGACCGGCCGCCACCGCCCATGAACATGCCGGCCATCGACATGATCATCATCATCGGGAAGATCAGGAACATCGGGTTGCGCGTCAGGTCGCGGCCGCCGACCGTCACCATCAGCGCGAGCATCCCGACGACCGCGACGATCATCACGAACGGCATCAGCTTCATCAACAGATTGCCGGGGATGACGCGGGGCACCTCGGGTGGTGACTGCAGGTTCACCTCGCCGCCGGGCATTCGCGGCGGCGATACCCGTAGACGACGAACAAACCCCTGCGTGGCCACGTGACTCCCCCCGAATACTCGCTTTGTCAGGCTAACGAGCGATCGTCGGTATTGTCACACCATCGGGAGACGAGGTGGGAGGCCCTATCCGATGACGTTGCCGTTATCGCTGTCGGAACTGGATTCGCAGTCCGAATCCGAGCAGGAGCTCAGCCGCGTCTCGGTGCTCATCGGCGGACTGGTGCTCGATATCGGGCTGCCCACCCACGTCAGCATCGGTGCGGTCATCTTCGACGTCATCGACCTGGCCAACGATCAGCTTCCCGTCGTCAGCGACCTGGAGGACGTCCAGTTCGACAACGTCGAAGGCAAGTGGACGTTCGCCCGGCTGGGCGGCGGTGCGATCGATCCCAGCAGGTCACTGGCCGAGGCCGGCATCTACGACGGTGATTTCCTGGTGGTGCAGCAGGTGGGTGTGCCCTCGGCACCACTGTTGTTCGACGACGTCGAGGCGCTCGCCGCAGAGACCGACAGCCGCAAGGCGTGGCTGGTGCAGAACGCCCGCCCGGCAGCCTGGTTCGGGTTGAGCATTCTGATGGGTGTGCTGGTGGCGGTGTTGTTGCCTCGGCAGGCCGTTGTCCCGCTGGTTCCCGCGGTCCCGATCGCCGCGCTGGCCGCGCTCGTCGTCGGGGTGGTGTGCGCCGCGGTCGCGTGCGTGCTGCCCTACCGGTCCGGGGCGGGTCGCCGGTCGGCGTGGCTGGCCGGCGCGGCGATGCCGCTGATCTTCGGTGGCTCGCTGTTCGTGGTGCCCGGTGCGCACGGGGTCAAGGCGCTGCCCATGGCGTTCGGCCTGACCGCCCTGGTGGCCTTGCTGATCCTGCTGATCTCCGGTCGCGGCCGGTCGCTGTACACGACGGTGATCGCGGTGGCGGTGCTGTGCGTGCCCGCCGCGGTGGCCGAATTGGTGCTCAACCCGGCCCCACGCTCCATCGGCGCCATCCTGGCGACGGTGGCGGTGATCATCGTCTACCTGGCCCCGCGAACCACCATCATGCTGTCCAAGCTGCCGGTGCCGCGGGTGCCCACCGCCGGTGAGCCGCTCGATGACATCGAAACTCAGGGCGGCACAACGGTCGAAGGTGTCAACGCCATCGGTAAGCAGGTGATCCCCACCGAGGAGGGGATGGCCGAGCGGGTGCGTCGGGCCAACGAATACCTGACCGGCATCATCGCTGCGGCCGGGGTGGCCGCCATCGTCGGCTGCTACCTGGCCGTGGATGTGAGCAACGGGTTCTTCTGGCAGGGAACGGCATTTTCCATCGCCGTCGCCACGGTGCTGTGCCTGCGCGGACGCAGCCACCACGACCTGGTGCAGTCGGCAACGCTGATCGGTGCGGGCCTGCTGATCGTGCTCGCCATGATCGTCAAGACCGCAGTCAATCTCGACGGCTGGCAAGTCAATTCGGCGCTGCTGCTGGTGGCCCTCGGTGTCCTGGTGGTGTGCACCGGGCTGGTGGCGCCGCGGCTGGAATTCTCGCCCGTGATGCGACGGCGAGTGGAACTGCTCGAGTACCTGGCCATCGCTCTGGTCTTCCCGCTGGCGTGCTGGATCATCCGGTTGTATGCGTTCTTCCGGGAGCTGCGGATCTAACGCCCTACTTCGGCGGGACCACCTTGAACCCGTCGGGATCGGCGGCCATCCCGTCGTGGGCGATGAGTGCGGCCTGCTGAGACAGCTCCGGTCCCGGCGGCAACAGCGAGATCACCGGCCACGGCGCGAACTGCGGTGTCTCTTTGGGATTGTCGGGGTCTTTGACACCGACGACGCCGAGTGCGGTCGCGGTCGGCAGATCCTTGATGTGGTAGCGCACGCCCGTGTCGGCGATGTAGAACAACTGGCCCATGGCCCTGCTGTTGGGCTCGCCGCCGGTGGACTGAACGTATTCTCCGGTACCGGGTTTGAGGTAGGCATAGTCCAGACCGGGGCCGTTGCCGTCGGCCGTCGCCAACCGCACCGGCTGCGCGTCCTTGGGCAGCGGCAGCCGGTGACCGACCAGCAGTCGGTTGGTCGCCTCGGCGGCGGTGTTGCTGCGCTGCCAGGACAGGCAGATCACCCGATCGGGTTCGACATTGATGAATTGCGGTGAGGCCGTTGGGTAGTGGTCGACGTGCAAGGCGTGCACGATCGGAGCATTGCTGATGACCGCCGGTGAGATGGTGTTGGGGTCCGACAGCGTCGGCGACCCCGCGTCGCCGTACCGGATGATGTCCGCGGTGGCTTCCGAAATGGGCTGCAGCCCTTCCCGAAGCACGACGTAGAGCTGGGTGCCGCGGGAGTCGACCGTCTTGACGATCGAGCCCACCCGGTATTGCGCGTCGAGGAAGTTGACGGGCTCGCCGACACCGTCGATGGTGATCGGCTGAATCGGGTCGACCAAGGGGAACGCGTTGAGCAACCCGGGGGAGACCTCGCGCACTTCGGCATCGCCGAGGTGCAGGGCGCTGTGCAGCACGGGATTTGCCGGGTCGATCGGGGCGCGCACCCCGTTGTAGATCAGAAACGTGGTGTCACCGGTCTTTGTGAGCAGCATCTGCGCGGGCGTGGCCGCGCGGATGTCGTCGGTGAGCACCGGATTGTTGCCCAGCACGGTGGTCTCCACCGCGAAACTGCCGATGTTCTCGGTGACCTTCGGGGTCTGGGTGGTATCGCACACCGTCCACGACGACAGGTTCATATCGTCGCCCTGATGGATGGCGGCGGGACCGCCCACCACGCCCACCATGGGGCCCAGCGGGACGGTGTTGAGGAACTTGTCGTCCACCTGTTTTGGTGGGTCGTTCTTGCCGGCGATCATGCGGGCCGAGGCCAGGTTCAACACCGGATGCAGCTTGTCGCCGATGCGGACGAAGATGGCACCGTTCGACTTGCTGAGCATGATCGTCGAATTGCCGAAGTTGGGCATCGGTTTGAAGAAGGCCAGCACGCCCCCCGCGCCGGCGATGAGAATCGCGATCACCATGCCGACCAGCAGCGCGCGCATCTGGCCACGCATCGGGTCGTGGATCATCCGTGAATCGCCGCGAATCAGGGCATGTTCGAGGCGCCGGATAAGAAAGCGATACCCATTGACCTGAGCACGCGTGGTAACTTGCGCTGGCATGGCTGCTCCCCCAATCAGCGATCAGGGTACAGCCGTTCAACGAATGAGGGACCGGGGGTGTGACAGTTCGTCGTAGGTCCGAGCGAGGCCGGGGGGACACGGCTGCGCCGGGATATTTCGCGTCGACCGTCGACATCATCCCGCAGCGCGCCCTGCCCTTACGGGATCTGCTCCTGGTCGAATTGCTCGTCGGAATCGGTGTCGCCACCGCGTTGCTGTTGCACCAGCCCGGTTGGTACGGCGCGGCCGCCGGGCTCGGGGTGGCCCTGCTGTTCGTGGTCCGGGTACGAGGGCTGACCCTGCCGCGCTGGATCGGGATGCGCGCGGGGTTTGCGCGGGACCGTCGTCGCCGCACCAAACGCAGTGTGCGCCACGAGCCGTTCGACGCCGAACTGCCCGACGGTGCGCAGATCGGCTTCCACTGGGACGGCAAGACACTGCTGTCCGTGGTGCGGATTCAGGAGAACCCGCAGGCGCTGACGGTGTTGGAGCCCGGCGTCACGGTGTCCGGCGAGATGGTGTCGGTGCAGATGGTCGCCGACTGCCTGCAGCAGTTCGATATCACCCTCGACTCGATCGACGTGATCAGCCAGGGCGCGCGCTCCCAGGGGCACGGCCAGATCGCCGCGATCTACGACGCGGTGCTGGGCCCGCTGCCGGCCATCGCGCAACGCACCGTGTGGGTGGCCGTGCGCTTCGATCCCACCCGATGCCCCGATGCGGTGCGCAACCGCGGCGGTGGGCGCGAAGGGATCATCAGAACCGCAGGAACCGCGACCCGACGGGTGGCCAATCGGCTGGCCGAAGCCGGTCTGCGACCGCACATCATGACCGCCAGCGAAATCGCCCAGGCCACCAATCAACTGTCCGACGGGGTGGCCCTGAGCAGCGTCGAGGAAACCTGGTTCACCTGCCAGGAGGGGCTTTTCCAGCTGCGTAGCTTCGCGGTGCAGCCGTCGATGTTCGACACCGCAGGCCTCGGCCTGCTGTGGACGGTGCCGAGCTACTCGACCACGGTGTGTGTGTCACTGCGCCGCGACCAGGACAACGACCTGGTGAAAATCCGTGGGCTGGTGCGGTTCAACAGCCACGGCCGGATCCGGGCGCGGCTGCGCGGGCTGAGTCACCTGCGCGGATACCAATTCTCCGCGCTGGCGTCCAGCCTGCCCCTGCCGCCGCCACGGCGAGTGGTCGACCGCTGGGCATTCGCCACCGACGCCGACGCACTCAAAGACCTGGCACTGCCCGCCTCCGGGTGCGGGCAGGTGATCGGCGCCGACGCGCACGGACGCGCCGTCGCGCTGCCACTGTTCGGTCCGCAGATCGAACGGGTAGAGGTCTGCGGAACTCTGCACCTGGCGCAACAGGCCGTGCTGCGGTCGTTGGCGCTCGGGGCGCGGGTGCGCGTGCACACCCGCCGGCCGGCGGCGTGGCGGGACATGGTCGAAGCCGTCGCCGATCAGAACGTCCTGCGGGTCACCGACTTCAACCGCGGGTCCATGCAAGCCGGTGCGGAACGCAACTACTCGGTAGAGATGTTCGACGGGGTGGCTGAGCAGGCGGTGCGGGTCGGGGTGACCGCGATTGTGGTGAAGCCGCCGCAGGCCGCGCCGTCGCGGGATGTCGATGTGAGCCTGCGGCTGATCGACCCGAAGAACGACGTGGTGGCGGTGCGCACCCGGTCCGGGTCCGCCGAGGTCACGATGGTGGCCACGGACGACGAGATGCGATATATCAAAGCGTCGTTCAATTCGGCTGACTGACGTAATAGGTTGGAATTCCAGGGAGGGACAGCCATGACGAATTCGCCGGACTATTACGCGGGGTATGGCGGTTATGAGCTGGCCGCCGAGCCGGAAGGCAATACCCAACGCGCACGGGCGTTATGGATCGCCACTGCGGTATTGGGCCTTCTGACCTTCGGCGTCAGCTTCGGGTCACCGGTGACGCTCGGTTGGGCCGTGTGGTTCAGCGTGTTGGCAGCGGTGATCGCCGGGATCGGTCTGTTGCCCCGGCAGGGTGATCACGGTTGGCTGGCCGCCGCGCTCGCGGTGACCGGATTCCTGGTGGCACTGAGTACCTGGCTGACCGCCGACGACGCAGGCGGGGCCGGCTGGGCGGTCGTGGTGATCGTGGTGCTCAACCTGCTGCAAGGCGCGGTGGCGCTGGCCGCGTTGCTGCTCGGCGGCGAGGACAAACCCGCGCAGACCGGGCCGGACTACGCCGCCTATGCCCAGTACATGCAGGCCTACCAGGCCTACGCGCAATATCAGCAGGTTCCGCCAGCGCAGGCTGTGGCGCAGGGTCAGGCGACCGCGCAGGCGCAGGCCCACGGTGCGGCGACCGCGCAGGCTCGCGGGGTGTCCGGGGTGCGCGCCGATGCCGCTCAGGACTCCTACGAGGCACTACAGCAGCGTTACCGGCAGGCCGGATATCCGCCGGCGCCGCAGCAACGTGGTGCGGCCGGAGCGCCGGCGCCCGCTGCTGGGGCGGATCCGGGGATTCCGAGTTACGGGCGTGGCGGCGCCGCGGGTGTGCAGCAGCCGGGGGTGCGCGGCGAGGAGCCGGGTGAGGTGTCGTCGAACTGAGCCGCGGCCACGTGAATGTCGTGCCGGGTTCGTCGAGTCACGGTGTTGCGCCGAGAGGGCCTGTGGAACCGATAGTGCCTGGTGATTCGGTGGTGTGCAGGCTGGTGGTGGCACCCATACCGTAGGAGTGCTTATCGTGGTGAATGAGCTTGCCGATGGTGCCGAGCACAACGAGCAGCACGAATAGCAGGACGGGAATGGCCACTACGATCAGCAGGATTCGCAGCCCCCATCGGGGGCGTTGCGGCAGTGCGGGTGGTGGTGGAAACACCCGCGCCCGATCCTGATCGGTGCCGTAATACGTGGCCCACCACCATGCATACTCGTGAGCCCGCTGAGCCTCCTGATAGAGAGTGCGTCGCGCAGAACTATTGTGCGACAGCGCAATCCAGTTCCACAACACGATCGAAGGCAGACTCCACCAACCGGCACCGATGCAGTAATCACGCGCCTGCCGGATGGCAGCGTCGCATTGAGCGAAAGTGCCCGTGACAGTGCTGTACTGGTTAAGCCAGAACAGCACGATGCCCGTGTGCTTCATGACTCGTACCTGAAAGTACGGCTCGGCCGGCGGTGGTTGTGGCACAGCGGATTGCGGCATTGACATGGTGATTCCCCCCGAATGTTCCCCACGTTTGAGGGCAGTCTAGTCGTGTCGGTGGTCCCGTTTGCGTCAAAAAGACAGCGCGCCTACGTAGTCCGTGGATCACGTCAGAAGATCAGGATGGCGCGATCCCGTTGTTCAGTCGCGGGTATGTTGGAAGCATAGGCGCACGGGGGTGTACGTGAGATATCGATTACAGTCGGGTTGCGCTGCTGTGGTGACCATGCTTGCGGTTGGCTGCGGCGGACCAAGTAGTGAGGTCCAAGCGGCCCGATCCATTTGAGACTCCGGGTCAGAAGCCTTTCGCTGGTCTCAACGTAGGCGAATGCATATCATCGCAGGAAGTTCAGAGCAGAAAAGGTTCCGTGTGGTCGGTCGCTTGCCCAGCGAACTCCAGTCCGTACGAACTGGCGTATAGAGGCGCGGCTGAAAAAGGATGTCCCGACGGGAAGACGATCGAACAAAAAACGATCTACACTTCGGTGACGGAAACCGGAGCCAAGACACCAACAACTCCTTTTCCCCGACAATGATCTCCTGTTTCGTGCTGAACATGGTGCCTGGTGAATGCTATTTCAGCGGGTCGGTGAGCAACTACTTCACGCATACAGCAGGCTGTCAGATCCCCGGCGAAAAATTCAGAGTGGCCAGTCAGCGACCCGATCCGAACGTCAAATGTGAACCTGGGCAGGAGCGGTACTCGTGGCCCGTTCCTCCACGGACAGTTTGCCTCACGCCGATCTCTTGATGAGCTATGTGAGAAGACCGTTCGAGTTGGACCCTCTTGTTGAGCGTTCGTCCGCATACGGCTTTAAGAACTACGGATGTATAGAAACGAAGTCGGTAACGCATTCCTCATTAGAAATATCCAGCGTTCCGTGCCACGCGAAAGTGTGAAGAATTCAACATCTCCGGGTTCATTAAGTGCGCACAGAAAGTCATCGAAGTTTTCGATATATGGACCATCTCCTGCCCGGTATGCTTCATGTCTGACTGAGTATATCTTCCGTAAATCGTGAGCGGAAACTCGTTGGATCCGGATCATCGATGAGGGTCCATAATCTGCCAGCAATTCAATTGCAATTTTGCTTCCGTGCGCGCTAGATGTTAGAAAGCGACGTCGAAGCGATTCCGCAGGCATTTCGAGAGTCATCGTAGAATTTCTGCTCCCTCGACCGGTCCTCGAATTAAGGATCTCACTTTCGTAGAATACGTCAGGGCTCCACTCATACGATCGCCCTGGGGCTGGGCCGGCAGGGGGCCGAAGAATTACGCCGTCTTCTCCGGCATAACGGGTGGCGACGTCTATATCTCTTGTCCACGAAGTGAATGGCGAGCGCGTGTTACCGAGGTTGTGTTCCTCGCCAGTTACGGTGCTGAGTGGGTCACGGGGGTATACGTTGCCTTGTATAGCATCGGGGTATCCGGGGTGGTCGGCTGCAACTCCACGATAAAGATAAGAACGTTCGGTCTGGGCCGGGTCACACGGGTTCAGCCCGTATGGATCCGTGAAGGCCGTCGGGTTTCCCACGTATCCATAGGGATTGGGTGCGGGTGCGAGTCCGAGTGGGTCGGGTGAGAGGTATCTGCCGGTGCCGGGTTGGTAGTAGCGGTGGTGGTTGTAGTGCAGGCCGGTTTCGCAATGATAGGCGATTCAATGCGCGCGCGAGTGAGCTCAGCCCCGTGCCCGTCGGATCTGCTAACGAAAAGCATGGTCGCTACAGACTTTCACGGACTTCTTGCAGGAACCTCTACCAAGGGCTTGATACTGCAATAGAGGACGTGTCATCTATGAGGGAGGAAAGTCGTCAAATATGGCGTAGTGAGTGATACGTTGGAGTAGATCTTGATCGATCCCGTTGAAACCTTCGAGTAACTCTTTGATAACCGATAGTTCGAGGTAGTATGTCCAATCGCCAGCGTCCCGCAATGTCGATTCGGAGATATAGGCCGGAGTCTCAAGAGTGATCTGCCGATTCGAGTAGGACTCTTTGGGCACGAAGATGGATCCATCTGGAATTTCGGTGTATGAGCTTTCAAATACTTGCTCGAGCAGCGTTCGTATGGGTTTCGGGTGCTCAGCCCCAAATTGCCATTCCACCGCGTCCTCCCGGATGCATCAATCGCCAGGTATTGGGTTTACCACCAGCGCCGACTGGGTGGTGTATCTCGGGCACCAGCTGCATTCTTCCTGGATCGACATGATGGTGCCAGGTCCATCCTAGCTCTGCCGGTGAACGAGGACGTGCAGCGCCGGTAGGACCTTGGATCGAGTCACGAATGCCCGGGATGAGATTCTCCATCGCTTCAGCGAAGCGGGGGTCCGCGTCGATCGCGTCCAGAAGCGCCTGGTTGGCCGCTCGGAAGTGTTCACCCCGCGTATGCCCCGGAAAGAGATCGGGTTCGATCGTGGTGTCGTACGCGACCGTGTAGGCATTACCGTTACCGTACCGTTCGCCTGACCGGTTTCCGCGATCCTGCGCGTTGGGTTCACACGGGTTCAGCCCGTATGGATCTACGAACGCCGTCGGATTCCCCACGTATCCATAGGGATTGGGTGCTGGTGCGAGCCCGAGTGGGTCGGGTGAGAGATACCGTCCGGAGTGGGGTTGGTAGTAGCGGTGGTGGTTGTAGTGCAGGCCGGTTTCGGGGTCGTGGTACTGGCCGGGGTAGCGCCAGGGAGTATCGGTGCCGGTCCAGGTGGTCTGGCCCCACATGCTGGCGTGGGCCTGGCCGGCCAGGGTTCCGGTGGTGGGATCCAGAAGACCGACCGGGGTGTCGATGTGGTCGGTGACCAGTGCGTAGAAGCGGCGGTCGATCTCGGTCTGCGGGGCGAGTGCGGCCGGTGTATCGAGGGAGAGTTCACCGGCGCGCAGATCCGACGTGGTTGCGGTGGTGTGGGTTTGGGTGCGCGGGGTGAACTGGCCGGGTAGATACGACCAGGAGGTGACCTGCCCGGTGGTGGTGGTCTGCTCGACCAGTTGGGTGCCGTGCCAGGCGAAGGTGACGGTTTCCTGGTCGCTGATCTTGGTGAGTCGGCGCCCGGATGGGTCGTATGTATAGCGGTAGGTCTGTCCATCGGGGGTGACGACGGTGCGCAGCCGGTCCCACGCATCCCAGTGGTAGTGCCAGACATCGGGTTTGCGGCTCAGCCGTTTGGTGACGGTCTGGATCAACCGACCTGCGGCGTCGTAGTGATAGCGCGCCCGGCCGTCATCGATCAGCCGGGTGCCCTCATACCGCCAACCCGCAGTGGCCGCGGATCCCTCGGTGATGGTCGGGTTTTGCGCGGCGTCGAACACGGTGGACTCGGCCACCGCATCGGCGGGTCGACGGGAGACCAGTCTGCCCAGGATGTCGGTGCCGTAGGAGGCGGCCGTACCCAGCACGGGCGCGGTGGGATCGGCGGTGCTGACCTCAGCCAGGGTGTCATCCGGCCGGAAGGTGTAGGACGCTGCGGCCAATACCTGTGTCGCACCACCGGATCCGGTGCCCAGGTTCAGCACCGACAGATCCCGCAACCCGGCCAGCACCCGGCGGCCGGTCAGCCGACCGGCGGTGTCGAACGCCGAGTCGATGGCCGTCGTGCCGTACTGCAACCGCGTCGTCCGGCCCAGCTCGTCGCTGGTGATCTCACAACGCTGCCCCGCGGTGGACAGCGACTCGACCAACCCGCGCCGGTCATAGGACAACGCGGTCCGCAACCCCGACGGGGTGAACGTCTCCACCGCATCGCCGGCGGCATTGAACACCGACTGCACCACCCGGTCATCGGTGGTCTCCGAGATCACCCGGCCGGCCGCGTCGTACCCGTATTCGATGTGGGCCCAGGGCATCACGACGGACAGCAGCTTGCCGGCCGCGTCGTAGGTGTAGTCGACGCGCTCGCCGCCGAAATCACCGTCGCCGCTCGATTCGGAAATCATCCGGCCGGCCGCGTCGTAGCTGTAGGTCACCGTCTGACCGACCGCGTTGGTACGTGAGGCCAGCCGGCCCGCCGCGTCGTAGGTGTATCGGGTGGTGGCCCCATCGAAATCGGTTTGCGCGGCCAGCATTCCGTCGGCTGCGTACTGGTAACTCCACGTCAGCCCGGCCGCGTTGGTGACGGCGATGAGTCTGCGGGCATTGTCGTAACTGAAATGCGTGCGGGAACCGTCGGCGTCGATCCGTGCCACCGGCAAATCGTAGAACCCGTACTCCCACCGGGTCGTGGCACCGACCGCGTTGGTGTAGGAGATGCGGTTGCCCTCACCGTCATAGCTCCAGGATTCCGACGACCCGTCGGGTGCAGTCCGGGACGTCACCCGGCCGGCGCGGTCATAGCTCAGGTGCGTCCGCGCGCCATCGAGGCCGAGAATTTCGATGAGCTGGCCGAAATCATCGTAAGAGCAGTGCGTTTCGAAACCTGCGGCATCGGTGATGGTGACAGGCAACCCGGCAGGATTGGTGGCGTACCGGGTGCGCCGGTCCATCGGGTCGATCCGCTCGGCCACCGCGCCTGACCCGTCGTACACCCAGCGCCACACCCCGCCGGCCGCGTCACGCATCTGCACCCTGTTACCGGAATCGTCGTAGCCGAACACGGTGACCGCGCCGTCCGGCGCGGTGACCTGCGCGGGCCGTGGACCGGCGGCGGTAGTGACGTAATTGATGGTGGTGACGCCGCCGAGCGGATCGGTGATCTGCGCGGGCAGCCCGTCGGGGGTGTAGCGCAATGTTGTTGTCGCGCCGGTGGGATCGGAAATGGCCAGTGGATCACGATCGGCGTTGAAGTCGGTGCGCGTCACCCGGCCCAGTGGGTCGGCAACGGCCCGCGGCCGCAGGTCGGTGTCGAACCCGTACACGGTGGTGTTGCCGACGGCGTCGGTGAAGGTGCTGGTGCGTCCGCCGGCATCATCGGTATAGGTGAAGGTGCCCGACCAGACGCCCCGATCGCCGACCTGGCGGACCACCCGGCCCTGTTCGTCGAACGTGTTCGCGTAGTGCGCGCCGGACGAATCCGTCCACGCGAGCATCCGGTGCTGGTCGTCGTACTCGAATGAGGTGGTGGCTCCGGCGGCATCGGTCACCGCGGTGAGATCGCCCCGGGTGTAGCCGAACCGGCGCAGCACCGTGGATTCGGTGTCCGTTGCCAGGGTGTAGCCGCGGATGCGTGATCCGGCGCAGTCCACGCCGATGCGGTAGCCGCCCGAGTGCACGACCCCGGACGGAGCGCCGGAATCGTTGTAGGTGAACAAGATCCGATTGTTGTGGGCATCGGTGATCGCCGAGATGAAGATGACTCCGTCGGCGGCGTCCGCGCCGCCCAGATGTGGTTTCGGCGCGAAGTGATAACTGAGCCCGGCATGCGGTGGCTGCAGCCGGTACCCGCCATTGGGCGCATTCCACAGCTGCCAGGGCCGGCCGATCCGGGCCACGCTGGGCTCATCGGCGACCGGCGGGTCGAAGGACAGCATGGTGCCGTCGGCGTCGACGGTGGTGACCGAATCGGCGGTGACGATGACGCGGGAATCGAAGGTGCAGGACCAGGACGGACCCAGCCAGATCCCGGCCCGGTAATTCGACTTGTGGGTGCGGGACAGGCGCAGCCCCAGGACTGCGGGCAGGTCGACATCCACCGCGGGCAACACGTATGCGCCGGTGGCCATGTCCACCGGGTCATTACAGGTCTTGGTGTCGTGCGGTTGATTCGACGCGGCCGGGTCGTTCTTGGCGGTTTCGGGCGTGTCCTGCTTGTCGTGGTAGCCGCCGTCCTCGGGGCCGTCCGGATGGTGATCGTCGGGCTTGTGGCCGATGCCGGGACCGTCGCCGCCGTGGCCGCCGGACTTCGTCGGCATGGTCCGGTCGCCGCCACCGGGATGCGCCGGCCCGCGGTCCATCACCGCGACCGCCTCGCCGGGTCGGGCCGCCTCGGTCGGGTTGACCGCGTCCTTGGCGGCTGCCGCGGCGGGCTTGGGCGCGTTGTCGGCCGCCGCGGCGGGGCTGGGTTTGGCTGCGGGCGCCTCTGGAGGTCGCGATACCGGTGCTTCCCTGGCGGTCGGCACCTCGCGGGCGGCTTGAGTGGGAGCGTCACGCATCGGGCTCGGCGTTTCGGCGCGGGCCGGATTCACCGGAGTCTGCGGGGCCGGCGAATTGCTGTGCGGTGCGGTCGAAGGCGTGCTCGACGGCGCCGGATCCGTGCGGGCCGGGGTGGGCGACTCGTCGCGGACGGCCGGGGTCTCGGGCCTGGGTGTGGTGCTGTCGTGCGGCGCGCTGGCCGGTTCGGTCTTGTCGGTGTGCGGTGTCTCGGCGGGCCGGTCACCGTCGGGCCTGGGGTTCTCGGTGGGGCGTTCGGCCGGTGTGCTGTCGTGCGGGCGTTCGGTGGGGGTGCCGTCATGCTCCCGGGGAGTGGGGCTTTCGTCGGGCACGCGTTCCTGACGAGGTTCGGGATCACGCCCCTCGGGATCACGCGGGGATGGTTCGGGATCGTCACCGTGGCGGCCGCCGGGCTCCGGGGACCGGTCGTGTGGCGCGGGGGAGTCGGTGCGCGGTTCCGGTGTGCGGTCCGCGGGAGGCGTCTCCTGGCGCGGCTCCGGGTCGGGACCGCGGTCATGAAGCGCCGCCTGATCGGGGTCGTGGCGTTCCGGTGCCGACGGTGAGTGCTCGGCCGGGGGCCGCTCGGCCGACGGCGGATCGGCGGCGCGGGGCGGCTCCGGTGCGGGCTCGTGCGGTGATTCCACGCGGGGTTGGGTTTCGGCCGGCGCGTCGGCGTGCGGATGCTGCGCCGGAGCTGCCGGTGCCTCGTGGGTGGTGGCCGCGGGTGTCGCGTCGTGCCCGCCGGTGTGCGGCGACACCGAGGCCTCGGGCGGGCTGTGCGGCGTGCTGTGGGATGCCAGGCCTTCGGCGGGCCGGGAATGCGTGGCCGCGCCGGCGGCGGTGCGGCCCACGTCGCGAGCCCCACCCTCGGCCGCGTCCTTGAGCACGGTCTTGATGGCGCCCGTGCCCTTGGGGCCGAACGGGATGAAGTTGGACGCGAAGGTGCCGAACGCCTGGCCGGGGTCCTTGCCCCAGCCGTCGCCGATGAACCCCTTGATCAACTGGTCGGGGTGGGCGGCCATGTTGGTCAGCCCGGCACCGACGGCGGTGGTGTTGCGGACGTATTCAGCCGGGTGCGCGATGTTGTACGGGTTGGTCGGGTCGACGGTGCGGACCAGCTTGCCCAGATCGGTGACGGCACCGACCAGCCCGACCACCGAATGGCTGTTGAACATCGCGGCGGTGTCGGCGAAGTCTTTGAAGTCCGCCGCGACGCGTTGCGAGGGCGGCGGTTCCGGTGGCGCCTCGTTGGCCGCATTGTTGAACGCCGACGCCGCGGACGATGCCCCTTCGTTGCGTGCCTTGCGGGCGTCGTTGAGGATCTGGACCGCTTCCTCGCAGAGCTTCTTGCCCGGGTCTTCGTCGGGCGGCTTGGGCGGCAGGGTGTCGGCGTCGCTGTCCACCGCGGCGTTGTACTCGTTGCAGGCCTGCACCCACTGCTCGTGCTGGCGCAGGCCTTCCTTCCACTTCTCGATGGCCTCGGCGGCGCGCTGCTGGGCGGCTTCGACGATGGGCGCGAAGGTGTTCAGCGCCGCCGCGGCGCTCTTGCAGGCGCTGGCGGCATCGCGCCACTTCGGGATCTCCTGGCTGATCTTCTGGTGATAGGCATCGGCGGCTTCGCCCTGGAATTCGCCGACGTTGATGCCGGCCAGTCCGTCGGCGGCGGTGCTGAAGTTGGTGGACAGCCCCTCCAGCTTGCCGGCGCGGTCGCGCATCACTCCCGGTTCGCCGTGGATCAGGTCCTTCGGGACGTCGCTTTCGTTCAGGTTCTTCTCGTCCGGGGTGGCGCCGAGTTCGTCGGCGATGTGATCGCCCCACTCGCGGATATTGTCGGCCACCCCGTCGGCGCCCAGCGCGTCGGCGACATCGGCCACCGCGTCGGAGCCGACATCGACGACCTTGCCGACGACCTCCTTGGTGTCGTCCCAGAGGTCCTCGGCGTCGCCGATCAGGTCGTCGAGACCCCAGCCCATCGGTCAGAGCCTCGGGTCGGGGGCCTGTTCAACCGGGGGCGCCGGCGCCTGGTCGCCGTTGAGGAAGCCGTCGACGGTCACCCTGGCGGCTTCGGCGGGATTGACGGCGTTGAGGCCGGCTTGCAGCGAGTTGTCCTTCATGGCCTGCAGGTTCTGATCGATCTGGTCGTTGACCTTGTCGAACGATTCAGCCGACCAGTCCGGGTGGGACAGCCGGTTGGCGTTGTAATCGACCATGTCGCCCCACGACATGTCGTCGGTGCCGCGGACGACGATGTTGCCGTCGGCGTCTTTCACGGACTCCTTCTGCAGCGACGGGTCGCCGGCCAGGTCATTGACCATGTCCTTGGCGGCGTCGTTGAAGTACTTCTCCTGGAGCTCGTAGCGCCCGGCACCCAGGTCGAGCGCCGAACCGATATCGCTGGCCGCGGTGATCAGGGCGCGGGTGCCCCATTCCCAGCGGTTGGTGAAGTTGGCGAAGCCGGACTGCACGTCGGGGTGGCTGGCCTCCAGGCCCGTCATGGCGAGGTCGCCGAACCCGCGGCCGAGTTGGCCCTGGTAGCTGCCCATCATGCCGCTGGAGATGCCTTCGATGACCCCATTGATGCCGGTCGCGGCCTGCCTGAGGGTGTCGGGGTTGACGCCGAGAACCTTTACGCCGCCCATGTGCGGACCGCCTTCCCTGTCGCTTCGTCGATATAGCAGTGCGGGGTGATCGTCTTGACCGGGGGAAACACCATGGCCTCGGCGTGGGCCGCGTCGACCACCAGACCCGTGGGCTCCGGGGCGCGGTCCAGGCCGTCGAGCACCGCGGCGCCGCGGACCCGGCAGATCTGCACGGCGGCGCTGTCACGGCCGGCTGCCTCGGCGAACGCGGCGCAGCGGTTCACCCCGGTGAACGCCACCAACCACGGCAGACCACCCCAGACCCAGGTGAACACCGCCCCCTGCTCATCCAGCGGCACCACCAGCTCGGCGGCGCGAAGGCCGGCGAGCAGCGCCGAGGGGTCACCGAAACCCCCCAAGAACGCTGAACGCTCCACCTCGAACGGAAACACGGCCACCCCCGCCAGAAAGTCCTGGCTAGCATCCTACTTAACTGTGCGTTGGCTACCAGGTGTCAGTTGCCCGCGTGCGATATTGGGGCGCGTGAGTTCGCGAGGATGGGGGAAGACTCGGCGTGAATACACCGCAGCCACCGTGGGGGCCGAACGGCCCCGATCCCAGGGACTGGCGCGCGGCGCCGCCGCCCGGCGGCCCGGCGTGGGACCAGCTCTTCGAACTCGACGACATCCGCCGGCCGGTACCGCGTCAGCGCGAGAACGGACCCGGTCCGAAGCTGGCGCTGGGCGCCATCGCACTGGTGGTCGTGATCGTCATCGCGGCCGTTGTCGGCTGGCTGGTGACCCGCGACGGCGGCGAAACATCCACCACGGCAACATCTTCGGTGGACCCGACGGTGACCCAGGCGCAGGCCCGGTTGGCGGCCCTGTTGCCGGCCGGGTATCCGGAAGGCAGTTGCGAGCAGGCCCAGCCCGGTGACGGCGGCGCGGCTGCGATGTCGTGCAAACGGAACACCGATGCCGGCGGGCCGACGGCGGCGACGTTCACGCTCGCCAAGGACAAGGCCGCGCTGGATGCAGCGCTCAACGGGGTGGTCGGCGCGTCGACGACCGTCGAATGCCCCGGGCGGATCCAGTCACCGGGTCCGTGGCGGCGCAATGCCACTCCGCAATTGGTCAGCGGCACGCTGTTCTGTGGCTACGTCGGCAGCAGGCCCGTCGTGGCCTGGACCGACAACGCAAAACTGCTGTTGGGCGAGGTTCGCGGGGAGACCGGCGGACCAGCGTTGACCGACCTGTACGCCTGGTGGTCCTCGCACTCCTGACGCGCGGAAGAAGCTGTCGCCACCAACTGTGCCATTGACAAATGACACAGTTGGTGATGACCTATTTGGCGTGACGGACTGTGTTGTGCCGAACCGCGGCGTTGTGCCGAACCCCGGCGATGTACCGACCCGCGCAACGGCGCGCGCGGTGATTTCCGCCCTGGCCACCCGATGGACGCTGGGCTGTCTCACCAGCGTGCTCCCGATGACCCCTCCCGGTGTGTGGTTCGGCCGCCGGCTGATTGCCACCATCATGGCCGCCGGTGGATCCATGCCGGCCGGGACGACGATCATCCCGGAGGAAGCCGGCGAGTGGGTGCTCGGACCCGGAGTCGAATTCGGTAGGCGGGCAGGCTATTACGTGCACGGCAGTGCCTACGTCATCTGCTCGGCCCGAACGCACCGCAAGTTGGTGGCCCGGTTGTCCGAGGCCACCGGCATGCCGTTCTTTGTGGTGGACTACCGGTTGGCGCCCGAACACCGCTTCCCGGCTGCGGCCCAGGACGTCGAGGCCGGCTACCGGTGGCTGCTGGCGCAGGGCTACCAGGCCTCCGACGTCGTGATCGGAGCGGACTCCGCGGGTGGGCATCTGACCTGCGACATGCTGCTGGCCCATGCCGGCGACGCCGCCTTCCAGCCCGCGGGTGTGGTGCTGTTCTCCCCGCTGATCGACCTCACCCTCGGCCTGGCCGAGCAGCAGGAGAAGCAGCGTCGCGACCCGGCGATGTCGGCGGCCGCGGCACGCAAGATGGTGGGGCTCTACACGCAGGGCCAGGACCCCGACCATCAACGGCTGCGACTCGACTTCACCGGCGCGCGCACCTTGCCGCCCATGCTGATCCAGGTCGGTGATTACGAAATGCTCAGCGCCGACGCGCGATACCTGGCCGCCGAGCTCGAGAAGGCAGGTGGCACCGGCACCCTCGAGGTATGGCCGGGCATGGTGCACGTCTTCCAGGCGCTACCGAACCTGGCGCCCGAGGCGAAGGTGGCGCTGCGCCGGGCGGCGGACTTCATCGCCGGCCGGTTTTCCGACGAACTCCAGGAGATCTGTTGATGTTCAACCTGTTCGGCGGTCCCAAGCGCACCGCTGACGCCAAGGCCGTGGTGACCGGCGCCGGCAGCGGTATCGGGCGGTCGTTCGCCCTTGAGCTCGCCCGGCGGGGTGGCGAGGTCATCTGCGCCGACATCGATGCCGAGCGCGCCGCCGAGACGGTTGCCCTGATCGACCGGCTGCCGACCGGCGCCGGTCACGCCGTGCAGTGCGACGTGTCCGACCGCAGCGCGATCGAACTGCTGGCCAAACAGGCGCAGCAGATCTTCGGCGGTGCGCCCACCTGCGTGATCAACAACGCCGGCGTCGGAATCGGTGGAAAACCGGTCGGCGACATCGGTTTCGAGGACTGGGAGTGGGCGCTCGGGATCAACCTGTGGGGCGTGGTCTACGGGTGCGAGGTCTTCACCCCGATCCTGCGCGAAGCCGGCCGGGGCGGAATCATCAACGTCGCGTCCGCGGCGGGATTCGCCGCGGCACCCTCGATGGCCGCCTACAACGTGTCCAAGGCCGGGGTGATGTCACTGTCGGAGACCCTGGCCGCGGAACTGAACGGCACCGATATCGCCGTCACCGTGCTGTGCCCGACGTTCGTGAAAACCAACGTCTTCACCGACGGGCGCATCACTCCGGCATCGATGAACCTGAGCCAGCAGCTGGCGCGCTGGACCGGACTGTCCGCCGACAATGTCGCCGCGCGGACCCTCGACGCCCACGACGGCGGCCGGCTGTACGTCGTCCCGCAGTTGGACGCGACCGTCATCTGGCATCTCAAGCGGCACTTCCCAGCCCTCTACGTGCGCGGCGCCGGGCTGCTCGGCCGCCTCCTCCCCGACAACTGAAAGGACCGGCAATCATGGCGATGAATCTCGACGAGATGTTGCAGAAGATCAAGGACAAGCAGTGGGCCCTGGTCGACATCGACTGGGACGCACCGGGAGCCGAGCTGATCGAGCCCGAGCTGTGGACCAAGCTCAAGCCGTTCATGACCGATCTGATGTGGATCGAGAACGTCGGTGCCCGTGGCTTCGCGGCCCTGGCCAAGAAGGCCCCCACCCCGACGCTGAAGAGCATCTACGAGCACTTCCACGCCGAGGAGCAGAAGCACGCCAACGCCGAGCTGGCGCTGATGCGGCGCTGGGGCATGCTGGAGAATGACGAAATCCCGCCGCCGAGCGTCAACGTGCAACTGGTGATCACCTGGCTGGACAAGTTCTCCGACGGCATGTCCCTGTCCATCCTGGGCACCGTCATCCCGATGCTGGAGGTCGCACTCGATGGTGCGTTGATCAAGTTCATCACCGACGAGGTGAAAGACCCGGTGGCGCAAGAGGTGTTCAAGCGGATCAACTCCGACGAATCCCGGCACCTGGCGGTGGACTTCGAGGTCATGGACATCCTGGGCCACGCCGGAATGCGCAAGTTGGCGGTCGAATTCGTCGGCAGCTGGATGAACCCCGCGCTGGTGATCGGCACGCTCAGCTACTTCCCGCTGCTTAACAAGATGCGCGACAACATCGTGGCCATGGGCGTCAACGAGGAACGGCTGTACCAGGCCATGCGCCGCTTCCGGAGTGTCGGTGAGCGAAGCGAATTCGTCCACCGGGTACCGATGTACCGGTTCATCTCGTGGCACAGCAAGAAGGTCATCGACCGTAGCTCCAAGTATCACTGGCTGGCCGACTCGCTGGTGAAGGCCACCGGCGCCATCCCGATCTCGATGGTGCGCAACACCCCGACCTGGTCGCAGGAACTGACCTACGAACCCGTGGCTTGAGGAGCTCACCATGACTGTTTCCGTAGCCATCATCGGCGCCGGCTTCGCCGGGATCGGCGCCGCCATCCGCCTCCAGGATCAGGGCGTCACCGACTTCGTCATCTACGAACGTGGCACCCGGGTCGGAGGCACCTGGCGCGACAACACCTACCCCGGGGCGGCGTGCGATATCCCGTCGCGGCTGTACTCCTACAGTTTCGCGCCCAACCCGGACTGGTCACACACCTACTCCGGCAGTGCCGAGATCCTGCAGTACATCGACACTATGGTCGAATCCGCGGGCATCGCCCCGCAGATCCGTTTCGAACACAACGTCACCGGGGTGGTCTACGACGAGGCCGCGGGCGAGTGGACGGTGAGTTTCGCCGGCCGCGACAGCGTGCGGGCCCGCACCGTGATCGTCGCCTCCGGCCCGCTGGCGAACGTGAGCCTGCCGGACATCCCGGGTATCGAATCCTATGAGGGCAAGAAAATCCACAGTGCCCGTTGGGATCACGACTACGACTTCACCGGCAAGAAGGTCGCCGTCGTCGGTACCGGCGCCAGCGGGGTCCAGATCGTGCCGGAACTGGTCAAGGTCGCCGATTCGGTCAAGGTGTTCCAGCGCACCGCGGGCTGGGTGTTGCCGCGCGTCAACACCCCCACCGCCGGCTGGGCCAAGCGGATCTACCAGAAATCGCCACTGGCCGAGAAGATCATCCGGTCGGCATGGTTCTGGGGCCATGAGTCGGTGGCGCTCGGCGTGGTGTGGGACACCCCGTTCACCCGGTTGGTGGAGACCGTCAGTTTGGCCAATCTGCGTCTGCAGGTGAAGGATTCGTGGCTGCGCAGGCAACTGAAGCCAGACTTCTCGGCCGGCTGCAAGCGGCTGCTGATGACCAGCGACTACTACCCTGCGCTGCAGGCAGACAACTGCAAGCTGGTGACATGGCCGATAGCCCGGTTGTCGCCCAACGGTATCCGCACGGTCGAGGGTATCGAGCACCAGTTCGACGCCATCGTCTTCGCGACCGGGTTCGAGGTGTCCAAGGCGGGTACGCCGTTCCCGGTCACCGGCATCGACGGGCGGGATCTGGCGTCGGAATGGAGCCGCGGCGCCTACGCCTACCGCAGCGTGGCGGTATCGGGTTACCCCAACCTGTACTTCACCTTCGGCCCGAACTCCGGCCCCGGGCACAGCTCCGCGCTGGTGTACATGGAAGCCCAGATCGACTACATCACCGAGGCGATCGCCAAGCTGCTGCAATTCGGCTGGAAGGCGCTGGACGTCCGGCCCGAGGTGCAGGCCCGCTACAACGAGGACATCCAGCGCCGGCTGCAGTCCACCACCTGGAACTCGGGATGCCAGAGCTGGTACCTGACCGAGGACGGCTTCAACGCGACGATGTTCCCCGGCTTCGCCACCCAGTACGTCAACCAGTTGAAGCGCCTCGAGCTGCAGGACTACCGAATCACCGTGCCCGATCTCGTGACCGCATAGAATTCGCTGGTGACCGAGTACCGGATCGACGACCTCGCACGCGTGGCGGGGACGACCACCCGGAACGTTCGCGTCTACCAGGAGAGCGGGCTGCTGCCCCGGCCCCAGCGCCGGGGCCGGGTGGCGATCTACACCGACAAGCACCTCAGCCAATTGCAGGCGATCATCCGGTTGCTCAGCGAGGGCTTCACGGTCAAGCACATCCTGAAGTTCCTGACCGGGCTGCAGCGCGGTCAGGAACTGGTCGAGGTGCTGGATTTGGCCGACCTGGGCGAGCTGGTGACCGAGCCGTGGTCACACCCGGTGCCCGAGACGATGACCCGCGAGCAACTGGAAAGCCGGCTCGGCAAGCTCGACGCCGCGATCCTGCGGCGGCTGGCCGCCAACGGGATCATCGAGCCCGCCGAGGACGCGGGTTCCTATCTGGTGCGGGACAAGCGGGTCATCGACGACTTCGGCACGCTGGTGTCCCGTGGCATGCCGTTGCCGGCGATCCTGAAGACCACCGCGGCGGTGGACAAGAAGCTCGACGAGGCGGCGCGGGCACTGTCCGGCGCCGGCCATGCCGAGGTGGTGCGGCAACGGGGGACAGGCTGGTACCCGGAAACCGATGTGGAACTCGCCTGGGCCGCCGACCTCATCGATGCCATGCGCCGGGTGGCCCGGCGTTCTGCCCACGCCAGCCTGGATCGCGCGCTGGACGAAGCCGTCCGGGCCGAGCTGCGGGACTACCAGCAAGGAGAGCGCAACACGTGAAACGACTCAAGGTCCTGGAGGACATCTCCGAGCTGCGGCGGTCGGCGCAGTTCATCGCCCAGAACATCGCCGAGCTCAGCGAGAGCGCCGCGGGTATCAACCGGCACGCCGAGATGATCGCCGACGAGATCGCGACCCTGACCGAGGCCGCCGCCGGCATCGACGCGTCGGCGGAGAAGATCGCCGCGGGAGCCAATTCGATCGCCGACGCGCTGCCCAGGATCCAGCGGCTGGCCGAGGTGGTCGACCCGCTGGAGAGCACCGTGGCGCGATTGGGCTGGGTTGTCGACAAGATTCCCGGCGGAAAGCGAACGCAGTCATGACGACCACGCAACGCAGAGGTTTCAACGACGCGGTCACCCGGTTCTGGAGTTTCGCCGCCCCGGCGTATGACCAGCAGTGCCTGCAGCGCTGGGTGTACAAACCGGCCCAAGACGAGGTCATCGCGGCGCTCCGGCAGCGCGGTTCCCGCCAGATCGCCGATATCGCCTGTGGCACCGGCATTCTGTCTGACCGGATGCAGCGCGAGCTGCGCCCCGACGAGGTCTACGGCATCGACTTGTCCGACGGCATGCTGGCTCAGGCGCGTAAGCGGTCCGACCGGGTGCGGTGGATGTCGGCGCCCGCCGAGGCACTGCCGTTCGAGGACGGATTCCTGGACGCGGTGGTGACGACGTCGGCGTTCCACTTCTTCGACCAGCCCGCTGCGCTGCGGGAGTTCCGGCGGGTGCTGGCCCCGGGCGGTGTGGTGGCGGTGACCACCATCAGTCCCCGTCAGGCGCTACCGCTGCATGCGCTGTCGGCGGCATTGTGGAATCCCGCGCACAACCCCAGCGAGCAGGAGATGCGGACACTGTTCACCGACGCCGGTTTCACCGTTGCCGACCAGCACCGGGTGCGCCGGCCGTTCTGGACTCCCGTCTCGGACCTGATCACAGTCGGCGTGCGGCCGTAACCACAACAGCCAGCAGCAGTCCGGCCAGCCCGAGCGCCCACGCGTGGTACCCGGGTATCACCAGGGCCGCGCCGGCCAGCGCACCGCCGAACATGGCCAGCACCGGCACCAGCCGGCGGCCGGCCTTGCTGCCGTGCCCGGAAGTGGCGTCGGCGGCGATCCCGGTAAGCGTCAAGGTCAGCACCGTGGTGGTCAGATCGGGCACGGCCAGCGCCCGCGCGGTCGCGTTCTGCAGCCCCATGCCCACCCCGAGCAGCACGATCAGCGACGTCAGCACCCACCCGCCGTACGGTGCGGGGGCGACCAGCGTCACCGCCAATGCTGCCGCGACACAGCATAATTCGATGAGCGTCGAGGTGAACAGGTGGCGGCGTGGCAGCCGGCGCAACCGGCCGCCGAGCGCGGCTCCCAGCAGAAAGGCCGCCACCGCCAGCAGCAGTGCCCACCACACGAAACCGGGTGCGCCGGCCAGTGCGAAGCCGCTGAACACCACATTTCCGGTCATGTTGGCCACCAGCACATGGCCCAGCGCCAGGTAGCTGAAGGCGTCCACCACGCCGGTCACCACCGTCAGCAGCAACAGCAACCGCGGGAGCGGGTCGAGAAGCCGCCCGGTCACGCCAGTTCGACCATGACCGGTGCGTGGTCGCTGGGTTGCTTGCCTTTTCGCTCGTCCCGGACGATCTCGGCATGGGTGACGCGGGCGGCGAACTCCGGTGAGCCGAGGATGAAGTCGATGCGCATGCCCTGCTTCTTCGGGAAACGCAGCTGGGTGTAATCCCAATAGGTGTACACGCCCGGGCCCGGCGTGTAGGGCCGCACCACATCGGTGAACCCGGCGTCGTTGATGGCTTGGAACGCGGCCCGCTCCGGCTCGGAGACGTGGGTGGCGCCGCGGAAAACCTCGGGGTCCCAGACATCCTCGTCGGTGGGCGCGATGTTCCAGTCGCCCATCAGTGCCACCGGGCCGGGCCACGCCGCCGAGGAACTGCGCAGCGCCTCAAGCCATTCCAGCTTGTAGGTGTAGTGCTTGTCGGCCAGCGTGCGGCCGTTGGGAATGTAAAGGCTCCACAACTTCACCCCGGCGCAGGTGGCGCCGATGGCGCGCGCCTCGACCAGGCCATCCCACAGCGGCTGGCCGGGGAAGCCGATCTCGATGTCGTCGAGGCCGACCCGGGAGGCGATGGCCACCCCGTTCCACTGGTTGAGCCCGATATGCGCGACCTCATAACCCAGCGCCGCGAACGGCATCGACGGGAACTGCGCGTCGGTGCACTTGGTCTCCTGCATGGCCAGCACATCGACGTCGGCGCGGGCCAGCCAGTCGGTGACGCGGTCGACACGAGTGCGGATGGAGTTGACGTTCCAGGTGGCTACACGCACGCGAGATCCTTACGCAGGGCGGTGAAATCGGAGATGGTCTTCGTGGCCACGGACGCCACCGGGCGAGCGTTGCGGCCGGTCGCCTCGGTCTTGGAGACCATCACCACGCCGTCGATATAGGGCTGGATGGTGGTGGCGTTCTGCACGGTCGCGACGATCACGAGCTGGAAACCGAACTTGCGGAACGCCTCCAGCGCCTGCGAGGCGAACTGCGGATCCGACTTGGAGAATGCCTCGTCCAGCATGAGCTGAGCGAAAACCGGTGTGTTGTCCCCACTCTCGGGATTGGCCAGGTTGAAGCTCAACGCACCGGCCAGGCAGAACGCCATCAGCTTCTCCTGCTCACCGCCGGAGTTGTCGCCGGCGTTGCTGTGCGTGCGGATCAGCTCGTCGCTGCGCACATCCCATTCGGCGCAGTCGAAGGTGAACCGGTTGCGCACATCCAGCGCGTCGCGGGTCCAGTTGCGGTCCTCGGGGGCGGTGCTGGACAGCCGGTTGCGCAGCCGCAGGATGTCGGCGTACTGCTCCAGGATGGCCTTCTTGTCGCCCATGCTCACCTCGGTGACGCGCCGCGATATCGCCTTGACCACCTCGGTCAGCTCGGCGACCGCAGCCAGGCTCCGGGGCGTGGCACGCAGCGTCAGCCGGGTGCCGCGGTTGAACTCCACCGCGCTCAAACCGCCGTTGACCCGGTCGATCTGCTCGCTGATCCGCCGGGTCTCCTGCTCGGCCACCCGGTGCAAGGTCAGGATTGCGTCGGGCGCCTGCTCGGTGATCAGCCGCATCATCCGGTCATAGGCGTCCGGCAGTTCGCGTTCGTCGATATGCCGGCACACCGCCACGTAGTCGTGCACCCGCTCGTCGAGGTCGTCGGAGTCATTGGGAATGGCGTCGGGGAACGACGTGTCGAAGGTCGTGATGATGCGGGACAGCTCATCGTAAGAGCGCCTGCGGCTTTCGGTCAGCTGATCGCGCTCCCGCCGGATCGCCGAGTACAGGGCGTCGCGGTGCGGCTCGGGGTTCAGCAGTTCCAGCGCAACCGGCACCTCGGCCGAGTAGCGACGCAACAGTTCGGTGGCCGGTTCGGATACCGCGGCCGGCGCCAGCCGGTCGGCAAGCTCCAGCAACCGAGTGCGACGGCTGTCCAGGTCGTCACGGCGGGTCTGGATCGCGCCGCGCCGCGTCATCAGCGTCTGGATGCCCGTCCAGCACTCCTCGGCGCGCGCGCTGAGTGCCTCGATGTCCGGATGATCGGCCAGCAGCAGCTCGTACTGGTCGCGCAGCCGGTCGGCGTGCCCGTCGGCCGTCTCGATGTCGATCTGGCTCCACTGCGGGAACTGCTCGTAGATCGCCTTACAGGCGGTGGCCCGGTCCCGCCACCGCTGGCGTTGCGCGGCAATGTCATCGGCGGCCTTGCGGGCACGCTGGAAACTGTCTTCGGCCTCGGCCAGTTCGGTGTGCAGCGCCTCCAGTTTGGCGCCGATATCGCCCTGGTAGATGTACTCGGACGGTTTCAGCGGTTGCCGGTCGTCCTTGACGGCCAACCGGTCGGAGTCCTTGTACAGACCCGAGTCGGTGACCGCGCGGCGGAATCGGGCGAACACATCGGGGGTGTCGACGCAGATGTGGTCACCGGTGGCGGCGATGATGTCGAGTGCTTCGGCGGCACATGCGTGATCGGGGTTGACCAGGAACAGCTTGCCGGCCAGGGTGTTGGGCTCGGCGGCTGTTCCGCCGGCGCTGTTGCGCACGTGATGCAGTGCCAGCCGGCCGCGCATGTTCGTCTCGTTGACGAACCGCAGCACCTTCGCGTGGTGGCGGTCGGGCACCAGCAGTCGCAGGCCGACGCCGCGCAGCACCTTCTCCACCGCCACGCGCCAGCGCTGCTGATCCGGGCGCAGATCGAAAAGTTCTGCCACATAAGGCAGTTCGGTCGGGTCGACACCGACGGCGGTGCAGATGTGGTCACGCATCATGATGGCGAACTCGGGGAGTGCCGAACCTACCTGTTCGACCCGTTTGAGTTCCTTGGCGGCGTTGTCGCGCAGGATGCGGGCCGACTTCTGGGCGTACTCGGCGTCGGTGGAGGCCTCGCGGCCCCATTCCAGCTTGCCCAGCATCTCGGTGGCCTGCTTGGTCAGGTCCTCCCGCAGATTCCAGAACTCGTCGGCGCTTTCCGGGATCTCGATACCCTGGGCGGTGACCAGTTCCTCGAACGCGGCGCGCCGCCGGGATACCTCTTCGGCCTGCGATTCGGCGGCGGTGACCTGCGCCTGCAGCGGTCCCACGTTCGCGCTGGCGCCGGTGATCTGCGCGTTGAGCGAATCACCCTCGGCCTTGGCCAGATTGAGCTGACGGGTCAGGTCGGCGTATTCGTGGTCCAGCTGGGTGACGGTGGCGTCCAGCGCCTCGACCTGGGCCGGGCATTCGCGCAGCCGGACATGATCGGTGTAGGCCCGCACCATCGGCGGGTCCACCAGATCGATGATGCCCAGATCGCTGGACTCCGAGGCGTAGCGCACCTGGACGGCCTCGATATCGCCCAGGATCTTGCGTTTGCGCTGCGCGACGGCCAACAGCTCGCGGGCCTCGACCAAGGGATCGATCTGCTTGAGCGCCTCCGGCAGCCGGGCCAGGCTGTCGGGCTCGTCGAGCATGAAGTCACGTACGAACTGCTCAAGTCCACCAACGCTTTTCAGCGACTTGGCTTTGCCGAGCAGCTGCTGGGCGGCATCCGATGCCCGGATGCCGATGGCCGAATACAGCTGGGCCAGGTACTGCGACTCCACTTTGGTGGAGAACCGCCAAGGGCCGTCCCTGAAGACGTTGGCGTCGAAACGCCCCGCCGCCCAGCGGTTGCAGACATCCTCGATGTCCAGATCACCGTCACCGAGCACGTAGCGACTGGAGGAATCCGAACGCGATTCACCGGTGAGCCATTTGAGCACCAGGCCGGTGATGGTGCGCCCGGTGTTGCTGGTGTAGGTGACCGCGATCGCCGACCAGGTGGTGCCCTCGCCCCGCAGGTACATCACCTGGCTGGTGCCCGCGTCGCTGCGCTGCCCCCACGCGCCGCGGACATACTTGTCCACGGTGCGCCGCCCCGCGCTGGACCCGGCGGCCGTGTTGTCACCGGAGGCGTTGAAGTTACGGCGGTTGAACGGCAGGAAGCCCAGCGAGATCGCGTCCAGCAGTGACGATTTGCCGCTACCTGAGGCCCCGGCGATCAGGGCGCCGCCCGGACCGAACCCGATGGAGTGGTATCCGTCGAACACGCCCCAGTTGATGACCTGCAGCCGGGACAGGTGGAACTGCTCACTCATCGGTGCCGCTTCCCTTGCGCAATTCCTCGAACTGCTGCTGCAGTTCGGTGATCACCGAGGCCGTCATGATCGCGCTGATCACCGGGCTGACGGTGTAACTGTCTTCGTCGTCGCGGGTTTTGCGCAGGATCTCCAGGCCGGCCAGCCGCGCGATGGCGGCGTCGACGCGCGCGGTGAAGGTGACGGCATCCCGGTCGGTGTCGTTGAGCACCCCGGAGAACAGGCCGTGGATCTCGTCGCGGCTGATGACGAAGCCGGTGTCGCCCCCGGCCCGCATCATCTGGGCGAGGTGCAGTGCCAGGATCGAGTCGTAGGTGCCCAGCGGTTCGCGGCGCAACAACTTGACCCCACGGGCGGATTCGTACCGGGCCTGTTCGATGAACGCGATCTCCACACTCTCGGCGATCTGCAGTTGTAGGTCCAGCTCGGACAACCGCACCGCCAGATCGGCGCGGTACTCCTTGATCCAGCTGTAGATGTCGGCATCGGACTCGTTGCTGACGAAGCGCCGGGTGAGCAGGTGCTGCAACGCCCAGCACGCGCGGTCGGGCAGCGCGCTGACATCACCGTCGAAGCGGGGGCGGCGCTGCTGCGGTTGGGCGCTGCGGCCGGTCCGCTCGACCTCGGGCAGCGAGGCGAAATCAACCGGCACTTCTTCAGTCATGCGCGATCCGCCTTCGGCTCCTCGCTGGGAATTCACGATGCAACTCCAGCAATCGGTTCGGTGAACATCAGGCTCGGAACCTCCATCTCGCGGTCACGGCCGTCGAGCGAGTGGAACCGGACTCGCACCGGTTCGGCGCCCGAATGGCCGTCGCCGGTGGCGGGTTGCTTGAGCGCCCACGACCACAGCACGATCACATGCCCCAGATAGGCGGTGTCCAGCAGGGACACCGCATCGGGCAGCGACAGCGGGGCCTCGCGCAGGGCGGTGTTGATCATGGCCGTCATCGCCGGTGCATCCACCTGGGTGGTCAGCGACGCGAAGGTGGACAGGTCGACATCGCCCTCGGCGACGGCCGCCGGTTTGGGGGCGGACAGGTCGTTGATGCGGAAGCTCAGGGCGCCGATCGAACTGATGGTGTGCCGGGCCAGCGGCACGTCGAGATCGAGGCGGGAATCGGTCAGCGAAACCTTCAGCAGGGCGCGGGCCGCGCCGATGGCCTCGTTGAGCTGGCGCGCCACCCCGCGGCTCTGCTCGAGCGTGCCGAACGCGGTGAACCGCTTGACCCGCTGCGCGCACCGCTGCTGGATGCGTTCCACCTCATCGATCTGATGCCCCACCAGTTCGAAGAATCCCGCCATCACCTTGCGCAGCGCGGGGTCCAGCTCGGGCAGGGCGCCGGCCACCGCCGCGATATCGCCCTCGAACGCGTTGCGCTGCTCGGGGTCGTTGATCATCCGCAGGAACGCCCGGTGCGAGTCGCGGCCGGCCGACTCCCAGGCCTGCTGATAGTCGGCATACATCTGCCGCTGCCGGTCGCGGTACTCGGTGTTGGTCTCGATCGGATCGTCGAGTGCCTGGGTGGCCTGCTCGATCATGGTGCCGTACAAGCCGATATCGGTGATCAGGCGTTCCATTTGCAGCGCGATGGCGCGGGCCTCGTCGTACATCGAGGTGACATCGGGTTCCGGCCGCAGCCCGGCATCCAGTTCGTCGAGTTCGCGGTTCAGGGCGGCGATCTCGGCTTCGATGCCGGCCCGGATACGGTCGGGGTCGTTGTCCACGCGGACGGCGACCTGCTTGAGCCGGGAAGCGATGCCGTTGATGGATCCACCGGTGGCGATGGTGTCGTTGCGGCGCATTCCGCGCACGAAGTCCAGGGCGCGGCGCGCATCCTGGGTCAGGTAGCAGATGTTTCGTTCGTGCCCGGCGCGTGTTTCGAGCACCCGGTGCAGCCAGCCTTGACTGGCCCACGTCTTGATCAGCGCCAGCCCGGACTGCTCACCCTCGTCGAGCGCTTCCAGGTCGCGATCCAGGGCGACCACCAGGTCTGTTTCGGCCACCACCCCGTCGAGCAGGTGGCGCTCCATCAGCGTGGCGTAAACCCCGAGGTTCAGGGTTGCCAGCAGCCGCACTGCGCGCGAGCTCTGCACGTCGCGGTTGAGTTGGAGTAGCTCATGCATGGGGTAGGAGGCTTTCTGCGCGCAGGTACCGCAGCGTGTGGTGCAGGCGGAAACCCATCGAGTGGTACAGCGTTGCGGCGGGCTCGTTGTCGGCGAGCACTTGCACATAGGCGCGGGTGGCGCCGCGGGCGGCCGCCCAGCCGAGCAGTGCCGAACATACCGCGCGGCCGTGCCCGCGGCGACGGTGCTCCTCGGCCACCCGGACCGCCGACAGCCCGGCCCACCGGGTGCCGTCCGGTGCCGTCGTCACCGCGGCGCGCCCGACGGCTGCGTCCGCGACGGTCGCGAACCGCACCTCGCCGTCGACCACGGCGGTCAGCACATCGACGGGGACGTCGCGGTGGTAGATCCGCAGCCACTGCGCATCGGGTGTGGGGGAGAGCGCGGCGGCGGGGGAGTCGGTGGGCGAGATGTCACGGACCAGGACGCGGGTGGGTTTGATGCCGGTCGCCTTGACCGGCAGCAGGCGCTCGGGCAGCGCCAGCCAGGCCGGCAGCCCGCGCGCGGCGTACCAGTCGACGATGCCGGGCAGTGCGTGCACATCGGCTTCGAAGAGCAGTGGCACCGCCGAATTGGCGCGGCTGGTGTGACCCCCGCCGGCCCGCAGCAGCCAGCCGTCCAGCCAGTGCTGCTCGGTGCCCGGCCACGCCAACGCGGCCGCGTGCTCGAGCGCGCGGATCTGCGAGTTGCGCACCGTGACGTGTGACAGTTCACGCACCGCGACCACGTCGGCGGGTGAAATCTGGACCGCTTCGCCGGATTTGGTGCGTACCGCCACCAGCGGGGTGAGGGCTTCGATCACGCCGACGACGTCGGTCAGGCCGTCTGGCCGGCGGTAGCGCAGCGACACCCGGTCACCGATCGATGGCACTAGTGCCCGAAGGGGTCGGGATCCTCGCCGGGCAGCCAGCTGCGCCCGGGCACCCCCCAATCGTTGGCCTTGACCATGCGCTTGGCCGCGCGGGCGTGCCGGCCGATCAGCCCGTCCAGGTAGGTGAAACCGTCGAGGTGGCCGGTCTCGTGCTGCAGCATCCGGGCGAACAGCCCGGTGCCCTCCAGGGTGATCGCCGTGCCGTCGGCGTCCAGGCCGGTGACGCGGGCCCATTCGGCGCGGCCGCGCGGGAACGACTCGCCCGGCACCGACAGGCAACCCTCGTCGTCGTTGTCCGGGTCGGGCATGGTCTCGGGCAGCTCGGAGGTCTCCAGCACCGGGTTGATCACCACGCCGCGTCTGCGGGTGGTGCGGCCGCGCTCGTCGGCGCAGTCGTAGACGAACACACGCTCGGTACGGCCAATCTGGTTGGCGGCCAGGCCAACCCCGTTGGCGGCGTCCATGGTCTCGTACAGGTCGGTGATCAGATCGGCCAGCCCGGCGGGCAGCGAGCCGTCGGGTCCGACGGGTACGGGGGTGGTCGCGGTGTGCAAGACGGGATCGCCCACGATGCGAATCGGTACAACAGCCACGGTTGGCAAGCTTAAGTCAGCCGACTCGCGGGTAACGATCACGCCCGCGCTACCGCAGCCGTGATTGAATGAGCGCCGAACAACAGTCTTGTAATTTCGGCATGTATCGGAAGGGCCCAAGGAGCGATATGGACGGCGCTATTGCGCGGACTGAGCAATCCGGGGACGGTACCGAGCCCGCGGACGGTTTGAGCCGCCGCGAACACGACATTCTGGCCTTCGAGCGCCAGTGGTGGAAGTACGCGGGATCCAAAGAAGAAGCCATCAAGGAACTGTTCGGCTTGTCGCCGTCGCGGTACTACCAGGTGCTCAACGCGCTGGTGGACCGTCCGGAAGCGCTGGCCGCCGACCCGATGCTGGTCAAGCGGCTGCGGCGGGTGCGCGCCAGCCGGCAGAAGGCCAAGGCCGCACGGCGGCTGGGCTTCGAGGTCACCTAGACCGCTAGTCTGGGCTCCGATGAATCAGCGTGACTCCTCCGGGCTGCCCCTGCGCGCCATGGTCATGGTGCTGTTGTTCCTCGGCGTGGTCTTCTTGCTGGTCGCATTCCAGTACCTGGGCCCCGACGACGACAGTGACAGCAGCGACTCGACCTCGGCCAGCGTGACCACCAGTGCCACCCCCACCTCGAAGACCTCCGCCGCGCCCGCGCCGGCGAAGGTCGACGTGCGGGTGTTCAACATCTCGGAGGTGGCCGGCGCCGCGGAGAACACCGCCACCAAATTGCGCGACGCGCAGTGGAACGTGACCGAGACCGGCAACCTCGCCTTGGAGGGCGTCACCGCCACGACGGTCTACTTCGGTGAGGCCGCCGGGGAGAAGGAAGCGGCCGAAGAGGTGGGCAAACTCCTCAACGCCCCCGTCGAACCGCGTCTGCCTGCACTCGCCGAGCAACCGCCGGGCGTCATCGTGGCGGTCACCGGCTAGGCTCTCGGCATGCCGATTTCAGCCTCGCTTCGTCTGCTCGCCGCCGTCGCGGTCATCGTGCCGATCGCCAGTGCCTGCGCTCCCTCCGAGCCCGTCGCCACCCAGCCCGGCACCCCGCCGCCCGTCTGGACCGGGTCGGCCGCCCCCACCGCGACGGCCGGTCACGGCGAGGGCAGTTCGCAGGCCCCCGCCGCCGCGCACGGCCAGAAATTGAGCGCGCAACTGAAGCTGGCCGACGGGACCGCCGTGGCCACCGCCGACTTCGAATTCGCCGACGGTTTCGCCACCGTCACCGTCGAGACCACCACCGCGGGCAAGCTGGCCCCCGGTTTCCACGGCCTGCACATCCATTCGGTGGGCAAGTGTGAGGGCGACTTCACCAGCGCCGGCGCTCATCTGCAGGTACCCGGCCACACCACCCACCCGGCCAGTGGCGACCTGAGTTCGCTGCAGGTCCGCGGTGACGGCACCGGCAAGCTGGTGACGACGACGGACGGGTTCACCGCCGAGCAGCTGCTGGCGGGCACCCAGACCGCGATCATCATCCACGAGAAGGCCGACAACTTCGCCAACATTCCTGCCGAGCGCTACCAGCAGGTGAACGGCACCCCCGGCCCGGACGAGACGACCATGGCAACCGGCGATGCAGGCAAGCGGGTGGCTTGCGGTGTCATCTCCGCGCAGTAGTCCGCAACAAAGGACGCGAATCGACTTCGCTGGGTCACCCCGGCCGACCCTCGGCGTCGAGTGGGAGTTCGCCCTGATCGACCCGGTCACCCGCGACCTGGCCAACGAGGCCGCTGCGGTGATCGCCGAGCTCGGCGAAACCCCGCACGTGCACAAGGAATTGCTGCGCAACACCGTCGAGATCGTCACCGGCATCTGTGACACCGTGCCCCAGGCGATCGACGATCTGGACGGCACGCTGTCCACGGTGCAGCGCATCGTGCGGGCCCGCGGGATGGAACTGTTCTGTGCGGGCACCCACCCGTTCGCCGAGTGGGAGATGCAGCAGCTCACCGACGGCGCCCGCTACGCCGAACTGATCAAGCGCACCCAGTGGTGGGGCCGCCAGATGCTGATCTGGGGCGTGCACGTGCATGTCGGGATCTCCTCGGCGCACAAGGTGATGCCGATCATCACCTCGCTGCTCAACCAGTACCCGCACCTGCTGGCGCTGTCCGCGTCGTCGCCGTACTGGGACGGTGAGGACACCGGGTACGCGAGCAACCGCGCGATGATGTTCCAGCAGCTGCCGACGGCGGGCCTGCCGTTCCATTTCCAGAAGTGGTCGCATTTCGAGAGGTTCGTCGCCGACCAGAAGAAGACCGGCATCATCGACCACATGAACGAAATCCGGTGGGACATCCGGCCTTCACCGCATCTGGGCACCATCGAGGTGCGCGTCTTCGACGGCGTGTCGAATCTCGCGGAGCTCGGTGCGCTGGTGGCGCTGACGCACTGCCTGATCGTCGACCTGGACCGGCGCCTGGACGCCGGTGAGCAGCTGCCCACCATGCCGCCCTGGCATGTGCAGGAGAACAAGTGGCGCGCGGCCCGGTACGGCCTGGACGCCGAGATCATCCTGGACGCCGACAGCAACGAGCGCCTGGTGACCGATGATCTCGACGATCTGCTGACCCGCCTCGAGCCGGTGGCGGCGTCGCTGGGGTGCGCGAAGGAACTGGCGCGGGTGGAGACCATCTACCGGCTGGGCGGGTCGTATCAGCGGCAGCGCCGGGTGGCCGAGGAACACGACGGTGATCTGCGGGCCGTCGTCGACGCGTTGATCGGGGAGTTGGTGCTGTAGATGCGTGCCGTCATGGTGGGACTGCTGGTCGCTGCGGCAGCGGCCGGACTGGCCGGGTGCAGCAAGGAGATCACCGGCACCCCAATGGCCGATCCGGCCGCGACGGTATCTGAAACACCCAGCACCACAAGGGCTCCCAGGACCATCCAGATTCCCATCCCGTCGTTCCCGAATCTGCCGATTCCGGGACTGCCCGGCCCCACCACCAGCGGGCCGCCGCCGACCGGACTGGCCGCCACCACGTGCGGTGACTACCTGACGATGACCAAGCAACAGCAGCGCCAGGTGATCGACGCGATCGGCAAGGACAATGAGCTGGTCCAGATGAACCCCGAGCTGTGGGTCGGACTGGGCACCGCGATGTGTTCGTTCACCCCGAAGACCACCCTGGTCAAGGATGCCGTTGCCGGACAGGGCTTCCGGTGAGCGCGACGCCGATGTTCCCGCTCGAGGTGGCCATGCTGCCCGGCGAGCAGCTGCCACTGCGGATTTTCGAACCGCGCTATTCGGCCATGATTTCCGACTGCCTGGCCGGGGACCGCTCGTTCGGGGTGGTGCTGATCGCCGCGGGCCGTGAAGTCGGTGGTGGCGACGCCCGCAACGATGTGGGATCGCTGGCCACGATCGCCGAGTGCACCGAGCAGGGCGCGGGCCGATACCGGTTGCGCTGCGAACTGGCCGACCGGTTCCGGGTGATCCGCTGGCTCGACGACGATCCGTACCCGCGGGCCGAAGTGGTGCGCTGGCCCGACGAGCCGGGCATGCCGGTCACCGGTTCGGACATCGCGGATGTGGAAGACACCGTGCTGAGCGTGTTCTCCCTGGTCGCCGAAGCCAAGGGACAAGGACTTCCGTCCCGCGAGGAACTGCTGGGCGGACCCGAGCCCGGTGAGGACGCCGGACACCGGCTGTATGCCCTTGCCGCCCGGCTGCCGATCGGACAGGCCGACCGCTACGCGGTGCTGGCCGCGCCCAGTGCGTCGGCCCGGCTGGCCGTGCTGCAGGAGGCGGTCGAGACGCTGCGGGCGATGGTGGAGTTCCAGCTGTCGGAATAGTCAGTCCGACAGTTCGCCCAGCTCATCGGCGGCCAACTGGTCCTTCACGTTCTGCTCGCGGTAGGCCAGCTGACCCACCCGGTTGGCCACCACCGGCGCGGTGATCAAGGTGAACAACCCGGCCAGGACGACCATGCCGACATCGGCGTTGCCGCGCAACCGGATTGCCGCGCCCGCCAGCACCAACAACAGCCCGAGCACCTGCGGCTTGGACGCGGCGTGCATGCGCGACAAGGTGTCCCGGAACCGCACCACGCCGATGGCGGCGGTCAGCGCCAGCGCCGAACCGGCCAGCACCAGGACGGCGGCGAGCACGTCCAGGATCATGAGCGGTTCCGTTCGTCGGGCGGGCCGGCCGGCATCTCGTCGCGCACCCGGAACCGGGCCACACTGACCGAACCGACGAAACTGATCAGGGCCAGCGCGGTCAGGCTGTAGGTCACCGTGGTGTCCAGACTGAATGCCGCCCAGGTGCCGATCGCGCACATCGACACCGCCACAAAGGTGTCCAGCGCCACCAGCCGATCCAGGGTGCTGGGCCCGGCCAGCAGCCGGAACATCGTCACCGCCGCCGCGGCCGACAGCATCACCGCGGCGATGATCCACACCCAATTCATCCGCGGGCCCCCTGCCAATCGGAATCCCGCTCGAACGCGGCGATCATCAACCGCTCCACCGTGGCGGTCTGACGATAGAACCGGTCCACCGCGCGTTCGGAACCGACATCGATGACGTGGACGTAGATCAGTCTGCGCGTCTGGTCGATCTCCAGCACGATCGAGCCCGGGATGAGGTTGATCACGTTGACCGCCAGTGCCAGAACGAGATCGGACTTGATGTTCAGCGCGGCGCGCAGCACCGCGGTGGGCGGTGGCGGGCCCGGCTTGATGGCCAGCCACGCCACCTGCACCGAGGACAGCACCAGCGACCACGTGACATAGGCGACCAGCACCGCGAACGACAGCGGGCGCAACCGTCCCTCCACGGGCACCGCGGGCAGCGGCAGCAGCAGGGTGATCACCAGGGCGATCACCAGACCGCTGATGATATTGGCCGCGGACACGGTGCCCCACAACAGGATCCACACCAGTGTCAGCCAGCACAGCGTCCAGATGCGAAGGGCCGTCTTCCGCGGCTGGGTCCGGGCGCTCATCGCAACACCGCGGAGATGTACTGGCCCCGGTCGAGCACCTGGGCGGCCGCGCGCTCGCTGTAGGCGAAGATGGGTCCGGCCGCGACGGTGAGCACCAGACCGACGACGATCAGCGCGCCCGTCGGGATCAGCATCCCCACCGGCATCCGGCCGACATCGTCGCGGTCGGCGAAGTCGATATCGTCGGCGTCGTCGATCAGCGCCACCGGGACCGCGGCGGCCAGGTTTCCCTCGGGCGCATCGGCGCGGGAGCGCCAGAAGGCCTTGGTCCACACCCTGGTCACCGCGTACAACGTCAGCAGACTCGTCACCACGCTGCCGGCGACCAGCATCCAGGCCAATGGGGTGCCCGCCGCTCCACCTGCCTGCAACAGCGCCACCTTGCCGACGAACCCGGAGAACGGCGGAATACCACCGAGATTCAGCGCCGGGATGACGAAGACGAATGCCAGTACCGGGCTGGCCGCGGCCAGCCCGCCGAGCCGTTGCAGGGTGGACGCCCCGGCTTGGCGTTCGATGAGTCCGACGACCAAGAACAGCGTGGTCTGCACGATGATGTGGTGCGCGACGTAATAGATGGCGCCGGACATGCCGAGCTGATTGGACAGCGCGATGCCGAACACCATGTAACCGATATGGCTGACCAGGGTGAACGACAGCAGCCGTTTGATGTCGTTCTGAGCCAGTGCGCCGAGGATGCCGAGCACCATGGTCAACAGTGCGGCGACCAGCAGCACGTTGTCCAGACGACCGCCGGGGAACAGCAGCGAATGGGCCCGGATGATCGCGTACACACCGACTTTGGTGAGCAGGCCGGCGAACACGGCCGTCACCGGGGCCGGGGCGGTGGGGTAGGACTCCGGTAGCCAGGCCGACAGCGGGAACACCGCGGCTTTGATGCCGAATGCCACCAGCAGCACCGCGAACAACGCGGTGCGGGTACCCGAGGGCACGTCGTCGAGGCGCACCGCCAGCTCGGCCATGTTCAGGGTGCCCGCCGCCGCGTACACCATGGCCAACCCGATGAGGAACACCAGCGAGGACACCATGGACACCATCACGTAGGCGATCCCGGCGCGCACCCGGTCGGCGCTGCCGCCGATGGTCAGCAGTACGAAGCTCGCCGACAGCAGCACCTCGAATCCGACGAACAGGTTGAACAGGTCACCGGCCAGGAACGCGGTGCACACGCCGGCCGACAGGATCAGATAGGTCGGCAGGAAGATCGACACCGGCTGGCGGTCGTTGCCGTCGCGGATACCCTGCCCGATGGCGTAGAAGACGACCGCCAGCAGCACGATTGCCGACACCACCAGCATCAGCGACGACAACCGGTCGGCGACCAGGGTGATGCCCAGCGGCCCCATTCCCGGCTCGCTCTGGCCCCAGCCGCCGACCTGCACGGCGGTGGTGCCGTCGCGGTCCACCAGGTACAGCAGGGTGGCGCACACACCGACCACCGCGGTCAGTGCGGTCAGGGTGACCAGCTGCTGCAGCCGCGGGGTACGTCCGGCGAACAACGTGACGGCCGCGGCGATCGTCGGGATCAGCACCGGCAGTGGTGTCAGCACCGTCGAGAGACTCATCGTGACCCCTCCGCGCCTGGCAGGGCGTCGAGCTCGTCGGCCTCATCGGTGTCCCGCGAGGGCACCACATCGGGAATGTCGTCGTCGTCCATCTCGGTGCCTTCGGCCACTCGGGTGGTCTCCGGATCGTTCTCGACTTCCTCGGCCGTGGTCAGCTGGTACGACCGGTACGCCAACGCCAGCACGAAGGCCGCGATGCCCATGCTGATGACGATGGCGGTCAGGATCATGCCCTGGGCCAGTGGATCTGCGGTGGTGGTCTGCCCGTCGCTGGTGCGCCCGCGGATCGGTGGATTGCCCGCATCACCACCGACGGTGAGGATGAGCAGGTTCACGGCATTGCCGATCAGCAACAGCCCCAGCAGCATTCGGGTCAGGTTGCGTTCCAGCAGGAGATAGACGCCGGCGCTGGTGAGGCCGCCGATCATGATCAGCGGGAGCAGGTGAGCGGTCATGTCCGAACCATCTCCACGTCGACGCGGGCACCCAGGCTGCGCAGGATGTCGAGCACCAGGCCCACCACGATCAGGTACACCCCGAGATCGAAGAACAGCGCGGTCACCAGCTTGACCGGGCCGAGCACCGGGACGTCGAGATGGATGACCGCCGAGGACAGCACCGGCGCGCCCAGGAACAGTGACGTCACGGCGGTGCCCGCGGACAGGGCGAGACCGGCACCCAAGATCTTGCCGGCGTCCAGCGGCAGGGTCTCGCCCAGTTCGTAGCGGCCGCCGGCCAGGTAGCGCAGCACCAGGGCGAGCCCGGCGGTCAGCCCTCCGGCGAAACCCCCGCCCGGGGTGTTGTGCCCGGCGAAGAAGAAGTAGGCCGACAGCACCATGATGAGCGGGAAGATCAGGCGGGTGGCGACCTCGAGGACCAGCGAGCGGTGCCGTGGGTCGCGCAGATCGCTGCCGCGCAGCCAGGTGATGTCCCCGACAGCGGGACTGTAGGCACTGACCGGCCCGATGTCGGGCTGCCCGGCAGACGCCTGCGGTACCCGTGGTGCGGCGCCGAACCTCCGGTGCCGGAACACCATCGACGCCACACCCGTCGCGGCGACCAGCAGCACCGAGATCTCGCCCATGGTGTCCCAGGCGCGGATGTCGACGAGCAGCACGTTGACGGTGTTGGCGCCGTGGCCGCGGTAATACGCCGCGTCGGGCAGCAGGGCGGCGATCGGGGTGGTGCGCCGCGCGGCCATCGCGAACACGGCGAGCCCGGTCACCGACACACCGACCGCCAGCGCCAGCGCCGCGCGCGGCAACCGGTTGCGTTTGAGGTTGGTGCGGTCCGCCTCGGCGGGCAGGGTCCGCAGCACCAGCACGAAGATCACCAGCACCAGCGTCTCGACCAGGAACTGCGTCAGTGCCAGGTCCGGCGCGCCGTGGAAGACGAAGATGACACCGCAGCCGTACCCGGTCACCCCGACCAGCAGGACCGCCGCGAGCCGGTTGCGCATGACCGTCGCGCCGACGGCGGCGGCCAGCATCACCAGGCCGACCACCACCTGCAGCGGCGAATCCCAGAGCCGCATTTCGGGACGGTCCCGGGCGCCGGACAACAGTGCGCCGACGGGCAGCACGATGAGGGTGCACAAGATGACGGCCTGCGTCGCCGGAATGGACCCGCGTTGGGTCTGGGCGGTCAGCCGGACGGCCACGATATCGAGTCCGCGGATCACGGCGTCGTAGATGCGGTCGGCATTGCCCAACGGCAGATAGGCACTGCGGGTGCGCGGCAGCCGGTTGCGGCCGAAGAACAGGGCGGCGCCGGCGGCGAGCACCACGGCGGAGAGCAGCAGCGGCAGCCCGAGGCCGTGCCACAGCGCCAGGTGGTAGTCCGACTCACCCGGCATGGTGTCCGCGTAGTCGTCGAGCTTGTCGTCCAGGGTGGCGGGGAACAGCCCGAACAGCAGGCCGGCGGCGGCCAGGATGGCCGGCGAGGCAAGGAAACTCCGCGACGGATAGTGCATTTCGGCGACCCGCACGCTCGGGGTGGCCGACCCCTTGCCCGCGAAGGCGCCCCACAGGAAACGGAGGCTGTAGACGGTGGTGAACACCGATCCGATCACGATACCGGCCAATACGAACGGCGCGGCAGAGCCGAGGGATGCCGAGTGCAGCACCGTTTCCAGGTCGGCCTCTTTGGCGATGAAGCCGAAGAACGGTGGCAGCGCCGCCATGCTGGCGGTGGCGCCGGTGGCGATGATCGCCAGCGGTGGGTACTGCCGGCCGAGTCCGGCCAGTTTGCGGATATCGCGCGTTCCGGTGGCGTGATCGATGACGCCGACGACCATGAACAGCGCGGCCTTGAACATGGCGTGGGCGCACAGCATGGCCAGGCCGGCGAGCATCATGTCCGGCCCACCGGCCCCGACCATGACGGTGATCAGGCCGAGCTGGCTGACGGTGCCGAAGGCCAGGATCAGCTTCAGGTCGTACTCACGGACCGCGCGCCAGCCGGCCATCAACATGGTCAGCAGGCCCAGCCCCACCACCATCGGTCGCCACAGTGGGTTGTCGGCGAAGCCCGGGGTCAACCGCGCCACCAGATAGACACCGGCCTTCACCATCGCCGCCGCGTGCAGATACGCGCTGACCGGAGTGGGCGCCGCCATCGCGCCGGGCAACCAGAAGTGCAGCGGCACGATGGCGGATTTGGACAGCGCGCCGACGAGTATCAACCCCACCGCGATGGACGCCGCGGTTCCGGTGGGCGGCGCAGCGATCAGCTCGGAGAGCAGGTAGGTGCCCGACAGCTGGCCCAGCACGACGATGCCGACCAGCATCGCCAGGCCGCCGAAGGTGGTGACCAGCAGTGCCTGGGTGGCGGCGCGGCGGCTGGTGGCGCGCTCGGCGTAGTGACCGACGAGCAGGAACGACAGGACGGTGGTGGTTTCCCAGAAGATGTAGAGCACCAGCATGTTGTCGCTGACCACCAGGCCGAACATCGCGCCGGAGAAGGCGACGAGCTCGGCGGCGAAACTCGGCAACCGTTTCTCGGTGTGGCCGTCGTGGTGGTGGAAGTAGCCGGCGCAGTAGAACAGGACGAGAGCGCCGATACCCAGCACCAGCACGCTCATGATCGCGGCCAGCGAATCGAACCGGAGCGCGATGTCCATCGACAGCTCCGGCACCCAGGAAATGTGGCGCGTGGGTACGCGGTCATCACCCGGCCAGTTCTGCACCACCCAGATCAGCGAACCGAGCGGGACCAACGCGAGTGGATAGAACGCTGCCCGGCCCCACCTGGCCACCAAAAGCGGCGCCAGCGCGGTCGCGACCGCGTGGGCGAGCAGGACGGTGAGCATGGCACTCCGATCGGGTTGGGTCGGGGTGTCAGCCGATTAAGGCTAGGGAACTGACTTTGTCTTGACAGCCATCCTAGTTGGGCCGATGTGCGACACGACGCCGATGCCCCAGCCGAGGATCGGCCATACCGGCCAGAAATACCACTCGCCCGCGCTGAGGCCGATGATCAGCCAGATGGCCAGCATGAGTGCGCATCCGGCGAGGTACGCGCCGAGATGGATCTGCATGCCGAGCCGCGCCGCGCGCAGCCGGGCTTCTCGGCGGCGTGGGTCGAAGCGGCGCAGCCGGGCCGTCGGCAGGTCGGCGGTCAGCGAGTGCAACTCGTCGGCGGTGTGCGCGGCGAACGCCCGCTGCAGCCGCTCTTCGTACTCGGTCATCGGCAGGTAGCCCTGGGTCAGGGCCAGCCCCAGATCGCCCGCCGTCCGTTCCCGTTCCCGATCGCCTACCAAGGTCGCCATGGCGTCTCCCCAGAATCTAGTCAGTGTCTAGTTAAATATCGCACCGGCAACTTGTCAACGTCAAGATCGACTTCTCTGTTACCCCTTCTCGGCCGGCGGCGCTCGCCCGGCTGACTGGACGACGATCTAGCCGACTCGATCCGTAAGCTGTTGCGGGTGAGCACAATCGTCACCGTCAGCCGGACCATCGCAGCACCCGCCGGCACGATTTTCGAACTGATCGCCGATCCGGCGCAGCAGCCCCGCTGGGACGGCAACGACAATCTCGCCGAGGCTGCCGCCGGTCAGCGGGTGCACGCCGTCGGCGACGTGTTCCGGATGGTCCTCACCAACGGCGCGGTGCGGGTCAATCACATCGTCGAGTTCGATGAAGGCCGGAGCATCGCCTGGCTGCCGTCCGAGGAAGGCAAGGAACCGCCGGGGCATCTGTGGCGGTGGGAGCTCGAACCGGTGGACGAGACCACGACACGCGTCACCCACACCTACGACTGGACCCGGCTGACCGACGAGAAGCGGCTGGAGCGGGCCCGCGCGACCACCGCCGACAAGCTGCTCGGGTCGATCGACCGGCTGGCGAAGGTGAGCGAGAGCTCCTAGTTCGCGGCGTCGAATCTGCCGGTGGCTGGGTAAGTTCGACGCATGACCAGCTCGACGGGCGATTCGATAGCTCTCGCGTTGCGCGAGGAGATCCTCGCCGGCCAACTGATCGCAGGCGAACGTCTGGTCGAGGAGGCGATCGCCAAACGTTATGGCGTCTCCCGTGTACCGGTTCGCGAGGCGCTGAACAGGTTGCAGTCGGAAGGCTTCGTGACCATCGTTCGCTACCGGGGCGCGGCGGTGTCGGAGACTTTGGTGCAGGACGGCCGCGAGCTGCTCCAGATCCGGCGCGGGCTGGAAGTCCTGGCCGCACAATTGGCCGCGCACAATCGCGGCGGGTCGGTGGCCAGGGAACTGGTGGCTGCGGCGGAGCGTGACACACCCGAGGGCTCGTTTCATGAGTTCGTCGCCACCGCGTCGGGCAACAGGCAACTGGGCGAGATGCTGGCCGGCGTCACCCGTCGCGTGCGGTGGGCACTGGGGCACAACCCCGATGCCTCGACCAGTGACCACCGGGTGCTTGCCGGCGCGATCATCGATGGTGCCGCGGTGCAGGCCGGCTACCTGATGAACGAGCACCTGCAGCGCGACGAAGTCTATTTCGCGGAGAAGTTCGACAGGCGATGACAGCCCAGTTTGTATACAATTCTTGGCATATATCCGTCGTGTAACGTCAAATAACCTGGATAGAAACGCCATTGTAATCGCAGTTGTATACAAATTGCTCCAGCATGATTCACCTCGACTTCGCTGGAGCACACCATGTACCTCGACCGTTCAACCACCTCCGTCCCCCCTGAACACACCTGTGCCGATGATCCCGCGGCAGCGCCCGCCCTGTCCGCCGCGCTGGACCGCATCGGGTTCGGCCGCGTGCAAGCGGTGTTGATCCTGCTGCTGATGGCCGGACTGTTCTTCGATTCGCTCGAACAGAACTCGACCGGAGCGATGGGACCACTGCTCAAAGAGTCCTTCGGCATCGGTAACGCCGAACTGACCATGATCAACACCGCCACGGTGCTCGGCGGACTGGCCGGTCGACTGATCGGTGGCTACATCGCCGATCGATGGGGGCGCCGGGCAGCACTGAGCCTGAACCTGCTGGTGTACACACTCGGCGGGCTGGTCAGTGCCGCCGCGCTGAACTACGAGATGCTGCTGGCCAGCCGCTTCGTCGTGGGCGTCGGACTGGGTGGCGAATTCACCGTCGGTTTGGCGATCCTCGCCGAGATCGTCGCAACGCGGCACCGTGGCTCATTGCTCGCCACGCTGAACATCTCCTCGGGCGGCGTCGGAAACATCGCCTCCTTCGGATTCTTCTGGCTGGTTCTCGGACCACTGAACGGTGTTCTGGGCGGCAATGAATCCGCGTGGCGCTGGACCTACGTGATGCTCGCCGTCCCGGCAGTGCTGGTGGTGTACTTCCGTCGTTATCTGCCCGAATCACCGCGCTTCCTGTTGTCGAAGGGGCGCGTCGAGGAAGCCAACAAGAGTCTCACCCGCCTGGCGGGCGGCAGCATATCGGGACTGCGAAAGTCCGGGCGGACAACACAATTCGTCACCATCGCCGATATCCCCGCGCAGACCAGGAGCAGCTACCTCGAGGTTTTCAAGGGTCAGAGTTTGCGACGTACGGCCGCGATCGGCGCGGCGTCGTGGATGTCCTTCGGTGCACAGGTCACTCTGCTGTTCCTGATGCCGATCCTGCTGGTGTCGCGCGGCTACTCGCTGTCTGACTCACTGGCCTTCACGATGATCATGAACATCGGTTCCCTGTTCGGGGCGTGCGCGGCCTCGTATCTGGCAGGTAAGGCGCCGCGCCGGATGACCGTCAGCATCGCCGCCGTCCTGGGCTGTATCTCGGCAATCTGCTTTGCGTCCTTCGCCCATACCACCGTCCTGATCTTGTTGCTGGGCATGATCTTCCAGTTCTTCACCATGATGCTCAACACCATGCTCTCGGTGTGGTCGCCGGAGTTGTACCCGACATCGGTGCGAGCCATGGGTGCCTCGGTGGTCAACGGAATCGGCAATGTGGCCGGAGCAGTCATGCCGTTCGCCGCCCTGTTCTTCTTCGACCGGGCGGGCGTGGCCGGCGTGTTCGGCATGATCGCGGTGATGTACGCCCTCTTGGTCGTCGCTGCCCGCTTCGGTCCAGAGACGTTCGGCAGGTCACTGGAAGCCGTTGCCGAACAACCTGTACCCGCACACCTATGACAACCGTCCATCGAGGAGCCCGAAAATGTTGCACCTGAACATATCCGCCACCGCGCACGCACCCAACTACCTGCCGCAGTATCACGCCGACGCCCTCGGCTTGTTCGCCGAACGCGGCCTGACGGTCACCGCCACCGCGCGCGATCCATGGACCGGGGTTCTCGACGACCTGGACAGCGGTGCCGCTGATATCGCGCTTGGCGGATTGTGGGTGCCGGCCATGTATTGGGACACCCCCCGCGAGCTCACGGTGTTCGCCCAGGTGAATCACCAATTCCCCAAGGCGCTGGTCACCAGGACTGCGCAAGCGGACTTCAGCTGGTCCCATCTCATGGGTGCGACGGTGCTGGCACCGGGTATAGGCGGCAGTGCGCCCTACGCCTTCACCGCCGGACTCATCCGCGAAGCCGGAATCGACCCGGCATCGATCACTTTCCTGCGCGATCTGTCCACGCCGATGTTCGTCGAGCTGTTCGAAGCAGGTCTCGGTGATGCCGTCGTGCTGGATCTGGTGAATGCGGAAGTCCTGCAGGACAGGGGAACCGGGTTCATCGCAGACGACTACACCCGCACCGGCGGGATCGGCCCCAACAGCGTCTATTACTGCCGCACAGATCGGTTCGGGGAACTCGCCGACCGCTTGATCGCGTTCACCGCGGCGCTACAGGAGTCGATGCAGCTGATGAAATCGGTGGACCTTGCCGACCTTCATCCGCTGCTGGCGCGACATTGGCCCGGTACGCCACAGGAGCCGCTGCGTGCCGCCTGCGACCGGATGCAGCAATCCCGGACCTGGGAGACCGTACGGATCGATGACACGGCGACCGAACGCTGGTTGCAAATCCTGCTGGACGAGAAGATGGTTCGGGAAGCGCCCAAATTCTCAGACCTGGTGGACACCAGCATCGTCGACCACATCGAGTCGGCGCGAGCGGCATCCGCGCGATGACGTTGATACTGTCGCACTCCGATATCAGCGCCGTGCTGGACCGGGCGCAGGTGCACAAGGCCGTCGAGACGGCGTTCGCCGACCTCGCCTGCGGTGACTGCCAGAATCCGGCACCTCGCGCGCTGGCCATGGCGGGCGGTGACGGCCTCGCGCTCCCCATGGTGGCAACCTCCCGCGATCGCGTGGCCGTCAAGCTGCTCTGCGACCTGCCGGGCAACCGCGACAGCGGCCTGCCGGTGCAGCGGTCAACCATCATGCTGACCTCCGCACGGACCGGTGAGTGCATGGCAATCCTCGATGGCCGAGCCGTCACCGCGATACGGACCGCGGCGGCCAGTGCGGTGGCCACCGACCACCTCGCGGCGCCGTCCGCCCACATCCTGGGACTGATCGGGGCCGGCAAGCTCGCCGTCCAGCATGCCCACGCCATCGCCGCGGTGCGATACCTCGACTCGATCCGGGTGTGGTCCCGCAGCGCCGCCACACTTCGGGATTTCCGGTCGGCGACCGAAGTCCTGGGTATCCCCGTTGTCGCAGCGGAATCACCCGAATCGGTGGTGGCACACGCAGATATCGTGTGCACACTCACGCCCTCGCGTGAGCCCGTGGTGCGAGGTGACTGGCTGCGCCCCGGCCAACACGTGAACTGTGTCGGATCGCCACCACGACCGGACCACCGGGAGATCGATGCCGCCGGCATGCGCCGATCCCGCATCGTCGTCGACAGTCACGCCACCGCGCTGGCCAAGTCCGGCGCCGTGCTGCTGGCGCTTGCTGAAGGGGCCGTCACCACCGACGATGTGCGCACCGAATTGGGTGGTGTCGTAGCGGGATCGGGCGAGGGTCGCACCGCGGCAGACCAAATCACCATGTTCGTCTCCGTTGGCCTCGCGCTGCAGGATCTGGTCACCGCCGATCTGGTGGTCGCGCGGGCACGAGAGCTGGGTCTCGGCACGGAGATCGGGCTGTCGAGCTAGCGGTTATCCGCGAACGCCCGCAACGACGCCACCTGCTCGGGATCCAGCGACGGGCGCACCGCCTCGCGTGCCTTGGCCACATCGTCCATGGTGACGTCGGCGGCGTCGATCGACCGGCGCATCGCCGCCAGCGCCGCCTCTCGAAGCAGGGCCACACAGTCGGCGGCGCTGTACCCGTCCAGTTCCACCGCCAGGGCGTCCAGATCGACATCGGGTGCCAGCGGAATGGATTTGCCCGCGGTGCGCAGAATGTCCTTGCGCGCCTCGCCATCCGGCGGCTCGACGAACACCAGCTTCTCCAGCCGGCCGGGGCGCAGCAGGGCCGGGTCGATCAGATCCGGCCGGTTGGTGGCCCCGAGCACCACGACGTCGCGCAGCGGGTCGATACCGTCCATCTCGGTCAGCAGCGCGGCCACCACCCGGTCGGTGACGCCGGAGTCGTGGCTCTGCCCACGTCGCGGCGCCAGCGCGTCGATCTCGTCGAGGAAGACCAGCGACGGTGCCGAATCGCGTGCCCGGCGGAACAATTCGCGCACCGCCTTCTCCGAGGCGCCGACCCATTTGTCCATCAATTCGGCGCCCTTGACGGCGTGCACACTGAGGCGGCCCGAACTGGCCAGGGCGCGCACCACGAACGTCTTGCCACAACCCGGCGGGCCGTAGAGCAGCACGCCGCGCGGCGGCTGAACGCCGAGCCGGGCGAAGGTATCCGGATGCTGCAGCGGCCACAGGACGGCTTCGGTGAGTGCCTGCTTGGTCTGCACCATATCGCCGACGTCGTCGAGGGTGACCGAACCGACCGCCACCTCTTCGGTCGCCGACCGGGACAGCGGACGGATCACCGACAGCGCGCCGGTGAGATCGGCTTGGATCAGGGCCGGCGGCTGCCCGTCGGCGCTGGCCCGCGCCGCGGCTCGCAACGCGGCCTCGCGCACCAGGGCGGCCAGATCGGCGACCACGAAACCCGGTGTGCGCTCGGCAATCTCGTCCAAGTTGAGGTCTCCGGCGGGGACGCCGCGCAGCAGCACCTCCAGCAGCGACTTGCGGGTGCCCGCGTCCGGCAGGCTGACGCCGAGTTCGCGGTCGCACAACTCGGGTGCACGCAGCCGGGCGTCCACGTTGTCCGGCACCGCCGAGGTGGCGATGAACGCGACCCCCGTGGTGGCCACCGCGTTGCGCAACTCGGTGAAGATGAGCGTCGCGACGGGTTCGCCCGTCGCCGGGAGCAGCGCGTCGATGTCGGTGATGAGCAGCACTCCGCCGCCGGCCCGCACCTTGGCGACCGCCGCGGCCACCGCGGCCAGTCGGTCCTCGGCCCGCAGCGCGCCGATCTCGGGTCCGTCGAGTTCGACGAGCGTACGCTGGGCGCAGACCGCCCGGACCAGCGTTGCCTTGCCCGCGCCGGCAGGGCCGGACACCAGCACTCCGAGATTGGCTGTGGCGCCCAGGGTTTCGAGCAGCTGGGGTTCGTCGAGCGCGAGCTTCAACCACTCGGTGAGTTTTCCGGCCTGGACGTGCGCACCCTTGAGATCGTCGAACGGCACCGCGACGATGTCCGTCGCTGGGGTCCGCAGTGGCACGGGTTCGGAAAGCCCGTCACCCCAGGACACCATCGAATTCGGTTGCACGCTGACCGTTCCGGCCGGATCCACGCCGGTGACGGTGAGCAACTCGGAGGTCCAGGTGATCCCGACCGTGGTGGTCAGGGCGGTGGTCGCCGCCGACGTGGAGGTGCCGGGGCCGAGATCGCGCGGCAGCAGCGACACGGTGTCGCCGACCGTCATCACCTTGCCCAGCAGAGCCATTCGCAAGGTCGCGGGGGAGACCGACTGGGTGGCCAGCCGCGACCCGGTCAGGGTGACCGACTTCGCGCCGTTCACCGTCACCGGCGCCACCACCACGGCGGCGTCCTCCCGCAGGCCCGCGTTGGACAGCGTCACATCGTCGAGCAGGGCGACACCGGCGGGCGTGCCGGCCGGGGCCACGCCGACCACCGCGGCGGTGGTCCGCGAACCCAGCAGGGACACCGCGTCCCACTCCCGGATGCCCAGCGCCGCGATGGCCTCCGGGTGCAGGCGCACCACCCCACGGCGCGAATCCAGGGCGGAAGTGTTCAGGCGTGCGGTCAGCGACAGCGTCATTGGCGGCCCGGCGGCTTGCGCAGACCGAGACGCGAGACCGAGCGGCGGTGCGGTTGGGTGCGGCGGATGGCCCGCCGGGCCGCGCGCTGTTGGCGCGGTTTGTCGTTCCAGGCCTCCGGATGCGCGGCCACCCAGCGCTTGCTGCGCACGGCGAACGGGATGTGGATGACGTAGGCCAGGATGATCACCATGATCACCACATAGCCGTACAGCACCGAGGCGGCCACGCCGATCGCCAGCAGGGCCAGCAGCGGGGCCACCATGTTCGGCGGCACCGTGAAGGTGTGCACCTTGCGCATCGGGATGGCGCTGACCACCAGCAGCGAGACGCCGATCATCCAGGCGATGACCAGCCATTCGGCCAGCGGGCTGTTCCACCAGTCACCGGGGAACTGCAGTTTGGCGGCGATCGGCCCGATCGCGCCGATCGCGCCTGCCGGCGCCGGCATCCCCATGAAGTACTCCTTCTCGTACGCCGGCAGATCGGCGTCGAGCATGGCGTTGAACCGGGCCAGTCGCAGCACGATGCAGACCGAGAAGAACAGCACCACGATCCAGCCGATCTGGGAATGCGACAGCAGCGTGGCGTAGACGATGAAAGCCGGTGCGACACCGAAATTCACGGCGTCGGCCAGCGAGTCGATCTCCTCGCCCATCTTGGAGGTGGCGTTGAGCATCCGGGCGGTGCGGCCGTCGAGGGCATCGAGGATCGCGGCGACGGCCAGCAGCGCCATCGCCTCGGTGGGTCTGCCGTCCAGGGCGAATTTCACCCCCGACAGGGCCAGGCAGATGGCCGCGACGGTCATGGCGCTGGGCAGGAACCGCAGGCTCACCGTCGGTGATTTGATTCGGGCCTTGATCACGGCAACTCAGCCAACACGGTTTCGCCGCCGATCGCGCGCTGACCGATCTCGACGCCCACGGTGGCGCCGACGGGCAGGTAGGTATCCAGCCGCGAGCCGAACCGGATCAGCCCGTAGGTCTCACCGAGCGCGAGTTTGTCCCCGGCCCGTGCGCTGCACACGATGCGCCGCGCCAGCAGGCCGGCGATCTGCACGACGACCACGTCGACGCCTTCGGGGGTGCGGATCAACAGGCTGTTGCGTTCGTTGGCCTCGCTGGCGGTGTCCTTGTCAGCGGACTGGAACTGGCCGGGGCGGTGCTGGGCGGCCACCACCTCGCCGGCGACGGGTGCGCGCTGCACGTGAGCGTCGAACAGCGACAAGAAGATGCTGATCCGCGTCATCGGGGTGGCGGGCAGTCCGAGTTCGGCCGGTGGCACCGCCTCGTCGATCAGGGTGACCCTGCCGTCGGCGGGGGCCACCACGACCCCGTGCCGGGTCGGCGGCACCCGCGACGGGTGCCGGAAGAACAGCGCGCAGAAGCCGGCGGCGGACAGTCCGGTGTTGCGCAGCCAGCGCCGGTTGCGGCCGGCGATGGCGATACCCAGCCCGCCCGCGATGAACGGCAGGCCGGCCGGGTGAACCGGGGGGACGGTGGAACGGACGAGTTCGGCGAAGCGTTGCGCTTCGGACGCGGTGTCGTCGGAGGGGCGGGCAGGTCTGGCCATGGCGGCTCCCGATTCTACGTGGATTCAGGCCTTTGACAGGTCGGCGACGTCAGCGACCGGACAAATCCCACACCTCGACCGGGGATCCGGCCGAGAGCTGGTCGACATCCGCGCCGATGTCCAGCAGGCAATTCGACGACGCCAGCCAGCGCAGATGGTGTGAGGCCGGGGGGCCGTAACCGGTGACGGTGGTGCCGGCGAGCACACCGCGGCGGAACTGGCGTTTACCCTTCGGCGACGTCAGATCCTCGGTGAGGGTGGCGGTCAGCCGGGGCCGCTCGGGCGGCAAGCCCATCGCCGCGCGCAGCGGGGCGCGAACGAACACCTCGAAGGACACCAGCGAGCTCACCGGGTTTCCGGGCAGCGTGACGATCGGCGTCCCGTCGACTCTTCCGCTGCCCTGAGGCATACCCGGCTGCATGGCCACCTTGACGAACTCCGCACCGTCGGTGAGGGCATCTTTGACCACCTCGTACGCGCCGGCGCTGACGCCGCCGGTGGTGATGATCAGGTCGGCGGTGCCGGCGTGTGCGGCCAGTGCGGCGCGGAACGCGTCGACGTCGTCACCGACCATCGGGGCGGCCACCACCTCGCCGCCGGCGTCGCGCACCGCCGCGGCCAGCATCACCGCGTTGGACTCGTAGATCTGTCCGGGTAGCAGCGCGGTGCCCGGCGCCACCAGCTCCGAGCCGGTCGACATCACCAGCACACGCTGGCGGGGCAGCACCGTCAGCTCGCCGAACCCGAGCGCGGCGGCCAGACCCAGCGCCGCCGGGGTGAGCACCTGGCCCGCCCTGGCCACCGTCGTCCCGGCCGCGACATCCTCGCCGGCGCGCCGAACGTGCTGGCCGGTCCGGGCGGCGCTGCGGATGGCCACCTGCGCGGCCGTGGTGGTGAAGTCGGCGTCGGTGGCCTCGACCGGGATCACCGCCGTCGCCCCCGCCGGAAGCGGTGCGCCGGTCATGATCCGCTGTGCGGTACCACGTTTCAATGAGCCGGTATCGGTGCGTCCGGCCGGGATGTCATCGGCGACGGGCAGGATGACCGGCCGCTCGGCGCTCGCGTCGGCGATGTCGTCGGCGTAGACCGCGAATCCGTCCATGGCCGAGTTGTCGAATCCCGGCAGCGACAGCGGCGCCACCACATCGGCGGCCAGGGCCAGTCCCAGCGCCTCGGCCAGCGGCACTCGCACCGGCGCGCGCGGCGAGATCAGGTTCGCGATGACGCGCTGGTGCTCGTCGACGGATCGCATCAGACGGGGAACGTCACGCCGGTGAGTTCCTCGGACACCTGCCAGAGCCGGCGGGCCAGCGCCACATCGTGGGACTGCGCACTCGAGCTCACCAGCTGTGGATACCCGACCAGGCCGAACGAGGGGACCGGGAGCGCGGGTCCGTAGTACTGGCCACCGCGCACGGCGGGATCGGTGGCGGCGCGCAGCGTGCCCAGCGCGCCGATCTCGGGACTGTTGGTGACCAGCCCGGACAGCGTGCTGAAGCCGGGCAGTCCGTTGCCCGGGGTGTGGCGCATCAGTTCGGTGTTGGAGATTCCGGGGTGGGCGGCCACCGCGATCGTCGGGTTGTGGTGCGAGGTGAGCCGGCGCTGCAGCTCATAGGTGAACAGCAGGTTGGACAGCTTGGACTGACCGTAGGCGGCCACCCGGTTGTAGCTGCGCTCCCACTGTAAGTCGTCGAAATGGATACCGGCCTGGATCCGGTGGGCGATGCTGGCGACCGCCACCACCCGCGAATTCGCCACGGGCAGAAGACGATCCAGCAGCAAGCCGGTCAGGGCGAAGGCGCCCAGATGGTTGGTGCCGAACTGCAGCTCGAATCCGTCGGCGGTGGTCTGCTTGGGCGGATACATCACGCCGGCGTTGTTGATCAGCAGATCGATCTTGTCGAATTGCGACCGCAGCTGCTCGGCCGCGGTGCGCACCGAGTCCAGCGATCCGAGATCCAGCGGCTGCACGCTGACCTCGGCGTCGCGGGACGCCGTCGTGATCCGGGCGGCGGCGGCCTCACCTTTGGCGGTGTCGCGCGCCGCGATGACGACGCGTGCGCCGCGGGCGGCCAGCACCCGCGCGGTCTCGAAGCCGAGGCCGGTATTGGCGCCGGTGACGATAGCGATTCGGCCGCTCTGGTCCGGAACGTCGGTTTCGGTCCAGCGTTCTCCGAAAAACGGAAGGCTCCCCATGATGGGCAACACTACTGGGCGGCCCGAGTTGCGCCGAAGGGTTGGCCGTTTACTGTCGGCACATGGCGATCGGTGGGGTGCTTTTCGATATAGACGGTGTGCTGGTGACGTCGTGGCAACCGATCGATGGCGCGGCCCAAGCGTTGCGCACGTTGTCGGACCACCAGATTGCGCGTAGCTACCTGACCAACACCACCACCCGCACCCGCACCCAGATCGCCGACCTGCTCACCGCGGCGGGGATGGCCGTGTCGCCGGACGAGGTGGTGACCTCGGCGCTGCTCACCGCCGACTATGTACGCGATCACTATCCGGGCGCCCGGTGTTTTCTGGTGAACAGTGGCGATATCGCCGAGGACATGGCGGGTGTGGATTTCGTCTATTCACACGAGTACACCGGACCCGCCACCCCGGAGACCCCGGATGTGGTGCTGCTCGGCGGGGCCGGCCCGGAGTACACGCACCTGACCCTGAGCTGGGTGTACGACTGGATGGCCCAGGGCGTCCCGGTGGTCGCGATGCACCGCAGCACGGCCTGGACCACCACCGACGGACTGCGGGTGGATACCGGGATGTACCTGACCGGGATGGAGGAGACCTCGGGGCGCAAAGCCACCGCCGTCGGTAAGCCCGCGCCGCGGGGATTCCTGGCGGCCGCCAACCGGCTAGGGGTGGATCCCGACGAGATGTACATGGTCGGCGACGACCTGAACAACGATGTGCTGGCCGGTCAGGTGGTCGGTATGACGGGCGTGCTGGTGCGCACCGGGAAATTCCGGCAGGCCACATTGGACCGTTGGGCCACAGACGAATTCGCGATGCAGCCCAATCACGTCATCGACTCGGTGGCCGACCTGCCCGCGCTGCTGGGGCTCTAGCCGCCCGACAGCTCGCGCTGCATCTCCCGCACCGCCTCGATCCGCTCCTGCAGTTGTTCACGGGTGGCGGCGGCGACCGGAGGACCGCCCCGGCGGCGGCGCAGCTCGTTGTGGATCCAGCCGTGCGGCCGGCCGGTGCGGTGATGGAACGCGGACACCAGCACGTTGAGTTCACGGCGCAGATCGCGCAGCTGATTGTGGGTGGTCGGTGGCGGCACCGCACCGGAGGCGGTGCGCTTCTGCAGCTGCGCGTCCTGGCGGCGGTTCAGCAGGTCGCGCATCTGGGTGGTGTCGAGGAGGCCGGGGATGCCCAGGTAGTCGGCCTCCTCGTCGCTGCCGGCCGGGGTGGCGGTGCCGAACGACGAGCCTTCGAAGATCACCTGGTCCAGCTCGGCGTCGGCGCCGAGGTACTCGAAACCCCGGTCCATATCCGACTTCTCGTCCTTGCGCTTCTCGGCGTCCGCGAGCAGCTCGTCGTCGAGCCCGTCGGATTCCCGGTGCGGCTTGCCCAGCACGTGGTTGCGCTGCGCCTCCATCTCGGAGGCCAGCTGCAGCAGGTTGGGCACCGAGGGCAGGAAGATGCTGGCGGTCTCGCCGGCCCGGCGGCTGCGCACGAACCGTCCGATGGCCTGGGCGAAGAACAGCGGGGTGGACGCGCTGGTCGCGTACACCCCGACGGACAGCCGAGGTACGTCCACGCCTTCGGACACCATCCGCACCGCGACCATCCACCGGCTCGACGATTCGGAGAACTGCGAGATCTTGTTCGACGCCGTCGGGTCGTCCGACAGCACCACGGTCGGCTCTTCACCGGTGATGGTGTGCAGCAACTTGGCGTACGCCCGGGCCGCGGTCTGGTCGGAGGCGATGACCATGCCGCCCGCGTCGGGGACGTGCTGGCGTTTCTGCTGCAACCGGGTGTCCGCGGCGGCCAGCACCGCGGGCATCCATTCGCCGGCCGGGTTGAGCGCGGTGCGCCAGGCCCGGGCGTTCTGCTCGGCTGTGAGCGGCTCGCCGAGGCGCGCGGCGTGTTCCTCGCCGGCGCTGTCCCGCCAGCGCGCCTCGCCGGAGTAGGCCATGAAGACCACCGGGCGCACCACGCCGTCGGCCAGGGCATCGGCATAGCCGTAGATGTGGTCGGCTTGCGAACGCTGGAATCCCGCGCCGTCGGCCTCATAGGTGACGAACGGGATGGGGCTGTCGTCACTGCGGAACGGGGTACCGGTCAGCGCCAGCCGCCGGGTCGCGTCGCCGTAGGCCTCCCGGATGGCATCACCCCAGGTCTTCGCGTCGCCGCCGTGGTGGATCTCATCGAAGATGACCAGCGTCTTGTGGTTCTCGGTGCGCACCCGGTGCCGGGTGGGATGGCTCGCGACCTGCGCATAGGTGACGGCGATGCCGTGGTAGTCGCTGGAGGTGTGGCCGGCCGAGTTGCTGAATTTCGGGTCGAGGGCGATGCCGACCCGCGCCGCGGCCTGTGACCACTGGGTCTTGAGGTGTTCGGTGGGGACCACCACCACGACCTGTTCCACGCTGCGGTCGGCCAGCAACTCCCCGGCGATGCGCAGAGCGAATGTCGTCTTGCCGGCGCCGGGCGTCGCGACTGCCAGGAAATCTTTGGGCTTGGCGGATAGATACTTCACCAGCGCTCGACGCTGCCAGCCCCGCAAAGCCTGGGTGCTGGGCGCTTCGTAAGGCCGCACCCGAGACTCCTATCTGGTCGAAGGGCAGTCTAGGGCAAGGGGTTACGGGATCGCACACCCGCAGCACGTGTCGGGCGCGGCGCGCCGGTCAGACGAAGAAATTGTCGTTTTTGACGAACCACTCGGCGCGTTCGGCGTCGGTCATCTCACCGAGTTGGGCCAACCCTTCGAAGTAGTGCTCACGCGGCGCGCCGGGGGCAAACAGCATCAGCAGGGACGCCGGAGCGTCGGCGACGTTGCGGAAGCCGTGTACCCCGCCGGGCGGCACATAGAGGAAGTCATTGGCCGCCGCGGTAGACCAGTCGGTGCCGTCGTGGATCTCCACCTCGCCGCCGAGCACGAAGAATGCTTCGGACATGGCGCGGTGATAGTGCGGTGCCGGGCCGCCGCCGCGTGGGCTGATCTCGACGCGGTAGAGGCCGTAGTCGCCGTCGGTCTGCTGCTGGTTGGCCAGGTAGTGGTACTTCACCAGGCCGAAAGCGTCGTAGTCGGCGGGGGGCCCGCCGTTTTCGGGGGCCCGGCGCACCCACGCGCTGACCTCGGGTTCGTCCGCGGTGTACCGGGGCGGGGGATAGGGCGGCACGATCAGCGACATCGCTGCCGATCGTACGACAGCAACCGCACAGCCGACCCGCACAGCGGTTGCAGAGTCGGCACATAGCCTCCGGACGTGTGATCGACAGACGGGCTTTGCTGGCCACGGCGGCGCTGGGCGCGGCAAGCATGTGGCTGGGCACGCCACGCGCGCGGGCCGCGCTGGACCCGACGGTCGTCGCGGGCGAGTACGCCCGGCGCGCACCCACCCAATGGGGAATGGCGCTGCCCGGCATCGCCACCTCGTTCGTCCCGAACGGGCGGCAGATCGCGCTGACCTTCGACGCCTGCATGGGCGGGTGCGATGACGCGCTGCTGGACACGCTGCGTCGCAACGACGTGCCCGCCGTGCTCTTCTTCAACGCCAAGTGGATGGACCAGCACCCCGACCGGGCCGCGCAACTGGCGGCCGATCCGTTGTTCGAGATCGGCAATCACGGCACCCGCCACGTCCCGTTGTCGGTGACCGGGCGGGCGGCCTACGGCATCGCCGGCACCCGCTCGGCGGCCGAGGTGGTCGACGAGGTGTGGGCCAGCCACCAGAAGATCACCGCCTTGGCCGGCAAGCCACCGACCTGGTTCCGGCCGGGCACCGCGCACTACGACGACGTCGGCGTGGCGATCGTCCAGGAACTCGGTGAGCGGCCGCTGGGCTTCACCGTCAACGGTGATGCAGGGGCGACGCTGCCCGCGGCGAAGGTGCGCGCCAACGTCGTCGGCGCTGCCCCCGGATCGATCGTGATCTCGCACATGAATCATCCGCGGGCGGGGACCGCGGCGGGATACGCCGCGGCCATCCCGCAGTTACGCGCGGCCGGTTGGGAGTTCGTCCCACTGCGTGACCGGGTGGTCCAGTGAGTCCGGGAACGTCACCCCGGTGAGTTCCTCGGACACCGCCCACAGCCGGCGCTGCGCCTCGATGTCATAGGAGTATTCGGTCGACGTGACCACCTTCGGGTGGCCTTTCTGCTCGGCGAAACCGTCGGGACCGTAGTACTGACCTCCGAGCGCTCCGGGGTCCGTCGCGGCGCGCAGCGTCGGCAGCGCACCCATGGCTGCGGGTTGGAACAGCGCGCGCGCCGCGGGCAGGGCCAGCTGGAAGGCGCGTGGCAGGTGCCGCACGAGTTCGGTGTCGGACCCGCCCGGGTGCGCGGCCAGCGCCGTGGTGCGTTGCCCGGTCAGTCGGCGCTGCAGCTCATAGGTGAACATCAGGTTGGCGAGCTTGGACTGGCCGTAGGCGACGATCCGGTTGTAGTCGCGCTCCCACTGCAGATCCTCGAATCGGATGGACCGGGCGAACCGGTGTCCGACGCTGCTCACGGTGACGATGCGGGAGCCGGTCACCGGCAGCAGCCGGTCCAGCAGCAGGCCGGTGAGGGCGAAGTGGCCGAGATGATTGGTGCCGAACTGTAGCTCGAAACCGTCGGTGGTGTTCTGCTTGGGCGGGGTCATCACGCCCGCGTTGTTGATCAGCAGGTCGATGCTGGCGTAGGTGTCCTTGAGCTTCGCGGCGGCGGCGCGGACCGAGTCCAGGGAGCCGAGGTCGAGCTGCTCGACGACGACGTCGCCGCCGATCTGGTGGGCGGCCGCGCGGCCCTTGTCGAGATTGCGGACGGCGAGCACGACGTGTGCGCCCCGGCTGGCGAGTGCCTTAGCGGTTTCGAGGCCCAGCCCGGTATTGGCGCCGGTGACGACCGCGGTGCGGCCGGCCTGATCGGGAATGTTGGCGGTGGTCCAGTTCGACATGAGAAACTCCTGGTGTGGGTTAAGCGGGGTGCGTTCTCCGGTTGGTTCCGACTATACGGAACCTGCGCCCCGTTTGTTTGATTCCCTGGGAGGTGGGTCATGCGCGCCGATGCGGCACGGAACCGCGCGCGGGTGCTCGAGGTGGCCTACGAGACCTTCGCGGCCGAAGGGCTGGGTGTGCCGATCGACGAGATCGCGCGCCGGGCAGGTGTGGGTGCGGGCACGGTGTACCGGCACTTCCCTGCCAAGGAGGACCTGTACCGGGCCGTGGTGGCCGAGCGGATCCGCGGCATCGTCGAGCTCGGCCGCGGGTTCCTGGAGTCGCAGGATCCCGGCGCCGGACTGTTCGAGTTCCTCCGGGCGCTGGTGCTGCAGTGGGGTGCCGCCGACCGCGGCCTGGTCGACGCACTGGCCGGGCTGGGCATCGACATCAACTGTGTCGTGCCCGAATCCGAGGTCGATTTCCTGGCGCTGCTCGGCGAACTGCTGGCCGCGGCGCAGCGGGCCGGAGCCGTGCGCCCCGACGTCACGGTGCCGGAGGTCAAGGCCCTGTTGGTGGGTTGCCAGGCCGTCCAGGCCTACAACCCCGCGGTCGCCGAACACGCCACGAACGTGGTGTTCGACGGGCTCCGGGCCCGCTGAACGATTGATTCTGCTCTTCGCGCAAGCGGCTCATCGGTGTTTTTGCTCTTCGCGCAAGCGGCTCATCGACCTTGCACTCGCCATGGGCGAGTGCTAAAAATGACGTTGGCACTCTCGATCTGTGAGTGCTAGGTCGGGCCGGTGAGGCAGGGAGCACACCCACGCCGTCCGTCGCGGGCACTGAACCCGACCAAAAGACGTGCAATTCCCAACCGGAGGAATCACCTCGCAATGGCCAAGACAATTGCGTATGACGAAGAGGCCCGCCGCGGCCTCGAGCGGGGCCTCAATGCCCTCGCTGACGCCGTAAAGGTGACGCTGGGCCCCAAGGGCCGCAACGTCGTCCTGGAGAAGAAGTGGGGCGCTCCCACGATCACCAACGATGGTGTGTCCATCGCCAAGGAGATCGAGCTGGAGGACCCGTACGAGAAGATCGGCGCTGAGCTGGTCAAAGAGGTCGCCAAGAAGACCGACGACGTCGCGGGCGACGGAACCACCACCGCCACCGTCCTGGCCCAGGCCCTCGTTCGCGAAGGCCTGCGCAACGTCGCCGCCGGCGCCAACCCGCTCGGCCTGAAGCGCGGCATCGAGAAGGCCGTCGAGGCTGTCACCGCTCGCCTGCTCTCGACCGCCAAAGAGGTCGAGACCAAGGAGCAGATCGCTGCCACCGCCGGCATCTCCGCCGGTGACCAGTCGATCGGTGACCTGATCGCCGAGGCTCTGGACAAGGTCGGCAACGAGGGTGTCATCACCGTCGAGGAGTCGAACACCTTCGGCCTGCAGCTGGAGCTCACCGAGGGCATGCGCTTCGACAAGGGCTACATCTCGGGTTACTTCGTGACCGACGCCGAGCGTCAGGAAGCGGTCCTCGAGGATCCCTACATCCTGCTGGTCTCCGGCAAGGTGTCGACGGTCAAGGATCTGCTGCCGCTGCTGGAGAAGGTCATCCAGTCCGGCAAGCCGTTGCTGATCATCGCCGAGGACGTCGAGGGCGAAGCCCTGTCGACCCTGGTGGTCAACAAGATCCGTGGCACCTTCAAGTCTGTGGCCGTCAAGGCCCCGGGCTTCGGTGACCGCCGCAAGGCCATGCTGCAGGACATCGCCATCCTCACCGGTGGCCAGGTCATCAGCGAAGAGGTCGGCCTCTCGCTGGAGACCGCCGATGTCGCTCTGCTGGGCACCGCGCGCAAGGTCGTCATCACCAAGGATGAGACCACCATCGTCGAGGGCTCGGGCGACTCCGACGCCATCGCCGGCCGGGTGGCCCAGATCCGCGCCGAGATCGAGAACAGCGACTCCGACTACGACCGCGAGAAGCTGCAGGAGCGCCTGGCCAAGCTGGCCGGCGGTGTTGCGGTGATCAAGGCCGGAGCTGCCACCGAGGTGGAGCTCAAGGAGCGCAAGCACCGCATCGAGGACGCCGTCCGCAACGCGAAGGCTGCCGTCGAAGAGGGCATCGTCGCCGGTGGCGGCGTGGCTTTGCTGCAGTCGGCCCCGGCGCTCGACGAGCTCAAGCTCGAGGGTGACGAGGCCACCGGTGCCAACATCGTGCGCGTCGCGCTGTCGGCCCCGCTGAAGCAGATCGCCTTCAACGGTGGTCTGGAGCCGGGTGTCGTCGCCGAGAAGGTGTCGAACCTGCCCGCCGGTCACGGCCTGAACGCCGCGACCAACGTGTACGAGGACCTGCTGGCCGCCGGCGTTGCCGACCCGGTCAAGGTCACCCGCTCGGCGCTGCAGAACGCGGCGTCCATCGCGGCGCTGTTCCTCACCACCGAGGCCGTCGTCGCCGACAAGCCGGAGAAGGCCGCCGCACCTGCGGGCGACCCGACCGGTGGCATGGGCGGTATGGACTTCTAAGTCCCTTCACGAGAAAAGCCCGGTTCCCCTGGAGAAGATCCAGTGGGGCCGGGCTTTTTCGTGTCGTCGGGTTGGTTACTGCTGTACCTGCGCCGCGCGCGGGGGCACCTGTTGCGTGGCGATATGCCGGGAGTAGAAGCCGTAGTTGGGAACATTCGTGGTGCCGAGCAGCTTGCCGCTGCTGTCGTACACCTTGCACACCTCGTAGCGGTCCTGGCCGACCCGTTCCGTGCTGTACACGCCCGTCACGGCGCCGGTGGCGTAGTCCTGCGGGGCGGTGGTGCAGTGGTGCTGGAACGTATCGGCCTGGGCGGCCGGTGCGGTGAGGGCCAGCGCGCCGGCGGCCATAGCGCCCGCGGCGACGGCGGTGGCGGCGAGCTGGCGAAGGCGAGTGCTGCTGTTCATGAGGGCTCCTATGGTCTGTCGCGACTCGTTGTGTGCCGCGTTCACAGGTAGGAGCGAGCAGCCTCCGCAGTTCCCTCACTTTTTTCATCCCCAGTGTGGGTTCTATGCACAGGTGCAGGTCGACGGTGGTGCACGCGGCCCACAGTCGTCGGTGTGGTCGCCGAATGTGCGGGAATGGAACCCTTTCTCGGCAGCGCCGCCATCCGCCGCGGTGAACTGACCCGGCGTGGACTGACCCGCCGGTACGTGCCCGTCTACCGGGATGTGTACGTCTCGCGCGATATCGAACTGACGGCCCGGATCAGGGCGCAGGCGGCCTGGCTGTCCTCGGGCGCCACCCTCGCGGGTGTCTCGGCCGCGGCGGTGCACGGCGCCAAGTGGCTGAACCCTGATCTGCCGGCGGAGATCCTTCGTGCCGACCGGCACGCGCAAGCCGGCATGGCCGTGCACACCTGGAAACTCGGGGCGGGGCAGACGTGTTCGGTGAGCGGCATCGAGTGCACGACGCCGGCTCGCACCGCCTTCGACCTCGGCCGCCGGTATACCGAGACTCAGGCGGTCGCGCTGGTGGATGCGCTCATGAACGCCACCGGCGTATCCATCGCAGAGGTGATGTCCGTGGCGGCGGTCCATCCAGGGGCGCGCGGCATCGTGCGGCTGCGGGCGGTATTGGATCTGGTGGATGGCGGCGCGGAGTCGCCGCGGGAGAGCAGGCTGCGGCTGCTTCTGATCCGCGCCGGGCTGCCGCGCCCGGAAACCCAGATAGCGTTCCGCGATCTCCGCATCCGTGTCGACATGGGCTGGCGCCGATGGCAGGTCGCCGTCGAGTACGACGGCGCGCAGCACTGGACCGATCCGCGGCAACGGTCATGGGATATCGACCGCATCGCCCTGCTCGAAGAAGCCGGCTGGGCAGTCGTGCGGGTGAGCGCTGAGATGATGTCTCGCCCGGTGGTGGTCATCGAGCGCGTGAGGGCGAAGTTGCGCGCCGCGGGCTGCCCGCTGTGAATGTCGACTGTGTGGGATGTGAGCGTGCATGCGCGAAAAAGCGTGCGCGCGACCCACACTCGTGGTCTAGATGTCGGCCAGCGGGGTCGGCTTGAGCAATGACGTGGCGACCACACTGATCACCGAGGTGCCCACCAGGTAGGCGCACGCGATCCACGGCGAGCCACCGGCGGCCCCGATCAACGCCGTGAGGATCAGCGGGGTCAGGCCCGAGGCGTACACCCCGGACAGCTGATAGACCGTGGACAGTCCGGTGTAGCGGATCCGCGCCGGGAACAGCGAGGCGTACAGGGTGCCCTGCGCGCCGTAGAACAACGCGTGGATGACGCCGAACACCACCAGCATCGCCACGGCGTACAGCGCGATGTTCTTGGTGCCGAACAGCGCGAACACCGGGAACACCGCAACGCCGTACGCCGCGATACCGATGGTGTAGATCCGTTTGGCCCCGTACCGGTCGGTCAGCAGACCCGATACCGGCAGCAGCGCCGCCATCAGCAGGGCGGCCACCGTGACCGACACCAGCACCGGCACCTTCTCCAGTTTCAGGGTGCCCGTCGCGTAGGCGATCGCGAAGACACCCCAGGTGTTGAACGCCGCGCCCTCACCCCACCGGGACAACATGCCGAGCACCGTGGAGCGCAGTACCGGCGGAGTGAAGACCTCCCGCACCGGCACGCTCGCCCGTTCGCCGCTGTCGCGCACCTTCTCGAAGGCCGGGGTTTCGGTGGCCCGCAATCGAACCACCACGCCGAAGGCCACCAGCGCGATGCTCAGCAGGAACGCGATCCGCCACCCGTAGGCCAGGAATGCCGCGTCGGACAGCGTGGCCTGCAGTATCGCGAACACGCCGGTGCCCAGCGCCAGGCCCAGCGCCAGGCCGACCTGGGGAATGCTGCCGAACAGCCCGCGTTTGTGCACCGGGCTGTGCTCGACGGCCAGCAGCACCGCACCGGCCCATTCCCCGCCGAGCGCGAAGCCCTGCACGATGCGCAGCAGCAACAGCAGGATCGGCGCCATGACGCCGATCTGTGCGGCGGTCGGCAGCACGCCCATCAGGGCGGTGGCACCGCCCATCAGGAACATCGTCAACGCCAGTGTCTTCTTCCTGCCGATCCGGTCACCGATGTGGCCGAACACGAATCCGCCGATGGGGCGGACCACGAACCCGACGGCGAACGTCGCGAAGGACAACAGCGTGCCGACGAACGTCGTCTGGTCCGGGAAGAACGCGTGGTTGAAGACCAGGCTGGCGGCGGTGGCGTAGAGGAAGAAGTCGTACCACTCGATGGTGGTACCGACCAGGCTGGCCCACAGCGCGGTACGCGCCTGAGGCGAGATGGTCCGGTCCTGATCACCGGGGGCCGGCGCGGTCACAGTCACGGGAATCAATCCACGCATGTGGGCCGGTCTGCCGGCCAGGGTTACGCGCGCGGTGATCGAAAGGGCGGCTCAGCTCAGGTGATCGACCCCAGGATGGGCTGGGATTCCAGCAGGCCGTCATCGCTGGGTGCGGTGCCCTCGGTGAACACGCGCTGATGCTGACGGGCGCGCCACTCCAGATGGGCCTGGGCCGGTTTGTCGTATCCGTAACGTTCGCGGGCTTGCGCCGGGGTGATCACCTCGCGGTGCACAGGAGGCACGCCGCGCAGCACCGGTGCGACCACGGGAACCGTTGCCGGCGAGATGATCCGGATCACCCGCAGCCGGATCGCGGGCGGGCTGACCTGCAGGGCCGCGAAGGACAGCCGCAGGATGGGCCGCACCAGGATGTCGGTCAGCCGGGACTGTCGCAATTCACCCATCTCGCGCATCCACCGGGGCATGGTGGCGATGACCCCGGCGCGCAGGATGCGGTTGATCACCCAGGTGGCCGGGGTGAGCACGCCACGCATAGGTGACACCAGCGCGGCCCCGTTGGCCAGGTGGGTCATGGCTTGGCGGGCGATCGGTGAGCCGGCCAACTGTGGGCGCATCCGCTCGAAGTAGGCGCGGACGCCGTCGCGGTCGCGGGGGACGTCGGCGGGGTCGCAGGTCTGCAGTTCGGCGGCCACCGCGCACTGGGCCCAGTACTGCCGCTCCTCGTCCTGCGACAGCTTGCCCGGTCCGTAGGTCTCGTATGCGTACAGGATCGAATGCCAAGCGGTCAGGTGGATCCACAGTTGCGATTCGGGATCGTTTGCGTCATAACGTTTTCCGCTGTAGGGGTCGTTGCCGATCGCTTTCGAGTGCACCTTGACCAGCACGTCGGCGGCCTTGGCGGTGGTCCGCGAATCCCCGAAGGCGACCAGGGCGAAATAGTGCAGGGTGCGGTCGTAACGGGTGCGCGGGCGACGGTAGATGTCCTGAGTGGTGTCGACGGCGGCGACCAGTGCGGGGTCGAGTTCCTCGACCACCACCGACCGGATGAACCCCACGGTCAGGGAGGTGGGATAGCTCCACACTTTCCACGTCACCGAATCCGGTCCGAAAAAGCCGTAGTCCTCGGCCGGTTCCGTGGTCACCGGTGTCCGGAGATGTTGCAGCACCATGAGCGATCCTCCCGTTCGTCGTAGCGCAATTCCTACATTGATGTAGCATTTTCCTACATGACCGTAGGAACTGCCGTCAAGAGGCGGGCATCGCACCTCGGGCCTGAGCGCAGGCGTCCGCAGGTGCTGGATGCGGCCATGCAGATCGCCCTGGACGAGGGCATCCCGGCCGTCACAATCGAGGCCATCGCGAGCCGGCTCGGCGTCACCCGGCCGGTGGTCTACGCGTGCTACGGCAACCGGGTCGAGGTGCTGACCGCGCTGCTGGAACGGGAGGAGCGCACGCTCATCGAAGGCGTGCTGAGTGCTTACCCGGCGCCGGGCAGCTACCCCAAGACCGAAGCGGCCTACGTCGGCGGTATGCAGGCACTACTGAGCACGGTCGCCGCGCACCCCGACACCTGGCGAATGTTGTTCTGTGCCAACCCGGGTCGAGATGTGGCCGAGAAGTTCTCCAGAGGGCGCGCGCTGATCGGGGGGCAATTCGAGCAACTGGTGCGCCCCGACCTGCAGCGGTGGGGCATCGCAGACGCCGAACGCAAGGCGCCGGTACTGGTGGAACTGTTCGTGTCGATGGCCGAGAGTGCGGTACGCAGCTTGCTGGACGAGGGCAATGCCTGCACGGCCGAGGAATTGGGTGAGCTCGTCGGCAGGGCGGCGTTCCGGGCGATCCGCGGGGCTTAGCCCGCCGGAGCCGGCTGCCTGCCGCGCACGAGCTTGCCCGGGCGCGCGTCGGTGGGCACCCCGTGTTCGGCGATGACCTGCCCGGCGACGATGGTGGCCACATAACCCTGCGCGGTCTGATCGAGTCGGCGCCCGCCGGCCGGCAGGTCATGTACCACCGTCGGCTTGTGCAATCGCAGCGCCGCATGGTCGATGACGTTGAGGTCGCCCTTGTATCCGACGGCGATGCGGCCGCGGTCGGCCAGCCCCGCCACCCGCGCCGGCGTCGTGGTCAATTCCCGCACCGCCTCGGCGACGCCGAGTCGGCCGGCCGGCCGGTCACGCACCCAGTGGGTCAGCATGTAGGTGGGAAAGCTTGCGTCGCAGATCATCCCGTAGTGCGCCCCGCCGTCGCCGAGGCCCAGCACCACGTCGTCGCGGCGCACCAGCTCGGCGACGGTGTCCAGTGATCCGTCGCGGAAGTTGGCCAGCGTGACCAGCAGCATGGCGTGGCCGTCATCGTCGAGCAGCCGGTCGTAGGCCTCCTCCAGCGGCGTCACCCCGCGGGCCGCGGCGCGCGCGGCGATACTGTCGGACGGGTCGGGTTCGTAATCGGGCGGGTCGCCGAGGGGGAAGATGTAGTCCCAGGCCTGTACCGCGAACATCAGCGGGTGCCCGTCGCTGGCCGGTGAATCGGTCAGGATACGTTCCCGCACTTCGGGTTTGCGCATCTCGGCGACGCGTTCGGCCAGCGGCATCTCGGCGATCGCGCGGTAGCTCGGATACATGACGAACGGATTGCCGGACAGCTCCAGGCCGATGACCAGGCCGATGGGCCGCGGGAAGATCTGCGCGGTGATCATCGGACCGTCCGCTCCGGCATTCTGATTGGCCTTCTCGACCATCCGCAGCGCATCCAGATGCAATGCGGGCCCGGCATTTCCGATCGCCAGGGTGAAGGTGACGGGCAACCCGACGTCGGCGGCCACGTCGAACACCGCCTGCAGCGCGCCTTCGTAGTCGGCGGCCAGCAGGTCGGGAACGAACTGGATCAACCCACCGCCGGCATCCTTGACGCCGAGCGCGATGGCCTCGATCTCGTCGTGGCCGGCGTCGTAACTCGGAATCGGCTGGCCGCTCTCGGTCTTGTGGATGGTCAGCCGCGAGGATGCGAAGCCGAGCGCGCCGACCTCAATGGCCTCGGCCGCCAGTTTGCGCATCTGTGACAGGTCTTCGGGGGTCGCGGGTTCGCGGTCGACTCCGCGTCGGCCCATCACGTACACGCGCAGCGGTGAGTGCGGCAGGAACGCCGCCACATCGATATCCCTGCGCCTCGCGTCGACGGCGTCCAGGAACTCCGGGAAGGTCTCCCACGTCCAGGGCAAGCCATCGACCATCACCACACCGGGGATGTCCTCGACACCGGCCATCACGTCCACCAGCGTCTCGTGGTCGGCGGGCCGGCACGGCGCAAAGCCCACTCCGCAGTTGCCCATCACGGCCGTGGTCACCCCGTGCGCCGAGGACGGGGTCATCCGCTCCGACCAGATCGCCTGCCCGTCGTAGTGCGTGTGCAGGTCCACGAAACCCGGTGTGACGAGCAGGCCGGCCGCATCGATCTCGCGGGCCCCGTCTCCGGGCACCGTCCCGACCGCGGTGATCACCCCGTCGGTGACGGCCACATCGCCGAAGTACGGTTCCCCACCCGACCCGTCGACGATGGTGCCGTTGCGGATCACGAGGTCGTGGGCCACCCCATCGCGCCGTTCGCCCTGGATTGTCATACCTCGAACTTACGATGGCTTCGTGATCGATCACCTGGGAATCAACTGTGCAGACTTCGCCAAGTCGCAAGAGTTCTACGACACCGTCCTGGGGGTTCTCGGTTTCACCCGGCAGATGGATTTCGGGGTGGCCATCGGCTACGGCCGCGACGGCCACGCCGACTTCTGGATCGCCGATCAGAACGCCGGTGACGCCGGCGGTCCGAACCGGGAGGTACACGTCGCCCTGCAGGCCGCCGACAACGACGCCGTGCAGCGGTTCTACGACGCCGCGGTGGGGCTGGGTGCCGAATCGCTGCACGCGCCGCGGTTGTGGCCGGAGTATCACCCGGGCTACTTCGGGGCGTTCGTGCGCGACCCGGACGGCAACAACGTCGAGGCGGTTTTCCACGGCGCAAAGGCCTGACGGGAATCAATCCGCCGGGCAGCGGTTGGAACCGAGGTGAGCCTTTCGACTCTTGACGATGCCCGCATCACCACTCCGTTCGGCTTCGAATCGACCGCGGCCGACGTGATCGCCGGGGTGGACCTGACCGGCAGAACCGCGATCGTCACCGGCGCCTCCTCCGGGATCGGTGTCGAGACGGCCCGCGCGCTGGCCGGTGCCGGCGCCGCCGTCACGCTGGCCGTGCGCGACGTGGCCGGTACCCGCCCCATCGCCGACGAGATCCGGCACAGCACCGGCAACGACGCGGTGTCGGTGGCGGCACTGGACCTCAGCAGACCCGACAGCGTGGTGGCGTTCGCCAGCGCCTGGACCGGGCCCGTACACATCCTGGTGAACAACGCCGGGGTGATGGCCGTACAGGAACTGACCTTGACCGAGGACGGTCATGAGTTGCAGTTCGCCACCAATCACCTCGGGCATTTCGCGCTCGCCGTGGGCCTGTACGACGCACTGCGTCAGGCCGGGGGAGCGCGCATCGTCTCGGTGAGCTCGTCGGGGCATCTGCGCTCGCCGGTGGTGTTCGACGACATCGACTTCGCGTTCCGCGCCTACGACCCCTTCGGCGCGTACGGGCAGAGCAAGACCGCCAATGTGCTGTTCGCGGTCGAGGCCGGCCGGCGCTGGGCCGGGGACGGCATCACCGCGAACGCGCTGATGCCCGGCGGCATCGCCACCGCGCTGCAGCGTCACCTTCCCCTCGGCTACCACAAGGAGGCGCGCGCCCGCTTCCACCGGGCGGGGACGGCATTCAAGAGCATCGAGCAGGGTGCGGCCACCTCGGTCCTGCTGGCGGCCTCACCCCTGGTCGAGGGCGTGAGCGGCCGGTACTTCGAGGACTGCAACGAGGCCGCCGTGGTGGACCGCAGTGACGGCGGGATCGGCGGGGTGGCGCCGTACGCGTTGGATGTGGAGAACGCCGAGCGGTTGTGGGACCTGTCGCTGGCGATGCTGTAGATCGCCGGTCGGCATACGCAGGTAGCGTCGGGAACGTGGCTGAAAAGGACAATGCTGCCGCCCGCGAACTGCTCCGGGATTCGTTCACACGGCTCATCGAGCATGTCGACGACCTGACCGACGGCCTCACCGAGGAGTTGTCGTCCTGGCGGCCCACCCCGGCGGCCAACAGCATCGCCTGGCTGATCTGGCACAGCGCTCGCCAACATGATGTGCAGCTCGCCGATATCGCCGGCACCGAACAGGTGTGGACCCGAGAGGGTTGGCGGGAGCGCTTCGGACTCGACCTGCCCGGCAACGACATGGGCTACGGGCACACCTCAGAAGAAGTGGGCAAGGTGCATGCCCCGGCCGAGTTGCTGGCCGGGTATTACCACGCGGTGCACAAGTTCAGCCTGGAGTACATCGCCTCGGTGGATGACCAGGAACTGACGCGCATCGTCGACGAGCGATGGAACCCGCCGGTCACCGCCGGTGTGCGGCTGGTCAGTATCGTCGACGACGCTGCTCAGCACCTGGGGCAGGCGGCCTATGTGCGGGGTATCGCGCCCCGAAGTTGACAGGTGTCAACCCCGGTGCGAGCTGCGTCACATGCGCGGTTTAGCATGGCGGTATGACTGCCACCGCAGACCGCTCCGATATCGCCACCATCCTCAATCCCGCCACGGGTGCCGTGGCCGGCGAGGTGCGCTGGACTGCGCCCGCCGATGTCGCCCGGATCGCCACCGGACTGCGCGAGGCGCAGCGGGCCTGGGAAGCCCGCGGCGCCAAGGGGCGCGCCAAGGTGCTGGCGCGCTACGCCGTATGGCTGGACGAGCACCGCGACGAGATCGAGCGACTGCTGATCGCCGAGACCGGCAAATCGGCAACGGACGCCGCGCAGGAGGTGCTGTTGCTGAGCATCATCCTGTCGTACTACATCAAGGCGGTGGAGAAGGCGATGACGCCGGAGAGCAGGCCCGCCCCGGTGCCGTTCCTCTCGGTGAAGAAGATCGTCGTGCATTACCGCCCGCGTGCGGTGGTCGGCATCATCGCGCCGTGGAATTATCCCGTGGCCAACGCGCTGATGGACGCCATCGGCGCACTGGCCGCCGGCTGTGCGGTGCTGCTCAAGCCGTCCGAGCGAACGCCCTTGACCGCCGAGGTGCTGCTGCGTGGCTGGATCGACTCCGGCGCCCCCGAGGTGCTGGCCCTGGCCCAGGGTGCCCGGGAGGTGTCCGAGGCCGTCATCGACAATTCCGACTACATCCAGTTCACCGGCTCCTGCGCCACCGGCGTCAAGGTGATGGAACGGGCCGCGCGCCGGCTCACCCCGGTCAGCCTCGAGCTCGGCGGCAAGGATCCGATGATCGTGCTGGAGGATGCCGACGTGGAACTGGCGGCGAACGCCGCGGTGTGGGGCGCGATGTTCAACGCCGGGCAGACCTGCGTCTCGGTGGAGCGGGTGTACGTGCTGGAACCGGTCTACGACCAGTTCGTCGCCGCCGTGGTCAAGGCGGTGGAGAACCTCAAGGTCGGTGCGGGCGAGGGCTACGATTTCGGCGCGCTGATCGACGAGTCGCAGCTGGCCATCACCGAACGGCATGTCGCCGACGCCCTGGCCAAGGGCGGCCGCGCCCTGACCGGAGGTAAGCGCGCGGATGGGCCCGGCAGCTTCTACCTGCCCACGGTGCTGGTCGACGTCGACCACTCGATGGAGTGCATGACGGAGGAGACCTTCGGGCCGACGCTGCCGATCATGAAGGTGTCCTCGGTGGGTGAGGCGGTCCGGCTGGCCAACGACAGCCCATACGGGCTGAGTGCGGCGGTGTTCTCCAAGAATGTCGATCGGGCGAGAGATGTTGCGCTGCAGCTCGATTGCGGCGCGGTCAACGTCAACGACGTGATCTCGAACCTGATGTGCACGACGGCCCCGATGAGCGGCTGGAAGACCTCGGGCATCGGCGCGCGGTTCGGCGGTGTCGACGGGGTGCGCAAGTTCTGCAGGCAGGAGACCGTCGTGGTGCCCCGGCTGAACGCGGGTGCGGGCAGCAACTATTACAACCACTCGCAGAAGGCGCTGGCCCGGGCGAACAAGTTGATGACCAAGCTGGCGCAGGCCCGGCCCAGGCGCGAAGCCAAGTAGCACACCTGCTGTTCACCCGGATGTCACCGGCTGGTACGTCCGGGTGGATAGCTTCGTGCCGTGACGATTCTGGACACCAACGGCTACGCCGTCCGCGACGACGACGACGACGATCCCGAACTGCTGCTCATGCCCAGCGGCGAAGTCGTCGACACCTGGCGTGAGGGCTACCCGTACGACGAGCGGATGAAGCGCTCCGAGTACGAGGAGCAGAAGCGGCTGTTGCAGATCGAGCTGCTGAAGTTGCAGAAGTGGAGCCAGGCCAACGGCCACCGGCATGTCATCGTGTTCGAGGGCCGCGACGCCGCGGGCAAGGGTGGCACCATCAAGCGGTTCATGGAGCACCTGAACCCGCGTGGCGCGCGCGTCGTGGCCCTGGAGAAGCCGACCGAGAAGGAACGCACCCAGTGGTACTTCCAGCGCTACGTCACCCACCTGCCCGCCGCCGGTGAGGTCGTGCTGTTCGACCGGTCCTGGTACAACCGGGCCGGTGTGGAACGGGTGATGGGGTACTGCACCCCCAGGCAGCACGCCGAATTCATCCGCCAAGCACCACTTTTCGAACAGATGCTGGTGAACGAGGGAATCAGCCTGACCAAGCTGTGGTTCTCGGTGACCCAGGCCGAGCAGCGCACCCGGTTCACCATCCGCCAGGTCGACCCGGTGCGCCAGTGGAAGCTGTCCCCGACGGATCTGGCCTCGCTGGACAAGTGGGACGACTACACCGGGGCCAAGGAAGACATGTTCGCCTGGACCGACACCGAGATCGCGCCGTGGACCGTCGTGAAAAGCAACGACAAGAAACGCGCCAGGATCAACGCGATGCGCTACGTCCTGGGTAAGTTCAACTACGACAACAAGGACCATGAAGTGGTCGGCCAGTCCGACCCGCTGATCGTGGGACGCGCACTCGGCGACTAGCACCGCCAGGCCGCGGCGTCCCTGAGGGAGGGGCGCCGTGCGGTTTCTGCTGGCGGCGCTGCTGTGGGTGATCACCACGGTGCTGCTGGCGGTGACGGTGCCCGCGCTGTGGGCGCAGCACACGCTCATCGACCGGGACGGGTACACCGCCTTCGCGGCGTCGGCGGCCAAGGACCCCGCGTTGCAGCAGGCGATGGCCTCGGAGCTTGGTGGCCAGCTCAAGAGTCTGGCCAGCGGTAGCGGCTATGACACGCCCACCGACCTGCTGAGCAGGGCGGCCGGCGTGTACACCGCCAGTTCGGTTTTTCCCGGGCAGTTCGCCCAGGTCAACGGGCTGGCCCATGACTGGTTGTTCACCGACCGGGTGTCGCGTTCGGATGCGTCCGGGCGGTGGCTGGTCGACGTGTCGCCGATGCTGGCGGACAGCTCCTTTCGAGAGACCCTGACCTCTTTCGGTATCGCGGCCCCCGACAAGCTCGAGGTGCCGCTGACCGAGAACGTGTCGACACATCTGCGGCCCGGGCAGTTGCGGCTGGCCGCGGTGTGGGGGCCGTGGGCCAGCGTGGGGGTGGCGGTGCTGGCCGGCGTGTTCGCCCTGCTGACCCTGGCTGCGTCCAGGGCGCGGGGAAAAGCCCTTGCCGCGCTGGGTGTTTCGGCCCTGCTGGTGGGGGCGGCCGGGTGGGCCGGTATCGAGATCGGCCGGCGCTACGTCGATGACGCGTTGAACCGGACCACCGGGGATGTACACGCGATCGCCGATGTGATGGTCGATCACGCGGTGGGCAGCATGCACGTGTGGCTCAACCTCACCCTGACCGTCGGCGGTGGTCTGGTGATCATCGGGGTGATCGTGGCGCTGCTGAGCGGACTGGGCTCACGGCGTGATGATGTGTGACGGATCCGGGCGGCGTTCGGGTGGGGCCTGGCTGTAGTCGCCCCACGGTCCGTCGCGAAGTTCCACCGCCGCGCGCACACCGTCGGTGGCCGCGGTGTCGATGAACCGCAGCGCGTCGGGGGTGTTGCGCATCAGCCCGTCGAGGATCCCGCCCAGTGTCTGGGTGGACGCCAGGCCCATGTTCTCGTAGGCCTGGTTGACGATCAGCTTCTGGGCTTGCAACTGCGACAACGGAATTCGAGCCAGTTTGGCCGCCACTTCGGCCACCCGCGCTTCCAGCCGGTCGAACGGCACCGACTCGTTGATGAGCTCGACGGCGGCGGCCTCCTTGCCGGTGAGCGGTTCGCCGGTCAGCGAATGCCACTTCACCTTGGCCAGACTCAGCCGGTAGAGCCACATCCCGGACAGATAGGCACCCCACATCCGGGCGTACGGGGTGCCGATGACGGCGTCGTCGCTGGCGATCACCAGATCCGCGCACAACGCGTAGTCGCTGGCGCCGCCCACGCACCAGCCGTGTACCTGGGCGATCACCGGCTTGGAGGCCCGCCAGATGGCCATGAACTTGCTCGTCGGCGCCGTCTCGCGGGCGGTGACCATCGCGAAGTCCTTACCGGGGTCCCACCGGCCGTCGGTGTTCATCGACTCGCCCCAGTGGCTGAATCCGTCGCCGAAGTCGTACCCGCCCGAGAATGCTCGTCCCGCGCCCCGCAGCACGATCACCTTGACGGCCGGATCGCGTTCGGCCAGGCCGATCGCCCGTTCGATCTCGTCGGGCATCGGCGGGACGATGGTGTTCAGCTGCTCGGGGCGGTTCAGCGTGATGGTCGCGACGGGCGGCTGCGCGCTGTAGAGCAAGGTCTCGAATTCCATGGAAGGAGTCGATCCAGCACGGCCCGTGAAGTCAAGAGTCGCGTTTGCGCTTCTCGACCGCCAGCCGCTCTTGGTTGACCCAGTTTTGGGTGAGCCCCAGTGCGATGAGAATGTCTGCAGCCGTGATGAACAGGCCGGCGAAGTACATCCATTTGAGGGTCGGATCGGGCTGGGCGGCGAAGTAGACCCCCAGGAAGATCGGCCCGACGATGCCGAAGACGAACATCATGCCCTGAAACACCAGGTAGCGGCGGAATATGGTCCAGGGCGTCATCGCCGTCAGCCTAACCTGTGAGCCGTGGCGGTGAGATGCCGTCGTCGTCACGATATGGGCGGGCCAGCCGGGTTCAGCCGCCGAGCGTGCGCCACAGGTAGGTGTAGATCAGCGCTGCCCGAAACGCCGCCTGGGAGTTGTCGGCCGCCCCGCCGTGCCCGCCCTCGATGTTCTCGTAGTAGTCCACCCGGTGCCCGGCGTCCTCCAGAGCCGCGGTCATCTTGCGGGCGTGCCCGGGGTGTACCCGGTCATCGCGGGTCGAGGTGGTGATGAGGATCGGCGGGTAGCGACGCTCTGCCGAGATGTTCTGGTACGGCGAGTATTTCGAGATGAAGTCCCAGTCCGCGGGATCGTCGGGGTTGCCGTACTCGGCCATCCAGGAGGCGCCGGCCAGCAGCAGGTGGAAACGTTTCATGTCCAGCAGCGGCACACTGCACACCAGTGCCCCGAACAGCTCGGGATACCGGGTCAGCATGATGCCCATCAGCAGCCCGCCGTTGCTGCCGCCCTGGGCGCCCAGCTGCGCCACCGTCGTCACCCCGCGGTCGACCAGATCGCGGGCCACCGCCGCGAAATCCTCGTCCACCAGGTGCCGCCCGGCGCGCATCGCCTGGGTGTGCCAACCCGGCCCGTATTCGCCGCCGCCGCGGATGTTGGCGAGCACGTAGGTGCCCCCGCGGGCCAGCCACAACCGGCCCAGCACCCCGTCGTACGAGGGGGTGCGCGACACCTCGAACCCGCCGTACCCGACCAGCAGCGTCGGGCCCGCCGCGCCGGGACGCCCGACCACGAAGTACGGCACCCGGGTGCCGTCGGCGGACACCGCGAAATGTTGGCTCACCTCGAGCCCGTCGGCGTCGAAGAACGCGGGCGCCCGTTTGATCTCAGTGAATCCGGCGCTGTCGGAGCCGAGCAACAGCCGCGACGGTGTGACGAAACCGCTTGAGTCCAGGAAGATCTCGTCACCGTCGGAATCGGCGCCGGCAATGACCACGTTGGTGTTGGGCGGTAGGCCGGGCACGTCGGCGGCCGACCAGTCACCGGGGGTGACGATCTGCACCCGGCTGGCGACGTCGGCCAGGGTCACCACCACCAACTTGTCGCGGGTCCAGGAGTACTGGTGGAGGCAGGTGTGCTCGTCGGGGGTGAACACGACGGCGAGATCAGCTGTGCCGGCGACGAATCCGGAGTACTCGGCGGCCAGCAGCGAGCCGGCGGGGTAGCCCTTCCAGTCGGTGCGCAGCTCGATCAGCAGCCACTCCCGGTGCAGCGACACCGTCGCATCCGTCGGCGCATCGATCCGGATCAGCTCCGCACCGCGCAACTCGTAGATCTCGTCGTTGAAGAAGTCCACGGCCCGGCTGATCAGTGTCCGCTCGAATCCCGGTGTGCGGTCCACCGACGCCGCCACGATCACGTCACCGCGTTCGCCGGCGTACACCGTCGCGGCGTCGGCCAGGTCCTGGCCGCGCTCCCAGCGCTTGACCAGACGGGCGTAGCCGGAATCGGTCAGCGAACCCTCGCCGAAATCGGTACCGACCAGCACGGTGTCCGGACCGGCCCAGGCGATCTGGGTCTTCGCCTCCGGCAGCTCGAAGCCGCCCTCGGATCCGGCCTTGACGAATTTCCTTGTCTTCATGTCGAATTCACGGACGACCACGGCGTCCGCGCCGCCGCGGGACAGGCTGATCAGCGCGCGGGAATGGTCCGGCTCGATCACGTCGGCGCCGGCCCACACCCAGTTCTCGTCCTCGGCGGCGGCAAGCCGGTCCACGTCGGTGACGACATCCCAAACCGGCGACTCGGTCCGGTAGGACTCCAGCGTGGTGCGCCGCCACAATCCGCGCGGGTTGGCCGCATCGCGCCAGAAGTTGTAGAGATGCGCACCGCGGCGCCGGACGTAGGGAATGCGGGCATCGGTGTCGAGCACCTGCAGCGCCTCGGTGCGCATCTGCTCGAACTGGTCGCCGCCGAATTCGGCCAGCGTCGGTTCGTTGTGCCGGCGCACCCAGGCAAGAGCGTCGTCGCCGGTGACGTCTTCCAGCCAAAGGTTGGGGTCCGGGGCGGGCGAAGCGACGGGATCGGACGCCGGGGCGAGCGAAGCGACGGGATCGGACGCCGGGGCGAGCGAAGCGACGGGATCGGACGCCGGGGCGAGCGAAGCGACGGGATCAAACTCTGAACGCATGTGACCTTTCTACCGTGGGCGTAGCGTGGGGACATGACCAGCCGAGCCCTGATCACCTCCGCGGCCGCCGACCTGCTGGCGACACTGCAGAAGCGACACGGCGCGTTGATGTTTCACCAATCCGGCGGCTGCTGCGACGGCTCCTCGCCGATGTGCTATCCGGACGGCGACTTCATCGTCGGCGATCGCGACATCCTGCTCGGCGTGCTCGACGTGGGCGACGGTGTCCCGGTGTGGATATCCGGACCGCAATTCCAGGCCTGGCGCCACACCCAGCTGATCATCGATGTGGTGCCCGGCCGCGGCGGCGGCTTCAGCCTGGAAAGCCCGGAAGGGATGCGCTTCCTGTCCCGCGGCCGGGTCTTCACCGACGAGGAGAACGCCGAACTCGCCGGGCAGGTGCCGATCACCGGGGCCCAGTACGCGCAAGGGGCTCGTCCCGCCGACGGGGGGACCCGGATCGTGGCCGAAGCGGCCGACGCCTGTCCGGTGCCTACTTCTCCAGCGTGAACTGGTCGACGTCGACCTGGCGGTTGCGGAACAGATCGGCACAGCCGGTCAGGTACTTCATGTACCGGTCGTAGACCTCTTGGGACTGGATCGCGATGGCCTCATCCCTGTGCGCTTCCAGGTTCGCCGCCCAGATGTCGAGGGTCTTGGCATAGTGCGGTTGCAGCGACTGCACCCGGGTGACCTTGTACCCGGCAGCGGTGGCGTGCTCCTCGACCATCGGCACCGACGGCAGCCGGCCGCCGGGGAAGATCTCGGTGAGGATGAACTTGATGAAGCGGGCCAGCTCGAAGGTCAGTGATATCCCCAGCTTCTTGGCTTCGGCGGGGTGGATGCCGCAGATGGAATGCAGCATCATCACGCCGTCGGGCGGCAGAATGCGGTAGGTCTTGGCGAAGAACTCCGCGTACCGGTCATGGCCGAAGTGTTCGAACGCGCCGATCGAGACGATCCGGTCCACCGGCTCGTCGAACTGCTCCCAGCCCTGCAGCAGCACCCGTCGGCTGCGCGGGGTGTCCAGCTGGTCGAAGGTCTGCTGGACGTGCGCGGCCTGGTTCTTCGACAGGGTCAGCCCCACGACGTTCACGTCGTATTTCTCGATCGCCCGCCGCAGGGTGGCGCCCCAGCCGCAACCCACGTCGAGCAGGGTCATGCCCGGCTGAAGGCCCAGCTTGCCCAACGACAGATCGATCTTGGCCAGCTGGGCCTCTTCGAGGGTCATGTCGTCGCGTTCGAAGTAGGCGCAGCTGTAGGTCTGGGTGGGATCCTGGAAAAGCCGGAAGAAGTCGTCAGACAGGTCGTAATGCGCCTGAACGTCCTTGAAGTGTGGTTCCAACTGTTTGGACATGAACGGGCTCGGCCTCTCGATCGACGTTGCGGCGGGGGACTACCCCGCGGATTCACCGTTGAAACCACGAAACTGCGGCCTGATTGGTTCAGACGTCCCCAATGAGACTATTCGTAGCTGACGTGGAAAGGGATCGGACGAGTTTGGACATAGAGCTGCGTCCCCAGCCTCGGGCCGCCCCGATAGGGTGGTGCCGTGACCCACTATGACGTCGTCGTACTCGGAGCTGGCCCCGGCGGATATGTCGCGGCCATCCGCGCTGCCCAACTCGGCCTGAACACCGCCATCGTCGAACCGAAATATTGGGGTGGGGTGTGCCTGAACGTGGGCTGCATCCCGTCCAAGGCGCTGCTGCGCAATGCAGAACTGGCGCACATCTTCAACAAGGAAGCCAAGACCTTCGGTATCAGCGGGGAGGCCAGCTTCGATTACGGCGCCGCCTTCGACCGCAGCCGCAAGGTCGCCGACGGCCGGGTGGCCGGCGTGCATTTCCTGATGAAGAAGAACAAGATCACCGAGATCCACGGCTACGGCAAGTTCACCGATGCCAACACCCTGGCTGTCGACCTCAACGAGGGCGGGACCGAGACGGTCACCTTCGACAACGCGATCATCGCCACCGGATCCAGCACCCGGCTGGTGCCGGGCACGTCGTTGAGCGAGAACGTCGTCACCTACGAGAGCCAGATCCTGTCGCGGGACCTGCCCGGCTCGATCATCATCGCCGGCGCCGGAGCCATCGGCATGGAGTTCGCCTACGTGCTGAAGAACTACGGCGTGGATGTCACCATCGTCGAATTCCTGCCGCGCGCACTGCCCAACGAGGACGCCGAGGTGTCCAAGGAGATCGAGAAGCAGTACAAGAAGCTCGGCGTCAAGATCCTCACCGGCACCAAGGTCGAGTCGATCACCGACGACGGCTCGACGGTGACGGTGGCAGTCAGCAAAGACGGCAAGTCCGAGGACCTCAAGGCCGACAAGGTGTTGCAGGCCATCGGGTTCGGGCCCAACGTCGAAGGTTTCGGGTTGGAGAACACCGGCGTCGCGCTGACCGAGCGCAAGGCCATCGCCATCGATGACTACATGCGCACCAACGTGCCGCACATCTACGCCATCGGGGACGTGACCGCCAAGCTGCAGCTCGCCCATGTCGCCGAGGCGATGGGTGTGGTCGCCGCCGAGACGATCGCGGGTGCCGAGACGCTGGCACTGGGGGACTACCGGATGTTGCCGCGTGCCACCTTCTGCCAGCCGCAGGTGGCCAGCTTCGGGCTCACCGAGCAGCAGGCCCGCGACGAGGGCTACGACGTCGTCGTCGCCAAGTTCCCGTTCACCGCCAACGGCAAGGCGCACGGACTCGGGGACCCGACCGGTTTCGTCAAGCTGGTCGCCGACAAGAAGCACCTGGAACTGCTCGGCGGGCACCTGATCGGCCCCGACGTGTCCGAGTTGTTGCCCGAGCTGACCCTGGCGCAGAAGTGGGATCTGACCGCCCACGAGCTGGCCCGCAACGTGCACACGCATCCGACGCTGTCGGAGGCTCTGCAGGAATGCTTCCATGGCCTGACCGGCCACATGATCAACTTCTGACCGTCGTGCGCACGAAGGTGGTCGCCGCCGTCGGCGGGCTGGTGATCGGCCACATCCTGTGGCTGCTCGCCATCACGGCGGCGATCAGCACCAGCGATGTGAGTTTCTGGGTGCTGATCGTCTCGGCGGTGATCATCGCGCTGGCGATCGGCGTCGGCCTGCTGGGGTTGCGGGCCTACCGGCGTAAGTCGGAAGTCTGGACGGCCTTCCTGTGGGCGGTGTTGGTTTCCCCGGTGCTGATGACGGTCGCCGTGCTGGGCGTGACGTATCTCTGAGCCCTAGTCGGGGAAGTCCAGCGGAATCCGCAGCGTCGCCATGGTGGCGGCCAGCGCATCGTATTGCCCTGCGAGGGTGCAGAATTCGATGATCTGCGGGCGGCTGTACAGCTTGGCCAGTGCGGCCCAGGTCTCCGCGGACATGGATCGGGTGATGACGAATTCGTCGGTAGCGGTGACCAGCACCCGCTGCCGTGGAGTGAGCCCGTCCGCGTCCGGACCTTCGAAGATGGCGGCCTGGGTGGTGGCGTCCAGTCCCCGGCTGCGGGCCAGTCTGCGGTGCTGCTGCAACTCGTACTCGCAGTCGCGCAGATGGCCCACCCGCAGGATCACCACCTCGGCGTCCTGGCGGGACAGCTTGCCCGCGTAGAGCAGATACCCGGAGAACGGCAGCCAGGCCAGAAACAGCAGCCGGTGCTGACCGAGCACGTCGAACAGGTGGAACTTCGGTGCCCGGATGCCGCGCGCGCCCGCCTTGGCGATCGCCCAATTGACGGGCCCCAGTTCACGCAGGCCGCCGGGCGGGATACGCGGCGGCGCGGTCGGCTCGTCCTGGGACCGTTCGTGGCTGGTGCTCATGACTGTTTCACCAGGTAAGGAGACACCGTGCTGCGGTGCTCGTCGAGGTCGAGCGCGCGACCGAGTGCGGGGAACGCGCGTTGGGGACAGTTGTCGCGCTCGCACACGCGGCACCCGGCGCCGATCGGAATTGCTGCGACGTAGGGGTCACCGGTCAGTTCCAGCCCTTCGGAGTAGACCAGCCGGTGCGCATGACGGAGTTCACAGCCCAAACCGATCGCGAACGTCTTACCCGGCTGACCATAGCGCGAAGCGCGCCGCTCGACGGTGCGCGCCACCCACATGTACTGCCGCCCGTCGGGCATCTGGGCGATCTGCACCAGGATCTTGCCCGGGTTGGCGAATGTCTCGTAGACGTTCCACAGCGGGCAGGTGCCGCCCGACGAGGAGAAATGAAACCCGGTGGCGGACTGGCGTTTCGACATGTTCCCGGCCCGGTCGACGCGGACGAAGGACAGGGGCACGCCGCGCATGGAGGGACGTTGCAGGGTGGACAGCCGGTGCGCGACGGTCTCGTAGGACACCGAGTAGTACGCGGACAGTCGTTCGACGTCGTAGCGGAAGTCCTCGGCCACGGTGTGGAACTGCTTGTAGGGCAGCACGGTGGCGGCCGCGAAGTAGTTGGCCAGCCCGAGCCGGGCCAGCGTGCGGGACTCGTCGCTGGTGAACTTGCCCTCGTCGGTCAGTTTGTCGATCAGATCGCCGAACTCCAGGTATGCCAGCTCGGCGGCCAGCTTGAACACGTACTGCCCGCTGGCAAGGTGGCTGCCGATTTCCAGGGTTCGGGTGGCCGGGTCGAAACGGTGTAGCACGGTGTCGCCCAGGTCCATCCGCCGGACGATGTGCACGCCGTGCACCGCGGTGAGCCGGGCGGACAGTTCGCCGGCCAGGTCGGCCCGGTGCATGCGCATCCGGATGGTGAGGTCCTCGGCGGCGGTGTCGAGCTCGTGTAGATAGTTCTGCCGCTGGTAGAAGTAGTCGCGCACTTCTTCGTGCGGCATGGTGATGGAGCCCGAACCCGAACTCGACCCTCCGCCGTCGCCGAACCGGTCCTCGGTCACCGCGGCGAGCTGGGTGGTGGTGAGGCGGTAGCGCTGGTGCAGGTTGACCATCGCGCGGGCGATCCCCGGATGCGCGGCCACCAGGTCGGCGATCTCGGCGACATCGATCTCGAGGTCCACGTCGCGGTCCAGCGTGACCTCGCGCAATTCGGCGACCAGGCGGGTGTCGTCCTGCGAGGCGAAGAAGGTGGCGTCCACCCCGAACACCTCGGTGATGCGCAGCAGCACGGCGACGGTCAAGGGCCGTACGTCGTGCTCGATCTGGTTGAGATAACTGGGGGAGATCTCGAGCATCTGCGCCAGGGCCGCCTGGCTGAACCCGCGTTCGCTGCGCAGCTGGCGCACCCGCGATCCGACGAACGTCTTGGCCATCCATTCAGCGTAACGACGCCTGCAAAGATTGGCTTTGCATTGTTGGCAGACCAAAATGGAACCCATGAGCGAAGCGTGCGAGGGATCCGCATGACCGGTTTGGCGAAGACGATGATGCCCGTGCCCGACGGGCACCCCGATGTGTTCGACACCTCATGGTCGCTGCGAATGGCCGATGTGGACCGGGACGGCCGGTTGCGTTTCGACGGTGCCACCCGCCACATCCAGGACATCGGCCAGGACCAGCTGCGCCAGATGGGTTACGAGGACGTGCACCCGGCGTGGATCGTCCGCCGCACGATGATCGACATCGTCGAGCCCATCGAGTTTCCCGACATCCTGCGGTTGCGCCGGTGGTGTTCGGGGACCTCGACACGCTGGTGTGAGATGCGGGTGCGCATAGAAGGAAGGCGGTCGGGCGTCATCGAGTCCGAAGCGTTCTGGATCTGCTTCAGCCGCGAGACGCAGAGCCCGGGCCGAATCTCCGATGACTTCCTGGCCGGGCTGCGGCGCACGACGGATGTGGACCGGCTGCGGTGGAAGGCCTACCTCAAGCCCGGCGCCCGTGAAGATGCCGTCGCCGTGCGCAAGTACCCGGTGCGGGTCACCGATATCGACTTGTTCGACCACATGAACAACGCGGTGTACTGGAGCGTCGTCGAGGACTATCTGGCGACGGCGCCCGAGTTGCTCAAGGCACCGCTTCGGGTGACCATCGAGCACGACTCGGCGGTGGCGCTGGGCGACGACCTGGAGATCCGGGTGCACGTCTACCCGCCCGGATCGACGGACAAGTTCGGTCCCGAGCTCACCGACCGGACTGTTACAACGCTCACATATGCGGTGGGTGACGAGACCAAAGCGGTCGCGAGTTTGTTCGCCCGCTGACCCACGGCCGTTTAACAGTACGGGCGTACTGACCAGCGAAAATTGGCTACCGGCGGGTAGCTTCTGAACCGGTCAAGCTGATAGCGCGCTTCGCAATCTTTGCAAGTTGGCTCGACCTGTTAGCCAAAATTGGCAAGTGAAACGGGTGGACCTGCGCATATGGCGTAAGGCATCCTCGGATTAGCACACCAGCGAGGTCGCGGCGGCATTAACAACCGCAAGCATTGGAAAGGCCGCAGCGACACCCGCACTTGTTAACCCGATAGGAGAGCCATGTCCACCGTTGGCACACCGAAGAGCCCGGAACAGATCCAGCACGACTGGGATCACAACCCCCGCTGGAAGGGCATCGAGCGCACCTACACGCCCCAGGACGTCGTCGCCCTGCAGGGCCACGTCGTCGAAGAGAACACGCTGGCCCGCCGCGGCGCCGAGGTGCTGTGGGATCAGCTGCACACCATGGACTACGTCAACTCGCTCGGCGCGCTGACCGGCAACCAGGCCGTGCAGCAGGTGCGCGCGGGCCTGAAGGCCATCTACCTCTCCGGCTGGCAGGTCGCCGGTGACGCCAACCTCTCCGGCCACACCTACCCCGACCAGAGCCTGTACCCGGCCAACTCGGTGCCGCAGGTCATCCGCCGCATCAACAACGCGCTGCTGCGCGCCGACCAGATCGCCAAGGTCGAGGGTGACACCTCGGTGGAGAACTGGCTGGCCCCCATCGTGGCCGACGGTGAGGCCGGCTTCGGCGGCGCGCTCAACGTGTACGAGCTGCAGAAGGCCATGATCGCCGCCGGTGTCGCCGGTTCGCACTGGGAAGACCAGCTGGCCTCGGAGAAGAAGTGCGGCCACCTCGGTGGCAAGGTGCTGATCCCCACCCAGCAGCACATCCGCACCCTGACCTCGGCCCGTCTGGCCGCCGACGTCGCCGACGTGCCGACGCTGGTCATCGCCCGCACCGACGCCGAGGCGGCCACCCTGCTGACCTCCGACGTCGACGAGCGCGATCAGCCGTTCATCACCGGTGAGCGGACCAAGGAAGGCTTCTACCACGTCACCAACGGTGTGGAGCCCTGCATCGCCCGCGCCAAGGCCTACGCCCCGTACTCCGACCTGATCTGGATGGAGACCGGCACCCCGGACCTGGCGCTGGCCAAGAAGTTCGCCGAGGCCGTCAAGGCGGACTTCCCCGACCAGATGCTGGCCTACAACTGCTCGCCGTCGTTCAACTGGAAGCAGCACCTGGACGACGCGACCATCGCCAAGTTCCAGAACGAGCTCGGCGCCATGGGCTTCAAGTTCCAGTTCATCACGCTGGCCGGCTTCCACGCCCTGAACTACTCGATGTTCGATCTGGCCCACGGCTACGCCCGCAACCAGATGAGCGCCTACGTCGAGCTGCAGGAGCGCGAGTTCGCCGCCGAGGAGCGCGGTTACACCGCGACGAAGCACCAGCGCGAGGTCGGCGCCGGCTACTTCGACCGGATCGCCACCACCGTGGACCCGACCAGCTCGACCACCGCGCTCGCGGGCTCGACCGAAGAGGGCCAGTTCCACTAGAAGTGAGTTGATAGCGTCAGGCCTCGTCCGTGCATGCGGGCGGGGCCTGACGGCTGTCCGGAGTCCAAGGGAGATCAAGTGAGCATCGAACGAGTCGGCGTGATCGGCGCCGGGCAGATGGGCGGCGGTATCGCCGAAGTGAGCGCGAAGGCCGGTGCGCAGGTGCTGGTCTATGAGCCGGCCGCCGAACTGCTGGACGCCGGCAAGGCCCGCATCACCGCCTCGCTGGACCGGGCCGTGGCCAAGGGCAAGCTCAGTGCCGAGGATCGCGATGCCACGTTGGGCCGGCTGGGTTTCACCACCGACCTGTCAGATTTCGCCGACCGGCAGTTGGTGATCGAGGCGATCATCGAGGACGACAAGGTCAAGACCAAGGTCTTCGCCGAGCTGGACCAGATCGTGACCGACCCGGACGCGGTGCTGGCGTCGAACACCTCGAGCATTCCGATCATGAAGATCGCCGCGGCCACCAAGAATCCGCAGCGGGTGCTCGGCCTGCACTTCTTCAATCCGGTACCGGTGCTGCCCCTGGTCGAGCTGATCTCGACGCTGGTCACCTCGGACGACGCGCTGAAGCGAACGGAAGAATTCGCTGGCAACGTGCTGGGAAAACAGGTGGTGCGCTGTTCGGACCGATCCGGCTTCGTGGTCAACGCGCTGCTGGTGCCCTACCTGCTCGCGGCCATCCGGATGGTGGAAGCGGGGTTCGCCACCATCGAAGACGTCGACAAGGCCGTCGTCGGCGGGTTGTCGCACCCCATGGGCCCGCTGCGGTTGTCGGACCTGGTCGGTCTCGACACGCTGAAGCTCATCGCCGACAAGATGTACGAGGAGTTCAAAGAGCCGCTGTACGGGCCGCCGCCGCTGCTGTTACGCATGGTGGAGGCCGGTCAGTTGGGGAAGAAATCGGGCCGGGGCTTCTACACGTATTGACCCGACAATATATTTAGCTTAGCTAATATGGGGTACCATCGTCGGATACGGCTCGAAAAAACCTTCGGGGGAAGGTACCCGGGCCGGGATCAGCAATTCAACAAACGAGGTCATTTTTCGTATGTCAAACGTCGAGTCCGATCTTGCGCCGTACTACGAGGAGTCGCAGTCGATCTACGACATCTCGAATGAGTTCTACGCCCTGTTCCTCGGGCCGACCATGGGCTACACCTGTGGTTACTACGAGCGCGAGGACATGAACCTCGAAGAGTCGCAGAACGCCAAGTTCGACCTTGCCCTGGGCAAGCTGGGCCTGGAGCCGGGCATGACCCTGCTCGACGTCGGCTGCGGCTGGGGCGGCGCGCTGGAGCGGGCGCTCACCAACTATGACGTCAACGTCATCGGCATCACGCTCAGCAAGGAACAGTCCGACTACGCCCGCAAGCGGCTGGCCAAGATCGAGACCAAGCGCAATGTCGAGATCCGGCTGCAGGGCTGGGAAGAGTTCAACGAGCCCGTCGACCGCATCGTGTCCATCGGCGCGTTCGAGGCCTTCAAGCAAGAGCGCTACCCGGTGTTCTTCGAGCGTGCCTACAGCATCCTGCCGTCCGACGGCGTGATGCTGCTGCACACGATCCTCGCGCACACCCAGCAGTTCTTCCGCGAGAACAACATCAAGCTGACGATCAGCGACCTGAAGTTCATGCGTTTCATCGCCGCGGAGATCTTCCCGGGCGGGCAGCTGCCGGCCGTCGAGGACATCGAGAAGCTGGCCGCCGACTCCGGCTTCGAGCTCAAGCGCACCCACCTGCTGCAGCCGCACTACGCCCGCACGCTGGACATGTGGGCCGCCAACCTGGAAGCCAAGAAGGACGAGGCGATCGCCCTGCAGGGCCAGGTTGTGTACGACCGCTTCATGAAGTACCTGACCGGCTGCGCGGACTTCTTCCGCCGCGGAATCACCAACATCGGCCAGTTCACGCTGGCCAAGTAGGACTCTCGGAAGCGCCGAGACTACGGGGTTCCGTAGTCTCGGCGCTTTTGTGCGCGGCCTCGGCGCGAAGGTCAGGCCTTCGCCAGCCGCTTCTTCTCGGCCTTGACGTCGAAGTCCGCCGGCGGCCAGGACAGGTTGAACTCCTTGAGCGCCTCGATCAGCAATTCCAGGATGGCCAGCCGGCTGTACCACTTCCGGTTGCACGGGATCACGTGCCAGGGCGCGTAATCGGTCGACGTGCGGTCCAGCATGGCCTGGTAGGCCTCCTGATATTTCGGCCACAGCAGTCGTTCGTCGATGTCGGCGGGGTTGTACTTCCAGAATTTGTCCGGCCGGTCCAGGCGCTCGGCGAGGCGCTTCTTCTGCTCGTCCAGTGAGACGAACATCGCGACCTTCACGATTTTGGTGCCCCCGTCGACGAGCTCCTTCTCGAAGGCGTTGATCTCGTCGTAGCGGGTACCCCACACCTCCGGCGGGACCATGTCGTGCACGCGCACGATCAGTACGTCCTCGTAGTGCGAGCGGTCGAACACCCCGATGTGTCCCGCTGCGGGCAGGGCGTTGCGGATCCGCCACAGATAGTGGTGGGCCAACTCCTCCTCGGTCGGCTTGCCGAAGCTGGCATAGTCGATGCCTTGTGGATTACCTGATCCCACAACATGTTTGACGATGCCGCCCTTGCCTGCGGTGTCCATGCCCTGGAGCACGAGGAGCAGTGAGCGGGTGTCCCCGGCGCGGCTGTTGGCGTAGAGCATCTCCTGCAGCTCGGCGAACCGGATGTTGCGCTCGGCCTGCAGCACGGGGGCGTCGCGTTTGGAACCGATGAACCCCGGGGTGGCCTCGGGATCGATGTCGGCGACCTTGTCCCCGGGACGGAATTCCAGATGCGTGTGCGGCTCGTGGGTCCACAGCGCGGGCAGGTCGGATTCGGTCATCCGGTCAGTCAAGCAGCTGGGTGGGCAATGACGGTGACGGGTGGGGCCGCGAGTTGAATTCCTGCAGCGACCCACCCACCTCGACGATGCCGCACAGCCCGCTCCAGGACAGCATGGTCAGATAGTCGATCAGGTCGTCGGTGCTCATCCGCGGATTCGACATCCACGAGTGGGTGGCCAGCTGAACCCCGCCGACGATCATGAAGGCCCACGGTTCGACGCCGCCGGTGTTCATGCCCGCGGCGGCCATCCGGCGGCGCAGCATGACGGCGAGCATGCGGGCGATGATCTGCTCGGAGTCGTTGATGGCCTTGGTGCGGCTCGACGAATTGTTGGACATGACGAACCGGTAGGGCTCCGGTTCGGAAGCGACGGTGTCGACGTACACCCGGATGATCTCGCGGACCAAGGTGTAGCCGTCCAGATTCGAGGACAGGGCCGCGGCCATGTTGGGGATCAGGGTGGTCTGGGCGAACCGCATCATCACCGCGGTCGTGAGGTCGTTCTTGTCGACGAAGTACCGGTACAGGACGGTCTTGGACACCCCGATCTCGGCAGCGATCTCGTCCATGCTGACGTTGCTGCCCCGCTGGCGGATCGCTTCCAGCGTGCCGTCCACAAGCTCGTTGCGACGGTCAACCTTGTGCTGATGCCAGCGTCGTTTGCGGCCGTCGGTTTTTACCGCTGCCGCCGAGCTCTGCTGTGCCACTGTCGTGAAAGTCCGATCACTAGGTCGTCTTGATAATACGGTGATTCGGCCCCTCGCGGTCGATCGCCTCGCCACCTCGGTGGCGCGGTAGCGGATGATGTAGTTGTGGCGCACAGACCAGCTCCGGGCCCGCCGTCGTTGACCGCAAGTTTTGCTACGGCGGTGACGGCTGCAGATGCCGGGCCCGACTCAAAAGCCGACCGGGAACGCCGCCGCGGATTGCGGCGGATGAAGGCCGTCGCCCTCGGATTCCTGGTCGGCGCGACGGTGCTGTTTCTCGTCTGCACGTGGGCCCAATCGCGCGGCGCCGCCGACTGGGTGGGCTACGTGCGGGCGGCCGCGGAGGCCGGCATGGTCGGCGCGCTGGCCGACTGGTTCGCGGTGACCGCCCTGTTCACCCACCCGCTGGGCATCCCGATCCCGCACACCGCGATCATCAAACGCAAGAAGGACCAGCTCGGCGAGGGTCTGGGCAACTTCGTCCGGGAGAACTTCATGTCCCCCGAGGTGGTCGCGACGAAGCTGACCGACGCCCAGGTCGCGGGCCGGATGGGCAAATGGCTCTCGGAGTACGGGCATGCCGAACGGGTGGCCGCCGAGGTGTCCACGGTGCTGCGGGTACTGGTCGAGATGCTGCGCGACGAGGATGTCCAGCACGTGCTGGACCGGATGATCGTCAAGCGCATCGCCGAGCCGCAGTGGGGACCGCCGGTGGGCCGGGTGCTGTCCGGCCTGCTGGCCGAGCAGCGCCAGGAAGCGTTGTTGCAGCTGCTGGCCGACCGGGCGTTCCAATGGTCCCTGAATGCCGGTGAGGTGATCGAGCGGGTCATCGAGCGTGATTCACCGACCTGGTCGCCGCGCTGGGTGGACCACCTGGTGGGCGATCGGATCCATCGCGAACTGATGGACTTCACCGACAAGGTGCGCCGCGATCCCAATCACGAGCTGCGCCGGTCGGCGACCAAATTCCTCTTCGAGTTCGCCGACGACCTGCAGCACGACGAGGCCACCATCGCCCGTGCCGAGAAGGTCAAAGAGCAGATCATGGCCCGTGACGAGGTCACCAAGGCAGCCGAGACCGCCTGGACCGCGGCCAAGCGGATCGTGCTGGAGTCGGTGGACGATCCGTCGTCGGCGCTGCGCACCCGGATCGCCGAGTCGGTGGTCCGGATCGGGGAGTCACTGCGTGACGACGCCGAGCTGCGGGACAAGGTGGACGGCTGGATCGTGCGGGGCGCCCAGCATCTGGTCGGGCAGTATGGGACGGAGATCACAGCGATCATCACCGAGACCATCGAGCGCTGGGATGCCGACGAGGCCAGCCGCCGGATCGAACTTCATGTCGGCCGTGACCTGCAATTCATCCGGATCAACGGCACGGTGGTGGGCGCCCTGGCCGGGCTGGTCATCTACACGGTGGCGCAGCTGCTGTTCTGAGACTGCTAGCAAGTGCTTGCAATAGTTAGCACTCGGTCGTACCGTGGGTTGTGCCAGCAGGAACCCGACGGATCGAGGCCCAGATGTCGCAGGATGCAGATTCTGCTTCGGACAAGATCGCTTCCGTCGTCGGCAACGACAAGATTGTCGCCGTCGTAGCCAACGAGAAAATCGCCGAAGTCGTGAGCAACGCCGCTTCAGACATCGGCAGCTTCATCCGCACCCAGCGCGAGGCGGCCCAGGTTTCGGTGCGCCAACTCGCCGAGAAGGCCGGGGTGAGCAACCCCTACCTCAGCCAGATCGAGCGGGGGCTGCGCAAACCGTCGGCCGATGTGCTCAACCAGATCGCCAAGGCACTACGGGTATCGGCCGAAGTCCTCTACGTGCAAGCCGGGATTCTCGAACCGTCCGAGGGCAGTCAGGTCCGTGACGCGGTCATCGGCGACAACGCGATCACCGAGCGGCAGAAGCAGGTGCTGCTCGACATCTACACGTCGTTCTGTCAGCAGAACGAAGCCGAAGCAGCGGCGGCCGAATCCGGTGCGCAGGGGGAAGCGGAAGGGGTGCCGACCACGTCTCGAGTCAAGTCTGAATCCACGACATCAGAACCACATACGTCACTTAGCTGATCCGAAAGGAAAAACCATGCCCGAGAAGACCACCGACAAGGCCCAGCCCACCATCGAGGACCTCAAGGCCCCGCTGCTCGCCGCCGTCGGCGCCGCCGACCTGGCCCTGGCCACCGTCAACGAGATCGTCACCACGCTGCGCGAGCGTGCCGAGGACGCGCGCACCGACGCCCAGGGCCGCGTCGAGGGGGGCCGTGCCCGCCTGACCAAGCTCCAGGAAGAGCTGCCGACCCAGTTCGACGAGCTGCGCGACAAGCTCACCACCGACGAACTGCGCAAAGCCGCCGAGAAGTACGCCGATGAGGCGCAGACCCGATACAACAAGCTGGTCGAGCGTGGCGAGGCCGCCCTCGAGCGGCTGCGCAACCAGCCGGCTCTCGAAGAGGCCGCAGGCCGCCTGGAAGGCGTCACCGACCAGGCCGTCGAGCTGACCCAGGACGCGCTGGGCACCGTGGCGTCACAGACCCGCGCGGTGGGCGAGCGTGCCGCCAAGCTGGTCGGCGTGGAACTGCCCAAGCGGGCCGAGAAGGCCGCCGCACCGGTCAAGAAGGCTGCACCGGCCAAGAAGGCCGCCCCGGCGAAGAAGGCCGCACCCGCCGCCACGGCAGCTCCGGCCGCCAAGAAGGCCCCGGCCAAGAAGGTCACCCAGAAGTAAGTTCGACGTTCGGGATGGCACCCGCCTAGGCTGCACGTGTGATGCTTGCAGACCTGGCGGGTGCCATTCTTTTTGTGCTGGTCGGGATCGTCGTCCTGGTTGGTGTGTATTCGTTCGTCCATGCGGCCATCCAGCGCCCCGATGCCTATACCGCCACCGGCAAGCTCACCAAGCCGGTGTGGTTGCTCATCCTCGGCGTGGGTGTCCTGCTCGCACTGCTGATGCGCGACGCGTTCGGTGCGGCGATCTGTGCCTGCGCGGCGGGTGTCTATCTCGTCGACGTCCGGCCGAAGATCCTTGAGATCCAGGGCAAGTCGCGCTGACGCGCGATGATCGACCGGTGCGGAATGCGCCCGTTGCGCCCCGCTCGATGCGCATCCTGATCGCCGCGCTCGGCGCGGCGAGCGCCGTGCTGTGTGCGGCCCCCGTCGCGCACGCCGAGGGGCACTACGTCGACCACACCAAGTGGGTGAAATGGGGCGACCTGTCCAGCCTGCGCGTTTACCCGACGCCGGCCGCCCGGGCCGAATCCGCCCGGCCCGACACCCTCGCCGAGGCCGGCCAGGCCTGGGCCGAGGTGCTGGCCGACGCGCCCGACGCCGACCTGCCGGGTATGCACGCCCAATTCCTGTGTCACTGGCAGTACGCCGAGATCGCCGAACCGGGCAAGGCGAGCTGGAATCTGGAGCCGTGGCGGCCGGAGGTCAGCGACACCGCGATGTTCGCGTCCGGCTGCAACCCCGGCGGAACCGAGGAGCCGTTCTGATGGCATCCCGCAGCCGGCACGAGGTCGCCGCGCTCGTCGACCACACGCTGCTTAAACCCGAGGCCACCGCGGCCGACGTCACCGCGCTGGTGGCAGAGGCCGCCGACCTCGGAGTGTTGTCGGTGTGCGTGTCGCCGTCGCTGGTACGGGTCGCGGCGACCGCCGCGGGTCCCGACGGCCTGCTGGTCGCCGCGGTGGCCGGATTCCCGTCCGGCAAGCACCTGTCGGTGATCAAGGCGGCCGAGGCGGCCCAGGCCGTCGCGGCCGGAGCGGCCGAGGTCGACATGGTGATCGATATCGGCGCGGCGCTCGGCGGTGAACTGGACGTGGTCACCGAGGAGATCACCACGGTGCGCGCGCACATGCCCGGCGCCACGTTGAAGGTGATCGTCGAGTCGGCCGCCCTGCTGGAGTTCTCCGGCGAGACGCTGCTGGCCGACGTGTGCCGGGTGGCCCGCGATGCCGGCGCCGATTTCGTGAAGACGTCCACCGGATTCCATCCCAGCGGCGGGGCCTCGGCGCGGGCCGTTCAGATCATGGCCGCGGCCGTGCCCGGGCTCGGGGTGAAGGCCAGCGGCGGCATCCGCACCGCGGAGGCCGCGCAGGCCATGCTCGACGCCGGCGCCACCCGGCTCGGCCTGTCGGGCACCCGCGCGGTGCTCGACGGCTTCGTCTGACTCAGTCCAGGCCGGCGAAGCACGGATCGCCGCCGTTGCCACTGCGGCCCGGCGGCATGGTGGCGTTGCGGGTCACGAACTTGGCGGCCACACCGGAGTCGGTCACCTGCACGCTGTCGGCGTGGATTCCCAGCGGGATGTTCTTGGTGATCTGATCGAGGAACGCGTCGAGCGCAGGCTGCACCGTCTCGCGCGGCAGCATGAAGCCCAGACCGGACAGGCTCTGCACCGTCAGCGTCAGGTTGTTGTTGGTGACTTCTGGCTTGACCACGATGCTGCCGAGCGCGGCCTGCAGTTCGATGGTGCCGTCGCTGGGACGCGTCGTCACGCTGCTGACGAAGCTGCCGACCAGTGGAATCTGGTTCTGGATGGTGTTCTTGATGCCGTCGGCGGTCCAGGTGATGTTCGCGTCCAGCGCGCCGATGGTGCCGGGCGCGCTCTGGTTGCCGGTCAGCCGGACGTCGTTGATGACGATCTCGGCCTTCATCCCGTCGGCCTCGCGGACCCGGTTGCCCGCCGTGGTCACCGTGATGTTGTTGTAGTGCTTGTCCAGGTGCTGCAGCAGGAACGGAGTCTTGCCGAACGACACGTCGACATCGTCCTGCACCACGCAGGAGGTGATCTGGGTGACCGTCTTGTCGGCGATGTGCCGGGCCACCAGCTCGGAGCCGACCACACCCGCCACCACCAGCGCCAGCACGATGACCACCACCAGCACGATGGACAGCGGATCGCGGAACAGTCCGGCGATCTTGGCGCCCACCGATTTCGGCGGCTCGGGCGGGGTGGGGGGCAGGGGAGCCCCGGTGGGCGCTGGAGACCCAGCCGGCACTGCGTCGGTGGGTTGAGGAGCCCAGGGATCGGTCACGCAGTCGATTGTGCCTTAGCGAACGACGTGCGATTGCGCAGCACCGCGATCGTCTCCCGGGCGCGGGCGGCCGCGTCCAGGTCGATATCGGTCACCACCAGCTGCGGTTCGTCCCCGGCTGCCTGCAGAATTTCGCCCACCGCCGACGCGACGAGGCTGCCGCCCACCCCGGTCGGCCCCAGCGCGGCGATCTCGTCACCGGGGTAGGCCTGGCCCACCGCGGCGACCACACCGGTGGTGTCGATGGCACGGGCCCGGGCCAGCAGGGTCCACTGGTCGAGCTTGCCCGGACCGGTGCCCCAGGACGCGTGCACGGTGATCAGTTGCGCGCCGCGGTCGGCGAGATCCAGGTACAGCTCCGGGAACCGGATGTCGTAGCAGAGGGTGAGACCCACCTTGACCCCGACGGACTCTGCCCCGTCGCTTCGCTCGCCCCGGACCTCGATCACCACCGGCTCGGTCCCCGGCGCGACGGTCTTGGACTCGGCGAACCCGTAGGCGTCGTAGAGGTGGATCTTGTCGTAGTGTGCGTCCACGTCCGGCCCGGCGGCGAGCAGGGTGTTGGTCACCCGGCCGTCCCCGGACGGGCAGAACATCCCGGCCACGACGGTGATCCCGGCTTGCTGGGCGACCGCGCGCACGCCGTCGGCCCAGCGGCCGTCGAGTGGTTCGGCGACCGGTGCCAGCGGCACCCCGAACCGGCACATGGTGGCCTCGGGGAACAGCACCAGGCGGGCCCCCGCCGCCGCGGCGTCCCGGGTGTACTGCGCCACCAGGTCCAGATTGGCTACCGGATCGGTGCCGGACCGAATCTGTGCCAGAGCAATCCGCATACCACCGAGACTAGTGCGGTGCGACGGTCTGCCAAGGCACGGTGAGCACACCGTCGCGCACCCGCCGGCGGGACGGCTGCACGGCCACGCCCTGGGCGCGCAGGTCCTCCAACATGGCGCGCCAGCGCACCCGGGGGCCGAACACACCGTGTCCGGCCGCGCCGGCCCAGGCCAGGTCGGCCCTGCTCAGCAGGTCATAGATCGGCTGGCCCGCAACGTTGTGGTGGATGAGCACTTTGGGCAACCGCTCGGCCAGATCCGAAGGTCGTTCGATGGCGAACGGATCACAGGCCAGGGTCAGGCTGACCGGGCCCGCCGCGTCGAGCAGCACCCAGCAGCACCGCCGGCCGAGCTCATCGCAGGTGCCGTCGATGATCAGCCCGCCCGGGGCCAGCCGGGCGCGCAGCTGGTTCCAGGAGTCATCCACCTCGGCCACCGGGTACTGGCGCAGCACGTTGAAGGCCCGCACCAGCACCGGCCGCAGCCCGGCCAGTTCGAAGCCGCCGAGGGCGAATTCGACGTCGGTGCCCGCCGCGCGCGCGGTCGCCACCCGCTGCGGGTCGATCTCCAGACCCACGACGCGGACATCGGGCCGGACCGCGCGCAGGCGCGTCGCCAGTTCGACGGTGGTGACCGGTAACGCCCCGTAGCCGAGGTCGACGACCAGGGGCTCGGCAGCGCCCGACAGTGCCGCGCGCACCAGCGGCGAATGCACCAGCCAGCGGTCGCTGCGGCGCAGCCGGTTGTACCCCGTGGTGCCACGCGTGTGATGGCCGATCGGTTTGTTCAGCCGTGATCCCTGATCCACTCGTTGGTGAAGACCTGTTCCAGCCGCAGCATCTCCATCAGGTGGCCACCGATGAAGTTCTCCAGCTTGCCGCCGACCAGCGGGATCTTCACCTCCATGGTGGCGCGCACCTCGGCGCGCGCACCGGTGTCGGTGCCGGCCAGCACCGCCGTGGCCGCGGCCCGGGCCGGGGTGCCGGGCAGATCACCCTTGATGGCCCCGGTGGCCCGGCCGTCGGTGAGCGGGCTCCAGATCTCCCGGCGGATCAGGGTCAGATCGCCGCTGTGGAATTGGGTGATGACGGCCGGCAGTTGGGTGGGCCGCACCGTCTGGGTGGTGACGATCTCGATACCGCCGTCGGCGGCCGTCTCCAGGACGTCCAGGGACGTCTGCGCGCAGCCGGACTTCTCCAACCGAGTGAGCCAGTACTGCTTCTCGGAGAACGCCGCGAGAATCTGCGCGGCGGAGCATTCGTAGGTGGCTGCCAGGTCGAAAGAACGTGGCATGCCGGCCACGCTACCGTTACCACCCGTGGTCAGTGAGTTCTTCCAGGGCGCGGCGGTCGCCGTGGGTGTCCCGCTGGCGCCGCTGACCACGCTGCGGGTCGGTCCGGTCGCGAGCCGGCTGATCACCTGCGACACCACCGGCAAGTTGATCGACGTGCTGCGCGCGCTGCCGGTGGCCGACGACGTCCTGGTCCTCGCCGGCGGATCCAACGTGGTGCTGGCCGACGACCTGACCGGCCTGACCGTGGTGGCGGTGGCCAACACCGAGATCACCGTGGCGGGGGCCACCGTGCGGGCGGAGGCCGGCGCCCGGTGGGACGACGTGGTGGTGACCTCGCTGGCGCACGGCCTCGGCGGGCTGGAGTGCCTGTCCGGCATCCCCGGCTCGGCGGGGGCGACGCCCGTGCAGAACGTCGGGGCCTACGGTGCGGAAGTGGCCGACACCATCGCCCGGGTGCGGTTGCTGGACCGACGGACCGGAGCCGACCGGTGGGTGCACCCGGCCGAACTGGGCTTCGGGTACCGGCACAGCATGCTGAAGAACTCGCCCGCGGCGGTGGTGCTGGAAGTCGAATTCGCCCTGGACGCCGCGGGGCGCAGCGCGCCGCTGCGCTACGGCGAACTGGCCACCGCGCTGGGCCTGGCGCCGGGGGAGCGGACCGACCCCTTGCGGGTCCGCGACGCGGTGCTGAAACTCCGGGCCGCGAAGGGCATGGTGCTGGACGCCGCGGACCACGACACCTGGAGTGCCGGGTCGTTCTTCACCAATCCGGTGGTCGCGCCGGAGGTGCTCGAACGTGTTCAGGCCGGATTCGAGGGCCGGGTGCCGCACTATCCGGCGCCCGACGGAGTGAAACTGGCCGCCGGCTGGCTGGTCGAACAGGCCGGATTCGGCAAAGGTTTCCCTGGTCCGGGCGCCGCAGCAACCTTGTCGACCAAGCACGCGCTGGCGCTGACCAACCGCGGCCAGGCCACCTCCGCCGAGGTGATCGCCCTGGCCAGGACGATTCGGGACGGCGTGCGCAACCGATTCGGGATCGATCTCACACCCGAACCATTTCTGCTTGGCTGCCAGCTCTAGGTACCGTTGATCCACGTGAGCCCCGCAGGTGAGACGTCCCCGCAAGTGAACAGGCGGCGTGCCCTGTCCGTGCTTGCGGTCGGCGGCGCCGGTGTGCTGGCCGCGTGTGCGGGCAAATCGCTGAAACCCGGAGCCGAGTCCGCCGCTCCGCCGCCGGCTGTGGTCATCACCTACACCCCGAAGGACAAGGCCGACGACGTCGTGCCGACCTCGCGGATCGGCATCACCGTCACCGACGGCTGGCTGCAGCACGTCAGCCTCAGCAATGCCGAGGGCAAGGCCGTCGCCGGCGCACTCAACCGGGACCGCACCGGCTTCGCGGTGACCGAGCCGCTCGGGTACGGCGTGCAGTACTCCTGGACGGGATCGGCGGTCGGCAAGGACGGCAAGGCCGTGAAGCTGTCCGGCAGTTTCACCACCGTCAACCCGACCACGACGGTCAACGGCCAGTTCCAGCTGTCGGACGGGCAGACCGTCGGTGTGGCCGCCCCGATCATCCTGCAGTTCGACGCGGCCATCGACGACAAATACCGGGCCGACGTCGAGAAGGCGCTGAAGGTCACCACCAACCCGCCCGTGGAGGGTGGCTGGGCGTGGCTGCCCGACGAGGCCGGCGGCTCCCGGGTGCACTACCGGAGCAAGGAGTACTACCCGGCCGGCACGACGATCAACGTGCGGGCCGAGCTCTACGGTGTGCCGTTCGGTGAGGACGCCTATGGCGCAACGGATTCCACCCTTGATATCAGCATCGGCCGCCGCCAGGTGGTCAAGGCCGAGGCGTCCAGCCACCGGATCCAGGTGATCACCGACGAGGGCGTCATCATGGACTTCCCGTGCAGCTACGGCGAAGGCGACCTGGATCGCAACGTCACCCGCAGCGGAATCCACGTGGTCAGCGAGAAGTACGAGGACTTCTACATGACCAACCCGGCCGCCGGCTATGCCAACGTGCACGAGCGGTTCGCGGTGCGCATCTCCAACAACGGCGAGTTCATCCACTGCAACCCGAACAGCGTCGGGTCCCAGGGCAACACCAACGTCACCAACGGCTGCATCAATCTGAACCTGGAGAACTCCCAGCAGTACTTCAACAGCGCGATGTATGGCGACCCGGTGGAGGTCACCGGCACCCGCATCGACCTGTCCTACGCCGACGGCGACATCTGGGATTGGGCCGTGCCGTGGGACGAGTGGAAGTCGATGTCGGCGCTGACGGACAGCAAGCCGCCGTCGGGCATCCCGGCCTCGGCGCCGGCGACACCGGCCGATGCACCCACCCTGTCCGGCACGCCCACCACGTCGACCACCACGTCGACGAGCCCGGCCGCTACACCCGGCGGTTGAACCGTCCGTGCGGCGCCTGGTCACGCGGCCGGATCACGATCTGGTCCAGGTTGACGTGTGACGGGCGGGCGGCGACGAATCCGATCACCTCGGCGACGTCGTCGGCCACCAGTGGGGTGATGCCCTGGTACACCTTCTCGGCGCGGTCCTGATCACCCTTGAAGCGCACCAGAGAAAACTCGGTCTCGACGGCACCGGGCGCAATCTCGGTGAGCCGCACCGGCTTTCCCAGCAGTTCGCCGCGCAGCGTGCGGTGTAGCGCGCCCTGGGCGTGCTTGGCCGCGGTGTAGCCGGCCCCGCCGTCGTAGGTCTCGAACGCCGCGATCGAGGTGACGGTGACGATCAGCCCGTCGCCGGAGTCGATCAGTTTGGGCAGCAGTGCCCGGGTCACCCGCAGCGTGCCCAGCACGTTGGTCTCCCACATCCAGCGCCAATGGTCCAGATCGGCGTCGGCCACCGGTTCCAGGCCGACGGCGCCCCCGGCGTTGTTCACCAGTACCGACACGGAGTCCAGGGCGCCGGCCAGCCGCGCCACATCCGCATCCGAAGTGACGTCCGCCACAATCGCCGACCCGCCGATCTGCGCTGCCAGCGCCTCGATGCGGTCGGCGCGGCGGGCCACGCATACGACGTGAAATCCAAGTGCAGCAAGGGTTTTCGCGGTCGCCTCACCGATGCCGGAACTGGCGCCGGTGACCACGGCGACGCGAGCGGTGGCTGATGTCGAAGTCATGTACGCCAACTTTAGTTGGCGTGCTAAGTTCACCTTGTGTTGCAGACCAGTCCGATGAACCGCGTTCTTGCGCGGCGTGCGTGTTGTTGTTGCGCATCCCGCCGCGCCCGACTGATCTAGCGGACTTTCCGTCCTCGCTGAAGTCGACGGTGTGGCAGAAGCCCCCACCCTCGCCGAACTTCAGACAAGGACAACCCTGTGCGTACCGCTACCGCCACCCCCGTTTCTGCCTCCGCCGCCGCCACTTCCGCTGCCGCACACGCCAAGCGCGCCCTACTGGCCCGCCATCACATCGTCGCCCCCTCGCTGAAGGTGGCCGACGCGGCCGCCGCGGCCGTCTTCGGCGCCGCACGCCAGCGCGGACCGATCGCCCGCGACGCCATCGCCCGGGTCACCGGCCTGAGCATCGCCACGGTGAATCGCCAGGTCACGGCCCTGCTCGACGCCGGTGTGCTGCGCGAGCGCGCCGACCTCGCGGTCTCCGGAGCCATCGGCCGGCCCCGCGTACCGGTCGAGGTCAACCACGAACCGTTCCTCACCCTGGGGCTGCACATCGGTGCCCGCACCACCAGCATCGTGGCCACCGACCTGTTCGGCCGCACGTTGGACGTCGTCGAAACGCCCACCCCGCGCGGTCCGCAGAACGCGGCGCTGGCCTCGCTGGCCGGCAGTGCCCGGCGTTACCTGAGCCGCTGGCACCGCCGGCGTCCGCTGTGGGTCGGGGTGGCCGCCGGCGGTGTGGTCGACAGCGTGTCCGGGTACCTCGACCACCCGCGGCTGGGCTGGTCGGAGGCGCCAGTGGGCCCCGTGCTGGCCGAGACGTTGGGTCTGCCGGTCTCGGTGGCCTCGCACGTCGACGCGATGGCCGGCGCCGAGCTGCTGCTCGGGGTGCGCAGGCCGGGCACCCAGACCGGAACCAGCCTGTACGTCTACGCCCGCGAAACCGTGGGCTACGCCCTGTCCATCGGCGGCCGGGTGCATTCGCCCGCCAGTGGGCCCGGAACCATCGCAGCCCTGCCGGTCAACTCCGAATTGCTTGGCGGCACAGGGCAGTTGGAGTCGACCGTCAGTGACGAGTCGGTGCTGACGGCGGCTCGTGCGCAACGCATCATCCCGTCCGAAGGCCCGGCCTCGACGCTGACCGCGGTGCTGCGTGCCGCGCGCGCCGGGCACGAGGGTGCCCGCGCCCTGCTGAACGAGCGCGCCAGGGTGCTGGGCGAGGCCGTGGCGTTGCTTCGCGACATGCTCAATCCCGACGACCTGGTGGTCGGCGGCCAGGCCTTCACCGAGTATCCGGAGGGCATGGAGACCCTGGAGCGGGCCTTCGTCTCACGGTCGGTGCTGCCGGCCCGCGACATCCGGGTGACCGCTTTCGGTAACCGGGTGCAGGAGGCCGGCGCCGGCGTGGTGTCCCTCGGTGGGCTCTATGCCGACCCGATCGCCGCGATGCGCCGGTCCCAGCTGCGCCGCGGTGAGCTCACCGCGTCGGGCGCCTGACGATCGCTGCGTTTCCCCGTCGCTTCGCTCGCGCTGCGTTGTTTCCCCGTCGCTTCGCTCGCGCTGCGTTGTTTCCCCGTCGCTTCGCTCGCGCTGCGTTGTTTCCCCGTCGCTTCGCTCGCCCGGCCTTGTTTCCCCGTCGCTTCGCTCGCCCAGGCCGGGGTGTAGACATGTTCGTGTGCGTCTTTCCACCGATGTGAGCACCCAGGCCGTCAAACGGGTGGCGGTGTTGTCGGTACACACCTCACCGCTGGCGCAGCCCGGTACCGGGGATGCCGGCGGGATGAACGTGTACGTGCTGCAGACGGCGCGCGAGATGGCGCGCCGCGGCGTCGAGGTGGAGATCTTCACCCGGGCCACCTCGTCGGCCGACGAACCCGTGGTCCGGGTGGCGCCCGGAGTGCTGGTGCGCAACGTGGTGGCCGGACCGTTCGAGGGCCTGGACAAAGCCGATCTGCCGACCCAGTTGTGCGCGTTCACCGCGGGGGTGCTGCGGGCCGAGGCCAATCACGAACCCGGGTACTACGACATCGTGCATTCGCACTATTGGTTGTCCGGACAGGTCGGCTGGCTGGCCCGGGACCGCTGGGCGGTGCCGCTGGTGCACACCGCGCACACCCTGGCCGCGGTGAAGAACGCGGCCCTGGCCGAGGGCGACACCCCGGAGCCCGCCATGCGCGCGATCGGTGAGCAGCAGGTGGTCGACGAGGCGGACCGGCTCATCGTCAACACCGAAATCGAAGCGCAACAACTGGTTTCGCTGCACCACGCGCAGCCCTCGCAGATCGACGTGGTGCACCCGGGTGTCGACCTCGCGGTGTTCACTCCCGGCGACAAGCTGGCCGCGCGTGCCGCGGTGGGCCTGGACCGCGATGAGCAGATCATCGCCTTCGTCGGCCGCATCCAGCCGCTGAAGGCGCCCGATGTGCTGCTGCGCGCGGTGGCCAAACTCCCGGGGGTTCGGGTGGTGGTGGCCGGTGGCCCGTCGGGGTCCGGTCTGGCCGCCCCCGACGGGTTGATCCGGTTGGCCGACGAGTTGGGCATCGCCGACCGGGTCACCTTTTTGCCGCCGCAGTCCCGCGAACAACTGGTCGACCTCTACCGCGCGGCCGATCTGGTTGCGGTGCCCAGCTATTCGGAATCCTTCGGACTGGTCGCCGTCGAAGCCCAGGCCTGCGGCACGCCGGTGGTGGCGGCCGCGGTGGGTGGCCTGCCGGTGGCGGTCCGCGACGGTGTCACCGGCGCGCTGGTCGGCGGGCACGACCCGCAGGATTGGGCCGCCGCCATCGACGGGCTGCTGGCGGAGGGCCCGGAGCGGATGCGGGCGGCGGCGATCGCGCACGCCGCCACCTTCTCCTGGGCGCACACCGTCGACGCGCTGCTGGGCAGCTACGGCCGCGCCATCGCCGACTACCAGGCCAGGCATCCGCGCCGGGACGCGGCGGCACGCCGCGGCGGGCGGCGGTTCACCATGCGCCGGGGGGTGCGGTTGTGAGCGTTCAAGAGCTGATCGAGGCGACGCTGCAGGAACACGAGCTGGAGTACGCCCGGCACAAGGGATCGCACGGCGGGCTGCCCGGCCTGGTGGTGGCGCTGCCGGGGGAGCGGCGCCTCAAGACCAACACCATCTTGAGCATCGGTGAGCACTCGGTCCGCGTCGAGGCGTTCGTCTGCCGCAAACCCGACGAGAACTTCGAGGCGGTGTACCGGTTCCTGCTCAAGCGCAACCGCAGGCTCTACGGCGTCGCCTACACCCTGGACAACCTGGGCGACATCTACCTGGTGGGCCGGATGGCGCTGGAGACGGTCAGCGCCGACGAGCTCGACCGGATCCTCGGCCAGGTGCTCGAGGCGGTGGACTCGGACTTCAACACGTTGTTGGAGTTGGGTTTTCGGACGTCCATCGAGAAGGAATGGGAATGGCGGGTGTCCCGCGGGGAGTCGCTCAAGAATCTGCAGGCGTTCGCGCACCTCATCGACGATGAATAAGAGCAACCTGATCGTCGCGCGCGGCTCGTGAGAAGATCTCTGCCATGGCCACCCTGATCCTGCTGCGCCACGGCGAGAGCACGTGGAACGAGAAGAACCTGTTCACCGGATGGGTCGACGTCGACCTCACCGAGAAGGGCCGGGCCCAGGCGATACGCGGCGGCGAGCTGATCGCCGAGCAGGGTGTGCTGCCCGATGTGCTGTACACCTCGCTGTTGCGCCGGGCCATCGTCACCGCCAACCTGGCGCTGGAGGCCGCCGACCGGCTGTGGATCCCGGTGCACCGCGACTGGCGGCTCAACGAGCGGCACTACGGCGCGCTGCAAGGGCTCGACAAGGCCGAGACGCTGGCCAAGTACGGCGAAGAGCAGTTCATGGCCTGGCGGCGCAGCTATGACACCCCGCCGCCGCCCATCGAGAAGGGCAGCGAGTTCAGCCAGGACGCCGACCCGCGCTACGCCGACATCGGCGGCGGCCCGCTGACCGAATGCCTGGCCGACGTGGTGGCCCGGTTCGTGCCGTACTTCGAACAGGCCATCGTGCCGGACCTGCAGGCGGACAAGACGGTGCTGATCGCCGCGCACGGCAACTCGCTGCGTGCCCTGGTCAAGTACCTGGACGGGATGTCGGACGCCGACGTCGTCGGACTCAACATCCCGACCGGGATCCCGCTGCTCTACGAGCTGGACGGTGACCTCAAGCCGACGGTCCAGGGCGGCCGTTATCTGGACCCGGAGGCCGCGGCGGCCGGCGCGGCCGCGGTGGCCGCCCAGGGCGCGAAGAAATAACCCGGCAAATAGCCGGTTAACTCAGGTGAACTGGGATGGACGGGAGGCCGAACTCCTGTGTTTGCTTATGTGACTTGTCCCGGTTTGGCCGCACGCTGCTGGGATGACGTTCACCGGATGCGTACGATTTCCGCGTGAGTGTGGCATCCGTGCTGCTGCTGACAGCGGCCGTGACGCTGCTCGCGCTCGGGATCGGCGTGGCGGCGGGTGCCGTCGTCTCTCGGCTCCTGTACCAGCGACGCGCACGTCGTGATGCCGAACAGGGCGGGATCACCGTCTCGCAGATGCTCAGCCACGTGGTGGGCCTGTCGCCCATGGGCATCGTCGTCGTCGATGCGTTTCGCGACGTCGTCTACATGAACGAACAGGCCGCCGAGCTGGGGCTGGTGCGCGACCGCCTGCTCGACGAGCGGGCCTGGCAGGCCGTGCAGCGCTGCCTGTCCTCCGGCGATGACGTCGACATCGACCTCTCGCCGCGCAAACGCGCACCCACCGGCCGGTCCGGGCTGTCGGTGCGCGGTCACGTCCGATTGCTCACCGAGGACGATCGCCGGTTCGCCGTGGTGTTCGTCGGGGACCAGTCCGAGCAGGCGCGGATGGAGGCCACCCGCCGGGACTTCGTCGCCAACGTGAGCCACGAGCTCAAGACCCCGGTCGGCGCGATGGGCGTGCTGGCCGAAGCCCTGCAGGCCTCGGCCGACGATCCCGAGACGGTGCGCCGGTTCGCCGACAAGATGCTCGTCGAGTCGCACCGGCTGGCCAGCATGGTCGGCGAGCTGATCGAACTGTCGCGGCTGCAGGGCGCCGAACCGCTGCCCGATCTCGAGGTCGTCGAAGTCGACACCGTCGTCTCGGAGGCGCTGTCGCGGCACAAGGTGTCCGCGGACAACGCCGCCATCTCCATCACCACCGACGCCCCGACCGGTTACCGCGTGCTGGGCGATCAGGGCCTGCTGGTGACGGCCATCGCCAATCTGGTATCCAACGCGATCGCCTATTCCCCGCACGGGTCGGGCGTCTCGATCAGCCGGCGCAGGCGCGGCAACGACATCGAGATCGCGGTCACCGACCGCGGTATCGGCATCGCGCGCGCCGACCAGGAGCGCGTCTTCGAGCGGTTCTTCCGCGTCGACAAGGCCCGCTCGCGTGCCACCGGCGGCACCGGCCTCGGCCTGGCCATCGTCAAACACGTCGCCGCCAACCACAACGGCACCATCCGGTTGTGGAGCCAACCGGGTACCGGCTCCACCTTCACCTTGTCGATTCCGGCATACCCCGATACCGACGACGACTCGTATGAACGAGACGACCGAGAGGACGTGTAACAAGCGATGACCAGTGTGCTGATCGTGGAAGATGAGGAATCCCTTGCGGATCCGCTGGCATTTCTGCTGCGCAAGGAGGGGTTCGAGGCCACCGTGGTGTCCGACGGCCCGTCCGCGCTGGCGGAATTCGAGCGGGTGGGCGCCGACATCGTCCTACTCGACCTGATGCTGCCCGGGATGAGCGGCACCGATGTGTGCAAGCAGCTGCGGTCGCGCTCCAGCGTGCCGGTCATCATGGTGACCGCGCGGGACAGCGAGATCGACAAGGTGGTCGGCCTGGAGCTGGGTGCCGACGATTACGTCACCAAGCCGTACTCGGCGCGCGAGCTCATCGCCCGCATCCGCGCGGTGCTGCGGCGCGGCACCGAGACCGACGAGACCGGTTCCGGGGACGGCGTTCTGGAGGCCGGTCCGGTGCGGATGGACGTGGAGCGGCACGTGGTCAGCGTGAACGGCGAAGCCATCACGTTGCCACTCAAGGAATTCGATCTGCTCGAATACCTGATGCGCAACAGCGGCCGGGTGCTGACCCGCGGCCAGCTCATCGACCGGGTCTGGGGCGCCGATTACGTCGGCGACACCAAGACCCTCGACGTGCACGTCAAGAGGCTGCGCAGCAAGATCGAGGCCGACCCCGCCAATCCGGTGCACCTGGTGACGGTGCGCGGGCTGGGCTACAAGCTGGAGGGCTAGCCGCAAGAGGCGAATTCCGTTGCGGCCGACCGATTATTCGGCGGCGCGGGTGGCCGGGTGCACGGCGATCAGCCCGAGCATGCCGCGCCGCTTGCACAGTGCGGCCAACTCGGCGTACGCCTTTTCGCCGAGCAGCGCGGTGAGCTCGGGGCCGTAGGACTCCCACACCGGCCGGGTGCCGACATGGGCGGCCGGGTCGCCGGTGCAGTACCAGTGCAGGTCGGCGCCGCCCTCACCCCAGCCGCGCCGGTCGTATTCGGTGATGGTGGTCTTCAGGATGTCCGTGCCGTCCGGGCGGGTCACCCATTCCTGGGTGCGCCGCACCGGAAGCTGCCAGCAGACCTCCGGTTTCATCGTCAGCGGTTCCACGCCCAACTTCAGCGCCTTGCTGTGCAGCGCGCAGCCGATCCCGCCGGCGAAGTCCGGCCGGTTCTGAAAAATGCAGGCGCCCTTGTACTTACGGGTGCGCAGGTTGGGTTTGCCGTCGTACTCGTCCATCTCGAGGTAGCCCTTGCGGCCCAGCCCCTTGGACCGGAATTGCCAGTCTTCGTCGGTGAGCTTGGACACGGCGTCGTCCAAGGTGGCTCGGTCGTCGTCGTCGGACAGGAACGCGCCGTGCGAGCAGCAACCGTCATCGGGCCGGCCGGCCACGGTGCCCTGACAGGCCGGTGTGCCGAACACACAGGTCCAGCGCGACAGCAGCCACGTCAGGTCCGCGGCGATCAGATGCGCAGGGTTGTCCGGGTCGAAGAACTCCACCCATTCGCGGGGAAAGTCCAGATCGACCTCGTTGCCCGAACCGCCGACGTGCGATGTGCTCACGGAGGTAAACGGTAAACCCACTAACGTGGTCCGCGTGCGATTGGGCGTGCTGGACGTAGGCAGCAATACGGTTCACCTGTTGGTGGTGGATGCGCGCCGCGGCGGGCACCCCACGCCGATGAGTTCCACCAAGGCCGCGCTGCGGCTGGCCGAGTCGATCGATCCGTCGGGCAAGCTGACCCGCAAGGGCGCGGACAAGCTGGTCGACACGGTCACCGAGTTCGCCAGCATCGCGCGCAGCTCGGGCTGCTCCGAGCTGATGGCCTTCGCCACGTCAGCGGTCCGGGACGCCACCAACTCCGAGGATGTGCTGGCCCGGGTGCAGGCCGAATCCGGGGTGTCGCTGCGGGTGCTCAGCGGGGTGGACGAATCCCGGCTGACCTTCCTGGCGGTGCGGCGCTGGTACGGGTGGAGCGCGGGCCGGATCATCAACATCGACATCGGTGGGGGCTCGCTGGAGCTCTCCAGCGGTGTCGACGAGGAGCCCGAGGTGGCGTTGTCGCTGCCACTGGGCGCGGGACGGCTGACCCGGGAGTGGCTGGCCGACGATCCGCCGGGGCGGCGCAAGGTCGCCGCCCTGCGCGACTGGCTGACCACCGAGATCGCCGAGGCCGGGGCGAGCATCCAGGACGCGGGCAGCCCGGACCTGGCCGTCGCCACGTCGAAAACGTTCCGTTCGCTGGCCCGGCTCACCGGCGCGGCCCCGTCCGCGGCAGGTCCGCGGGCCAAACGCACGCTCACCGCGGCGGGATTGCGGCAGCTCATAGCCTTCATCTCTAGGATGACAACGGCCGACCGAGCCGAGTTGGAGGGGGTGAGTGCCGAACGGGCGCCACAGATCGTGGCCGGAGCACTGGTAGCTGAGGCGAGCATGCGCGCGCTAGGTATCGAGCAGGTGGAGATCTGCCCCTGGGCGTTGCGAGAAGGGCTGATTCTGCGGAAACTCGACAGTGAGGCCGATGGCACAGCCTTGGTGGAGACCGCATTGTCGCCAGCGTCAGGATCGGTTTCCCGCGCTACCAGGCCCAAAGGCAACACACGATGACAGAACCGAACGACACCACCAGCACCCGCCCCATCTCGGTGGCGGAGTTGCTGGCCAAGAACGGCTCCATCGGCGCGCCGTCGCCCGGCGGGCGCCGCAGGCGCCGGCGCGGCAATGCCGACGCCGTGACGGTGGCCGAGCTGACCGGTGAGATCCCGATTCTCACGCTGCGCACCGATGAGCACGAGGCGATCGACGCCGAGCAGGACGCGATCGACGCCGACATCGCCGCCCGGGCCCAGTCGGTGCTGGAGCAGCCGCAGGTCACCCCGGACGAGGACGAAGCCCCCGCGCCCACCGAGACGGTCGAGTCCACCGAGACCGCCGACACCCTGGAAACCGCCGAACCGGTGGAGACCCCGGACGAGAGCGACGACGAAGCGCCCGAAGCCGCGGCCGAGGCCGACTACGAGGCGCACGTCCAACAGCGCGACGGTGATTTCGCGCCGCTGGCCTTCGATCCACGTGCCCGTCGGCACCACGGCCTGCGGCGTTCCTCGGCCATGCCGGCCGGCGGGGCCGAGGAGATGAGCCCGGATCCGCTGCTCGACGACGACGACCTGGCCTCCGGCACCGCCGAGGATGCCGAGGCCACCGCGTCGCTGCCGTCCTACCTGCGCTCCTCCGGCGGCACGTTGTTCGGCGGGGACACCGTCGCCGACGATCTGGCCCGCCGCACCCGGACGCCGGGACCCGAGGACATCTCGCTGGACCCCGACGCCGTCGTCGAGCCTGCCGAGCAGTCCCTCGAAGACCTGGAGCGTGAGCCGGAGCCACCGGCCCGTTCGCCGTTGCTGCACGGTGTGTGGATCGTCGCGCAGAGCATTTTCGCCGTCGCGTTCGGGGCCGGCTTGTTCGTCGCTTTCGACCAGCTGTGGAAGTGGAACAACATCGTCGCCTTGGTGCTGTCGGTGCTGGTCATCCTGGGTCTGGTCGTCGGAGTACGGGTGGTGCGCAGAACCGAGGACATCGCCAGCACGCTGATCGCCGTCGCGGTCGGGGCGCTGGTGACGCTCGGGCCGCTGGCTCTGCTGCAGTCCACCTGACCGGATACCTGACGACTAGTGCGCCCAGCCATCAAGGTCGGTCTGTCGACCGCCTCGGTGTATCCGTTGAGGACCGAGGCCGCCTTCGACTACGCCGCACGCCTGGGTTACGACGGTGTCGAGCTGATGGTGTGGGCCGAGCCGGCCAGCCAAGATATCGACGCCGTCGGCGCCTTGTCAGAGCGTTACGGCATCCCGGTGCTGTCCGTGCATGCCCCCTGCCTGCTGATCTCCCAGCGCGTGTGGGGAGCCAACCCCATTCCCAAATTGGAGCGCAGCGTGCGCGCCGCCGAACAGCTGGGCGCGCAGACCGTGGTGGTACACCCGCCGTTCCGCTGGCAGCGCAGGTACGCGGAGGGCTTCGCCGCGCAGGTCGCCGAACTGGAGAGCAGCAGCGACGTGCTGGTCGCGGTGGAGAACATGTTCCCGTTCCGGGCCGACCGGTTCTGGGGAACCGGGCAGCCCTCGATCGAGCGGATGCGCAAGCGCGGTGGCAGGCCCGGACCGGGTATCTCGGCTTTCGCGCCGTCCTATGACCCGCTGGACGGCGGTCATGCGCACTACACGCTCGACCTGTCGCACAGCGCGACGGCGGGCACCGATGCACTGGAGATGGCGCGGCGGATGGGTGCCGGCCTGGCCCATCTGCACCTGTGCGACGGCAGCGGTGCGTCGACCGACGAGCATCTGGTACCCGGGCGGGGCACCCAGCCCGCGGCCGAGATCTGCAGGCTGCTGGCCGCCGGCGATTTCACCGGCCACGTGATCCTCGAGGTCACCACGTCGCAGGCCCGCAATGCGGCCGAACGCGAGGCGCTGCTCGTCGAATCGCTGTCTTTCGCCAGGGAGCACCTGCTGCGCTGATACCGCGCCGGCCAACCCGGCCGGCGTCAACCGGTCCGGTCGGTCGCCCACGGACCGGCTGAAGGCCTTTGTGTGCCTTTGTGCGGGCACTGTCGGCCGGGGTGCGCCGCTCTCCCGCCGTTGCCGTGCAATGCTTTGACCCGTGTCAAGGATTGCAATCATCGGCGGCGGCAGTATCGGTGAGGCGCTGCTCTCGGGCATGCTGCGAGCGGGCCGTCAGGTCAAGGATCTGGCCGTCTCGGAGAAGTCCCCGGAGCGGGCCCAGTATCTGGCCGACACCTACTCGGTGTTGGTCACCTCCGTGGCGGATGCCGCGGAGAACGCCACCTATGTGATCGTCGCCGTCAAACCCGCGGATGTGGATGCGGCCATCGGCGAGATCGCCCAGGCGGTCGGTAAGGCCGAGGACAACAGCGCCGAGCAGGTCGTGGTGAGTGTGGCGGCGGGCGTCAGCACGGCGTTCTACGAGTCCAAGCTGCCCGCGGGCGCCCCGGTGATCCGGGTGATGCCCAATGCGCCGATGGTGGTCGGCGGCGGGGTGAGCGCGCTGTCCCGGGGCCGGTTCGCCACCGAGGAGCAACTCAAGGACGTGTCCGCGATCTTCGACACCGTGGGTGGGGTGCTCACGGTGCCGGAGGCCCAGCTCGACGCCGTCACCGCCGTCTCGGGGTCCGGGCCCGCGTATTTCTTCCTGATGGTCGAGGCGCTGGTGGACGCGGGCGTGGCCGCGGGTCTGCCGCGCGGGATCGCCACCGATCTGGTGTCGCAGACGATGGCGGGTTCGGCGGCGATGCTGCTGGATCGTCTGGACAGCGCACCGGATGCCGCATTGGACACCACGGCGGCGCAGTTGCGGGCTATCGTGACCTCACCGGGTGGTACCACCGCGGCTGGGCTGCGTGAACTCGAACGCGGGGGCCTGCGGGCCGCGGTCGCCGACGCGGTCGCAGCTGCGAAAACACGCTCTGAGCAGCTAGGAATTACATCAGAGTAATTCAAGAATTTCGGACGGATTACCCCACACCCGTCGCAATAACCCCAATGGCCACGCTATTCTCCTCGTTGTATGCACGCGTTCGTGCCAACGGTGGGGAAGCCGCTGGAACTGGCCGTGCCTTAAGGATTGGGTTGCGATGACGTCAATGAACGGGCCATCGGCGCGGGATTCTGCTGGCGAAGGCCAGCCTAAAGCTCAATTTTTGACCGTTGCCGAAGTGGCCAGCCTGATGCGGGTCAGCAAGATGACGGTTTACCGGCTCGTGCACAACGGCGAACTGCCGGCCGTGCGGGTCGGCCGGTCGTTCCGGGTGCACGCCAAGGCGGTCCACGACCTGCTTGAGACGTCGTACTTCAGCGCCGGCTGACGGCCTCATCGTCCCGCCAAGGCGGGACGCGTTTTCACCTTCACCCGGGTGCCCGCTAAAGTGGCCCGGTCAGTTCGATCATTGGTAGGTAGCGGAGTTCATGGGTTCAGTCATCAAGAAGCGGCGTAAGCGCATGTCGAAGAAGAAGCACCGCAAGCTGCTTCGTCGTACCCGGGTTCAGCGCAGAAAACTCGGTAAGTAGTCTCCGCACTTCTCGGTAGGCTCGCCCGATGGATGCGCAGGGATCCGGCGACGACCAGGACACCAAGCAATACCCCAAGGTAGTGCTGGTGACTGGTGCGTGCCGGTTTCTCGGTGGCTACCTGACGGCGCGCCTTGCCCAGAATCCGGCGATCGACCACGTGATCGCGGTCGACGCCATCGCGCCGAGCAAGGATCTGCTGCGGCGGATGGGGCGTGCCGAGTTCGTGCGCGCCGACATACGGAACCCGTTCATCGCCAAGGTCATCCGCAACGGCAACGTCGACACCGTCGTCCACGCCGCTGCGGCGTCCTACGCGCCTCGGGCCGGTGGCCGGGCCACTCTCAAAGAGCTCAACGTGATGGGTGCGATCCAGTTGTTCGCGGCCTGTCAGAAGGCTCCGACGGTGCGACGGGTGGTGCTCAAGTCCACCTCTGAGGTGTACGGGGCCAGCGCGCGTGATCCGGTGCTGTTCACCGAGGACGGCAGCGCCCGGCGGCCGCTCGGTGAGGGGTTCGCCCGCGACAGCATCGATATCGAGGGTTATGCGCGTGGCCTGGCCAGGCGCAGGCCCGATATCGCGCTGACCATCCTGCGGCTGGCCAACATGATCGGCCCGGCGATGGACACCGCGTTGTCGCGGTATCTGGCCGGTCCGGTGGTGCCCTCGGTGCTGGGTCACGACGCCCGGCTGCAGCTGCTGCACGAGCAGGACGCCCTGGGCGTGCTGGAGCGGGCCACCATCGCGGGCCGGTCCGGCACCTTCAATGTGGGTGGCTCGGGCATCATCATGATGAGCCAGGCCATCCGCCGCTCGGGACGGGTGGCGCTGCCGGTGCCGCGTTCGGCGCTGCAAGCGATCGATTCGCTGAGGCGCGCAACCAGTTACACTGAGCTCGATCGCGAGCAGTTGAACTACTTGAGTTATGGCCGGGTCATGGACACCGCGCGCATGCGCAACGACCTAGGTTACAGCCCCAAGTGGACCACTGTGGAGGCATTCGACGACTACGTACGTGGCCGTGGTTTGACGCCGATCATCGACCCGAAGTGGGTACGCTCAATGGAGAGTCGCGCCGTATCTGCGGCGCAGCGATGGGGACGGTAGCAGTCGGGTCGAACACTCCAACCGGGGCGGGAGAAGGTAACGACGTGGCGGGTGATTCGAAAGCGAAAGTGATTCCGCTGCATTCGAATTCGGGTCGGTCTGCGGCAGCGCAGCGCCGGGCCGCGCAGCGTGCGGACAGCGCCCGCCGACATCCCTCGCTGCTGACCGATCCCGGTACCCGCGCCTCGGCCGAACAGATCGCCGCAGTCGTCCGCGAAATCGATCAGCACCGCGGCTCCGCCGGCGCCGATGAGCGTGGCGCTCCCAACGAATTGTCCGGCGCGATCACCGCGGTCGCGGACTTCGTCACCAAACGGATGACCGGCGACTACACCGTCGACGAGTTCGGCTTCGATCCGCATCTGACCAATGCGGTCGTAATGCCTTTACTGCGAGTGTTTTTCAAATCGTGGTTCCGCGTTGAGGTCAGCGGGATCGAAAACCTTCCGCTGGACGGCGCCGCCCTGATCGTGGCCAACCATGCGGGCGTGCTGCCCTTCGACGGCCTGATGGCCTCGGTCGCCGTGCATGACCATCACCCGCTGAACCGGGACCTGCGCCTACTGGCCGCCGATCTGGTCTTCGATCTGCCGGTGGTGGGTCAGGCCGCGCGCAAGGCCGGCCATACCGTCGCATGCACCGCCGACGCGCACCGGCTGCTGGCCGCCGGTGAACTCACCGCCGTCTTCCCGGAGGGTTTCAAGGGTCTGGGCAAGCCGTTCAAGGACCGCTACAAACTGCAGCGCTTCGGCCGCGGCGGATTCGTGTCGGCGGCCCTGCGGGCCCAGGTGCCCATCGTGCCCTGCTCGATCGTCGGCTCCGAGGAGATCTACCCCAAGGTCGGCGATATCAAGCTGCTGGCCCGCCTGATGGGACTGCCGTACTTCCCGGTGACGCCGCTGTTCCCGCTGGCCGGTCCGTTGGGGCTGGTGCCGCTGCCGTCGAAATGGCATATCCAGTTCGGTGAGCCCATTGCGACGACGGATTACGACGAGGCGTCCGCCGAGGATCCGATGGTGACCTTCGAGCTCACCGACCACGTGCGCGAGACCATCCAGCACACGCTCTACCAGCTGCTCGCCGGCCGGCGAAACACCTTCCTCGGATAGCGAACGGCGTCCGGCCCGCTCAGCCCTTCTGCGCCGACACCATCTTCGCGATCGCGGCGTCGCGCGCCGCGGCGATCTGGGCACTCATCTCGTTGGCCTCGTCGATCTGAGCCTCGCCGAGCATCGTGACGATGCTGGTGGCCACCGGGGCGCCATCGTCGTCGCTGACCTCGGCCCGGACCTCGCAGATCACGGTGCCGTGCGACTCGATGACCGAGTCGAGGTAGGAGTCGAACCACAGCTTGTCGCCGACCTTGATGGGCCGGTGGAAGATCAGCTTCTGGTCGCGGTGCAGCACACGTTCGAGATTGACCGGCACGTCGAAGTTCTCGAACAGCTCGAGCTGCACCCGGCGCCCGGCGACCGCCAGGAAGGTCAGCGAGGCGACGATGGTGTCGTGTCCGGTCTCGGCGGCGCCCTCTTCGGAGTGGTGCGCCGGGTGGAAATCCTGCACGGCGTTGGCGAACTCACGGACCTTCTCCCGGCCCACCTCGAAGTAATCGGGGGAACGGTAGTGAGTCCCGATGATGTTCTCCGCAATACCCATGGCGGCAGAGCCTATCAGCGGCGACGCGACGCGACGGCCGCCAGCGCCCCGCCGACGGCGCCCAGGGCCAGCGCCGATGGCACCCCGATCCGGGCCGCCTTGCGCGCGGTGCGGAAGTCGCGGATCTCCCAGCCGCGCTCGCGGGCAACGTCGCGCAATGCCGTATCGGGATTGATCGCGACCGCGGTGCCCACCAGCGAGAGCATCGGCACGTCGTTGAAGCTGTCCGAGTAGGCGGTGCAGCGCCGTAGGTTGAGTCCCTCCCGGATGGCCAGCGAGCGGACCGCATGAGCCTTGCCCGGTCCGTGCAGGATGTCGCCGACCAATCGGCCGGTGAACACCCCGTCCACCGATTCGGCGACGGTGCCCAGCGCGCCGGTCAGCCCGAGCCGCTTGGCGATGGTGGCCGCCAGTTCATAGGGCGTGGCGGTGACCAGCCACACCTGCTGGCCGGCGTCCAGATGCATCTGGGCCAGTTCGCGGGTGCCCGGCCAGATCTTGTCGGCGATGATCTCGTCGTAGATCTGCTCGCCCAATTCGGCCAGTTCGGCGGTGGAACGGCCTTCGATGAAGGCCAGCGCTTTGCGCCGCCCGGCCGCGACATCGTCGCTGTTCTCCTTACCGGTGAACTGGAACTTGGCCTGGGCATACACGATCCCGAGAATGTCCTGATAGGTGAAGTACTTGCGGGCGGCTAGACCGCGGGCGAAGTGCACCAGCGACGAACCGTGCACCAGGGTGTTGTCGACGTCGAAGAACGCCGCCGCGGTCAGATCCGGCGGCGGTGGGGGCGGCGGGGTGACCTCTGTACCGAGGGCGGCCTCGGCGCTGGCCTCCCCGGCCTGCACGTCTGCGCGGCCGAACACACTGTCGACCCCGTCGATATCGGCGGCACCGGACTCGGACACCACACAACCCTAAGTCACGGATCCCGGCGTCACCGAGATGGCCGGGCGCCGCCGATACTGGTGGCGTGGACCATCAGGTGGTGTTGCTCACCCGGGCAGGGTGCAGCATTTGCGAACGGGCGGCGCAGACGCTGGCCGCGCTGGCGGACGAGTTGGGCTTCACCTGGAGCGCCACCGATGTGGACGCGGCCGCGGCGGCCGGGGAGCCGCAGCTGCGCGCGGAGTTCGGGGACAGGGTGCCCGTCGTGCTGCTCGACGGGGTCGAGCACAGCTACTGGGAAGTGGATGAGCAGCGGCTGCGAGCCGACCTGTTTCCGCGCTGAACCGGTACAGCAAATTTGGTAGGTGGGCTGGTAAACGGCTACTTTGGACCTCGACCGGGCGAGCGAAGCGACGGGGTAGAGACCGTCCTAGGCGAGCGAAGCGACGGGGAGAGACCTAGGTGATGATGCCGTGAGCGTGCTGCTATTCGGGGTTTCGCACCGCAGTGCGCCGGTCTCGGTGCTCGAGCAGCTCAGCACCGATGAGTCCGATCAAGCCAAGATCATCGACCAGGTGCTGCAGTCCTCCCTGGTGACCGAGGCAATGGTGTTGTCCACGTGCAACCGGGTCGAGGTCTACGCGGTGGTCGAGGCCTTTCACGGCGGCCTGTCGGTGATCGGGCAGGTGCTCTCCGAGCACTCCGGGATGGGGCTCAACGACCTCACCAAATATGCCTACGTCCGGTACGCCGAGGCCGCCGTCGAGCATCTTTTCGCGGTGACCAGCGGGCTGGACTCGCTGGTGATGGGCGAGCAGCAGGTACTCGGCCAGGTGCGCCGGGCCTACGCCTCGGCCGAGGCCAACCACACCGTCGGCCGCACCCTGCACGAGTTGTCTCAGCGCGCCCTGTCGGTCGGCAAGCGGGTGCACTCGGAGACCGGCATCGACAGCGCGGGCGCCTCGGTGGTCTCGGTGTCCCTGGACATGGCCGAGAAGCGCCTCGGGGCCGGCGGTTTGACCGGTAAGACGGCCGTCGTGGTCGGTGCCGGCTCGATGGGCGCCTTGGCGGCCAAGCACCTGGTGCGCGCCGGGGTGGAGCGCATCGAAGTGATCAACCGGTCGCTGCCGCGGGCGCGCCGGCTGGCCAACAACATCAGAGAACTCGGTGTGCCGGCCCAGGCGCACGTCCTTGAGGACATCTCGACGGTCCTCACCAACGCCGATGTGGTGATGAGCAGCACCGGGGCGGTCCGTCCGGTGGTCTCGCTGGCCGACGTGCACCACGCGCTGGCCGCCCGCTCGGACGAGCGCCCGCTGGTGATCTGCGATCTGGGGATGCCGCGCGATGTCGATCTGGCGGTCGCCGGCCTGCCCGGCGTGCACGTCATCGATATGGACCGCATTCAGCGTGAGCCGGCGTCCCGGGGCGCCGCCTCCGACGCCGAGGCGGCCCGCGCCATCGTCGCCAACGAGGTTGCCCAGTACCTGGCCAGCCAGCGCATGGCCGAGGTCACCCCGACGGTGACGGCGCTGCGCCAGCGCGCCGCCGACGTGGTCGAGGCCGAACTCCTGCGGCTGGACAACCGGCTGCCCGGCCTGGACACGGCCCACCGCGACGAGGTCGCCCGCACCGTGCGGCGCGTCGTCGACAAGCTGTTGCACGCTCCCACGGTGCGCGTCAAGCAACTGGCCGGAGCACCCGGCGGCGACAGCTACGCCGAGGCCCTGCGTGAGCTCTTCGAACTCGATCCGCAGGCCGTCGATGCACTCTCCGGTGGCGAATTGCCTTTGATCGCAACCGAAAACGACAAGCCTGAGTAGTCGATTGGCAATTCGAGACGACGTCGACACCGTGATCCGGATCGGCACCAGGGGCAGCCTGCTGGCGACCACCCAGGCCGGTGTCGTCCGCGACGCCCTGATCGCGCGCGGGCATGCCGCGGAGTTGGTCATCATCAGCACCGAAGGTGACCGTTCGCAGGCCCCGATCGCCGAGATCGGCGTGGGGGTGTTCACCGCCGCGCTGCGCGAGGCCTTGGCAACCGACAGGGTCGACGTCTGCGTTCATTCCTATAAAGATTTGCCGACCGCGCCCGACGAGCGCTTCGTGATCGCCGCGATCCCGCGCCGCGAGGACCCCAGGGATGCCCTGGTGGCCCGCGACGGGCTGGTGCTGGGGGAGTTGCCGGCCGGCTCGGTGATCGGGACGTCGAGCCCGCGGCGGGCCGCGCAGCTTAGAGCACTGGGTCTCGGTTTGGAAATTCGCCCCCTACGAGGCAACCTAGACACCAGGTTGAACAGGGTGAGTAGCGGTGATCTCGACGGCGTCGTCGTCGCCCGAGCGGGCTTGGCCCGCATCGGACGGCTGGCTGATGTCTCGGAGTCCCTGGAACCGGTGCAGATGTTGCCGGCACCGGCTCAGGGCGCGCTCGCGGTGGAGTGCCGCGCACGCGACGCGGACCTTGCCGCGGTGCTGGCGGAGTTGGATGACCCCGACACCCGCGCAGCGGTCACCGCAGAACGAGCCCTGCTCGCCGAGCTGGAGGCGGGGTGTTCCGCACCGGTGGGCGCGATCGCGGAAGTGGTCGAGTCCATCGATGAGGAAGGCCGAGTCTTCGAGGAGCTGTCGCTACGCGGATGCGTGGCGGCGCTGGACGGATCCGACGTGATCCGTGCGTCCGGTATCGGGTCCCCCGAGCGGGCCCGGGAGCTGGGGCTCTCGGTGGCTGCGGAGCTGTTCGAACTGGGTGCACGAGACGTGTTGGCAATTGAGCGGAGTGACAGATGACTGGGCACGCAGGGACCCGAGGCCGCAAGACCAAGCCTGGGCGCATCACCTTTGTGGGGTCCGGTCCGGGTGATCCCGGCCTGCTGACCAGCCGGGCCCGGACCGTGTTGGCCAACGCCGCCCTGGTCTTCACCGACCCCGATGTGCCGGACGCGGTGCTGGCCCTGGTCGGTGCCGAATTGCCGCCGCCGTCGGGTCCCCAACCCGATGCCGTGGCCGTCGAAGGCGAAGCCCCGCCGGTCATCCCCGGCGGTCCGGATGTCCGACCCGCGTTGGGTGACGCCGCCGAGGTGGCCAAGACCCTGGCCAGCGAGGCCCGGCACGGCGTCGACGTGGTTCGCCTGGTGGCCGGTGATCCGCTGTCGGTGGATTCGGTGATCACCGAGGTCAACACGCTGGCCCGGACGCACCTGGATTTCGAGATCGTGCCCGGCCTGCCCGTGACCACCGCGGTACCGACCTACGCCGGCCTGCCGCTGGGTTCCTCGCACACCGTCGCCGATGTGCGCGGTGATGTGGACTGGGCGGCGCTGGCCGCCGCGCCCGGCCCGCTGATCCTGCACGCCACCGCATCACACCTGCCCGACGCCGCGCGCACGCTCATCGAGTACGGACTGTCCGAGGGCACGCCCGCCGTCGTCACCGCGCATGGCACCACCTGCCAGCAGCAGTCGGTCGAGACCACGCTTTCGGGCTTGGGGGACAAGGCTATTCAGGCCGCCGCCGATACCACCGGGGGAACTCCCGGGCCACTGGCCGGGCCGCTGGTGGTCACCATCGGCAAGACCGTCGCCAACCGCGCCAAGCTGAACTGGTGGGAGAGCCGGGCCCTGTACGGCTGGACCGTGCTGGTGCCGCGGACCAAGGACCAGGCCGGCGAGATGAGCGACAAGCTGGTCGGCCATGGCGCGCTTCCGGTCGAGGTGCCCACCATCGCCGTCGAGCCGCCACGTAGCCCCGCCCAAATGGAAAGGGCCGTCAAGGGTTTGGTGGATGGCCGGTTCCAGTGGGTGGTGTTCACCTCCACCAACGCCGTGCGTGCGGTGTGGGACAAGTTCAACGAGTTCGGCCTGGATGCGCGTGCGTTCTCCGGGGTGAAGATCGCCTGTGTCGGTCAGGCCACCGCGGACCGGGTGCGCGCCTTCGGTATCAACCCGGAACTGGTGCCCGCCGGCGAACAATCGTCGATCGGTTTGCTCGACGAATTCCCGGAGTATGACGATATTTTCGATCCGGTGAACCGGGTGCTGCTGCCGCGTGCCGACATTGCCACCGAGACGCTGGCCGAAGGTCTGCGCGAGCGCGGCTGGGAGATCGAGGACGTCACCGCGTACCGGACGGTGCGGGCCGCTCCGCCGCCGGCGCACACCCGCGAGATGATCAAGACCGGTGGGTTCGACGCGGTCTGCTTCACCTCCAGCTCCACGGTGCGCAACCTCGTCGGTATCGCCGGTAAACCGCATGCCCGCACCATCGTGGCCTGCATCGGACCCAAGACTGCCGAGACCGCAGCGGAATTCGGCCTCCGGGTCGATGTGCAGCCCGAGACCGCCGCGGTCGGACCGCTGGTCGAGGCGCTCGCCGAGCATGCCGCCCGGCTGCGCGCCGAGGGTGCGCTGCCGCCGCCGCGGAAGAAGAGCCGCAGGCGCTGACCGGAGATCCCGACACCGTGTTTCCACGACATCGGCCCCGCCGGTTGCGCAGCACTGCCGCCATGCGGCGGCTGGTTGCGCAGACCTCGTTGGAGCCAAGGCATCTGGTGCTACCGATGTTCGTGGCCGACGGTTTGACGGAGCCGCGGCCCATCGGGTCGATGCCCGGGGTCTATCAGCACACCCGTGATTCGCTGCGCCGCGCGGCCGCCGAGGCGGTGGCCGCCGGAGTCGGCGGGCTCATGCTGTTCGGGATTCCGCGTGACGAGGACAAGGACGCCACCGGATCGGCCGGCGTCGCCGATGACGGCATCCTGAACGTGGCGCTGCGGGACCTGGCCGCCGACCTCGGGGACGCGACGGTGCTGATGGCCGATACCTGCCTGGACGAGTTCACCGACCATGGGCACTGCGGGATCGTGGATGTACGCGGCCGGGTCGACAATGACGCGACAAACACTCGCTACGTGGAACTTGCTGTCGCGCAAGCCAATTCAGGTACGCATGTGGTCGGTCCGAGCGGAATGATGGACGGCCAGGTGGCGGCCATCCGGGACGGACTGGACGCGGCAGGGCACACCGATGTCGCGATCCTGGCCTACGCGGCGAAGTTCGCCTCGGCCTTCTACGGGCCGTTCCGCGAGGCGGTGTCCTCCAGTCTGGTCGGCGACCGGCGCACCTATCAGCAGGACCCGGGCAATGCCCGCGAGGCCGTGCACGAGATCGAACTGGATCTCGATGAGGGCGCCGACATCATCATGGTCAAGCCGGCCATGAGCTACCTGGATGTGGTGCGCGCCGCGGCGGATATCTCGCCGGTCCCGGTGGCGGCCTATCAGATCTCCGGTGAGTACTCGATGATCTGCGCCGCCGCGGCCAACGGCTGGATCGACCTGCAGGCCGCTGCGCTGGAGTCGCTGGTCGGCATCCGGCGGGCCGGAGCCGACATCGTGCTCACCTACTGGGCAGCCGACGTCGCCGGCTGGCTGGCGTGACCCCACCTGACCAACCGGCCGAACGTCCCGACGGCCGCCCCGAGGATGTCGTCACGGGATTCTGGCTCTGGATGACGGCCCTGCCGCTGATGGTGATCGCCAACGTGATCGACGCCGTGACGGCGCCGTCACCCAAGACGCCCGGGGTCGCCTACGCCGTCACGGCGTTGTTCCTGGTGGTCGTGACCGCGCTGGTGGTGACGTTCGCGTTGCTGATGCGCTCGGGCTACCGGTGGGCCCGCACCCTGCTCACCTCGGGTGGTCTGACCGCGGTGCTGTATTCGCTCACCAGCCTGTTCACCGTGGACCGCGGCACGGCGGCGGCGCTGGGGTATGCGGTGTGCGCGATCGTCGGTTCGGTGCTGATCGTCGGCGGTGTGTACTTGCTGCACCGCCGGGCCAGCCACGAGTACTTCACCCGTTAGGCTGGCCCGACCATGCCAACAGCACCACGTCCACGGATCATCACCATCGCGTTCTGGCTGACGATGATCGGTGCGGTACTGCTGCTGGCCGGCGGAATCCTCGGCATCACCACGTCGCTGACCACCTCCCCGAGCGCGTTCCCGGATTCGCTGGGAGCGGGGCAGGTGCACCGGATCCTGCTGATGCACGCCGGTGTCGGGGCGGTGCTGGCAGTCGCGGGCCTTGGGCTCAGTTTTCTCGCCGGGCGGACCCGCAACGGCGACAAACGGTTCCGCCGGGCGCTGGCCGCACTGGCCGGCACCGTGGTCTTCATCGTGTTCCTGCTGGCCTTGTTCGCGCCCTACAACCTTGAGCTGCTCGCGCTGATCGGGGTGGTGCCGGTCGCGGTCGGTGCCACCCTGTTCACCCGGCCCGCCGCCGCGGACTGGTTCGAGGATCCGTCGTGACCTCCGCGGATCATCAGGTCGGGCCCGAGGTGCTGTTCTACGAGCCCGGTGCGAGCTGGTGGTGGCTGCTGGTCGGGCCTGCCTCGGGGCTCGCGATGGCGCTCATCCAGTTGACCGGGGGCGGCGGTGTGCAATTGGGCGTCCCCGCGTTGTTCCTGGTATTGGTGAGCGGCTTCCTGGCGATCCAGATCAAGGCCGCCCGGATCCACACCTCCGTGGAGCTGACCCCGACCACCCTGCGCCAGGGCACCGAGACCATCGACACCGCGGACATCGTGCGGATCTTCCCGGAGGCGAAGGGTGCGGCCGCCGAGCAGTGGCAGTCCTACCGTGCACTCGGCGAGCTCAGCGGGGTGCCACGGGGCCGAACCGGCATCGGGCTCAAGATGACCGACGGGCGCTCCGGGCAGGCCTGGGCCCGTCGGCACCGCACCCTGCGGGCGGCGCTGAACGGCGTGGTGGGGGAGCCGGCCCTGTGAACCGCCGTGCCGTCCTCGAACTCGTGCTGGCCGTCGCCGCATTGGTGGGCTGCGTGCTGAGCTGGCAGGCGGCCGGTCACACCGCTCAGGTGGCCCCCATCCTGGAGGGCGAGCCGGCGACGACGTCGGTGGTGTACTACCCGCCGCTGATCGTGCTGGCGCTGGTGCTGGCCACCGCGGCCGGCGTGCTGGCGGTGCTGGGTGTCGCGCGGCTACGGCGTCAGCGCAGTGCCACGACGTTGGCGGCGCCCTCGCCGATCCCCGGCCGCCCGTAGTCGGCGGCGATGGCGCCGAAGTCGTGCACGTCGACGGTCCAGCCGGAGCCGCGCAACAGCTGCGCCCACGGGTCTTCGTCCAAGCGATCGGTCCTGCCTGTCTCGGTGGCGCGGATCATCGCCACCCCGACAGCGGTCAGGGCCGGGCCGGGCCGGGCAGGTCCATCGGGAACTCCTCTCGGTCTGATCCGAGCCTACGAAGCCCGGTGTCGGGCGGCCATGACCGATGGGGAGGGCCGCGGCCGGGTGACGTCCGCCACACGCCTTGGAACAAAGTGCAGAATCTGTAACACTGTACCCATGACTGAACTCGCCGAGCAGCCGCAGCAGGTCGACGCATTGCCGTTGGGCCCCGATTCGCTGGTGTGGAAATACTTCGGCGACAACCGGATGTATCTGATCGGGCCCCGCCCCGCCGTCCTGCAGAACATGCTGGCTGAACTGGGCCAGGGCGTGCTGGACCACTCGGTGTTCTTCGCCGACACCGCCGCACGCGTCAAGCGGTCGATCCCGCCGATCATGATGACGGTGTACGGCTCCGACGACGACAACCCCGGCCAGAAGGTGCGTGATTTCCATAAGGGCATCAAGGGTGAGATGCCCAGCCAGGACGGACAACCGTCCGCGCGCTATCACGCACTTGATCCGGAAACCTACTACTGGGCGCACGCCACCTTCGTCGAGCAGGTGCTCTACTTCGCCGATACGTTCGTCAAACGGTTGAGCGACGACGAGAAGGAGCGGATCTATCTGGAGTCCAAGGCCTGGTACCGCCGTTACGGCGTGAGTGACCGCGCCATGCCCGCCACCTATGCCGGGTTCGTCCAGTACTGGGACCGGATGATGGGCGAGATCGTGGTGGGCCACAAGATCGCCAAGTACGGTGTCGGTTATGTCACCAAGGGATTTCCCAAGCCCAAGGGCGTCTCGCCGCTGGCTTGGAAATTGATTGCGCCGGTGTTCAATCCGATGGCAGCATTCCTCACCACCGGCGGCCTGCCGCCGCGGGCTCGCGACCTGCTCGACCTGCCTTGGAGTGATCGTCAGGAGCGCAACTACCAGCGCTTCGCCGCCTTCTGGCGCTCCCGGCCGGTGAACTGGGTGTGGGACCGGCTGCCGATGTCGGTGCGCTACAACAAGTTCGCGCAACGGGGTTATGCCCGCTCCTGACGCCACCGAACTGATCCTCGACGCCGCGCTCGTCGAGTTCGAACGGCACGGCTTCCGCCGCGTCGCCCTCGATGATGTCGCCAAACGTGCCGGCGTCAGCCGCACCACCATCTACCGCCGGTTCAGCAATCGCGACGACCTGGTGGGCGCGGTGATCGAGCGGGAAAATGTGGCGCTGTTCGCCGATATCGCGCAGGAGCTCAAATCTGCTGGGCCACAATCGAATTACTATACCGAGGCGTTCACCCTGTCGATTCTGCGGTTCCGCAGGCACCGGGTGCTCAACCGGATGATGGTCGACGAACCCGCGCTGGTGATGGAGTTGATGCACCGGCACTACGGCGCGGCGGTCGAGCGGATGGCCGATGCGCTGCGGGTGATCTTCCCGCCCGGTTTCGCCGAACGGATCGGCGAACCCACCGTCAACGAGTTGGCCGACACCATCCTGCGTTATGCCGCAATGGTTCTACTGCTGCCGAGCGTGGAACCGCTGCAGACCGCCGACGACATCCGGGCGTTCGCCACCAAGCATTTCCTGCCCAGCCTGCCGGCGACGCTGCGGACCGTATCGGCCTGAGGCCACCCTGGCAGTGTTTGGCGAATCACAGTTTCGGGCAGCCCTAGGTATGACTACCGAAAAGCCGGTGCCTGCCCAAGAGGCGCCAGAGGTCACCGAGGAGCACCACCGAAAAGCCGAAGACGTGATGAAGTCCTACGACGACACCCGTCCGACCGTCACGCTGCCCGGCAGCCATGGCACCGTCTCGGGCACCGCCGTCAACGACTGGCTCGATGACGACGGCAATCCCATCGAAGGCGGGCCCAAAAAGAACTAACGTGGCTGGTGTGACTTCGCTGGAACGAATAGCGCCCGCGTTCATCGAGATGGCGCACTCGATCGTGTGGGCCTCGGTGGCCACCGTGGACGCCGACGGTCAGCCCCGCAGCCGGATCCTGCACCCGGTGTGGGAATGGGACGGCACCGATCTGTTCGGCTGGATCGCGACCGCCCCCACCCCGGTGAAGAAGGCGCACCTGGCGGTGCATCCGTACGTTTCGGTGAGCTATTGGTCACCCGAGCAGAACACCTGCAGCACCGAAGCCCTGGTGGAGTGGTACACCGACGACGAGACCCGCGCGCAGGTGTGGGACAAATTCGCCAACGGTCCGGCCCCGGTCGGCTATGACCCCAGCATCATCCCGGGCTGGGACGGTCCGACGTCGCCGTCGTTCGCGGTGCTGCGGCTGACGCCCTACCGGATCCGGGTGATGCCCGCTTCGGCGATGCTCACCGGCGTGGGCGACGTGCTCACCTGGCACGGCTGATCGGACGATTGGGCCTTCTTCGATGACAGCGAGGGCGACCGGAAGTACTAGGCCGCACGGGTGAGCAGTACCGCCTGTTCGAACGGCAGCCGGGCGAACAGGAAACGTACCGGCCCGGTCACCTTCTCGGCCGCCACGGCCTTGGTGACCACCACCGGGTCGGCGTAGTCGGCGCTGCGTCCGCCCCGTTTGATGGTCGCACCGCCGGCGGCGGTGATGTTCTTCAGCCAGTCCCGGTCGGGCCCGTAAGTGAGCAGGATGGCGACGCCGTCGCGCGTGCTGAACACCGAAAGCGGTGTGCGATAAGGTTTTCCGGACTTTCGGCCGAAGTGCTCGAGAATTGCCATGGTCGGCAGCCAGCCCGCCCACAGTCGTTGGATCGGGTTGGTGACATGGCGGTTGAACCGGGCCAGCCACTGCGGCAGTTGCATACCTTGATCAAACCCCGGTAGGGGGTCTACCTCAAGCCCCGGTGGGGGGAGCGGTCTTCGGTGCCGATGCGGAATCTTCGGCGGACCGGTGACCGCGGCTGGGAAGCGCCGTCTTGGTCGAGCGTGTTCGCGGTGGTGGCGTGCCGGCGGAACCGGTGTCGGGCACCGCGCGGGAGCCCCGGCTCTTGCCCTGGGTTGGCGTCGGGATGCCGAGCATCGACCTGATCCGGTCGACCCCTGATTTCGCAACGCGCCGCGGTGGTTTCGGAACTGCTGACGCCGCGTGCGTGACCTGCGCATCCGGCACCGCGTCGTCGGTACTGGACTTGCCGGCCGGCGCGCTGTCCTCGGGTGCCGGCGGGCGGACAGAGTAGGAGCTGTCGACGCGCGGGCGCAGCCATTTGTCGACCAGCGTGGTGTTGATGCCCACGTCGCGCAGCGGTTGGGTGATGGGCAGCCCGGTGGTCGGCACAACGTAGTGCGTGGTGGTGCCGCCCACGGCGTTGACCTTGACGGTCTTCACCGTGCCCGGCTTCCTCGGGTCGGCCTCAGGACCGTAGAACGGGTGCACGTAGGCCACCCCCATCAGCGCGTTCATCACCGACAGCGCGGTCGGGCGGTCCGGCCAGTCCGACAGGCCGTCGTACTCACGCACGATTTCGGTGGTGTCGTAGGGCGTCGGCAACGGACCCGGCGGCACGGACAGCCACAGCAGCGGATTCTTTGCGACGACGCCCCCGGTGTGATTCATCGGGTCACCGAAGGTCACGAACGACAGATCGGTTCGCGGACGAGCGGGCGTGACCTGCAGGGCGAGCGACTGTTTGACGTAGTCGAGCACGATCGCGCCTTGGCTGACGCCGGCCAGGGTGATCTTGATGCCGTCGGGAACCGCCGCCAGTTGCGAGTTGACCCCACTGGCGCCAAAGGCCGAGTCGAGCGCGAACAGCAGGCCGGCTGGGTACCCGACGCCGGTGATCGGGCCGGCGCCGTCGAGGTAACCGTCGGCAAGGCCGAGCGCTTCCTGCGCGACCGGAACCGTGTTGCACAGGCAGGTGCCGCGCAGGTAGAACGCCGCGACATCGGGGTCATCGCGGTCGGCCGCCCGCGCGGCGGGCGCTGCGCCGGCCGTGAGAAACAGTGCGGTCGCAAAACCCGCAGCGGTGAGGCGCTTGGTGGAGTGCACGGCAAGACCTTTCAGCGGATGCGACGTAAGGCGTTCATCGTTTGGTACGGCCGTACAGATATCGACGATCGAAAAAATATCACGGTTGGCCGGTTCGGGCTGCCCGAGCGGTGTGGCCTGGACAACATTCCAGGCGTTCGGCTCCGAGGGTGGGATGTGTTACAGCACAACGACGCTCACCCATATGTTGGCCTGGCGTTCATCTACGCGTTTTGGCCGATGATCCGCCCCGGTCGATGTCGCATCGTTGACGTGGTCCGGACTACGTGGGCAGTTGGTCAAAGTCACCTGTCCGGTGGACCTGCGGACTAGGCTGCGGGCACCCACCGTCGGTCGATTCGACGGCGGCTCAGAGGGAGCGTTCTGATGGATGATCCGCACTTATGGCTCGAGGCCACCGGCGACGAACCGGTGACGCAATGGGTGCAGCGACATAATGAGCTGACCCGGGCCCGGTTGTCGGGTGAACGTTTCGAACGGATGCGCGCCGATGTGCTCGACGTGTTCGACTCCGACACCCGGATCCCCGGGGTGGTGCGACAAGGCGACTACCTCTACAACTTCTGGCAGGACGCGCTGCACCCGCGGGGGCTCTGGCGGCGCACCACCTTGGCGGAGTATCGCAAGGACGCACCCGAGTGGGATGTGGTCATCGATGTCGATGCGCTGGCTGCCGCCGAAGACGAGAACTGGGTGTGGGCCGGCGCCGGGATCAATGCACCCGGTTACACCCGCGCCATCGTCGCATTGTCCCGGGGTGGCGGTGACTCCACCGTGATACGCGAATTCGACATGCTGACAAGGCAGTTCGTCGTCGACGGCTTCAACCTGCCGGAGGCCAAAAGTGATATCGACTTCGAAGACGATGACACCGTGCTGGTTGGTACCGATTTCGGTGAAGGCTCCATGACCGAGTCAGGGTATCCACGCGTGATCAAGCGGTGGCGGCGCGGGACGGCGCTCGAGGATGCCGAGACCGTCTTCTCCGGCTCGCCGGGCGACGTCGGAGTCAGCATGTCGGTCAGCGCCGATCCCGGATTCGAGCGCACGTTCATCGTGCGGAGGGTCGATTTCTACCACAAGGAGACCTACGCGCTACGTGACGGTGAGTTGGTCCGCATCGATATCCCGACCGACTGCAGCATGGGCACGCACCGCCAGTGGGCGATGCTCCTGCTGGTTTCGGACTGGGCCAGGGGTGACACCACCTATAAGGCCGGTGCCATGCTCATCGTCGACTATGAGGAACTCCTCGCCGGGACCGCCGAACCCCATGTGGTGTTCGACCCCGACTGTGAAGAATTTCTGGCCGGAGGCGCGTTCACCGGCGACAAATTCCTGACCATCAAGCTGCGCGACGTGGCCACCGTCGTGGAGGTAGTCACCCCGGGCAGCTGGGAGTTCGAGCCGTTGCCGGGGGTACCCGAGAACGCCACAGTCGGTGTTGTCGGAATCGACCCGTTCGGTGACGAGATCTTCCTCAGTGCGGTCGGCTTCGACCAGCCGCCGCGGCTGCTGCACGGGGCGTCGGCGGGACCGGTCAGTCAGATCAAGTCCGCACCGGCGCTCTTCGATGCCGAGGGTCTGGTCGTCACCCAACGCTTCGCCACTTCCGCCGACGGCACCAGGATCCCGTATTTCCTGGTGTCACACCGTGATTCGACCGGCCCGCGCCCCACCCTGCTGGATGGTTACGGCGCTTTCAGGATGGCCCAACTACCCGGCTACCACGGTCCGATGGGCCGGACCTGGCTGTCCCGCGGCGGCAACTATGCGCTGGCGAATATCCGCGGCGGCGGGGAGTACGGGCTGGCCTGGCACGAGCAGGCCGTGCGCGCGAACCGGCACAAGGTGGCCGAGGACTTCGCCGCTGTGGCAGAGGATCTGGTCGCGACGGGTATCACGACCGCCGGGCAACTGGGCGCCATGGGCGGCAGTGCGGGCGGACTGCTAATCGGGGTCATGCTGACGCAATATCCGCAACTGTTCGGTGCGTTGGTCTGCCGAAATCCGCTACTGGACATGCGCCGCTTCAACCGGCTGCTGGCCGGTGCCTCCTGGACGGCCGAGTTCGGTGATCCCGACGATCCGGCCGACTGGGAATTCATCGCGAAATACTCGCCCTACCACAATATCTGCGCCGATCGCGGCTATCCGCCGGTGCTCATCACCACGTCCACCAACGACGACCGGGTGCATCCGGGACATGCACGCAAGATGACCGCCGCGCTGGAAGCCGCGGGACACCGGGTGCTCTATTACGAGAACACCGAAGGTGGCCACGCAGGCGCCTCGAACAACGCCCAAGCGGCGGTCGAGCGCGCGATGCGCTACGAGTTCTTGATCCAAACCCTGTATCCCTAGCCTCAAAGATCCTTGAGTGCGGCCGCGGTGTCGGACAGGATGTCATCGGAGAGCTTCCCTTCGCCGACCGCTCGCGCCATGGCGATGGCGCCGACCAGTGCGCTGAGTATCAGGCAGGCGCGACGGCGGTCAGCGGCGGGATCCGAACTCGGTGTCAACCCGGCCAGAAGCTCGAGGTACTGCTCGACTTGGTGTCCGTAGGCCGTGCGGGGACGGTCATCGGCGCGCGAGATGTCCTCGGCCAGTGCGGCCACCGCGCATCCGGCCTCCGGCTGATCGCGGTGGGCACGACTCAGGTAGTCGTCGACGATCGCCTCCAGCGCCGCTCTGCCACCTCGGGCGGCCGTATCCACCGTCCGCTCACTTCCTTGGGCCAAGGCACGCTCCACCGCGGCGGCGACCAGATCCTCTCGGGACTCGAAGTGTCGGTAGAAGCCGCCGTGGGTGAGGCCGGCTTCCCGCATCAGCTCTGCGACACCGACACCTTTGATGCCGTTACGGCGCATCCGGGCTGACGCGATGTCGACGATTCGGTCGTGGCTTGCCGCCTTGTCTGCCTGCGAACTACCCACGAGTGGACCTCCGACTTCCGATGCGACGTCGGTTCGATGCTATCGGTCTAGGTGCCGAGATCGGCCAGGTAGTGGCTGAAGCGAGCCTCGAAGTCGGCACCCACTTCACCGGCTTTGCGACGGATTGTGGCCCCCCGTTCCGCTACGGTCGGCCAGGAGAACGCGTCGAGGAAAGCGTCCTGAGTTTGCAACAGGTCGTCGGCGGTAGGCAGTGTCCTGCGGTTGATCAGCCGCTTCGCCTCGGCCAGCGCGGGTTTGTCGAACGACGCGATGCGCCGAGCGAGGTTGTCGACGTATGCGTCGAGCTCATCGTCTGGCAACGCACGGTTGACCCAGCCGTAGTCCGCTGCCGTGGCGGCGTCGAAATCGTCACTGCCCAGGACGATTTCCAGCGCCCTGGCTCGCCCTACGAGAAGGGGTAGCCGTTCGATCCCGCCGCCGCCGGGGAAAACGCCTGCGCCTACTTCGATTTGGGCAAAGATCGCTCGCTCCAGGCTGGCGAAACGCATGTCACATGCCAACGCAATCTCCGAACCACCACCGCGCGTGCGGCCCCGGATTGACGCGATGGTCACGACCGACGAGTTGGCCAACCGGGTGGTGGCGTCGATGAACGTCGGCAGGCCGGTCGGGCCGGGCGCCAACGGGAAATCCGCAACCCGGGACACGTCGTAGTGATTGATGAAGAAGTCGGGGTCAGCACTGTCGAGCACGACCACCTGCAAGGCGTCCTCGGACTCGATGAGGCCGATCAGCTGCTGTAGCTGCAGAAGGGTGTCCGGATCGCACAGATTGATCGGCGGGTTGCTGAACGTCACCCGCCAGTAGCCCGTCGACACCTCGGTGATCGTGAACTGGGTCAGTGGAGCGGTCATCGCAGTTTCCTTTGTTCTGGGGCATCGCGCACCGGAAGTGTCGGGTGCGCCGCGCATTTCACGCTTGACAATGAGGATGATGCACATCATCCTCATTGTCAAGCGTGCTACCGAGACGCTGCTCGACCGCTGGACGCGCGAATTTCGCTACAGCGGCTGAATGCCACTACGAAGGGGCCCGTACATGACAACTGCCACACATGCGCTCGGCATCGACACCGAACGACTATCGCTGCTGCCGGCGGCCATCAGGGCCGACATCGACGCTGAGAAGTACGACGGGGCTGTGGTCCTGGTCGCCCGCCACGGCGAGGTCGTTCTCCACGAGGCGATCGGATTCGCCGACCGGGCGGCCCGGCGCCCGGTGCAACTCGACTCGGTCTTCGTCACGATGTCGATGTTCAAGCCGATGACCAGCTCCGCGGTGCTCCAATTCATCGATCGCGGGCAGATCTCCTTCACCACGCAGGTCCGCGAAGTCATTCCGGAGTACGCGGCCAACGGCAAGGGCAACACCACCATTGCTGATCTTCTGTTGCACAAGGCAGGGCTGCCTCTGGGGGCGCCACTCCCGCCCGAAGTGTTGGGCGACATCGAGGCGACCACCGCCGCGGTGTGCAATATGGTCCCGCAATCGGTTCCCGGGACCACCATCAGCTATTCGGCGGTGCTCGGACATAGCGTCCTGGCCGAGATCGTGCGCCGATTGGACGGCGGCAGCCGCACTTTCGGTCAGATCTTGAACGACGAGCTGATCGAGCCGCTCGGCATGTTCGACACGTCACTCGGTGCCGGGCTCCGGGCGCATCTTGCCGACCGGGCGGTTCCCCTGGTGGTCCGTGACCGCGGACCTGCGCTCTTTGCTCCCGAATTGGTGGAGGGAGTTGGGGCTGCGGCCGCCATCGAGGGCGTGGAGATTCCAGCCGGTGGCGCCTTCACCACCGCGGCGGACTGGCTCCGCTTTGCGGAGGCTTTGCGGCGCGGCGGTGAACTCGACGGGGTCCGCGTGCTGAGTCCGGCCATCCTGCGGCTGGCCACCACCATTGCCACCGGCGATCTCCCGAACAGTCTGTGGGATTACACGCGTCAAATGCGCGGGTGGCCAGAGATGCCCGCGAATCTGGGACTGGGCTTCTACGTACGCGGACACGGGGTCTTCATGCATCCGTTCGGGGTGCTGTCTTCGCCGCGAACATTCGGCGGAATTGGTTCGGGCTCAACGTGTTTCTGGGTCGATCCGGAACATGAGATCTCCTACGTCTTTCTGTCTGCCGGTCTGTTGGAGGACTCGTACAGCTCCGAGCGCCATCAGCGCTACGCAGACCTCGTTCAATCGGCCGTCATGGACTGAGCACCAGGGCCGCAGACCGAAACTAAAGCTGTAGGTTGGCGGCGAACAATTCGAGGGCCGGGAACGGGTCGTCGGCGGTGGGCAAGGGCATGATGGCCACGTGGTCGGCGCCGGCCGCGAAATGCTGGCCGATCCGTTGGAGGCTGCCGGCCACTCCGTCGAGCGGTACCAGCGCCTGCAGTAATTCTTCACTCGGCTCGTCGCCGACCTTCAGGTCGGGGAACCCGTTCTCCCGCAGATTGCGCACGTAATTCTGCAGGCCGAGGTAGAACGACGAATGCTGCTGGGCGACAGAACGATTCACGTCGGGGTCATCGTTCGTGGCGACGAGTTGCACCACCGCCAACGTGGGTTCGGTCCCTAGTGTCGCTCGCGCCTTCTTGGTGTGGTCGACGGTCGTGAAATAGGGGAGTGCGCCGGCGGTTTTGTCTCTGGACAGCTCCAATACCTTTGAGCGCAACGCCGCGAGAATGATCTGATCGCCGGGGACACCGAGCTCGAGCAACCGGTCTACGTACTGGGTCAGAGCGGGAAACGGTTTCTGGTAGACGTCGCCGGACATCTCCCGGTGTCCGATGCCGACGCCGAGTACGAACCGTCCCGGATGGCGGCCGTCCACCCGGTGGAAGGCTTCCGCCACGATGTCGGCATCCTCCGCCCACACGTTCACGATCGCGGTGCCGACCGTGATCGAGTCCGATTCGGCGAGCAAAGCTTCCGGGATCTGCAAGTCGCCCGGTGCGTTGCCGGCGATCCACGCCGTCCCATATCCAATTTCTTCGAGGCCCTTCACCCGTGACGCGAGGAACCGTGTCTCGAAGTCCTGAACGAGTAGGTATGCGCCGTAGCGTCCGAGCCGGGGAGTCGACATACGAGGTGCCAGCACCGCTTCGTCACGCATTATTCCTCGCTGAGGGCCAGTCGACGCGCGGGCGAAGCTGTACAACTAGCCGGCGCGCGCGGCCGCGTCGACGCCGGTGACCAGCTGTGCGTGCCGCACCAGCAGGTCGTGCACGTGCTCGGCGGTGGCCGCCTCCGAAAGCACCTCGATGCCGTAGCCGTCCTCGAGGGCGACGAAGCCGCGGGCCAGGAACGCGGCGTCGTCGACCAGGTGGAACTCGCCGCTCGCGGAGCCCTCCTCCAGGATCTGCCGGTAGAGCTCGGCCTGATCGGCGACGAACCGGCGCTGCTGCTGGTTCGCGCTCTCGTTGCGGAACGTCACGGGCAGCAGCTCGTAGAGCAGCCGGCTGGTCATCTCGGCCTCACCGGGAAACGGGACGCCCGACCGGATGCAGGCCTGCAGCCGCGGCCACGCTCCCTGTACCGCGTCGACGCTCTCGCGCCGGTGCACGATGTAGGTGCGGGTGCCGCGCTCGAAGACGGCGGCCAGCAGCTCGGCCAGGTCGGGGTAGTAGTAGAGCACCGAGGCCGGGGTCAGTCCCGCCTCGGCCGCCACGTCCCGCAACCGCGCGTTCGCCGCCCCCCGGCTGATCACCGCCTGCGCCGCCGCCTCGACCAGCTGGGCCCGTCGTGCGGCCTGGTCGCGAGGTCGGGGCATGGCTCCATCGTGGCACAGGGTCCGCGCGGGCCGGCTGCACCCGTTGACCGTTCGTCATTAGTTATCTAAAGTTTGTTTAACTTAAATGTGACCGGCACCACGGAAGGGCCTTTCCATGTCAGCACCACTTTCGATCGCGCTCGTGCAGGCGCCCGCTCTACCCACGCGCGACCTCGAGAGGTTCGCCGCCGACGTGCGCACCCTGGTCGCGCAGCGGCCCGGCCTACGCCTCCTCGTCTTCCCCGAACTGCACCTGGACACCCCGGCCGCGGAGCCCGGTGCCGCGGCCGTCAACCCGCGCGACCTGGCCGAGCCGATCGACGGCGCGCGCGGCACCGCGCTGGCAGCCCTCGCCGGCGAACTCGGGATCTGGCTGGTCCCCGGCAGCGTGTACGAGCTCGGCGACGACGGGCTGGTCCACAACACGACTCCGGTGTACTCGCCGGCGGGCGAGCGCGTCGCGGCGTATCGCAAGATCGCCCCGTGGCGCCCGTACGAGACGGTGGCCCCGGGTACCGACTTCGTCGTCTTCGACATCCCCGAGCACGGCCGCATCGGGCTGACCATCTGCTACGACGCCTGGTTCCCCGAGATCGCCCGCCAGCTCACCTGGCTCGGCGCCGACCTCATCCTCAACGTGGTGCAGACACCGACCGTGGACCGCGAACAGGAGGTCGTGCTGGCCCGGGCCAACGCGATCGTCAACCAGGTCTTCGTCGCCAGCGTCAACGCGGCCGGTCCGACCGGCATCGGCCGCAGCCTGCTCGTCGATCCCGAGGGCCGGGTCCGCACCCAGGTGCCGGGCGCCGAGACGGCCGTGCTCACCGACGTCCTCGACCTCGGCGAGGCCGCCCGCGTACGCCGCCACGGCACCGCCGGCCTCAACCGGCTGTGGGAACAGTTCCGCCCCGGCGACACCCCGGTCGCGCTGCCGCTCTACGGGGGGAAGATCGACCCCGAGACCTGGGGCGCCGGTCACGGCGCCGCCGACCGTGCCGTCACCGGCGCCGAAGGGCGGTCCTGAGATGTCCGGCGCTCCTGCCGTCGAGAGCCGGGGCGACGGCTTCGTCCCCCGTCTCACCCTGCCCTCCATCGTCGTCTTCGGCCTGGCCTACATGGCGCCGGGCGTGGTGGTTTCGACGTTCGGCGTGATCGCCGTCGCCGCGAAGGGGGCCGCCCCGACGGCCTACCTGGTGGCCACCGTCGCCATGGCGCTGACCGCGTTGAGTTACGGCAAGCTGGCCCGTTTCTTCCCGCAATCCGGTTCGGTCTACACCTACGCCCGTAAACTGCTGGACTCCCGTGTCGGATTCCTGGCGGGCTGGGCGATCCTGCTCGACTACTTCTTCCTGCCGATGGTCGCCTGGCTGATCATGGCGCTCTACCTGAACGTGCAGTTTCCCTTGCTGCCGGTCTGGGCCTGGCTGGTCGTCACCATCGCGGTCACGACGGCGATCAACGCCTTCGGAATCGTGCTGGCCGACCGGGTCAACAAGGTGCTGCTGACCCTCACCGGGCTCGGCCTGGTCGTGCTCGTCGCCGTCTGCGTGCACCACCTGGGCGGCGCCTCGGCCAGCGCGGGCTGGCACGCGCTGTGGAATCCCGTCACCTCGGTCGGCGCCGTGACCGCCGGTGCCGCCATCGCGGCGTACTCTTTCCTCGGTTTCGATGCCATCAGCACGCTCAGCGAGGAGGTGCACGACGCCCGGCGCAACGTGCCGCGCGGCATCCTGCTCACCGTCGTGCTCGGCGGCGCGATCTTCTTCGTCATCGCGCTGGTCCTGCAGTGGGTGCACCCGGGCGGTGTGTTCGAGGACGAATCGACCGCCGGGTACGCCATCGCGACCGCCGCCGGAGGCCAGCGCTTCGCCGACGTGCTCAACGTCATGGGTCTGCTCGGTGGGCTGGCCTCCTGCGTGGCGATCCAGGCCAGCACGAGCCGGCTGATGTACGTGATGGGCCGCGACGGCGTGCTGCCCCGGCGCACGTTCGGCTACCTGAGCCCGCGGTTCCGCACGCCGCTGTTCAACATCGCGCTGATCGCCGTCGTCGGCGTGTTCGCCACGAAGCTCTCCCTGGCGACCGCGACGTCGTTCATCAACTTCGGCGCGTTCCTGGCCTTCGCGATTGTCAACCTCTGCGTGGTGGCGTTGTGGTTGCGCCGGCGGCGCAGCGGCGAGCTGATGGGCGTGCTCGGCCATGTCGTGGTCCCCGTCGCCGGCGCCGTCGTCTGCCTGTACCTGATGTCGAGGCTCGGCCACACCGCCATTTATCTCGGCGTGAGCTGGTTCGTGGCCGGCATTGTCTACCTCACCGTGCTCACCCGCGGCTTCCGGCAGGACCCGCCCGAACTGAGCATCGACGATCCGAGCAGCGAGCCGGTGCCCGCGAGGTCCTGACAACCCGGCGTCACCCGGCGGCGACCTCCGGGCCGTACCGCTCCACGCAGAACGCGGCCAGCCGGTCCGCGAGCCCCGCCAGAATTCCCGCGGCGTGGTGGCGACGGTCCCAGGCAGCGTAGAGCCGGATCCGGACGGGGCCGTCCGGTGCATCGATGCCGAGCGGGACGAGGTCGAAGCGCGGGTCGTCCGAGACGACGGCCACGCCGCGGTCGGCCGCGGCGAGCGCCTGCGCCACCTGGGCGTCGGTGCACTCGATGACCTCGCCGTACGCCAGGTCCGCGCGGTCCGCGGCCACGTCGAGCAGCACGCGCGTACGGAACTCCTCGGTCAGCAGGACCAGGGTGCGGGTGACCAGCTCCGCCAGCGCGACCCGGCCCCGGTCGGCCCACGGGTCGCGGCGCCGCACGTACGCCAGCACTGGGAGCACCGCCAGCGGTCGTGACGCCAGCGCCCGCGGGGGCGGGCGGTGCACAATCGCGAGGTCGGCCCCCGAGGCGATCGCGGCCTCGGCGCCGCGTGGGTCCAGCCCGCGCAGCAGCGGGACCGGGTCGTCGCGACCGAGCGTGGCGACGAACGGAGCCAGCACGTCGGTCAGCGTCGTGCTCGGCACCGCGAGGTGTAGCCGCTGGAGGCGCCCCGAGGCCAGGGCGTGTGCGGCTTCTCCGAGCGCGTCCGCCTCGCGCAGCAGCTCCCGCGCGTGTGGCAGGAACTCCTCGCCGGCGTGGGTCAGCCGCAGCCGCCTGCCGTCGCGGTCGAACAGGCGCAGACCGGACTGGGTCTCCAGCTGGCGCAGCTGGCGCGAGAGTACGGGCTGGGTGACGTGCAGGGCAGCGGCGGCACGGGTCGCCGAGCCCTCGTCCACGGTGGCGACGAGGTAGCGCAACAGCCGCAGGTCGATGCTCACCATCCGACCCTACGTCGACCATGCCTCCTGAGCATGAAGATGTTGTCGAATAGGTCTTGGACAGCATGGGAAAGCCGGTCGAGCATGGTTCCATGCCGCTTCCTCCGCTCGACCAGACCCGCCATCTCGCCACCGCGCTCCCAGGGCCGCGCTCCCTCGAGCTGATGCGCCGCAAGCAGGCCGCCGTGAGCGCCGGCGTCGGGACCACCATGCCGATCTTCGCGGCCCGCGCGAACGGCGGCATCGTCGAGGACGTCGACGGTAACCGCTTCATCGACCTCGGCTCGGGCATCGCCGTGACGACCGTCGGCAGTAGCGCCCCGCGCGTGGTGGACGCGGTGACCCAGCAGGTCGAGGCGTTCACCCACACCTGCTTCATGGTCACGCCGTACGAGGGATATGTGGCGGTCGCCGAGCAGCTGGCCCGCGTCACCCCGGGTGATCACGAGAAGCGCACCGCGCTGTTCAACTCCGGCTCCGAGGCCGTCGAAAACGCGGTCAAGATCGCCCGCGCCCACACCGGCCGCGACGCCGTGGTGGCCTTCGACCACGCCTACCACGGCCGCACAAACCTCACCATGGCGATGACGGCGAAGAACATGCCGTACAAGTCGGGCTTCGGCCCCTTCGCCGGTGAGGTCTACCGCGCGCCGATGTCCTACCCGTTCCGCGACGCCGCGGACATCGACGGCAAGCTCGCCGCCGAGCGCGCCATCGCGATGATCGAGGCGCAGGTCGGTGCCGACCAGGTGGCCGCGCTGGTCATCGAGCCGGTCCAGGGCGAGGGCGGCTTCATTGTCCCGGCGCCCGGCTTCCTCGCCGCGCTCGCCGAGTGGTGCACGGCCAACGGCGCGCTCTTCGTGGCAGACGAGGTGCAGACCGGCTTCGGCCGCACCGGCACCTGGTTCGCCGTCGATCACGACGGCGTGGTGCCCGACCTGCTGGTCAGTGCCAAGGGCATCGCCGGCGGCCTGCCACTGTCCGCGGTGACCGGCCGCGCCGAGATCATGGACAGCGTCCACACCGGTGGCCTCGGCGGCACGTACGGCGGCAACCCGCTCGCCTGCGCTGCCGCGCTCGCCGTCATCGACACCATCGAGGCCGACGGCCTGCTCGAACGCGCCCGCCAACTCGAGGAGACCCTCGTCGGCCGGCTACGCCGGCTGCAGCAGTCCGATCCGCGCATCGGCGACGTCCGCGGCCGGGGCGCCATGGTCGCCGCCGAGTTCGTCGACCCGGCGACCGGCAAACCCGACGGCGCACTCGCCAAGGCCGTCGCCGCACACGCGCACGCCCACGGCGTCATCACACTCACCTGCGGCACCTGGGGCAACGTCATCCGCTTCCTCCCGCCGCTCAGCATCTCCGACGAGTTGCTCGACGAGGCGCTGACGATCGTCGCCGAGGGCCTGGAGCAGGCCCGATGACAGTTGTCGTGCCCGAGGCGGCTGAGCGCACCGTCCTCGACGACGCCCGCGAGCAGCTGGCCAGCGCGGTCGAGACGCTCGGCTTCGGCCCGTCGGTGTTCGCGATGCTGGCCGAGCCGCGCCGCGAGATCAGCGTGAGCATCCCGCTGCGCCGCGACGACGGCACCAGCGAGGTGCTGCGCGGTTACCGCGTGCAGCACAACTACTCGCGCGGTCCCGGCAAGGGCGGCGTGCGCTTCGACGCCCGCGTCGACATCGAGGAGGTGCGCGCGCTGGCGATGTGGATGACCTGGAAGTGCGCGCTGCTCGACGTGCCCTACGGCGGCGCGAAGGGCGGAGTGCGGGTCGACCCGCGCCGGTACAGCACCGCCGAGCTGGAGCGGATCACCCGCCGCTACACCTCCGAGATCGCACCGCTGATCGGCCCGGACAACGACACCCCGGCACCCGACATCGGCACCGACGAGCAGACCATGGCGTGGATGATGGACACCTACTCCGCGGGCCGCGGTCACACGGTGCTGGGTGTGGTCACCGGCAAGCCGATCGCGCTGGGCGGCTCGCAGGGCCGCGCCGCCTCGACCTCCCGCGGCGTCGTCGCGATCTCTGTCGAGGCGCTGCGCCACGTCGGCATCGAGGTGCGGGGTGCCCGGGCCGCTGTCCAGGGCTTCGGCAAGGTGGGCCGCGGCGCGGTCCGCTTCCTGGCGCAGGAGGGCGTGCAGGTCCTCGCCGTGAGCGACGTCTACGGCGGCATCCTCAACCGCGGCGGCCTCGACGTCGCCGCCCTGGAGCGGCACGTCGAGGAGACAGGCAGCGTCGTCGGCTTCCCCGGCGCCGAGTCGATCGCGGGCGAGGACGTGCTCACCGCCGACGTCGACCTGCTGGTCCCGGCGGCAGTCGAGGGCGTGGTGCACGCCGGCAACGCCTGCGACGTCCGCGCCCGCGTGGTCGTCGAGGGCGCCAACGGCCCGCTGACCGGCGATGCCGACCGGATCCTGGAGTCCCGCGGTGTGCTCGTCGTGCCCGACATCCTGGCCAATGCCGGCGGCGTGGTGGTGTCCTACTTCGAGTGGGTCCAGGCCAACCAGTCGTACTGGTGGAGCGAGGAGGAGGTCAACGACCGCCTCGTCGACCGGATGACCCGCGCCTGGCGCGACGTCCTGGGCTACTCCCAGGAGCGCCTGCTGACCCTGCGCCTGGCGGCCACCTGCATGGCCGTCGAACGCGTCTACCGAGCCCACGAGCTGAGAGGCCTCTACCCGTGACCGACCTGAGCACCCGACCCGAGGGCGACTCGCTCTCGCGCACCATCGTCTCGCTCGCCACCGAGCACGGTGTGCTCGTCGGCGGGCAGTGGCGCACCGGCTCCGCCGGGGCCTTCGACGTGGAGGACCCGGCCACCGGCCGGGTCATCGCCTCCGTCGCCGACGGCGACGCCCGGGACGCGGTGGCCGCGGTCGACGCGGCCGCAGGCAGCCTGCGCGCCTGGGCGGCCGTCCCGCCGCGCGGCCGCAGCGAGCTGCTCAGCCGCGTGCGTGAGCTGATGCTGCGCGACGCCGACGGGCTCGCCGAGTTGATCGCTGCCGAGAACGGCAAGTCGCTGACCGACGCCCGGGGCGAGGTCGTCTACGCGGCCGAGTTCTTCCGGTGGTACGCCGAGGAGGCCGTGCGCCCGCACGGCGACTACGGCCGCTCGCCGGCCGGCGGGACCCGCACCCTGGTCACCCACAAGCCGGTCGGCGTCGCGGCCCTCGTGACGCCGTGGAACTTCCCGGCCGCGATGGCCACCCGCAAGATCGCGCCGGCCCTCGCCGCGGGCTGCACCGTCGTGCTCAAGCCCGCCGGTGAGACCCCGCTGACCGCCTTGGCGATCGCTCGGCTGATCGCCGAGGCGGGCGTCCCCGACGGCGTGGTCAACGTGGTGCCCGGCAGCGATGCTGCCGCCATCGTGACGGCGTGGCTGGCGGACCCCCGGGTCCGCAAGATCTCCTTCACCGGGTCCACCGGGGTCGGCCGGATCCTGTTGGGGCAGGCCGCCGACCGGGTGGTGAACACCTCCATGGAGCTCGGCGGCAACGCGCCGTTCGTGGTGAGCGCCGGCGCCGACATCGCCGCCGCGGTCGACGGCGCCATGATCGCCAAGTTCCGCAACGGGGGCCAGGCCTGCACCGCGGCCAACCGCTTCTACGTGCACGCCGACGTGGCCGAGGAGTTCGTGGCCCGTTTCGGTGCGGCGGTCGAGGCGCTCCGCGTCGGCCCCGCCGAAGAGGGAAGCGACATCGGCCCGCTCATCTCGGCCAAGGCGCTGGCGGGGGTCACCCGGCTCGTCGACGGGGCGGTGGAGCGCGGCGCCACCATCGCGCACCGCGCCGCGGTGCCCGAGGACAGCAGCGGACATTTCTATCCGCCGTTGGTGCTCACCGGCCTCTCCGCCGACGACCCGCTTCTCGGCGAGGAGATCTTCGGTCCGGTCGCCCCGATCGTCGTCTGGAACGACCTCGACGAACTGCTGGCCACAGTCAACGACACCGAGTACGGCCTCGCGGCGTACGTCTTCGGTGAGTTGGCGGAGGCGTTGCGCATCGGGGAGGCACTCGAGGCCGGCATGGTGGGCGTCAACCGGGGCCTGGTCTCGGACCCGTCGGCTCCTTTCGGTGGCGTCAAGCAGAGCGGCATCGGGCGGGAGGGTGCCCGCGCCGGCCTCGAGGAGTACCTCGAGACGCAGTACCTCAGCGTCGACTGGAGCTGAGCCGGTCGCGGGCGTGTTCGACGCGGCCGACGATGCTGTCGTGCACCGCGGACTTCGTGGCCTGTCCATCGAAATCGTAAGTGTCTCAGCCATTTAGCTCCGCGGCTCTGCAATGTTGACTGATCAGTACATAACAGCTACGGTCGATCGGACAGGCGTCGCAGGCGCTCGACAGGAGATACGACGATGACACGCGCAGTGACGTTCTCGCGGGCCGGGGAGCCCGCCGAAATTCTCGAAATCAGCACCGTGGCCGCACCGCCGGAGCCCGGCTGGGGGCACATCCAGGTTCGGGTACGGGCCTTTGCCATCCACCCCGGCGATCTCCTTGCGGTCGCGATGGCCACCGACGTCGGGGCGACGCAACGCGTCGGCGTGGAGGCCGCCGGCATCATCACCGGGATCGGCCAGGGTGTGACCGGACTGACCGTCGGGCAGCGGGTCGCGTTCTTCCCGAATCCAGGATCGTGGGCGGAAACCGTGAACGTGCCTGCCGACCTGGCGGTTGCCGTTCCGGAAGGTCTCTCCGACGCGGCGGCCGCTCAGCTGATCTGCAATCCGATCACGGTGTTGATGTTGCGCCGGGCGGCAGAAGAGCATCCCGCGGTCGGCTACGACGGTGTGGTGGTCAACAACGCCGCCTCATCCTCGGTGGGGCGGCTGTTCACCACCACCGCGCAAGACCACCACATCGCCACGGTGTCGGTGGTGCGCAGTGCCCAACGGGCCGATGAGCTGAGCGCCTTGTTTCCCGAGGTGCCGGTGTTCTCCACCGATGCCGGTGATTGGCGCGACCGGTTGAGCGCGGCGGTGGGCGCTCGACCGGTCGCGGTGGTCCTCGACCCGGTCGGAGGGCGCGTCGGTACCGAGTTGTTCAACCTGCTGGCCCCCGGTGGAACGCTGATCAGTTACGGGCAGCTGGAACCCGATCCGTTCGTGCTGCAGCCGTTGGATCTGGTGCAGGGCTCACGCGGTCTGCGCGGCATGACGGTCTTCCGCTGGTTGACCGATGCCTCGGCAGCTCAACGCGCCTCCGATATCGCCGCCGCCCTGGCCATGGTCAGCGCCCACCCGCAGGCGCTCGCCCCGGCCGCGGTTTACCGACTCGACGACATCGGGGCCGCGGTGCGACACGTATCGGCGCCGGGCAAGGTCGGCACCGTCGTCGTCACCGTCTGAGCCGCAGCGAGTTCTGTACCGATATGTCGTAAACATTTAGGATGCCCCGATGGCACGCCCGCGCAAGTTCGACGAAGATGAGGTGGTCGCGGCCAGTCGCGACCTGTTCTGGGCTCAGGGCTACGAGGCGACCAGCGTCGATGACCTCAGCGCGGTGACCGGCCTGGGCCGGGGCAGCTTCTACAAAGCCTTCGGCGACAAACACTCCCTGTTTGTGCGCAGCCTGGAGCTGTATTGCGCTCAGATGTCGGAGGTCATCCAGGCCGATCTGCGCAATCCGGAGTTGAGTGCCTACGACCGGCTAGTGGCCCATGTCCGCGGGCTCACCGCGGCGATCGTCTCCGATACCGGCCGTCGAGGTTGCCTGTTGGCCAAGAGCGCGGACGAACTCTGTCCCGCCGACGCCGACGTCGCCAAACGGGTGAAACGCACCCTCGACGGATGGTTGCGGGAGTTGACCGCCACGATCAGTGCCGCCCAGGCGGACGGCGACATCCCGGCCGGCACCGACGCCACGGCCTTGGCGAGCCTGCTGCTCGCGGTACTGCGGGGCATGGAATCGCTGCGCAAAGGCGGGGTGGCGGCCTCGGCCGTGCAGGCCGCCGCCGAACAGGCCATCGCATTGATCGCCGCCCCGGTGCCCGCGGCCGGCTGATCGCATGGCGTCCTGGCCGCTGGCATTCCGCCAGCGTGAAGGCGGTAAAGCTGGCCCCAGCGAGGTGCCCGGGACGGTCACCGGGTGTGCCCACTACACCCTGTAGTTTGCGTTTCCCGTGCGGCTGGGACACTGGTCTCCATGACAAGTGCCGTATCCGTGTCGGCCTCCGCTGCATTGTTCGCCGACGCGTCCTCGGTCATCCCCGGCGGCGTGAACTCGCCGGTGCGGGCCTTCAGCGCGGTCGGCGGCACCCCACGGTTCATCACCAAAGCCGGCGGCAGCCGGCTGACCGACGCGGACGGCAACCACTACGTCGACCTGGTGTGTTCCTGGGGGCCGATGATCCTGGGCCACGCCCACCCCGCCGTGGTGGAGGCGGTGCAGCGGGTCGCCGCCGACGGGCTGTCCTTCGGCGCCCCGACGCCGGCGGAGACCGAGCTGGCCCGCGCCATCATCGAGCGCGTCGCCCCGGTGCAGCGCATCCGGTTCGTGAACTCCGGCACCGAGGCCACCATGAGCGCCATCCGGCTGGCCCGTGGCTACACCGGCCGACCGAAGATCATCAAGTTCTCCGGTTGCTATCACGGCCACAGTGACGCCCTGCTGGCCGACGCCGGCTCGGGGGTGGCGACGCTGGGCCTGCCGTCCTCACCCGGTGTCACAGGGGCGGCCGCCGCGGACACCATCGTGCTGCCCTACAACGACGTCGCCGCCGTCGAAGAGGTGTTCGCCGCGCACGGCGAGCAGATCGCCTGCGTCATCAGCGAAGCCAGTCCCGGCAACATGGGCACGGTCGCTCCGCGGCCCGGCTACAACGCCGCGCTGCGCCGGATCACCGCCGAGCACGGCGCGCTGTTGATCCTCGATGAGGTGATGACGGGTTTCCGGGTGCACCGGTCGGGTTGGTACGGCCTGGATCCTGTGGACGCCGATATCTTCACCTTCGGCAAGGTGATGAGCGGTGGGCTCCCTGCGGCCGCGTTCGGTGGCCGCGCCGAGGTGATGGAGCGGTTAGCCCCGCTCGGCCCGGTGTACCAGGCCGGCACCCTGTCCGGAAATCCGGTCGCGATGGCCGCCGGCCTGGCGACGCTGGCCGCCGCCGACGACGCCGCCTACGCCACGCTGGACGCCAACGCCGACCGGCTGGCCGGGTTGCTCACCGATGCGCTCACCGAAGCCTCGGTGGCGCACCATATTTCGCGGGCCGGCAACTTTCTCACGGTGTTCTTCGGTGATGTCGCGCCGACCGACTTCGCCACCGCGAAGGCCACCGAGACCTGGCGTTATCCGGCCTTCTTCCACGCGCTGCTGGACGCCGGTGTCTACCCGCCGTGCAGCGCGTTCGAAACCTGGTTCGTGTCAACGGCTCTGGACGACGCCGCCTTCGAACACATCGCCGCCGCGCTGCCGCACGCGGCCCGGGCGGCCGCCGAGGTCACCCGGTGACACAGAGAACGACGGTGCACGTGATGCGCCACGGTGAGGTGTTCAACCCGGAGAAAGTGCTCTACGGCCGGCTGCCTGGCTACCACCTGTCCGACCGCGGCCGGGCGCAGGCCCGGGCCGCCGCGGATTGGCTGGCCACCCACGACATCACCTATGTGGTGGCCTCCCCACTGGAACGCGCGCAGGAGACCGCCGCGCCGATCGCCGAGAAGCACGGTCTGTCCATCGACACCGACGGGGACCTCATCGAATCGTGGAACCAGTTCGAGGGTGAGCGGGTGGCCCCCGGCGACGGGGCGCTGCGCGACCCGCGCAACTGGCCGAAGCTGCGCAACCCGCGCAAGCCATCCTGGGGCGAGCCGTATGACGAGATCGCCCCGCGGATGACGGCGGCGCTGCACCGGGCCCGCGCGAAAGCCGAAGGGCACGAAGCGGTCTGCGTCAGCCATCAGTTGCCGGTCGAGACGCTGCGGCGGGCCATGACCGGGCGCAAGCTGGCGCATCTGCCGCTGCCGCACAGCCGGTTGTGCAATCTGTCGTCGATCACCTCCTTCGTCTTCGACGGTGACGAGCTGATCCGGTGGGCCTATACGGAGCCCTGGGGTCTGTAGTGCGCATCCTCGTTACCCTGACACTGTTGCTGGCCGTGCTCACCGGTTGTTCCACCGGTGACGACGCCGTGGCTCAGGGTGGCACCTTCGAATTCGTCGCCCCCGGGGGCAAGACCGACATCTTCTACGATCCGGCCGAAAAACGCGGTACCCCAGGCAAACTCGCCGGACCCGATCTGATGGACCCCAACCGCACGCTGTCGCTGGACGACTTCGCGGGCAAGGTTGTCGTCATCAACGTGTGGGGGCAGTGGTGCGGCCCCTGCCGCTCGGAGATCCCGCAATTGGAGCAGGTGTACCAACAGACCCGCAACCTCGGCGTCGCATTCCTGGGTATCGACGTACGGGATTACAACCGGGATGCCGCAAAGGATTTCGTCATCGACCGCAAGGTCGGCTTCCCGTCGATCTATGACCCGCCGATGCGCACCATGATCGCGTTCGGCGGGAAGTACCCGACCACCGTCATCCCGTCCACCGTCGTGCTGGACCGACAGCACCGGGTGGCCGCGGTGTTCCTGCGCGAGCTGCTGGCCGCCGATCTACTGCCGGTGGTCCAGCGTCTGGCTGCCGAGCGGTGAACCCCGCCGACGTCGTAGCCAACGGCCCGGTGCTGCTGGCCCTGGGGGTCAGCGTGCTGGCCGGCCTGGTGTCCTTCGCGTCGCCCTGTGTTGTGCCGCTGGTGCCCGGCTATCTGTCCTATCTGGCGGGTGTGGTCGGGGTCAGCGAGGGCCCGGTGTCCGGCGGGTCACGGGCCGGCAGGTGGCGGGTGGTCGGCGCGGCCGCACTGTTCGTCGCGGGCTTCACGTCGGTGTTCCTGCTCGGCAGCGTCGCGGTGCTCGGCATGACGACGGCGGTGATCACCAATGAGGCCCTGCTGCAACGTATCGGCGGGGTGGTCACCATTGCGATGGGCCTGATCTTTGTCGGCTTCATCCCGTTGCTGCAGCGTGAGGCACGCTTCGCCCCGCGTCAGCTGTCGACGCTGGGCGGCGCACCGCTGCTCGGCGCGGTGTTCGCGCTGGGCTGGACGCCGTGCCTGGGGCCGACGCTGACCGCGGTCATCGCGGTGGCATCGGCCACCGAAGGGTCCGCGGTGGTGCGCGGCATCGCCCTGGTGATCGCGTACTGCCTGGGTCTCGGGGTGCCGTTCGTGCTGCTGGCCTTCGGCTCGTCGCGCGCGGTGCGCGGGCTGGGCTGGCTGCGCGCGCACACCCGGGGCATCCAGATCTTCGGCGGCGTGCTGATGATCGCCGTCGGCGTCGCGTTGGTCACCGGGTTGTGGGGCGATTTCGTGGCGTGGGTACGCGACGCGTTCGTCAGTGATGTGAGGCTTCCGATATGACGGCCGTCCAGCCGGCGGGCAAGAGCGCACCGACCCGGGGACTGATGAAGGTCTGGGCGCTGATCCGTAACACCTGGCGGACCCTGACCTCCATGGGCACCGCGCTGGTGCTGCTGTTCCTGCTCGCGCTGGGCGCCATTCCGGGCGCCTTGCTGCCGCAGCGCAGCCTCAACGCCGCCAAGGTCGACGAGTACCTGGCCCAGCACTCGACCATCGGGCCGTGGCTGGACAAGGTCCAGGCCTTCGACGTGTTCTCCAGTTTCTGGTTCACCTCGATCTACGTGCTGTTGTTCGTCTCGCTGGTGGGCTGTCTGACCCCACGACTGGCCGAGCACATGCGAAGTCTGCGGGCGACGCCGGTGGCCGCCCCGCGCAACCTGGCGCGGCTGCCCAAGCATCACGAAACCGAGATCGACGGTGCCGCCGAGGCGCTGGCCGCCACCATGACCGATCGGCTGAAGGGCTGGCGGCGCACCACCCGCCACGACGGCGACGTCACCGAAATCTCGGCGGAGAAGGGTTACCTGCGCGAGTTCGGCAACATCGTCTTCCATTTCTCCTTGCTGGGCCTGCTGGTGGCGGTCGCCGCGGGCAAGCTGTTCGGCTACGAGGGCAACGTCATCGTGATCGCCGACGGCGGCCCCGGATTCTGTTCGGCCTCACCGGCCGCCTTCGACTCGTTCCGCGCCGGCAACACCGTCGACGGCACCGCGCTGTACCCGATCTGCTTGCAGGTCAACGATTTCGACGCCGAGTACCTGCCCAGCGGTCAGGCCGTCAGCTTCGCGGCCAATATCCGCTACCAGGACGGTGCCGCGCTGAACACCGACACCTGGCAGCCGTACCGTCTCGAGGTCAACCACCCGCTGCGTATCGGCGGGAACCGGGTGTACCTGCAGGGCCACGGCTACGCGCCGACGTTCACGGTGACCTTCCCGGACGGCCGTACGCGCACCACCACGGTGCAGTGGCGCCCCGACGATCCGCTGACCCTGCTGTCCTCCGGGGTGATCCGGGTCGATCCGCCCGGGGGCACCTATCCCGACCCCGACGAGCGTCGCAAACACCAGATCGCCGTGCAGGGCCTGTTCGCCCCGACCGAACGGCTCGACGGCACCCTGCTGTCCTCCAGTTTCCCGGCACTCAACGATCCCGCGGTGGCCATCGACATCTACCGCGGTGACGCCGGGCTGGACACCGGGCGCCCACAGTCGCTGTTCACCCTCGACCCGCGGCTGATCGGCCAGGGCCGGCTGACCAAACAGGCCCGGGTCAACCTCAAGGCCGGCGAGCAGACCCGGCTGGACGACGGCACCACCATCCGGTTCGACGGCGCGGTGCCGTTCATCAACCTGCAGGTTTCCCACGATCCGGCGCAGCTGTGGGTGCTGGTGTTCGCCATGTCGATGATGGGCGGGCTGCTGGTGTCGCTGGTGGTGCGCCGGCGTCGCGTGTGGGTGCGGCTGCGTCCCGGCCCGGCGGGTACCGTAAGCGTCGAGCTGGGGGGTCTGGCCCGGACCGACAACTCCGGGTGGGGTGACGAGTTCGAGCGGCTCACCGTGAAGCTGCTGGGAGAAGAGTGACGCGCGCATGAATACAACGCACATCGACATCGAATTGTCCCGCTATTCGGACTGGGCGTACACGTCATCGGTGGTCGTGCTGGTGGTCGCGCTGCTGCTGCTGGCCGTCGAACTGGCGTACTCGCGGGGCCGCAAGGTCGAGGCCCGCGAATTGGTCGGGGCCGCCGCGACATCGCGGGTCGGTGCCGACAGCCTGACACCCGGCGTCGTCGCCGAGACGTCATCGCGGTCGGCCGACGAGCGTGTCGGCCGTGCCGGTCTGGCGCTGGTGTACGTGGGTATCGCCCTGCTCGCCACCTGCATCGTGCTGCGCGGCCTGGCCACGGCGCGGGTGCCGTGGGGCAACATGTACGAATTCATCAATCTGACCTGCTTCTCCGGTCTGATCGCCGGTGCGATCGTGCTGCGCAAACCACAGTTCCGCGCGCTCTGGGTGTTCGTGCTGGTGCCGGTGCTGATCTTGCTGACGGTCTCCGGGCGCTGGCTGTACACCAACGCCGCCCCGGTGATGCCCGCGCTGCAGTCCTACTGGCTGCCGATCCACGTCTCGGTGGTCAGCCTGGGTTCCGGGGTGTTCCTGGTGGGCGGTGTGGCCAGCATCCTGTTCCTGCTCAAGATGTCTCCGCTGGCCGAGCGGGACAACGGCTTGGGCCGGATGATCAGCCGGCTGCCGGACGGGCAGACCCTGGACCGGATCGCCTACCGCACCACCATCTTCGCGTTCCCGGTGTTCGGTTTCGGCGTCATCTTCGGGGCCATCTGGGCCGAGGAGGCGTGGGGTCGTTATTGGGGTTGGGACCCCAAGGAGACGGTGTCGTTCATCGCCTGGGTGGTGTACGCCGCATATCTGCACGCGCGGTCCACCGCGGGCTGGCGTGACCGCAGGGCCGCCTGGATCAACGTCGTCGGCTTCGTGGCGATGGTGTTCAACCTGTTCTTCATCAACCTGGTCACGGTGGGCCTGCATTCCTACGCCGGGGTGGGCTGACCGTGCCGCTCGGACCCGACCAGCCCGTCAACTTCCGTGGGCAGCAGCGTTTCAGCGATCCGGGGCAGGAGGTGCCGCCGGAGTGGACCGCGCCGACCCCGCCGCACGGGATTCCGGTGATCGGCGGTGGCGGCGGTGGCGGCCAGGCGAGCGCAGCGACGGGAAATGTTCCGGCGAGCGCAGCGACGGGAAATGTTCCGGCGAGCGCAGCGACGGGAAATGTTCCGGCGAGCGCAGCGACGGGAAATGTTCCCGTCCCGCCTGCCGACCAGACCAGCCCGTTCCCGCTGCCTGCGCCCTACCTGGATCTGTCCACGGTTGCGCTGCTCGGCCAGCCGAAGCGGGCACCGTCGGGTGGCTGGCGGCGCTGGCTGTACCTGGCCACGTTCAAGACCGTCAATCTGGGCGAAAGCCCGAAGGTCACCGACTACAACAACCTGCTCGGCGAGGTGGGCCGCCCGTTGCGGGGCTGCTACCGGATCGCGCTGCTGTCGCTCAAGGGCGGCGTCGGCAAAACCACGATCACCGCGACCCTGGGTGCCACCTTCGCCTCCACCCGCGGTGACCGCGTCATCGCGGTGGATGCCAATCCCGACCGCGGCACGCTGAGCCAGAAGGTTCCGCTGGAGACGCCGGCCACGGTGCGGCACCTGTTGCGCGACGCCGAGGGCATCAACAGCTACAGCGATGTCCGCCGCTACACCAACCAGGGGCCCAGCCGGCTGGAGGTGCTGGCCTCGGAGAGCGATCCGGCGGTGTCGGAGGCGTTCAGCTCGCAGGACTACACCAGGACACTGGAGGTGCTGCAGCGTTATTACAGCCTGGTGCTGACCGACTGCGGCACCGGCATGCTGCACTCGGCGATGGCGGCGGTGCTGTCCAACGCGGATGTGCTGATCGTGGTGAGTTCGGGATCGGTGGACGGTGCCCGCTCGGCGTCGGCGACCCTGGACTGGCTGGACGCCCATGGCCATCAGGAGATGGTGCGCAATGCGATCGCGGTGGTGAATGCGGTGCGTCCGCGTTCGGGCAAGGTGGACCTGCAGAAGGTCACCGATCACTTCGCGCGGCGCTGCCGGGCGGTGTTGCAGGTGCCGTTCGATCCGCATCTGGAGGAGGGCGCCGAGATCAGCCTCGAGCGGCTCAAACCGCAGACCCGCGAGGCCTTGATCAAATTGGCCGCGGTGGTCGCGGCGGGGTTCCCGAACGCGGGGTAGCGGGCTAACTACGGGGGTTGTTGTCCCCGTGGCCGAGACGCCGCAGGAAGTCCGGGTCGTCGTCGGGACCGATCACCCGGGTGCGCGGCCGATCTGCCGAAGCCCGCACCACCCGCCATACCGCGTATGCAAGCCCGGCCACGATCAGGACCAGGAGTAAGTACTGCAACGAAAACCTCCTTGATCCGAATATACGCGCCGTGGGTAGGCTCGGGCCCGTGTCTGAAGGTCGGCCGGGTTCCCGGATGCTGCGTGACGTCGGAGCTTATCTTGTGGCCCGGCTGGCGCTTGCCGCCGTGCTCACCGTCGTCATCGTCGGGGCGGGTCATCTCCTCGGTATCCGCGAGTTTCCGTTGATCGTGGCGGTGCTGTTCGCCATCGTGTTGGCACTGCCCTTGGGCATCTGGGTTTTCGCGCCGCTGCGACGCCGTGCCACGGCCAGCATCGCCGAGTTCGACGAACGCCGTCGCCAGGACCGGGAATCGTTGCAGGCCCGGTTGCGTGGCGACGACGAGCCCTAGTCGGCTGCCGCCGCCCGCACCACCCCGCGCAGCCAGTGGTGGCGCCGGTCGTTGTCGAAGGCGGGATTCCAGATCATCTGGTATGCCATGGTGGCGATCTCGGCCGGCGCGGGCCGGGCAGCCAGCCCGGTGTCCTCGGTCCAGCCGGCCGCGAGCCGGTCGGGAAGCGTTGCGATCAAATCGGTTCCGGGTAGCAGTCCGGTCGCGGCGGAGTGGTAGGGCACGGTGACGGCGGCCTGCCGTGGCCGGTCCAGCGCGACCAGCGGTCGATCGACGGCGCTCTGCCGGCCGTCGGCGGTGTCGATGACGATGTGCGGGTAGCGCAGGTATCCGGACAAGGTGAGCGCCGGTGCTGCGGCCAGTGGGTGGCCGGCGGCCATGACGCAACTGAAGGTCTCGACGAACAGCGGTGCGGACTGCAGGTCGGCGGGCAGGTCACCACCGTAGAGGCCGATATCGACTGCGCCGCTGCGGATGTGCTCGATGATCCCGTCCAGGCGCAGATTGCGGAACCGCACCGGTGAGTCGGGGGAGTGGTCGCGGATACGCCGGGTGATCGGCGGTCCGAAGACCGCCACGGCGTAGTCACTTCCGGCCAGGTTCACCGGTTGGCTGGCCTGGCTCGGGTCGAAATCATTGGGCGACAACATATTCTGCAAGAGCGGCACCACGGTGGTGAGTTGTTCGTAGATCTCCTCGGCCCGGGCGGACAGCCGGAAGCCCTGTGGGTCGCGGATCAGCAGAGGATCGTCGAGCACCCGGCGCAGCCGCTGTAAGGCCCGGCTCATCGCGGGCTGGCTCAGGCCCACCCGGGTGGCCGCCCGGGATACCTGGCGCTCCTCGAGAAGGGCGACCAGTGGGGTCAGCAGGTTGAGGTCCACCCGATCGATATGCGTCGTGAGCATGCAAGGCATCATAAGAATGCATGTGACAGATGGCGACAGATCCCGCAGGCTGGACCCATGAAGATCACCGGGAACACCGTATTCATCCCCGGCGCCACCAGCGGGATCGGACTGGCGTTGGCACTTGCGTTGCGGGACAAGGGAAACACGGTCATCGTCGGCGGCCGCCGACGCGAGCTACTGGACCGGATCGCCGCCGAGCACGGCTTGGAGGTGGTGCGCATCGACACCGCGGACCCGGCCAGCATCGCCGCTGTGGCGGCCGACGTGCTGGCGGCCCATCCCGAGCTCAACGTGCTGGTGGCGATGGCCGGGGTGATGCACATCGAGGACTGGCACCACCCCGAGTCGTTCCTGGCCGCGGCGGAATCCACCGTCACCACCAACGTGCTGGGGCCGATCCGGCTGCTCGCCGGGTTCATCGAGCACCTGCAGTCCCGGCCCGGTGCCACCGTCATCACGGTGTCCTCGGGCCTGGCGTTCACCCCGCTGAAGGTGACCCCGAGCTACAACGCCTCCAAGGCGGCCATTCATCTGCTCACCGAGTCGTTGCGGCTGCAGTTCGCCGGCTCGGGCGTCGAGTTCAAGGAATTGCAGCCGCCCGCGGTCCGTACCGATCTGCTGCCGGGACAGGCCGAAAGCGAATGGGCCATGCCGTTGCAGGATTTCGTCGACGAGGTGATGGGCATCCTGGAGAACGACCCGGATGTCGACGAGATCCAGGTGGAGAACGTGAAATTCCTGCGGTACGCCGAGGTCAGGGGCGAATACGACCATGCGGTCGCGGTGCTGAACTCCGCCGATCCGCACGCGAGCTGATTCAGCCGAACGTCAGCGCCGCCGCCACCGCGACCGACCACACCAGCATCGTCAGCCCGGTGTCGCGCAGCACCGGAATCAGCTCGCGCCCGCCCAGACCGCGCCGCACCGGCCCAGCCGCGCGCAGCGCCAGGGGGGCGGCCAGCAGACCCGCGGCGCACCACGGGGTGGCCAGCATGAGTACCAGGGTCAGCACGAAGGGCAGGACCACGAGCGCCTGATAGAGCGCCCGGGTGCGGGCATCGCCCAGGCGCACCGCGAGGGTGATCTTCTGCGACTCGGTGTCGGTTGGGATATCGCGCAGGTTGTTGGCCACCAGCACCGCCGAGGACAGGCAGCCGGTCGCCACCGCGGCGGCCAGACCGACCCAGTCCACCCGCAACGTCTGGGTGTACTGGGTGCCCAACACGGCGACCAGTCCGAAGAAGACGAACACCGCGACCTCGCCCAGTCCGCGGTAGCCGTACGGCGTCGAACCGCCGGTGTACAGCCAGGCCCCGGCGATACAGGCGGCGCCGACGGCGATCAGCCACGGCTGGCTGGCGATTGCCAGCACCAGGCCCGCACCGGCGCCGACCAGCAGGCTGATCACGGCTGCGGTGAGCACCGCACGCGGGGATGCCACCTTCGAGCCCACCAGCCGCAGCGGACCCGAGCGCACATCGTCGGTGCCGCGGATCCCGTCGGAATAGTCGTTGGCGTAGTTCACTCCGACGATCAGGGCCAGTGACACCACCAGCGCCAGCAGCGCCTTCCACCACACCGCGCCCCCGAGCCACGCGGCCGCCCCGGTCCCGGCGATGACGGGGGCGACGGCATTGGGCAGGGTGCGAGGGCGTGCGCCTTCCACCCACTGCGCAAAGGTAGCCATGCGGGTCATCGTCGCACGCTGCGACATTGGGCCTGTGTCGCACGCTGCGACATTGGGCCTGTGTCGCACGCGTCGCCGGTGCGCCGTGACGAGCGGCACCTTGTCACGTGGCGCACGCCACGTGACACTTGTCTCATGACCGACCGCCTGAGCAAGACCGAAATCACCAAAGATGCGCTGCAGGAAGGTGTCGAATCCGTGGCCTCGACCGTGGGTGAGGTGGCGGCCATCATCACCACCGCGGTGAAGGATGTGGCGAACGCCATCGGTGGGCTGGCCACCGACGCGTTCGCCATCAGGGACGCCGCCAAGCAGGCCGCCGAAAAGGCCGAAGTGGAGGCCACCTTGTCCCAGCCAGCGCAGGACTGAGACAAGACCGACCGCGGCCGTATCCCACAATGGTCGGATGCTCGGAGTAATCGGCGGCAGCGGCTTCTATTCGTTCTTCGGTCCTGATGCGCGCAGCATCAACCTGGACACCCCGTACGGCACGCCGAGTGCCGCGATCACCGTCGGCGCCGTGGGCGAGCACGAGGTCGCGTTCCTGCCGCGGCATGGCGTGCACCACGAGTTCTCCCCGCACACCGTGCCCTACCGCGCCAACATGTGGGCGCTGCGGGCGCTGGGAGTGCGACGCATCTTCGCGCCGTGTGCAGTCGGCAGTCTGACCCCGCAGCTCGGTCCCGGCGCGATGGTGGTGCCCGATCAGCTGGTGGACCGCACCAGTGGGCGTTGCGACACCTACTTCGACGCCGGAGGCATCCACGTCGGCTTCGCCGACCCCTATTGCCCGGCGCTGCGGGCCGCGGCCGCCGATCTGCCCGGGGTGGTCGACGGCGGCACCATGGTGGTGATCCAGGGTCCGCGGTTTTCCACCCGCGCCGAGAGCCGGTGGTTCGCCGGGCAGGGCTTCACCTTGGTCAACATGACCGGCTATCCCGAGGCCGTGCTGGCTCGTGAGTTGGAAATGTGTTATGCAGCAATAGCTTTGGTGACCGATCTGGATGCCGGAGTGGAGCAGGGCGCCGGGGTGCGGGCGGTCGACGTCTTCGCCGAGTTCGAACGCAACATGGTCGGCTTCAAGAAACTGGTGCGCGAAGCCCTCGCGGGCGTGCCGCACGAGCGCACCTGCACGCACTGTCTGGCGCACGAGGGCGTGACGTTGCCGTTCGAACTGCCGTAGGGGGCGGCTTCCGTCAAACTTGACGGGTGTCGATAATGAGCGGATGACATCGGCCCTGTGCACGCAGTACGGCATCGACTTCCCGCTCTTCGCGTTCAGCCACTGCCGCGACGTGGTGGCCGCGGTCACCAACGCGGGCGGTTTCGGCGTGCTGGGTGGCGCCGCCTTCACCCCTGACCAGCTGGAGCAGGAACTCACCTGGATCGACCAGCACGTCAACGGCAAGCCCTATGGCGTCGACATCATCGTGCCCGCCAAATTCGAGGGCAAGGGCGAGCAGCTCAGCAAGGACGATCTGGCCGCCCGGATCCCGCAGGGCCACCGCGACTTCATCGACAACCTGCTGCGCGAACACGGTATCGAGCCCGATCCCAAACCCCGTACCGGTGCGCCGGTGCTGGCCGGCGGCACCGGAGCCGATCTGCTGCAGGTCGCGCTGGGCCATCCCATCAAGCTGATGGCCAACGCGCTCGGCGTGCCACCGGACTACATGATCGAGGCCGGCCGTGAGCACGGCATCCCGGTGGCCGCCCTGGTCGGCGCCAAGGAGCACGCCGTCAAACAGGTCGCCGCGGGGGTGGACCTGATCGTCGCGCAGGGCACCGAGGCCGGTGGGCACTGCGGTGAGGTGTCGACGCTGGTGGTGGTTCCCGAAGTGATCGAAGCGATCGACAATGCGGTGCCCGTGCTGGCTGCCGGCGGCATCGTCACCGGCAAGCAGATGGCGGCGACGGTCGCGCTCGGCGCTGCCGGGGCGTGGACCGGGTCGGTGTGGTTGACCACCGAAGAGGCCGAGACCGAACCGCACACGGTGGCCAAGATGCTGGCCGCGAGTTCACGGGACACGGTGCGTTCGGCGGGCCGCACCGGTAAGCCGTCGCGGCAGCTGGTGTCGGACTGGACCGACGCCTGGGCGCCCAAGGGTGGGCAGCAGCCGCTGCCGCTGCCGTTGCAGAACATGCTCAGCGAGCCGGTGCTTCGGCGCATCGACGCGATGGCCGCCCAGGGGCACGACGGGGCGCAGGCGCTGGCCACCTATTTCGTCGGTCAGGGTGTCGGTTTGATGAACAAGGTCAAGCCGGCGCGGGACGTGGTACTCGAATTCATCGAGGATTACGTCGCCGCGACGGAGCGGCTGAGCGCGTCACTACCCGACTGAGGGCCGTCAGCTGGGCAGATATGTGCCCGCTGTGCGTCAAACCCGTTGTCTCACAGCGGGCGTAAAGATTACGCCGTCATGATGTCGGTGTGACGATGCTGCTCGCCGACGCTGTTGCAGCGGATCCGTATCACCACGGCCTGTCGTTGCTGCGGGGCTGGCTGCCGATCGTGATCCAGCTGGTGACGGCCGCGATACTGGTGGCCGCCGTCGGGTGGCGCACCCGGCGCTGGCGGGTGCTCTGGATTCCGCTGGCGCTGCTGGCCGGGGTCGCCGCGGCGGCCTGGGCGCACTGGTTCATCGACGCCCAGGGCATGGCCGACGATCCGGCACCCGATGAACTCTGGGTGTGGATCGGCTTGAGTGGCCTGGCGATCGGCGTCGCGGTGTTCGGCTGGGCCTCGGCGGGCTGGTGGCGCCGTGCGGTGTCGACGCTGGCGGTGGCGACGTGTCTGCTCAGCACGGCACTGGCGGTCAACCTCTGGGTCGGCTACTTCCCGACGGTGCAGACCGCATGGAACCAGCTGACCGCCGGGCCGCTGCCCGACGAGACGGATCTGGCCACCGTGCAGGCGCAGAAGGCCGGCCACACCGTGCCCACGCACGGGGCCGTGGTGCCGGTGACCATCCCGGCCGATGCCTCGGGGTTCAAGCATCGTCAGGAACTGGTGTACCTGCCGCCGGCCTGGTTCGCCGGTGACACCAAACTCCCGACGGTGATGATGATCGGCGGCGAGTTCAACACCCCGGCCGACTGGCTGCGCACCGGCGACGCCGCCGCGGCCATGGACAATTTCGCGGCCGCGCACGGCGGCAACGCCCCGGTGTTCGTGTTCGTCGACAGTGGCGGATCGTTCAACAACGACACCGAATGCGTCAACGGGCCGCGCGGCAATGTCGCCGACCATCTCACCAAAGATGTGGTGCCCTATATGAACTCGACCTTCGGGGTGAGCCCGGCCGCGGCCAATTGGGGCATCGTGGGCTGGTCCATGGGCGGAACCTGTGCGGTCGACCTGACCGTCATGCATCCCGACTTGTTCAGCGCGTTCGTCGACGTCGCCGGTGACCTGGGGCCCGTCGCCGGCACCAAGGAACAGACCGTGGCGCGGTTGTTCGGCGGCAGCGAGGCCGCGTGGGCGCAGTTCGATCCGACCACGGTGATGAACGCGCACGACAGCTACCGGGGCGTGTCGGGATGGTTCGAGATCTCCAGCACCCCGCAGACTCCACGCAAAGTCGACCAGGCCGCGGCGAACGACGCGGTGGGGCTGGGCGGCCGGGATGCCGGGGGTAATCCGGGTGATCAGACGGCGGCAGCCCATTCGTTGTGCGCACTCGGCACCACCAAGGGGATGAGCTGCGCTGTGGTCGCCGCACCGGGTAAACACGACTGGCCGTTCGCGAAGTCGACGTTCACCGATTCGCTGCCCTGGCTGGCGGGTCAACTCGGGACCCCGGGCGTGCCCCGCATCGGATTCCCGGCGGCGCCCGTCGCGGTGGCGCCGACCAACGTGGCCGAACCCGCTACCGGTAAGTGATGCGGACCGAGATCGGATCGCTCTCCATGGCCCGCATGGTCAGCGCGGTCGCCGAACCGCCGAAGGTGCGTGCCCTGCTCCGTACATCGTCTTCTGGCTCGAAAGTGGCTGTTCCGCTTCGCCATTGATCGTCAACCCGGACCCGAACCTCCGGGTTGGCGGCGATGTTGTGCGCCCAGCCGGCGCGCCGGCCGTGTTGAGAGATGACCCAGACGCCCGACTCGTCGGCGCGGCCGGCCAATGGCACTCGCCGCGGCAAGCCGGATTTGGCGCCGGTGGTCTCCAATTCGACGATCAGGCGGGACCGTACGCCGACCTTGTCCAAGGCGGCAACCACCGGGTTCATCACCAGTCGTCCGAGTCGGCGTTCGAATTTGAACTTGCGCACTGCGTCACTCATGGTTAACGACGATAATAGAACAATCTTTCAATAACAAGACCGTTCAGTCGGGCGGTTCCTGGGTCGGGGTGCCCGTGTCCACATCCGGGGTGTCTTTCTCCAGGTCACCGTCCTCGGTGGTCTTCGGTGCCGGCTGTTCGTCCGGCTCGTCTCGGTAAATTCCGTCTCCGCGTGGCATGGCAACTCCTGATCGTGGCGGCGAGGTCAGGACGGCTCGCCGGCTACCGCGGTCGCGTACCGGAGATCTGGCATGACGAAACTCGCCTCCTAGTTGGGGGACATGCTGATGTGGGGGAGCCGTCCGGACGTCTGGAAAACGACCCGTCGGGCGATGCCGACAGCGTGATCGGCAAATCGTTCGTAGAACCGGCCGAGCACCATGACACTGGCCGCCGCCATCGGGCCGTGCTCCCAGCTGTCGTCGAGCACCATGATGAACAACCTGCGGTGCAGGTCGTTCATCACCTCGTCGCCGTCGGGGATGTGCTGTGCCACAGCGACATCACCGTTGACCACGGCGCAGCGCGCGTGCTCGGCCAGAAGCAGGGCTTGGCGTCCCATCTGCGCGAACACCGGCCGCGCATCGGCAGGGACGGCGGCGACGTGGCGCCGGCGCTGCTCCTTGGCGATGTTCGCGGCCAGCCCGCCCATCCGGTTTGCGTCGGCCGCGATGGGAAACGCCGACATCACCACCCGCAGATCGTGTGCCACCGGCGCCTGCAGGGCCAGGATCGAGAAGGCACGCTCATCGACGCAGTGGTACAGCCGAGTCAACCGGGCCACCTCGACATCGCAATGACGGGCCGCCTCGCGGTCCGACCGCAGCAGCGCATCCGTGGCGCACTCCATGCTGGCCGCGGCAAGTGCGCACATCTCACCCAGTTCGGCGGTCAAGCGGTCGATTTCCGCGTGGAACTCCGTGCGCATGGTGCGGGGTACCCGGCGCACGTGAGAGTTCAAACTCGTTATTCGCCGCCGGCGTGCCATCGGATTACCCGCGCTGGAGCCGTTCAACCGAATTGGTTGGCCCGGGCCGCGCCGGGGTACCCGCAGCCGGTAACCCCATGCGTAAGGAGCGAATTGATGTCTGACTTCACCATTCCCGGTCTCTCCGAAAAGGACGGCCGAAAGATCGCCGATATGCTGCAGAAACAGCTCAGCACCTACAACGATCTGCATCTGACTCTCAAGCACGTGCACTGGAACGTGGTGGGGCCCAATTTCATCGGCGTGCACGAGATGATCGATCCCCAGGTGGAACTGGTGCGTGGATTCGCCGATGACGTCGCCGAGCGGATCGCCGCACTCGGGGCATCGCCGCAGGGCACACCGGGCGCGATCCTCAAGGACCGGGTGTGGGACGACTATTCGGTGGGCCGCGACACGGTCCAGGCGCACCTGGCCGCGCTGGACCTGGTGTACGACGGCGTGGTGGCCGATATCCGGAAGGCGATCGCCACCCTGGACGACCTGGATCTGGTATCGCAGGATCTGCTCATCGGGCAGGCCGGACAGTTGGAGAAGTTCCAGTGGTTTGTCCGGGCCCACCTGGAGAGCGCGGGCGGGGAACTGGCGAACAAGGGCAAGCGCACCGAAAAGAGCGCGGCCAAAGCGGCTCGATGACGGGCCTCTGACGGACCGATCCGCCGGCACGGCCAGAATGTCTCGATGGCCGAGCGTGAGCATCCCGCCCGCGCGGTACTGCGCCTGTCGGCGCCGATAGGCCTGGCGTTCATCCCGTTGGGGATGGCGCTGGGCTTTTTGGTGGTGCATGCAGGGCTGGCGTGGTGGTGGGCTCCCGTCTTCGCCGCGGTGATCTACGCGGGGTCACTGGAATTCCTGATGGTCGGGCTGGCCGCCGCGGGCGCACCGATCGCCACCGTGGCGTTGACCAGTCTGGTGGTGAATTCCCGGCACCTGTTCTACGCGCTGTCGTTCCCGCTGCACCGGATCCGCGGTCGCTGGGCCAAGCTGTACAGCACCTACGTGCTCTCCGACGAGGCGTACGCAGTGGGTGTCAGCCCAGCGGCCGCAGGCTGGACCAGCCGGCAGATCCTGTTGATGCAGTGCGGTTTCCACCTCACCTGGGCGGGTTCGGCGGGCCTGGGTGGGCTACTGGGGAGTGCCCTACCGGTGCAGCGGCTGCAGGGCCTGGATTTCGCGCTGACCGCCTTGTTCATCGTGCTGGGCCTCGACGCCTACCGGCAGCGGCCGGACCGGATCACGGCGGCGGTGGCGGCGGGGTGTGCGGTGGCCGCTTGGCTGGTGGTGCCCGATCAGCTGCTGGTGTGCGCCTTCGCCGCGTTCACCGGAGCCCTGCTGGTGCGGTTCGCGATGACCGGCTCCCGAGCCGATGGCTGAACCCGGCCACATCGCCGCGCTGGTGGCGGTCAGCGCGGCGGTGACGTGGGCGCTGCGGGCGCTGCCGTTCGCGGTGCTGGCGCCCATGCGGCACAGCGTGATCGTCAAATACCTGAGCCTGCACATGCCGCTCGGCGTGATGGTGATGCTTGCCCTCTACACCATCCGCGGTGTCACCGAAGCGACTGTGCCCCAGCAGGTCTGGATGGGCATCGCGGTGGCCGTGACGGTCGGCCTGCACCTGTGGCGCCGCCAGGCGCTGCTGTCCATCCTGGCAGGTACCGTGGTGTACGTCGTGCTCATGACGGCCGGGTGACGCCTGGAGCGTGCCGCGCCACCTCAATAGAGCAGGGTGCGCAGGTGCTCCTCGCTGTAGTACTTCTGCAATTCCTGCAGGCTCTGATCCGGTTTGAACGACCTGGCCAGCTGGGCCGTGCTCGGCATCGCCTCGGGATCCCAGGTCTCCGGCTTCCAGGTGTCCGAGCGCAGAAACGCCTTGGCGCAGTGGAAGAAGACCTCCTCGACGGCGATCTCCATGGCCAGGATCGGCCGCTTCCCGCCGATCGCCATCGCGTCGAAATAGGGAGCGTCGGCCAGGATCTGGGCGTGGCCGTTGACCCGGACGGTGTCCCCGCGGCCGGGAATGACGAACAGCGTGCCGACCCGGGGCCGCTGCAGCACGTTGAGGTAGCCGTCGACGCGCTTGTTGCCGGGCCGTTCCGGGATGGCGATGGTGTGCTCGTCGAGCACGCGCACGAATCCGGGTGGATCGCCCTTGGGGGACACGTCCACCCGGCCGTCGGCGTCGGTGGTGGCGACGAAGCACAACGGCGAATGTGAGATCCAGTCCTGATGGATGTCGGACAGCCGGTCGGTCACCTTGTTGGCGACGGCGGCGGAGGGCTGCCCGACGATGGCCCGGAGTTCTTCGGCGGTCGTGACTTCGGTTCGCATCGGTCCATCATCCGTCAGCACCGAACCGGCGCGAAAGCGCTTTACGGTCCAGCTTGCCGATACCGCGGCGGGGCAGCGCGTCCACCAGGTGGATCTCGCGTGGGGCCGCGGTGACATCGAGGGTCCGGGCAACGTGGGCCCGCAACTCGGGCAAGCCCGGTGGCGCAGCGCCGGGAGTCACCACGACGGCGGCAACGACCCGCTGCCCCAGCCGTTCGTCGGGCACCGCGAACACCGCGCACTCGGCCACGCCGGGATGGTCGGCGATGGCGTTCTCCACCAGCTGCGGCAGCACCGTCAGGCCGCCGGTGCTGATCGCGTCGTCGGCCCGGCCGAGGATTGACAACACTCCCGAATCATCTTGCACACCAAGGTCGTCGGTGCGGAACCAACCGGGTTCGGCGAACGGGTCGGGGGTGGCCGGATTGCGGTAGCCGTCGGCGACCATCGCCCCGCCGAGCACCACCCGGCCCTCGTCGATGCGCACCGCGACGCCGTCCAGCGGCCGGCCGTCGTACACGCAGCCGCCGGCGGTCTCGCTCATCCCGTAGGTGCGCACCACCGCAACCCCTGCGCTCGCCGCTCGGTCCCCGAGACCCGCGGGCATCGGACCGCCGCCGATCAGCACCGCGTCCAGTTCGGCGAGTGCGGCCGCGCCGGCCGGGTGGTCCAGTGCCTTGCTCAATTGGGCCGCCACCAGCGAGGCGTACCGCCGGCCGGATCCCATCGCCGGGACCGCCGCGACGAGGTCGGCGACGGTGAAACTCGGCGGGATCGCCAGCGGCGCGATACCGGCGAGGGCGCTGCGCACCAGTACCTGCAGTCCGGCGATGTGGTGGGCGGGCAGCGCCAGCAGCCAGCGGCCCCGCCCGCCGAGGCGATCGTGGGTGGCGTGCGCGCTGGCGGTCAGTGCGGCCGCCGAGAGCATGGCGCCCTTGGGCGTTCCGGTGGTGCCCGAGGTGGGCACCACCACGGCGATGCGGTCGTCCACGGGCTGGCCCGCGCGCAGTGCGACGAGCAGCAGATCGGTCTGCCTGGGATCGTCGCTCGGCACCGGCAGCACCGCCGGGCCGCTGCCGTCCAGGACGCCCTCGATCACGGGCAGCGCCGCCAGGGCCGATGGGCCCGGCCCGATGGGAAGCGGGGTCAGGACGGCTATGGGGTGACCTCGCCGCCGCCGGAATCGGTACCGTCGCGCGGATCGTCGAGCGGCCAGCCCGTGGCCGACAGCCGGGACCGGACCCGCTCCACGTCTTCTTCGCGGGGCAACTCGTCGGTGATCTGGGTGATCAGCACGCCGATGTCGATGTGGTCGAATTCGCCGCGGTCGATCAGGTCCTGAGAAACGGCCGTCACCTCGTCATTGGTGAGGCGCCGGGTGAGCAACGCCATCAACGGGACACGGTCCGGTCCGGGGACACCGTCGGGATATCCGGCGTTCAGCCACGCCACAATCTTTGCGAGAAATGCGTTCACCGCTCGTCCTCCTCCCTCGAATCGCCTCGATCGTAGTGCCCGCGGCCACCGGCTGCCCCGGACGAGGGCAGGACAAACGCGCGGCCATGTTCGTCCCCAGGCGAACGCGCCGGGGCGCGAAGATGAACACTGCGTGAACTCCTGTCGGGCAGTTGGGAATTGCCTGGTCAGACCATATTGATAGGCGCCCTACCCGCTGGTCAAACGCGATGGCGTTACCCCAGAATTAGCGCCATGAGCGCAGAGATGATCATCCTGGTGCTGCTGATAGGCACAGCACTGGCATTCGACTTCACCAACGGATTTCACGACACCGGAAATGCGATGGCGACGTCGATCGCCACGGGTGCGCTGAAGCCCAAGACGGCCGTGATCCTGGCCGGCGTGCTGAACCTGGTCGGGGCGTTCCTCTCGGTGGAGGTCGCGGTCACGGTCACCACGTCGGTGCTCAAGGTGCAGGACGGCAAGACCGGCCACCTGCTCTCCGGTATCGACGCGTCGATGGGTCTGACCATCATCTTCGCCGGGCTCATCGGCGGCATCCTGTGGAATCTGCTCACCTGGCTGTTCGGTATCCCGTCCAGCTCGTCGCACGCGCTCTTCGGCGGGCTGATCGGTGCCGGCCTGGCCGCGCTCGGTATGGCGGGTGTGAACTGGTCGGGCGTCTTCGCGAAGGTGATCCTTCCCGCGCTGGCCGCCCCGTTCATCGCGGGCCTGGTCGCCGCGTGCGGCACCTGGCTGGTCTACCGGATCACCCGCAACGTGCAGAAGAAGCGCCGCGAGGACGGCTTCCGCTGGGGCCAGATCGCGACCGCCTCGCTGGTGGCGCTGTCGCACGGCACCAATGACGCGCAGAAGACCATGGGTGTCATCGCGCTGGCGCTCATCACCACCGGCCACCTGACCGGCGACGTGAAGAAGGACGGCCTGCCGTTCTGGATCATCGCCTCCTGCGCCCTGGCCATCGGCCTGGGTACCTACATCGGTGGCTGGCGCGTCATCCGCACCCTGGGCAAGGGCCTGGTCGAGATCGAGTCGCCGCAGGGCCTGGCCGCCGAAGCGTCGTCGGCTGCGATCATCCTGAGCTCCAGCGCCGCCGGTATGGCGCTGTCGACCACCCACGTCGCCACCGGTTCCATCCTCGGTAGCGGTGTCGGAAAGCCGGGCGCCGAGGTGCGCTGGGCCGTCGCGGGCCGGATGGCTGCGGCCTGGCTGATCACGCTGCCTGCCGCCGCTCTGGTGGGCGCGCTGTCCTACTGGCTGTCCTACGGGCTGAAGTCCGCCACCGGCTCGCAGCTGGTCGGCGACGGTGTCATCTTCGTCATCCTGGTCGCGCTGTCGGGCTACATGTACTGGCGGGCCCAGCAGCAGAAGGTCGACAGCAGCAACGTGAACGCCGATTGGGATGACTCGACCAACTCGGTGGTGCCGGCCGATGCTCGCGATATCGCCGACGCGGGCAGCTCCGACAAAGCGACCGTCTGACCGGCCCTGAGACTGCAACGATAGGGAATGTGACGAAATGACATATCTGGAAGCCATTTTCAAGGTGCTCGTCGTGGGGCTCATCCTCGGCGCCGGTCTGCCGGCAGTGTTCGCGGCCGGACTGGTGGCCTTCTCCGGCGGATCGGGCGGGACGAACAACGACGGTTCGGTGCAAGCGCCGAACCCCGCGCTCAAGGCGTTCGGGCTGCTGCTGTTCACACTCGTGAGCGCGGTGGTCCTGATCGCGATCCTGTGGATCACCAAGGCCACGATCATCCACCACTTCGGTTTCAACCCCGTCCCGTTCCTCCCGGGTAAGTGAGCTGACGACATGACCGAGAGCAAAAGCGTGATCGACAACGTGCTCGGCTGGCTGCACGAGGGCTACCCCGAGGGCGTCCCACCCAAGGATTACTTCGCGCTGCTGGCCCTGCTGAAGCGTTCGCTCACCGAGGACGAGGTCGTCCGGGCCGCGCAGTCCATCCTGCGCACCAGCGACGGTGAATCCCCGGTCACGGATGACGCAATCCACGCCGCGGTCCAGCAGGTCATCGAGAAGGAACCCAACCCCGAGGAGATCCATCAGGTCGCCGCGCGGCTGGCCTCGGTCGGCTGGCCGCTCGCTGCACCGGCCCGCTAGACACTCCCGCTCACAGCCAACACCCCCGGTCCGCGGACCGGGGGTGTTCGCGTTCTAGTGCTGTGGTATTTCGATGTCGGAGAACAACACCCGGACGCCGCCGGTGGACAGCCGTGCCATCGCGGCGAAGAACTCGCCGGCCTCCGGGGTGGTGACGGCGGCGCTGGCGGCGTCGTAGTCCGGGTAGTACAGATCGATCGATCGGTAGGCCGGTGTCGGACTGCCGTCCTCTTTCGGCCACACCTTCGAGGCCTCGAACCGCACATATCCCGGAATGCGCCGGGCGGCCGCCAACTGTTCGGCGGGGTAGGCGTCCTCGAATGCCGTTGGGTCGGTGGGGTTGTCGTAGATCACGGTGATCTTGGTTTCGGGCATGGGGTTCCTCTCAGTTGCGGACGTCGCGGCGCAGTGGGTGCGTGGCAGGCACCTCGACGAAGATCAGCAGTATGCCGTCGGGATCGGTGACGTGCATTTCGTGCAGGCCCCAAGGTTCCTCTTGGGCGGCACGGGAGATGGCCACCCCACGCCCGGCCAGTTCGGACTCGGCGGCATACACGTCGCGAACCTGCAGCCAGAGCGTGCCGCCCGCCGAGGGTTCACCGTGGCCGGCCAGTTCGATGAGCGACTGGCCGGCGTAGAACACCGTGCCCGCGCCGTATTCGCGGGCGATGGCCAACCCGATCCGGTCGCGGTAGAACGCCACGGATTTCGCATAGTCGACCGGTCTGATGAGCATCCGACTGGCCAGGATTTCCATACTCCGTGTCTATCACGGATTTTCGGCGGCTATCCGGTAGCCGCGCACCGCGATCGGGCCGAACACCGCCACCAATCCGGCGACCCAGGCCAACGCCTGCAGTACCGGCCACAGGATCGGCCCGCCGCCGGCCAGCCCGCGCATCGCCTCGATGGCCGGTGACATCGGCTGTGCGCGCACGATCGGTTGCACCCAGCCCGGGAACACATCGACGGGGACCATGCCGGAGTTGAAGAACAACAGCAGGAAGCACACCGTCGACAGCCCGGTGATGATGTTCTTGCCGCCGGACTGCACCGCCACCGCGACGATCACCGTCGAGAACCCGATCACCATCAGCACCGGGACCAGAACAAACGCCGTCGTCGCCGGCCAGCCCTGGGTGAAGCGCAGCCCCATCGCCACACCGACGGCGGTGATCACGATGGCACCGATCAGGGCGCGGGCACTCTCGGCGAGCAGCCGGCCGGTCAGTGCGCTGGCTCGGTGCACCGGCAGGGCCCACAGGCGGCTGAGCAGACCCGCTTCGCGCTCATCGGGTATCGCCGCCCCGGTGCCCATCGCGCCGAACAGCGCGCCTGCCACCGCACACATCGGCACCAGGCCGTACAGGCTGCTGGAACCGGTCAGGTGCAGCACCGATCTGCCGACCACCAGCGAGTACACGATCAGCAGGAACGTCGGGAAGACCAGTGACTGGATCAGCACGACCGGGGCGCGCTGCCAGCCCAGCAGCAGCCGGCGGGCATGTAGTCGGGATTGGCGGATCATGCTGTGCCCTTTGCTCTTCGCGGGGGCGCTCATTGCGCTCTGCTCTGCATCCGGACGGCGATCACTCCGAACACCAGCAGCAGTCCCGCGCACCAGCCGAGGCTGACGCCGAGCCGGATGTGTTCACCCACGGCCAGTCCGCGCAGGGTCTCGGCGATCACCGATACCGGCTGATTGCGCACGAAGGGACCGAGCCAGGACGGAAACGATTGGGCCGGAGCGATTCCGGTGGACAGCATGACCAGCAGCAGCTGCGGGATGAGCAGGGTCTGGCCGGCCGCCTCGGTGCTGCCTGCGACCGAGCCCATGGCATCGGCGCCCAGCGACAACCCCAGCGACAGCAGCAGCGCGATCCCCGCGAAGGCGAGTAGGTCGAGCGGTGCGCCGTGGAACCGGAAGCCGAATCCGTAGCCCACCGCGATGGCCGCGGCCAGTGCGGCCACGGCCCGCACCAGCGCCGACAGCATCCGCGCCGTGACCGGTGCCAGCGCCGTGATCGGAAGCGACCGCATCCGGATTCCCATGCCGCTCAAGTGATCCCGGGCAGCGCGGTCGGCCGTCGTCATCGCGGTGAAGATCATCGCCTGCACGACGATGACCGCCAGGATGTATTGCGGATAGGTCATGTCGCCGGTGTCGATCACATTGCGCAGGGTGATGTTGAAGCACACGAAGAAGGCGACGGGGCCGCCGATCGCGAACAGCAGATCGCCGTCACGCACGGTGGCCATCACCGACCGCCGGGTCAGGGTGCGCAATGCGCTCACGTCGGCGCCCCGGTCAGTTCGAAGAACACCTCGTCCAATGACGGCTTGCGCAAAGCGATGTCGGCGATCTCGATCTCGAGGGTCTCCACCCGTCGGAACACGTCGCTCAAGGTGGCCAAGCCGTCCGGGGCGGGAATCGACAGCGTCCCGGTGTCGGGATCGGCTTCGGTGTGGGCGATATCGGCCAGCGCCGCGGCGATCCGCGGACCGTCGCCCGGGTGCACCGGGGTGACCTGGCAGACGCTGCCACCGACGCGGTGTTTGAGTTCGTCGGCGGTGCCCTCGGCGATCACCCGGCCATGGTCGATCACGACGATCGAATCCGACAACGCGTCGGCCTCTTCCAGGTACTGGGTGGTCAGCAGCACGCTGGTGCCCTGGCCGGTCAGCGAGCCGACCAGATCCCAGACCTCGCGCCGGCTGCGCGGGTCCAGGCCGGTGGTGGGTTCGTCGAGGAACACCACCGCGGGGGCGGCGACCAGTCCACAGGCGATGTCGGCGCGCCGGCGCATCCCACCGGAGTAGGTGGACACCCGCCGGCCTGCGGCCTCGGTGAGGCTGAACGCGGACAGCAGTTCGTCGGCCCGCGCGTGTGCCTTGGCGCGGGGGAGTCCGTTCAGTTCACCGAACAGGATGAGGTTTTCGCGGCCGGTCAGCATTTCGTCGATGGCGGCGTACTGACCGGTCAGCCCGATGTGCTTGCGGACCTCGGCGGCGTGGGTCAGCACGTCGAAACCGGCCACCCTGGCCCGGCCCGAGGTGGGCCGGATCAACGTGGACAGCACGTTGATCGTGGTGGTCTTGCCGGCGCCGTTGGGGCCGAGCACGCCCAGCACGGTGCCCGCCGGCATCGCGAACGTCACACCGCGCAGGGCCTGTTTGTCCCCGAATCGTTTGGTGACATCTTCCAGCTGGATCGCATACTCGGACACGCGGTCGAGTATGGCATGGCTAACCTAAGCTCAATCCTGTGCGGGCGCCCCGCGCTTCATGATCGCGCCCAGTAGCCTGGGCGCCACGCTGTCCAGCGCCTTGGCGGTGACCGCCATCCGGGGCGCGATCCGCACCGGACGGGTGCGCGCGGCGGTCACCATCCATTCCGCGGCTTCCTCGGCGGTCAGCCCCGGCATCCCGACGAAGGCCTTGGTCGGCTCGATCATCGGCGTCTTCACCAGCGGATAGAACAGCGTCGTCGAATGCACGCCCTTGCCCGACCATTCGGTCTCGGCCACCCGGCTGACGGCCGTCAGCGCGGCCTTGGACGCCTGGTACGCCCCGAACAGCGGCGAGGACTCGTTCATCACGCCCCACGTCGAGACGTTGATCACGTGCCCGTCGCCGCGTTCCATCATCCCCGGCACCAGCGCCCGCATCAGCCGCAGCGGCGAGTAGTAGTTCAACGCCATGGTGCGCTCCAGGTCGTGCCAGCGCTCCAGCGATTCGACCAGCGGACGCCGAATGGACCGGCCCGCGTTGTTGATCAGGATGTCGACCCCGCCGTGGCTTTCCAGCACGCGCGCGGTGACGGCGTCCACGGCGTCCAGGTCCGACAGGTCCGCCGGGATCGCCTCGGCGATACCGCCGCCGGCCCGGATGCTGTCGGCCAGGCCGGTGAGCAGATCGGCGCGCCGCGCCACGACGATGACACTGGCGCCGTAGCCGGCGAGTTTGCGCGCCGATGCCTCACCGATCCCGGAGGAGGCGCCGGTGATCAGAATGCGCTTGCCCCGCAGCTCGACCTCCGGTCCGCGGCTGAGGTATTCGGTCAAGGGCGGGCGCATGCCGGTCAACAGCACGGCCTCGGACAGTCGACGAATCGGGTTCCTGCTCACCGTCTCAACCTAGAAGTAGCGCGGGAACCCGCTCCAGTCCGGGTCGCGTTTCTCCAGGAAAGCGTCTCGACCCTCGACGGCCTCATCGGTCATGTACGCCAAACGCGTTGCCTCACCGGCGAATACCTGCTGACCGACCAACCCGTCGTCGATCAGGTTGAAACCGAACTTGAGCATCCGGATCGCTTGCGGGGACTTGCCGTTGATCTCGGCGGCCCACTGCAGACCGGTGTTCTCCAGCTCGGCGTGGTCGACGACGTCGTTCACCGCGCCCATCTGGTACATCGTCTGCGCGTCGTAGGCGCGGCCCAGGAAGAAGATCTCGCGGGCGAACTTCTGGCCGGTCTGGCGGGCCAGGTACGCGCTGCCGAACCCGCCGTCGAAGCTGCCGACATCGGCATCGGTCTGCTTGAACCGGGCGTGCTCGCGGCTGGCCAAGGTCAGGTCGCAGGTCACGTGCAGGCTGTGCCCGCCCCCGGCGGCCCACCCGTTGACCAGGCAGATCACCACTTTGGGCATGAACCGGATGAGCCGCTGCACCTCCAGGATGTGCAACCGGCCGGCGCGCGCCGGATCGACCGTCTCGGCGGTCTCCCCGTCGGCGTACTGGTAGCCGCTGCGGCCGCGGATGCGCTGATCACCGCCGGAGCAGAACGCCCAGCCGCCGTCCTTTTCCGACGGGCCGTTGCCGGTCAGCAGGATCACCCCGACATCGGGGGACATCCGGGCATGGTCGAGCACCCGGTACAGCTCGTCGACGGTATGCGGCCGGAACGCGTTGCGCACCTCGGGCCGGTCGAAGGCGATCCGGACCGTCGGCTGCGCGGCACCGTCGAGTACATGCCGGTGATAGGTGATATCGGTCAGCTCGAAACCGGGCACTGGCTGCCAGAGGGACGCGTCGAACGGGTTCTCGCTCATGGGCTCGACTGTAGGGCGGGCCCGCTCCCAGGTTTGGCCCAGGTACCGGTCGGGTATGAACCAGCCGCCAGGGTGCAGCTATTGCGCCTTACACAGGAGGGTGACGATGAAGCTGTCTGCGGGTCTGTTCACGGTGGTCGCTGCGGCGGGACTGCTGGTGGGGTGCTCGGCGCCGTCCATCACGGGTGGCGATACGTCGTGCAAGGACTTCCTCAACGCCGACGACAAGACGCAGACCGACGCCGTCGCCAAGATGCTCAAGGACGAGAAGGGCGCGGACGCCGCGCAACTGGAGATCACCGGCACCCGGCTCTCGGTGCAGACCTTCTGCCAGACGGCCGGCAAGCAGGACAGCAAGATCAAAGAGGCGCCGCACCTGTAAGCATCAGATCGGGTCGAACCGGAACACCGGTATCCGGCCGGCCAATGCCTCGAACTCGTCCGGATTCGGCCCGGTGACCAATCCCGCGTTGCGGATGAAACTCACCCCGGTGGGCACCAGGACGGGAAACTGCCGCAGCAGCGGCCGGGCGTCTTCGACGGGCATCTCCACCATGCGCACCCGAGTTGCGGTGCGGCTTTGGTGCAGGGTGGCCTCGCCGGCGGCGCGCACATTGGCGACCCAGTCCGCGCCGGGCAGTCCGCCGACGACATAGCGGTGGCCGTCCACCGTCATCGGGGTGACCGGTGTGGAGCGCGGCTTGCCGGATTTGCGGCCGGGGACCGTCAGCACCAGCGGCCCCTTGTCGCCGCCGACGCCCAGCTTGTTCAGCCCGATCATCACCTTGTTGACGTACTTGAGCCACCAGGGTGGCCGAACCCGTTCCTGCGCCATGATTTCAGCCTAGAGGTCACCCCGGACATCGATGCCGTGCTCGCGGACCGCGCGCAGCAATCCGTCCGGGCGCTGCGCGGTGGGCAGCGGGTCGACCAGCGCGAAGGCACATCCGAGTGCGCGCGCACCGCCGTCGGCCTCTTCGCTGTCGCCGATCATCAGCGCGTCCGCGGCGTAGACACCCAGGCGGGTCAATGCGGTTCGAAAGATCGCGGGGTCCGGCTTGATCGCGCCGACCTCGAAGCTCAGCACGTATTCATCGGCGGCGGTGCCCGCGGACGCGAAGGCCGGCCGCAGGTCGAACGCGATATTGGACACCACCGCCGTCTTGATCCCGGCGGCGCGCAGGCCGTTGAGCGCCGCGACGGTGTCCGGGTAGGGCGTCCAGGACTCGGGGTCGACCAGCTTGGGGTACAGGTCCTTGGCATGCTGATCGGTGAGACCGGATTCGCGCAGCACGTGCAGGTAGGCCTCCCGGTGCAGATGTGGTTCCAGATCCCGGTGGGTCCAGTTGTGGTGCTGCACTTCCGACATCGGCACCGCACTTCCGGTGGGTGCGGTCACCCGGCGCATCAACTCCGCCTGCACATGGCCTTCGACCGCCTGCTCGTCCACCGTGATGCCGGTGAACCAGCTGTCGTCCTCCTCGAGACGGAACAGCGTGCCGGAGAAGTCGAAGAGAACCGCGCGTAGATGAGTCACGGTTCCATCTTGGCTCAGAAGTGATCGGGCATGCTCGGCGCCACCGGCCAGCCGAAGGCGCCAGCCGCCCGATGCGCCGATCCGGCGGTCAGTTCACCGACCAGGCCGGCGGCCACCAACACCTGCAGGCTCACCCCGCCCAGGTAGACGGCGCCGAGGTCGCGCGCGCAGATCACGATATCGGCTGCGGCGGAAGTGCTTTCGCATTCTGCGCCGTCCAGCCCGGCGCGCAGCCGGTACCGTCCTGTGTTCCACGGGCAGAATTCGTCGGTGACCTCGAGCACCACGTCGATGTCGGTGGCGTACCGCCGCAGCGTCAACGCCCTGGGGATGTCCACCAGCCGGGTGAAGATCGCGTCGTTGATCTCGCACTGCACCGCACGCTGGTCGGCGACCAGGAAGCGCAGCCGTTCGTCCACCGCGGCGCCGTCGTACTTCATGCTGCGGATCAGGTCGATCTCCAGCAGGAAACGCCACATTCGGGCGTAGGCCCGCGCGTGGGTGGCGCGCACCTCCTGGATGTGCAGTTTTCCTTCGGGGCCGGTGTTCGACCACTCCGCCTTGGGCCGGTAGATCGCGTAGGCATCGGGGGTGCCGTCGGGTCCGCGATGCAGGGCGAACCTGATGCTGCCGGTGCCTTTGCGCCGCTCCTCGCTGTCGTGGATGACGTAGTCCCACCAGGGGCGGGTCCGGTCCATCCGGCCGGGAAGGTTCGGCAGGGCCCGGTCATAGATCGCCGGGGCGATGTCCAGCAGTGTCTCGGCGTCGATCTCGGTCACCGTGCCCTGGCCGACGTCCACCTCGGGGCGGAACGCGAGATCGCGCACCTTCCCCGACAGCACCGCGTTCGAACTGGCCAGCCCGTAGCCGAACCGCCCGTAGATCGGGGTTTCGGAGGCGAACAGCATGGCCACCGCCTCGGTACCGCGGGACCGGATGTCGTCGAGCTGATGGCGCATCATCGCGGTCAGCAGACCGCGGCGCCGATGGCTGGGCGACACCGTCACGCCGGTGACGGCGGCGACCGGGACCAGCGCACCGCCGGGCAGGCTCACCTTTTTGCCGTAGGCGCCGGCGGTGGCGGCCCAGCGGGTTCCGTCATGGAATCCGAACATCCGGTCGTATTCGGTGAATCCTCGGTACAGATCGGTCTCGTCCTGCTGCGGGTCCTCCAGGAACACCGAATACAGCGCCGCCATATAGGCCTGAAAGTCGTCGTCATCGCTGACGTTGCGCAGGGTCAGTTCGGCCACACCGTCATGCGTACCGCACCGGACCGTGTTCAGTCACGTGAATATCGGGCGGCCTTGTGCAGCAGGACATCGCGTTCGCGCTCGTTGCCGGCCAGGGTCGCCGCGATCTGGAACGCGGCGGCGGCTTCGGCGCGCCGGCCCAGCCGGGCCAGCAGTTCGCCGCGCACGCTGGGCAGCAGATAGGTGTCGGCGAGGCCGGTGATGCCGTCGACGATCTGCAGGCCGGCGGCGGCCCCGTCGGCCATCGCCACCGCGACGGCCCGATTCAGTTCCACCACCGGCGAGGGCGAGATCTGCCGTAGCGCATCGTAGATCGACACGATGCGGGTCCAATCGGTGTCGGCGGCGGTCGGCGCCACCGCATGGCATTCGGCCAGTGCGGCCTGCAAGCCGTAGGGCCCCCAGCCGCGCCCGGCACGTGCGGATTCGGCGCGTTGCAGGGCTTGGATGCCGCGCTGGATCTGGGCGCGGTCCCAGCGGGTGCGGTCCTGGTCCTCGAGCAGGATGGCATTGCCGTCGGCGTCGGTGCGCGCGGCGAACCGCGACGACTGGAACTCCATCAACGCCAACAGCCCGTGCACCTCCGGCTCGGCCGGCACCAACGCCGCCAAAGTTCGCGCCAGACGTGTTGCCTCGCTGCATAATTCGTCACGGATCCAGCGACTGCCGAACGACGCCGAGTAGCCCTCGTTGTAGATCAGATAGATCACCCCGAGTACTGCCGACAGGCGTGGCCCGAACTCGCTGCGTTCGGGCACCTCGAACGGAAGGCCGGCGAGAGACTTCTTGGCCCGGGTGATCCGGGCCGCCACAGTCGTTTTCGGGATCAGGAAGGCCTGCGCGATCTCCTCGGTGGTCAGCCCGCCCACCACCCGCAGGGTCAGCGCGATCTGGGCTTCGCGAGACAACACCGGATGCGCGGCGGTGAAGACGAGCCGCAGCACGTCGTCGTCGATATGGTCCGGATCCCAGGCCTGGTCGACGTGATCGGCGAGGTCGCGGGCCAGCACCGCGTACTTGGCGTCCAGATTGTCCTGGCGGCGCCAATGGTCGACGGCTTTGCGCTTGGCCACCGTCGTCAGCCAGGCTCCCGCGTTGCGCGGCACCCCGGTGTCAGGCCACTGCGTCAACGCATCGACCAGGGCGTCGGCCGCCAGATCCTCGGCCAGGCCGATGTCACCGACCCAGCGCGTCAAGGTCGCGACGATCCGTGCCGCCTCCATGCGCCACACCGCGTCGACCGTCGCCCGCATGTCCGTAGAAGGGGTGGCCATGCGGCCATTGTGCCCGGCGGATCAGCCCACCGAACGTGCTGCGCCGGCCCAGAACTGGGCGCGCACCGCCTTCTTGTCCGGCTTGCCCAGCGCGGTCACCGGTACCGAATCGACCACGACGACCTGCTTGGGCGCCTGCACCGAACCCTTGCGTTCCTTGACCGCGGACTGGATCTCGGCGGTCATGGTCGCCACCGCGCCCTCGGAGGAGTCGGCGCCGGGACGCAGCACGACCACCGCCGTCACCGCCTCGCCCCACTTCTCGTCGGGAGTGCCGATGACACACACCTGTGCGATCGCCGGGTGCTCGGCGATGACGTCCTCCACCTCGCGGGGGAAGACGTTGAATCCGCCGGTGACGATCATGTCCTTGGTGCGGTCGACGATGAAGTAGAAGCCGTCCTCGTCTTCGCGGGCCAGGTCACCGGTGTGCATCCAGCCGCCGGCGAAGGTCTCGGCGGTGGCCTCGGGCAGGTTCCAGTACCCGCCCGACAGCAGCGGCCCGGACACGCAGATCTCGCCGACCTCGCCTTGGGGGACGGGCTGACCGTCCTCGCCGAGCAAGGCCACCCGGGCGAACAGCGTCGGCCGGCCGCAGGAGGTCAAGCGCTTCTCGTCGTGGTCGCCCTTGGCCAGGTAGGTGATCACCATCGGTGCCTCGGACTGGCCGTAGTACTGCGCGAAGATCGGGCCGAACCGGTCGATGGCCTCGCGCAGGCGCACCGGGTTCATCGCCGAGGCGCCGTAGTACACCGTCTCCAATGAGGACAGATCGCGCGTGTGGCTGTCCGGGTGATCCATCAACGCGTAGATCATCGAGGGCACCAGCATGGTCGCGGTGATCTTCTGCTCCTCGATGACCCGCAGCACCTCGGCGGGGTCGAACTTGGTCAGCACGACCAGTTCTCCGCCCTTGACGATCGTCGGGGTGAAGAACGCGGCACCCGCATGCGACAGCGGGGTGCACATCAGGAACTTCGGGTGTTCCGGCCACTCCCATTCGGCGAGCTGGACGGTGGTCATGGTGGTGATGGACTGGGTGGTGCCGATGACGCCTTTGGGCTTGCCGGTCGTGCCGCCGGTGTAGGTGAGCCCGCCGATGTGGTCCGGCGCCAGATCCGCGGCCACCAGCGTCTGCGGCGGGTATTTCGCGGCCTCGGCGGCCAGATCGGTGGCGACCCCGGACAGCGCCTCGGGAACCGGACCGATGGTCAGCACCTGCTTGAGCGACGGCACCTTGTCCAGCAGTCCCTTCGCCCGCTCCACGAAGGCCGGGGTGGGGTCGATGACCAAGGTGCTCACCTCGGCGTCGGACAGCACGTAGGCGTGATCGTCCAGCGAACCAAGAGGGTGTAGTGCCGTGCGACGGTAGCCCTGGGTCTGCCCGGCACCGATGATCATCAGCACCTCGGGGCGGTTGAGCGAGAGCAGCCCGACGGCGGCCCCGGTACCCGCCCCCAGCGCTTCGAAGGCCTGAATGTACTGGCTGATGCGGTCGGCGAGCTGGCCACCGGTGAGGGTGGTGTCCCCGAGGAACAGCACCGGCTTGTCCTTGTTGCGCTTGAGCGCGCCGACGGTGAGGTGCCCGGAATGGATGGGGTGGCGCAGCTTGTCGCCCGACGAGCGCTCGCGCGAGGAAGCAACGGCTTGAGTCATGACAGACACACTAGAACGTGTTACAGAAATGAAGCCAGGGGTGCCCCGATATTGGTGGGAAGAGGGCGCGTGGTCCCCGGCGGCGCGACGCACCGCCGGGGACCACCTTCACGCATCAGCGACCCGCGGCCCGGCGCGCATCCGCCGCCAGCTTCTCGGCGACGTCGGCCCTCCACTGAATCTCCTTCTGGATCCACTCGTTGTCCTGCGGAAATTCATCGGTCTCGCTGACCCGGCGCACCTCCAGCTTCACGCCCGGCCCCAGCGGGCACTTGCGCGCCCACTGCTTGGCTTCCTCCGCCGACGACACGTCCAGAATCCAGAAGCCGTTGAACAATTCCTTGGTCTCGGCGTACGGGCCGTCGGTGACCACGGGCGGGTCGGCGACGAAGTCGACGACGAAGCCCTCTTCGGGAGGGGTCAGCCCCTCCCCGGCCAGCAGCACACCGGCCTTGATGAGCTCTTCGTTGTAGCGGCCCATCGCGGCGATGATCTCGTCGAAATCGATGTTCTCGGCGACGAACTCTTCGGCCGCCGGGGTGGACCGCATGATCATCATGTAGCGCGACATGGTGTTGTCTCCTCAGATATGGGGCCCGTCCATCGTGCCCTCGTGATGACGTCGAACGACACCCCCGCCGAATCGACACGGGCGCGGAACTTTTTTCGTGACGGGGGACACGCCGTTTCACGGTGCTTGCAATCGCACACATGTACGGCACGTAGGCTCTCAACCACACCTGAAATGGATCGACTTCGAAGTCGGGAAAGTACGTGCCCACCCCGGGGCAGACGAGGATCATCCCGACGCCGTCGACAGCGGTTGCGCGCCGACAGGCAGTGGTCCGATACCTGAAGGACGTAATGCAGAGACATCTGACCGATGCCGAGGTTCTCGAGGAACTCGAACCGGTCGCCGAAGCCGGCCTCAACCACCATTTGTCGGTTGCCAAGGAATGGCATCCGCACGACTACGTCCCATGGGACCGCGGCCGCAACTTCGCCGCACTCGGCGGCCAGGACTGGGCACCTGAGCAGTCCGGTCTGTCCGAGGTCGCCAAGGTGGCGATGGTCACCAATCTGCTCACCGAGGACAACCTGCCGTCCTATCACCGCGGCGCGGCGAATCACTTCTCGCTGGGCGGCGCCTGGGGGCACTGGGTCAACCAGTGGACCGCCGAGGAGAACCGCCACGGCATCGTCATCCGTGACTACCTCGTCGTCACCCGCGGTGTGGACCCGGTGGCGCTGGAGCGCATGCGCATGGAGCACATGCGCAACGGCTATGACCCGAGCGAGGAAGAACGCGAGATCCACGAGCCGGGCCCGCTGATGATTTCGGCGTACGCCACCCTGCAGGAGCTGGCGACCAGGGTCAGTCACCGCAACACCGGCAAGATCTGTGACGACCCGCTGGCCGAATCCATGCTGCAGCGCGTCGCCACCGACGAGAACCTGCACATGGTGTTCTACCGCAACCTGTTCTCCGCCGGTTTCGACCTGGCGCCCGACCAGGCGATGGAGGCGGTCTGCGCCATCATCGAGGGATTCCAGATGCCCGGCCGCGGTATGCCCAACTGGCGCCGCAACAGCGTGATCATGGCCAAACACGGCATCTACGATCTGCGCCAGCACCTCGAAGAGGTGTTGCTGCCCTGTGTGAAGAAGTGGCGGATCTTCGAGCGCAACGACGTGACGGCCCGCGGTGAGCAGCGGCGCGAGCAGTTGGCCACCTACCTTGAGGATCTGCAGAAGCAGGTTGTCAGGTTCGAGGAGCAGCGCGACCGGATGCTGGCTCGGGAGGCCGCCAAGGCCGCCCGAATCGCCTGACCGGGCGGGCGTGAGGCCCTAGCATCCCGGGCATGCCCCATGCCGATCTGGTGATCACCGGACACATCCGCACCATGGACGTCGGCCGGCCCACCGCCCGATCGCTGGCGGTGCTCGACGGGCGGATCGCCGCGATCGACGACGATGACTGGACCGGCCCGGTGTTCGACGCCGGCGACGGCTGCGTACTGCCCGGCTTCGTCGAGGCGCACGGGCACCCGCTGATGGAGGCGGTCGCGTTGTCCGACCGCATGGTCGACATCCGGCCGGTGACCGTGCGCTCGGCGGACGACGTCATCGCCGCGGTGCACGCCGAGGTGGCCCGGCGCGGTGCCGACGGTGCCTACCTGAACGGGTGGGATCCGCTGCTGCAGCGCGGACTGCCGGAACCGACCCTGGCCTGGCTGGACGGCATCGCCGACACGCCGCTGGTGATCATCCACAACTCGGGCCACAAGGCCTTCTTCAACTCCGCGGCGGCCCGCGCCGCCGGCTTGAACCGGGACACCGTCGACCCCAAGGGCGCGAGATACGGGCGCACCGCCGACGGCGAGTTGGACGGCACCGCCGAGGAATCGGCCGCGGTGTTCCCGCTGTTGGGCGGTGCCATCAAGGTCAGCGATTACCCCGCGATGCTGATGGCCGAGTGCGCCCGGCTGAACCGGGCCGGGCTGACCACGTGTTCGGAGATGGCGTTCGACCCGATGTTCGGCCCGATGCTGACGGCGTTGCACGACCAGCTGACGGTGCGGCTGCGCACCTACGAGATGTCCACCGCGGCGCTGCACACCGATGCCAGTCCCGGCGACGGGGACGACATGGTGCGTCAGGTCGGTATCAAGATCTGGGTGGACGGTTCGCCGTGGATCGGCAACATCGACCTGACATTCCCGTACCTGGACACCGAGGACACCCGGGCCATCGGGGTCCTCCCGGGGTCGTGCGGGCACGCCAACTACACGCGCGAGCAACTCGCCGAGATCGTCGGCACCTTCTATCCGCGGGGCTGGCAGATGGCCTGTCACGTGCAGGGCGATCATGGTGTGGACACCATCCTGGACGTGTATGAGCAAGCGCTGCAGGCTGATCCACGGGACGATCATCGGCTGCGGCTGGAACACGTCGGTGCCATCACCGACGCCCAGCTGCGGCGCGCCCACGCGCTCGGGGTGACCTGCAGCCTGTTCGTCGACCAGCTGCACTATTGGGGTGACGTGATCGTGGACGGCCTGTTCGGGCCCGAGCGCGGTGAGCGCTGGATGCCGTGCGGCTCGGCGGTGGCCACTGGTATGCGCATCTCGCTGCACAACGATCCGCCGGTGACCCCGGAGGAGCCGCTGCGCAATATCAGCGTCGCCGCCACCCGCACCGCACCGAGTGGCCGGGTGCTGGCGCCCCAGGAGCGGCTCACCGTCGAGCAGGGGATCAGGGCACAGACGATCGACGCGGCCTACCAGCTGTTCGCCGAGGATGTGATCGGTTCCCTCGAGGTGGGCAAGTACGCCGATGTCGTTGTGCTGTCCGCGGATCCGCTGGAGACCACTCCCGAGGACATCGCCGGGATCGCGGTCCGGGCCACGTTACTGGCGGGCCGGCAGGTGTACCCGAGTCCGCACTGATCGCTGGTTCGGCGCGGCCGGCGACCGCACAGGGCTGTGCGGTGTCACTGTGTGTCACAGTTGAGCGGTGACATACGGGCAGGGCTGGTCCCCCAGGGCGGTCGACTGGGGCTCGACACGGGGCCGGATTCTGCTCGCCGCGTCGGTGCTGTTCGCGCAGCGCGGCTACTTCGGGACCTCGACCCGCGATATCGCCGATGCGGTGCAGATTCGGCAGCCGTCACTGTTCCACCACTTTCAGGCCAAGCACGAAATCTTCCGTGCGCTGGTCGAACTCGACCTCGGGCCCTCGATTGCCCGCATGCAGCTGCGGCTCGACGAGAAGTCGAGCTGGGCGGAGAAACTGCATCTCGGGATCGCCAGTGACGTGTTGGAGGGTTTGGCGCAACCGTTCGATGCCCGCGGTCTGTACCACGACGCGGTGCTGGCCCTGGACGAATTCGAAGCCGAGCGCCGAGGCATCACGCTGTTTCACGATCAAGTCGAGCGTCTCGTCGAGGGCGGCCGCGACGCGGGTGAGTTCGTGTCATTCGAGCCGGCCTTCGTGCTGCGGGTGATCAACGGCATGCTCTTCGAGACGTTGCGTGAACAGGGCGGTCCGTCGGGCCGGTTGCATCGCGAAAGGCCCTTGCAGGCAGCCGATTTCGTGCTGCGGTCGCTTCTCGTCGACCAGTCGCGGCTGGCGGGTGTCGCCGAAGTGACGCGCGGCCGGCTGCCCGGTCTGGCGCCGGCCGAGCTCGACTGACCCGCTCTTCTCGGTGTGAAGATCGCGTTACCTGTGTAACGAGTTCCGCCCAAACCTTCCCTATCGATCGATAGTGACCTATCGTTCGATAGGCACCGCGGGTGTGATGTGAACCACGCCGTATCGGTATGAACCTTCGGGAGGAACGTTGAAGAAAGCCCTGATCATCGGGCTCGCCGAGGCTGCGCTCGTGGCGTCGGCCTGCTCCTCGCCCGCGCCGTCGCCGGCGCCGACGGGGCCGGCCAAGGTGAGCCCGCCGACCATCCTGTCGGCAGGCACTCTGAAGATCTGCGCCCCCAACGACGGCACGCCACCCAACGTCTATCACGACGAGACGGGCGCGCTCGTCGGCAGCGAGGTCGACCTCGGCAAGGCGCTGGCCGCCGAGATGGGACTGCAGCCGCAGTTCGTCGAGACCGCCTTCTCGGCCGTCATACCCACCCTGCAGGCCAAGCAGTGCGATGTCATCATGGCGCAGCTCTACATCAAGCCCGAACGCGAGGCGGTTGTCGACTTCGTGCCGTATGTGTACTCCGGCACCGGAATCGCGGTGTCGAAGGACAAACCGGCCGCGATCACCGGCCTGGATGAGAGCTTGTGCGGCAAGAAGGTCATCGTCGCGGTCGCCACCACCGCCGAGGCATTGTCGAACGAGCAATCCGAGAAGTGCACTGCCGCTGGCAAACCCGCAGTCGACATCAACCGCAACAGCCATGCCGACGTGGCTCTGCAACAGGTGCAGAATGGGCAGGTCGACGCCTACCTCGATACCGCGGAGACGCTGGGCTACTACGCCACCAAGACGGGCGCGAAGATCCAGATGGCCGGTCAGCCGTTCGGCACCATCAAGATCGGCGCGGCGACGTTGAAGGGCGACAAGGAATTACACGACGCCATCGCGTCGGCGCTGGCCACTCTGGAGAGCAACGGCACCTACGGCAAGGTTCTCGCGCAATGGGGCCAGACCGACCTCGATATCCAGAAGTAGCCGGCAGGGCCGCGTGATGACCTTCGACTGGCACTTCTTCTGGAAATCGTTGCTGACCCCGAGCGGGCCGTTCCTGGACGGGCTGGTGCTGACCATCGTCGTATCGGTGGTGGCGATGGTCTTGGCGACGGTGCTCGGCCTGTTGCTGGCCCTGATGCGGCGATCGCCATTCGCCACGGTGCGGTGGTGTGCCAGCGTCTACATCTGGGTGATCCGCGGTACCCCGCTGCTGGTGCAGTTGGTCATCATCTACACCGGACTGGCCGCCGTCGGGTTGTACCAATTCCACGACGTGTCGCTGGCCGGCCTGTCGGTCAAGGCCGCCGTGCAGGCCGCCATCATCGGACTGATGGTCAATGAGAGCGCATATATCGCCGAGATCGTCAGGGCCGGATTGGATTCCGTTCCCAAAGGACAGTTCGAGGCGGCGGCCTCGCTGGGTATGACACCGATGAGACTGATGCGGTGGATCATCGTGCCCCAGTCGCTCCGGGTGATGGTTCCGCCGCTGGGTAACTCGTTCAACGGGATGATGAAGACCACCTCGGTGCTGTCGGTGATCGGCGTCAGCGAGATGTTCCTGGTCACCCAGTCCATCAGCTCGTCGACGTTCCACACCTTCGAGATCTTCATCGTGGCGGCGATCTACTACCTCGCGCTCACCACGATCTGGACATTCGTGCAGGCCGGAATCGAGAACCGGCTGGCCCGCCAGCTCGGCATCCAGACGCGGGTCCCCATCACCGCGCGTCTCCTCGGCGCCCGGCGGGCGGCCCCGGCCCTGCAGACGCAAGCATGACCGAAAGGCCCACAACACAGATGATCGACGACAGCACCGAGGCCGCCGAGCCTATCGTCTCGGTGCGGGACGCGCGCTGCACCCTCGGCGGCCGGCGTGTGCTCGACGATGTCAACCTCGACATCGACCGCGGGCAGGTGGTGGTGTTGATCGGCCCATCCGGCGCAGGCAAGACGACATTGTTGCGGTCGCTCAACCACCTTGAGGAGTTGGACAGCGGTGAGGTCCGCATCGCGGGGCAGTCCATCGCCCACGGCGACGGTGATCGCAAGATCAGCCAGACCGAGCTGGCCCGCAGACGCCGTGAAATCGGGTTCGTTTTCCAGCATTTCAACCTGTTCCCGCACATGACGGCCGCGGAGAATGTGTGGAACGCCCCCGTCCGGGTGCTCGGCCAGCCGAAAGACAAGGCTCGCGCGGATGCGCTGGCGCTGCTGCAGCGAGTAGGCCTGGCCGACAAGGCGCAAGCACGACCGAGCCAGCTGTCCGGCGGCCAGCAGCAGCGGGTGGCCATCGCACGCGCCCTCGCCATGCGCCCGAAGGTCATGCTGTTCGACGAACCGACCAGCGCACTCGACGTCGAGATGGTGGGCGAAGTGCTCGCGGTGATGCGTGAGCTCGCACGCGATGCGATGACCATGGTGGTGGTGACGCACGAGATGCGGTTCGCCCGCGATGTCGCCGACCGGATCATCGTGATGGACGCGGGCCGCATCATCGAGGACGCGCCGCCGGACGAACTGTTCGCCAACCCGAAAAATGCACGCACCAAAGCGTTTCTGTCCACCATCGGTTGACCGCCGGATATCGGCACATCCCACGAGGGGGTAGTTCAGCAGTGCCCACGACCAACGGTGCATCCCCGTTCACCGGTGCGATCGCCACCCCGCACGTCTTGGCGACGCAAGCCGCGGCCGCCGCATTCGGTGACGGCGGCAACGCGATCGACGCCGCCATCGCCGCGGCGGCGGTACTGACCGTCGTCTACCCGCACAATGTGGCGTTGGGCGGGGATCTGATCGCCCTGGTGCGCACCCCGGACGGCGCGGTGCACTGCATCAACGCCTCCGGGTGGTCGGCGGCCGGAGCCGATGTCGAGCTGATGCGCGACAAGTACGGGGATGGATTACCCGTCCGCGGTGCCGACGCGGTCACGGTGCCCGGTGGTGTGCGTGGATGGGAAGCCTTGCGTGTCTTCGGGAGTCGGCTGCCATGGGACCGGCTGCTGTCGGCCGCCGAGCGGGCCGCCGACCTCGGTGTGCCGGTGGCCGAATCGCTGCACCGCCACCTGCACGATGCCGAGAACGCCGATCTGTCCGGCATGGCCGATTTCGACCGCATGTTCCGTCGAGGTGGGCGGCTGTTGCGGCGGGGCGAGCAGTTGCGCCAGCCGGCATTGGCGGCGACCTTGCGGGCGCTGGCCCGGGGTGGGCCCGATGAGTTCTACACCGGCGCGGTCGCCGACCGCAGCGTGCAGTACCTGCGCTCGCACGGCGGTGCACTCGACGCGGCCGACTTCGCCGAATTCCGGCCGGAGGTGACCGAACCGATCTCGGTGCAATTCCGCGATCTGCGGGTCATGACCAGCCCGCCGAACACGCATGGCTTCATCATGCTGCGGGCGTTGACGGCCATCGGGACGGCCTGCCTGAACGCCCCACTCGGTGCGGACCTGGGCGCCCTGATGTGGGTGTTCCACCACGGCAACCGGTTGCGGTCGGAACATCTGGCGGATCCGCGGATGGCCGACGTCGACGTGCCGGCGCTGGTCGGCGGTCTCGGCGCCACCGCGTCGGTGCGGGCCGCGGTGGCAACCGCGGCATCGGTGCCGCGCGGGGACACCGTCGGCATCGCCGCGGCCGATGGCGACGGCTTTGCCGTCTCACTCATCCAGAGCGTGTATCACGCGTTCGGGTCGGGCTTGCTCGACCCACAGACCGGCATCCTGTTCCATGACCGCGGCACCAGCTTCTCGCTCGATCCGCGGTCGCCGAATGTGCTTGCCGCCAGGAAACGTCCGCTGCACACCTTGATGCCCGTGCTGACCACACAGGCCGGTGAGATCAGACATGTGTTGGCGACGATGGGCGGACAGGGCCAACCCCAGATTCTCACCCAGGTGCTGTTGCGCATGGCCGACGGCGAGACCGCGGCGGCAGCGATCGCGGCTCCGCGCGCGGTGGTCGGCGCACAACAGGCCGGCTGCACCGACGACACCGTCATCGTCGAGACCGGCGCCGACCCGGCCGCCACGGCATCGTTGGTGGCCTCGGGTCTCGCGGTTGCCGAGGTCCCCCGACACACCGAGGGGCTGGGCCAGGCCAACGTCGTGCGGGTGAGCGAGGACGGCGACATGACGGCCGCCTCAGACCCGCGGGCCGACGGTTCCGGCGTTGTCGTGCAATTCCCGCGCCATCACCGGACGGCCCGATCGGCGACCTGAATCCACGGTGGTACCGATGGTTGGGCGCCGCGCACGGTTTACCCCGAAAATGGCTTGGCGGGATGCCCCTCATGGGACGCTCAGCGCATGTCAGAGTTGCCCGAACCCCGATTTCTGGACGAACGCGTCGCGCATTGGGCGGCCACCAAACCCGACGAGGAGGCGGTGACCTACCGCGACCGCAGTTGGACCTGGGCGCAGTGGGATGACCGCATCCGGCGGCTGGCCGGGGCGCTGGCCGCCCGGGGCATCGGGCACGGCGACGTGATCGCCTTCGTCGACAAAAATCACCCGGCGTGTGTGGAGGCGACGCTGGCGGCGGCGTCGTTGGGGGCGGCCAACGCCATCATCAATTTCCGGCTGGCCGCCGAGGAAATGGATTACGTGATCAATGATTCCGGCGCCAAACTGCTGTTCGTCGGCGCCGAGCTGACACCGGCCGTGGAGGCCATCCGGGACAAGTTGCCCGCCGTCACCGACCTCATCGAGGTCAAGCCCGACGGGGACGACGCCTACGAGGCGATGCTGGCCGCGGCCACCCCGGTCGGTCGCTCGGCCGAAGTGAGTCCCGACGATGTCTGCATCATCATGTACTCCTCGGGAACCACCGGCCGGCCCAAGGGTGTCGCGCTGACCCAGGCCAACGTCATCGCGCACACCATCCACGCCTTCGAGGGCTGGACGGCCGAACCGGGGGACAAGAACCTGGTGGCGATGCCTCTGTTCCATGTCGGGGGCACCTCTTACATGCAGTACGGGCTGCACCACGGCGTGCCCAGTTACATGACCCGCGATGTCGACGGCGCCGCGCTGGCCGGTGGAATCCTGGCCGGCGCGAACCGGACGTTCCTGGTGCCCGCCGTGCTGGCCAAGGTGCTCGACACCGGCCCGGACGCGGTGAAGCTGTTCGGGGCGCTGAAGACCTACGCGTACGGGGCGTCGCCGATGCCGTTGCCGCTGTTGCGCCAAGCGCTGCAGGCCTGGCCGGAGACCGAGTTCATCCAGGTGTACGGGCTGACCGAGGTGTGCGGGGTGGTGACCCGGCTGATGCCGGAAGACCATCGGTCGGGCAACGAGGAGCGCCTGGTCAGTGCGGGCACCCTGATCTCGGGAACCGAGTTGCGGGTGGTCGATCCGAACACCGGGGAGGACGTGGCCGCCGGGACGCAGGGTGAATTGTGGTTCCGTACACCGCAATTGATGAAGGGCTACCTGAAAAAGCCGGAGGCCACCGCCGAGGCCATCACCCCGGACGGCTGGTTCCGCACCGGGGACATCGGCCGGATCGACGCGGACGGCTACGTCTTCGTCGAAGACCGGCTCAAGGACATGATCATCTCCGGCGGGGAGAACATCTACTCGATCGAAGTCGAGCGGGTGCTCGCCGAGCATCCCGCCGTCGCCGAGGTCGCGGTGTTCGGCGTGCCCGACGAGAAGTGGGGTGAGGCGGTCAAAGCGGTTGTCGCGTTGGAAGGCGATGCCACCGAGGCAGACCTGATCGGGTGGGCGCGCGAGCACCTGGCCGCCTACAAATGTCCGAAGACCGTCGACTTCCTCGAAGCGCTGCCGCGAAACCCGACTGGCAAGATCATGAAGAAGGATCTGCGCAAACCGCACTGGGAGGGCCGCGATCGCACCACCGTTTGACGTACCGCTGGCGGACCTGCTGGAGCGGCTGCACGTCGTCGCGCTGCCGATGCGGGTCCGGTTCCGCGGTATCACCGTGCGTGAAGTGGCGCTGATCGACGGGCCCGCGGGCTGGGGTGAATTCGGGGCGTTCCCGGAGTATCCGCCGGCCGAGGCCGCCCGGTGGCTGGCGTCGGGAATCGAAGCCGCGTACGGGATTTCACCGGTGCCGCGACGTGACCGGATTCCGATCAACGCGACGGTCCCTGCGGTGCCGGCCGCCGCGGTGCCCGAACTGCTGGCCCGGTTCCCCGGCGCGCGGACGGCGAAGGTGAAGGTTGCCGAGCCTGGCCAGACCCTGGCCGATGACGTCGCCAGGGTGCAGGCGGTCCGTGCCCTGGTGCCGGTGGTGCGCGTCGATGCCAACGGCGGCTGGACCGTGCGCGAGGCCGTCGAGGCCACCCACGCCCTCGGACCTCTGGAATACCTCGAACAGCCTTGTGCCAGCGTCGAAGAGCTCGCCGAACTGCGCCGGCTGGTCGACGTCCCGGTCGCCGCCGACGAGTCGATCCGCAAGGCCACCGACCCGTTGCGGGTGGTCGCGCTGCGGGCCGCCGATATCGCCGTGGTGAAGGTGGCCCCGCTCGGCGGCGTCGGCGCGCTGCTGGAGATCGCGACGGCCATCGGCATCCCGCTGGTGGTGTCGAGCGCGCTGGATTCCGCCGTCGGCATGTCGCGCGGCCTGCTGGCGGCGGCCTGCCTGCCGGAGTTGCCGCACGCCTGCGGGCTGGGCACCGGCGGACTGTTCATCGAAGACGTGGCCGATGTGCCGGCGCCCGTGGACGGTTTCCTGCCGGTCGGTCCGGTGACACCCGACCCCGCCCGGCTGGCCGCCCTGGCCGTCGCGCCGGACCGGCGGCAATCGTGGATCGACCGGGTGCGGCAGTGCCACCCGTTCGCCTGAGCCGTGCGTCGACCGCAGATCATCGCCGACAGGCCTGACAACGTTCGGGTATCGGCCTACTCTAGGCGCCCTTGACCTGCAGTTTGACACTGAGGTCATGACTGGGATGCAGATCGGCCTGCTCGACACCATCGTTGCCGGCAAGCCGCGGGTGGACACCTTCACCCGCGCGAATTACCTCGGTGCGGTCGCGGCGCGGATGGACTCCTTCTGGGTTCCCGACCACTTGAACGCGCTGTTCCCGCGGTCCCTGTGGAAACCCGAATACTGCGGCCTGGCGAGGCTGAGCCCGTCGGTCGACGCCTTCCTGGAGCCGTGGACCATGCTGGGAAACCTGGCTGCCCGCAACAGGATCGGCCGGCTGAACCTCGGGCTCTGTGTCACCGATACCGGGCGGCGCAACCCGGCGGTGACGGCGCAGGCCGCAGTGACGATGAGTCAGTTGACCCGGGGCCGGTTCATCCTCGGCATCGGCTCGGGGGAACGCGAGGGCAACGAGCCGTACGGCGTGGACTGGACCAAGCCGGTGGCCCGGTTCGAGGAGGCGCTGGCCACCATCCGGGCGCTGTGGGATTCCCGCGGTGAGCTGGTCAACCGGGATTCGCCGTATTTTCCGTTGCGCAACGCGCTCTTCGACCTGCCGGCCTACCGCGGCAAGTGGCCGCCGATCTGGATCGCCGCGCACGGCCCCCGGATGCTGCGGATCGCCGGTCGCTACGCCGACGGCTACTTCCCGGCGTTTCCGCACACGGCCAAGGCGTACGCCCAGCGGCTGGACGTGGTGCGGTCCGCCGCGTCGGATGCCGGCCGCGATCCGATGGCGATCACCCCGGCGGTATGTCTGTCGGTGGTCACCGGCCGCACGACCGGCGAAGTGGACGCGGCCCTGGACTCGGAGGTGATGCGGGCCGCCTGCCTGACCGCACCCGATGAGATGTTCGCCGAACACGGCCTGCAGCACCCGCTCGGTGTCGGGTTCAGCGGCGCGCAGGACCTGCTGCCCCAGGAGTGGGACGAGCAGACCGCGCTGTCCTACATCAAGGGCGTCACCCCGGCCCTGATGCGGGACGTCGGGCTGGTCGGAACCCCGGATGAGGTGCTGGAGAAAGCCGTCGCGTGGCGGGACGCGGGGGTGCGGCACATCGTGCTGATCAACGGATGCGGATTGCAGCGCAGCGCGCTGAAGGGGTTCACCTCGACGCTGCCCTTCGTCCAGATCGCTCGCCGACTCAGGCGACTCTGACCCATGTCCTGATCTGTGGGGACCATGTCCTGGACGCCATCGCGTCGGGCCGTCACGATGAGACGGTGAACCGGTCGGTGCTGATCCTCGGATACAGCGGTGTGCAGGGGCTCGACATCGTCGGGCCGTTCGACGTGTTCACCGGCGCCACCATGCAACTGGCTGCCCAGCAGTGCCCCGGCGGTTATGACGTGCGGCTGGTCTCCATGGACGGCCGGTCCATCGCCACCATGACCGGCCTGGAATTCGTCGCCGCCGCACCACCAGATCCGCGCACACCGGTCGACACCGTCGTCATCCCGGGCGGCTTCGGGGTCGAGGAAGCGCGCCGAAACCCGGCAATCGTGGAGTGGATCCGGGTGGCCGCCGCGGGCGCCCGGCGCATAGTCACGGTGTGCTCCGGTGCGCTGCTGGCCGCCGAGGCCGGCCTGCTCGACGGCTGCACCGCCACCACGCACTGGGCCTTCGCGCCGCACCTGGCCGGTGAATTCCCGGCCGTCACCGTCGATCCGGAACCCATCTTCATCCGTAGTTCCGAGCAGGTGTGGACCGCCGCCGGGGTCACCGCCGGTATCGACCTTGCCCTGCACCTGGTCGAGGAGGATCACGGCACCGACATCGCGCAGACCGTGGCCCGCTGGCTGGTGCTCTACCTGCGCCGCCCGGGCGGGCAGACGCAGTTCGCGGCCCCGGTGTGGATGCCGCGGGCCAAGCGGGCTCCGATCCGCGACGTGCAGGACGCCATCGAATCCGAACCCGGAGGCGCCCACAGCATTTCGTCGCTGGCCGAGCGGGCCGCGATGAGCCCGCGGCATTTCACCCGATTGTTCACCGAGGAAGTCGGCGAAGCGCCCGGCGCCTACGTCGAGCGGATCCGCACCGACGCCGCCCGCAGGCAGCTGGAAGAGACCGACGACACCGTCACGGTGATCGCCGCCCGCTGCGGATTCGGCAGCGCAGAGACCCTGCGCCGCAACTTCGTTCGGCGCGTTGGTGTTTCACCCGATCAGTACCGCAAGTCTTTCGCATAGAGGAGAAGTCATGCAGATCGCCATCGTGTTGTACCCCGGATTCACCGCCCTGGACCTCATCGGGCCCTACGAGTCGCTGCGCTGGCTGCCCGACGCGCAAGTGCGCTTCGTCTGGCACGAACCCGGGCCGATCCCCGCGGACTCCGGGGTGCTGGTCATCGGCGCCACCCATTCCTTCGACGAGACACCGTCGCCCGACGTGCTGCTGATCCCCGGCGGATTCAGCACCGCGGAGCACTCCCGCGACGCGGTGCTGCTGGACTGGGTGCGCCGCGCACACCAGACCGCCACCTGGACGACGTCGGTGTGCTCGGGCTCGCTCATCCTGGCGGCCGCCGGCGTGCTGGACGGTAAGCGGGCGACCTCGCACTGGGCCGCGCTGCCGCTGCTGAAGACGTTCGGGGTGCATCCCGTCGGCGACGAACGCGTGGTGCATCAGGGTGATGTGGTGACCGCCGCGGGCGTCTCAGCGGGCATCGACCTCGGGTTGTGGCTGGCCGCTCAGATCGCGGGCGAAGACCGGGCCAAGGCGATCCAGCTGTCCATGGAGTACGACCCGCAGCCGCCGTTCGACTCCGGGCATTTCTCGAAGGCCTCCACGGCGACCAAGGCGTCGGCGACCGCTCTGATGTCCCGCGAGCTGTTGAAACCCGCGACGCTGAAGGCCAGCACGTTGCTGCTGTGGGACCAGGCGATCAAGAAGGTCCGTACCCGCAAGTAGGGTCGGCCGGGTGAACCTGGCTTATGACGACCGCGGCAGCGGTGATCCCGTCCTGTTCATCGCCGGCCGCGGCGGCGCCGGACGCACCTGGCACCTGCATCAGGTACCGGCGTTCCGGCGCGCCGGCTACCGCATCATCACCTTCGACAACCGGGGTATCGGCGCCACCGAGAATGCCAGCGGCTTCACCACCGAACAGGTGGTCGCCGACACCGCCAAGCTGATCGAGGACGTGGCCGGCGGGCCGGTGCGGCTGGTCGGTGTGTCGATGGGCTCGTTCATCGCCCAGGAACTGATGCTTGCCCGTCCGGAGTTGGTCACCCAGGCCGTGGTGATGGCCACCCGCGGCAGGCACGACAAGGCCAGGGACTTCTTCAGCACGGCCGAACACGAGCTCGCCGCCGCGGGCATCGTGCTGCCGCCGGCCTACGACGCCAAGATCCGGCTGCTGGAGAGCTTCTCGCCCAAGACCCTCAACGACGACCGCGCGGTGACCGACTGGGCCGAGATGTTCACCATGTGGCCCACCAAGTACACCCCGGGGCTGCGCAGCCAGCTGGACATCGCCCCGCAGAACAACAGGCTGCCCGCCTACCAGAGCATCCGGACGCCGGTGCTGGTCATCGGATTCACCGACGATCTGGTGATGCCGCCGCACCTGAGCCGGGAGGTTGCCGACGCCATTCCGGGCGGACGCTATCTGGAGATCGGCGAGGCCGGACACCTGGGTTTCATCGAACAACCCGACCTGGTCAACGAGGCCATCCTGAGTTTCTTCGGCGAAGGCCGCACGGAGTTGCCCATCTCGGTGCGGGCATAGGCTGACGTGGTGAACCCCTCGACGACACAGGCCCGCGTCGTCGTCGACGAACTGATTCGCGGCGGCGTGCGTGACGTGGTGTTGTGCCCCGGTTCACGCAACGCGCCGCTGGCGTTCGCGCTGCACGACGCCGATCGCGCCGGACGAATACGACTGCATGTCCGGATCGACGAGCGCACCGCCGGCTTTCTGGCGATCGGGCTGGCGCTCGGCGGTAAGGCCCCGGTGTGCATCGCGATGACCTCGGGCACCGCGGTGGCCAATCTCGGCCCCGCCGTCGTCGAGGCCAACTACGCCCGGGTGCCGTTGATCGTGCTGAGTGCCAACCGGCCCTACGAGCTGCTGGGCACTGGGGCCAACCAGACGATGGAACAACTGGGCTACTTCGGCACCCAGGTGCGGGACAACATCAGCCTTGGCCTGGCGGATCACCGGGGTGACGGGCGAGGCCACCGGGGCGAGCGAAGCGACGGGAGAGGCCAGAGTGACCTGGCCGCGCTCAACGCGCAATGGCGGTCGGCCACCTGCCGGGTGCTGGTCGCGGCCACCGGATCCCGCAGTGCCAACGCCGGTCCGGTGCAGTTCGACATCCCGCTGCGGGAACCGCTGGTGCCCGACCGCGACGACCACGACGACGTCCCGCCCGGCCGCCCGGACGGCAAATCGTGGACCTACACCCCGCCGGTCAATTTCGATCAGCCGTTGGAGATCGACCTGAGCCCGGACACCGTCGTCATCGCCGGGCACGGTGCAGGCAGCCACCCCAACCTGGCCGGGCTGCCCACCGTGGCCGAGCCCACGGCTCCGGCCCCGGCCAACCCGCTGCATCCGCTCGCCCTGGCGCTGCTGCGCCCGCAGCAGGTCATCATGCTCGGCCGGCCCACGCTGCACCGTCCGGTGTCGGCGCTGTTGGCCGATCCCGCGGTGCCGGTGTTCGCACTGACCACCGGTCCGCGCTGGCCCGACGTGTCGGGCAACTCGCAGGCCACCGGCACCCGCGCGGTCACCACCGGTACACCCGATCCGGCCTGGTTGCACCGCTGCGCCGGGCTGCACCGGCGCACCCTGGCTGCCGTGCACCAGCAGCTGGCGCAGCACCCGCTGACCACCGGGCTGCACGTCGCGGCGGCGATCGCCGGGGTGCTGGGCGACGGCGACCAACTGGTGCTCGGGGCCTCCAACCCGGTCCGCGACATGGCGCTCGTCGGGCTGGCTGCGCCGGGGGTGTCGGTGCGGTCCAACCGCGGGGTGGCCGGTATCGACGGCACGGTGTCCACCGCCATCGGCGCCGCACTGGCCCACGAACGCACCGGCAAGACGGTGGCACTGATCGGCGACCTGACCTTCGTGCACGACAGTTCCGGTCTGCTGATCGGGCCCACCGAGCCGGCGCCCAAGAACCTGACCATCGTGGTGTCCAACGACAACGGCGGCGGCATCTTCGAACTGCTGGAGCAGGGCGACCCGCGCTTCTCCGATGTGTCCTCCCGCATCTTCGGCACTCCCCACGACGTCGACGTCGGCGCTCTCTGCCGCGCCTATCACGTCGACTGCGCGCAGATAGAGGTCGGTGATCTGGGCGTCGCGCTGCGTGAACCGCACGACGGAATGCGGGTGCTGGAGGTGAAGGCCGACCGGTCGTCGCTGCGTGCGCTGCACGCGTCGATCAGGGCGGCGCTGTAGTGCTCGCCGTTGTCGATTCGCTCAAGTCGTTGTGGCGCAAGGTGTTTCCGCACATCTTCGGCGACAGCACGCAGACCAGGGCGCAGCGGGTGCTGCGCCGGATCCGGGTCGGCATCGTGCTGGCCGCGGCGCTGGTGACGTTCCAGTCGGTGCTGTTGGTGGTCGGCGCCTGGGTCAACGACCGGCAGATCGAACGCAGTATGGGGGTCGCCGCCGCGGAGGTGCTCGACGCCGGCCCGCGCCGCTCCACCATCGAGTTCGTCACCCCCGACCGCGTCACCTACCGGCCCGAACTCGGTGTGCTCTACCCGTCCGAGCTGGAGAACGGGATGCGCATCTACGTCGAGTACGACAAGACAAATCCGGATCTGGTTCGCGTCCAGCACCGCAACGCCTCGCTGGCGATCGTGCCGGCGGGATCCATCGCCGTGCTGGGCTGGCTGATCGCGGGCGCCGCGCTGGTCGGGGTGGAGATGGTGGACCGGCGGCTCAAGCCGAGTCGATCAGCTTCTTGAGCCAGTCGTTGTCGAAGATGTCGACCTTGCGGTCCTTGTTGAGGTCGTAGACGGTCGGCGTCCCGGTGCCGGTCGGGTCGATGTCGTAGAGGAAGCCGAAGTTCATGTCCTCCATGGCCGCCACGTCCACCACCCCGTCGCCGGATGCGATGAGTTGGGCCCGGGCGTCGGGCACCCCGGCGGTGCGGGCCATGTCCGCCATCTCGTCGTCGGTGGGCCCCTTGCCGCCCGGGTCCTGGTTGGCCCACAGTTCCTCGACGAACGACTGCAGCGCGGTGGCCGGGGTCTGCTTGCCCGCACCCGCCAGAAACAACGCGTTGGCGACCCGTTCGGAATGGTGATTGCCGCCGGTGTCCAGGAAGGTCATCGGCCGGTAGGTGACCTGCAGCGCGCCGACCGCGATGTAGTAGCGCAGTGAATCACCGAAATCGTGCTGCAGATCGGCGCAGTGCGTGCACTGCGGTTCGGTGAAGATCTCGATGCGGGTGGGTGCGTCCGGGAATCCCGCGACGACGCCGAAACCGTCCTTGCTCACCTCGGTCATCGGTTTCACCGGGTCCGGCTGCGCGGTGCCGGCGGTCTGACGTGCACATCCTGCCCCGGATAGCAGTGTTATGGAGGCCAGTACCACCAACCATCGACGCACAGGGGTAACCGTACCGCTGGCGTGGTGTTCGCACGCCATATGCCCGCAGGCAACCGCGTTGTCAACCGCCGCTGCGACAGTGGGCTCGTGCGCGTTGCAATCGTTGCCGAGTCCTTCCTCCCGAACGTCAACGGCGTCACCAACTCGGTGCTTCGGGTGATCGAGCACCTCCGCCGCACCGGCCACGAGGTCATGGTCATCGCCCCGGACACCCCGTCCGGTCAGCCGCCGGCCGACCGGGTGCACGACGGTGTCCGGATACACCGGGTGCCCTCGAAGATGTTCCCGAAAGTCACCTCGCTGCCGCTGGGCCTGCCGCGGCCGCGAATGATCAACGTACTGCGCGGTTTCGATCCCGACGTGGTGCATCTGGCGTCGCCGGCACTGTTGGGCTGGGGTGGGGTGCATGCGGCGCGGCACCTCGGTGTCCCGACGGTGGCCGTGTTCCAGACCGATGTCGCCGGGTTCGCCGAGAGCTACGGGGTCGGCGTGCTGTCCCGGGTGTCGTGGGCGTGGACCCGTCGGCTGCACAGCAAGGCCGACCGTACTCTGGCACCGTCCACCGCGGCGATGGAAGACCTTGCGGCCCATCGCATTCCGCGGATCCACAAGTGGGGGCGCGGGGTCGATATCACCGGTTTCGTGCCGTCGGCCCGCGATGAGGCGCTGCGCCGCAGGCTCTCACCCGCCGGCTTGCCGATCGTCGGGTTCGTCGGCCGGCTGGCCCCGGAGAAGCATGTCGAGCGCCTCGCGGTCCTGGCCGCCCGCGATGACCTGCAGCTGGTGGTCGTCGGTGACGGCGTCGACGCGGCCAAGCTGCGGGCGCTGATGCCCGGCGCGGTCTTCACCGGCGCGCTCTACGGCGCCGACCTGGCCGCGGCCTACGCCAGCATGGACGTGTTCGTCCATCCCGGTGAACACGAAACGTTCTGCCAGGCCGTGCAGGAGGCGATGGCCTCCGGTCTGCCGGTGATCGCCCCCGACGCGGGCGGCCCGCGCGATCTGGTCACCCCGATGCACACCGGTCTGCTGCTCGGTGTCGATGAGTTCGAGAGCCGGCTGCCCGGCGCCGTGGACCACCTGATCGCCGAGCGGGTCCGCTATTCGGCGGCTGCCCGGCGCAGTGTGCTCGGGCGGACCTGGCCGGCGGTCTGCGACGAACTGTTCGGTCACTACGAAGCCGTCATCGGGCTGCGCCGGCGTAAGGCCGCCTGACCCCACGCCGGCACCGCGCCGGTCAGCCCTGGGCTTCGACGGAAACCGGCTGCCACTCTTCCCACGTCGCGATCCGGGATTCGTAGTCGGCCTTGGCCAACTGCAGGGGCAGCTCACCGAAGAACACCCGCAGCGGCGGATTCTCGGCGTCGACGATCTTGAGCACCGCGGCGGCCGACGCCTTCGGATCACCGATCTTGGCGGTGCGCTTGGCGCGGGCTTCCTGCGCGGCCTGGCGGGCCTCGGCGTAATCGTCGATCGGGGTGGCGTGCTTGGCCGACGACCCGGCCCAGTCGGTGGAGAACCCGCCCGGCTCGATCAGCGTGACGTGGATGCCGAAGGACGCCACCTCCTGGGCCAGCGACTGCGAGAAACCCTCCAGCGCCCACTTGGATGCGTGGTAGATCCCGACATTCTGGAATGCGGTGATCCCGCCGATCGAGGACACCTGGATGATGTGGCCGCTGCGCTGCGCCCGCAGATACGGCAGCGCGGCCTGGGTGATCCACAGTGCGCCGAACACGTTCGTCTCGATCTGATCCCGGGCCTGCGCCTCCGACAGCTCCTCGATGAAGCCGAACTGGCCGTACCCGGCGTTGTTGACCACGATGTCCAGCCGGCCGAAGTGGTCGTGCGCCTGCTTGACCGCAGCGAAATCGGCAGCGCGGTCGTTCACGTCCAGGCGCAGCGGCAGCAGCGCATCGCCGTACTTGCGCGCCAGGTCGTCCAGCGACGCCGTGTCGCGTGCCGTGGCGGCCACCTTGTCGCCGCGATCCAGCGCCGCGATGGCCCACTCCCGGCCGAAGCCCCGGGATGCGCCAGTGATGAACCAGACCTTTGCCATATCGCCTCTTTCTCCGATGTGCCTCCGACGTGCCTCTGTGCCCTACCAACGTCACCACGACTCGCCCATTCCCGGAAGCACGAGACTCACAGGTAGTTTTAGTGCGGTGAACCGCGCGACGCTGGAAAAAGACCCACACGAGGTGGCGTCGATGTTCGACGCCGTGGCCCGTCGCTACGACATCACCAATACCGTGATGTCACTGGGCCAGGACCGGTTCTGGCGCCGCCAGACGCGTGCCGCGCTGGACATCGGTGCGGGGGACACGGTGCTGGACCTGGCAGCCGGCACGGCGGTGTCCACGGTGGAACTCTCGGCCTCCGGCGCGTGGTGTGTGGCGGCCGATTTCTCGGTGGGCATGCTGGGCGCCGGCGCGGCCCGCGCGGTGCCGAAGGTGGGCGCCGATGCGACCCGGCTGCCGTTCGCCGACGGCGTGTTCGACGCGGTGACCATCAGCTTCGGCCTGCGCAATGTCGTCGACCACGTGGCCGGTCTGCGGGAGATGGCCCGGGTCACCCGCCCGGGTGGGCGCCTGGTGGTGTGCGAGTTCTCCACGCCGACCAACCGGCCGTTTGCGACGGTGTACAAGGAATACCTGATGAAGGCCCTGCCCGCGATGGCGTCGGCGGTGTCGAGCAACCCGGATGCCTATGTGTACCTGGCCGAATCCATCCGCGCCTGGCCCGACCAGGCCGAGCTGGCCGGTCGGATCGCCGAGGCCGGCTGGGGATCGGTGCGCTGGCGCAATCTCACCGGCGGCATCGTCGCGTTGCACGCGGCGGTCAAGCCCTGATCGGCTGACGTTGAGCATTCCCGTACTGGCCGTCGCCGGACACCTCGGCGCCGGCAAGACGACCCTGCTCAACCACCTGCTGCGCAACAGCTCCGGAGCCCGAATAGGCGCACTGGTCAACGACTTCGGGGCCGTCAACATCGACGCCATGCTGATCGCCGGCCAGGTCGACGCGATGGCCTCGCTGTCCAACGGGTGCATCTGCTGTGTCACCGAGGACGGCGAGGTGGCCGAGATGCTGGGCAAGCTGGCCGCGGTCACCCCACGGCTGGACCTGATCGTCGTGGAGGCCAGCGGCGTGGCGGAACCACCGGCGCTGGCCCGCACCATCATGGCGGTCGACGACAAGCGATTCCACTATGCCGGCCTGGTCCTGGTGGTCGACGCGACCACGCCGGCCGAACTGGGCCACGGGGTGGCCGTGGCCGACCTCGTGGTGCTGAACAAGGCCACGGCGGCAACCGATCTCGACGCGGTGCGCGCTGCGGTGCGAGAACTGAACCCGGGCGTGCCCCTGGTGCCCACCGACTTCGCCAAGGTGCACCCGAGACTGCTCATCGACCCGGCGCCGCGACCGCTGCGGGCACAGATGTCCTTCGACGAACTGCTGCACGATTCCCATGACGACCATGAACACCCGGCGTATCAGAGCGTCGAATTCCGCACCGACACGCCGCTGAACCCGCGGCAGTTCATGGCCGTCCTGCGGGACCGGCCTCAAGGGCTCTACCGCGCAAAGGGTTTCGTCGATTTCGGTCCGGGACACCGGTACCTGCTTCAGCTGGTGGGTGGCTCGGTGCGATTCGAGAAACAGCGCCGCGCCGGCACCGAGTTGGTGTTCATCGGTACCGACATCGACGTCGACGGCGTGCATGCCGCGCTCGGCGAGTGCACCCGGGTCCCCGCCGACGAGCAGGCCATCCTCGGCGTCCTCAAATACGTGGTGTAGGTATCCTGACCGCTCACCCAGTTCGAGGAGTCGCGTTGTTCAAGGTCAATGAGTATTTCGACGGTGACGTCGCGTCGATCGCGTTCACGACGCCGGACGGACCCGCGACCGTCGGCGTGATGGCGGTCGGCGAATACGAATTCGGCACGTCGGCGCGCGAGATCATGCGAGTCGTCTCCGGTGCGCTGACGGTGAAGCTTCCCGGCCGGGACGACTGGGAAACCTTCGCTGCCGGAACACAATTCAGCGTGCCCGCGGACAGCAAGTTCGGCGTGCGCACCGAGGTCGAGACCGCTTACGTGTGTGAGTACCGCTGAGGTTCAGCTGAACGGCTTGCGCTGATCCAGCCGGCGTGAGGCCAGTCCCGCCGCGCGCCACGCCCGGGCCGTCCAGTCCGCATCCTCGTCGGTGACCAGGTTGCCCATCATCCGCACCGCGGCCGTCATCAGGAACTCCGATCGCATGGCCAGCGGCCCGGTGGCCGGCAGGAACCGTGGATAGGTGAGCAGCAGTGCCAGCCGCCGGGCCACCGAGAATCCGCGCGCGTAGTGCTCGGTGAGCACCGCCGGCCAGGCGTCGGTGAGGTCGCCGGCGCCCACCAGTTCGGCGGCCAGCCGGCCGGTTTCCAGGCCGTAGTCGATGCCCTCCCCGTTCAGCGGGTTGACACAGGCCGCGGCGTCGCCGATCAACATCCAATTCGGCCCGGCCACACCGGTTACCGCTCCACCCATCGGAAGTAACGCGGACAACCCGGCCCGCGGCTCGCCGGTGAATCCCCATTCTTCGCGGCGCAGCCCGGCGTAATAGGACATCAGCCGCGGCAGCCGGACGTCGGCGGGGCGCTTGGCGGTGGCCAGCGCGCCCACCCCGATGTTCACCTCGCCGTTGCCCAGCGGGAAGATCCAGCCGTATCCGGGCAGGACTTCGCCTTCGGGGGAGCGCAATTCGAGGTGTGAGGTGAGCCAGGGTTCGTCCGCCCGCGGGGTCGCGATGTATCCGCGGATCGCCACCGCATAGACGGTGTCCTGGTGCCAGGTGCGGCCGAGCGCCCGGCCCAGCGTCGAACGGGCGCCGTCGGCGACGATCAGCGTGCCCACGCCGATCTCGGTGCCGTCGTCGAGGGTCAATGTCGATACCCGGCCATCCGAACCATGCTGGACGGCAACGGCCTTGGCGCCCAACATCATCTTCGCGCCGTCGTCGGAGGCCACCATCCGGATCCGGTCGTCGAGTTCGGTGCGCGGCACGGCGCTGCTGGTCGACGGGAACGACGGGCCCGGCCAGCGGATCTCGACATCGGAGCCGAATCCGGACATCCGCAGACCGTGGTGGCGGATCCGGCCGTCCAGCCAGGTGCCCAGGCCGAGGCGTTCCAGCTCGGCCACCGCCCGGGGAGTCAGCCCGTCGCCGCATGCCTTGTCGCGGGGGAACTGCGCCGAGTCGATCACCAGCACGTCCCGGCCGGCGCGCGCCGCCCAGGCCGCGGCCGACGAACCCGCGGGTCCGGCACCGACGACCACCACATCTGCCTGACTCAGCATGCCCCCAGTATGTTGGACGAATGAGGACACCGGCGAGCGTGGTGGCGGGGGTCGACTTCGGGGATCCGGAGTTTGCCGCACGGGTGCGCGAGGGGGTAGCCCGGGTCGAGGATCTGATGTCGGTTGAGCTGGGCAAAGCCGATGAGTTGATGGCCGAGGCGGTGCAGCACCTGTTCCAGGCCGGTGGCAAGCGTTTCCGGCCGCTGTTCACGGTGCTGTCGGCATCCCTGGGGCCCCAGCCCGATCACGCCGATGTCGCGATCGCCGGCGCGGTGATCGAGCTGGTGCACCTGGCGACGCTGTATCACGACGATGTGATGGATGAGGCCCAGGTGCGCCGCGGTGCCGACAGCGCCAACGCCCGCTGGGGCAACAACATCGCGATCCTGGCCGGCGACTACCTGTTCGCCACCGCGTCGCGGCTGGTGTCGCGGCTGGGTCCGGACGCGGTGCGGGTGATCGCCGACACGTTCGCCCAGTTGGTGACCGGCCAGATGCGCGAGACCCGGGGCGCGGTGACCGGCGCCGACGAGGTCGAGCACTACCTGAAGGTGGTCTACGAGAAGACCGCGTGCCTGATCGTGGCCTCCGGACGGTTCGGGGCCACCTTCTCCGGCGCCGGGCAGGAGCAGATCGAGCGGCTGGCCCGACTCGGGGGCATCGTCGGCACCGCCTTCCAGATCTCCGACGACATCATCGATATCGACAGCGACCCCGACGAGTCGGGCAAGCTGCCCGGCACCGACCTGCGCGAGGGCGTGCACACGCTGCCGGTGTTGTTCGCCCTGCGGGAGCCGGGTGCCGACGGCGACCGGCTGCGGGTGCTGCTGAAGGGTCCGGTCGAAAACGACGCCGAGGTGGCCGAGGCGCTCGAGCTGCTGCGCAGGTCGCCCGGGATGGCGCGGGCCAAGGAAGTGGTGGCCGATTACGCCCGGCAGGCGCGTGCCGAGTTGGACCAGTTGCCGCAGGGGCCGGGGAGGGCCGCGCTGGCGACACTGGTGGATTACACCGTCAACCGGCACGGCTAGCGAGTGCAGGAACCTACGGGGGTTGCTCGGCGTTACATGGGGCGAGAACTTTCGTAGGAAGGGAAGCAGATGACCTGGCATCCACATGCCAACCGGATGAAGACGTTCGTGTTGCTGGTCGGCATGTCCGCGCTGATCGTTTTCATCGGGTCGCTGTTCGGCAACCCGTCCATCCTGTGGCTGTCGGTGCTGTTCGCGGTCGGCATGAACGCCTACGTCTACTTCAACAGCGACAAGATGGCGCTGCGGGCCATGCACGCGCAGCCCGTCACCGAGATGCAGGCACCGGCGATGTACCGGATCGTCCGCGAGCTCGCCACCACGGCACGCCAGCCGATGCCCCGGCTGTACATCAGCGACACCGACGCCCCGAATGCCTTCGCCACCGGCCGCAACCCGCGCAACGCCGCGGTCTGCTGCACCACCGGCATCCTGCGCATTCTCGACGAGCGTGAACTGCGGGCCGTGCTGGGGCACGAACTGTCGCACGTGTACAACCGCGACATCCTGATCTCCTGTGTGGCCGGTGCGCTGGCCTCGGTCATCACCGCGCTGGCCAATATCGCGATGTTCGCGGGCATGTTCGGCGGCAATCGCGAAGGAGGGTCGAATCCCTTTGCGCTGCTTCTGGTTTCACTACTCGGGCCGATCGCCGCGACGGTGGTGAAGCTGGCCGTGTCACGTTCGCGCGAGTACCAGGCCGATCAATCCGGGGCGGAACTGACCGGTGATCCGCTGGGATTGGCGAGCGCGCTGCGCAAGATCGCCTACGGCGTGCAGGCCGCGCCGCTGCCGCCCGAACCGCAATTGGCCGACCAGGCCCACCTGATGATCGCCAATCCGTTCCGGGCGGGGGAGAAGATCGGCAAGCTGTTCTCCACCCACCCGCCGATGGAGGATCGCATCCGCCGCCTGGAGAATATGGCCGGCCGCCGGCTCTGAGTGATTTCGGCGGCTGACCCGCGCTGGCCGCGGGTCAGCGCGCCGAAATCGCTGTGCGGATGGACGCTATGGTGCGTTCGGGATACTCGCTGACGTCCAGCCAGGTGAATCGCAGCACCTGCCAGTTGTTGAGCACCAGGTAGTTCTGCCGGCGCCGGTCGCTGCGAAACGTCTCCGGATCACTGTGGAAGGCCCACCCGTCCACTTCGATGGCCACCCGGCGACGCGGGAACGCGATATCGATCAGATAAGGCCCGGCCGGGTAGTTCGTCCGCCAACCGGTGATCTCGGCCAGCCGGAGTGCTTTGACCAGCAGACGTTCGGCCTGGGAGCGGGCGCCGTCGTCCGCGGCGATCAACAATCGCCTGGCCGTCGGCGAACCGTAACGGCCCTTGTTGCGTAGGTGCGCCTGCCAGAGTTCACGCATCTGTGAATCTCCCTGGAGTGCGGCGTCCATGATCGCGGGGCCGCCACCGCGTCGGGCCGCGGCTTCCACGACGGTCAAGGGCAACGCCGTCACGCAGAGTCCGCGACATGACACGAGATCGCGGGGGTCCAGATCGCGCCGGCGGACCCGGCAACCCGCACGACGCCTGCCGTGGCTGGCTCTGGGCGCCGTGACCTCGATCGTGCTCGGGGCGAACCGCGTCAATCCGTGCCACCACGCGGCGGAGAGCCCACTGGCGGACGCCCTGGGTCCGTACCCCCAGACCGCGGCGCGGATACGGGCGGCGTCGGTGAAGGGCCGATCGTCGACAAAGTAGACACCGCGGCTGCAACGGCGCCAGTGGCCCGAGGCTACGAGCCGCTGGACGCTGTCCGCGCTGAGTCCGGCGGCGCGCGCCTGCTCGAGCGTGATGACGCCGTCATGTCTTCGGAGAAGATCGTCGAGCACATCGGTTCTGACGCCGCCCGAGCGGCCAGGGTTCCCTTCCCAGCGATTTCGGCGCGCTTACCCGCGGTCACCGCGGGTAAGCGCGCCGAAATCACAAAGGGGTCAGGCCGCGCCGACCAGGGTCTCGACGAAGGTCGGGGTGACCCGCAGGACATCGGCGCTGGCGATGTCGTAGAACAACCCGATCACCTCCATGCCGGGACGTCCCGCCACCAGCGGATGCTGCGTCAGGGTCTGCACCTGCACGGCAATGTTCACCATCGACAGCTGGTCCACGGTGCTGAAACCCGCCGCGGCGGCCGACCGTGCCACCGGATGGCTACCGCCGTTGAATGCTTCCAGCGTCGGGCCGCCGTGCGCCAGCCACGATTTGAGGTGCGCGTCGTCGGGGGCGCCGTCCAGCAGCGCCTTCATCGCACCGCAGCTGGAGTGACCGCACACCACGACGGAGGACACCCCGAGTTGGTCGACCGCGAAGGCGATGGCCGCCTCGACCGAGGCGTCGGTCTGGCCGGCCGGGATCATGTTGCCCACGTTGCGGACGGTGAACAGGTCACCCGGACCGCTGCTGGTGATGATGTTGGGCACCACCCGGGAGTCGGCGCAGGTGAGAAACAGCGTCTCGGGTTGCTGCCCGTCGGCGAGCTCTTTGAGGTGCGGCCGGAGCACCGGGGCCGTCCTGCGGTGATAGTTGGCCAGGCCGTGCAGCATCGACGGCACGTGCTGGTGCTGCCACGAACTCCACGGCGCCACCCCGGACCGCTTGTCGAACGGGGTGAATCCCCGCTCGGGCGGGCCGTCCACGGCGCTGCCCATCTCGACCGCGCCGACGTCGTGGATGTGGACGCTGCCCCCGGTCGTCTCGTGCTGGCGGCGCCACGCCTCGATGGCCTCATGCGCGGCGTGGTCCATGAAGTCGACCGACAACTCGACCGTCACGTGCGCGCCGTCAGGAACGGCGGCCAGCGCGCTGGTGAGCTTGGGCAGCGACAGGAACGTGCAGGACCCTTCGACATCCACCCGCCACTGGTTGTCCGAGACCTCCGCGGTGGCGATCTTGACGCGCACCACGCGCCACACGGTGAGCGCGACGGCGAGTGCCAGGCCGATCAGCACGCCCTCCAGCAGGTTGAGGAACACGACGCACAGCAAGGTGGTCACATACACTGCCAGATCGCCTGTGCGACGGGCTGTTTCGATGTGCGCGATCTTTACGAGCTGGATGCCGATGACGATCAGCAGACCAGCCAGCGCGGCCGACGGGATGAGTTGTGCCAGCCCGGCGAACGGCACCGCGAACACCAGGATCCAGACGCCGTGCAGGATCGCCGAGGCCCGCGTCTTCGCGCCGGCGGCGACGTTGGTGGAGCTGCGCACGATGACGCCGGTGACCGGCAGGCCGCCGACGGCGCCGGAGGCGATGTTGGCCGCACCCTGCCCGATCAGCTCGCGATCGAAGTTCGTGCGGGGGCCGGTGTGCATCCGGTCCACCGACACCGCCGACAGCAGGCTCTCGACGCTGGCGATCAGGGCGACGGTCAGCACGCCGGTGGCGAACGCACCCCAGTTGCCCTCGGGCAGGCTCGGCAGCGCGAACGCGTCCAGCAGGGAACCGTCGAGCGCGACTCTGGGCACGTCGAAGGAGGCGATGACGCTCAGCGCCGTCACGCCGACGATGGCGACCAGCGGGCCGGGCACCTTGCGGATCCGGGCCGGCACCCACCGCCAGCCCACCAGGATGGCGATGACCAGCGCGCCGAGGAACAGTCCCGGGCCGTGTGCCGATACCAGCTGACCGGGCAATTCGGTGACGTTGGCCCAGGCCGAGCTGTGCGAGCTACCGCCCAGCAGGACGTGCACCTGTTGCAGGGCGATGGTGATACCGATGCCCGCGAGCATCGCGTGCACGACCACCGGCGAGATCGCCAGGGCCGCGCGGGCGACGCGGCTGAGCCCGAACAGCACCTGCAGGATGCCGGCGCACACGGTGATGGCGCAGGTGACCTTCCAGCCGAACTCGGCCACCAGGCCGGCCACGATGACGGTGAGACCGGCGGCCGGCCCGCTGACCTGTAGCGGCGAACCGCCGATCGCGCCGGCGAGGATGCCGCCGACGGCGGCGGCGATGAGGCCGGCCAGCACCGGTGCCCCGGAGGCCACGGCGATACCGAGAGACAGGGGCAGCGCCACCAGGAACACCACCAGTGACGCCGGTAGGTCATATCGCAGAATTGTTTGCCGCATGTGAAAAGCTCCCATCGAGGGATTGAGGGTACTAACGACGTCTTTGTCGTCGTTGGAATCGAAATAAGGTGCAGTGCAAGCAGTTACGACGATCTGCGGGGCAATTGCTATGAGCGAGCGTATTTATCGTGATGACATGCGGTCAAGGAAGATCCCGGCTTGCATACCGAACCCAAATCTTTGACTGTGTGCTGTCTTTCATTGTGCTGTGAAAAGTGATGTACCGCAGATTGTTTCGGTGCGTGTCACTTGCCTACGTGAAAGGTGATGTGGGTCATAGCGTTGTAACGTCTAAGAACTCGCTATGAACTTAGTGACAGGCCGCTGCATGGTCCGCAGAATGGGTGTATGGCCACGATGTCGCTACCTCCTCGTACCCACCAACCCCGCCAGGCGATTCTCGGCCAGCTGCCCAAGATCCACCGCGTCGACGGATCACCCATCCGGGTGTTGCTGGTGGATGACGAACCGGCCCTGACCAACCTGGTCAAGATGGCTTTGCACTACGAGGGTTGGGTGGTCGACGTCGCGCACAACGGCCATGACGGGGTGGCCAAGTTCGACGAGATCGAACCCGATGTGGTGGTGCTCGACATCATGCTGCCCGACATCGACGGGATGCAGATCCTGTCGCGGGTCCGGGAAGCGCAGGGGTACACCCCGACACTGTTCCTCACCGCGAGGGATTCGGTGCTGGACCGGGTGTCCGGGCTGACCGCAGGCGCCGACGACTACATGACCAAGCCGTTCAGCCTGGAGGAACTGGTGGCCAGGTTGCGCGGACTGCTGCGCCGGTCCAGCCACACCACCCCACCGGCCGACGAGGTGCTGACCGTCGGCGACCTGAAACTCGACGGCGCCAGCCGCGACGTCACCCGGGCCGGCGCGCCGATCGCCCTCACCGGCACGGAATTCGAACTGCTGCGCTATCTGATGCGCAATCCGGGCCGCGCGATCAGCCGCGCCGAGATCCTGGACCGGGTGTGGAACTACGGGTTCGGCGGCAAGTCCAGCATCGTCGACCTCTACATCTCCTACCTGCGCAAGAAGGTCGACACGGATCGGCCCGCGATGATCCAGACCGTGCGCGGGGTGGGCTACATGCTGCGGCCGTCGAACGATTCGGCGTGATTTGGTGGCCCCGGTCGCTGCGCCGGCAATTGGTGCTCGGTGTGACAGCTGTCGTGACCGTCGTGCTGCTCGCCGTCGGCGTGCTGTCGGTCTACAGCCTGCGCACGTACGTGGGCACGATGGGCGACACCGAGCTGTCCCGCTCGATGGCCGCCTTCAGTCATTCGTTTCACAAGTTCCAGCTCAAAGAGCATGTGATCGATGCCGATGCGTTGTCGGCGTTCGTCGGTCAGGCGCCGGGCAATCTGATCGCCGTGGTGCAGGACGGGGAGGTGGTGCAGTCGGCCATCTTCTCCGATGGGGAACCGCGGCCGGCGCCGCGCGCAGTGGTCGACGCACTCGACAACCTGGACTGGTCCGCGCCGGGGCCGCGGACGGTCAAGCTGCCGGAGCTGGGTGCCTACCGGCTGGCCAGCGAGGTGTCCAGCGACGGCGACGTGTTGTTGTGCGGGGTGTCGCTGGACAGCGCCAATCAGGTGATCGCCCGTAAAACGGTGACCCTGGCGGTGATCATCGTGATCGCACTGATGGTCACGGCGCTGAGCACCGTGCTGGTGGTCCGGTACGCGCTGCGGCCGTTGCGTCGGGTGGCGTCCACCGCGGCCAAGGTGGCCACCCTGCGCCTGGACGCCGACGATCCGCGGATCCATGTCCGGGTGCAGGAGCGCTACACCGATCCCGACAGCGAGGTCGGCGTGGTGGGTGAGGCGCTGAACCAGCTGTTGGCCAACGTGGACAGTGCGCTGGCCGAACTGGCCGCGTCCGACCGGCGCACCCGGCAGTTCCTGATGGACGCCAGCCATGAACTGCGCACTCCGCTGGCCGCGATACAGGGCTACGCCGAGCTGACCCGCCAGGACAGTGCGATGCTGCCGCCGACCACCGAGTACGCCCTGGCCCGGATCGAAGCAGAGGCCCGGCGGATGACGGGGCTGGTGGGGGACCTGCTGCTGCTGACCCGGCTCGGCGAAGGGCAAGACCTGGAAACCGACGATGTCGATCTGGGCGACCTTGTCGTCGATGCGGTGAACGACATCGCGGTGTCGGCGCCCTCGCACGACTGGGTGACGAACCTGCCCCAGGTTCCGGTCTGGGTGCGCGGGGACCGGGCGCGGCTGCACCAGGTGCTGGGCAACCTGCTGACCAATGCCCGGATGCACACCCCGCCGGGCGTCACGGTGACGATCGGGCTGCGTACCGAGGGCGGAAGTGCCCTGCTGACCGTCATCGACAATGGCCCGGGAATTGATGAGGAATTGTTGCCGAACCTGTTCGGCCGATTCGTTCGCGCCGACAAATCCCGGTCCCGGGAATTGGGTAGCACAGGGCTCGGGTTGGCCATTGTCGCGTCCATCGTGGAGGCCCATAAGGGATCGGTGACTGTGCAGTCCTCCTCTGAGGAAACAGTTTTCACGATCACGCTGCCGCTGGTGCCGGCGCGGCAATTGATATGAATTCGGCCTGAATCGCCATTGTTTGCATTTGATATGCATTGATGGCCATGAGTGCAAAAAGGCCATAGCCTGGAAGGGTATTCAAAAGATCCGGAAAGGTAATTACGCACATGATCAAATCACTGGCACTCATTCCCGTCGGACTGGCCGCCGCGGGTCTGGCGCTGGCCGCCCCGGCCGGCGCCGCCCCGGCCGGACCTTCGACCGCGCAGCAGACCATCAGCCAGTTGGAGGCCGAGGGATACCGCGTCATCACCACCAAGGTCGGGGCCGGCTCGATCGACCAGTGCAGCGTCAGTGGGGTCCGTCCCGGACGCGATATCACCGAGCTGAAGGCGATGCCGCGCGGCAATACGCAGGAAGTCGTGCGATATACGACGGTTTACGTCGATCTGGCCTGCGCGAGGTGACCGGGTTAGGGTGTGGCCATGCTGAGCAAGATGCTGATCGCGCTGGTGAGCGCCGCGGGCGCCGCGGTGATCGGTATGCCCGGCATGGCCACGGCCGAGCCGGCACCGGCGCCCGCCCCGCCTCCACCGCCCAACATCGGCGGCTACGAGTTGGCCAAACCCTCGGAGTTCATGCAGATGGACGGGTCGATGTACGCCTTCGTCGTCCCCGGCGGGCTCACCTGCATCATGATGCGCACCACCGGTGACTACGGCTGCGGCGGGCAGCTCCCGGCCCCGCCGGTGGAGGCCAATGCCGTCACCGGTGGACAGGTCGGACCGCCCGCATTCGTCATGAGCCGCGCGTCGATCTACGGATCGCTTGTCGGCCATGTCAACCCGCTGCTGCCGAACACCAAGATCAGCTACAAGAACGTCACCTGCGGTACCGACGGTGTGATGACCACGTGTCAGAACTCGTTCGACCAATCCGGGTTCGTGCTCAGCCCGGCGGGCAGTTTCATCATCAACCAGACCAATCCGCTGGTGGACCGTCCCGAGGGCACCGCGCGCAACCCGTTCTTCAACTGATTCGGCCCCTGGAAAAGGGGAGTGGTCAACGCCTTTCGGCAGTCGATCAGAAGCCCGAGCCGTACACCTCATGGCCGGGCTTCTCGACCATCAGCCCGTTGTAGGCGTCCTTGACGGTGGCGCCGTGGTTGATCACCCCGTCGACCTCCCGTGCGATCGGCATCGCGATGCCCCATTCCTTGGCGAACTCCATGATCACCGACGCCGCCTTCACGCCCTCGGCCACCTGATTCATCGAGGAGATGATCTCCTCGACGGTCTTGCCCTGGCCGAGTTGCTCCCCGACGTGGCGGTTGCGGCTGCGCTGGCTGGTACACGTCACGATCAGGTCCCCCATCCCGGCCAGCCCGGCGAAGGTGTCGCGATGCCCACCCATGGCCACCCCGAGTTTTGACATCTCGGCCACGGCCCGGGCCATCACCATGGCCCGGGTGTTCTCGCCGATACCCAGCGAATAGCCCATGCCCACCGCGATGGCATAGACGTTCTTCAGCGCGCCGGCCATCTCGACACCGACCACGTCGTCGGTGGTGTACGTGCGGAAACGTCTGGTGCGGAACAGTTTTCCCAAATTGGCGGCGAGGTGCTGGTCCGGCATGGCCAGCACGGCCGCTGCGGCATAGCCTTCGGCGACCTCGCGGGCGATGTTCGGCCCGGCCAGGATGCCGGCCGGATGCCCGGGCAGCACCTCGTCGACGATCTGGCTCATCCGCATGTTGGTGCCCTGCTCCAGGCCCTTGACCAGCGACACCACCGGCACCCACGGCCGCAGCTCGCGGGCCAGTTCCACCAGGACGCCGCGAAACCCGTGCGAGGGCACACCCATGACGATCACGTCGGCGCTGTTGGCCGCCTCGGAGAAATCGTTGGTGGCCTTCAGCCCCTCGGGCAGTTCGACCTCGTCACCGAGGTAGCGCGAGTTGCGGTGGTTGTCGTTGATGTCCTTGGCGGTCTCCTCGGATCGCACCCACTGCAGGGTCGGGCCGCGCCGCGCGCAGATCGACGCCACCGTGGTGCCCCACGATCCGCCACCCAGGACCACGACATTCGGTTCGCGTTGCGCTGCCATGCGGCCAGGTTAGGTCGGCCGTCGCCGCGTTGGTGGCCGATTCGATTGTTGCGCGGAAACCCTCCCGGGCTGTGCGACGATCGAATGGGTCGGTGGGGGGTGTGGCGTGGTTTCGTTGGCTTCGGTTTCGCTGGTGGCGGCGTCGCACCCGGAGGCTCTGCTGACTGCCGCCGAGCAGCTCGGCGGTCAGATCGCCGGACTCGATTCCGCCATCGCCGGCGAGCACCAGATGATCGCCCAGCTGCGCGCGTCGTGGTCGGGAGCGGCCGCCGACGCCGCGGTGGCGCGCGCCGAACAGCACGTCGCCGCGTTGCAGGAGCTACGGGGCCGCACGCTGGCCTGCCAGGCGGCGTTGCGGCGGGGCGGTGGCCGGCTGTCCTCGACCCGGACCGGGTTGTTGGCGATCGTGTCCGGCCTGCGGGCGCTGGGCTGGCAGGTGTCCGACGACGGGACCTGCACCGCGCCGGCGTTCCTGCCGCCGGTGTTCGCCGGGCTGGCGGTGGCGTGGACCGCGATCGTCCAGAAGCTGTTGGCGCTGTTCGACGAGATCGACCGGGAGACCTCGGACGCGGTGCGGGCGGCGGTCGGCGGTGGCGCGCCGCAGCGGCCGCCCGGCGCGCCACCGCCGCAGATACCGGCTGCCGGCACGGCACCCGAGGAGGTGAAGAAGTGGTGGGATTCGCTGTCCCCGGAGCAACGGGACAAATATGTCGCCGAGCACCCGGCCGCGCTGGGCAACCTCAACGGGATCCCCGCCGACATCCGCGACAAGGTCAATCAGGCTGTGATGACCGAGGACCTCAACAGGGTGCGTGACGCCGCCGCCCACCATGGCGTCTCCGAGGACGAGGTCATCAAGGACCCGGCCAAATACGGTCTGACACCGGATGACGCGACGCGCTTCTACAACGCGCGGCGCACCAGCGAGGGGCTGACCCACCAGCGCGGCGCGGATCCACAGAACCCGCGGCCGGTGCTGTTGTGGGCGTATCAACCGCTGGCCGATCACGGGCAGGGTCGCGCCGCCATTGCGATCGGCAACCCGGACAAATCCCGCAACACCGCGGTGATCGTCCCGGGCACCGGCAGCAGTGTGCGCGACGGTTGGTTGGCCGACGGCCACGATGACGCCATCAAGCTCTACGACCAGTCCGCGCTCGCGGACCCGGACGATCCCACGGCCGTCCTGATGTGGATGGGCTACGACGCGCCGGACAGTTTCACCGATACCCGCATCGCCAATCCGGATCTGGCCCGCTCGGGCGGAGCGCTGCTGGCCGCGGACGTCAACGGCCTCTCGGCCACCCACGAAGGCGCCTCGCATGTCACGGTCATCGGGCATTCCTACGGATCGACCACGGTGGCCGACGCCTTCGCCGGCAGCGGCATGCACGCCAACGACGCTGTGCTGATCGGTTGTCCCGGAACGGATCTGGCCAAGAGTGCGGCCGACTTCCATCTCGACGGCGGCAAGCTGTACGTCGGGTCGGCGTCCACCGACCCGGTCAGCTGGATCGGCACCCCCGGCGCCATCCCGGCCAACGTGCTCAATCAGCAGCTCGGCTATCCGGTCGGATTGCAGGCCGGCCTGGGAGCGGATCCGGCCGGTGACGAGTTCGGCTCGGTGCGGTTCCACGCGGAGGTCGCCGGCCACGGCGGCTTGAGTGTGCACGATCATTCGCACTACTACGACATGGGGAGTGAGTCGCTGCGTGCCATGACCGATATTGCCAGCGGCAATGCCGACCGGCTGGCGGGCGACGGGCTGCTGGCCGACGGGCGCCGCCAACCCCACATCACCACACCCGATCACGTCGACCTGCCGTTCGGAATCGATGTTCCGCTGCCTCACATCGATTCCGACGTCCCCGGTTCGCCGGCCTTCATCGACCCAGAAGCAGACCGTTCAGGAAGTTCGGTGACCACAGCTCATGAATACAAATAGGGTGGCGGCGACCATCGCCGCGGCGTTGATGCTAGGAGGGTGTGGGGTGGATAACGGAGCACGCGACCCCGATCGGCCTGCCAATCAGCTGACGGCTGAGCAGTCCACCGAGCAGGTGGTCGCCGTCGGCAGGCAGTTGAGGAAAGTGGCTGGGCTGCAGGGTGTTTCGGGTGGCTTCTCGTTCGAGTCGTGCAACGACCAGGGGGATCCGCCCTATCGCGGCAAGGTGGAGATGAGTTCGGTACTGCCCGCCGGCGTCACGCCCGACGCGTATGCGCGCCGGGTCGCCGATGCGATGGTGGCCGCCGGTTGGACCGACGGACCGCCGCCGGGCAAGAAGCCGTACGGCACCGTCATCAACAAGGACGGGCTGATGGTGGTGATGGGCCGGGCGCACGTGGCCGGCCGGGTCGCGTACACGGTGTTCGGCGAGTGCCGGGACACCACCGATCACCGCAACGACGGTGCGACGGTGGGCCGCCCGATCACCGATGAGCTGTTGAAGGACAGCTGACCGGAGCCCCTTGCCGGGCCGTTGGTCCGAACCGACGCGTGCGGCTCGCAGTAGCCGCCTTTTGGCGCGCGCGTGGGGTAGTTCGATCGATGGACATGATGGGTAGCCCGAGCGGCCGACAAATTTCGGGGGAAGGCGTTAGGCTGATCGCAATCCTTTTGAGTCTGCAAATACATTCCGATCTTATCGAGGAGAGACAGTGAAGAGCACCCTGATCGTTGCCGGTCTGATCGGAGCCGCCTCCGCCGGCGGCTTCGCCTTCGCGGCGCCCGCGTCGGCATCGTGTTCGCCCTCGTTCACGTCGATCCCGTGCACCATCGTCACCAACGTCGCGCAGGCGCCCGGGCAGATCGCCGGCAATCTCGCGGTGGCGCCGCTCGTCACGGGCGTGCGCCTGGCGCAGGCACCTGAGGAACTCGGGAAGAGTCTGGTAGCCACGCCGCAGACGCTTGCCAACAGTCTTGCCGCCGCACCCGGTCAGTTGGCGGGCAATCTGGCAGGGGCGCCGGCCCAGCTCGCCGGCGGGTTGGCGGCGGCACCCGGTCAGTTCGTCCGCGCCATCAAGAACGGCGGCGTCGATCCCGAATCGCAGTAAGCGTCCGCACCAGAGCTCGGAGCCCGGAGACACCCAGTGTCTCCGGGCTCTTTGCACTGCGCGTGTGCGCGGTCCCATCTACTTGATTTCACAAGCAGTTTCAGCGGCGATGTATTTGACTGTGCAAGTTCTTTGCCGGGCTGACCTGGCAAACTTGCACCACCGTCACGTTTGCTGGAGAAACAACAGCTCAGCGTGTCAGAAGCGGCTGTTCGTTTTGGTGGTCCAGCGATCAAAAGTAACTCACATGTTCTCCATAGTTGCGCTAGGCTGTGCGCATCATTTGCGCGCGTTTGCGGCACGTCGCCAGACCTAGGAGTAGCAGTGAAGAGCACCCTCATCCTCGCCGGCATGATCGGCGCCGCCAGCGTTGGCGGCTTCGCGTTCGCGGCGCCCGCGCAGGCGTCCTGTTCACCGTCGTTCACGTCTATTCCGTGCACGATCGTGACCAACGTGGCCCAGGCACCCGTAGTGACCGCCTCCAACCTCGTGGTCGCGCCGCAGCAACTCGCCGACAACCTCGCGGTGGCACCCGGCCAGCTCTTCCTCAGCCAGGGCTGCCCGTCCGTCGGAAACGTGACGCCGCCCTGTGGTCTGCCCGCCGCGCCGGGCCAGCTCGCCGGCGGCTTGCTGGCCGCGCCGGGCCAGCTCGCCACCAACCTCATCACCGCGCCGCAGACGTTGGCCGACAGCCTCGCGAAGGCGCCCGGACAGCTCTTCAAGGCGGTCCTCAACGGCGGCGACGGGTCCTGAGTCGCTGACTCACCGACCAAGCAAAGAGCCCGGAGACCTGCGAGTCTCCGGGCTCTTTGCGTTGGTGAACGTCAGCGGTAGTTGACGAACTGCAGCGCCACGTCCAAGTCGGAACCCTTGAGCAGGGAGATGACGGCCTGGAGGTCATCGCGCTTCTTCGAGCTGACCCGGACCTCTTCGCCCTGGATCTGCGCCTTGACGCCCTTGGGGCCCTCGTCGCGGATGATCTTGGTGATCTTCTTGGCCTGCTCGCTGCTGATGCCCTGCTTGAGGGTGCCCGTCACCTTGTAGGTCTTGCCTGAGGGCTGCGGCTCACCGGCCTCGAACGCCTTCATCGAGATGTCACGGCGGACCAGTTTCTCGATGAACACGTCGATGGCGGCCTTCACGCGCTCCTCGGTGGAGCTGACGATTTCGATAGCTTCCTCACCTTTCCACTCGATGGTGGTGTCGGTGCCGCGGAAGTCGAAACGGGTCGCCAGCTCCTTGGCTGCCTGGTTGAGCGCGTTGTCGACCTCCTGGCGATCGAACTTGCTGACGATGTCAAAGCTGGAATCCGCCATTGGATCCTCCCTCTCGGTGTGCTCTCTGGGTGGGCCGTTTTCGTCTTAGGTACATCCTCGTTGTAACCTTCTCTTCGCACCAAACCGGAGTCCGGCGGTGCGACACCCGGCAGGTTGCCCGAGCGGCCAATGGGAGCGGACTGTAAATCCGTCGGCTAACGCCTACACAGGTTCGAATCCTGTACCTGCCACACTGATCAGGCCCCCTCTTCGGAGGGGGCCTGATGTGTTTGTGGGGGCGACGGTCATCTTTACCGAATCTTGAGCCAACGCTGAGCGTGCCCATACCGGCCCCGGTCAGGCTGAGGTGAGTGCGGTGACGACGCTCGCACCGAGCGCGCGCCGTGGTCGACCCCGAAAGGAAGCCTCGTGAAAAGAACTGTGCTGGCCGGCGCGGCCGCGGTGGCGGCGGCAGTCACACTCGCCGCATGTAGCAACACCACGCCCGCGGCAGGGCCGTCATCGGCCGCGCCATCCACCTCGGCGTCGGCGACGCCCTCGGCCGCCGCGCACAACCACGCCGACGTGATGTTCGCGCAGATGATGATTCCGCATCACCAGCAGGCGATCGAGATGAGCGACATGATCCTGGGCAAGCAGGGCATCGACCCGAAGGTGACGGATCTGGCCACCCGGATCAAGGCGGCGCAGGGGCCCGAGATCGATCAGATGAAGGGCTGGCTGTCCCAATGGGGCATCCCGAGCATGGCGCCCTCATCGTCCATGCCGGGCATGGGGATGCCAGGTATGGACATGCCCGGCATGCACGGGGGCGAGGGCATGATGTCGGAGCAGGATATGGCGGCGCTGCAGAATGCTCAGGGTGTCGCGGCGAGCAAGTTGTTCTTGACGCAGATGATCGCGCATCACGAAGGAGCGATCAGGATGGCCGAGAACGAGATTCAGACCGGCCAGTTCCCGGATGCGGTGACCCTGGCCAACAACATCAAGACCAGCCAGCAGGGCGAAATCGCGACGATGAAGTCGATCCTGGGGACGTTGTAGCGGACAGTCGGCAGTCAGGTGGCCGGACCGGTGATCGGCACGACCAAGGTCAACGTCGCGCCGTGTCCGGGGCCGGCGCTGGCTGCCGTGAGGTCTCCTTGGTGCGCCTCGGCGAATGCTCTGGAGATGGCGAGGCCGATCCCGGCGCCACCGTGCTGCCGGTCCCGGGCGGCGTCGACACGATAGAACCGTTCGAAAATGTAAGGGAGGTGTTCGGCCGGAATGCCATCGCCGTCGTCGGACACCGTGATCGTGAGGTTCTGCGGGTCGGCGGCGACCCGAACGTCCACCTGGCCGCCGGCCGACGTATGCCGCAGGGCGTTGTCCAACAGATTCTGCAGCACCTGACCAATTCGTTGCGGATCCCAGCGAACCTCGGGCAGTTCGGCCGGAACGTGGCTGGTCAGGGTAACGGATTTGGCGGCATAGCCGGCCGTGGCCGCCGCGAGCGCATTTCGCACCATCAGGCCCGGAGCGCTGTCCTGCAAGGCGAGCGACGTGCCCGCCTCCTCTGCGCGCGCCAACGCCGCGAAGTCTTGTGAGAATCGCACGAGGCGATGCGCCTGGCCGCGCAGCATGGACATCGTCTCGGCGTCCATCATCCGTACCCCGTCTTCGACGGCCTGTAGATAGACCTCCAAAACTGCGACCGGCGTGCGGATTTCGTGGGCCAGATCGCTGAACATCCGTTGTCGTGTGAGCTCCACGCTGCCCAGTCGCTGCGCCATCCGATTGAAGGCGGCGGCCAGATCATCGAAGTCTCTTCCCAGGCCCGCCGGTGCAACCCGAATGTCGTAGTGCCCCGCGGCCAAGGCGCTGGCCGCCGCCGACACCTCGGACACCGAACGTTGCAGTCGGCGGCTGAAGTAGGCGCTCACCACCAGCGCGGTGAGGGCAGCCACCGCGACCGCGACCGCGGTCGAGAGCGCGGTGGCGTAGCGGTAGGCCTGTTCGGCATGGAACTGCTCGTCGGATCCGTGGCTGACACCGGCCCGGCGCAGATGTTCGCGGAACAGCGGCGGACCGACCATCGCGGCGACGACCAACGTCGTCAGCCCACCGGTCAGCAACACCAGCGCCTGGGTGCCCAGCAATCGCGCGCCCAGGCCGAACGTCGGTCGCCGCCAACCGAAAGCGCTGCGCTGCAGCGGCGTCGCGGAAGTCATGCGCCCGCGCCCATGCGGTATCCGACGCCCCGTATCGTCTGGACGAAACGGGAATTGACTGCGTCGTCGCCGAGCTTGCGGCGAAGTTGACCTATGTGGACGTCGACGAGGTGATCGTTGCCCATCCACGAATCACCCCAGACCGCCTGCAGTATCTGGGTGCGGGAGAACACCACGCCGGGCCGTGCGGACAGCGTGGCCAAGATGTCGAACTGGGTGCGGGTCAACGGGATCGGCGCATCGTGCAGCGTCACGTCCCGGCGGTCGACATCGATGGACAGTGGCCCGAACACCCGCGGGGGAGCGGTCTCCGGCGGCGCGGGGCGGGGCAGCTCGGCGAGCGCCGACACGGTGCGGGGACGGCGCAGCATCGCCCGGATACGCGCCACCAGCTCCCGTGGATTGAAGGGTTTGGTGACATAGTCGTCGGCGCCCACGGACAGGCCCACGATGGTGTCGATCTCGGCGTCTCGGGCCGTGAGCATCACCACGTAGGCGTCGGAGAACAAACGCAGCTGCCGGCACACCTCCACGCCGTCGATACCCGGTAGGCCCAGGTCGAGTACCACCACGTCGGGATCGACTTCACGAGCCAATACGACGGCGTCGGTACCGGTATGACATACCGTCACGTTGAAGTGCTCACGCTCCAGGTAACTGCCCACCACCTCAGCCAGGCCCACCTCGTCATCGACGACCAGCGCGCGAAACACCGGGCCAGGACCCGCCGATATTGCAGTGTTCATGGATGTATCGTGCCGCTTCTGTGCAGCGGCACGCCACGGCGAGCTGATTTTGTCCGGATCTTCATGATCGCCTCGATCCGGCGCCGCGTCGATCGGCCTGTACGTATACGTAGTGCTGGCGTACGTAGTCGGAACGTGTTCATCTTTTCGCCTCGGGTACTTCCATTTTCGTGACGCGGCCGAGCTGAGTGAGCGATCTACTACATTGGTCAGTAGTTGTGGCGCGACGGTTCGAGAGTCGGCGCCTTGGCGTGACCGCGTTGTGGTCAGCGGCACGCGTCGATCCGCGGGAGGGCCGGGCCGGGGCGGTAGGCTCCGGGGAACAGATGAAGGGTGTCAGCAGTGGGCGTGCGGGGTTTCGGGGATCTGGAAGCCGTGGTGATGGATCGGGTCTGGAACCGTGATCCCGACACCGTGACGGTGCGTGACATCTTCGAAGAACTCTCCGGCGAGCGGCAGATCGCCTACACCACGGTGATGTCGACGATGGACAATCTGCACACCAAGGGGTGGTTGGAGCGCGAACGCGACGGTCGCGCCTACCGCTACTGGGCCGTCATGACCCGTGAGGAGCACACCGCCCGACTGATGCGCGAGGCGCTGGTTGATGGGGGCCGATCCGAACTGGTCTTGAGCTACTTCATCGAGCAGATCGATCCGGCCGAATCCGAGAGCTTGCGCGAGGCGTTGCGCCGCCTCAGTCGCAGAACCGCGAAAGCCCGGAAGCGGTGAGCGCGCTGGCCGGGTTTGTCGCCTACAACATTGCCTTGGTGTTCGCGGGGCCGGCGCTGCTGACCCGGCTGACCCGCAGCGGCCACGCCCCGCGGGCCGCAGTGGTGGTCTGGCTCACCGCAATTGCGAGCGCGGTGAGCACGTGGATCGCCATCGCCGTGTTCGTCACCATGGATGTCATCGCCCATTGGGGGCAGCCGACTTCGTTCGTGGCGTCCTGCCTGGAGTTCCTCTGTGACGTTGCATCCGGCGCTGCCGGCCTGGTGCCACAGCTTGCGGTCGCGGCCGCGGTGCTGGCGCTGTCGGTGGTGGCGGTGATCTTCGTGGTGCGGCTGGCCCGCGTGATCATGCGGCTCAGCCGACACGCTCGCGATCACGGTGCGGCGATCAGGATGGTGGGCCGCAGGATGGCTGGGCACGATATCTACGTCGTCGACGCCGCCGAACGCGCCGCCTACTGTGTGTCGGGCCGGCCGTCGACGATCGTGGTGACCAGCTCCGCGGTGGCCGCCCTCGGCGAGCGCGAACTCGGCGCGGTGATCGCGCATGAGCGCGCGCATCTGACGGGACATCACCTGCTCATCGTCACCGTGCTGCGCGGCCTGGCAGCCGTCATGCCACGGGTCGAGCTGATATCTCGTGGCGCACGCGAAGTGGGCCGCCTGCTGGAGATGTGCGCCGACGATACCGCGGTGCGCCGGTACGGTGAGCGCGCCCTCCTGGACGGGCTACTGGCGCTGGTCGGCGCCGCTCCGGCGCACGCGCTTGGTGCCGCTGACGTCGCGGCGTTGCATCGTGCACGACGCTTGGCGGCGCCCGCCACCCAGCGTGCGCGGTGGGGAACCAAGGCCGTGCTTGCCGGTGCCTGCGTCCTCATCGTGGCCGGACCGGCAACCGTGACCGGCCTTGTGCTGTCCGGATTGTGGATGTGCACCGGGTAGCGTTCCGGGGCCCCACGAGTCAATACTCGATGATCCGCGTGACGTTCGGAGTCATGCCGCCGGTACGCACCGGTGAGATCTTGACCGGCACTCCGGTCTGTTGGGCTTCCAGCATTTGACCGCCACCGAGGTAAATGGCCTCGTGTTGCCCTCCGCCGGGCCCCCAGAACAGCAAGTCACCGCGTTTGGCCTGGGACGGTGGGATCTTGCGGCCGGCATCGTATTGATCACCGGAGTAGCGCGGCAGCAGGATGCCGACGCCGGCAAAGGCATAGCGGACCAGGCCGGAGCAGTCGAAACCGACTGTGCCGGCGCCCGAGTCGATTCCCCGACTCGGTCCCGTCAAACTGCCGCCGCCCCAGGAATACGGAACGCCCATCTGTGAGCCCGCCCGGCGGATCACGTATTCGATCGCTTGACGGCCGTAGACCCGATTGCCGCTCAAGGTCGGCGCCGGATCGGCCGTCGGTGCCAGAATTCCCAGACTGCCGAGGAACTTCCGGCCCAGATCCACCGTGGTCTGCGCCGCCTTGGCGCTCGCTTGCAGCGACGCATTCGCGATCGCCAAGGGATCCCCGGGCGCACCGGCACTGAGAACACCGGGCAACAAGGGGTCCCACGGGCCGGTATTCGGCTGCGCGTGAGCGGGACCGGTGGCGATCAGCAGGGTGGTCAGCGTAGCGCCGACGAAACCCAGCACGGCGCGGCGGACGCCACGCGTACCGCTTCGAACGTGGGCGACCGGCGCTCTCACGCCCAGTGCACGAGTCAACACGTCGTGGGTCTCCTAGTCGGCCGGATATCTATCTACGGTCAAACCAAGTACGTAGTAATGCCGTATGTATCCGTCACGCTACCGCACAATCTCCCCATCTGTAACATCACTCACAAATTCCGACGTTGTAATTCGCAGTGCGCCTTAACTATTCAGTCCGATGGCAATCGTTGGTCGCGGTTCGGTCACGTTTTCCCGTCGAAGCGGTGTCAGTGCCGGCCGTGGCTGCTCAACACCTACGTAGTAAGTCAGTATTTGATCATGCGCGCGCACTCCTCAGAGGTAGGTCCGACCGTTTTGTTCGTCGGCGAGGTGACACGTGACAAGGTCCAGACCCTGAGCATCGACGTGAAACGTCGCGAGGTGCGGCGCGACCGCGACCGCATCGTGCTGAGCCGAACGCAATTCGACATCTTGTCCGTACTGGCGCGCGACCCCGGAACCGTCTCGACCCGTGCCGAGATCGTCGCAGCGGTATGGGGTCCGGCGTGGCGGGGTAGCTCCAACATCCTCGATGTGCACATCGGTCACCTCCGCAGGCGCCTCGGTGACCGTACCGACCGTCCGCACATCCTGTTGAACGTGCGAGGCGTCGGATTCCGCCTGAACGCTAGTGGTTGAGGATCGCGCGGGTACTGGCCTCCGGGCTCAGGTCGATGCGGCGAAGCAACTGTGCGTTGAGCGCGACCACCACCGTGGACAACGACATCAGGATCGCTCCGACCGACATGGGCAACACGAATCCGACCGGCGCCAGGACGCCGGCGGCCAGCGGTACCGAGAGCAGGTTGTAGCCGGCGCCCCACCACAGGTTCTGCTTCATCTTCCGGTAGCCGGCACGGGACAGTTCGATCACCGACAGCACCGACCGCGGATCCGAGCTTGCCAGGATGACCCCGGCCGATGCGATCGCGACATCGGTCCCGGCGCCGATGGCGATGCCGACGTCGGCCTGCGCCAATGCCGGGGCGTCGTTCACGCCGTCGCCCACCATGGCCACCTTCTTGCCCTCGTGCTGCAAGCCGGATAGCTTCGCCGCCTTGTCTTCCGGTCGCACACCGGCGAATACGCGGTCGATCCCGAGCTCCGTCCCGACCGTGTGAGCGACAGCCTCAGCGTCACCGGTGATCATCACGACCTCGATGCCGAGCTTGTGCAAGGCCTCGACCGTTTGGCGCGATTCGGGCCGAACCTCGTCGGCCAGCCGGATACCGCCGATGACAACCCCGTCGCGCACGACGTGCAGGATGATCGCTCCCTCGGCACGCCACGCCGCGGCAGCACCGACTTCGTCGGCTCCGACCTCCGCGAGCAGCCGAGGGCCTCCCACCCGCACTTCGTGGCCGTCCACGGTCGCGGTCACACCAACGGCGGGCGAGGACGTAAAACCGCTTGGGCGAGACAGTTTCAGTCCACGATCCTGTGTGGCGCGCACGATGGCGCGCGCCAGCGGATGTTCACTGTCCGATTCGGCCGCCGCGGCAGCCGCGAGTACCGCATCGCCGTCGAGGTCACCGATGGGCTCGACCGCGGTGACGGTGGGTTCGCCCTTGGTCAGGGTGCCGGTCTTGTCGAACAGCACGGTGCCCACCGTGCGCATACTCTCCAGCGCGAGTCGATCCTTGATCAGCACACCGCCGCGTGCCGCCCGCTCGGTTGCGATCGAAACCACGAGCGGAATGGCCAAACCCAAGGCGTGTGGGCACGCGATCACCAGCACGGTGATGGCCCGCACGACCGCGGCATCGGGATGCCCGGCAGCCGTCCACACCGCGGCGGTGACAGCGGCTGCGGCCAGGGCGAACCAGAACAGCCAGCCCGCCGCGCGGTCGGCGAGGCGTTGGGCCCGGGATGAGGAGTTCTGGGCCTCGGTGACCAGCCGCTGAATACCGGCCAGGGTGGTGTCGTCGCCGGTCGCCGCTACCCGGACCCGCAAGCCGGAATCGGTCGCGACCGTACCCGCGGTCACATTGTCACCGGTTTCCCGCGATACCGGCCGTGATTCACCGGTCACCATCGACTCGTCCATGTCCGCCCGGCCGTCGACGATCATGCCGTCGGCGGGGACGCTGGCTCCGGGCCGGACCACGACGACGTCACCCACGCGCAGCTCGGAAACGGCCACGGTGACCGTGCGGTCGCCGTCGATCTTCTCTGCTTCGTCGGGTAGCAGAGCAGCCAGCGAGTCGAGGGCGGAGGTCGTCTGGGCCAGGGAACGCATCTCGATCCAGTGCCCGAGCAACATGATGGCGATAAGCAGCGCCAGTTCCCACCAGAATTCCAGTTCGTGGTGCAGCAGGCCCAAGGTGGCACCCCAGGACGCCAGGAAAGCGACCGTGATCGCCAGCCCGATCAGGAGCATCATTCCCGGTGCGCGAGACCGGATTTCGGTGATCGCTCCGGTGAGGAAGGGACGTCCGCCCACGACGTACATGAGTGTACCGAGGACGGGGGCGACCCAGCGGGAGCCGGGGAAGTCCGGTACTTGATACCCGATCAGCATCGCGAACATCGCCGAAAAGCCCACCACGGGAATCGCGATGATCAGGTTGATCCAGAACAGCTTTCGGAACTGCGCGACGTGGTCGCCGCCGTGACCGCCGTGACCGCCGTGTCCGGCATGTTCGTCGTGGTTTGTCTCGACGGCGTGGTGACCGCCGTGCGGATGGGTCATCATGGCTCCTTCTCGTGCGGCTGGTATCAGTGACCGCCGGAATGTCCTTCACCGGGGGTCGGCGGAACCGCTGGGACGCCGCTCGAGTCGCGCGCGGCGTCAACGACAAAGGTGGCGGTGTGCACCGCGCCGTCGATCCGGAAGTCGAGGTAGAGCAGATAGCGCCCCGCGGTGGGGGCGGTGGCTGCGAACGAGACCGCAGGGCCGCCGATGTCGCCTTGTTGTGGTTGCGCGCCCTCCGGGTGGACATGCAGGTAAGCCATGTCACCGTCGCGCAAGGCGACGAGGTGGCCGAACGCCCCCAGGTATGGCTGCAGTGTGGTCACCGCCTGGCCATCACGGCTTATCGAGGCCGTGAGGCGACTCTGGCTGCCCGCGATCAGGGTGCCGTCCAATCGCACGGTGTACCCGCCGACCTGGTCGCTCATGCGCGTGGTCGATGGATGCTCCGGGGTGAATGGGCCGGCCACGTCGATGGTGCGGGTGAGCGTCAGTTGCGTACTGCCCGGGCCGGCGGGCACAAAGTCGGCGAATGCGCGATAACTTCCTGCCGCGCTCCATCTCCACGGTATCGACCAAGTGCCCGTGCCCCTGTCCAACACGGGGTGCACGTGGGCGAAGTTGCTGCCATCGGAGCGAACCAGGATGAGGTGCAGTTGTTTTTCGTGCACGGGCACGTAGTCGACGACGGGGTTGCCCGCAGGGTCGAGAATGGAGAAGGTCAGCGCACCAAGGTCGCCGACGGTGCGCGGAGCCTGGATTGGATTCAACGTATATCCGCGTTCTGCCAGTGACAATCCCGGGGCGGCGGCACCGTCGGGCGCGTGGCTTCCCATTGCGCTGTGGTCGCCGTCGGAGGGCGACGCGGCATTCTGCCCCGACGGGACCGTCGCTTCCGGGCCCGACAGCGTCGCCGCGGCGTACCCACCCGCGAAAGTGATCGCCAGTCCGGAAGCGAAGGCGACCAGCCGTCCCGCGGCGTTCATGACACCCGCACCGCGAGATATCCAGCTGCACCGACCGCTGCCAAGACATCCGCGTCATCGATGGAGTCGCGGGCCGAAACGCTCAGCTTGCCGGTCTTGGCGCTGACTTCGACGCTCTGCACATTCGCGATCCGGCCCACCTCGGTCCTGACCGATGCTTCGCAGTGGCCGCACGACATTCCGGTGATCTGGTACTCGCTGGTGCCCATCCTGGCCTCCGTTCTCGATACCCCGTGGGGGTACGTTCCATATCACCATATACCCCTATGGGGTATGCGTAAAGCGCGTCGGACCTGAATTGCGGAGCGATGGGTCACAGTCTACGTAGTAAATACGTAGATCGGTGCGCGAACGGACCCGGGTGCCGTCGGCTCCGTCATCGCACGTTTGCCCGATGGGCCGGACGTCCGAGCCGTCAGAATGGTCGGGTGGTCATGTCGCGCGCCGGCGGCGACTCGTTCGCCTCCGGGGCATGGCGCGTGAGGGGTGGTTCCAGCAGGCGGGCGTCGGTCTTCGGTGGATTCATGGCGCCACTCGATTGTGCGGCCGTGGGCCGCAGTTGGGTGCGCGCCCCGTCCGCGCCGTGGGGTGAAGTCGAGATATCGTCAAAGTGCTGGGCGCGCAGTGATTTTAAGTAGGTCATCGTCGGCTGGTGCACGCTTCGCCAGCCGCGCTTCGTGGCGCGTGCGCCGGGGTTGGCAACCGGAGTCGGGTGATCAGCTAAAGGGGCAGCTAATGGGCTTTCTCGTAGTTCACCGGGCCACTTTGCAGGCGCATTCGGTTCGCCAGAAGGTGATCGGCGAGAGGGTTTATCAGCGATGGTTTCGGTCGGAAAGGTAGCCGGGGTGAGTCGGTCGATTTTCGGCCCCACCGTCGCCAAGGGTTCATGCAGCCTGAGCTTTCGTCAGGTGGTAATCGAGATGGACTGTGGCGCACAATGATATGCCAATGTGTCCGGTGTTGCTATGCGCGCGCATCGCATTTGCTGCGCGAATCGATGTGCGCCGATATTGGCTGCGGGCCAGTACGATTCGGGGGTCGGCCGGAGTGCGGTCATTCGTATCCGGTGGCGGCGAGGGTGTGGTACGCGATCGGGTGTGCTGGTGGTGTCGCCGAAACCGGGTGTTTGCGGTCGGTCGTGCCTGCTTTGATGTGGGCGGTTCACGTTGTGAGCGAACAGCTTTCGATCGCAAACATCACTATGCATCGACGTTCGCCATGTCGTAGTGTCGGCCGCACACGGGGGGCGCCTGGTCTCGCCTGCGCTCCGGTTTCGTGGATACCCACAAAGGAGGCGCAGTGACGGCACGTCACCGGGTGAAGAAGAACAAACGCACCACCAAAATCCTGGTGGTGCCCGCCGTCGCGGCGCTGCTTGTGACGGGGGCCGTCCAACCACCAATGACTCATCCCGCGCCGACAGAGGTGCATCAGCCACACCGAGCCGTCTCTGCCGACGCCGTGGCCCTGGCCGCACTGGCGCTGTTCGCGGTGCCGGGTGCCGGAGTCAACTTCCCTCCTGGGGCGCTCGCCGAGCAGGACGGCGGCATCTGGCAACGCATCCAGGACGTCACGCTGCTCACCGATCGGACCCGCTATCCAGGCGACGTCACGGCGGCGTCACTCGACTCCGGGGCCAGCTGGCTGACCGAGCTGATTCTGGCGAGGGACCACTCGACCACGGTCAGCGGGATCGACACCGGATCGTTCGGCGGCCGGGTCGCCGCCGAGGCGCTGAACCGGGTGGCGGCCACCGGTTACGACATGTCGAGTGTTTTTGCGGTGTTCTACGGAGACTCGAACACCCCGGGTACCGGGCTCTTCGATCGGTACCGCCCGACCGAGCCGACCTTCGGATCCGACATCCCCGGTGGAGCCGTCCCGTTACCCGACGGGACGTACCTTCGGGTCAATCGTGAGTACGATCCCATCGCGTATTTCCCGCGGTATCTGTGGAATCCGGTCAGCTGGCTTCAGATCCTGGCCGGGTTCGTGTTCGAGCATTCGCGGCTGGGCAGTTTCGATTTCGATGATCCGGAGAATGTGACCACCATCGACGGGAACGTCGTCACGGTACGGGTCAACAGCCCGGTCATGCCGATTCTGATGCCGCTCAAGCTGATCGGTGTGCCGACCAGGATCATCCAGGCGCTTCAAGATGTGATGCAGCCGATGGTGGAGAGCACCGGAATGTACGAGACGGGAAAGGTGGGCTTGCTGCCCACACCCCAGAAAGTGGTCCAGTACCTGACGGCCATCGTCAAGGGGTTCGAGAAGGCCGGCCAACGGCTGGCGGGCACTCTGCCTCCCGATGGGCCGCCGAATCCGCCGCCCACGACCGACGCACCCACGACGACGTCGGAGATCATCGACGCGATGGAAGCGCGTGACAAGGAGCTCAACGGAACGACCGCGTCGACCGCACGGTTCTCGACCGCTCGGGCGGTGGCCCCGGGCGGCACGGCTGCCGTCGCTTCCGCGGGGCCTGCGCCGACGACGCCGGTGGTTGCCTCACCAGCGGAGGGCAAGACGGAAGAGGTTTCTAGACCCGAGGTTTCCGGAGCACCGGTTCAGCCGAAGGACAACGAGTCGGTTCACGACAACGCACCCACCCCGAGCATCCCGGCCCCGGATGAACAACCCAAGACCACCAGCCCCGAACCTGGTACCGACAAGGCCGACGGTTCGCAGACGCAACACAGGCCCTCGCTGACTGCACGGAAACCGAAGCGTAATGCACCCAAGGCCACCACCGTCTCCGATCCGCCACCCCCGAACACCTCCGCGCCTGCTGCCGAAGCCGGCAAGGATGGCGACGGCGACGCCAAATGAGAACGGCCGGAAGCGTGTCCGGGTAGGACAGGCTTCCGGCCGTTGGTCGGAATCGATCTGATCAGTTGCCGGGCTGCACCTCGGCCGCGGCCTGCACGACGGTCGCCGCAGGAGCCGGGATGCCGAGACGGCCCACCACGAAGTCGGCTGCCTGGTCGGCCATTCCGTTGCTCTTGTACGAGCTGTGGGCGGAGCGGTCCAGACCGCCGGGGTAGCAGACCGGGTCGCCGGCGGCGCACAGCTGAATCGTCTTCGCGGCGTAGGCATCACCGATGGTGATCGGGGGAGCGCTGCGGTCGGCCAGGCTCAGGAACCAGTTGTCCGGGGTGCCGAACAGGGCGACGGCCGCGACGTGGGAGGCCACGGAGGCGGGCATCGGACCGGTCAGGCCGGCGGGCAGCGCCACCCCGGCGGGCACCACGCTGGAGGTGGTGTAGCCGGCGACCGCGGCGCCCTGCGAATACCCGCCGAGCACGATCTTGGTGGACGGGCACTGGGCGGCGATCGCCTGAATCCGGTTGGCCGCATCGGCGACTCCGTCCACGGCCTGCCCGAAGTCCAGCGACGCTGGGTAGTTCACTCCGTACACGTCCACCGTCTTGCCGGGCAGGCGGGCATTGAGGGCGTCGACGAACGACTGGCCGGTGGCTCCTACGCCGGGGCCCTCGAAGGTGCCGCGGGCGAACACCACCTCCACGGTCGCGCACGAATCGTCGGCGGCGCTGGCCGTGGCGGCGGGCCCGGCGAACAGGCCGACGGCGATCGCCGCCAGCGTCAGCGTGCTGAACAACGTCGATTTCGCGATGCGGGCCGGCAGTGATGCGCTCATGAGATGGTCCCCGTCCTTGGGTCTTCGTAGCCATCGCTTCGTAGAGGTGGCATCTGAGAGCTATAAGTCGGGATTCGTGAGCTGCGATTCCATGCGTGTCAAGTGATTCATCTCACCAGCGCAAAGGTCGCTCGCAGGGATGTTTCGCGGTGCCGGCGATGTTTGCCCGCGAACCGGGACGTCCGCCGGGTTACGGACTGCCCGGAATCGTGGTCACCGGCGCTTCGCCGGAATGCCCACTTCCGCCGGAGCCGCCGCTGCGCGACGACCCGCCCGACGATGACTCGCCGCCCGATGACGGCGCTTTGGTCACCGGCGGCGCCTCGACGGTGACCGCGGGTGCCGGCTCCGGCGCCGGTGTGGACGCCGGCTCGGGAGCGCGAGTGGGTGCCGTGTAAGCGGGCTCCGCCGGGGTCACCGGGGTCACCGGTGTCACCGGCTCGATCGGGACCTCGGGGGACGACGTCGGTGGCGCGCTGGATGTGGCCGTGGAAGTGGAAGTGGCAGTCGTGGAGGTCGTCGGCGAGGTGGTGGTCGTCGTGGTGGGCGTGGTCGACGTCGTCGTGGGAGTGGTCGTCGTGGTCGGCGTGCTGGTGACGGTGGTGGTCACGGTGGTCGGCGGGGTCCACGGATTCAGGGGTGGGAACACCACGATGGGCGGAAGGGGGATCGGGATCGCCGGAACACCGACCGGCGCCGGGGGTGGCGGCGGTGCCTCGACAGGTGCGGGCACCTGCGGAGCGGGCGCCAGGGCGGGCGGACTCACGCTGCGGGACCGCACCGCCGGGGCGGCCGGCGCCGCGGCCGGCGGCGTGAGGACCGCGACCGGCAGCGCCACCGGGTCCGGTTCGTGCGGAACGGGCGGGAGATAGCGCCCGGGCACGGTGTCCGACTGTGCGGGTGGCGGCTGTGCGCTCACCACCGCCGCGGGCCGGATGTTCACCGCCACCGTGACGGCCAGGGTGGCGAGACTGGCCACCAGGAATCCCACCGCGCTGCCCATCAGGATCAGCCGCGGCGGCGGAGCCGGAATGGCCGTCGTGTAGTCGGCGTCGTCTTCCTGCTCGGGCACGAACTCGGCGAGCGCCTCATCCGAGATCTCGTTGTACCCGGGCCAGGGTTCGTCGTCGGAGGCCTGCGAATACGCCAGCTGGGGAGCCAGTTCGGTATCGGCAGAGTTGACCGGGGTGGCCTGGGTGGCCGCCACGACTGGCGCGGCCTGGGTGGCCTCCAAGACCGGGGCGGCCTGGGTGTCCGCCACGATGGGCGCCAACTGGGTGGCCGCAGCGGCGGGCACCACCCCGGCGGCTTCTGCGCTCTGGGCGGCGCCGCGTGCGATCGCGTAACCCGCATCGACCGGTACCTCGACGGGCGTCGTCGAACGAAGTTCTGCGGCAATCGAATCCAGGTCCAGACGTTGCCCGGTCAACATCACCTTGACCTGTGTCGGCGCCTGCTGCAGCACCGCGGCGCACGCGACGGCGGCCCCCGCGGCGCCGATGGGCACCGACGCGAGTACCGACGTCAGCTCCGAATCCCTGTCGACCACCGTCAGCGACACCGTGTCGTCGGCGGCCAGCAACAGCGAAGCGTCGGCGCCCTGGCTGCGGGCCAGCGCCACCGCGGCTTCGGCCTCGGTCACCACGTCGACGTTCTGCACCCCGGCCTGCACCACCGTCTGACGCAGCGTCTCGGCTTGGGCGGGGTCGGGCAGGCACAGTCGTGTCGCGGCGAGCCTGTTACCCGAGTCGGTCACCTCGCGGTAGGTGCCGATGATGGTTTCGGCGAGCTCGGACAGCGCATCGTCGGGCAGATCGAATGCGTACTGGTCGAACACCTGGGTGCCCGGCGACCCGATCATCGCCAGCCGCGCCACTCGACCGGTGACCGCCACCCCGAGGACTACGTCCACGGATCCACTCCTTGCCTCATGCGTGCTTTGCCACCCCGACGCTTCGACCGTTCCAAGCTACCGCACAGCCCGGGCGTCGAGCAGAAGTCAATACGCTGGTGGTCTCACCCATGGAAGGATCTGGCTTGTGAGCGACAGCGTCGGCTACGTACCCCAACGCACCAACCGGGTGCGCGACGGACTGGCCGTCGCCCTGCTGGTCCTCGCGGCGCTGCTGCCCTGGAACCTGCGGTTCGGGCTGGGAATCGGCGGTAGCGACGGGTGGCTGGTCGGCGCACTGGCCGCGGCCGGTGTGTCGGCCGCCGGCGCGGCGCTGCTACCGCATCTGCGTCCACTCACCGACATCCGGCGCGTGTGCCGGGCCCGGCTGCTGCTGTGCAGCGGTTACCTGGTGATGGTGATCGCCTTCGTCGGTTACCACCTGGTGCAGACGGTGCAACACGGCGGCACCGGTGCGGTGCCGCCGGGCGTCGGGCCGGGCATGCTGCTCGGGGTGGCCGGCGCGCTGCTGGCAGCGCAACCGCCGATCACGTCGATCACCATCGAGGACAACGGTTTTCGGCTCTGGTACGGAGTGGCGCGGATGATCGGGTTTCTGTCGATCGCGCTGGCGATCCTGTCGGTGGCCTTCAACCTCTACTGGCGGCTGCGGTACCTGTTCGTCACCGAGGGCACCTTCGGTGGGCATGACGTGGGTGTCGTGCTCACCACTGTGCTCTACGGCGCCGAGGCGCTGGCGGCACTGGTCATCGCCTCGCGGTGGCTGACGGAGCGGACGGCCGCGGCACGCCTGGCGACCACGGCGCTGGGCCTGTCGGGCGCGGTGGCGGCCACGCTGGTGTGGCTGACCGGCATCGGGCGCGATATCGACGCCTTTCACGGCATCGCCCAGAACACGTCGACCGCCGCGATCGGCTACGAGGGCTACCTGGCCTGGGCGGCCGTCGCGGGAATCGTCGCGCCGACGACGCTGTACGCCGTCTTCCTGATCAAGCCGCCGACCATCGGCGCCTACCGGGGCGCCGCGCAGAAATGCCTGACGCTGATCGCTTTCTGGGCGTTCGCGTCCGCCGCGCTGCGGGTGGTCGACTACCTGGTGGCACTGTCGCTGGATCTGCCGCGGGCGGCCTACGACAGCGTCGCGATGACGGTCTTCAATCTCGTTGCCGCGCTGCTGGCGCTATGGCTGCACCGCCACCTCGACAACGTCGCGGTGGCGGCGGCCTTCAGCGGCGTGCTGTTCGTCTTCAGCGTCGCGAACGTGGCGATCGGGGTGGCGCTGGCGCCCCGCTACGACGTGCCGGCCCCGGACGCGGTCTATGGCAACAATCTGGCCCAACAGATCACCAGCACCTTCGACGTCACCGTCAGCGTGCTGAGCCTGACCGTGTTGGCCGTCGTGCTGTTCACCGGACCGCTGGCGGGCTATGTCATCGCACGGGGTCGGCGTGGCGACGGGGGCAACCAGAGGGCCGACGTTCTGGCCCCCGAACCGCCGACCGTCGTCCGCCGAGAACAACCGGCCACGGTGCCCAGAATCGTTCGGCGCAGCGAAGATTCGACGACCGTGCTGGAAGCGCCCGCCACCACCGTTCTGGACGCGCCCACCACCGCGATCCGGATCCAGCGCAGGCCGTCAAAGCCGCGATGAGCCGGAGCGGTCAGTCGCGCCGGTTCAACGCCCAGATATGGGTCGACAGTGCGGTGGCGAACGCACACCACGCCGGGTACAGGCCCAGTGGCGCGGCCTTGGCCCCGTTGACCCGCACGGCGCGACGAGTCAGATCGGCGCTGCTGATGGTCAAGGCACCCGCGGCCAGCGCCGCGGTCCCCAGCTTGCGCCGGCTGAAGAAGATCCAGGACCATGCCGCGTTCAGCGTCAGATTGGTGACGAGCGCGGCCGTATAGGCCTTGCGCTGCGCTGTCTCGCCCCGGGCCGCGAGCTCGTCGAGCGTGGCAGCCGAGGTGACGGCGATGTCGGCGTACAGGGCCGGCCACACGATCGGAAAGGCTTGGCGCGGAGGCTGATACGGCGGCTTGCGCAGATGCTCGTACCACGGGGACTGGGCGGGACGACTGGCCAGGCCGCCGATCACGGCGGTGGCGGCAACTGCGGCCACGGACGGGATCAAGGTGCGAAGTGCCATACCGACCAACATAGGTGAAGCGCTAGATCATGTCGTTGCGCGTCAACCACCGCATCACCGGCCAGCCGACGAACACCGGTAGCCAACAGGTCAGCACGCGATAGAGCAGCACCGAGGGCACCCCGATGGCGGCAGGCACACCGAAGGCGGCCAGACCACCGATCAGGGCGGCCTCGACCGCGCCGACGCCACCGGGAGTCGGCGCCGCCGACGCCAGCGTCCCGCCGACCATCGTCACCACCGTGACGGTGACGAAAGAGGTGTCACCGCCGAACGCTTCGACACTGGCCCACAAGGCCAGCGCCGCGCCCAGCGTGGTGCCCGCGGCACCCAGCACGATCAGCCCCAGCCGCTTGGGCTCCCGGGACAGTTCGACGAGATCCCCGGTCACTTCCTTGAGCTTGGGCCGCAATGACGAGGCCAGCCAGCGGCGCAACTTCGGCACGGCCAGAAAGAACCCGACCAGCCCCAGGGCGACGCCGGCGGCCAGGTACAAGACCGTCGTGCTCGGGACGAAATGCGACAGGTTGGCCGAGGCGCCCGCCAGCGTCGTGAACATGATCAGCAGCAGCAGGTGCACGATCACCTGAACCGTCTGCTGCAGGGCCACCGCCGCGGTCGCCCGCAACGGGGTCAGGCCCGCCTTCTGCAGGAATCGGGCCGACAATGCGAGGCCGCCGACGCCGGCCGGGGTGGTGGTGGCCGCGAACGTGTTGGCCACCTGCATGATCGACAGGTTGCGCAGGCTGACCAACCCGTCGGCGCAGGCCCACAGCGCCGCCGCGGCACCCAGGTAGGTCAGGGCGGACACCGTCAGGCCGAGCAGGGCCCACCACCAGTTCGCCGAGCCCAGTTCGGAGAAGAAGGTCGGCACCGTGCTGATGAACGGATACGCCACGTACACCAGCGCCACCAGCAGCACGAGCTGGATCACCTGGACGCGGGTGAAACGGGTGATGGCCTCGGGCCTGATCTGGCCGGCGCCGGTCTGGGTCTGCACTTCCTCGCGGGCCGCCTTGATCACCGCCACGGCGTCCGGGACGTTCTCCCGGATCCGTTTCGGTACCGCCGATTTGGTGAGCCGCCGTGATGCGGTCAGTACGGCGTCGCGGCCGAACGCGTCGATCGCGGCCGTGACCGCCGTCGGCGAATCGTAGAGCGCCGAGGTGGTCACCAGCAGATGGGCGATATCGGACTGCAGTTGTTGTTCGGTGGCGCCGTACTCGCTGTAGGTGAATCCGCCGAACCGCACCGCGCCGTCGTCGACGGTGATCTCCTTGGCGCGAAGGTCGCCGTGCGAGATGCCGTGCTCGTGCAGCACCCGCAGCGCCGCCCAGACCGCACCGGCGGAGGTGCCGGTGGAGGACAGCGGTGCGCCGCGCGCGGGTTTGCGGGAGTAGATGGTCCAGCCGCGGTCCAGTGCGGCCATCGCCACCGTCGACGTGTTCGCCAACTCCAGATCGCCGATGGCGATGGCCATCAGTGCGCGGTGCTCGACGGCACGGCGCATCGAGGTCTGCAGGGGAGCGGTTTCGTCGTCGCGCAACCGGAACTTGCCCCACAGCTGCCGCATGGCGCCGCCGCTGCGCTGATTGGGCCCGTACAACTCGACGACTGCGGTGGCGTCGGCGCTGGTGGCCGCCAGCACCAGCGGTCCCGGCCCGGGCGGGCGGATGACCGCCAGCGTGGTGACGATGAAACCACGCCGGTCCAGAGCCCGTATCGCACCGTCCAGCGGGACTTCCAGGGCCGGGGTGCCCACCACCCAGACGACCAGCGCGCCGACGAACCAGCCGACCGCGAGCCCGAGCAGGGTGCGCGCCGGGACCACGGCGCTGACCACCAGGTGGATGGGCACGAAGGCCAGCAGCAGCGTCCACCACCAGCGCCGCAGCCGTCGCGACAACCATGGACCGGACACCGTGAGCACCGCGGCCAGCAGCGCGATCCAGCGGGGATCGTCGAGGAACTGGGACAGCTGGGTGTCCAGCCGGTCGGACAGATCGAAATGCCATTGCGGGGCGGCGATGCCGTTGCCCGAGATGGACAGCGACAGGACGGCGAGCACGCCCGCGGCGCCGTAGGCACCGAGCAGTTTCCACTGCCGCGACAGCACCAGGCTGACCAGGATGACGAACGGCAGCGCCAGGATGGCCACGCCGTAGGCCAGGTAGACGAGGTTGGACTGGGTCGGGGTGAGCACCCCGATGATCTCTGAGACCGACCGCTCCAACGCCACCCAGTCGTTGCGGGTGATCAGCGAGCTGGTGATCACGGTGGCCAGGAACAGCGCGGCGAGCAGTAACCGCAGGATGTCGTTGGTGCGCCGGGTCAACGGTTGCAGCAAGCTCCCGGTGACACTGATGTCCCGGCCGTCGACACGCACGTGGACAACGTAACCGCTCCTCGCGCGAAGCACGGGTACCGGCGCTGTGGGAGGATGCGGGGTATTCGCGGCCGGCGTGTAGACGTCCGTCTGGCGCACCGCACCCGGGGCGAGCGAAGCGACGGGGAAGTTACGCGGGGAGAGCGAAGCGACGGGGAAACGAATCAGACTCGGACAGTTTGGAGCCGCTATGCGTGCGAATCGACTATCGGGACCGCTGTTCGCGGCCGTGCTGGCGCTGGCTGCCGTCCTGGCGGCGGTGGTGGCCACGCTGGTGCTCGCCGGTGCGACGCAGTGGCACGTGGCCGCCTCGGTGGCCGCAGGAGCCGCGTTCGGCCTGCTGTTCGGCGCCGTGAGCTGGGCCTGCGCCGTGGGACGGTCGGCGCTGCCGGGCCGGGTGGCGGTCGCGGTGGTGCTCGGTGTGGTCGCAGGTGAATTGGCCGCGATGGTGCTTTTCGCCGGGCCGATCGACCGTGTGCTGGCGGCGCAGGCGGAGTCCGCGCCTGCGGTGGTGCAGGCATCGGCGGAGCTGGATGAGGCGAGTCGGGCCCGCGCCCGGCTCGACGACGCGGTCGTGGCGGCCACCAAGGCGCGGGACGAGGCCCTGGTGGTGGCCCGCTGCGAATTCAATCCCTCGCCGCAGTGCCCGCGCGTCCGCATCACCGGCGTGCCGGGGGCCGGACCCGAGACCCGCACCGCCAATGACTTCCTGGCCGACGCGCAGCGTCAGGTGAGCGCCACCGTCGCCGACCGCAGCGCCAGGGCGCCCGGCCTGGACGCCGAGGTGGCCGACCGCCAGGCGGCGCTGTCGTCGGCCCGACGCGGCGAAGCGGTGAGCGGTCCGGGCGCGCGCTGGTCGGCGCTGAACGGTTACACCGGGGCGCACCCGGCAGCGCTGGTACTGCGGGTCCTGGTGGACCTGCTCTTCGTGCTGTTGGGTGTGCTCCCGTTGCTCCTCCGGTTGTGGCGGGGTACCGCCACCGCCGAACGGGAGAAGGAGCGCGCCGAGCTCGACGCCGACACGTCGATCGCGGTCAAGCGGGCCGAGGTGCGCGCCACCATCGAGCAGATGTGGGCCGAGCAGGAACTGGAAAGCGCCCGGCTGGCGGTCGCGGCGCAGAACGAGATCGACCGGGCCCAGCAGCGCCGCCGCGTCGCGCAGGCCCTGGATGCGCCCGAACAGGTCCGGTCGGTGCCGTCGGAAATCGTTCGTCCGGCGGCGCTGCCGGCCGGACCGAATCTGCCCGCCGTCACCGAACCGCAGCGCGGGGGCGCATTGTCGGCGATCCCGGTCATTCCCGATGTCACCAAGGCTGCCGTGCGGTGGATCCGGCCGTTCGTGCCGCCCATCGTCGCCGGAGCCATCGACAACGCCACCAAGCCGCTGCGCCAGGTCTTCGAGGAGACCGAGGAAATCCACTTCACCTTGCGGCGCACCCACAAGGTGACCGTCGAGTCCGACGGACCGGAGCCCGCCGGTGCGCCCGGCTGGGTGGAGGCGCCCAGGATCGGCCGGATCACGGCCCAGCGGGGCCCCGGGCCGGCCGATGCGGAGCACCTGCCGGAATTGCCGGGGCGCAGGCAACTACCGCCGTCTTAGCGTCCGCCTGCGCACGTGACGACAATTTTGCCACCGTGATGTAGCTTCGATCGACGCTGCGACGCAGCTGGAAACGCGACACAGGGGCCAGCGCCGAGAGGGAACACGGTGGACGCGACACCTTTCGGGCACTATCAGCTTCAGGAGCTGATCGGGCGCGGCGGGATGGGCGAGGTCTACCAGGCGTACGACAGCCGGACCAAGCGGATCGTCGCGCTCAAGGTGCTCCCGCCCAACCTCGCGCTGGACGCCGTGTTCCAGGCTCGTTTCCGGCAGGAATCACAGGCCGCGGCGGGTGTCAGCGACCCGCATGTGGTGCCGATCCACGGATTCGGCGAGATCGACGGCCGGCTGTATCTGGACATGCGACTGATCGAGGGGCGCACCCTCGGTGCGATCCTGGCCGACGCGGACACGCCGCTGGAAGCCGAGTTCGCGGTCAAGGTGGTCGAGCAGGTGGCGTCGGCTCTGGATGCGGCCCACAAACAGGACCTGATCCACCGCGACGTCAAACCGTCGAACATCTTGATCACCAAGCAGGACTTCGCTTATCTCATCGACTTCGGTCTGGCCCGGGTGGCCGGCGAGGTCGGGATGACGACGGCGGGCAGCACCCTGGGCACCCTGGCCTACATGGCACCCGAACGGTTCGACGGCGGGCAGGCCGATCCGCGGGCCGATATCTATGCACTGACGTGTGTGCTCTACGAATGTCTCACCGGGGCAAGGCCGTACCCGGCCGACAGTCTCGAACAGCAGATCGCCGGGCACATGATCTCGCCGCCGCCGAAGCCCTCGGCGCTGAACCCGCGCCTGGAGCCCTTCGATGACGTGATCGCCAAGGGGATGGCGAAAAGCCCGGGCAAGCGCTATCAGTCCGGTGCCGAATTGGCCGCCGCCGCACGGCGGGCACTGAGCAGACCGGTTCGGGTGACCGGGTCCGGCCGGCATTCGGCGCCGTCGGTGCGCACCCGGGCCAGGCGGTTGCCGCAGCGGGCCTTGGTGGTGGCCGGGGTGCTGGTGCTGGTGGGGGCCGGCGCGGTGGCGGCGTGGCAGTGGTGGGGTCCGCACCGGGCCGCCGAACCCGGGGCGCCCGGATCGGTCCCGGCGATCGCCGCCACCGTGCCGGCGGACATCCGCGCGACCGGCAAACTGGTGGTCGGGGTGAATGTTCCGTACGCGCCCAACGAATTCAAGAACTCCGCCGGGGAGATCGTCGGCTTCGACGTCGATCTGATGAATGCGGTGGCCCGCACCCTGGGGTTGACCCCCGAGTACCGCGAGACCGAGTTCGATCAGATCATCCCGTCGGTGAACAGCGGTGCCTACGACGTAGGGATGTCGTCGGTCACCGACACGGTGGAGCGTCAGAAGGTGGTCGACTTCGTCACCTATTTCGAGGCCGGCACCCTGTGGGCGCAACGTGCGGGACAATCGGTCCGGCCGGATTCGGCATGTGGACTGCGGGTGGGTGTGTCGGTCAGCGTTCTGCAGGAGACCGTGGAGATTCCGGCCAAGAGCGATGAGTGTGTTGCTGCCGGGTTGGCGCCCATCCAGAAAGTGGTCTACAACCGGCAGGACGATGTCACGGCCGCTCTGATCGCCGGTGATGTGGTGGCCATGTCCGCGGATTCGCCGGTGACGGGCTTCGCCATCAAGCTCAGCGGTGGAGCTCTGGTTCCGGCCGGCGAGGTGTTCGACGCGGCGCCCTACGGTTGGCCGGTGGCCAAGGGTTCGCCGCTGGCGCAATCGCTGATGCAGGCGCTGACACATCTGATCGCCACCGGCGAGTACAAGACCATCGCCACCATGTGGGGCGTGGAGAGGGGCATGGTGCCCGAACCCGTGCTCAACGGCGCGGCCCGCTGAGGCGTAGGCGCATCCATTGACAGGCACGCACCGGGGCGTTGACGCCAATCTGCAGGCGAGCCGAATTTTGTTGCGATTCTACGATTTTCGCGTCTACTTGGCAGCGAGACAGTCATGACTCACATCACCGAACCTCGGCTGATCGGCAATCACGCCGATATGGGGCCCACGGTTGCGGCGCCCGCCGACCGTGCCCAAGTCGTCGCCGGCGTCGTACCCGCCCCGCGCCGTTAGCTCGCCTGGTCCGTGCGCAGCCGCACCAACCGTGTCGTCGAGCTCTCGTCCAATTCCACGGTGTCGGTGCGGGACCGCAGGAAATCACTGAAAGAGCGGAAACCCAACGACTTTTCGCTGAACGACGGATCCATCCGCTTCATCTGCGCCTTCACCGCGGAGTTGTGCAGCCAGTCGACGTCGTCCTTCTCCGAACCGATCTGCAGTGCACGGGTGAGCAGTGCGGTGGCCGACACCTGCGGGTCCGGTTCGTCGTCCTCGGCCTTCGCCGATCTCCGGGTGACCTGCTCGGGTTCGTTGACCTGGGCCTCGAGCGCCGGTACGCCGGGCAGGGCGTCGTAGACGACGAACTCATCGCAGGCGGCCGCCAGTGCGCGGCTCGAGGAGCCCGCCACCCCGATGCCGACCACGTAGCGGCCGAGCCGCTTGCAGCGTTGTGCCAGCGGAATGTAGTCGGAGTCACCGGCCACGATCACCACGTGGGTCAGGTCGGGCAATCGGAACATGTCCTCGACAGCGTCTACGGCCAACCGGATATCGGCGCCGTTCTTGCCGTAGGCGGCCGCCGGGAACAGCTGCACGAGGTCGACGGCCCGGCCGACCAGTTGTTGCCGATAGCCGGCGTTGACATCGGCCGACCAGTCGGCGTACGCCCGGGTGAGCACCAGCGTGCCGAACGACGAAGCGAAGTCCAGCACGGCGCCGAGGTCGACGGTGGCACGGGCCAGCTGGCCGGACTCCAGGCCTTTGGCCTTGTCTCGCTGAAATGAATTGCGCCCGTTGACCTGGTCGTACCTCGAGATGACGATATTGTCGAAGTCGAGGTACACCGCAACGCGGGCGGCGGCGGTATCCGTCATGAGATCAGTCTTGCCTATCGGACCTCGCCGTGGCGCCAATCGCCCCCGACGCCTAGGCTGGAGCCATCAACTCCGGTCGCCCGCACTCAGCGGCCGCACAAGACGAACCGGGTGCTCAGGTGGCAATTAGTGATATCGCGGCGTATGCCCATTTGAGCCGCGAAGATATCGAAGCGTTGGGAATCGAGCTCGACCTGATCCGTGCGGATGTCGAAGGTTCGCTGGGCGAGCGGGATGCCGCATACATCCGCAAAGTGATCCTGTTCCAACGCACTTTGGACGTGGCGGCCCGGCTGGTCATCGCCGCCAGCCGCACCAAGGCGGGTTGGCTGGTCGGCACCGCAGCCCTGGGCTACGCGAAATCCATTGAGAACATGGAGATCGGGCACAACGTCGGGCACGGCCAGTGGGACTGGATGAACGATCCCGAGATCCACTCGACGACGTGGGAATGGGATATGGCGGGCCCGTCCGCTCAGTGGCGTTACTCGCACAATTACCGGCATCACGTGTTCAGCAACGTCCTCGGAGTCGACGACGACCTCGGGTTCGGCGTGCTGCGGGTGACCCGCGATCAGCCCTGGAAACGCGAGCATCTGTTTCAGCCGTTGCGCAACCTGTTGCTGGCCCTGATCTTCGAGTGGGGTATTGCCCGCCACGGCATGCACTCCGGGCGGGAGCGGGCCACCACCGAGGCCGGCAAGCGGGCGGTGACCCAGGTGATGCTGCGCAAGATCGGGCGGCAGGTCGCCAAGGATTACGTGCTGCTGCCGGCGCTGAGCCTTCGTCGGTGGCGTCGGACCCTGGCGGCGAATGCCACGGCGAACCTGCTGCGCAATCTGTGGGCGTACCTGGTGATCTTCTGCGGGCATTTTCCCGACGGGGTGCAGCAGTTCGCCCCGGAGGTCCTCCAGGAGGAAAGCCGGGCGGAGTGGTACCTGCGACAGCTGCTGGGTGCGGCCGACTTCAATGCCGGTCCGGTGCTGGCGTTTTCCAGTGGGAACCTGTGCTACCAGATCGAGCACCACCTGTTCCCCGATCTTCCGAGCAACCGATACGCCGAGATCAGCGTGCGGGTGCGCGAACTGTGCGAGAAATACGGTCTGGCCTACACCACCGGGCCGCTGGTCGGCCAGTATCTGCAGACCGTGCGAACCAACTTCCGGCTCGCGCTGCCCGACGGTGGCTGGGCCGCCCTGGCGCGGCCCGAGCCGGCCTGACCTTCGGCCGCTTCGCTGCCGCCGCGACGACGAGTGCCGCGCCCCATCGGCGCCGTTGCCGAAACCGCACTTAGTCAGCCGGTCGGCAAGGGATTTCAGGCCGATCGGCAAGTCTCAAACGAGCCGCCGACCTGCACAAATGCGCATAAGCAAATCGCCACCGAATCGTGTCCGCAGGTTGGTGTGATTCAGCGCACCACATGCGCTACATTGTGACGGCAGTCATAGGAAAGGGTTGACATGACCGGAGCATTGTTAGCAGGCCTGCTGGTAGTTCTCGGCCTCGGTTCCATCGCCGCCGTCGTGGCAGCCGCCATCCTCGGCTACGGCACACTGGCGTTGGCGATCGGCATTCTGTCCAGCGCCGCCTTCGCCGCGCGGACCGTCTGACCTACTGCCGCAGGCGCAGTCCCAAACCCGTCGCGCGCACGGCCTGACGGTCGATCGCCGCGCGGATCTCCGCCGGCGAGCCGACCACCCGAACCGTCTTCTTGGCCCGCGTCACGGCCGTGTAGAACAACTCCCGCGTCAGCAGCCGCGAATCCTCCGACGGCAGCAGCACCGTCACCTCGTCGGCCTGGCTGCCCTGGGATTTGTGGATGGTCATCGCATGCATGGTGTCGACGTCGGTGAGCCGACTGGTGGAAAACGAGGACGCACCGATCGCCACTCGCATGCCCTCCGGTGTCGCGACCGTGACCCCGGTGTCGCCGTTGTACAGCTTGAGCCCGTAGTCGTTGGCGGTCACCAGCACCGGTCGGCCCGGATACCAGGCGGACCACATCGGTTCGCCGGTCGCCTCGGTGAGCCAGCGCTGCACCTGGCGATTCCACTGAGTCACCCCGAACGGGCCGTGTCGGTGCGCGCACAACAGCCGGTGCTCATCCAGCACCGCCGTCGCCTCGCCGACATCGCCCAACAGGGCCGCCTCGCGCAGTCTGAGCGCATGGGGTAGCAGGACATCGCGCAGTGACTCGCTGCCGCGCACCCAGGTGATGTGCGGGCCACCTGCCGCCAGCACCGCCAGGGCGGTATCGGCGTCGCCGGTGCGGATCGCGGTGGCCAACGCACCGATCGACTCGCCGAAACGATGCGATGTCCGCAGGGCTGCAACACGATTCGCTCCCAAGCCGTCGACCAGGTCGGCCAGCACCGCCCCGGCCTCCACCGACGCCAGCTGATCGGGATCACCGACCAGCAGCAGCCGGGTCTGCGGCCGGACCGCCTCCAGCAGCCGGGCCATCATCGTCAAGGACACCATCGACGCCTCGTCGATCACGATGACATCGTGTGGCAACCGATTTGCGCGATGGTGCCGGAATCGCGACGACGTATCCGGCCGCGAACCGAGCAGCCGATGCACGGTGGTGGCCGACAGTCCCGTCAGGCGCGCACGGTCGTCCTCGTGCAGCCGGTCCACCTCGGCGACGACCGCCTCCTGCAGGCGCGCGGCCGCCTTACCCGTCGGTGCTGCCAACGCGATCCGCGGGGCCTGCTGACCGGCCAACGCCGCCTGCTCGGCGAGCAGCGCCAGCAGCCTGGCCACCGTCGTCGTCTTGCCCGTCCCCGGGCCGCCCGTCAACACCGTAAGTCCTTGGGACAGCGTGAGATCTGCCGCCACCCGCTGCTCGTCGAAGCCGGCCGGGAACAACCGGTCGACATCCGGCACGGGGCCGGGCGGCCGGACCGCCAGCAACGCCAGGGCGTCGTCACACACCTGCTGCTCCTCGCGCCAGTACCGGTCCAGATACAGCAGATCGCCCAGCAGGTGCAGCACCGACGGCGGGCCGATCAGCGGACTGGCCCGCACGGCGGCCAGCCAGGCGTCGGCGTCCTTGCCGAGTTCGGCGGCGGCGTCGCGCAGATTCACGCACACCGAGCCCGCGCGCAGTGCCCGGACCGCCAGCGCCACCGCCAGCAGCACCGATTCGTCGGTCTCCCCGGTGAGCGCCGTCAAACGTTGTGCCACATGGGTGTCGGCCGGTTCGAACTCGGTGATCATGCGCCCTCCAGCAACGCCGACAGGTCGGTCACCAGCGCCGCCGGAGGTGCCCAGCTGAACACCCCGGCCGGATGCCCGTCGACGACGGGAGTGTCGGGCCCGCACATCCCGCGCACGAACAGATAGACCACCCCACCGAGATGCGTGCCCGGCTGGTATCCGGGCAACCGCCAGGACAGGTAGCGGTGCAGCACCACGCTGTAGAGCAGGGCCTGCAACGGATAGTCCGAATGCAGCATCGCCTCGACCATCCGCGCCGGGCCGTAGTCGGCTGCCGTCAGCGGCGCATCCGCGGTGCCCAGCCAGTTCGTCTTGTAGTCGACGACGATATATTTCGTCTCCCGGTCGCCCGCTATCCGCAGCACCACGTCGATCGAGCCGGACAGATATCCGCGCAGCGACTGCCGGGCCAGCGAGCCCGTCGACAACCGCTCGGCGTAACAGGCCAGCGGATCATCGGCGGACAGATGCCGGCTCAGCAGGGCGCCGACATCCGAAAGCCGGGGTAGCGCACCATTGTTGTGGTCACCGCCGGCCAACGGGAACTCGAAGTCCAGCTCGCACAGCCGGTCCGGTAAGCCGATCTGCCGCAACGTCGCCCCGGGGGCAAGTGGCCCGAGCGGGGTGTCATGCATCGGCACCATCGCCGAGGCGATCTCGTCCGCTCCGGCGGCGACCGGCCAGCGTGCCGCGTGCGCTGCCACCTGAACCCGTAGTTCCGCGGCAAGGTCGCGGGCGAGCGGATCGGCGGTCTCCAAGACGGCATGCACCAGGGATCCGAAGGTGGCCCCGGTGGGTAGGTCGGCCATCGGCGATGGGACGTCGGCCCCGGCAGCGGGGGACACCAGCGCGATATCGGCGATCTCGTCGTCGAGTTCGAGCAGCTCCGGCTCACTGGAGACACCGGCGGGCCCGGCCTCCTCGGCGGCCCGCAGCAGGCCGGAGTACGACGTGCGGCGCCACGTCGTGTCGATGGACCGGTGGAAGTGCCGTACCGCCAGATCTGTCGCCGGAGCCCGCACCGGGGCCGGGGTGAACGGCGCGATCAGCGACTCTTCCAGCGACGGTCCGCCGGCTTGTTCCCACGCCCGAAGCCGGGCCAGCGCATCGGCATCGGAGATCTTGGCAGGCGCGCAGACGTCAGGCACCTCGGCGGTGCCGGGTGCCCGCCCGCGCAACAGCCGCGACAGGCCGCCGTTGGGCTCGTAATACGACGGTGCCCACCACGCCACCACCTGGGACTGGGCCCGCGTCAGCGCCACGTAGGTCAACCGGCTGTCATTGGCCGCGGCTTCGGCTTTCCCCGCGCGCACCACCGCCGGTGCGGCACCGCCCAGGTGCAGGCAGCGCACCGAGTCATCATGGTAGAGAACAGGATCCGGGTCCGGTGTATACCGGTTGAACGCGAACGGCAGGTAGACGATCGGGTACTGCAGACCCTTGGACCCCCACACCGTCATGATCTGTACCGCGGCGGCGTCGCTGTCCAGCCGGCGATTCCGTTCGGCCGCGCCGCCGGCACCGGAGCTCTGGGTGCGTAGCCAGTCCCGCAGCGCGGGCAGCCCGAATCCTTCGGTGTGCGCGGTGTCCTGCAGCAGCTGGGTCAGGTGCGAGAGATCGGTCATCAGCCGCTCGCCGCCCTGCCGGGACAGCACCCGATCACCCATCCCGGCCAACTGTGCCGCCTCGAACACCGCGGCCACCCCACGTTCCCGTGCGTGGCCGGCCCAGGTACGCAACGTCTCGGCCACCCGGTCGGTCAGCCGGTCGCCGCCGGCGGCGAGCGTCTGCGCGGTCGCCCCGAAGAAAGCGGTGGACGCCGCGGCGCGGACCAGGCCCGGGCGGTGCGGCTGGTCGAAGGCTTCCAGCAGACACAGCCAGTCGGCGGCGGCTTCCGAACCGAACACATCGGTGTCGCCGGTGTACACCGCGGGGATCCCGGCCTCGGCCAAGGCATCCGAACATGCCCTGGCGTCCTTGTGGGTCTCGACGATCACCGCGACGTGGCGGGCCTGAAGGGTTTCGCCGTCGAAGGTGGCGCCACTGGACAGCAGGGCGCCGATGTCGGCGGCCAGGTCCTTGCCGATGTGGGTGCGTAACTGGTCGATCGGGATGATCCGGGTGCCGGTGTTGCCGCGGCCGACGACGCGCAACCGGAACGGGTCGTTGTGTGGCGCACCGGCCAACCGGTGCCCGCGGTGATGGGCCTGCACCGGATGCACGACGATGCCGGGACCGCCCAGCTGAGGCCCGCCCAGCACCGCCTGCAGCCGCTGCACCAGTGCGTCGTCGCTGCGCCAGTTGGTGCCCAGCGTCTGCTTGTCCCCGGCGGTGGCGGCCGCGCGCAGGTAGGTGTCGATATCGCCGCCGCGGAACGCGTAGATCGCCTGCTTGGGGTCACCGATCAGCACGAGGGTGGAACGCCCGGTGAAGGCGCGCTCGATGACCTGCCATTGCACCGGGTCGGTGTCCTGGAATTCGTCGACCATGACGACCGGCCAGCGTTGCGGCATCCGGACCCGGGCCGCGGACGCCGGACTGTCCAGCGCTGCCGCCAGTCTGGTCAGCAGATCGTCATAGCCCAGAATGCCACTGCGGCGTTTGCGGATCTCCAACTCGGCCAAGACATTCCCGGCGAAGGACAGGCAGACGGCGGCATAGGAGTCAGGTTCTGGATCGGTGGGGCGCAGCTCGGTGGCGGGGTGATTGACCACCTCGCGGGCCAGCTTCAGCGCCGCGCGGTAGCTCAGGGCAGGGTCGTCGCGCTGCATGCCGAAATGTGCCAGGTACAGGTCGTCGACGATCTCGGCGACCAGGTCGTCCAGGCTCTCCACCAGCGTCACGCCGCTGTCACTGTCACCCGCCACGCCAAGGGATTTCAGCACGATATGGCAGAACTGGTGGGTGGTGGCGATGGTGGCGGCGTCGAAACCGGCCAGCGCGTCGTGCAGGCGCAGCAGGCGTGCCTGTTGATCGGCCTCGACGAGATATCGTTCCAGATCGTTGCCGGCGCGGGCCGGATCCTGCAGCGCGGCTAGCGCGCTGACGATCTGGGCGCGCACCCGTTCGCGCAACTCCTGGCTGGCCGACCGGCTGAAGGTGATCAACAGCATCTCGTCGAGCTTGGCCACCCCTTCGGCGACCATCCGGGTCACCAGCCCGGCCAGCGCGAACGTCTTGCCGGTGCCCGCGCTGGCCTCCAGCACCGTGGTGGACAGGGCGGCCGGTAGCGGGCCGAGCAGATCGAATGTCTTCACCACACACCACTTTCGGCGTGCAGCAGGGGCAGCCACAACCGTTGTGCGTACTCGTCGAGGCCGGCCAGATCGCCGAGCCGGGCGCCGCGACCCCACACCCGTTCGACGGCCCTGTCCTCGCACTCGTTCTTCCAGCGATAGTTGGCCGCCTGCTCGGGATCGTCACCGGCAGCACGCGCGGCCGCCCACGCATAGGACGTCTTGACCGGCAAGGGCAGCGGTGTCCGGCGGCCCTCGTCGTAGAGCGCGACCAACTCGCGGAGCACCGGCAGTGCCGAGTCCGGGGCGGTCAGGGTCTGTACCCGCGGTGTGTTGCCGCGCTTGGGCCGCCCGATACAGGTGGCTGCCCATGCCTGCTTGCGGTGGTGGGCGGCCAACGCCAACAACGGGATCCAGGCCTTCAGCAGATGCTTGCCGTCCAGCTTGGAATACGTCACGAACGACAGCCGATTCCCAAAGACGGGCGTCACCGTCCCGGTCAGCCGCCGGCCCGGCTGCAGTTCGATGGCGACGTCGAACACCGCCGCGTCCGTCGTGCGCTGCCGCAGCGCCTCGACGGCGAGCTGGGCGGCTTGGTCGCGGATCTCGGTGGCGCGCCGCCAGCCGAGCCGGCCGGGTGGGAGGGTGCCGCGGCGCCACTCGGCCTGCTGGGCGTCCTCCGGCGTCAGCCCGGCCATGATGTCGGCGAGCATTCGGTCACCGACCGTCCACTCCTGCAGCGCATCGATGGACACCGGCATCTCATCGGACACCCCGTCCACGTCCCACGGCAACGTGTAGTCCAGGGCCCGGAAGAAACCCTTCACCGGATCGTTGAAGAAGCGGACCAGTTCGGCCAGCTCGACGTCGGTCTGCGGGGGCGCAGGCAGCCGGCCCGATACGAACGCCGGTCGCGGATCGCGGTGCCCCGTCATCGCTTTGGCCGCCGTCAGCACCGTCGGGTCGAAGGTGAACGGCCGGCCGGTCGCGTCCGGCTCGACGTTGCGGATATCGAAGGGCTGCAAGGGATGCCTGGTGAGCACGTGCGCTCCGCCCGTGCAGGTGAGATCCAGGGTGTCGATCAGTTCGGCGATCGGGACCGCCGGCGGACGGCTCTGCCCGGTGTACTCGTTGGCACCGGTGTAGGTGATCACCAGGGTCTCGGTGGCCGCGCCGATGGCATCCAGCAGCAGCTGGCGGTCCTCGGAGCGGATGTCGCGCTCGCCGGTCATCGGATCGCGGGCCAGGATGTCGTCTCCGTCGATGGCACCGAGCCGCGGGAACATCCCGTCGTCCAGCCCCACCAGGCACACCACCCGGTGCGGCACCGACCGCATGGGCACCATGGTGCACACCGTCAGCGTGCCGGTGCGGAAGTTGGCCCGGGTGGGCCGGCCCGCCAGCCGGCGGTCGAGCAGGGCACGAATATCGCTGAGCCGCAGCGCGGTACTTCCATCGGCAGTGCCGAGGATGGCGGCGAACTCCTGCGCAACCTGGGCGCGCGGCCAGTCCTCGTCGTCGAGTGCCAGCGCGTCGACTCCGGTCTCCAGCGCGTGCAACCACTCGGCGAGCGGCCGGATGCCGCTGAGCGCGACGACCGTCCGGTGCAGCTGATCGACGAACTCGGCGAACCGGCCGGCCAACTCGACGCGATTGCTGCTCACATCGTCCAGCGGCAGCGTGGTGCCCAGCCAGGTGCGCGAGTCGTCCGACAGCGCCACCCCTGCCAGCACCCGGTCCATGCCGAAACGCCAAGTGTTGTGCAGGAATTCGACGCCATAGGGGGTGCGGTGCCGCTGATCGAAACCCCAGCGGATGTTGGCCTCCCTGACCCACGCGGTGATGGCTTCGAGATCGTCGTCGGTGAACCCGAACCTTGCACGTACGGGTAGAGCGGCGGCCAGATTGAGAACTTCGCTCGCGGTGGCCCGCCCGCAGGCCAGGTCCAGCAGCTGCGCGGCCACCGACAGCAGCGGATTGGTCTGCACCAGCGCGCGGTCGGCGAGCCGCACCCGCAGCCGGTGCGCCGGATGAGCCCCATGCACCACCTCGCCGAGCCCGAAGCCGGCCGAGATGAGCGGGGCGAAGGTCTCGATGTCGGGGCACATCACCAGGATGTCGCGGGGTTCCAGGGTGGTGTCGTCGGCGAGCAGGCCCAGCAGGACTTCACGCAGCACATCGACCTGTCGGGCCGGACCATGGCAGGCGTGCACCTGCACGGACCGGTCGGTGACCCGGTGGCTGCGTCCCGCCGGGCGCGTGCGGTCGGCGGCGATATCGGATTGCAGCCAGCCCAACAGGGTGTCCGGATATGTTGGGGCCGGCAGATATTCATCGGTGGCCGGCGTGGGCAGTGCGCGCTGCAACTCCCGCAGATCACGGCCGAGGGTGGCCAGAAGCGGATGGCCGACGTGGCGGTGGCTGGTGTCGTCGCGACGCGGGATCCTGGTCCGGTGCCCCGCCAGTGACCGCCACATGTGGTCGCTGGGGTGAGGCAGCCAGAGGTGCAGATCATGGTGGGTGGACAGGGCATCGAGCAGCTCCACCTCGGTGACCGGCAGCCTGGTGTGGCCGAACAGCGACAGCCGCTGCGGTAGCCCATCCGACGGCGCTTCTCGCAGCCGCGCAACGGTTTTCGATTGCCGAAACGATGGCGGATCGGTGTCCATCCTGCCCAGCAGCGCCTGCCACAGCGGCGGCTGCCACGACAGGTCCGCATCGACGCCGTCCCAGTCGGCCAGTAGCTCCGGGCGCTGGCGTGCGTATGACGCGAACAGTCCGGCCAGCCGGCGCGCCACGGCGTACCGGCGGCCCTGCCGCAGTTCCCGTTCCTCACCGGCCTCGAACTGGCCCAGGTGGGCGGCCAGCGGGGCGCACCAAGGCTGATCGAGGTTCTCGTCGATGGCGGCCAGCAGTGGCCACACCAACGCGTCCGGTGACCACGGGTCGTCCTGCGAGGACCCGGTCAGTTCGGCGATCAGCGAACGCGGGCTGGCGAACTGCACCCCGGCGCACACCCCGAGCCGGTCCGACAGGCGCTGACTGAGCCAGCGTTCGACGCCCTTGGCCGGGACGAGCACCAACTCCGGTGCGAACGGGTCGGCCGGCGCTTCGGCGAGAAGGGCACCCAATCCGTCGGCGAGCAGATCCGTGCGCTCGGCGCGGTGCAGGTGCAGGGCCATCTCAAGTCACGATAGTCACTCGGCGGCACCGCCAGGTGCAGGTATCGAGTGCCCGCCTACTGCACCGAGAGCGCGAACTCCTCGGCCAGCCCGTCGATTCCCGCGCGGATGGCCTCGATGGCGGACGCACGCGCTTTCAGCTTGCTGGCCACGTGCGCCTTCAGTTGCAGGGTCGCCGCGTACTCCGCGGCCACCGCCTGGGCGCGGGCGAGCACCTCGTCGCGTTCGACGATCTCGTCGAGCCAGCCGCCGGCGATCGCGGCGTCACCGGTGAAGGTGGCCGCCACCGATACCGCCCGGGAGAACGCCGCGCGGGTGAGCCGTGCGCGCATGATCTCGATGGCCGCGATGGGCAGCGTCATCCCGATGGCCACCTCATTGGCCTGGCAGCGAGACTTCGCCGAACCCACCCGGTGGTCACCGCTGAGCAGCAGGAACGACCCCATCGCAATGGCGTGCCCGGTGGCCGCGATCACGATCGGCGCGGGAAAACTCAAGACGCGCACCGACAGCTCGAATCCGGCGGTCAGCATTCCCAGACCGGCTGCGGCGTCACCCGAGGCGAACACGCTCAGTTCGAAGCCGGCGCTGAGCACCCGCGAATTACCGGCCAGCACGACGGCTTTCACGGTGCCTGCCGCGATATCGGACTCCGCCTGATCCAGCGCGCCGTCGACCGCCGCCAGCATGTCGGGCGAGAGGGCGTTGACCTTGCCGTCGTCCAGCGTGATCGTCGCGACGGATTCGTTGACCGAGTAACTCACCGGGGTCGTCATAGCTGCGGATGTTACGGAGCGTGGTTGCGAATTCCGATCGCGGGGCTCGAATGGTGTCTGCCCGCGGGCCGCTTCTCCTCGATCCACGGGAACGACAGCTCATTGGTCTCGTCGACCTGGCGGGTACGCCAGCGGTCCTGGGTCTCGCGCACCGCGCGGTTCATCCGGTCGATCTCGGCGCGGAACGCCTCGGGCTGGGTTTCCTTGGATGCGTAATGGAAGTAGGTGAGCAGACTGCGCAGCAACTCCAGCTTCTGCTTCTCGCGTTTGGCCAGATCGTGGTTGAGCATCAGGTCCAGTCGCTGCACCGGCGGCAACGTCGCCCAGTCCAGCTCCACCTCGGTCTCGTACTCCTGGGGCTTGCCCTTCTGGCGCTTGGGGCGGTCGCGGTAGGTCAGGGTGCCCTCGAACCGGGAGCCGATCTCACCGCCGAGTTCCTCGCGGCTGATGGCCGAATCCCAGACAGTTCGCCATTCCTGGCCGGGCGCAAGCTGCTTGAGTTCGCTGGGCAGCCGAACTGCGGTGACCTCGGGCGGCCCGTCGTGATAGGCCTCCTCGTAGCGGCCGACCGTGAGCGGCGTCGGGAAGAGGAACTCGACATCGTGTGCCGAAGACTTGCCGAAATTGCGCACGACGAGTTCGATGACGTGCCAGTCGCTGGCGTTGGGCTCCATGTACATCACCACATGGGGCCGCAGCTCATCCCGCTTGAGCTGGCGATTCCGCTTGAGCACCCGCGCGACGAAGAACAGGGTGGCCACCGCGAGCAGCAGGCCGGCCCACGCCGCGATGGTTAGCCAGGTGGCGGACCCGAGGCCGGCCAGGTCGGTCCATCGATCGCGAAACCACTGCACAACGCACCCACCTGTTCGTCCGATTGCGCTCTGGACAGTAGCGCTTCGCTCAGTGTCGCGTAAACAGCGTTACTTTTCATTGCCAGCCGGCCGCTGGCAAGGGCAGTTCGCGCTAGCTCAGGCCCAGGACGGCGCCGGCGCTGGAGATGTCGCCGTGCACCTGCAGCGATTCGGGCACGCTGCCGGGCGGTACGTCGTAGGCGATCGACACGTCCACCGGTTCACCCGGGTACACGACCGTCGAGGTACCGCCGAGGTAGAAGGTGGCCTCGGTGTCGGCCGAGTAGGTCTGGCCGCCTGCCGTGAGGACCTGCTGATCGGCGACGAAGGCCGCGGGCGTCTGACCGGTGTTGGTCAGTGTCAGATGCACCACGACGAATTCGCCCGTCGCGGTCTTGGTCAGCAGGTCGTTGTCCGGCGCGACCACGGTGGGACCGATGTCGATGCCGTTCTGGGTGAACGTGACGTCGCCGTCGACGGCCGTCCCGGCGGCCGGTGCCGCGGTCGGGGTGGCGGACTCGGTTTCCGACGGGGCCGACGCCTCGGCGGACTCGGCGGTCGACGATGTCGCCGAGGAGGTGCCGGGCAGGCTGAGCTGGCTGGATTCCGGCTTGTGCAGCACGAAGGCGTACACCAGCACCGCGACCAAGGCGATGAGCAGCACGCCGACCGCCGCGAGGTAACCCTTGAGCAGGTTTGCGTTGCCACCGCCGGACGCGGCGGGAACGGGTTCGGCGAACGGGGCTGTGGGGGCTTGGCCGTAGAACGGCGCCGGGGCGTAGGTGGGCACGACCGTGGTGGGCTGCTCGGGCAGCTCCACGGCGGTGGTCTCCTGTTCCGGCGGCTGGGGCGGCTCGGCCTGCTCGGCGGGTTCGGGTGCCTCCGGTGCGGGTTCTTCGGCGGATTCAGTGAGCTCGATGTCGACGGTCGGCTGCTCGCTGGCGGCCTTCTCCCACGACGGCATCTCGAAATCGGTCGGCCACGGCGGCAGTTCGGTGGGCCAGGAGGACGGCTCCGCCGGCGCCTGCGGTGGCTCGGGAGCGGGCGGCTGGTCCGGCGTCTGGGACTGATGTTCGGTCCACCCCGTGCCGTCCCAATACCGTTGACCACCCGTTCCCTCGGGGTCGGGGTACCAGCCGGCCGGGGTCGGCGGTGTCGTCATCGCAGGGCTTCCTCCCCATCATGCGCCGCGGAGGCGCTGTGACCCCGCACGATAGCCGAGCCCGGATAGTGCCGCGAGACTTTTGCCGGCCGCATCGGCCCGGTCAACCGCCCATGAGCATGCGCCACTGGTCCAGATTGCTCGCCCGGTAGACGTAGTTCGACCGGGTCACCGACGACAGCGGGGCGCTCGGATCACTGGAGTACCAGTGGCCGGGAAACACCGTCGGGTCACCGGACAACCGCGCGAGGGCTTGCAGGCTGCCGAACATGTCGTCGACATTGCCGCCGGGGAAATCGGTGCGCCCGCACCCTTCCAGAAACAGCGTGTCGCCGGCCACCAGCCGGCCGTCGAGCAGGAAGCACTGGCTGCCCGGGGTATGGCCCGGAGTGTGCAGCAGTTCGATATCGATATCGCCGACGGCCACCACGTCGCCGTGCTGGTGTGCGGTCAGCTCGCTCGGCGCGATCCCGGTGACCTGCGAAACCCATTCCGCCTCAAGGGTATTGACGTGCACCGGTACGCTGACGCGCTCCAGGAGTTCGGCCAGGCCCTTGAGTTCGAAGCCCATCATCGAGCCGCCCACGTGATCGGGATGATGATGGGACACCAGCACACCCGACAGATGCATGCCGTCGGCTTCCAGGGCGTCCACCAGGTCACCTGCCGCGTACGCCGGGTCGACCACCACGGTGTCGCCGGTCTGCCGGTCGCCGATCAGGTAGGCGAAGTTGCGCATCTGTTCGGCGATCGGGTCGCCCGCGGCGTAATCGCGGCCGGACAACAGCTGACGGAAGTACAGGCGGTCTTCGGACATGGGGACAGAGTAGGACGGCGGCCCGTGACGGAGATAACCGCAGGTCCAAAAACCGCATGTCATGAGGTGTTTAACCGCACAGGCAGAAATGTCGCATTGCAGATGCGTAATTACTAGCGTCGGACGCATGCACCTCACCCGGTTCACCGACCTCGGACTGCGGACGATGATGCTGCTCGCCGCCGCGGAGACCGACGACCGGCGAATCACCACCCGCACCATCGCGAACGGCGCGGACGCGTCGGAGAACCACATCGCCAAAGCCGTCTCGCGGCTCGTCGAGCTCGGCATGGTCAACGCCCGGCGCGGCCGCGTCGGCGGACTCGAACTCACCGACGCGGGGCGGCACGCCTCGCTGGGATGGCTGGTGCGCCGGCTGGAAGGCGACGCGGAAGTCATCGACTGCGCGGGCGGCGCGCACCCGTGTCCGCTGATCCCCGCGTGCCGGTTGCGCCGCGTCCTCGCGGAGGCCAAGGACGCCTTCTATCGCCAGCTCGACGACTACACCATCGACGACCTGTCGGGCAGCGCCCTGCTGCCGCTCATCTCCATCCCGCTTGTCCACCCCGAAAGGAACCGTCCATGACCGTCACCACCGGCACCGCCGAGCTGGACCCGGCCCACGCCGAGATCGTCACCGCCACGCTGCCGCTGATCGGCGCCCATATCGACGCCATCGCGCAGGCCTTCTACCGGCGCCTGTTCGACAACCACCCGCAGCTGCTGCGCAATCTGTTCAACCGCGGCAACCAGGCTCAGGGTGCGCAGCAGCGGGCGCTGGCCGCGTCGATCGTGACGTTCGCCGCCCATCTGGTCGATCCTGCGCTGCCGCATCCGGTGCAGCTGCTGTCCCGGATCGGGCACAAGCACGCCTCGCTGGGCATTGTCGCCGAGCAGTACCCCGTGGTGCACGACAACCTGTTCGCGGCGATCGTCGAGGTGCTCGGTGCGGACACCGTCACCACGGAGGTGGCGGCCGCATGGGACCGGGTCTTCTGGATCATGGCCGACGCGCTGATCGATCTCGAACGGTCGCTGTACGCCGAGGCCGGCGTCCGCGACGGGGATGTCTACCGGCGCGCCCAGGTGCTGGCACGGATCGACGATCCGTCCGGCGCCGTCCAGCTGACCGTCGCCCCGCTGACCGCCGAGGCTCTGTCGATCGCCCCGGGTCAGTACGTGTCCGTCGGTGTGACCCTGCCGGACGGGGCCCGCCAGCTGCGCCAGTACAGCCTGATCAATGTCAGCGGCAGCGGCGAACTGACCTTCGCGGTGCGGCCCGCCGGTGAGATGTCGACGTGGATCAGGGACAACGTGGCGGTCGGCGATCTGCTCGATGTGACGATGCCGTTCGGTGACCTGCCCACCCCGCCGCCGGGGGCCCCGTTGGTGCTGATCTCGGCGGGCATCGGCATCACCCCGATGATCGGCATCCTGGAAGCGGTGCCGCCGGCAACCCGCGTCGTCGTGCTGCACGGCGACCGCAGCGAGCAAACCCACCCGCTGCGGGAACGCCAGAAGGAGTTGGTGGCCGCATTGCCCGACGCCACCCTGGACGTCTGGTACGAGGACGGGTCGGCAGGAGCCCATCGGGGCTTCGTGCAACTCGACGAGGTCGACCTACCCGCAGGCGCCGAGGTCTATCTGTGCGGCGCCGACGGCTTCGTCAAGGCCGTCCGCGATCAACTGGTCGCACGGGGAGTCGAGCGCGTGCATTGCGAACTCTTCAGCCCCAACGACTGGCTGCTGTAGCGGCTGGGCCGGCATCGGCCGGTCCGGGGTCGCTGGGGTTTCGGCAGGGCACGACGCGTCGGCGACCAGAGTGGGTAGGGTGGGATTTTGTCGGAACAAGCCTCGAAGAAGCCGATTACGCTGCCGTTTTGGCATGGCAAACCGCGAGAATGTACCCTCTTTAAGGCCCTAGGGCTGATGCAGTGCAAAAGATGTGCAAGGCCCCCTTAGCTCAGTCGGTAGAGCGTTTCCATGGTAAGGAAAAGGTCAACGGTTCGATTCCGTTAGGGGGCTCGGTGGACGCAAGGCGTATCTCCGCCTACGTCTATTCGGGGCGGTGTAGCTCAGCTGGTTAGAGCGCACGACTCATAATCGTGAGGTCGGGAGATCGAGCCTCCCCACCGCTACAGGGAACAACGAGAGGCAACTGACGTGGCGTCGAGTACCGACGTACGGCCGAAGATCACTTTGGCCTGCGAGGTGTGCAAGCACCGCAACTACATCACCAAGAAGAACCGGCGTAACGACCCGGACCGGCTGGAGATCAAGAAGTTCTGCCCGAACTGCGGTCACCACCAGCCCCACAAAGAGTCGCGCTGACGCTCAACCGTGGCACTGTCGTCGAACATCGTCGGGATGCACTACCGGCATCCTGACGTGTACGAGGTCGGCCGTGAGAAGGTCCGCGAGCACGCCGTCGCCGTCAAGAACGACGACGCGTGCTTTCGCGATGAAGCTGTCGCCGCCGAGCTCGGGCATGATTCACTGCCGGCGCCGCTGACCTTCATCTGCATCTTCAGTTACACGGCGCAGACCGCGTTCTTCGACTACGCCAACATCGGCATCCAGGACGCCCAGATCGTTCAGGTCGACCAGGAGCTGAAGTTCTACAAGCCGATCCTGGCCGGTGACCGGCTGCACTGCGACGTCTATGTAGATTCTGTTCGGCGGGCGCACGGCACCGACATCATCGTCACCAAGAACGTCATCAGCAACGACAAGGGTGACGTTGTCCAGGAGGCCTACACGACCCTTGCCGGTCGTGCAGGAGATGGAGAAGAGGGTTTTTCTGATGGCTCTGCGTGAGTTCAATTCGGTCAACGTCGGCGACACCCTTCCGGAGAGGGTCATCCCGCTGACCCGGCAGGACCTGGTCAACTACGCCGGCGTGTCCGGTGACCTCAACCCCATCCACTGGGATGACGAGATCGCCAAGCAGGTCGGCCTGGACACCGCCATCGCGCACGGCATGCTCACCATGGGCCTGGGCGGCGGCTATGTCACCTCCTGGGTCGGCGATCCCGCCGCCGTGACCGAGTACAACGTCCGCTTCACCGCCGTCGTCCCCGTCCCCAACGACGGCGTCGGCGCCGAGATCGTCTTCAATGGCCGGGTGAAGTCGGTGGAGCCGGAGACCAAGTCCGTGACCGTCGCGCTGTCGGCCACCACCGGTGGCAAGAAGATCTTCGGCCGCGCCATCGCCATCGCGAAGCTGGCCTGATCGATGGCCATCAACGCGGGCATCCTCGGGATGGTCTACAAGTACCCAGAGGTCTTCGTCGTCGGACGCGAACAGGTCAAGCAGTACGCGCGGGCGGTGAAATCCGACGATCCGGCTTCGCAGGACGAAGCGGCCGCCGCCGAGCTGGGCCACGACACCCTGGTCGCGGGCCCGACCTTCCCGTCGATTCTCGCGTTGCTGGTGCAGCAGGACTTCTTCCGCAACGTCGACGTCGGCGTCGAGACCATGCAGATCATCCAGGTCGATCAGCGTTTCGTGTACCACCGGCCGATCAAGGTGGGCGACCGGCTGCACGCGCATCTGGAGATCAAGTCGGTCGATGAGCGGTTCGGCGCCGACATCGTCGTCACCCGCAACGTCCTCACCGACGACGACGGCGCGACGATCATGGAAGCGTTCACCACGCTGATGGGTCATGAGGGCGACAATTCGGTGTCGATGCAGTACGACCGGGAGACCGGTCAGGTGCGACGGTCGGTGGCCGCGGGGGATTAGTAACTAGCACTTGGGCCGATGTACACTCGGTCCTCGGGGTTTTCCCACATCAGCGCGCTGTCCGTCGGTTCGGAAATCGGCCGGTCGGGGAGCGCGCGAATTGTGTGAGGCCCGCTTTGAAGGGGCGTAGCTCAACTGGCAGAGCAGCGGTCTCCAAAACCGCAGGTTGCAGGTTCAAGTCCTGTCGCCCCTGCTCAACTGAATACTCGACGAGTGTGGACACTGGTAGGTGACCACCCGAACCAGATGAAAGGCATGCGGTGAGCGACGAGCGCGACAGTGCTGGCTCCGAAGGCACCGAAGCGACGGACATCGAGGATGCGGTCGGCCAGACCGCCGTCGTGACCCGTCCGCTGCGCCCGACCGGAAAGCGGACGCGGCGCGCTGCGGCGGCCCCGGTCGAGGACGACGACGTAACCGATGCCGACACCGACGCCTCGGATGACGCCGAACCGGCTGCCAAGAGCACCAAGCGTGCCAAGGCCGCCAAGCCTGCGAAGAAGAAGAGTGACTCCAAGCGGATCAATCCGTTCACGTTCGTCTGGAACTACCTCACGCAGGTCGTCGCGGAATTGCGCAAGGTCATCTGGCCGAACCGCAAGCAGATGGTCAGCTACACCACGGTGGTCCTGGTGTTCCTGGCGTTCATGGTCGCGCTGATCGGCGGGGTCGATCTCGGGCTGGCCAAGCTCGTGTCGCTCGTGTTCGGCTGACCAAGTAGTACTGAGAGAGGATTGACAACCGTGACTAGCTTCGACGGCGACGAACAGCTCGACGCCGAAACGCCTTCGGGTGAAGCCGTCGACGTGCTCGACGAGACACTTGAGGCCGATCAGGCCCCCGAGGTCGACGAGGCTGCCGAAAGCGCCGAACCCGAGGCTCCGGCCGCCGAGGAGGCCGCCGAGGACGAGGACGTCGATCCGGCCACCGCGCTCAAGAAGGAGCTCCGGCTCAAGCCGGGCGACTGGTACGTCATCCACAGCTATGCCGGCTACGAGAACAAGGTGAAAGCCAATCTCGAGACCCGGGTGCAGAACCTCGACGTCGGCGACTACATCTTCCAGGTCGAGGTGCCCACCGAAGAGGTCACCGAGATCAAGAACGGCCAGCGCAAGCAGGTCAATCGCAAGGTGCTGCCCGGCTACATCCTGGTGCGCATGGAACTCAACGACGAGTCGTGGGGCGCGGTGCGCAACACCCCCGGGGTCACCGGCTTCGTCGGCGCGACCTCGCGCCCGTCGCCGCTGTCGCTGAACGACGTGGTCAAGTTCCTGCTGCCGCAGGGTGCTGCGAAGAAGGCCGCCGGCAAGTCGACGTCGTCGGCTGCCTCCGGCGCGTCCACCGAGGCGACCCTGGAACGTCCCGAGATCCTCGTCGATTTCGAGGTCGGCGAGTCGGTCACCGTCATGGACGGCCCGTTCGCGACGCTGCCGGCCTCGATCAGCGAGGTCAACGCCGAGCAGCAGAAGCTCAAGGTGCTGGTGTCCATCTTCGGCCGCGAAACACCTGTCGAGCTGACCTTCACCCAGGTCGCCAAGATCTAAGACTCGTAGAAGAAAGAAAAGGAACGAACAACAATGGCCCCGAAGAAAAAGGTCACTGGGCTCATCAAGCTCCAGATCCAGGCCGGGCAGGCCAATCCTGCTCCGCCGGTCGGTCCGGCGCTCGGTCAGCACGGCGTCAACATCATGGAGTTCTGCAAGGCGTACAACGCCGCGACCGAGTCGCAGCGCGGCAACGTCATCCCCGTGGAGATCACCGTCTACGAGGACCGCAGCTTCACCTTCGCCCTGAAGACCCCGCCCGCCGCTCGGCTGCTGCTCAAGGCTGCCGGTGTGCAGAAGGGCTCCGGCGAACCGCACAAGACCAAGGTCGCCAAGGTCAGCTGGGATCAGGTGCGTGAGATCGCCGAGACCAAGAAGGAAGATCTCAACGCCAACGACATCGACGCCGCGGCGAAGATCATCGCTGGCACCGCCCGCTCCATGGGCATCACCGTCGAATAACCCGGAAGTCGTGGGAGGGCCCGCTCCGGCCCGTCGATGAGCGCTCGCGCGAAGAGCGTTCATCACAGACCACAACTCCAACAACACGATTGGAATCACAATGAGCAAGAACAGCAAGGCATATCGCGAAGCCGCCGAGAAGGTGGATCGCAACAACCTCTACACCCCGCTGCAGGCCGCCCGGCTCGCCAAGGAGACCGCGTCGAAGAAGCAGGACGCGACCGTCGAGGTCGCCATCCGCCTGGGCGTCGATCCCCGCAAGGCCGACCAGATGGTCCGCGGCACCGTGAACCTGCCGCACGGCACCGGTAAGACCGCCCGCGTTGCGGTGTTCGCCGTCGGCGAGAAGGCCGAGCAGGCCCTGGCCGCCGGTGCGGACGTGGTGGGCAGCGACGACCTGATCGAGAAGATCCAGGGCGGTTTCCTGGATTTCGACGCCGCGATCGCGACGCCGGATCAGATGGCCAAGGTCGGCAAGATCGCGCGCGTGCTCGGCCCCCGCGGCCTGATGCCCAACCCGAAGACGGGCACCGTGACCGCTGACGTCACCAAGGCCGTCAACGACATCAAGGGCGGCAAGATCAACTTCCGCGTCGACAAGCAGGCCAACCTGCACTTCGTCATCGGCAAGGCCTCCTTCGACGTGACCAAGCTGGCCGAGAACTACGGTGCCGCCCTCGACGAGGTGCTGCGCGCCAAGCCGTCCTCCTCGAAGGGCCGTTACCTGAAGAAGGTCACCGTCTCCACCACCACCGGCCCCGGCATCCCGGTGGATCCGGCCGTGACCCGGAACTTCACCGAAGAGGCGTAAGCCTCGCACCACACGAACGAATGGCCGGTCATCGCAAGATGGCCGGCCATTCGGCTGTCCGGGTCAGTCGCCCAGGGCGACGCGGCTGATCAGCGCACGGTGGTCGGACCCGGGCAGGTGCACCGCGGTGATGTTGGTGACGGTCGCGTCGCGGGTCAGCACGTGGTCGACGGCCAGCACGGCCGGAACGGGCAGATCGTCCGGGTGGGTGCGGAGGAACCCGGCCGCCGCCTGCACCGCCCCGTCGCGGTAGCCGCCGGTCAGCAGCCGGCGGAACTCGCGGACGTCGGGCGTGGCGTTGAGATCGCAGCCGACCACCACCGGCCCGTCCCGGGGAAGTCGCTCCAGTGTGGGTCTCAGCCGCTGCATGTCGGCGCGCCAACTCTGGAAGGCCGACCGGGGCGGGGACAGGTGGGTGGACACCACCGTCAGCGCCGTCTTGAGGCCGGGAACGCGAACCTGCGCGGTGATGAAGCCGCGGTCGAAGTCCTCGTCGCTGCCGGTGCCCGAGATCGGATAGCGGCTCCACAAGCCCACCCCGGTGGCCCGCTCACCGGGGCGCAGCGTGTTGAACGAGAAGGTGGATTTCAGTGCCGCCGACAGCGTGGTGGCCAGCTCAGGGGTGAGCTCCTGCACGGCCAGGACGTCGGCGTGATCTTGGGCCAGTCCGATCACCGCGGCCGGATCGGCTTGGCCGTACCGCAGATTTGCGGTGACGAAGCGCAACGCGGGTCCCGGTGCCGCCGGGCTGCCGATGTAGGCCGGGAACTGCGTGGCCAGCGCCACGACCGTGATCACCGATGCGACGGCGGTCAGCGTGCCGTGTCGGGATATCGCGAACAGCACCGCGGCCAGCGGCGCACCCAGCATCAGGTACGGCGACAGCGCCGCCACCAGCAGGACGGCGCGGTTCACCGCGGGCAGGAAGCGCATCGCCAGTGCGCCCGTCCCGATCAGCAGGAACGCCAGTCCCAGTACGCGCATCAGCCCCCACACTCGGTGAGCCGCCGGCGCAGGAACTCCCGTGCCGGGTCGGACGCATTGCGCTCCAACGCAATTCGGTACCACTGTGCGGCTTCGGGCAGCCGCCCGCCGCGGCGCAGCAGGTCGGCGCGGATGGATGCGACCACACTGGACCGGGCCAGCCTGGGGTCGTCGGCCACCTCAGCGAGTGCGGCCAGACCGTCGTCGACACCGGAGCGCAGACCCACTGCCAGCGCCCGGTTGGCCCGGGCCATCGGAGAATCGGTGATCGCAATGAGCCGATCGTAGGCCGTGCAGATCGTCGACCAGTCGGTTGCGGCCCAATTGGGCGCCGTGGCGTGCACCGCCGCGATCACCGCCTGCGGCAGATAAGGGCCCTGGGCGCCCGCGGCCCGGGTCAGCCGGTCCAGTCCACGCGCGATCCGCGCCCGGTCCCAGCGGGTCCGGTCCTGCTCGTCCAGCGGCGTGAGCGCCCCGGTCGAATCCACCCGGGTGGCCCGCCGTGAGTCGTGCAGCAGGGTCAGTGCGGCCAGTGCGTGCGCATCGGCGACCGTGGGCATCAGGGCACACAACTCCGCGGCCAGCCGGACCCCCTCGTCACACAGGTCGTCGCGGATGGCCGATGGGCCACCGGTCGACCAATAGCCCTCGGTGAACACCGAATAGACACAGGCCAGCACGTGCGGAGTCCGTTCGCCGAGCAGTTCGGCAGGGGGCACCCGCAGCGGGATGTTGGCGTGCCGGATCTTCGATTTGGCGCGGGTGATGCGTTGTCCCACCGCGGCTTCGGACTGCATCAAGGCACGGGCGATCTCGGGCACCGTCAACCCGGAGATCAACCGCAGCGTCAGCGCCAGCTGGGACGGCCGGTCCAGCGCCGGGTGCGCACAGGTGAACATCATCCGCAGCTCGTCATCGCGGACCGGGTGCACCGGCTGGTCGTCGATCGGGGTGGTCGTCTGGGCGAGCGAAGCGACGGGATCTGACACAGCCGCGAGTTCCTTTCCCGGACGCGATGATTCACGCCGCAGCCGATCGAGTGCCCGATTGCGCGCGACGGTCATGAGCCATCCGCCGGGGTTGGCCGGCGGGCCGTCCGCCCAGCTGCGCAGCGCCTCGGTGAAGGCCTCCTGGACGGCGTCCTCGGCGATGGTGAGGTCACCACACCAGCGGGCCAGGGCGGCGACCGCCGTCCCCCATTCCCGGCGGAAGACGCCGTCCAGGTCTGCCATTCAGTGCGGTTACAGTCCGGCGATCCCGGCGAGTTGCCGCACCGCGACGGACCCGGCGGGAATCATCGACGCCAGTTTGACCGCCTCGTCCCGGTCGGCGGCGCGCAGCAGGTAGAAGCCGTTGGCCACTTCGGCGCCTTCGACGTACGGTCCGTCGGTCAGCACCGCCTTACCGTCGCGGACCCGTACCGTCGTCGCGGTGGCGGGCGGGTGCAGCGGTGCACCACCGAGGATGTGGTCGCCGATGCTCTGCTGGGCTTGGACATGCTCGGCCACCCGTGCCTCGAATTCGGGGGAGCCGGGGGTGTTGACCTCATCCGGCGATTCCAGCAGCAGCGCAAGCCAATCCGAGCCGACCGGCGCACTGGGCGCATTCCAGTGCACCACCGGCCACACCTCGATGGCGCCGTACTGTGCGGCGGGGATCTGGCGGGCCAGTTCCAGAGCATCGTCCAGATTGTCGGCCTCGAACACGTAGTAGCCGCCGGCCACCTCGGCGCCCTCGGCGAACGGGCCGTCGGTCACCACCGGCTGGCCGGGCCAGCCGGTGATGAGCTTGCCGTCCGCGGCTGCACACAACGCGTCACCGGCCCGGATGGCCGATCCGGCGTTGGCGTGGAATTCCTGGTAGGCAGCCATCTCGGCGGCGCCCTGGGCGGGGGTCAGCTCGCGCTCGGGGGTCAGCAGCAGTGCGAAGTAGTACATGGCGAATCCTCCGGTAGGGGCGGGACCCTGGCGTCCCACTCTCTACCAGTTCGACGAACGGCGCCGCGCCGATCCGACAAAGATCCTCAGGCAGTGGCGAAATTCGGTTTCAGCTCGCCGATGATGTCATCCCACAGCTCCTCGGGCAGATCGTGGGCCATCCCGTCGAAGAGCACCAGCCGCGCACCCTTGATGGCGCGGGCGATCGCGCGCGCGCCGGACGGCCGCATCAGCTTGTCGGCCTTGCCGTGGATGACGACGGTCGGCGCGGTGATCTGCTTGTCGTAGGTCAGCAGGCTGCCGCTGCCCATGATGGCCGCGAACTGGCGGCCGATCCCGGCGGGGTAGTAGGACCGCTGATAGCTCTCCAGGGCGTCGGCACGGGCCTTCGACGGCGGCGTCGGATAGCCCGGACTGCCGATGATGCTGGTGAGCCGGATCGTGTTCGCCACGATGCCCTCGGGCGAGGAGTCCTTGGGCTTGGTCAGCAGGGCCAACAGCTGTTTGGGTCCGGGCGGTGGCAGCATGGCCTGGTTGTTGCTGGAGAAGATGATGCCCAGACTGTGGGTCCGGCGCGCGTGCCGGGCCGCGAAGACCTGGGCGATCATGCCGCCCATCGACGCACCGACGATATGCGCCCGTTCGATCCCCAGGTGGTCCAGCAGCGCGGCGGCGTCGTCGGCCATGTCTTCCAGCGTGTAACCCGCCGGGCTCTTCAGTCCGAGGAAGGACCGCGCCATCCGGACCGGCAGCGCAGTGCCGCTGCGCGCGCCGGGCAGCTTGGACGAGAGCCCGATATCGCGGTTGTCGAACCGGATGACACGCAGCCCCTGGTTCACCAGCTTATCGCAGAATCCCTTGCGCCACAACAGAAGCTGCGCGCCCAGGCCCATGACGAGCAGAACGGCGGGATCGCCGGGATTTCCGAAGTCCTCGTAGACGATCTCGATATCACCGTGTTTGGCGGTTCCGGTCCGAACGTCGCTCACTGTTGTCCTTCTTTGTGTTCCCGGCTGATCTCCACCATGAAGTTGGCGAAGTACCCGGTGAATTGCGGGTCGCTCATCATCTGCCACTTCGGCGCCAGCAGTTTCATGTAGCGCTCGACGTAGAGGAACTGCTTGCCGATCAACACGAGTTCGCGGGGCAGTTTCACGTCGTAGGCATCGGCCAGCGTGGAGAGTTGCTTGCCGATCTCGGCGTAACTCATGTCGCCGAGCGAGGACGCGGTCAGCGGTGTGGTGAACTTCTCCAGATCCTTGGCCGCCTGCGCCTCCGGTTTGACGGTGCCCACCGCGCCCATCATCACCACGATCTTGCCTGCCGCGGCGTGGTCCTTCTTCACCAACAGCGCGTACACCAACTCGCGAAGCAGCCAGCGGGTGCGCGGATCGATGCGGCCCATGATGCCGAAGTCGAAGAAGACGATCTTGCCGTCGTCGTCGACGTAGAGGTTGCCGGCGTGCAGGTCGCCGTGGAACAGGCCGTGTTTGAGGCCGCCCTCGAAGACACTGAAAAGCAGTGCCTTGACCAGAGCTTCGCCGTCGAACCCCTTTTTGCGGATGGCGGCGACGTCGTCGATGCGGGTGCCCTGGATGCGCTCCATGGTCAGGACGCGTTCGCTGGTCAGGTCCCAGTACACCTGCGCGACCCTGATGTTCTCGCCCAGCGGGGAGGCATGCATGTGCGCCACCCAGGCGTCCATCGACTGCGCCTCGAGGCGGAAGTCGAGTTCCTCGGCGAGATTGTCGGAGAAGTCGGCGACGACGTCCTGGGCGGACAGCCGCCGGCCCAGCTTGGCCAGTTCGACCACCTGCGCGCCGCGCTTGAGAATCTGCAGGTCGGCGGCCACCCGGCGGCGGATGCCCGGGCGCTGGATCTTGACCACGACCTCTTCGCCGGAGTGCAACGTCGCGTAGTGCACCTGCGCGATGGATGCCGACGCGAACGGGGTGTCGTCGAAGGACTTGAACAGATTCTGCGGTTCGTCGCCGAGTTCCTGGACGAGCAGCTTGTGCACGGCGTCCGGGTCGGCCGGCGGCACCCGGTCCAGCAGGCCGCGGAATTCGCGCGACAGCGGTTCGCCGAAGGCGCCCGGGCTGGACGCGATGATCTGGCCGAATTTGACGTAGGTGGGGCCGAGGTCGGCGAATGCCTGCGGCACCTGCCTGACGATCTTCTGCTGCAGGGTGCCTTTGCCGAGGAAATTCGCCACCACGCGGGCGCCGGCGCGGGTGACCTGCCAGCCGGTGGCCCCTATTCGGGCGGCCTCGACGGGCAGGGGCACCCGATCGAGCCTGGCGACCTCGCGGTGCTTGGCCTTCGATGGCTGAGTGCTCATCGTTGCAGTGTCTCAAAACCGCCGGTGACGCCAAAAACTCGGGTGCTGCACGTCACACCAGGTTCAGTTCGACGTCGCCGCGGCTGCGCTCCGGATCGGTGCCCGGTACGTAGGCCGGCACGGTGTGCGGCACACTGGTCCCGCCCTGCACCCGGGCCTGGGCCTGGCGGAATTCGGGCGCCGGTCCGGCGGCGGTGTGCAGCCCGTTGATCACCGACCACACGATGGCCCGGCGCGCGGCGCGCTCGACCGGATTGGGGTCGGTGTGCCCGATCAGTTGTTTGGCCCATTTCGGCATGGTGTCGCGGATCGCCCAGTCGATCGCGCTCTGTGGCATCGGCACGTTGGGGCCGGTGGCCATCGCCGCGCCGTGGGTGAGGGCCAGCTTGGGCAGATAGGAATGCAGGCAGTCCAGCGTCTCGGCCTTGGTGGCGGGTAGATCGGTGCCACCCAGGGCGTGACCGACCCGGACGAACTCGCCGTAATACCGGTCGAGTTTTCGGCCGCGCAACGGATTCGGGTGATACAGCTCGTGCGCGGTGGCCAGCCCCCACACCACGGTCGCGTAGTTCCAGCGCAGCCAGTCCGGATCGTCGGCGTCATAGACCGCGCCGTCCGGGCGGGTGCCCTTGATGGTGTGGTGCATGGCGCGCACCGTGCGGGCGACCCGTTCGGCGCATGCGGTGCTGCCGTAGGCGGTGCCGATGAAGAAGGCGATGGAATGGCCCAGGCGCACCGCGGCGCCGTTGCGGTCGATGACCGGGATGGCTTCGCCGGTGTCGGCGTCCCGTTTGGCCAGCCGCGAGTGGTGCATGCCCATCCAGTAGATGGACGGGTCGAGGCGTTCCAGGTAGGCCGCGCACTGCAGGCCGAAGACCAGCGCCTCGGTGTGCGAATGCACATGCCAGACCGCGCTGCCCGGTCCGAACCACCCCGGATCGCCCGCGGGTTCGGCGAACTCCAGCCCACGGAAGTAGTGCTTGCGGATGTCACGGTCGAACTTGCGCTGCAACAACTGCTCGACGTACTGGTGCGGCAGGTACACGCCGACCCCCTTTGGTCACGGTTGTGACCAGAGTAGCTGTTTGGTTACGGCCGTCGCCAGAACTAGCCTGGACCGATGTCGACTCCGACCCGGTGGGCGGGCGTGCCGCTGACCGACCGCCGCGCCGAGCGGCGCGGACTGCTGGTCGACGCCGCCTACGCCCTGTTCGGCGACGGGGGCGAGGCCGCGCTGTCGGTGCGCTCGGTCTGCCGGGCGGGCGGGCTGAACACCCGCTACTTCTACGAGAGCTTCGCCGATACCGACGCGCTGCTCGGCGCGGTGTACGACAAGGTCGGCGCCGAACTGGTCGTGGTGGTGGAGGCGGCGATGACGGCCGCGCCCGATTCGGTGCGGGCCCGCACCCGGGCGGGGATGGCCGCGGTGTTGGGCTTCAGTTCCGGTGATCCGCGTCGGGGCCGGGTGCTGTTCACCGACGCCAGGGCCAACCCGGTACTTGCCGCGCGGCGGGCGGCCACCCAGGATCTGCTGCGGGCCGCGGTGCTCGCCGAGGTGCAGCCCGCCGCGGATCCGGTGCCGGCCCGGGTCGGTGCGGCGATGTACACCGGCGCGATGGCCGAGCTCGCCCAGCAGTGGCTCGCCGGCACGCTGGGCGCAGACCTGGATGTGGTGGTGGATGCGGCGCTTGAACTGGTGTTGGGCCGAGACTGACGAAATGGCTGCGCGCACGCCCTCGCGAGCAGCCATTTCGTCGATGTCCACCGGCGCTTGGCGGCCCGGTGCTACGACGCCTTCCAGCGCTTGATCCAGTCCGTCTCCGGCCACTCTTCGGCGGCGGCCAGCAGTTCGTACATGGTGGCGCCGTCCACGGTCTCGCGGATGATGTCGGCGTGCCCGGCGTGCCGGGACAGTTCCTCGACCAGGTGGAGCAGCACCCACCGCACCGACCAGTGTTCGATGTCCTGCGGAAACCACGGCACATCGTGCGGGACGGGCACCGGGGTGTCCAGATCGGCCTCGGCGAACACCCGCAGCGTCGTGGCGTTCTGCGCTTTCAGGGCTTCCAGCAGGCCGGCCAGCGTCTCGTGTCCGTGCATCACGTACTGGTCCTCGTATTCGGCGACGAGTTCGGCCATGGGCCGGTCATCGGGCGTCGGGATGGCGGGTGCGTGCGCGGCGCGCTCGGTCCACCCGTGCTGGCAGTTGGTGACGTGTTTGATCAGCCCGCCGATCGACAACGCACTGGCCGACGGAGTCGAGCCGGCCTGCTCGTCGGTGAGGCCGTAAGCCACCGCGAGGAATGCATCCTGCTGGAAGGCCAGGAAGTTGATCAGGGTCTGGCGCTCGTCGGCGGCGGGGGCGGGCATACCGGGCATGTCTAGCTCTCCTTCTTGTTGGTGTGTACGTAAAGATCACGGATGCAAGCAATTTCGGCACCGTGGTGGATCATCTCGCGGTTGATGTGCAGTACCAGCACGGCCATCGAATGGTCCGCGTACGGCCCTTCGGCCGGTCCGCACGGCCTGGCCAGGTCGGCTTCGGTGAGTGCACGCACCCCGGCGATCCAGCGCGCGTACGCGTCATCGAGCTGGGTCAGGGCGGTGCTCGCGTCGGTGGCGTACGGCCAGGACTGGTAGTCGGCGGGCGGTCCGCCGAAGTGCGAGTGGTTGCGCATGGCCAGCACCCCGACGATGACGTGCGCCAGCCGCCAGGCGATGGTGGTGAACGGCTCGGGCTGTGGCGGGGGATACGCGAAGTCGACGGATCCGTCGCGCCGCACCGTCCAGCAGCCCGGGACCGGCTCCCAGAAGTACTCGTCGTCGGTGAGGCCGGACAGGCGTGGCCGCAGCTGGTGTGTCCAGTGGAATTCCAGCTGGTCGGCCAGGAGTTCGGTGTACATGCGCTCAGCTTCGCACCCTTATAGGACAGCTTCGGTCCTATGAATGCGTCAGGATGGTGAACATGAGCACCGCCAGGGTTTTGCAACTGCTCGGACTGTTGCAGTCGCGCCGGGTGTGGACCTCCGACGAACTCGCCGAGCGCCTCGAGGTCACCGCCCGCAGCGTGCGCCGCGATATCGAGCGACTGCGCGACCTCGGCTATCCGGTGCACGCCAGCAAGGGCCACGGCGGCGGCTACCAACTGGGTGCCGGCGCCGCCCTGCCCCCGCTGCTGCTCGACCCGGACGAGGCCGTCGCGATGGCGGTCTGCCTGCGGATGGCCGCCGGCGGCAGCGTGGCCGGCGTCGGCGAATCGGCATTGCGTGCGCTGTCCAAACTGGACCAGGTCATGCCGTCGCGGCTGCGCTCCCAGGTGGCCGCGGTGCACGACGCCACCGTCACGCTGACGTCGGGCGACGACGACGCGATAGACCCGGAGATCCTGATGACCCTGGCCCGGGCCTGCCGCGACCATGAGCATGTCAGCTGCGGTTACGTCGACATCCGCGGCAACGCCACCGCACGCCGTCTGGAGCCCTATCAACTGGTCACCACCGGCCGGCGCTGGTATCTGCTGGGCTATGACCGCGACCGCGCCGACTGGCGCAGCCTGCGGCTGGACCGGATGTCCGAGGTCCGCGCACTCGGCAGCACGTTCGTCCCGCGGCCCGCACCTGATGCCGCCGACTACGTCCGGCGCGCCATCTCCGCCTCGCCGTACCGCCATATCGCCCGGGTGCGGTACCACGCGCCTCAATACGTTGTCGCTCAGACCTTTTCGGCGGCCTCGGCGCAGATCGAGCCGGACGGCCCGGACGCCTGCATCGTCACCACCGGTGCCGACGATCCCGAGCGGATGGCGCTGTACCTGGCCATGCCCGGCTGCGAGTTCGAGGTACTGGACCCACCCGAGGTCGCCGCCGCGGTGCGCGCTGCGGCCGAACGCCTCCACCGGGCCGCCGCCCGAACGTAAGGTGCGGTGATGCGTCTCGCCGCAGCGGAGTCGACCGAACTGTTCGTCGGGCCGACGGATGCACCGCTGCAACTCGTGCGGGTCACCTGTCACGATGCCGCTGCCGGTGCGGTGATCCGGATCGTCGGCGACGGGTTGGCCGGCGAGGGGCCCGCCGCCGAAGGCACCTGCGAGATCCCGGTCCGAGTCGACGATCCGGTGCCCGGACAGCGCCGCCGGGCGCGCGCGGGCGACGTGGCGTTCACGTTCGTCGTCGCCGAACCCGGCTGGACGATGCACATGATCAGTCATTTCCACTACGACCCGGTGTGGTGGAACACCCAGGCCGCCTACACCAGCGTGTGGACCGAGGACCCGCCCGGCGCGTGCAGGCAGACCAACAGTTTCGAGTTGGTGACCGCGCACCTGGAGATGGCCCGCCGCGAACCGGAGTACAAATTCGTGCTCGCCGAGGTGGATTACCTCAAACCGTTCTGGGACACCCATCCCGAGGAACGGGCGGATCTACGCCGCTTCATCGCCGACGGCCGCGTCGAGATCATGGGCGGCACCTACAACGAACCCAACACCAATCTCACCAGTCCGGAGACGGCGATCCGGAACTTCGTGGCGGGTAGCGGATTTCAGCGCGACGTCCTCGGCGCGGATCCGGCGACAGCATGGCAGCTCGATGTGTTCGGCCACGATCCGCAGTTTCCCGGGATGGCCGCCGACGCCGGGCTGACGTCCAGTTCATGGGCCCGCGGCCCGTACCACCAGTGGGGCCCGATGGCCGATCACGGTGACCCCGAACGCATGCAGTTCGCCAGCGAGTTCGAATGGACCGCGCCGTCGGGCCGCGGCCTGCTCACCCACTACATGCCCGCGCACTACGCCGCCGGCTGGTGGATGGACGCGGCAGCCACCCTGGCGCAGGCACAGGACCAGACCTTCGAGTTGTTCACCGGATTGAAGAACGTGGCGCTGACCCGCAATGTGCTGCTGCCCGTCGGCACCGACTACACCCCGCCGAACAAATGGGTCACCGAGATCCATCGCGACTGGAACGCCCGCTACACCTGGCCGCGGTTCGTGTGCGCACTGCCCAAGGAGTTCTTCGCTGCCGTCCGTGCCGAACTCGACGAGCGCGCCGGGGCGAGCGAAGCGACGGGGAAAGTGGGCGCCATCGCCTCGGTGCAGACCCGGGACATGAACCCGATCTACACCGGCAAGGACGTCTCCTACATCGACACCAAACAGGCCAACCGCGCCGCCGAGAACATGGTGCTGGAGGCCGAGCGCTTCGCCGTCTTCGCCGGATTGCTCTGCGGCGCAACGTATCCGCAGGCGGCGCTGGAGAAAGCATGGGTACAGCTGGCCTATGGGGCGCACCACGACGCGATCACCGGGTCCGAATCCGACCAGGTCTATCTGGATCTGCTGACCGGCTGGCGCGACGCATGGGAGCTGGGCCGCGCCGCCCGCGACAATGCGCTGGCCCTGCTCAGCGCCGCGGTGGATGCGCCCGTGGTGGTGTGGAATCCGCTGGCACACCAGCGCTGCGATGTGGTGACCGCACACCTGGACCGTCCGTTCGGCGGCGTGGTGCGCGACCAGCACGGCGATGCGGTTCCCACGGTGTCCGACGGTCACACGGTCTCCTGGCTGGCCCGCGACGTCGGATCCCTGGGCTGGCGCGGCTACCGGCTCGACGACGACAGTCCCGGATCGAGCTGGGAACCGTTCGGCGGCAACGAGATCGGAAATGACACCTACCGCCTGCGCGTCGACCCGGCCCGCGGCGGCGGGGTGAGCTCGGTGCTGGCCGGCGGCCGGGAACTCATCGCACCCGGGCGGGTGGGCAACGAACTGGCGGTCTATGACGAATATCCGGCCCACCCGCAGGCGGGGGAGGGCCCGTGGCATCTGCTGCCCAAGGGCCCGGTGCTGGGCTCCTCGGCATTCCCGGCCGAGGTGCAGGCCTGCCGTAGCGCGCTCGGGGAGCGGCTGACCATCCGAGGGCACGTCGGCGACCTCCTGCGCTACACCCAGACGATCACCCTGTGGCATGGCATACCACGCATCCAATGCCGCACCGCGATAGACGAATTCACCGACGCCGACAAGCTGCTGCGGCTGCGCTGGCCGTGCCCGGTGCCCGGCGCCATGCCGGTCAGCGAGGTCGGTGACGCGGTGATCGGCCGCGGCTTCGGTCTGCTGCATCAGCCCGGACACTCCGACGCCGTCGACGCCGCGGTGCATCCGTCCACCCTGGACAATCCCGCTTACGGCTGGTTCGGGCTGTCCTCGACGCTGCGGGTACGGATCGGCGCCGGTGTGCGGGCGGTGTCCGTCGCCGAGGTCGTGACGCCCGACGGGCAATTCGACGCCCGCGATCTGATGGTCGCGTTGGTGCGGGCCGGGGTCACCGCCACCTGCAGTGCGGCGGACAAACCGCGCTACGGCGACCTGTCGGTGGACTCCAACCTGCCCGACGCCCGGTTCGCGCTGGGGGGCCCGGTCGAGAATGCCTTCACCGCGGCGGTGCTGGCCACCGCACCGGAACACCGCCGCGAATTCGACCGGCAATGGGCCGCGAACGGGACCGCGCGGGTCTGGGTGCCCGCGACGTCGATGCTGGCCGACGAGTGGGTACCCGGCGCCGACCTGCGCGGTGTCCGGACCTTGCCGGTGCTGATCATCGCCGGTGACATCGAGGCGCTCGTGCGTGATCTGACGGATGCGGAGATCTGCGTGAATCAGGACGCGCCTGGCGGGCTCACACCGTTCGAGTCGGTGACGGTCGCGCTGTGCAACCGGGGTGTGCCCGGTTTCGCCGTCGAGGCCGACGGCACGCTGCACACCTCGCTGATGCGGTCGTGCACCGGGTGGCCGTCCGGTACCTGGATCGACCCGCCACGGCGCACGGCCCCCGACGGTTCCAACTTCGCGCTCCAACACTGGTCGCACACCTTCGACTACGCCGTGCTGGCGCTGGATGGGGACTGGCGTGACGCCGATATCCCGGTCCGCAGCGCGGAGTTCGCCCAACCTCTGATCGCGGTGCGCAACCGGCGTACCGGCGCCGACGGGTTACCCGGCCACGGCGCACTGCTCGACGTCGATTCATCGGGCGGCAAGGTCACCCTCGGCGCGCTCAAGCCCGCCGGGAACCCGTTCTCGACGGGTTCGACCGCACCGGTGGATCCGTCCTCGGTCATCCTTCGCTTGGTCGAAACACACGGCCGCGACGCGCAATTCGTGGTGCGGTCGGGAATCTGTAGCATCTCGCCGTTGGTCGGGGCGGATCTGCTGGAACGGCCGTCGTCGGACGTCCCGACGACAGCGGTGCACGGCTACCAGATTGCCACCGTGGCCGGCCGCCTCGGCGGGATCAGGATCGCCAACGCCGATCAGCAGACGCTGGCCCCGGACGCCGAGAACGCGCAACCGCTGTATGCGCGCTACTGGCTGCACAACCGCGGGCCGGCGCCGCTGGGCGGACTGCCGGTGGTGGCGCACCTGCATCCCAGCCACATCGCGGTGGCCGAGGATACCGTTGTGCGCCTTCGGCTGACCGCGGCCAGCGACTGCACCGACACGGCGTTGCACGGCCGGGTGCGCCTGGTTGTGCCGCCGGGCTGGACGGTCGACTCGGCCGAGCTGTCCTTCGTGCTGCCGCCGGGGGAGTACCTGGATGCCGACGTCGAGGTGACGGTGCCCCCGGACACGCCTGCCGGCGTTTATCCCGTCCGCGCCGAACTGGCCGCCAGCGGGCGCGGGCTGCCGCCGGCCTGGCATCAGGTCGTCGAGGATGTGTGCATGGTGTCGGTCGACGCGGCCCCGGACGACGAAGTGCTGCGGCTGATCTCCGGACCGGAACCGGTGACCGTGCGGGCCGGCGACAGTGCCCGGCTGTCGGTCACCGTCGGCACCGATGCCGGCGCGGATTTGGCTGTGGAAGCCCACCTGATCAGCCCGTGGGGCACGTGGGAGTGGCTGGGCCCGCCCACGGTCGGGGCGGAGATGCCCGCCCGCGGGACGCTGCAGCTGGACTTCGACGTGACGCCGCCGCCCTGGGTGCGGCCCGGTCGGTGGTGGGCATTGATCAGGGTGGCCGCCGCGGGCCGGCTGGTGTACTCACCCGCGGTGCACGTGCAGGTGCTGCCATGACGGCGGTGGCCTGGGTGGCCGGTGTGCCGGTACCCCAAGCCGAGGTGGACGAACGCGAAAGGCGCTTGCGGGCAGGGGTACTCGCGGCCGCGCTGCCCCGCCCGGGAACCAGCGAGGGTAGGCAGCTGCGCCGCTGGCTCACCCAGCTACTGGTCGCCGAACGGGTGGTGGCCGGTGAACCGGCCGAGGCCGCCCCGCCGGATCTGGACGCCGTGCTGCCCGATGTGGCCGCGAGGTTGGAGATCGGCAGCATCGCCGCCGCGGTGCTGGAGTCCCCGCATGCGCGTGGCGTTTTCGCGCGGGTCACCGCGGCGGTCGACATCGGCGAAGCCGAGATCGTGGCCTACCACACCCGCAACCCGGCCCGGTTCGGTCCGCGCCGCACGTCGATCGCACTGGATCTGGCCCGGCCCGCGGTCACCGCGCACCTGCAGGCCGCGGCCCGCCGGCGCGCCTTCCGCTGCTGGCTGGATGTCCGTTGCGCCGAACTGGTGCGGCTGGCCCCCGGTTACGAACATCCCGGCGACCCGCGTCAGCCCGACAACACCCATCGGCACTGACGGCCACGACGGTCACCTGCGAAACTGGTCACCTGATGGCTCTCACCCTCGCGCTCGACGTCGGCGGTACCAAGATCGCGGTCGGCCTCGTCGACGACGACGGCGCGCTCACCCACCGGGCTCAGCAACCCACCCCGCACGGTGACGCCGACGCGGTGTGGGCCGTCGCGGCGGAACTGATCCGCGACGCGCTGCTGCGGGCCGGCGGCACCGTGGCCGGTGTCGGTATCAGCTCGGCCGGCCCCGTCGACCTGCGTTCGGGCACGGTCAGCCCGATCAATATCGCCACCTGGCAGCGCTTTCCGATCGTCGAGCGGGCGCAGCGACTCACCGGCGGCCCGGTGCGTCTGGGTGGCGACGGCCTGTGCATGGCGCTCGGTGAACAGTGGCGCGGGGCCGGTGCGGGCGCGGCATTCATGCTCGGCATGGTGGTGTCGACGGGTATCGGTGGGGGACTGGTCCTCGACGGCGCGCCGTACGACGGCCGCACGGGCAATGCCGGCCACGTCGGGCACGTCATCGTCGAGCCCGACGGGCAGCCGTGCACGTGCGGTGGCCGGGGTTGTGTCGAAACGGTCGCCTCCGGGCCGCATCTGGTGCGCTGGGCGAGGGCGAACGGTTGGCAGTCGGCACCGGACGCAGATGCCAGACAACTGGCCGAGGCGGCCGCCGCCGGGGACCAGATCGCGCTGGGTGCGTTCCGCCGGGGCGCGGCCGGGGTGGCGATGATGATCGCCGGGGTGGCCGCCACCTGCGATCTGGACCTCGTGGTGATCGGCGGCGGGGTCGCCAAATCGGGGGCGCTGCTGTTCGACCCCCTTCGGTCGGCGCTGCGCAGCTACGCCGGGCTCTCGTTCATCAAGGATCTGCGGGTGGTGCCCGCCGCGCTCGGCGGGGACGCCGGACTGGTCGGTGCGGCCGCGCTGGCACGGAACGCATCAGCTGGTTGATCCGCCGTTTTGGCCGATGGCGTCGGCGTCGGCTATCCTTACCCGGTTCCACCGAAGACCGTCGGTCACCGATGAGCGCTTGCGCGAAGTGCAAGTAGCTCGCCAATCGGTTGAAGGTCCCGGATTTCCGGGCGGCCCACGCAGGAGGACGAGGTAACAGTATTTCTCTGTGCGCCCCGACCTGTCTGTGTCGGGGCGCTTTGTCATTCTCGGGCCTTTGAGCGGTGGACGTCCCAACCATCACGAGGAGGCAAGCATGGCCAAAGCTGAGAAGGCCACCGCGGTCGCCGACATCGCCGAGAAGTTCAAGGAGGCGACGGCCACCGTCGTCACCGAGTATCGCGGCCTGACGGTGTCCAACCTTGCCGAGCTGCGCAGGTCGCTGGGCAACGAGACGACCTACACCGTCGCCAAGAACACCTTGGTCAAGCGTGCGGCGTCCGATGCGGGCATCGAAGGTCTCGACGATCTGTTCGCCGGCCCGACGGCCATCGCGTTCATCAGCGGCGAGCCCGTCGATGCCGCGAAGGCGATCAAGAAGTTCGCCAAGGACAACAAGGCGCTCGTCATCAAGGGCGGCTACATGGACGGCCGCGCGCTGTCCGTGTCCGAGGTCGAGCGGATCGCCGACCTGGAGTCGCGCGAGGTGCTGTTGTCGCGCGTCGCCGGCGCTCTGAAGGCGAAGCAGTCCCAGGCCGCGGCGCTGTTCGTGGCGCCCGCGTCCCAGGTCGCCCGCCTGGCCGCAGCTCTGCAAGAGAAGAAGGCCGGCGAAGAATCCGCCGCCTGAGACCACATCAACAACCCATAGAGATAAGGAACCACCATGGCCAAGCTGTCCACTGAAGAACTGATCGACGCGTTCAAGGAACTGACCCTGCTCGAGCTCTCGGAGTTCGTGAAGGTGTTCGAGGACACCTTCGACGTCACCGCCGCCGCTCCCGTCGCGGTTGCCGCCGGCCCCGCCGCCGGTGGCGCGCCCGCCGAGGCCGCCGAGGAGCAGTCCGAGTTCGACGTCATCCTCGAGGGTGCCGGCGAGAAGAAGATCGGCGTCATCAAGGTCGTCCGCGAGATCGTTTCCGGCCTGGGCCTGAAGGAAGCCAAGGACCTGGTCGACGGCGCTCCCAAGCCGCTGCTGGAGAAGGTCAACAAGGACGCCGCCGAGGACGCCAAGGCAAAGCTCGAAGCTGCCGGCGCGACGGTCACCGTCAAGTAGTTTGCAGTTCGCGGAAGGGCCGGGTCGGAAACGACCCGGCCCTTTCTCGTGTGCAGGGGTCTCTTGGCGGTCACTTCGCCGTTGCTGAAATCCTCCGTGCGCTACAGTGACTCAAGCCACAGGCGGGGTAGCAGGTGGCGCAGTAGGGCTGTCAGCGGAAGGAACATGCATGGGCGTCCAAATCGACGTGACCGGTCTGAGTAAGTCGTTCGGGTCGTCGAAGATCTGGGAAGACGTGACGCTGACGGTTCCCGAGGGTGAGGTCAGCGTGTTGCTGGGCCCGTCCGGTACCGGTAAGTCGGTGTTCTTGAAGTCGCTGATCGGTCTGCTGCGCCCGGAGAAGGGTTCCATCGTCATCGATGGCACCAACATTCTGGAGTGCTCGGCCAAGGAGCTCTACGAGATTCGGACCCTGTTCGGGGTGCTGTTCCAGGACGGCGCGTTGTTCGGCTCGATGAACATCTATGACAACACGGCGTTTCCGTTGCGGGAGCACACCAAGAAGTCCGAGTCCGATATCCGCAAGATCGTGATGGAGAAGCTCGAGCTCGTCGGTATGCCCAATGATGGGCACAAGTTCCCCGGTGAGATCTCCGGCGGTATGCGCAAGCGCGCCGGTCTGGCCCGGGCTCTGGTGCTCGACCCCAAGATCATTTTGTGCGATGAGCCGGACTCGGGTCTGGATCCGGTGCGTACCGCCTATCTGTCGCAGTTGTTGATCGATATCAATGCCCAGATCGATGCGACGGTGCTGATCGTGACGCACAACATCAACATTGCCCGGACGGTGCCGGACAACATCGGGATGTTGTTCCGTAAGAAGTTGGTGATGTTCGGTCCCCGTGAGGTGCTGTTGACCTCGGAGGAGCCGGTGGTCAAGCAGTTCCTCAACGGTCGCCGGATCGGTCCGATCGGTATGTCGGAGGAGAAGGACGAGGCCACCGCGGCTGCTGAGCAGGCGATGATGGAGGCCGGTCAGCACGATGGTGGTGTGGAGGAGATCGAGGGTGTGCCGCCGCAGCTGATGGCCACTCCCGGGATGCCCGAGCGTAAGGCTGTGGGTCGTCGTCAGGCCCGGGTGCGCGAGATTCTGCACACGCTGCCCCCGGCCGCCCAGGAAGCCATCCGTGACGACCTGGAGGGCACCCACAAGTTCAAGGTGCACGAGTTCGCCGACGAGCCGCCCCGGCACGGCAGCCAGGACGAGGACTTCCCGACCGCCTCGATTCCGCGCGCCGGCGAGTAACACGTTTCGACATACCGGCCGGCGGGACTGCTCATGGTCCCGCCGGCCGGTGTTGTGTCGGTACCCTTCCCGACCTGCGGCGCAGGTGTGATCTTCCTCACGGCCGTCTTGGGGCCGCTCTTGTCGGCGGTGCCCGTTACGATCCAGAAGAGCACAGCAAACCGCGTGTGAAGTCTTGACGGAAACGCCCAAACGGGCCAGTCTGTTGGGCAGCATGTGTGAACGGATCGAGGACGCCAGCCAGCGCCCAGCCGGTATCACGCGCGTGGTAGAGGGATGCTGTTTGAAGAACCGGCGGACGTGCGCTACTGTTGGACGTTGCGCTGGCTGCATCCTGCCCACCCTCGTCTGCACCTGACAATGTGTTCCTAGCCTGAGCCCTGCTCAGCGATCGGACATGTGCCGTGTGTCCTGAGGTTTCGGACTGTGAGAACGCCAGCCGAACCGACGCAGATTACAGCGACCACGGTCCGGGTTTCCGGCATCGAAAGTCGCATGAGGTGCTGGAAGGATGCATCTTGGCAGTCTCTCGCCAGAGCAAGTCCGATAATTCTCACTCCGTTCCGGGAGCGCCTAACCGAATTTCATTCGCAAAGCTCCGTGAACCACTTGAGGTTCCGGGGCTACTTGACGTACAGATCGATTCATTCGAGTGGCTCGTCGGCTCCGAGCACTGGCGGGCCAAGGCCACCGCGCGCGGTGATCTGGCCAACCCGGTGGGCGGCCTCGAAGAGGTGCTGGCCGAACTGTCGCCGATCGAGGACTTCTCCGGCTCCATGTCGCTGAGCTTCTCCGACCCGCGCTTCGACGAGGTCAAGGCCCCTGTCGACGAGTGCAAAGACAAGGACATGACGTACGCGGCCCCGCTGTTCGTCACGGCCGAGTTCATCAACAACAACACCGGTGAGATCAAGAGCCAGACGGTCTTCATGGGTGATTTCCCGATGATGACCGACAAGGGCACCTTCATCATCAACGGCACCGAGCGTGTCGTGGTGAGCCAGCTGGTCCGTTCGCCGGGTGTGTACTTCGACTCCTCGATCGACAAGGCCACCGAGAAGGACCTGCACAGTGTGAAGGTCATCCCGGGTCGCGGCGCGTGGCTGGAGTTCGACGTCGACAAGCGCGACACCGTCGGTGTCCGCATCGACCGCAAGCGCCGTCAGCCGGTCACCGTGCTGCTCAAGGCGCTGGGCTGGACCAACGAGCAGATCGTGGAGCGCTTCGGCTTCTCCGAGATCATGATGGGCACCCTGGAGAAGGACAACACCGCCGGAACCGATGAGGCGCTGCTGGACATCTACCGGAAGCTGCGCCCGGGCGAGCCGCCGACCAAGGAGTCCGCGCAGACCCTGCTGGAGAACCTGTTCTTCAAGGAGAAGCGTTACGACCTGGCCCGCGTCGGCCGTTACAAGGTCAACAAGAAGCTGGGCCTGAACGCCGGGCAGCCGATCACCAACTCGACGCTGACCCCCGAGGACATCGCGGCCACCATCGAGTACCTGGTGCGCCTGCACGAGGGCCAGAACTCGATGACCGCACCTGACGGTGTCGAGGTCCCGGTCGAGGTCGATGACATCGACCACTTCGGCAACCGTCGCCTGCGTACCGTCGGCGAGCTGATCCAGAACCAGATCCGGGTCGGCCTGTCCCGTATGGAGCGTGTCGTCCGCGAGCGGATGACCACCCAGGACGTCGAGGCGATCACGCCGCAGACCCTGATCAACATCCGTCCCGTCGTGGCGGCGATCAAGGAGTTCTTCGGCACGTCGCAGCTGTCGCAGTTCATGGACCAGAACAACCCGCTGTCGGGCCTGACCCACAAGCGCCGCCTGTCGGCGCTGGGCCCCGGTGGTCTGTCCCGTGAGCGCGCCGGCCTCGAGGTCCGCGACGTGCACTCCAGCCACTACGGCCGGATGTGCCCGATCGAGACCCCGGAGGGCCCGAACATCGGCCTGATCGGTTCGCTGTCGGTGTACGCCCGGGTCAACCCGTTCGGCTTCATCGAGACGCCGTACCGCAAGGTCGTCGACGGTGTGGTCACCGATCAGGTCGACTACCTCACGGCCGACGAGGAGGACCGCCACGTCGTGGCGCAGGCCAACTCGCCGATCGATGACGACGGCCGGTTCGTGGAGGAGCGCATCCTCGTTCGCCGTAAGGGTGGCGAGGTCGAGAACGTGGCGACCACCGAGGTCGACTACATGGACGTCTCACCGCGCCAGATGGTGTCGGTGGCGACGGCGATGATCCCGTTCCTCGAGCACGACGACGCCAACCGTGCCCTGATGGGTGCCAACATGCAGCGCCAGGCGGTTCCGCTGGTCCGCAGCGAGGCCCCGTTGGTCGGCACCGGTATGGAGCTGCGTGCGGCCATCGATGCCGGCGACGTCGTCATCACCGAGAAGGCCGGTGTGGTCGAGGAAGTCTCCGCCGACTACATCACCGTGATGGCCGATGACGGCACCCGCCGTAGCTATGTGCTGCGCAAGTTCAACCGCTCCAACCACGGCACGTGCGCCAACCAGCGCCCGATCGTGGACCACGGGCAGCGGGTCGAGGTGGGCCAGGTGCTCGCCGACGGTCCCTGCACCGAGAACGGTGAGATGGCCCTGGGCAAGAACCTGCTCGTGGCGATCATGCCGTGGGAGGGCCACAACTACGAGGACGCGATCATCCTCTCCAACCGTCTGGTGGAAGAGGACGTGCTCACCTCGATTCACATCGAAGAGCACGAGATCGATGCCCGCGACACCAAGCTGGGCGCCGAGGAGATCACCCGGGACATCCCGAACGTCTCCGACGAGGTGCTGGCCGATCTCGACGAGCGCGGCATCATCCGCATCGGTGCCGAGGTCCGCGACGGCGACATCCTGGTCGGCAAGGTCACCCCGAAGGGCGAGACCGAGCTGACCCCGGAAGAGCGCCTGCTGCGTGCCATCTTCGGTGAGAAGGCCCGTGAGGTCCGCGACACCTCGCTGAAGGTGCCGCACGGCGAATCTGGCAAGGTCATCGGCATCCGGGTGTTCTCCCGCGAGGATGACGACGAGCTGCCCGCCGGTGTCAACGAGCTGGTCCGCGTCTACGTGGCCCAGAAGCGCAAGATCTCCGACGGCGACAAGCTCGCCGGACGCCACGGCAACAAGGGCGTCATCGGCAAGATCCTGCCCGTCGAGGACATGCCGTTCATGGAGGACGGCACCCCGGTGGACATCATCCTGAACACCCACGGTGTGCCGCGTCGTATGAACATCGGCCAGATCCTGGAGACCCACCTCGGGTGGGTGGCCAAGGCCGGCTGGAACATCGATGTCGCCAACGGAACTCCTGAGTGGGCGGGCAACCTGCCCGAGAACCTGCTCAGCGTCCCGGCGGACAGCATCGTCTCCACCCCGGTGTTCGACGGTGCCCGCGAGAACGAGCTCACCGGTCTGTTGGGTTCGACGCTGCCGAACCGCGACGGCGATGTCATGGTCAATGCCGACGGTAAGGCGCGCCTGTTCGACGGGCGTTCCGGCGAGCCGTTCCCGTACCCGGTGACGGTCGGCTACATGTACATCCTGAAGCTGCACCACTTGGTGGACGACAAGATCCACGCGCGTTCGACCGGTCCGTACTCGATGATCACCCAGCAGCCGCTCGGTGGTAAGGCGCAGTTCGGTGGTCAGCGCTTCGGTGAGATGGAGTGCTGGGCCATGCAGGCCTACGGCGCGGCGTACACGCTGCAGGAGCTGCTCACCATCAAGTCCGACGACACGGTGGGCCGCGTGAAGGTGTACGAGGCGATCGTCAAGGGCGAGAACATCCCCGAACCCGGTATCCCGGAGTCGTTCAAGGTGCTTCTCAAGGAACTGCAGTCGCTCTGCCTCAATGTCGAGGTCCTGTCTTCCGACGGAGCCGCGATCGAGATGCGTGACGGCGATGACGAGGATCTGGAGCGCGCTGCTGCCAACCTCGGAATCAATCTGTCCCGCAACGAATCCGCATCTGTCGAAGACCTGGCCTGATCGCGGCACTGCCCGCGGCGCTGATAGTTATCTAATCCCGAAAGGGGAAAGGGAGTTACGTGCTAGACGTCAACTTCTTCGATGAACTCCGCATCGGTCTCGCGACCGCGGACGACATCCGCAACTGGTCCTTCGGTGAGGTCAAGAAGCCGGAGACCATCAACTACCGCACGCTCAAGCCAGAGAAGGACGGCCTGTTCTGCGAGAAGATCTTCGGACCGACTCGCGACTGGGAGTGCTACTGCGGCAAGTACAAGCGCGTGCGCTTCAAGGGCATCATCTGTGAGCGCTGCGGCGTCGAGGTGACCCGCGCCAAGGTGCGTCGTGAGCGGATGGGCCACATCGAGCTGGCCGCACCCGTCACGCACATCTGGTACTTCAAGGGTGTGCCCAGCCGGCTGGGCTACCTGCTCGACCTGGCCCCGAAGGATCTGGAAAAGATCATCTACTTCGCGGCCTACGTGATCACCGCGGTCGACACCGAGATGCGGCACAACGAGCTGTCCACGCTCGAAGCCGAGATGGTCGTCGAGAAGAAGGCCGTCGAGGATCAGCGCGATGCCGACCTGGAGGCCCGGGCGCAGAAGCTCGAGGCCGACCTGGCCGAGCTCGAGGCCGAGGGTGCCAAGTCCGATGTGCGCCGCAAGGTGCGTGACGGCGGCGAGCGCGAGATGCGCCAGCTGCGTGACCGGACCCAGCGTGAGCTGGACCGGCTCGACGAGATCTGGACCACCTTCACCAAGCTGGCCCCCAAGCAGCTCATCGTCGATGAGGTGCTCTACCGCGAGCTGCAGGACCGCTACGGCGAGTACTTCGACGGCGCCATGGGTGCCGAGTCGATCAAGAAGCTCATCGAGACCTTCGACATCGACGCCGAGGCGGAGTCGCTGCGCGACACCATCAAGAACGGCAAGGGGCAGAAGAAGCTCCGTGCCCTCAAGCGGCTGAAGGTCGTGGCGGCGTTCCAGACCAACCGGAACTCGCCGATGGGCATGGTGCTCGACGCCGTGCCGGTGATCCCGCCGGAGCTGCGTCCGATGGTTCAGCTCGACGGTGGCCGCTTCGCCACCTCCGACCTGAACGACCTGTACCGCCGCGTGATCAACCGCAACAACCGGCTCAAGCGACTGATCGACCTCGGCGCCCCCGAGATCATCGTCAACAACGAGAAGCGGATGCTTCAGGAGTCGGTGGACGCGCTGTTCGACAACGGCCGCCGCGGCCGTCCGGTCACCGGACCGGGCAACCGCCCGCTCAAGTCGCTGTCCGATCTGCTCAAGGGCAAGCAGGGCCGGTTCCGTCAGAACCTGCTCGGCAAGCGCGTCGACTACTCGGGCCGTTCGGTCATCGTGGTCGGCCCGCAGCTCAAGCTGCACCAGTGCGGTCTGCCCAAGCTGATGGCACTCGAGCTGTTCAAGCCGTTCGTGATGAAGCGTCTGGTCGACCTGAACCACGCGCAGAACATCAAGAGCGCCAAGCGCATGGTCGAGCGCCAGCGTCCCCAGGTGTGGGATGTCCTCGAAGAGGTCATCGCCGAGCACCCGGTGCTGCTGAACCGCGCACCGACGCTGCACCGCCTCGGTATCCAGGCCTTCGAGCCGCAGCTGGTCGAAGGCAAGGCCATCCAGTTGCACCCGCTGGTCTGTGAGGCGTTCAACGCCGACTTCGACGGCGACCAGATGGCCGTGCACCTCCCGCTGAGTGCGGAGGCGCAGGCCGAGGCCCGCATCCTGATGCTGTCCTCGAACAACATCCTGTCGCCCGCGTCGGGCCGCCCGCTGGCCATGCCGCGTCTGGACATGGTCACCGGTCTGTTCTTCCTGACCACCGAGATCGAGGGTGACACCGGCGAATACACGCCGGCCGCCAAGGACACGCCGGAGACCGGTGTGTACAGCAGCCCGGCCGAGGCCGTCATGGCCCTGGACCGTGGTGTGCTCTCGGTGCGGGCGAAGATCAAGGTCCGGCTGACGCAGCAGCGTCCGTCCGCCGAGGTCGAGGCCGCGCTGTTCGAGGATGGCTGGAAGCCGGGCGATGCCTGGACCGCCGAGACCACCCTGGGCCGCGTGATGTTCAACGAGCTGCTGCCGAAGGGCTACCCCTTCGTCAATGCGCAGATGTTCAAGAAGGCGCAGGCGTCGATCATCAACGATCTCGCCGAGCGTTACCCGATGATCGTGGTCGCGCAGACCGTCGACAAGCTCAAGGACGCCGGCTTCTACTGGGCCACCCGTTCGGGTGTCACCGTGTCGATGGCCGACGTGCTGGTTCCCCCGCAGAAGCAGGAGATCCTGGAGCGCTACGAGGGCGAGGCCGACTCGATCGAGAAGCAGTACCAGCGCGGCAAGCTCAATCATGACGAGCGTAACGGCGAGCTGGTGAAGATCTGGCAGCAGGCCACCGAAGAGGTCGGCAAGGCGCTGGAGGCGTACTACCCCGAGGACAACCCGATCATCACGATCGTGAAGTCCGGCGCGACGGGCAACCTGACCCAGACCCGCACCCTGGCGGGCATGAAGGGTCTGGTGACCAACCCGAAGGGCGAGTACATCCCGCGTCCGATCAAGTCCTCGTTCCGCGAGGGCCTGACCGTGCTGGAGTACTTCATCAACACCCACGGTGCGCGTAAGGGTCTGGCCGACACCGCGCTGCGTACCGCCGACTCGGGTTACCTGACCCGTCGTCTGGTGGACGTCAGCCAGGACGTCATCGTGCGCGAGAACGACTGCGAGACCGAACGCGGTATCAACGTCACGCTCGCCGAGAAGCAGGCCGACGGCACCATGGTGCGCGATCAGCACATCGAGACGTCTGCCTACGCCCGCACCCTGGCCACCGACGCGGTGGATGCCGACGGCAACGTCGTCGTCGCCCGCGGCCACGACCTGGGTGACCCGGCGATCGATGCCCTGCTGGCCGCAGGTATCACCGAGGTGAAGGTCCGCTCCGTGCTGACCTGCACCACGGGTACCGGCGTGTGTGCCATGTGCTACGGCCGTTCGATGGCTACCGGCAAGCTCGTCGACATCGGCGAGGCCGTCGGTATCGTCGCCGCGCAGTCCATCGGTGAGCCCGGCACGCAGCTGACCATGCGTACCTTCCACCAGGGTGGTGTGACCGGTGGTGCCGACATCGTCGGTGGTCTGCCCCGGGTGCAGGAACTGTTCGAGGCCCGCGTGCCGAAGAACCGGGCGCCGATCGCAGATATCGCCGGACGTGTCCGTCTCGAAGAGACCGACAAGTTCTACAAGATCACCATCGTTCCCGACGATGGCAGCGAGGACGTCGTCTACGACAAGCTCACTCGCCGCCAGCGCCTGAAGGTGTTCAAGCACGACGACGGCTCCGAGCGTCTGCTCTCCGACGGAGACCACGTCGAGGTGGGCCAGCAGCTCATGGAGGGCGCTGCCGATCCGCACGAGGTGCTGCGTGTGCAGGGCCCGCGCGAGGTGCAGATCCACCTGGTCAAGGAAGTCCAGGAGGTCTACCGGGCCCAGGGTGTGTCGATCCACGACAAGCACATCGAGGTCATCGTCCGGCAGATGTTGCGTCGCGTCACGATCATCGATTCGGGTGCGACGGAGTTCCTGCCCGGTTCGCTGACCGAGCGTGCCGAGTTCGAGGTCGAGAACCGTCGCGTCGTGGCCGAGGGCGGCGAGCCCGCGGCCGGACGTCCGGTGCTGATGGGTATCACCAAGGCGAGCCTCGCCACCGATTCGTGGTTGTCGGCAGCGTCGTTCCAGGAGACCACTCGGGTGCTTACCGATGCGGCGATCAACTGCCGCAGCGACAAGCTCCAGGGTCTGAAGGAGAACGTGATCATCGGCAAGCTGATCCCGGCCGGTACGGGCATTGCTCGCTACCGGGACATCCAGGTGCAGCCGACCGAGGAAGCCCGTGCTGCGGCGTACACGATCCCGTCCTACGAGGATCAGTACTACAGCCCGGACTTCGGCCAGGGCACCGGCCAGGCCGTGCCGCTGGACGATTACGGTTACAGCGACTACCGCTAGTTCGTACGGAAAGGGCCCTCACTTCGGTGGGGGCCTTTTTCGTGCATTCACCGGACGCGGGCTCTGTCGGGCCACACACCTAGACTGGGCTCGTGCTCATCGGTTCTCATGTCGACAACACAGATCCCCTGGCCGCCGCGACCGCTGACGGCGCCGACGTGGTGCAGTTCTTCCTCGGCAATCCGCAGAGCTGGAAGAAACCCGCGCCGCGTGAGGACGCCGAGACGCTGCGCGCCTCCACGGTGCCGCGCTATGTGCACGCGCCGTATCTGATCAACGTCGCTTCGGCGAACAACAAGGTCCGCATCCCGTCCCGCAAAATCCTGCAGGACACCTGCGACGCGGCGGCTGCCATCGGCGCCACCGCGGTCATCGTGCACGGCGGGCACGCGGACGACAACGACATGGAGGCCGGTTTCCAGCGCTGGGTCAAGGCGCTCGACGCCCTCAAGACCGACGTGCCGGTCTATCTGGAGAACACCGCGGGTGGCGATCACGCCATGGCGCGCCATTTCGACACCATCTCCCGGCTGTGGGATCACATCGGGGACAAGGGAATCGGCTTCTGTCTGGACACCTGCCACGCCTGGGCGGCAGGGGAGGCGCTGGTCGACGCGGTGGAGCGGATCCAGGCCATCACCGGGCGGATCGACCTGGTGCACTGCAACGACTCCAGGGACGCCGCCGGTTCCGGCGCGGACCGGCACGCGAATTTCGGCCTCGGGCAGATCGACCCTCAACTGCTGGCAGCGGTGGTCAAGGCCGCCGATGCCCCCGTCATCTGCGAGACCTCCGAAGACGGGCGCAAGGACGATATCGCCTTCCTGCGCGAGAACGTCTAGAGCCATGCGCCTGGCCGCGCTGCTGGCGGTGGCCCTGCTGACTGCGGGCTGCACCGGGCTCAGCGCGGCGGCCGCCGGATCCACCGTGCACCATCTCGGGGATCGCACGTATCTGCTCTACGTCCCCGACGGGCTGCCCGCCCAGGCTCCGCTGGTGGTCATGTTGCACGGCGGTTTCGGCAGTGCCACGCAGGCCGAAAGAGCTTATGGCTGGGACCTGTTGGCCGACACCGCGAAATTCGCGGTCGCCTACCCCGACGGCCTGGGCCGGGCCTGGAACGCGGGCGGCGGCTGTTGTGGACGGTCGGCCGCTGATGGTGTCGATGACGTCGGCTTTATCGCCGCGGCCGTCAGCGATATCGCCCGTCAGGTCGATATCGATCCGAAACGGGTATTCGCGACGGGGATCAGCAACGGCGGGATGATGGCGTACGCCCTGGCCTGTAACACCGCGATCTTCGCGGCGATCGGCCCCGACTCCACCACGCAGTTGGATCCCTGCCCGGCCCCGCGCCCCACGTCGGTGCTGCACATCCACGGCACCGCGGACACCCGGATCCGCTACGACGGCGGCCGGGGTGAGGGCTTCGCGCATATCGACGGTCCGTCGGTACCTGCGGTGAACACGTTCTGGCGCAACGTCGATCAGTGCGCCACACCCGAGATCACCGTCAATGGACCGGTCACCACCTCGGCGGCAGAATGCGCCGACGGACGCGGGGTGACGCTGGTGACGATCGACGGCGGCGGGCATGAGTGGCCCGGGTTCGCCACCGACCGGCTATGGCAGTTCTTCGTCGCTCACCCGGCGAGATAGACCTTGCGCAGGGTCTCGGTCACGGTCCACACCGTCGCGGCTCCAGCCGCCAACCGCACCACGTCTCCCGAGCCGAGTGACAACGGTGCGGTGCCGTCTGCGAATTCGACAGTTGCCGCACCGGACAGCACGACGAACACCTCGTCGGCCTCGACGTCGGTCATCGTCCCCGGTGTCATCTCCCAGACGCCGATCTCCAGGCCGCCGAATTCGGTCAGCGGGTGCGCGCCGGCGCGGGCGGAGCCGTCCGTCGGTTCCAGCGTGAGGTTCAGATCGGCGGCATGGACGGCGGTGTTGGGGCGCATCCGCGTCATATTACAGATCTTGTGCGGTTGTCGAATAAATGTAACAGTGGAGACATGAGTGACACCCATGCCGTGACCAATCAGGTCCCGCCGCTGGAGAACTACAACGCGGCCACTTTCCCGGCCCTGGCCGAGGCGCTGATCCGCGAAGGTGGTGAGTGGGGCCTGGACGAGGTGCACGAGGTCGGCGCTCTCGGCGGCAGCGCACGGGCGCAGCGCTGGGGCGACCTGGCCGATCGCAACATCCCGATCCTGCACACCCACGACCGCTACGGGCACCGCGTCGACGAGGTGGAATACGACCCCGCCTATCACGAGCTGATGAATGCCGCGGTGACGCACGGTCTGCACGCCGCCCCCTGGGCCGACGACCGGCCGGGCGCGCACGTCGTGCGGGCGGCCAAGATGTCGGCCTGGACCCCTGAGCCCGGACATGTCTGCCCGATCTCGATGACCTACGCCGTCGTTCCGGCCCTGCGGTTCAACAAAGAACTCGCCGACGTATATGAGCCCCTGCTGTCCAGCCGGGTCTACGACCCGGAGTTGAAGGTGCCGGCCACCAAGGCCGGCCTGACCGCGGGCATGTCGATGACGGAGAAGCAGGGCGGTTCCGACGTGCGCGCCGGTACCACCCAGGCGACACCCAACGCCGACGGCAGCTACACACTGCGCGGCCACAAATGGTTCACCTCGGCGCCGATGGGTGACATCTTCCTGGTGCTGGCGCAGGCTTCGGGGGGCGAGCGAAGCGACGGGGGTGAATCGGGCGGCTTGTCCTGTTTCTTCCTGCCCCGGGTGCTGCCGGACGGTACCCGCAACCGGATGTTCATCCAGCGGCTCAAGGACAAGCTGGGCAACCACGCCAACGCCTCCAGCGAGATCGAGTACGACGACGCCACCGCCTGGCTGGTCGGCGAGGAGGGCAAAGGTGTGAAGACCATCATCGAGATGGTCAACCTGACCCGGCTGGACTGCACACTGGGCAGTGCCACCAGCATGCGCACCGGCCTGACCCGCGCCGTGCACCACGCCCAGCATCGAAAGGCGTTCGGCGCCTATCTGATCGATCAGCCGTTGATGCGCAATGTGCTGGCGGACCTGGCGGTGGAGGCCGAAGCCGCCACCATGCTGGCGATGCGGATGGCCGGCGCCACCGATCGGGCCATCCGCGGTGACGAACGCGAATCCCTGCTGCGCCGAATCGGTTTGGCCGCCGGCAAGTACTGGGTGTGCAAACGGGCGACGCCGCACGCCGCGGAGGCGATGGAGTGCTTCGGCGGCAACGGCTACGCCGAGGAATCCGGTATGCCCCGGCTGTACCGGGAGGCGCCGCTGATGGGTATCTGGGAGGGTTCGGGCAATGTGAGTGCGCTGGACACGTTGCGTGCCATGGCGACCCGGCCGGAATGCGTCGACGTGCTGTTCGACGAGCTGGCGCAGACCTCCGAACCCAGGCTGGATGCGCACGTGAGCGCACTCAAGGCGCAGCTGAGCGATTTCGCGGGCATCGAGTACCGGGCCCGCAAGATCGCCGAGGACATCAGCCTGGCCCTGCAGGGCGCGCTGCTGGTCCGGCACGGTCACCCCGCGGTGGCCGAGGCGTTCCTGGCCAGCCGCTTGGACGGGCAGTGGGGCGGCGCGTTCGGCACGCTGCCCGCCGGGCTCGATCTGGCCCCGATCATCGAGCGCGCCCTGGTGAAAGGGTGACCGGCCTCCAGACAGTGCCGCTGAAAACGATGACCTACGAGGTCACCGACCGGGTCGCGCGCATCACCTTCAACCGCCCGGAGAAGGGCAACTCGATCGTCGCCGCCACCCCGCTCGAGCTCGCGGCATGCGTCGAACGTGCCGACCTGGATCCCGCGGTACACGTCATCCTGGTCTCGGGCCGCGGCGAAGGGTTCTGTGCCGGGTTCGATTTGTCGGCCTACGCCGACGGCACCTCCTCGGCCGGTGACGGCGGGTATCAGGGGACCGTGCTGGATGGCCGCACCCAGGCCGTCAATCACCTGCCCGACCGGCCGTGGGACCCGATGATCGATTACCAGATGATGAGCCGGTTCGTCCGCGGCTTCGCCAGCCTGATGCGGGCCGACAAGCCCACGGTGGTGAAGATCCACGGTTACTGCGTGGCCGGCGGTACCGATATCGCGCTGCACGCCGACCAGGTGATCACCGCCTCCGACGCAAAGATCGGCTACCCGCCGATGCGGGTCTGGGGGGTCCCTGCGGCGGGCCTGTGGGCGCACCGGCTGGGCGATCAGCGCGCGAAAAGGCTGCTGTTCACCGGGGATTGCATCACCGGCGCGCAGGCGGCCGAATGGGGCCTGGCCATCGAGGCGCCCGCACCCGAAGATCTGGACGAACGCACCGAACGCCTGGTCGCGCGCATCGCCGCGATGCCGGTGAACCAGCTCATCATGGCCAAGCTGGCCTGCAACAGCGCGCTGCTGCAGCAGGGCGTGGCGACCAGCCAGATGGTCAGCACGGTGTTCGACGGTGTCGCCCGGCATACCCCGGAAGGTCATGGCTTCGTCGCCGACGCCACCGCGCACGGTTTCCGTGAGGCGGTGCGGCACCGTGACGAGCCGCTTGGGGATCACGGCCGTCGCACGTCCGGCGTCTGACATGCTGCGCCTGACGGCCAGGTCGGTGGTGCTCAGCGTGCTGCTCGGCGCGCATCCGGCCTGGGCGTCCGCGGCTGAATTGATCCGTCTGACATCGGATTTCGACATCAAGGAGCCGACGCTGCGGGTCGCGCTGACCAGGATGGTCGGCGCGGGGGACCTGGTGCGCTCCGATGACGGCTACCGGCTGTCGGAGCGGTTGCTGGCCCGCCAGCGCAGGCAGGACGACGCCATCGCCCCGCAGGTCCGCGGCTGGGACGGGGACTGGAGCACCGTGGTGATCACCGCCGTCGGGGCCGATGCGCGCAGCCGTGCAGAGCTGCGGAACACTCTGGTGCACAGCAGATTCGGTGAGCTTCGCGAAGGTCTGTGGCTACGGCCGGACAACCTGCCCCGGCCGGTGCCGGTCGCCGGCCGGGTGCGGGTGCTGTCCTCTCGTGACGACGACCCCGCCGGCCTGGCCGCGCTGCTGTGGGATCTGCCGGGATGGGCCGAGACCGGGCGCATGCTGCTGGCGCAGATGGCGGGTGCGGCCGACGTCCCCGGCCGGTTCGCGGCCGCCGCAGGCATCGTCCGGCACTTGGTGACCGACCCGGTGCTGCCCGCGGAGTTGGTGCCCGCCGACTGGCCCGGGGACGCGCTGCGCCGGGTATATCAGGAATTCGCGGCGGAATTGGTGGCGCTGCGTGACAACGTGGAGGCGAAATGACGGGTGCGGAACTGGCGAGCGAAGCGACGGTGGACGGGGTCCGCGTCGAGCGCAAGGGGCCTGTCACCACGGTGATCATCGACCGCCCGCAGGCGCGCAACGCCGTCGACGGTCCGGCCGCCGCACGGCTGTACGCGGCGTTCGACGAATTCGACAACGACGACTCGGCCGCCGTCGCGGTGCTCTGGGGTGACCACGGAACATTCTGTGCCGGAGCCGATCTCAAGGCTTTCGGCACCCCGCGGATGAATCAGACCCATCGGAGCGGGCCCGGCCCGATGGGCCCCAGCCGGATGGTGCTGTCCAAGCCGGTGATCGCCGCGGTCAGTGGGTATGCGGTGGCGGGCGGACTGGAATTGGCGGTGTGGGCCGATCTGCGGGTCGCCGAGCAGGACGCCGTGTTCGGGGTGTTCTGCCGGCGCTGGGGCGTCCCGCTGATCGACGGCGGCACCGTGCGGTTACCGCGGTTGATCGGGCAGAGTCGCGCCATGGACCTGATCCTCACCGGCCGGGAGGTCGGCGCCGACGAGGCGCTGGCGATGGGCCTGGCGAACCGGGTGGTGCCCCACGGCGATGCCCGCCGCGCCGCCGAGGAACTGGCCGCTGAACTCGCCGCGCTCCCGCAGCTGTGCCTGCGCGCCGACCGGCTCTCCGCGTTGCATCAGTGGGGTGAATCGGAGCAGGCCGCAATCGATTTCGAGTTCGGCAGCCTGCAGAAGGTGGCCGCAGAATCGGTGGCCGGCGCCAAGCGCTTCGCCGACGGTGCCGGCCGGCACGGGGCCAAAGCCTGATCAGCCCTTGCTGACCTTGTTTCCCGAGCCGAGATCGTCGACCTTGGGGTCGCCGTTCTTGTAGACCACGGTGTTGTTCAGGCCGACCACGCTGATCGCCTTGTCCACCTGGTCGAAGGTCAGTTTGTTGTCCGCGCCGCCGACGTTCACGCTGGAGCAGGCGCCCTTGATGGTCAGGGTGTTGTTGGACCCGCCGATATTGAGGGCTTTGCCGTCGGCACAGTCGATCTCGGCGGTCGTCCCGAACGACCCGTAGTTGATGGTGTTGCCGATCTCGACCTGGGCGCCGGAGCTGCCGGCCGTCGCGGTCGGTGTGGTGGTGTCCGAGCTCTCGGCGCCACAGCCGGCCAGACCCAACACCAGCAGCGCCGCGGCGGCGGATCCCACGATGTGCACGGCTCGCATATTTCCTCGATTCCTCGACGACACCACCAGACTAGGTGACGGGCACGTTGATGACGGGCCGGCGTTCGCCGGCGCCCGGGCCGTCGAAATGCCACCATTCGCCGGCGTAGGGGGTCAGGCCACCGGCGACCATCGCCGCCCGCAGCCGTGCCCGGTTCTGCTGTGCGGCCACACTGACACCGGCGGTGGCGAATGCGTTGGCGGCCGGCGTGAAACTGTCGAAACCGGTTCCCATATCGGTCAATCCGGACTCCGATGCGGTGCTGACATCCACCGACCGGCCGGACTCGTGGCTCTTGGAGTACGGGCCCGGTTCGGCCACCCAGGCCGGGTTGGACACCACGTCGAACATCCGCACCTGCACGTCGTGCGGCCGGTAGCAGTCCCAGAACACCAGCACCAGTCCGTCGGCCCGCAACCGCGCCGCCGCGGTGGTCAGGCCGTCGGCCAGCGATTCGTGCACCAGGCACCGGGCGCCGGCCGGGTACAGCGGCACCCCGACGAAGTTGTCCGCGGTGGCGTAGCGCAGGTCGACGACGGCGTCCGGGACGATGCTGCGGACGTCGACGAAACCGACCGCGCGGGCCGCCTCGGACACCGGGGGCACCGGAGCCGTCGTCGACATCGGCCTCACCTCAAGCGTGGCCGGCGCGCATGCCGCCGCACAGCACGCGACGAGAAGACCGAGCAGCAGCCGCACAAGATCAGGCGGGTGCGCGGTTGATGCGGTTGGTCATGCCCAGTTCGCGGCCCCGGTCGATGAGCGCCGGGTCCCCGCCGTGGTAGATCACGGTCTGGTCGTAGCCGTACACGGTGATGTCGTTGATGACGTTGTCGGCGATGACGATGTTCGACGAGCCCTGCAGCGCCACGCCCCAACAGGTGCCCTTGGCGTTGATGGTGTTGCCGGTGCCGGTGACGTACAGGGTGGCGTTGTTGCAATCCAGGGTCTGCACGACGCCCTGGCCGGTGATGTGGGTGTCACCGTTCTTCGCCCCGGCCGAGGGAGCCGGCACGGCGATGATCGCGGGTACCACCAGAGCACACGCCACGGCCGATCGCAGGCTTGTCTGCACAGTCACGTTCCCACCTTCGCTTCGTCACCCGATGGAGTGCAAGAGTACGTTGCCCGACGCCCCCGCAGAGCCCAGTTGGTGCCGGTTGCCGGCACAGGTCGCCGACGACGATGGTGCTCGGTAGCGTGTGTTCGTGCGTGGGCGTGGCAATCGGGCGGCGGTGGTGGCCGTCGCCGCGGCCGTCGCCGCGACCGGTTGCACCGAGACCGTCGGGGGCAGCGCGCGGTACGCGACGCCGGGCGGGCCCGCCGACGACCGCAGCTACGGATACTCCGACAACCGGTGCGGGCTGTTGATGGACACCACCGTCGCCCAGACCCTCGGCGCCGACAACGTGGTGCGGCCTTACAGCGGCGCGGTGTGCCAGTACGTCCTGGACCGCAACGGCTCGACGGTCGATGTGGTGTTCGCGTGGTTCGACACCGGCACGCTGGACCGTGAGCGGGCGCTGGCGGCCGAGCGTGGTGCCCAGATCACCGACACCGTCATCGAACGGCACAGTGCGTTCACGGCCCGACGCAACGGCGTCGGGATGGCGTGCTCGGCCACTGCGGCCGGCGGCGGTGGTGTCCTGAGTTGGTGGGTGCAGTACCGGCACCAGGCCGGTGGCGACCCCTGCTCGGACGCCGAGCAGTTGTTGTCGGCCACCCTGAAATCGGATCTGTGACGTGCGGGTGACCCTGATGGCGATGTGCGCGGCGGCGACACTGGTCGCCGGCTGCGGTGCGGCGGGGGAGCGCGGGACGCCCCACGCGCCCGCGGGTGCGGCGGGCGACCATCCCGAATTCCGTGGCGTGGACTGCAACGGCATCACCGATGCCGACATCACCGCAGCGGCGGGGCGGGCGATGTTCGACAAGGCGGTGATCAGCGACGCCGGCTGCTTCTGGCAGGAGAACACGCTGATCGGCACGTTCGGGGCCGGCATGGGCATCTCCACCTGGTGGTACCGGGGCAGCGACATGGACACCGAGCGCACGCTGGAACAGAAGGCCGGGCGCACGCTCACCGAACTGGCGGTGGACGGCAACCGGGGGTTCAAGGCCTTCGACGCCAATGCCTGCAGCATCTACGTGGCCAAGGGCGACGATGTCATCACGTGGTCCATCCAGACCATGAATCCGGCGATGCTGCCGGATCTGTGCACCATCACCGAGCAACTTGCGCAGCTCAGCCAGGACCGCGTGAACTAGAGTCCTTCGTTGACCTCGGCGCAGGCAGGGGTTGGGGACGCACCGGGACGACCAAGCGGAGGAAAACACGAATATGGCAGCGCGGGCGACCAAACTCAGTCGCGATGCCATCGTGAACTCGGCACTGGTGTTCCTGGACCGCGAGGGCTGGGACGCGCTGACCATCAACGCGCTGGCCACCCAGCTCGGGACCAAGGGCCCGTCGCTCTACAACCACGTGCAGAGCCTCGAAGACCTGCGCCGCACGGTGCGGATGCGGGTGATCGACGACATCATCGGGATGCTCAACACCGTCGGTCAGGGCCGCACTCGCGACGATGCCGTCGTTTCCATGGCCAGCGCCTACCGCAGTTACGCACACCACCACCCGGGCCGGTATTCGGCGTTCACCCGGATGCCGCTGGGGGGCGACGACCCCGAATACACCGCCGCCACCAGGGCCGCGGCCGGACCCGTGCTGGAGGCTCTGGCGTCCTACGGTCTGGCCGGCGATAACGCGTTCTATGCCGCATTGGAGTTCTGGTCGGCGCTGCACGGCTTCGTTCTGCTGGAGATGACCGGGGTGATGGACGATATCGACACCGACGCCGTCTTCACCGACATGGTGCTTCGGCTGGCCGCGGGCATGCAGAAGCGTTAGCGCCGGCCGAAGCGCGTCGGTCCGGACCTGTCGAAAGGTGTGCGTCTGACCTGCGATAAGGCCGCTACGCACGGGTTTGGTGCGCGCGGGCACCCCTGGTATTGTGGATCTCCGTGCCTGGTCGACAGGGCCGCATGCTGCCGCAAAACGGCTGGTATGCCTGTGCGCCGGGCGGATTCGTATGTCTGCAGGCATCGGAATGCTATCGATCGGATGGGTTTTCGGTGCGTGTGACACGCCCGGTCGCGGGGTAAGCGATCAGGCGAAAACAGCAGTACAGAGACCTACGCACAAGCAGAGCAGAAGAAACACAGAAAGCCGGTACATGCCAACCATCAACCAGCTGGTCCGCAAGGGTCGCCGCGACAAGGTCGCCAAGGTGAAGACCGCGGCCCTCAAGGGCAGCCCGCAGCGCCGTGGAGTGTGCACCCGGGTGTACACCACCACTCCGAAGAAGCCGAACTCGGCGCTTCGCAAGGTCGCGCGCGTCAAGCTGACCAGCCAGGTCGAGGTCACCGCCTACATCCCAGGCGAGGGCCACAACCTGCAGGAGCACTCGATGGTGCTGGTGCGCGGCGGTCGTGTGAAGGACCTGCCCGGTGTGCGCTACAAGATCATCCGCGGCTCGCTGGACACCCAGGGTGTCAAGAACCGCAAGCAGGCACGTAGCCGCTACGGCGCCAAGAAGGAGAAGAGCTAATGCCGCGCAAGGGCCCCGCGCCGAAGCGTCCGTTGGTCAACGATCCGGTCTACGGGTCGCAGCTGGTCACCCAGTTGGTGAACAAGGTGCTGCTGGACGGCAAGAAGTCGCTCGCCGAGCGCATCGTCTACGGCGCGCTGGAGCAGGCCCGGGACAAGACCGGCACCGATCCGGTGGTCACCCTCAAGCGCGCGCTGGACAACGTCAAGCCGGCCCTCGAGGTCCGCAGCCGCCGCGTCGGCGGTGCGACCTACCAGGTGCCCGTCGAGGTCCGCGCCGAGCGGTCGACCACGCTGGCCCTGCGCTGGCTGGTGAGCTTCTCCAAGGCTCGCCGGGAGAAGACCATGATCGAGCGCCTCGCGAACGAGATCCTGGACGCCAGCAACGGCCTGGGTGCCGCCGTCAAGCGACGGGAAGACACCCACAAGATGGCCGAGGCGAACCGGGCCTTCGCGCACTACCGCTGGTGATTTCGAACGCCGGCGTGACACCGCGCCGGCGTAACACCAAGAGCAACCAAGCAAGCGAAAGAGTGGGAATCTAGCCGTGGCACAGGACGTGCTCACCGACCTCACGAAGGTCCGCAATATCGGCATCATGGCGCACATCGACGCCGGCAAGACGACGACGACCGAGCGCATCCTCTTCTACACCGGTATCTCGTACAAGATCGGTGAGGTGCACGACGGCGCCGCCACGATGGACTGGATGGAGCAGGAGCAGGAGCGGGGTATCACCATCACCTCGGCTGCGACCACCTGCTTCTGGAACGACAACCAGATCAACATCATCGACACCCCTGGGCACGTGGACTTCACCGTCGAGGTCGAGCGCTCGCTGCGGGTGCTCGACGGTGCCGTGGCCGTCTTCGACGGCAAGGAAGGTGTCGAGCCGCAGTCCGAGCAGGTGTGGCGGCAGGCCGACAAGTACGACGTCCCGCGTATCTGCTTCGTCAACAAGATGGACAAGATCGGCGCGGACTTCTACTTCACCGTGAAGACCATCGAGGAGCGGCTCGGCGCCAACGCGCTGCCGATCCAGCTGCCGATCGGGTCCGAGGGCGGTTTCGAAGGTGTCGTCGATCTGGTCGAGATGAAGGCCAAGGTCTGGACCGGCGAGACCAAGCTGGGTGAGAAGTACGACGTCGTCGACATCCCGGCCGACCTTCAGGAGAAGGCCGACGAGTACCGCACCAAGTTGCTCGAAGCGGTCGCCGAGACCGATGAGGCCCTGCTGGAGAAGTACTTCGGTGGCGAGGAACTCACCATCGAGGAGATCAAGGGCGCCATCCGCAAGCTCACGGTGAGCTCGCAGGCCTACCCGGTGCTGTGCGGCAGCGCGTTCAAGAACAAGGGCGTGCAGCCCATGCTCGACGCGGTCATCGACTACCTGCCCACCCCGCTGGACGTGGCTGCCGCCATCGGACATGCCCCGGGCAAGGAAGACGTCGAGGTCATCCGCCGGCCGTCGACCGACGAGCCCTTCTCGGCGCTCGCGTTCAAGGTGGCCACCCACCCGTTCTTCGGCAAGCTGACCTACGTCCGGGTGTACTCGGGCAAGGTCGACTCCGGCGCCCAGGTCATCAACGCGACCAAGGGCAAGAAGGAGCGTCTGGGCAAGCTCTTCCAGATGCACTCCAACAAGGAGAACCCGGTCGAGACGGCCGCCGCCGGCCACATCTACGCGGTGATCGGCCTGAAGGACACCACCACCGGTGACACCCTGTGCGATCCGAACCAGCAGGTCGTGCTGGAGTCGATGACGTTCCCGGATCCGGTGATCCAGGTCGCCATCGAGCCCAAGACCAAGAGCGACCAGGAGAAGCTGTCCCTGGCCATTCAGAAGCTGGCCGAGGAAGATCCGACCTTCAAGGTCAATCAGGACCACGAGACCGGTCAGACGATCATCGGCGGCATGGGTGAGCTGCACCTGGACATCCTCGTCGACCGCATGCGTCGCGAGTTCAAGGTCGAGGCCAATGTCGGTAAGCCGCAGGTCGCCTACAAGGAGACCATCAAGCGCGCGGTCGACAAGGTCGAGTTCACCCACAAGAAGCAGACCGGCGGTTCAGGCCAGTTCGCGAAGGTGCTGGTCGCCATCGAGCCGTTCGTCGGCGAGGACGGCGCGACCTACGAGTTCGAGAACAAGGTCACCGGCGGCCGCATCCCCCGTGAGTACATCCCGTCGGTGGATGCCGGTGCTCAGGACGCCATGCAGTACGGCGTGCTGGCCGGTTATCCGCTGGTGAACCTGAAGCTGATCCTGCTCGACGGCGCGTACCACGACGTCGACTCCTCGGAAATGGCCTTCAAGATCGCCGGCTCGCAGGCACTGAAAAAGGCTGCCGCCCAGGCGCAGCCGGTCATCCTGGAGCCCGTCATGGCCGTCGAGGTCACCACGCCCGAGGATTACATGGGCGACGTGATCGGCGACCTGAACTCCCGCCGTGGTCAGATCCAGGCCATGGAAGAGCGCAGCGGTGCGCGCGTCGTCAAGGCGCAGGTGCCGCTGTCGGAGATGTTCGGCTACGTCGGCGACCTTCGGTCGAAGACCCAGGGCCGGGCCAACTACTCCATGGTGTTCGACTCGTACGCCGAGGTTCCGGCGAACGTGTCGAAGGAGATCATCGCGAAGGCGACGGGTCAGTGAGAATCGAGGCGCGCAGCGCCGAGGCTCGGAGCTGATCCGGAGTCGAGCCATCGGATCAGCGAAGGCGACGGGTCAGTAACCCTTCGGTTTCGTGGGTCTGGTAAGACCACACAACTGAACACATCAACACACTGCTTTAAGTAAAAGCACCAACAAGTCCAGGAGGACACCACAGTGGCGAAGGCGAAGTTCGAGCGGACGAAGCCGCACGTCAACATCGGGACCATTGGTCACGTTGACCACGGCAAGACCACGCTGACCGCAGCAATCACCAAGGTTCTGCACGACAAGTACCCCGATTTGAACGAGTCGCGCGCATTCGACCAGATCGACAATGCGCCCGAGGAGCGTCAGCGCGGTATCACGATCAACATCTCCCACGTGGAGTACCAGACCGAGAAGCGTCACTACGCGCACGTCGACGCCCCCGGTCACGCTGACTACATCAAGAACATGATCACCGGTGCGGCCCAGATGGACGGCGCCATCCTCGTGGTCGCCGCCACCGACGGTCCGATGCCGCAGACCCGCGAGCACGTGCTGCTGGCTCGCCAGGTCGGTGTGCCTTACATCCTGGTTGCGCTGAACAAGTCCGACATGGTCGACGACGAGGAGCTCCTGGAGCTCGTCGAGCTCGAGGTCCGCGAACTGCTGGCCGCCCAGGACTTCGATGAGGACGCCCCGGTCATCCAGGTGTCCGCACTCAAGGCGCTCGAGGGCGACGCCAAGTGGGTCAAGTCCGTCGAGGACCTGATGGACGCCGTCGACGAGTCGATCCCGGACCCGGTCCGCGAGACCGACAAGCCGTTCCTGATGCCCGTCGAGGACGTGTTCACCATCACCGGTCGTGGCACCGTGGTGACCGGTCGCGTCGAGCGTGGCGTGGTCAACGTGAACGAGGAAGTGGAGATCGTCGGCATCCGTCCCGGCGTCACCAAGACCACGGTCACCGGTGTCGAGATGTTCCGCAAGCTGCTCGACCAGGGCCAGGCCGGCGACAACGTCGGTCTGCTGGTCCGTGGCGTGAAGCGTGAGGACGTCGAGCGCGGCCAGGTCATCGTGAAGCCGGGCACCACCACCCCGCACACCGAGTTCGAGGGCAGCGTCTACATCCTGTCCAAGGACGAGGGCGGCCGCCACACGCCGTTCTTCAACAACTACCGCCCGCAGTTCTACTTCCGTACCACGGACGTGACCGGCGTGGTGACGCTGCCCGAGGGCACCGAGATGGTGATGCCCGGTGACAACACCGACATCTCCGTCAAGCTGATCCAGCCCGTCGCCATGGACGACGGCCTGCGGTTCGCCATCCGTGAAGGTGGCCGTACCGTCGGCGCCGGCCGGGTTACCAAGATCATTAAGTGATCTAGTACTACCGCGAAGCGGCGCTCACCTTCGGGTGGGCGCCGCTTTCGTGTCTATCGAGGTTTCGCCCAAACTCACCTTCGGGCCGGTTTGTGCGAGTGGGATCCGGCAGAACGTCGATCTCGGCACGACGTGGTCTACAGATCGTCGATGCTGAGGATGCCGTCCTGCACGGCCCGGGCGATCAGCGCCGCCTTGGTCGGTGCCGGCCTGCCGACCGCTGCGTACTTGGCGCGCGCCCGTTGCAGGTGGGTGCGCACCGTCGACGGCTCGATGAACAGCCGTTTGGCGACAAATTCCTTGTTCTCGGTCTGGAACCAGGCGATCAGCACCTCGCGTTCCCGCGTGCTCAGCCCGGGCCGGCCGACGGTGCGGTCGCTGAACAGTGCCTTCGCCATCCGCGGCCCGACGTAGGGCGTGTTCGAGTGCGCCGCATAGATCGCGTCGAACAGATGCTGCTTGTCCTCGCCCTTGGCCAGGAAGGTCATGGCGCCCGCGTCCAGGCTGCTCAAGATGACCTCGTCAGTCGACATGTGCGAATACACGATGACGCGGTGCCCGGCCGCGCACACCGCCCTGAGGCTTTCGAATTCGGGACGGTAGCGCTCGTACTGCAGGTCGAACAGCACGACGTCGATGGTCTCGTCGCCCCGGGGATGCTCAGTGAGGAATGACGCGGGATCGGGATAGTCGGCGACGAGGTCGATCGGGGGGTCCGTCTCGGCAAACCACGCCTTGACACCGGCGTGAATAACATCGTGGTCGTCAATTAAGGCGACCGGGATCGCGGTCCCGGTATTGCGTACGCCACGCTCTTTGGCTCTATTCATGCCATTCACCCGATATAGATCCAACCACCGCTTCTGTACCCCCGCACCTCGTTGGCCCGAACGTTACCCGCTAGCAACGCGTAGATTTCCCGAAATGCCAACCATGGCTAACCATATTGACGTATCGGCAGATAATAACGCGGCTCAGGCGATGCTGTGCTCCTGGGGATGCGGCCGGCATGTGTCCCGCAGACGGTGATGCACACTGATCCACACCTCGGCACCGATCAGGGTCACCAACACCCGCGGGTCCGCGTTCTCCTTCTGGGCGGGCACGGCCCCCGCGGTATCGCAGATGATGCTGGCGACCAATTCGCCTCCGGCGACCGTCACGCCGATCCGGGCCCGCTCCCGCGCGTGGTTCAGGGCATCCCGCAGCGGCGCCAGCACCTGACGGCGGACCGATTCGTCGAGCTGGGGCAGGTCGTTGTCGGCGTTGAGCGCGACGATCACCCCGCGCCGGTCGGCCCGGTCGATGGCGGTGCGCAACTCGGCCACCAGCGGATGGCTGAACGTGCGGGATTGGAAGATGTAGTGCCGTAGCCGGCGGGATTCCAGCCGGGCCCGTTGCCGGGTCTCGGCATCGATGACCCCGGTGCTCAAGGTCTGCAGAAGCGGGAACACGCCGCGGATCAGGGTGGCGGTGCGGCGCACATAGTCTTCATGCAGCGCTTCGGCGAGGCGGTTCCGGTCCGCAATCTGCCAGCGTTCCCTGATCTCCTCGTTGGCCGCGTTGGTGGCATTGCGCAGCAACTCCGGGAAGGCCAGCGCGAACATCTGTACCAACGCAATACCGGCGGTGTACAACGCCAGGTTGAACGCCATGTCCATATCCGGTTGGCGGGTGAAGGTGAGAATTGCGGTGCCAAGCCAGAACGCGAGCATCGCCGCGGCGGCGTGCCGAACCCGCCAGCGCAGCACAAAGGGCAGGATGCACAAGCCGGTGGCGATCAGCGGCCAGTGGGCGGGGCCGCCGAGCAACTCCTCGGGCAATCGCAGCGTCTGGACGACGATGACCGCCGCCATCGTGACCAGGGCAGGCACGGTCAGATCGGGGCCCCGATCGAGAATGCGGGGAAGTCCGGCGAGGATGACCAGGGCCGCGACGCCGCCCAGCCCGAGCTGGAGCAGGGGCCGGGGGGTGTGTGCCGCCGCGTAGGGCACCGCCACCAGCAGCTGGATCAGCCCGACGACGACGATGCCCAGGCCGAATTGGACCAGGATGCGCTGGGTCAGATTGTCGAACTCGTCGACGGTCGGGATGACCGGCTCGGACTCGTTGGACTGATCCCAGGCCAACGTCACCTCGGTGCCGCTGCCTGGTGCCGACAGCACCGTCGCATGGCCGCCGGCGCGGCGCATCCGGGCCACGATGGAGTCGGCAATGCCATGGCCGAGCGTGGTGGTCGCCGGGTCGAACCCGATCCCGTTGTCGGTCACGGTGACCGAGGTCGGTGCCACCGTGATCTCGATGCGCGACGAATTGGCGTGACGTTCGGCGTTGTTGAGTGCCTCGCGGACGACGGCGATCACTGCTCGGGCCCTGGAACCGGTGAGCACGAGGCGATCCAAGCCCGACATTTCCACCGGTACGGACAGGTGCGCGGTTTCCTGCCGCAGGGCGGCCACGATATCGGTATCGGGCGTCGGCTCCAGTGCCGAGGGGCCGCCGGCGAGCAGCTCGAGATCGCGGCGGGCTTGTGCGGCAACGCGATCGGAGGAAATGTCGGCACCTTCGCCGACCAGGTACAGCGTCGACGCCGCGGTGTCGTGCACCAGTGCCAGATGCTCGAGTTCGTAGTTGCGCACGGCGGCGGCGATGGTGTCGCGCAGCGCGGCGTCGTGGTTCTCGGCGCGGGCCTGGTCGACTTGGCGGGCGACGGCCAGCCCGGCGGCCAGCAGCGCCGCCGCGATCGCCCACTCGAACACCAGCATGTAGAACAACATCGGCACCTGCGCCGCGGCGCGCCAACCGACCAGTTGCGCGCAGCCGAACGCATAGGCCAGGGCGATCAGGGCGGACGCCGCGAAACTCACTCTGGGTGGCTGGGCCATGGTGAAGGCGATGACGGCGGTGCCGGCGATGACCTGTGGCACCGAGTTGACGTAGAGGCTCGAGGGGTTCGAGTCGAACCACGGGATGGCCGCGGAGACGATCAGGACGTAACAGAAATCGGCCAGTTGGTAGGGCAGAGCGCGTGATCGGGTCAGCAACCGGAAGATCGCCCAGCAGCCCACGACCGCCAGCAGCAGCGCCCCAGAGGTGCTTTCGGGTGTGCCGGGGAGGACGAGGGCGCTCGCCGCCGCGACGACGGTGACCGTGTTGAGCAGGATGACGGCGAGTTCCTGGCCGCGCTGGATCACCTGTCGTTCAGACACATGGACACTTCGGGTGTCCTGCCCGCGCTCTGGCACACGCAATTCTAGGCACGAACGTCTATGGCAGGGTCCGTCAAATGGCTGACATTGCCATCATTGGTTGCGGATGCAAGCAGGCGGGTTCAGCGGAAGCGCCCAAATGGTTTTGGCTGGGCGCCAAAATGCGCTGGTTGGCGTTACTCTGACCCCGTCGACTTCGAACGGAGCGTGGCACATGGTGTGGCGGTACCTGAAGGCGCAGCTGATGGTGTTGCTGTGCGGCGGATTGGTCGGACCGATCTTCCTGGCGGTGTACTTCGCCACCGGCCAGAGCTATTTGCTCAAATGGATGTTCTGGGTCGGATTGCTGATCACCGCGGCCGACGTCCTGATTGCGTTGGCGCTGGCGAACTTCGGCGCGAAATCCGCCGCACGGACCCAGGCTCTGGAAGCCGGCGGCGTGCTCGCGCTCGCGCAGATCACCGGGATGGCCGAAACCGGCACGCGGATCAACGACCAGCCGCTGGTGAAGATCGGCCTGCAGATCTCCGGCCCCGGTATCGCCCCGTTCACCGCCGAAGACCGCGTCATCGCCAGCGTCACCCGGCTAGGCACCCTCACCTCCCGGAAGGCAGTGGTCCTGGTGGACCCTGCCACGAACCGATTCCAGATCGATTGGGAACGAAGCGCCTTGATCAACGGGCAGGTGCCGGCGACCTTTTCGATCGAGGAGGACCACCGGACTTACGATCTGTCCGGACAGGTGGGTCCATTGATGGAGATCCTGCAGATCCTCAAGGCCAACAACATCGGCATGAACAGCATGATCGACCTGCGCAGCAATCCGGCCGCGCGGGCCCAGGTGCAGGCGGTGGTTCGCCGGGCCGGCGCCCAGCAAGCGGCACCGCCGGCCGCTGCGCCCAACGTCATGGCCCAAGCGCCCACTCCCGCCGCCTATGTGCCGCCTGCGCCGCCCGCGCCGTCGGTCGCCCAGCGGCTGCAGGAGCTGGAGACGCTGCGCGCCACCGGCGCCATCTCGGCGGACGAATACAACAGCAAACGGCAGCAGATCATCGCGCAGCTGTAGCGTCCTGACGCATGTGTAGATAATCCGTCCCCGCCGCACCCGACCCTGCTAGCGTCGGCCGTAGTCGCCGGCAACGGGGGCCCTCATCCGGTCCGCACGCGGCCGGCCCGCGACCCGTCCGGCGGCGCGAGGGGAGCCATGAGCGCTGAGTCCGAGACCAAAGTCGACAAGGTCAGCCTGCCGACATTGACCGCCATGGTCATCGGATCGATGATCGGATCCGGCGTCTTCCTGCTTCCCCGCCGGTTCGGTGTCGAGACGGGCGTGCTCGGAGCGCTGATCGCCTGGGCCATCGCGGGTGCCGGAATGCTGATGTTGGCCTTCGTCTTTCAACGATTGGCCATGCGCAAGCCGGACTTGGACGCCGGGATCTTCGCCTATGCCAAGGCCGGTTTCGGGGACTACGTGGGTTTCAACTCGGCGTTCGGTTTCTGGGCCTCGGCATGCGCGGGCAACACCTCGTACTGGGTGCTGATCATGACGACGACCAGTGCGCTGTTCCCCGCTCTCGGGTCCGGCGACACGGTGCTCGCCGTCATCGCCTCCTCGATCGGGGTGTGGCTGTTCTGCTTCCTGATCATGCGCGGGGTGAAGGAGGCAGCCGTCATCAACAGGATCGCCACCGTCGCCAAAATCGTGCCCATCCTCACCTTCATCGTCATCGCGCTCATCGCCTTCGAGGCCGATGTGTTCACCGGGAACTTCTGGGGTGGGGACGGCCATTACTCGCTGGCCTCGCTCTTCGAGCAGGCCAAGGGCACGATGCTGATCACCGTGTTCGTGTTCCTCGGGATCGAAGGCGCCAGCGTCTACTCCCGGTTTGCCCGCAAGCGAGCGGACGTCGGCCGCGCCACCGTCATCGGATTTCTGTCCGTGCTCAGTGTTTTCATGCTGGTGACGCTGGTGTCCTACGGCGTACTGGCCCAGCCGGAATTGGCGACCATCGACCAGCCGTCGATGGCCTCGGTGCTGGAATCCATTGTCGGGCACTGGGGTTCGATCTTCATCCGGGTCGGCGTGATCCTGTCCGTTCTGGGCGCCTACTTGGCCTGGACCCTGATGGCCGCCGAGATCCTCTACATCCCGGCCAAGACGGCCGACATGCCGAAGTTCCTGTCCCGCACCAATTCCAACGGCGCGCCGGTCAGCGCGCTGGTGATGGCCGCGGGGCTGGTGCAGCTGCTGCTGATCATGTTGCTGTTCACCTCCGACGCGCTGGATTTCATGCTCGACCTCACCGCCGCGCTCTCGCTCATCCCGTACCTTTTGGCCGCCGGTTACGCACTCAAGCTCACGATCACCCGTGAAACCTACGGTGACGGACGATCATTGGTGCCGGACACGGTGGTGGCCGGGCTGGCCACGATCTACACGCTGTTCCTGGTATACGCCGCGGGGTGGGATCACCTACTGTTGTCCTGCGTGCTCTACGCGCCTGCCGCGCTGCTCTACATCAAGGCCCGTCGGGAGCGCTCGCTGCCGGTGTTCCGGCCCGCCGAGGCGGCGTTGTTCGGGATCATCGTGCTCGGGGCGGTCGCCGGCGTCTTCGGGCTGGTCTCCGGTTCCATCCAGATCTGAACGAAAGGACTTGCCATGACCGCACCTTCAGCGGCGTACGGTGTGCACTCCGAGGTGGGCAGGCTGCGCAAGGTGCTGGTGTGTTCACCGGGTCTGGCCCACGAGCGGCTCACCCCTACCAACTGTGACGACCTGCTGTTCGACGACGTGCTGTGGGTGCAGAACGCCCGCCGCGATCATTTCGACTTCATGGACAAGATGCGCGATCGCGATGTGGAAGTCGTTGAGCTGCACAACCTGCTGACCGAGACGATGGAGATCCCGGAGGCCAAGGCGTGGCTGCTGGACCGCAAGATCGTGGCCAATGAGGTCGGGCTGGGCTTGGTCGACGACACCAGAGGCTTCCTGAATTCGCTGCCGGAGCGCCGGCTCACCGAGTTCCTCATCGGCGGCATGTCCATCCGTGACCTGCCCGCCGACGTCCGGACCGGCTACCGGGCGCTGGCCCGCGAGGACGGCGGTGTCACCGAATACCTGATGCCGCCGCTGCCCAACACGCTCTATACCCGCGACACCACCTGCTGGATCTATGGCGGGCTGACGCTCAACCCGCTGTTCTGGCCGGCGCGTCATGACGAAACCCTGCTGATGAAGGCGATCTACCGATTCCATCCCGACTACGCCGGCTCGACTGTGTGGTGGGGGGATCCCGAGAACAACTGGGGGCTGGCCACTCTGGAGGGTGGCGATGTGCTGATTCCGGGAAACGGCGTCGTCCTGATCGGGATGAGTGAGCGTTCCTCGCGCCAGGCCATCACCCAGGTGGCCGCCGAGTTGTTCGCCGCGGGAGCCGCCGACAAGGTGATCGTCGCCGGGATGCCCAAGCTGCGTTCGGCGATGCACCTGGACACCGTGTTCACCTTCGCCGACCGGGACGTCGTGACGATCTATCCCGATATCGTCGACGGCATCGCACCGTTCACCCTGCTGCCCTCCGATGCCGCACCCGGTGTCGAGGTGATCGAGGAGACCAAGCCTTTCACCGAGGTGGTCGCGGCCGCTCTGGGACTGCCGGAGCTGCGGGTGGTGGAGACCGGTGGCACCCGGTATGACTCGGAGCGTCAGCAGTGGGACAGCGGGAACAACCTCGTCGCCGTGTCGCCCGGCGTGGTCTTCGCCTACGACCGCAATATCCACACCAACTCGCTGCTGCGCAAGGCCGGCGTCGAGGTCATCACCATCGTGGGCGCCGAGCTCGGCCGTGGCCGCGGCGGTGGGCACTGTATGACCTGCCCGATCATCCGCGACGCCATCACCTGGTGACCCCGTCACCGGATTACTAGAACACGTTCCAGTCGGGCTGCTAGCCTGGGCCCGGGCTGACGAAAGGACCGGCAATGACGGCGGGTAACGGTTCCCTCGAGGGACGTGTGGCATTCGTGACGGGGGCCGCACGTGGACAGGGTCGGGCGCACGCGATCCGGTTGGCCAACGAGGGCGCCGACATCATCGCTGCCGACATCTGCGGTCCGGTGTCCGACACCATCACCTATCCGGCGTCCACCGCCGACGAGCTGGCCGAGACGGTCCGCGGTGTCGAGGCCGCCGGTCGCAAGGTGTTGGCCCGCGCGGTCGACGTGCGCGACCTGGAAGCGCAGCAGCAACTGGTCGCCGACGGTATCGAACAGTTCGGCCGGCTGGACGTCGTGGTCGCCAATGCCGGTGTGCTGAGCTGGGGACGGGTGTGGGAGCTGACGCCCGAACAGTGGGATACCGTCATCGACGTCAACCTCAACGGCACCTGGCGCACGATCAAGGCGGCGGTGCCGGCCATGATCGAAGCCGGCAACGGCGGGTCGATCATCATCGTCAGCTCGTCCGCCGGGGTCAAGGCCACGCCGGGCAACTCGCACTACGCGGCTTCCAAACACGGGCTGGTCGCCCTGACCAATTCGCTGGCACTTGAGGTGGGGGAGTTCGGGATTCGGGTCAATTCGATCCACCCGTATTCCATCGACACCCCGATGATCGAGCCCGAGGCGATGGCGGCCATCTTCTCGAAGTTCCCCAGTTTCCTGCACAGCTTCGCCCCGATGCCTTACCACAAGGTGACCGACGGCAAGAACGAGGGACTGGCCGCGTTCATGGCGCCCGAGGAGGTCGCGAACGTGGTGGCGTGGCTGGCCGGGGACGGGTCGGCGACGTTGTCGGGCAGCCAGATCGCCGTCGACCGCGGCGTGCTCAAGTACTAGCGGTGGTGGCTCGCGCGGCTATCCGTCCGTCAGCGCAGCGGTGAACTGTTCGATCGCCCAATCGATTTCGGCCGCCGTGATGACCAGCGGGGGCGCGAAGCGAAGGGTGTGACCGTGGGTGTCCTTGACCAGGACGCCTCGTTGGGCCAGTCGCAGGCTGATCTGTTTTCCGGTGCCCAGTCGCGGGTCGATGTCGACACCGGCCCACAGCCCCTTTCCGCGCACCGCAAGCACGCCGGACCCTTGCAGCTCGGCCAGCCGGGCATGCAGGTGTGCTCCCAACTCGGCTGAGCGGGACTGGTATTCGCCGCGTTCGAGAATGGCCACCACGGTGGCACCGACGGCGGCGGCCAGCGGGTTGCCGCCGAAGGTGGAACCGTGCTCACCGGGATGCAGCACGCTGAGGATGTCGCGGTCGGCCACCACGGCGGATACCGGCACCACGCCGCCGCCGAGTGCCTTGCCCAGCAGATACACATCCGGCACCACCGCCCAGTGCTCGCAGGCGAAGGTGCGCCCGGTGCGGCCGAGTCCGGACTGGATCTCGTCGGCGATCATCAGCACGTTGCGTTCGGTGCACACCGCCCGTACCCGGGGCAGGAAATCGTCGGGCGGCACGATGATCCCGGCCTCGCCCTGGATGGGTTCGAGCAGCACCGCCACCGTGTTGTCATCGATCGCGGCGGCCAGCGCATCGGCATCACCGAAGGGCACGGACCGGAACCCCGGGGTGAAGGGACCGAAGCCGGCGCGCGCCGTCGGGTCGTCGGAGAAACTCACGATGGTGGTGGTGCGACCGTGAAAATTGTTCTGCGCCACCACGATATTGGCCTGGTTCGCCGGGACGCCCTTAATGTCGTAGCCCCATTTGCGGGCCACCTTGATACCGCTTTCGACGGCCTCGGCACCGGTGTTCATCGGCAACACCATTTCTTTGCCGCACATCCGGGCCAAGGCCGCGCAGAACGGGCCGAGCCGATCGGAGTGGAACGCGCGGCTGACCAGGGTGACGGTGTCCAGTTGGGCGTGCGCCGCCGCGGTGATCTCCGGGTGGCGGTGGCCGAAGTTCACCGCGGAGTAGGCGGCCAGACAGTCCAGGTAACGCCGGCCGTCCACGTCGGTGATCCACACGCCTTCGGCCGATGCCGCGACGACGGGCAGCGGCGCGTAGTTGTGCGCGGCGTACCGGTCGACAAGTGCTATCGCATCGACGTCCATGCCACCAAGGATGGTCATGAATGGACTTCCAGGGTGCAGCATTTGACGGATCCGCCGCCCTTGAGCAATTCGGACAGATCCACACCGATCGGTTCGAAGCCTGCCGCCGACAGTTGTGCGGCGAAACCGGTGGCGGCGCCGGGGTGCACCACGTGGCGGCCGTCGGACACCGCGTTGAGGCCGAGCACGTAGGCATCGGCACTGGTGACCAGGATGGCGTCCGGGAACAGTCGCAGCAGGGTGGCGCGGGCGGCGGCGCTGAACGCCGGTGGGTAGTAGGCGATGAGATCGTCGTCGAGCACCGTCAGTGCCGTGTCGAGGTGGTAGAAGCGCGGGTCCACGAGTTCCAGTCCGATCACCGGCATCCCGGTGATCTGCGCGATTTCGTCGTGTGCGCGCGGGTCGGTGCGAAAACCGTGACCGGCCAAGATTTTCGACCCGGCGACCAGCAGATCGCCCTGGCCCTCGTTGGTATGGCGGGTCTGCACGGGCTGATAGCCCTGGGCGGCCATCCAGGCCGCGTACGCGTCGGCCTCGCCGGCCCGTTGCGGATAGGCGAACCGGGCGACGATGGCGTGGCCCCCGATGATCAAGCCCCCGTTGGCGGCGTAGACCATGTCTGGCAGCCCGGCCGCCGGTGAAACCAGGTCGACGGTGTGCCCGAGATCCCGATAGACGCGGTGCAGGTTCTCCCATTGCTGCACCGCTCGGGCGGTGTCCACCGGGGTAGAGGTGTCCATCCAGGGATTGATCGCGTACTCGACGGCGAAATGCGTTGGCGCGGTCATGGCGTAGTGGCGGGCGCGGGCGGAGCGGGTAGGTGGCAGGACGGGGTGGCTGGCGACCTCGGAAATCGTCATGATTCAACGGTATGCGGGCCGTCGATTGCAATCAATCGCCATATCTTGCGTCATCATGCTTGATCTATTGCGTACAGTCGTCATGAACGGATGTTTATTGTGCGAGGAGTGGTGATGGACCGCCTGGACGAGACCGACGAGCGGATCCTGGCCGAGCTGACCGACAACGCCCGCGCCACCTTCGCCGAGATCGGCGAGCGGGTGAACCTGTCGGCGCCCGCGGTGAAACGCCGGGTGGACCGCCTGCTGGACCACGGCGTCATCCGCGGATTCACCACCGTCGTGGATCGCAACGCGCTGGGTTGGGGTACCGAGGCTTATGTGCAGGTGTACTGCCACGGCACCATCGCGCCGGCCGAGTTGCGCCAGGCCTGGATCGACATTCCCGAAGTGGTCGGCGCGGCGACGGTGACCGGAACCTCCGATGCCATCCTGCATGTGCTCGCGCGCGACATGCGGCATCTGGAAGTGGCGCTGGAACGTATCAGGGCGAGCGCCGACATCGAGCGCAGCGAGAGCATCGTGGTGCTCTCCAACATCATCGAGCGCACCCGGTCCTGAGCAGTACCGACGGGGTGGCCGGCATAACAAAGCCGCCACCATGTTAGAAACACCACGTGAGCACCAACGGGGGCATCGTCATTGTCGGTGGTGGGCTGGCTGCCGCCCGCACCGCCGAGCAATTGCGCCGTGCCGAACACACCGGACCCATCACCATCGTCAGCGACGAGGCCCATCTGCCCTATGACAGGCCGCCGCTGTCGAAGGAGGTGCTGCGTAACGCCGACCACGACGTGGTGCTCAAGCCGCAGGAGTTCTACGACGAGAACAACATCACCCTGCGGTTGGGCTCGGCGGCGGCCTCGGTGGATACCGCGGCTCAGACGGTGACGCTGGCCGACGGCTCGGTGCTCGGTTACGACGACCTGGTGATCGCGACCGGCCTTGTCCCCAAACGTATTCCGTCCTTCCCTGAGCTCGAGGGCATCCGGGTGCTGCGGTCGATCGACGAGAGTGCGGCGTTGCGTGCGCACGCGGCGACCGCCCGCCGTGCGGTGATCGTCGGGGCCGGGTTCATCGGCTGCGAGGTGGCCGCCAGCCTGCGCCAACTCGGCGTGGACGTGGTGATCGTCGAACCCCAGCCCACCCCGCTGGCCTCGGTGCTCGGCGAGCGGATCGGCGCGCTGGTGACCCGGCTGCACGAGGCTGAAGGTGTGCAGGTGCGCTGCGGTGTCGGCGTCGCCGCGGTCGAGGGCACCGATCACGTCGAGAAGGTGGTGCTCAGCGACGGCACCGAACTGGCGGCTGACATGGTGGTCGTGGGTATCGGCTCGCATCCGGTCACCGGCTGGCTCTCCGGCAGCGGTATCGAGGTCGACAACGGTGTGGTCTGCGATGACACCGGGCGCGCCAGCGCCCCGCACGTCTGGGCCATCGGCGACGTGGCGTCCTGGCGTTCTGAGGTGGGACACCAAGTGCGCGTGGAACATTGGAGCAATGTGGCCGAGCAGGCGCGCGCTCTGGTGCCGGCCATCCTTGGTCGGGAAGCCGCGTCCCCGGTGGCTTCGGTGCCGTACTTCTGGAGCGATCAGTACGACGTCAAGATCCAGTGCCTCGGCGAGCCGGCGGCCGATGACACCGTGCACATCGTCGAGGACGACGGCCGCAAGTTCCTGGCCTATTACGAGCGCGACGGCCTGCTGACCGCGGTGGTCGGCGGCGGTATGCCGGGCAAGGTGATGAAGGCCCGCGGCAAGATCGCTGCCGCGACGCCGATTGCCGACGTTCTCCCGTGATTTGTGCACGTTTACCGGCGGAGGCCGCCGGTAAACGTGCACAAATCGCTCAGTGCTCGCCGAGGTAGAACCGCGCGCCCTGGTCGTCGGTGCACAGCGCCGACTTCCCGTAGGACTGCGCCGAGGGCTCTTCGATGACGCTGCCACCGGCCTGGCGGACCCGGGCGACGGCCGCGTCGATATCGGTAACGGTCCACATCGGCACGATCCGGGCGACCTCGGCACCACCGGCGGCGCCGGCCATCGGATGCGTCTCCTGGATGCCCCAGCCGTCGTCGACCCGGCCCGGCTCGAAGGTCCAGAACAACACCTTGCTGTAGAAAGCCTTGAAGGCGGCCGAATCCCGCACCTGGTAGGTGAGGTAGGACAATTCACCCGGTCCGGTGCCGTTGAGCGCGGGCCGCGGTGTGCCCGCGGTGTCCTGGTACACCGCGAACGGGGTGCCCTGCGGATCGGTGGCGTCGCACACCGTGCCGAACTCGCGCTGCTGCGGTTCGGCGACGGTGCCGCCACCGGACACGATCGATTGGCGCGCGGCCTCCAGGTCGTCCACGGCGTAGCAGCAGAACAGCGTGCTCGGGCCGGGTGTTTCGAAGATACCCATGGACAGGCCCGATCCGGCTGGGCCCTCGACGTGATGACCCCGGTAGGACCAGCCCAGCACGTGTGCGTAGAACGCCTCGGCCCGTGCGGCGTCCGGGGTGTTGATCGACACGTAGCCGACGTCGCCGTGCCGGATCGTCACGGGTGCGCCGGTGACGGGGCCCGACAGCATCCAGCGATGGCCGAACGGATCGATCACGGTCGCACCGCGCGACCCGTAACTTTCGTACGGTTCGCGCTGGACGCGTGCACCGTGGTCGCGGGCCCATTCTAGCGCGGCGTCGGTATCGGGCACCTGCAACATCAGGCTTACCGAAACTGACTGCGGTGCAGGACCTTTGAGGCCAATTTCGGGATACTCGTCGGCCAGGTACACCACCGCGCCTGCCATCGACAGCTCGGCGTGCCCGACGCGGCCGTCGTCCATCACCACCGGCGGGCCCGCCAGCACGGCACCGAACACCTCGGCGTACCAGTCCAGCGCGGCCCGTGCGTCCGCGACGGCGAGATAGGGCACCACCGCGGTGACGGCGGACGGTGCGAGTTCGGCAAGCAGTGAATCGGTTCCGCTCATTTCGACTCCTCGGGTTCCGGTGGGTAAGGACAGGGCGGCTTCCAGGCGGGCCCGCAGCCGGGCCGCGAACTCGGGATCGGGTGTGGTCGGAAGGTCGCCGCCGGACAGCGCCCGCAACGGGTCGTGACTGTGGTTGTTCATGGCTTGCCTCCCTCCGGGTAGTGCGATCTGAACGCGCGGCGGGCCCGCACCAGCAGGGCTTCGGTGGCGTGCACCGTGCGCCCGATCAACTCGGCACATTCACCCACCGTGCGGTCGTCCATGTAGCGCAGTGCGAGCACCGTGCGGTGGTGCTCGGGCAGTCTGGCCAGCACCGCCTCGGCGACCATCCGGTCCAGTTCGGCGTCCCAGTCGTCGACCGGATCGGCGGTCTCGGGCACGTCGGCGATCGGGATGGCGAAGCGCCGCCGGTAGTGATCGGCCAGTTTGTGCCGCGCGACTCCGATCAGCCAGGGCACGGTGATCGGCGGCGGCGACGGTTTGCGCGCCGCGTCCATCGCGGCCAGAAACGTCTCCGACGTCAGATCTTCGGCCGTGCCGCGTTCGCCGCAACGCCTGACGAAGTACCCGTACACCACCGGCAGCGCTTCGTCATAGAGCGTCAGCAGCGCCCGTGCAGAGTCGGTTTGGGCGCTCACACCCTTATCGTCGTCGTGGCGGCCCGAACTCCGACGGGGTTGGGCGACTTTCTTTGAAAGTCAGTTCGCGGGGGCGAGCTCGCGCAGCCCGTGGCCCACGACGTCGAACGCTGCACCCAGTGCGTCGGGCAGGGACACCGATTCGTCGGCGAGCCACTGTTCGTAGGCGGTCAGTGCCACACCCAGCGCCGTCCAGGCCACCGTCTGCGGTATCAGGTCGGCGGGCTTGAGTCGCAGCCGGCGCGCCACGAAGGCGGCGATCACCTCGCGCCACCCGGCATACATGGTCATCGAGTAGGCCTGCAGCGCGTCGGTTTCCAGGATGACGCGCATGCGCTGCCGGTGCTGGGGGGTTTCCTCGGCGCCGAAGTCGTTGAAGGTCAACAATGCCGAGCGCAACGCGACGTCGAGCGGAACGTCCTGCGGCACCGCGTTGAGTACATCGCGCAGGTACTGCAGGTGCGCGTCGAAGTCGGCCCAGGGGATGGCGTTCTTGGAGGAGAAGTAGCGGAACAACGTGCGCCGTGAGATACCGGCGGCTGCGGCGACGTCGTCGACGCTGACATCGTCGAAACCCTGGGTGGCGAACAATTCCAGGGCTACCCCGCTGATGTGGCCCTGGGTGGTCGAAGGGCGACGTCCCACGGTCATCGGAGATGCCCCCTTCCATTACGGCACTCGATGCCATATCGTGTGCGGCGTGGGTCACAGTAGTGCGGACCCCGCGGTAACTCTCACCGTAACGAAAGGGGCAGTCCATGGAACCCAATCAGCAGGCTGAAACCGAAACGTCACAGCTGGTCACCGAGTCTCTCGTCGAAGAGGTCTCGATCGACGGGATGTGCGGGGTCTACTGACCATGTCGGCGCCGACAGCCCCGGTGACGGCCTTCGACCCCGCGGTGGCCTGGACCCTGCACCGCCAGGTGGCGGTGCGGCCGGAACCGTTCGGGGCGTTGCTGTATCACTTCGGTACCCGGAAGCTGTCGTTCCTGAAGAACCGGACCATCGTCGAGGTGGTCAGCTCGCTGGCTGACCACCCCGACGTCCGGTCGGCCTGCCGCGCCGCGGGTATCGACGATGACGCGCAAGGCCCCTATCTGCACGCGCTGAGCGTGCTCGCACAGTCCCACATGCTGGTCCCGAGGGAGACATCCGAATGACTATGGCCGCCCCTGTACCCCGGCTGGTCGATCAGTTCGAGCGCGGCCTGGACGCACCGATCTGTTTGACGTGGGAGTTGACGTATGCCTGCAATTTGTCGTGTGTGCATTGTCTGTCGGCTTCGGGTAAGCGCGATCCGCGTGAGTTGAGCACGCGGCAGTGCATGGACATCATCGATGAGCTGGAACGTATGCAGGTGTTCTATGTGAATATCGGTGGTGGGGAACCGACTGTGCGGTCGGATTTTTGGGAGTTGGTCGATTATGCGACCGAACACCATGTCGGGGTGAAGTTCTCCACCAACGGGGTGCGTATCGATGCTGCGGTGGCGGCCAAGCTGGCCGCCAGTGATTACGTGGATGTGCAGATCTCGTTGGATGGTGCGACCGCGGAGGTCAACGATGCGGTGCGGGGTGCCGGGTCGTTCGACATGGCGATCCGGGCGTTGGAGAATCTGGCCGCGGCGGGTTTCCGGGATGCCAAGATCTCGGTGGTGGTGACTCGGCACAATGTGGGTCAGCTCGATGATTTCAAGGCGTTGGCCGATCGTTATGGTGCGACGTTGCGGATCACCCGGCTGCGTCCGTCGGGTCGTGGTGCCGATGTGTGGGATGAGCTGCATCCGACGGCGGCTCAGCAGCGTGAGCTTTATGACTGGCTGGTGGCCAAGGGTGAGCGGGTGTTGACCGGGGATTCGTTTTTCCATCTGTCGGGGCTGGGTGAGCCGGGTGCCTTGGCCGGGCTGAATCTGTGTGGGGCCGGTCGGGTGGTGTGCCTGATCGATCCCGTGGGTGACGTCTATGCCTGCCCGTTCGCCATCCACGAACAGTTCCTCGCGGGGAACGTGCTGGAGCGCAACGGTTTCCAGGACGTCTGGCAGAACTCCGAACTATTCCGCGAACTGCGCGAGCCGCAGTCGGCCGGGGCGTGCACCGGCTGCGGGCACTACGACGCCTGCCGTGGTGGTTGCATGGCCGCGAAATTCTTCACCGGGCTGCCGCTGGACGGCCCCGATCCCGAGTGCGTGCAGGGATACGGGGAGCCGGGCCTTGCCCGCGAGCGGGACAAACCCAAGTCGAGCGTCGACCACTCCCGCAGCGGAAAGCGCAAGACGCCGTCGGGGCCTGTCCCGCTGACGCTGCTGACCGTTCCGCCGTCCAATGTCGGCGGCGGCCCGCCTCCGCCCAAGAAATTCTGCAACGAAAGTCCCGTGTAAATATGGCCCGCGACACCTGGTTCGAAACCGTTGCCATCGCGCAGCAGCGCGCAAAGAAGCGCCTGCCCCGCTCCGCCTATTCCTCGCTGATCTCGGCGAGTGAGAAGGGCGTGTCGGTCTCGGACAACGTGGAGGCGTTCGCCGAGCTCGGCTTCGCCCCCCATGTCATCGGCGCCACCGAGAAGCGTGAGTTGGCGACAACGGTGATGGGACAGGACATCTCGATGCCCGTCATCATCTCGCCGACCGGGGTTCAGGCCGTACATCCCGACGGTGAGGTGGCGGTGGCGCGCGCTGCCGCCGCCCGCGGCACCGCGATGGGGTTGTCCTCGTTCGCCAGCAAGCCGATGGAGGACGTCACCGCCGTCAACGACAAGGTGTTCTTCCAGATCTACTGGCTGGGTAGCCGCGATGAGATCGCCGAGCGGGTGCAGCGGGCCAAGGATGCCGGTGCGGTCGGCATGATCGCGACCACCGACTGGAGTTTCAGCCACGGCCGCGATTGGGGGAGTCCCAAGATCCCCGAGCGGATGGACCTCAAGACGATGCTGAAGATGTCACCGGAGGTGCTCACCAAGCCGCGGTGGTTGTGGAGCTTCGGCAAGCACCTGCGCCCGCCGGACCTGCGGGTTCCCAACCAGGGCCGACGCGGCGAGCCGGGTCCGACCTTCTTCGAGGCCTACGGACAGTGGATGGGCACCCCGCCGCCGACCTGGGAGGACATCGCCTGGCTGCGTGAGCAGTGGCCCGATGCGCCGTTCCTGCTCAAGGGCATGGTTCGGGTGGATGACGCCAAACGTGCTGTCGATGCCGGTGTTTCGGCGATCACCGTGTCCAATCACGGCGGAAACAACCTGGACGGCACGCCCGCCGCGATCCGTTGCCTGCCGGCCATCGCCGACGCGGTCGGTGACCAGGTCGAGGTGCTACTCGACGGTGGCGTGCGCCGCGGCAGTGATGTCGTCAAGGCCGTGGCGCTGGGCGCCCGCGCGGTGATGATCGGCCGGGCCTATCTGTGGGGTCTGGCCGCCGAGGGTCAGGCCGGGGTGGAGAACGTTCTCGACATCCTGCACGGCGGGATCGACTCGGCTCTGCGCGGCCTTGGCAAGTCCTCGATCCACGATCTGAACGCCGACGACATCCTGATCCCGGAGGGCTTCACCCGCGCGCTCGGGGTACCTGCCGGCTGATACAGACGTGGCTGACGTGGCTGACGTGACCGGTAGTCCGTCAGCCACGCCGTGCCACGGAAATCAATTGCAGCGCATGCGCCAACAATCGGCGCACGCCAGGTGAATTCGGCCTACCATCGGCGGGTGGCCTTCCCCACCGACCTCGGCAGCGCGACGTCGAATCGGCTGTATGGGTCTTCACCAGCGCGCAGGCCTGCGCTGATCGTCCCGGTCGGATCGACAGAACAGCACGGCCCGCACCTGCCGCTGGACACCGACACCCGGATCGCGGTGGCGGTCGCCCGGGCGGTCGCCACCCGGGTCGGTTCGGACTGGCTGCTGGCGCCTGCCCTGAACTACGGCGCCAGCGGCGAGCACGAGGGATTTGCCGGCACGGTGTCGATCGGCACCGAGGCCCTGCGGCTGGTGCTCACCGAGTTCGGCCGGTCGGCGTGTAGCTGGGCATCCCGGGTGGTCTTCGTCAACGGCCACGGCGGCAACGTGGCGGCGCTGGCGGCGGCGACCACGCTGCTGCGGGTGGAAGGGCGGGATGCCGCCTGGTGCTCGTGTACGGTCGCAGGCGCCGACGCACATGCGGGTCATACCGAAACTTCTGTATTGCTACATATTTCACCAGAGAACGTGCGGATCGAGGAACGCGTGCCGGGTAACAAAGCGCCGCTGTCCGAGCTGCTGCCGGCGATGCGCCGCGGCGGGATGGCTGCGGTCAGTGAGATCGGGGTGCTGGGTGATCCGACCACAGCGACCGAACAGGACGGCGAGCTGTTGTTCGCTGCCATGGTCGACGGATGCGTGCACAAGGTGTCGAAATGGGCTCCGGATGCCCGCGGGATGCTGACATGACGGGGCCGCGGCTACCCGATGGATTTGCCGTCCAGGTCGATCGGCGGGTGAAGGTGCTCGGTGAGGGTGCGGCGCTGCTCGGTGGGTCGCCGACCCGGCTGCTGCGGCTGGCCCCGGTGGCCCAGACCATGCTCGACGGGGGCAGGCTCGAGGTGCACGACGCGCTCTCGGCTCAGCTGGCCCGCACCCTGCTGGATGCCACCGTCGCACACCCGCGGCCGGCCAGTGGTCCATCGCACCGCGATGTCACAGTCGTTGTGCCAGTTCGCGACAACACGCTGGGGCTGTGCCGGCTGGTGCGGTCGCTGCGCGGCATGCGCGTCGTGGTGGTCGACGATGGATCGACGGTGCCGGTGCGGGACTCCGATTTCGACGGGATCCGCTGCGATGTGCTGGTGCTGCGGCATGCCCGCAGCCGCGGTCCGGCGGCCGCGCGCAATACCGGGCTGGCGGCCTGCACCACCGATTTGGTGGCGTTTCTGGACTCCGACGTGGTGCCGCGCCGGGGATGGCTGGAAGCGCTGTTGGGGCACTTCTGCGACCCCGCGGTGGCCCTGGTCGCTCCGCGCATCGTGAGCTTGCGCGAGCCCGACAATCTGGTGGCGCGGTACGAGTCGGTCCGTTCGTCGCTGGATCTGGGCATGCGCGAGGCGCCGGTGGTCCCATACGGGCCGGTGTCCTACGTACCCAGTGCCGCGATCATCTGCCGGCGTGCTCTGCTGGCCGAAGTGGGCGGGTTCGACGAGACGCTGCGCTCCGGCGAAGACGTCGACCTGTGCTGGCGGTTCGTCGAGGCCGGCCATCGGCTCCGGTATGAGCCCATCGCACTGGTGGGCCACGACCACCGGACGCAGTTGCGAGAGTGGTTCGGGCGCAAGGCTTTCTACGGACAGTCGGCGGCCCCACTGTCGGTCCGGCACCCGGGCAAGACAGCTCCGATGGTGGTGCACCGGTGGATGCTGCTGGTGTGGATCCTGCTGGCCAGTGGGTCCGCCTTCGGATATTTCACCGCGGCGGTCATCACGGTGCTGTTCGGCCGCCGGATCGTGAAATCGCTGGATGCGCAGACCGAACCCAGGCAGATCGCGGCGCTGGCGGCGCGGGGCTTGTGGGGATCGGCGCTGCAGGCCGCGTCGGCGATCTGCCGGCACTACTGGCCGGTGGCGCTGCTGGCGGCCGTGTTCTTCCGGCGTTGCCGGCAGGTGGTCGTGGTGGCGGCGATCGTCGACGGGCTCGCCGACTGGGCCAGCCGCAACAACAACGCCGAGCAGGACACGCACCGGGTGGGCATGCTGAGCTATCTCCTGCTCAAGCGCCTCGACGACATCGCCTATGGACTCGGGTTGTGGACCGGCGTGGTGCGGGAACGTCACGTCGGTGCGCTCAAACCGCAGATTCGGTCGTGACCTGACACGTTGCCCTTCCACAGTGACGTCCTGATCGTTGGGGCCGGCAGCGCTGGTTCGATTCTGGCCGAACGTCTTTGCGCAGACGAACAATGCCGGGTCACCGTGCTCGAAACGGGGCCGGACACCGATGAACCCGCGGTGTCCGCGTTACTGCGGGATGCCGGCCGGTTGCCGATCGGCGTGGGCAGTCCCGTCGCCAGGCGCTATGACACCTCGCTGACCGATCACCCGCACCGGAACGCCACCGTGATGCGCGGCGCGGTGGTGGGGGGCTCGGGCGCGATCAACGGCGGGTACTTCTGCCGGGGCCGGGCGTCGGACTTCGACGGCTGGAACCTGCCGGGCTGGGGCTGGGCGCAGGTGCTGCCGCATTTTCGGGCCATCGAGTCCGATCGAGACCGCAGCGGATCCCTGCACGGTGCGCACGGGCCGATCCCGGTCCGGCGGGCAGCGCAACCGAGTGCCGGCACCGAGACGTTCGTGCAGCGGGTGCTCGGTCTCGGATTCCCCTGGCTCGACGATCTCAACGGCGAACCCCAGCACGATGGGGTGGGCGCGGTACCACTCAACATCGAACACGGGGTCAGGATCGACCCCGCCGCGGCATTCCTGGGCCCGGCACGGCGGCGTGCCAACCTCACCGTGCGGTCGGCGACCCCGGTGCTGCGTGTCCTGCTCGACGGATCCCGCGCCGTCGGTGTACAGGCGATCGGTCCATCGGGTGTCCAGACCCACACCGCGGACCGAATCGTGTTGTGCGCCGGTGCAATCGGATCGGCCCAATTGCTGATGGTGTCGGGCATCGGACCGGCGCGGATGTTGGAGCATGCCGGCATCGCCGTGCACACCGACCTACCGGTCGGGCAGGCGCTGTCCGATCATCCCGAGTGGGTGGTCCCGGTGGACTGGCCCGCCGCGCCCGGGCATCCGCCGGTGGAGGCCGCGCTAGCGGTGGACGATCTCGAAATCAGGCCTTATACAACGGGGTTCGCGGAAATGACCGGCCACGCACCGGCTGACCCGCCGCATATCGGGATCGCGCTGATGCGTCCGCGGGCCCGGGGCGCGATGATGGTGATGTCGGCGGACATCACCGACCCGCCTGTCATCGATCACCACTATGACGCCGAGCAAGCCGATGTGGCGGCCCTGCGGCGCGGCGCCGAGATCGCCACCGCGATCACTGAAGTTACTGGGCAGCAGTCATTCTGGTCTACCACTCAGCATCTCAGCGGGACGGTGCCGATGGGTGCGGTGCTCGATGAGCGATGCCGGGTGCACGGCATCGACGGCCTCTGGGTGGTGGACGGGTCGATCATGCCGACGCTCACCAGTCGGGGGCCGCACGCCACCATCGCGATGATCGGGCACCGGGCCGCCGAGTTCATCGTCTGAACAGCAGCCGGCCGTCCCGGCCCGGCGCGCACAGCGAGATCAGCAGCGCGGCGGCCGCGGTCACCATCGCCAGTACCGTCAGCGAACCCTGCATGGCATACAGGAAAGACATCTTCGCGGCGTAGACCAGGCCGGAGCCGGCCGGGCCCGCCGCCGCGGCGGCACCGAGTGCTTCCCCGAGTGACCCGGCCGCCGCGGTGCGCAGCGGTTCGGGATAGCCGCTCAGCGCCGGCATGATCTCGTGGTTGTAGCGGCCGGCCAGCATCGAGCCCGCCAGGGCGATCCCCAGCGCCGCGCCCATCTCCCTGGTGGTGTCGTTGACTGCGGAGGCCACCCCTTGCTTGTCATCGGGTACCGAGGTCATGATCGCCGAAGTGGTTGGTGCGGTGAACAATCCGACGCCCGTGCTGATCACCAACAGTGGCCATGCCAGTTCCCAGTAGGTCGCGTTCACCGCGAGGCCGCGCATGGACAGCAGCCCGAGTGCCATCAGCATCAGGCCGGTGAACACCACGAATCGCAACCCCAGGCGCGGCAGATACCACGCCGACAGCGGTGACAGGATCAGCAGGGGAACCGCCAACGGCGACAGCGCCAGCGCCGTGCCCAGTGCCGAATACCCGAGTACCAGCTGGATGAACTGCATCTCCAGGAAGAAGAAGCCGAACATCGTCATGAACAACGCCGTGATGGCCGCCGCGCCGGTGCCGAATTCGGGTACCCGGAACAGCCGCACATCCAACAACGGGTGACTGCTGCGCAATTCGACGACGGCGAAAGCCGCCATGAGCAACAGTCCCGCGGCGACACAGCACAGCACGACGGGATGGCCCCAACCGCGGGTGGGCGCTTCCAGGATGCCGAACACCAGCACCGCCACCGCCACCCCGATGGTCACGGCCCCGGCGACGTCGAGCGGGGTGGCCTCGGGATCCTTGGACTCCTTGACGGTGAGCGTCAGGGCGAACGTCAGCGCGGCGCCGCCGGCGAACCCCCAGAACACCGCCTGCCAGGACCAGAACTGCAGCAGCAGGCCCGTTCCGAGCATCCCGACGATCGCCCCGCATCCGGCGATACCGGCCCATATCGAAATTGCCTTGGTGCGCTGGGCTTTTGGATATGCCGTGGTGAGCAGCGACAACGTCGCCGGCATGATGAACGCGGCGCCGGCCCCGGCTACCCCGCGGGCGGCGATCACGTATCCGGGATCCGAACTGAGGGCGGGGACCACCGACGCAACCGCGAACACCGCCAGCCCGGCCAGCAGGGCGCGGCGGCGGCCGAACCGGTCCCCGATGGCGCCCGCGGGCAGCAGCAGGCACGCCAGTGCCAGCGTGTAGACGTCCACGATCCAGGTCAGCTCGGTCTGACTGGCCGACATCGCCATGGCGATATCGCCGAGCGCGGTATTGAGCGCCACCATCGACGAGATGACCAGCAGGACACCCAGGCATGCGATGCACAGTGTCCACACCCGGGTGCGGGCGCCGGCGACGAGTTCTGCGGTGTCGACCATGCTCGGCTCCTCGCGGGTGCGACAATTGAAAGACCTTTGGTCTCGCTGCGAGACTAACAGTCTTGTTTCTCGATGGAGGGGTTTCGCCGATGAGCGCCGAAACGGATCCGCGGCCGGCCCGGTCCAGGGCCAGGCTGCTCGACGCCGCGACGGCACTACTGCGCTCCGGCGGTCCCGGCGCGGTCACCATAGATGCCGTGTTGCGCAGCGCCAACGTCGCGCGGGCGACCCTGTACCGCCATTTCCCGAGTGGGAATGAGTTGCTGGCGGCGGCTTTTCACGCATTGATCCCGCCGGCGCCGCAGCCGCCACCCGACGGACCGCTGCGCGACAGGTTGACGGCAGTGGTGCAGGCGCAGGCCGCGCTGATCGCCGAGGTGCCGGTCACGGTGGCCGCCATGTCCTGGCTGGCGCTGGGCGGCGACATGCCCGCGCTGCCCTGGGCCGGTACGCCGGGTCACTCTGACAGTCCGGAAGTGCAGACACTGCGCGAACGCGTCGCCGAACAGTACGCCGCACCCCTGGAGGCCGTGCTGGGCAGTCCGGACGCCCTGGCCCAGTTGGGTGACGTGGACCGGACCAGGGCCGCCGCGCTGCTACTCGGGCCGGTGGTGCTGGGCAAGCTCAGCACGCTGCCCGATTTCGACTATGCCGAGATCGCCCGGGCGGCGGTGGACGGCTTCCTGGCCACGCACTCGATCAGCGCAACGAATACCGGATCGGCAGATGCTTGAGCCCGCCGACGAATACCGTGTGCGAAAGTTCGGGCGTACCAGCCAATTCGATGGACTCAAGGCGGGGGATGAGCTCTGCGAAGAGGCTGGCCATCTCCATCCGGGCCAGCGCCGCCCCCAGGCAGAAGTGCACTCCGTAACCGAAGGCCAGATGCTTGTTGGGTTCGCGGCCGATATCGAACCGGAACGGATCGTGGAACACCTCTTCGTCCCGGTTGCCCGATACATAGGCCAGGTAGACGGATTCGCCTTTACCGATCGGGACGCCGCGTACCACGGTGTCGGCGGTCGCGGTGCGCATGAACTCCTTGACCGGCGTGGTCCAGCGGATCATCTCCTCCACCGCGGTGCCCATCAGCTCGGGCGCACTGCGCAGCCGGTCCAGCTCGGCGGGGTTCTCGATGAGGGCATGCAGCCCACCGGAAATGGCGTCCTTGGTGGTGTCGTGCCCGGCGCTGGCCACGATCACGTAGTAGGAGGCGGTGTCGACATCGGACAGCTGCTCGCCGTCGATGGTCCCGTTGGCGATCGCCGAGGCCAGATCCTCGGTGGGCGTCGCCCGGCGTGACGCGGTCAGCTCCGAAAAATAGGTGAAGAAATCGAGCAGTACCTTCAGGCCGTCCTCCAGTGACTTGCCGCGCTGGTACTCCTCGTCGTCGCCGCCGAACATCTCCTGGGTGAGCATGTGCATCCTGCCGAAATCGGACTCGGGCAGCCCCAGCAGCGACATGATCACGTACAGCGGGAAATTCACCGCGATCTCGGTGACGAAGTCGCACTCGGGCCCGATGTCGCGCATCCGGTCGACGTAGCGCTTGGCCAATACGTCCACCCGCAGTTTCAGATCGCGCATCGCCTTGGGTCGGAACCAGTCCGCGCCGATCGCCCGCACCTTGCGGTGATGCGGGTCGTCCATGTGTATCAGGGTGCGCAGGCCCATCCCGGATTCCAGTTGCGCTTTGGCCAGATCGTCGGCGGCGGCGGTGGCCAGCAGTGGCCGCGGCTCACTGATGAACAGGTTGTTCTCCCGCTCGATCGCCATGATGTCCGCGTGCTTGGTGATGGCCCAGAACGGCCGGTACGGGCGGCAATCGACCCAGGAAACCGGCGCGTCGGCGCGCAGCCGGCGCAGCGCCGAATGCAGTCGGGCATCGTCGGCGTAGGCGGTCGGGTCGGCCAGGACGCGGCCGTGCGGACTTACCGGGCGTTCGGTGGTCGGGGTGCTCATCGGCGGCTCCTTGCGGTTGACTTGACGGGTGTCAGGTTTCGGGACGTCCCCAGTGTCGACGATGGCGGGCACTGCGTGGGCGGGATTGCCCCGATCGGCTGCCGTAGGCTGGCTCATCATGCTGTCCGGTTCGTTCCGGCGCCGTTGGCCAGGCACCGTCGCTCGCTTGCTGGCCACGCTGGCGATCGGTGTGGTGGTGCTCGGCGGATGCGCGCGAGGTACCGGGCAGGTGGTCGACAGCAGCGCCGTGCCCAAGCCCGATCCCCGGCTGGACCACGGCGTGGTGCACACCGCCGACGGGCAGCTCCAAGGCGCGGTGGCCTCCGGTTACCTACTGTTCCAAGGCATTCCGTATGCGGCGCCCCCGGTCGGCGCGCTGCGGTGGCAACCGCCGGCGCCGGCGCAGCCGTGGCCGGGTGTGCGCGATGCGACGCTGCCGCGGCCCCGGTGTGTGCAGGACACCACCCGCGACCCCGGCTGGGGACGCAAGACCTCGGAGGACTGCCTGACCCTGAACGTCTGGGTGCCCTCGGCGGCGGTGGGGCTGCCGGTGCTGTTCTGGATACACGGCGGCGGGTTCGTCAACGGCAGCGGCGAGTTGTACGGCTCGCGGTGGCTGGCCACCAAGGGGCGCGTCATCGTGGTCACCGTCAACTACCGGCTGGGGGCGCCGGGGTTCCTCGCCCACCCCGGCGTCGGTGACGGCAACTACGGCCTGGCGGATCAACAGGCCGCGCTGCGCTGGGTGCACGACAACATCGGTGCGTTCGGCGGAGACCCCGCCAAGGTCACCATCGCCGGGGAGTCCGCGGGCGGGATGTCGGTGTGCGACCACTTGGTCGCCCCGGGCTCGACCGGGCTGTTCCGGGCGGCGATCATCCAGAGCGGTCCGTGCCAGGCGCAGGCCGGGCTGGCTGCCGCGCGCCAGGAGAGTCTGCGCTTTGCCGCCCGGATGGGATGCGCCGATCCGGCCGACGCTGCACGCTGCCTGCGAGCGCTGCCCGCCGCCCGGCTCGACCAACCGCCCTGGTTCTACCGCATCGGCAGCGACTGGCTGACGGGTCCGACCACGGGTACGCCCACCCTGCCGGGTAACCCGGTGGACCTGATCCGCGACGGCAAGGCCGCAACCGTCCCGGTGCTGATCGGGACGACCAGGGACGAATTCACATTGTTCGTGGCGCTGCAGTATCTGCGCACCCGGCAGGAGTGGACCCCGGCCGACTATCCGGGCCTGCTCGCGGACACCTTCGGTCCCGACGGACCCGCGGTCGGTACCCGCTATCCGCCGTCCCGCTTCGGTGGCAGCGTGTCGACGGCGTACGCCGCCGCGGTCACCGACGGCGTCTTCAGCTGCGTGGCATACCGGATGGCAACGGACCTGAGCAGGTCCGCGCCGGTGTACGGCTACGAATTCGACGACCCCGCACCGCCCACGCCGGACCCGTTCCAGCACTTGCCTTTTCCGATCCGCGCGGCCCATTCCCTGGAGCTGCGGTATCTGTTCGAGATCGGCGGCGCGCCCGCGCTCAGTGCCGGTGCGCAGCGGTTGTCCGACCAGATGCTGGCCTACTGGACGCAATTCGTCACCTCCGGTGTTCCCGCGGCGCCGGACGGGCCGGTGTGGCCGACCGTCAACGGCGACCCGTCCCCGTGGCTGCAGCTGCGACCGGACGGCAGCCGGGTCATCACCGATTTCGCGGCGACGCACCAATGCCCGTTCTGGGCCGCACTGAAAGGCTGACCCGGATGAACACCGACGCCTTCGCACAGGACTGGCTGGACGCGTGGAACCGCCATGACGTCGAGGCGGTGCTGGCGCACTTCCACGAAGACGTGGTGTTCACCTCGCCGCTGGCGGCCGAGCTGCTACCCGGCAGTGGGGGAGTGGTGCGCGGCAAGGCGGCGCTGCGCGACTACTGGACCCGTGGCCTGGCGGCCCTGCCGGACCTGCGGTTCGAGATGGTCGGGGTCTACCGCGGTGTCTCCGGTGTGGTCATCAATTACCGGAATCACCGCGGTCAGCTGGTCAACGAGGTCCTCATGTTCGACGGAGGTCTGGTGCGTGAGGGGCACGGCACCTATCTGGGCTGAGCCGGAGTCACCCAGGTGGTGATCTGTGCGTGCACCACTTCGGCGCCGTCGCGGCCGGTGACGCTGACCGGCACCACGATCTCGGTGCCCTCGACGAGTGCACCGAACTCCGGCACCTGGAATTCCGCCGTCGCCCGCAGGGAAGTGGTGGCCTTGGCGAGGTATTGCACCGTCATGGCTTTGGGGATCCAGCGATGGGTGGTGGGCACCGTGGCCTCCATGGCCATCCCCATCGCGACCTCGGCGGCGTTGCATGCCGCGATGGCGTGCACGGTGTGCAGGTGGTTGTAGACGAAGAACCACTTGGGCACCGCCACCTCGGCGCGACCCGGCTCCATCGACAGCACATGCGGCACCACCGAGGCGAAATAGGGCACCCGGACCATGGCGGCCGCCGAGAACAGTCGGGAGCCGCCGGGGTACCCCGACAGCCGCTTCCAGGCACGGTAGGTGGGGCTCAGAGCGGGCATGGCGCTCACCTTACTGTGGAGTAAGATACGTATCGACCCCGAGACTGAAGCCAGGGGCGATTTCGGTTCGCGAGGGGTCCCTGGCTTCGGTGTCGGCGGTGTCGCCGGCCGGTTCGTCCGGGATTTGGAGCACGCCCCGATCTGGGGCATACTGTTCGGGTTGCCTTGAGCCAGGTTCGCCTGGCCGGGCATGCGACCAGCGTCCTCACGGACGCATCCGGTCCCAACCTCGATCGTTGTCTGAATTTCGGACGCGGACGAGCGTGTGCAAGGGCGACACACCCGAGCGCGGGGGTCGGTGAACCAGAGACAGGTAAACAGCGGCGGCATAGCCTGCGCAACGCACTCGTGCGTGGCGCAACTAGACCAAGCAGAACGAACAAGGCCCAACCATGGGCCCGTTAGTAGTGAGGTAGGAGAAGCGTGGCGGGACAGAAGATCCGCATCAGGCTCAAGGCCTACGACCATGAGGCGATCGACGCCTCGGCGCGCAAGATCGTCGAGACCGTCACCCGTACGGGCGCCAGTGTGGTCGGCCCGGTGCCGCTGCCGACCGAGAAGAACGTGTATTGCGTTATCCGGTCCCCCCATAAGTACAAGGACTCGCGGGAGCATTTCGAAATGCGTACCCACAAGCGCCTTATCGACATCCTCGACCCGACACCGAAGACCGTGGACGCCTTGATGCGCATCGATCTGCCGGCAAGCGTCGACGTCAACATCCAGTAGGAGACCCAGAGAAATGGCTAGAAAAGGCATTTTGGGCACCAAGCTGGGCATGACGCAGGTGTTCGACGAGAACAACAAAGTCGTCCCGGTGACGGTCGTCAAGGCCGGCCCCAATGTGGTGACCCTGATCCGTACCCCCGAGCGGGACGGCTACAGCGCCGTGCAGCTCGCGTACGGCGAGATCAGCCCGCGCAAGGTGACCAAGCCGGTCACCGGTCAGTTCGCCGCCGCCGGGATCAACCCGCGCCGGCACCTGGCCGAGCTGCGGCTGGAGAACGAGGCTGCGGCCGCCGAGTACGAGGTCGGCCAGGAGCTGACCGCCGACATCTTCGCCGATGGCGGCTATGTCGACGTGACCGGCACCAGCAAGGGCAAGGGCTTCGCCGGCACCATGAAGCGGCACGGCTTCAAGGGCCAGGGCGCCAGCCACGGCGCACAGGCCGTGCACCGTCGTCCCGGCTCGATCGGTGGCTGCGCCACCCCGGGCCGTGTCTTCAAGGGCACCCGCATGTCGGGCCGGATGGGTAGTGATCGCATCACCACCCAGAACCTGAAGGTGCACAAGGTCGACGCCGAGAACGGTGTGCTGCTGATCAAGGGTGCCGTTCCCGGACGCAACGGTGGACTGGTCGTGGTCCGCACCGCGATCAAACGAGGTGAGAAGTAATGACTTCTTTGAAGATTGACGTCCACACCCCGGACGGCAAGCTCGACGGCACCGTCGAGTTGCCCGCCGAGCTGTTCGACGTCGAGGCCAAGATCGCGCTGTTGCACCAGGTTGTCAACGCGCAGCTGGCAGCGGGCCGTCAGGGCACGCACTCGGCCAAGACCCGCGGTGAGGTGTCCGGCGGTGGCAAGAAGCCGTACCGCCAGAAGGGCACCGGCCGTGCGCGTCAGGGTTCGACCCGTGCACCGCAGTTCGCCGGTGGTGGCGCCGTGCACGCTCCGAAGCCGCGCGACTACAGCCAGCGCACCCCCAAGAAGATGATCGCCGCCGCCCTGCGCGGGGCGCTCTCGGACCGGGCACGCAACGAGCGGATCCACGCCGTCACCGAGCTGGTGGCCGGCCAGGCTCCGTCGACCAAGAGCGCCAAGGGATTCCTGAGCACGCTGACCGACCGTAAGCGCGTGCTGGTGGTCATCGGCCGTGCCGACGAGGTCGGCGCCAAGAGCGTGCGCAACCTTCCCGGCGTGCACGTGCTCTCGGCCGATCAGCTGAACACCTACGACGTGCTCCGTGCCGATGACGTGGTGTTCAGCGTCGAGGCGCTCAACGCCTACATCGCCGCGAACACCAAGGACCACAAAGAAGGAGCGTCGGTCTGATGGCAACGATTACCGACCCCCGCGACATCATCCTGGCCCCGGTGATCTCCGAGAAGTCCTACGGACTGATCGAAGACAACACCTACACGTTCGTGGTGCACCCGGACTCGAACAAGACGCAGATCAAGATCGCCATCGAGAAGATCTTCAGCGTCAAGGTCGATTCGGTGAACACGCTGAACCGCAATGGCAAGCGCAAGCGCACCCGCACCGGTTACGGCCAGCGCAAGAGCACCAAGCGCGCGATCGTGACCCTGGCCGCGGGCAGCAAGCCGATCGACCTGTTCGGAGCCCCGGCGTAGTCCGGGAGAGAGATTTACAGACATGGGAATTCGCAAGTACAAGCCGACGACCCCGGGTCGTCGCGGTTCGAGCGTCTCCGATTTCGCCGAGATCACTCGTTCGACTCCGGAGAAGTCGCTGATCCGTCCGCTGCACGGCACGGGTGGGCGTAACGCGCACGGCCGCATCACGACTCGTCACAAGGGTGGCGGCCACAAGCGCGCCTACCGCGTCATCGACTTCCGTCGCAATGACAAGGACGGCGTCAACGCCAAGGTCGCGCACATCGAGTACGACCCGAACCGCACCGCGAACATCGCATTGCTCCACTTCCTCGACGGCGAGAAGCGCTACATCATCGCGCCGCAGGGCCTGAAGCAGGGCGACGTGATCGAGTCGGGCGCCAACGCCGACATCAAGCCGGGTAACAACCTGCCGCTGCGCAACATCCCGGCCGGTACCGTCATCCACGCCGTCGAGCTGCGGCCCGGCGGCGGGGCCAAGCTCGGCCGCTCGGCCGGTGTCAGCATCCAGCTGCTGGGCAAGGAAGGCAGCTACGCCTCCCTGCGTATGCCGTCGGGCGAGATCCGTCGCGTCGATGTGCGCTGCCGCGCCACCGTCGGCGAGGTCGGCAACAAGGAGCAGGCGAACATCAACTGGGGCAAGGCCGGCCGTATGCGGTGGAAGGGCAAGCGCCCCACCGTCCGTGGTGTCGTCATGAACCCGGTCGACCACCCGCACGGCGGTGGTGAGGGTAAGACCTCCGGTGGCCGCCATCCGGTGAGCCCGTGGGGCAAGCCCGAGGGCCGTACCCGCAAGCCCAACAAGGCGAGCGACAAGCTCATCGTCCGTCGCCGGCGCACCGGCAAGAATAAGCGCTAGGGAGTAAAGCGATGCCACGCAGCCTCAAGAAGGGCCCGTTCGTCGACGACCATCTTCTCAAGAAGGTCGACGTCCAGAACGAGAAGAACACCAAGCAGGTCATCAAGACCTGGTCGCGCCGGTCCACCATCATCCCGGACTTCATCGGTCACACCTTCGCCGTCCACGACGGTCGCAAGCACGTGCCGGTGTTCGTCACCGAGTCGATGGTCGGACACAAGCTGGGCGAGTTCGCGCCTACCCGTACGTTCAAGGGTCACATCAAGGATGACCGGAAGGCGAAGCGCCGGTAATGACTACGACGATTGAATATCCGTCCGCCAAGGCGGTGGCACGTTTCGTGCACATCTCGCCGACCAAGGCTCGCCGGGTCATCGACCTGGTTCGCGGCAAGTCCGTGGCCGAGGCCCTGGACATCCTGCGGTGGGCACCGCAGGACGCCAGCGACACCGTTGCCAAGGTGATCGCCAGTGCCGCGGCCAACGCGCAGAACAACGACGGCCTGGACCCGACGACCCTCGTGGTCGCCACCATCCACGCCGACGGTGGCCCGACCGCCAAGCGGATCCGTCCGCGTGCGCAGGGTCGTGCGTTCCGGATCCGCAAGCGCACCAGCCACATCACCGTGATCGTGGAGAGCCGTCCGCCCAAGCAGAAGGGTGCGCCCACCGGGACTTCGGCGCGCAGCCGTCGCGCCCAGGGCAGCAAGGCTGCCTCCGCGAAGAAGACGACCGGAGCCGCCTCGGCGACTGCGTCCGAGACGAAGGGAGGCTCGGAGTAGTGGGCCAGAAAATCAACCCGCACGGCTTCCGCCTCGGCATCACCACCGACTGGAAGTCCCGGTGGTACGCCGACAAGCAGTACGCGGATTACGTGAAGGAAGACGTCGCGATCCGCCGCCTGCTGGCCACCGGTCTCGAGCGTGCCGGTATCGCCGATGTGGAGATCGAACGGACCCGTGACCGGGTCCGGGTCGACATCCACACCGCGCGTCCGGGCATCGTGATCGGTCGCCGCGGCACCGAGGCCGACCGCATCCGCACCGACCTGGAGAAGCTGACCAAGAAGCAGGTTCAGCTCAACATCCTCGAGGTGAAGAACCCCGAGTCTGTTGCGCAGTTGGTCGCCCAGGGCGTCGCCGAGCAGCTTTCCAACCGGGTGGCGTTCCGCCGCGCGATGCGCAAGGCGATCCAGTCGGCGATGCGCCAGCCCAACGTCAAGGGCATCCGGGTGCAGTGCTCGGGTCGTCTCGGCGGTGCCGAGATGAGCCGTTCGGAGTTCTACCGCGAAGGTCGGGTCCCGCTGCACACGCTGCGCGCGGACATCGACTACGGCCTCTACGAGGCAAAGACCACCTTCGGCCGGATCGGCGTGAAGGTTTGGATCTACAAGGGCGACATCGTCGGTGGCAAGCGTGAGCTGACCGCCGCCGCGCCGGCCGCCGACCGTCCGCGCCGGGATCGTCCGTCGGGCACCCGTCCGCGCCGTAGCGGTGCGTCGGGTACCACGGCGACGAGCACCGACGCCGGTCGCGCTGCCAATGAGGGTGCCGCGGACAGCGCCGAGGCGCCGGCCGTCGAGGCCACCGTTGAGAGCACGGAGAACTAATCATGTTGATTCCCCGCAGGGTCAAGCACCGTAAGCAGCACCACCCGGAGCAGCGTGGCATTGCCAGCGGCGGCACCGCGGTCAGCTTCGGTGACTATGGCATCCAGGCACTGGAGCACGCCTACATCACCAACCGGCAGATCGAGTCCGCTCGTATCGCCATCAACCGGCACATCAAGCGTGGCGGCAAGGTCTGGATCAACATCTTCCCGGACCGCCCGCTGACCAAGAAGCCCGCCGAAACCCGCATGGGTTCGGGTAAGGGCTCGCCGGAGTGGTGGGTGGCCAACGTCAAGCCGGGCCGGGTGCTGTTCGAGATCAGCTTCCCCGACGAGAAGATCGCCAAGGAGGCGCTCACCCGCGCCATCCACAAGTTGCCGATCAAGGCACGCATCGTGACTCGAGAGGAGCAGTTCTGATGGCAGTGGGAGTTTCGCCTGGCGAATTGCGTGAGCTGACCGACGAGGAGCTCACCTCTCGCTTGCGCGAGTCGAAGGAAGAACTGTTCAACCTGCGCTTCCAGATGGCGACCGGACAGCTGGCCAACAACCGCCGGTTGCGTGTGGTGCGCCAGGAGATCGCACGGGTCTACACCGTGCTGCGTGAACGTGAACTGGGTCTGGCCGCCGGACCCGTTGGTGAGGATTCTTAGACATGGCAGAGGAAAAGGGCCCGCGGCATACGCCGGCCACCGAGGAACAGCGTGGTCGTCGCAAGACCGCCATCGGCTACGTGGTCAGCGACAAGATGCAGAAGACCATCGTGGTCGAGCTGGAATCGCGCAAGAGCCACCCGCTCTACGGCAAGATCATCCGGACCACGACCAAGGTCAAGGCGCACGACGAGAACGGTGACGCCGGTGTCGGCGATCGCGTCTCGCTGATGGAGACCCGACCGCTGTCGGCCACCAAGCGGTGGCGGCTGGTCGAGGTACTCGAGCGCGCCAAGTAGACACACACGTGAAAGCCCCCGCCGCGAGGCGGGGGCTTTTGCGTGTTCGTCGCCGGGTGGCGGTTCGGCCCGACGCTGGGAAGTTGTTGTGTCGGTTGCTGATCGATCTGCTACCACTGCGACCCGCGCATCAGGTTTTGCTGTTGTCGCGTGGTGGCGAGGCGGGTGGCGGGCACATGTTGCCCTCGCGGTCGAATCGGTGTGCGCCGTCGAGGCGCCGACCGCATGGTGCGCCCGTCCGCGGGACGGCCGGCATGGCTGACATAGTTTGCCCGAATCGCAGCTCGCTTCGACACGTGCTTGCGTCGCCGATCTGATGGCGATGCCAATTCTTGGACTTGCAGGTGAAATGGCTGTGTGGCGGCCTATCGTTTGTCGCAATGCTGCAGCGAATGTTATTGATCCTGGGATTGCTGGCCGTCCTCGCGACGATGCCGGTGTTGCCGACTGCAGCGGTCGCGCGCGCGTTTCCCGATGAGCCCTGGCTGGCGGACTCGCCCACCTTGGCCCTCCCCGATCTCGGCCTTGACCCGGACCTGTTGTTCTACGGCCAGATCGGTACCGCCACACTGACGGTGCCCGTTCCGGCGGGGATGACGCCGAGCTCGCTGAACCTGACTGCCGAACTGCCTACCTACGTACGAAGCGCCGAGGTCACGGTCAGCCAGGACAATCGAATGATCGCAAGGGTGGACGTCCCGGCGCAGCGCGGACCAGTGGTCATCCCCATGGCGGGCGCGCAGGTGGTCGACAACGCCATCACCGTGCTGCTGCGGAGTTACCTACTGCCGCTGGACGGGTACTGCCTGGACCCCACCAACCCCTTGCGGCTCACCGACGTCACCGTGAGCTTCGCGGGCGTGGAGCGCGCGCCGACGGCGGTCGCGGACTTCCTGCCGCCGGTGCTCCGCAAGTTGGTCGTCTACATCGCCACCAAACCCTCAAAAGTGGAAGCCGATGCCGCCGTCAAGCTGGCCACCGCCGTCGTCGCACGGTATGGCAAGCAGTACCCGGTGGTGGAGGTGGCGCCGCTGCCGGCGCCCGCCGCGCAACCGCCGGGTACCGGTGGTGCATTGGAACGGCATATCGTCATCTCCGAGGGCCCCGACGCGGGTGTGTCGCTCTACGGATCCGGCCGGATGCCTGCCCTGCTCGTCACGGGCCCGGCCGCCGAGTTGGTCAACCAGGTCCGGCTGATCAACAGCGGACTCTCGAGGTATGCCCTCACCTCCAAAGCCGTTGTCGGGCCGTTGAGCTCGACGCCCCAGCTGGCCGGGAACGAGACCAGCATCCGCAAGCTCGGGCAGCCGGGCGTCAACGCCGTGGCGCTCAACCCGCAGGTCGGTATCGCCCTGGATCAGACGCGGTTGGGGCGTTCGGCACACAACATCCGGGTACACCTGCAGGGCTCGTACACGCCGCTGCCGGCCAATATCGGTGGGCAGATAGTCGCATCGATCGCCGGTGAGACGATCGCTGGGTGGCCCGCCGACACCGATGGGGTCATCGATCGCTGGATCGACGTGCCGGACCGGTTGTTGCAGCGCTACACCACCTTGAATGTGCAGGTGCACATCTCGGGTAACACCGGACGATGCGGCGAGTTCCAGCCGGTCACCCTGACCATCGACGGCGCCAGCAGCGTGCTGAGCGAAGCGGCCAAGCCGCCGGTTCCGCCGGGCTTCCAGTCCATGCCCCAGGCGCTGATGCCAAAAGTGCAGATCGGCGTCAACGACGATGTTTTCGCCGATACCGTTCGGGCAGTACAGATCATGACCGGTCTGCAGCGGCTGAGCGCGCTGCCCGTCGATACCTCGGTGGTGGCGTTGGACGAGGCGATCAAATCCACCGGTCCGGCCGTGCTGATCTCACCCGACGGCTGGAATCACCCCGAGATTCCGCTGCCGGTGTCGGCGCCCGATGCGGTATCTATGACGCTCAACGTATTCGGCGACGACGGCGAGCCCGCCACTCTGACGCTCGAACCCGCGTTGAAGTTCGCGTCGCTGCAGACGGCGTACGTCGGCGGCAGGTCGGTCCTGGTGGCCACCTCCAACGGGGCGCCACGACAGCTGGACGAACTGTTGCGTTGGCTGGGCGCCGACGAACGGCGGTGGTCGATCGTCAACGGAGTTGCACTGGTGTCGGTGGCTGACCGTGACCCGGTCACGGTGTCGGCTCCGGATGCGACGGCACCGCCGGAGGCGACGGCCGCGTCGTCGAGCACGCTGTGGTGGTCCATCGGCGGCGCCGCGCTGGTGATCGTCGCGGCCCTCACCTTCTGGATGCGGCTACGGGAGCGGCGCCGCGCGCGGGACGCCTGACATGCCGGCCCGTGCACAGGCGCCGGCATGGCGGCTACGTTCGACGCAAACGTGGCATCCGGTCACCCGCCTGGTCGTCAGATGGGCCTATATAGCGATAGTGACGGTGTTCGCGTTCCGGGACAGCCTGCGCAGCGCGTGGGCCACCACGGTGGGCGGTGGACTCGGCGGCTACGTTTGGGTTGTTCCCATCGCCGCGACGCTTGCGGCCGTCGGTATCGCTCGACGGCACCGAACCGAGCTTCCGATCCACGACAGGCAGACCGACATCATCGTCGGGTCAATGGGTTTGGTGTTGGCCATCCTTTTGCAGGGCGTACTGCTCCAACGCTACGGTCTCTACTTTCACCTGCTCCGGTTGGATCTCGTCGCGTTGTGGTTGTTCGTGGTCAGTGCCAGCGTGGCGCTGTTCGGACTACGGCCGATCATCCGGTTCGGCTGGACATGGCTGATCTTCTTCATGATGTTTCCGCTGCCCTACTACTTGATCGTGATCCTGCTGGGTGGCAATCGAGTGGCTGCCGGCGTCGGCACGATGGTCATCGCCGCGACAGCCACGGCGACGGCGGTGGGTCGGCACACCAGTCGTGGAATGGTCGGCTCCAACGCCGCCTGGCTGGTCGGGCTGTTCATCCTGGCGGCGATGGCGATTTTCTTCCCCAACGCACCGCTGCTGGCTTATCAGTACATCCCTGCGTTGACCTCGATCTGCGTGGTCGGCACCTTGATGTACCTGGTCGCCCGTCGCGGCGCGCCGAAACGGATGCTGGATCGCAAGCTGGAACCGCTTGTGGCAAAACAGATCTGGTCGGCGGTGCCGGTGGTGTTCGTCGTCGCGCTTGTGCTGTCCTTGGTGCGGCTACCCGATATCGGCATGGCCCCGCCGATGACGGTGGACGCGATGAGTTTCGAAGAACCGCTGCGGGCTCCGGATGGCTGGCACGTGGTCGAAACGCAGGAGTACGACTGGGTCACAAGATTCTACGGTCGTGGCGCCAAGCTGGTCCGGCAGAAGATGGTGGCCGACGCCGGGGACCGGCGGCACGACAAATTCGGGCGGCCACGCGCGATCATGGTCGACTCCGTCACCACATTGCGCCCGTTCGCCCTGGCCGTCTATCCCACGCGAATGATCTACCGCGTCAATGGAATCCGGCTCAGTAGCCGAAGGTCTGTCGACCTCGGCTACGGTTTGGAGGCCGACCTGTTCTCGGGGGTGGACGACCGGATCTTGGTGACCTGGGACGGGCTGCAGTGGATTTGGACCAACGGCACCATGGGCCGTCGGGTGCTGGCGATCGCGGTGGACAATCACGAGGACGACGCCCCCTTCCCGCAGCCGACCGGCGGGGTGACGCCGACGCTCAATTCGATGTTCACCGTGTTGTTCCGCGGCAACGCCGCGGTGAGCGACACCGACCCGAACATGAAGGATGACGATCTGCTCACCGAGTTCGGGCATGCGCTGGTGCGACGGGCGCTGGAGCCACTTGGGTACAAGCCGTGACCACGCAGGCCGATCCGCCGCTGCGGGGCGAGGTGACCGAGGAACAGCGCCAGTACTTCCTGGACCGGGCCATCAACGAACTGCGGGAGAACCATCCGTTGCAGTCGGCCTCCCGGGCGGTCTGGGGTTGGCAGAAGCCCGTCATCCTGAGCGTGTTGGCCGTCACGGTGGGCTTCGCGGTGTGGCGGCCCTTGCAAACGGCGGTCGTACTGATCGGTCTGTGCACGGTGGGCTACGTCCTCACCATGCTGGACAGGGTGCTCATCTTCCGCGACGGATTGGCATCGCGACCCCTCACCATCACCGATGAGCAGGCCCGCGCCCTTTCCGACGACGATCTGCCTCCGTACACCATCCTGGTCCCGGCGTACAACGAGCCGGAGGTGGTCGGAGACCTGATCGGCGCGATGACGGCACTGGAGTACCCGCCGGACAAACTTCAGGTACTCCTACTGCTGGAGGAGGATGACGAGGTCACCATCGCGGCGGCGACGGCTTGCGGAGAATCGGATGTCATCACCATCGTGCTGGTGCCGGCAGCCGAACCCAGGACGAAACCCAAGGCGTGCAACTACGGTCTGTATTTCGCCACCGGTGACATCGTCACCATCTATGACGCCGAGGACCTGCCCGAACCCCTGCAATTGCGCCGAGTGGCGGTGGCGTTCCGGAGTCTGCCCGACAGCATCGCGTGCGTGCAGGCGAAGCTGGAGTATCACAACGGGCACCAGAACATCCTCACCGGATGGTTCACCGCCGAGTACGGGCTCTGGTTCGGATATCTGCTTCCGGGCATGATGAGCAGCTCGTCGCCGATCCCGTTGGGCGGCACGTCGAATCACCTGCGCCGCGATATCCTCGATCAGATCGGTGCGTGGGATCCCTTCAACGTCACCGAGGATGCCGACCTCGGTCTGCGGATCGACGCATCGGGGTATCACACCGCGGTCATCGATTCGGCCACCCAGGAGGAGGCCAATTCCGATCCAATCAACTGGATCCGGCAGCGGTCCCGGTGGTACAAGGGCTACCTGCAGACCTGGCTGGTGCACATTCGCCGGCCGGTCCGATTGTTCGGCATCCTCGGGCCGCGTAGTTTTCTCCGATTCAATCTGGTGCTCGCCGGCACACCCATCATCGCCGTGCTCAACCTCGTCTTCTGGCTCATCACGATGCTGTGGTTCCTCGGCCAACCGGAGGTGGTGGGAGCCGTCTTTCCGCCGATCATCTACTTCCCGGCGCTCGTCGCGCTCGTATTGGGCAATGCCGCAACGCTTTACATGAATCTGATCGCCATTCGCGAGGACGACAGGTCGGATCTGCTCGTCGCCGCACTGACGGTGCCTGCATTCTGGCTCATGATGAGCATCGCCGCCGCCAAGGGGATGTATCAGATCGTTCGGAATCCGTCGTACTGGGAGAAGACCTTCCACGGGCTGGCCGCCAAACCGGAAGCCGAGGCGGGCGACCCGCTATGAGCACCCGATTGTCCGATCGGCGCTGTAAGCAGCTGGCCTTCGCCCTCGCGTTCGCGATGTACGCCGGACTCGGATACTGGTTGCAGGTCCGGCACGGGTTCATCCTCGGAGATGCACTGTCCCGGGTGCAGGCGTCGGAGAGCGTGCTGTACAGCCGCGATCCGCATTTGGCGGCAATCGGTTTCATCTTCACGCCGCTGGCCGCGATGCTGGAGATCCCGACGATGTTGCTGACACCGCTGTGGCCGGACCTGACCGCGCGCGCGTTCGCCGGCTCCATCATGTCGGCGATCTTCATGGCGGGCGCCGTCGTGCAGGTGTACGCCGTCGGCAGCGACCGCGGGCTCCCGCGCGGCTACGTCGCGGTGATCACCGCGTTGTTCGCAGCCAATCCGATGATCGCCTTCTACGGGTCCAACGGGATGAGCGAGGCGCCGTTCATCTTCTTCCTCACCTGGGCGGTGCGCCGGCTGATCCTGTGGATGGCAGACGACGACGTGCATCATCTGATCACTGCCGGCGGTATCGCCATGGGCCTGGCGTACCTGACCCGCTATGACGCGGTGGGTACCGTCGCCGCGGCGGGTCTCCTCGTCGGCATCACGACATTCCTGCGGGCCGAGCGGGCGCCGCGATTCCGGCGCGCGCTGCTCGACCTGCTACTGGTCAGCCTGCCCGGATTCGTGGCTTTCCTCGGATGGGCCGCCACCAGTTGGCTGATCACCGGTGACGCCTTCGCGCAGTTCACCTCTCAGTACGGGAACTCCGCGATTCTCGAACAGTCGGGCGGTGCGAGCGCCGGCACCTTCGGGGAAGGACTGGCATTCGCTCTGGTCTGTATCACGTTGCTGGCCCCGACGCTGCTTCCCATCGCGGCGTGGGCCGGCGTGCTGCGCTGGCACCGGCCCAACTGGGGGGTGCTGATGGTGCCGATCCTCATGTACGGCGCCGTGCTCGGTTTCCAGACTTACACCTTTGCGACCGGCGCCACCTTCCCGTTTCTGCGGTTCTACATCGTGGCGATCCCGTTCGCGGCATGTCTGGCCATGCTCGCCGTTCCGGACGGAAAGCTCGTTGTGCCGAAGCGCCGCGGCCGCTACGCGCCCGTGGACACCGAGGAGTCCAGCACCCGGTACGGCAGATTCGCCCACGTCCCGGTCGCGGTGGCGTTCGCCATCACCATTCCGGTCACCGCGTACGGGATGTCCCTGCCCGCCTACGCGCCCCAGGAATATGCACTGGCGACGGTGTTGAGTCCCGATCCAGACGACGTGAGTCCACAGAAGGCAGTGCAGCGGCGTGTGGCCGCCACCTTCGCCACCGAACGTGAGATCGCGCGATACCTGGACGGTCTCGACTTGCCGGACAGTTCGGTGATCACCGACACCGTGTACGGGTTTGCCGTGGTGGCCGCGTCGAAGAACCCACGCATGTTCGTGGTGCCGTCGGACCCCGACTTCGTGCAACTGCTCAACGATCCCGCCGCGCACGGGATCAAGTACCTGCTGGCCGTCCCGCCCACCGGGCGCGGCGTGTCGGATGCGTTGAACCAGCGCTACCCGACGTTGTACGAGACCGGATCCGATGTGGCCACCCTGGAACTGGAGATCCCCAACGACGGGGACAGCCAACCCGATTGGCGGCTGTACCGGGTGCACGATCCGGCGGATCCGATGGCCTGACGGGACGGCCGCCGACCGGCGCGCGGCGCGGCCCGCGCCGGGTACGGCGGGGACAATCGCCAAGGTGGTGGTCGAGACCTGCGGTGCGCCGTACCGTGAGGTGGAAGAGAAAACGGCCCAGGCATTCGCGAAGGACTGATGACACATTTTGGATCCACGACGCGGGCAGTGATGGTCGCGTGTCTGGCCGTTGCCGTCACGTCCGCCTGCGTCCGGACCAGCGAGGGCGTTCCGGTAGCGGCTGACACCGGCCGGCACGGCGGGTCGAGTGCCACCGCCGCGCCGCCGGCCACCGACACCGATTCGTCGAATTACGGGGTGGTCCCGACCGACCGGGCACCCGTGCCGGCCGGCGGCGTGACGTGCGCGCCGGACGAGAAGCCACGGATCGGATTCGTCGCGAAGGTCGCCGACCCGGCGGCGCCGGAGATCACGGTGCCGGTGCCGGACGGCTGGTCGATGCAGGGCGGCAGCGGTGACATCGGCGGCTACCTCAAAGGTCCGCAGGGGATGAACACGACCATCACCATCGCCCCGACCAGACTGGAACCGGCCAAGGCTTTCGACGAGTACGCCGACCGGCTGATGGCCGAGGCCGCGGTCAGTTCGATCAGTGTGCTGCCGGCGCAACTGTGTCAGTACAGCGGGCAGAAGCTGCTGGGCGCGTGGTCGGACACCCCGCAGAATGCGGTCGAGTTCGTCGACCGGGTGGTACATGTGTGGACCGACTCCGGCAACTACCTGGTGTCGGTGCACACCGCCGCCCCCACCGGCACAACGGGTTTCGACGGCGCCGCCGAACTGCTCGCCGGGGACTTCGAGATCCGTATCCCGTGACGCCGACCGATCTCGTCGGGCTGCCTGGCGGCCGGTTCCGGATGGGCGCCGACGGTTTCTATCCCGAGGAGCGGCCCGTCCGGGCCGTCGAGGTCGCGCCGTTCGCGATCGAACGGCATCCCGTCACCACCGCGCAGTTCGCCGAATTCGTCGGTGCGACCGGCTATCGCACGGTGGCCGAGCGTCCGATGGATCCGGCGCTGTATCCCGGCGCGACTGCGACCGACCTGGTGCCCGGCGCGATGGTGTTCCGGCCGACGACCGGGCCGGTGGACCTGCGGGACTGGCGGCAGTGGTGGGACTGGGCGCCGGGTGCGACTTGGCGGCACCCGTTCGGCCCGGACCGCGCGGCGGCCGAACCCGACCACCCCGTCGTGCAGGTCGCCTATGCCGACGCGCTGGCCTATGCCGGGTGGGCGGACCGACGGCTGCCCACCGAGGCGGAGTGGGAGTACGCGGCACGGGCGGGCACGGAATCCACCTACGCCTGGGGTGACGAGGTGAAACCCGGTGCAACGCTGATGGCCAACACCTGGCAGGGTGCCTTCCCGTACCGCAACGACGGCGCCGCGGGCTGGGCCGGGACTTCGCCGGTGGGCACCTTCGCCCCCAACGGGTTCGGCCTGCTCGACATGATCGGGAACGTCTGGGAATGGACGAGCAGTGAGTTCACCGGGCGGGTGGCCAACCCGTGCTGCCTGCCCGCGGACGACCCGGCTGTCAGCCAGGCGCTCAAGGGCGGATCACATCTGTGCGCGCCGGAATACTGCCACCGCTACCGGCCGTCGGCGCGGTCACCGCAATCCCGGGACACCGCAACCACGCACATCGGCTTCCGCTGCGCCCGATGATCTTGCTGAGAATATTTCTCAGCGAGATTCGATATCTGGGTCAACGGTGCCGATTGCGGCAGCCTTGCGGCATGACAGAGGAACAGCCGACAACCGGTTGGGTCACCCGGGTCGGGTCGGACTGGTGGGCAACGATTCTCGGATTGGCGATCACCGCCCTCGCGGTGGCCGGCGTGCTTCCGAGGATCCCGTGGTGACCGGCGGGATCCTCGGATGAGCACCGTCGCCGATCGCGAAGGCCTCGACGACACCTTCGCCGATTCCGAGTTCACCAGTGCGCGACCGCTGGACTATCTGCCCGGCCTGGTGCTGCTGATCGCGGTCGGGCTGGCGGGCAAGTATGCCGAAATCGGTTGGCTGGCACTGGGAAAACGATTGCACTGGCATGTGCCCGATATCGAATTCGTGTTGTGGGCAATCCTGATAGGCTTGCTGATCACCAATACCGTTGGGCTGCACCGTGTTTTCCGCCCCGGTGTGCTCACATACCAGTTCTGGCTGAAGGTCGGCATCGTGGCGCTCGGCTCGAGGTTCGTCCTCGGCGACGTCCTCAAACTGGGCGGCATCAGCCTGGTGCAGATCGTGGTGGACATGACTATCGCGGGCACCATCATCATTCTGGCCGCCCGGTGGTTCGGGTTGTCCGGCAAGCTCGGTTCGCTGCTGGCGATCGGCACGTCCATCTGCGGTGTGTCGGCGATCGTCGCCTCCAAGGGCGCCATCCGGGCCCGTAACTCCGACGTCAGCTATGCCATCGCGGCCATCCTCGCGCTGGGGGCGGTGGCGCTGTTCGTGCTGCCGCCGCTGGGCCATGCGATCGGGCTCAGCGATCACGAGTTCGGCTTGTGGGCCGGTCTGGCCGTCGACAACACCGCCGAGACGACGGCGACGGGCTACCTGTTCTCCGATGAGGCAGGCAAGATCGCGGTTCTGGTCAAATCCGTGCGCAATGCCCTGATCGGCTTCGTGGTGCTCGGCTTCGCGCTGTACTGGGCCGCCAGGGGTGAGGCCGATGAGCTGGCGCCCGGCGCCGGTGCCAAGGCGGCCTTCGTGTGGGAGAAGTTCCCCAAGTTCGTGCTCGGTTTCCTGGCGGTCTCCGCGGTGGCCACCGCCGGCCTGCTCAGCAAGGGCCAGCTGGCCAGTGTGGCCAACGTGTCCAAGTGGGCTTTCCTGCTGACCTTCGCCGGGGTCGGGTTGTCCACCGACATCCGCCAGATCGCCAGGGCCGGCTGGCGGCCGCTGCTCGTCGCGGTGATCGGGCTGCTGGTCGTGGCGGTGGTGTCGCTGGGGTTGGTGCTGCTGACCTCGCGGGTTTTGCATTGGGGGGTGGGCGGGCAGTAGCCCTGCGGGGTGGGCGGGCAGTAGCCCTGCGGGGTGGGCGGCGCCTAACGCCCACCATGCCGAAACTGGCAAGATGGTCGCTCTCGACGCCTCGAGAGCGACCATTTCGTCGTTCTGGGTGTGGCCTCGGGAACGGCAAAACCGCAGCAATTTGGCGCTGAGCAGCTCGTCCCCTAGACTCTAGGGGTTGCCTGGGGCAGACCTCGGTTATCTCGTGTGAGAAAACCCTGCGTGCTCTCGGGTGACAAAGACCGCGTACGACCAGGTCGGTATCTGGCGTGCACACAACCCAGGTCAAGGAGATCGAGTGATTCAGCAGGAATCGCGGCTGAAGGTCGCCGACAACACGGGTGCCAAGGAGATCTTGTGCATCCGCGTGCTCGGCGGTTCAGCGCGGCGCTATGCCGGCATCGGCGACATCATCGTGGCGACCGTCAAGGACGCCATCCCGGGCGGCAACGTCAAGCGTGGTGACGTCGTCAAGGCCGTCGTGGTGCGCACCGTCAAGGAGCGTCGCCGCGCCGACGGCAGCTACATCAAGTTCGACGAGAACGCCGCCGTCATCATCAAGAACGACAACGACCCCCGCGGCACCCGCATCTTCGGGCCGGTCGGTCGCGAACTGCGTGAGAAGAAGTTCATGAAGATCGTTTCGCTTGCCCCGGAGGTGTTGTAAATGAAGGTGCACAAGGGCGACACCGTGCTCGTCATCTCCGGTAAGGACAAGGGCGCCAAGGGCAAGGTCCTGGAGGCCTACCCGACCCGCGAGAAGGTTCTGGTCGAGGGCGTCAATCGCATCAAGAAGCACACCGCTCAGTCGCAGAACGAGCGTGGCGCGTCCTCGGGCGGCATCGTCACGCAGGAAGCGGCGATCCACGTCTCCAACGTGATGGTGGTCGACTCCGACGGCAACCCGACCCGCATCGGCTACCGCGTCGACGAGGAGTCCGGCAAGAAGGTCCGGGTCTCCAAGCGCAATGGCAAGGACATCTGACATGACCACCGTAGAAAACACCGCCAAGGTGCAGCCGCGGCTGAAGCAGCGCTACCGCGAGGAAATCAAGGACGCGCTCAACAAAGAGTTCAACTACGCGAACGTGATGCAGATCCCGGGCGTGGTGAAGGTCGTCGTGAACATGGGTGTCGGTGACGCCGCCCGCGACGCCAAGCTGATCAACGGCGCGGTCAACGACCTGGCCCTGATCACCGGCCAGAAGCCGGAGATCCGCAAGGCCCGCAAGTCGATCGCACAGTTCAAGCTGCGTGAAGGCATGCCGATCGGTGCGCGCGTCACGCTGCGCGGTGACCGGATGTGGGAGTTCCTGGACCGCCTGGTGTCCATCGCGCTGCCCCGTATCCGCGACTTCCGTGGCCTGAGCCCCAAGCAGTTCGACGGCAACGGCAACTACACCTTCGGGCTCGCCGAGCAGTCGGTGTTCCACGAGATCGACGTGGACTCCATCGATCGCCCCCGCGGCATGGACATCACCGTGGTCACCACGGCGACCAACGACGATGAAGGACGAGTGCTGCTGCGGGCCCTCGGCTTCCCGTTCAAGGAGAACTGAGCAATGGCAAAGAAGGCTCTGGTCAACAAGGCCAACAAGAAGCCGAAGTTCGCGGTGCGCGGGTACACGCGGTGCAACCGGTGCGGTCGTCCGCACGCGGTGTTCCGCAAGTTCGGCCTGTGCCGAATCTGCCTGCGCGAGATGGCACATGCGGGCGAACTGCCCGGTGTGCAGAAGTCCAGCTGGTAACCAGCATTCATTCGATTTCAGAACACGGTAGGCCTCGCCCGACAATTGGGCACAGAGGAACCGCCGCGAGGAAGGTGAACCGGCTGTCATGACGATGACCGACCCCATCGCAGACTTTTTGACGCGTCTGCGTAACGCCAATTCGGCGTATCACGACGAGGTGACACTGCCGCACTCGAAGATCAAGGCGAACATCGCCGAGATCCTCAAGAGCGAGGGCTACATCTCTGATTTCCGCACCGAGGATGCCCGCGTCGGCAAGGCCCTCGTGGTGCAGCTCAAGTACGGCCCCAGCCGTGAGCGCAGCATCGCGGGCTTGCGCCGGGTGAGCAAGCCCGGCCTGCGGGTCTACGCGAAGTCCACCAATTTGCCTCGGGTGCTCGGCGGCCTGGGCGTGGCGATCATCTCCACGTCCTCGGGTCTGCTCACCGATCGCCAGGCATCTCGACAAGGCGTGGGCGGCGAAGTCCTCGCTTACGTCTGGTAGGGGAAGAAAAACATGTCGCGCATTGGAAAGCAGCCGGTTCCGGTTCCCGCCGGAGTCGACGTGGCCATCGAAGGCCAGAACGTGTCGGTGAAGGGTCCCAAGGGCACCCTGAACCTGGATATCGCGGAGCCGATCGTGGTGTCCCGCAATGACGACGGTGCCATCGTCGTGACCCGCCCCAACGACGAGCGGCGTAACCGCTCGCTGCACGGGCTGTCGCGGACGCTGGTCGCCAACTTGGTCACCGGCGTGACCGAGGGCTACACCACCAAGTTGGAGATCTTCGGCGTGGGTTACCGCGTCGCGCTCAAGGGCGCCAACCTGGAGTTCGCGCTCGGCTACAGCCACCCGGTACTCATCGAGGCGCCGGAAGGCATCACCTTCGCGGTGGAAACGCCCACCAAGTTCTCGGTCTCCGGCATCGACAAGCAGAAGGTCGGCCAGATTTCCGCGGTCATCCGTCGCCTGCGCCGCCCCGACCCGTACAAGGGCAAGGGCGTGCGGTACGAGGGTGAACAGATCCGCCGCAAGGTCGGAAAGACAGGTAAGTAACCCATGGCTACCACTAAGACTGAAGCTGCCACCCGCAAGCCGGTGGGGCAGAGCATCTCTGAGGCGCGGCGTAAGGCCCGCCTGCGTCGCCACGCCCGGCTGCGCAAGAAGGTCGAAGGCACCGCCACCACGCCGCGCCTGATGGTCAACCGCTCCGCGCGGCACATCCACGTGCAGCTCATCGACGACCTGACCGGCACCACGCTGGCCGCCGCGTCGTCGATCGAGGCCGACGTGCGTGCCGTCGAGGGTGACAAGAAGGCCGTCAGCACCCGGGTCGGTCAGCTGATCGCGGAGCGCGCCAAGGCCGCCGGCATCGAGGCTGTGGTGTTCGACCGCGGTGGGTACACCTACGCCGGCCGCATCGCCGCCCTGGCCGACGCCGCGCGCGAAGGCGGGCTGAAATTCTGATGACTGTTAACGAGAGGACTGCATGATGGCCGACCAGGCTGGCGCCGGTTCGGCGCAGGACAATCGCGGCGGTCGTGGTGACCGCGACGGCCGTGGCCGTCGCGACGACCGCGGTGGACGTGGTCGCGGAGACGACCGCGGCGACAAGAACAACTACATCGAGCGCGTCGTCACCATCAACCGCGTCTCCAAGGTGGTCAAGGGTGGTCGGCGTTTCAGCTTCACCGCCCTGGTCATCGTCGGTGACGGCAACGGAATGGTCGGCGTCGGCTACGGCAAGGCCAAGGAAGTTCCGGCCGCCATCGCCAAGGGTGTCGAGGAAGCCCGCAAGAACTTCTTCCGCGTCCCGCTGATCGGCGCCACCATCGTGCACCCGGTGCAGGGTGAGGCCGCGGCCGGTGTCGTGATGCTGCGTCCGGCCAGCCCGGGTACCGGTGTCATCGCCGGCGGTGCCTGCCGCGCGGTGCTGGAATGCGCTGGCGTGCACGATGTTCTGGCCAAGTCGCTGGGTAGCGACAACGCGATCAACGTGGTGCATGCCACGGTTGCGGCGCTGAAGATGATTCAGCGGCCCGAAGAGGTGGCGGCCCGTCGTGGCCTGTCCATCGAAGAAGTCGCGCCGGCCCGCATGCTGCGGGCCCGTCGCGAGAGCGATGCGCTGGCCGCAGCGGCCGCGCGTGAAGGAAATGCGTGATCATGGCTGAACTTAAGATCACCCAGGTGCGCGGGACCATCGGCGCACGCTGGAAGCAGCGCGAAAGCCTGCGGACCCTCGGACTGCGGAAGATCCGCCAGACGGTGGTTCGTGAGGACAACGCGCAGACCCGCGGTCTGATCAAGGCCGTTCATCACCTCGTCTCGGTCGAGGAGGTCTAGGAAGACTATGAGCGTCATCAAACTGCACGACCTGAAGCCGGCTCCCGGCGAGAAGACCAAGAGGACCCGCGTCGGTCGTGGCGAGGGCTCCAAGGGTAAGACCGCGGGCCGCGGTACCAAGGGCACCAAGGCACGCAAGAACGTCCCCTCGACGTTCGAGGGTGGCCAGATGCCGATCCACATGCGGCTGCCGAAGCTCAAGGGTTTCCGTAACCGTTTCCGCACCGAGTACGGCGTCGTCAACGTCGGCGATCTCGGTCGGGCGTTCCCGGACGGCGGCACCGTCGGTGTCGACCAACTGGTGGCCGCGGGCCTGGTCCGCAAGAACGTGCTGGTGAAGGTTCTCGGCGACGGCAAGCTGTCGGCCAAGGTCGACGTCACCGCGCACAAGTTCAGCGGCAGCGCCCGTGAGGCGATCACCGCCGCGGGTGGCTCGGCCACCGAACTGTAGATCACAGCACCACCGAAAGGCCCCCGCTCCGGCGGGGGCCTTTTGCGTTGTCGGACACTAGTCTTCGGGCCGCAGCTGTCCGCGGCGCAACAGATCATTGACGGCGTCCTCCCACCGTGACAGTTGTGCCGGTGAGGTGAATTCGTCGGGCAGATGCCGGTCCAGGTGGGAGCGCAGGATCACCGTGCCCAGCACCAGCAGAAGCGGGTTGAGCGACGCCCAGGTGCGGTCCAGGTCGCTGCGCATCAGGCCGTGTTCGGCGCGCCGCTCCCAGCGGGCGTCACCCATGGCGACCAAGGTGTCGAAGGTCGCGTTGCCGATGGGGGTCGACTCCACCAGCGCCCTGGCCAGATAGTCGATCACGGTGGTGTGCTCGGCGAGCAGTGCGATGACCTTCTGGCCGAAGGCCTCGGTGGTGGTCGGCCCCGGACCGGAGGCGAGGCTGGTTCGGATCACCTCGCCGACATGGCGGTCCACCGCGTCGACGAGGCCGGCTTTGGTGCCGAAATGGTGCTGGACCAGGCCAATCGAAACACCCGCTGCGCACGCGACCTCGCGTAGGGAGGTCGCCCCGACGCCGCGCGCGGCGAAACTCACGAGCGCCGCATCGCGGATCTTGTCGACGTTCGACGCGGCCGGATCGCGTTTCTCATCCGGCGGCCAGCGGTTCACCGAACCACCGTATAGCCCGACGTGGCAAGTACGAACGTATCGTGCGACAATATGTTCGTATTGGCCTGCCGGGGGAGCGAGGGGTCGGGCAGGCCAATACATCCCTCTGCCGGTGCGGCGTCGGCCCAGCGATCAGGAAAGCTGCGGGATCACTTCGGCGGCAAGACGTTCCATCTGCTCGCGGTCTTCGGCCACCGTCGCACCGACGGGATTGCACAGCACCATCTGGGCTCCGGCGTCGCGCACCGCGCTCAGTCCGCGCACCACCTCGGCGGGCGTGCCCGCCACCAGGACTTGGTCCAGATCCGCTGTCGGGCCGTAGATCCGGTGCAGCCCGGCCGAAGCCCGCTCCCGTGCCCGCGCGCTGTCGTCGTCGACGATCAGGTAGACGCGCTTGCCGATGGTGAAGCGTGCGGCGTCCTTTGCCTGCTCGTCGAGTTCGCGGCGCAGTGTGTGCACCGCCTCGGCGAAGGCGGCGGTGGTGGACGAACCGGCGCCCAGGAACGCGTCACCGTGGCGCACGGCCCTGGCCAGCGCGGCCGGCGCGTTGGCGCCGAACCAGATCGGCGGGTGCGGGCGCTGCACCGGCTTCGGCACGATCTGCAGATCGTCGACGTCACGAAATCGACCATGGAAGGTCAGCCGCGGTTCGTCCGACCAGGCCGCCTTCATCAGTTCCAGACCCTCGGTGAAACTCGAGATGAAGGACGAGCCGTCGACCCCGAAGGCCGGGAACTGCCGTCGGCCCCCGCCGGGGGCAACGCCGAGGTCGAGGCGGCCGTGGCTGAGCCGGTCGACCGCGGTGACCGCGGACGCCAGCTGCAGCGGATCGTGCAGCGAAGTGACCAGTACCGCCACCCCGAGCCGTAATCGTGTCGTGCAGGCGGCCGCGTAGGCCAGCAGTTCCAGCGGCGCGATCAGCGGGGCAGGTCCGACGGTCTGCTCGAGCGTCCAGCCGCCGTCGAAACCGAGTTCCTCGGCGCGGGTCAGATAGTCCTTGATGCCCGCGGTGTCGAAGGCGGCGCCGGCGAACTGGGGCAGCGAAACGGAAAACCTCACGGATTCACGGTACGACCGATTCGGCGCCGATGGGTGCCGGTCGGCGATCGGTAGGCTCGGGTGATGTTCGGATTCCTCCCCGGTCCTGTGGACCTGCGCGCCATCGTCCGCAAGGTGGACACCGCCCGGCACAACGGGGTGCCCGACGGGTGCGTGCTCGAACTCGACCTGCAATCGGTACCGCCGGAGACCACCGGATTCGATCCGCTGGCGCTGATCTCCGCGGGAGGCAAGCCGATCACGCTGCGCCAGGCCGTCGCGGCGATCCACCGGGGCGCCAAGGACGACCGGGTGGCCGGGCTCATCGCCCGGGTGCAGATCCCGGCGGCCTCGCCCGGCCCGGTGCAGGAACTGCGCGAGGCCATCGCCGCGTTCGGCGAGGTGAAACCGACACTGGCGTGGGCCGAGACCTACCCGGGAACGTTGTCCTACTATCTGGCCTCGGCATTTCGTGAGGTGTGGATGCAGCCGTCGGGCACCGTCGGGCTGATCGGTTTCGCCACCAACGCCATGTTCCTGCGCGACGCCCTGGCCAAGCTGGGGGTCCAGGCGCAATTCGTGGCCCGTGGCGAATACAAGTCGGCGGCAAACCTTTTCACGCAGGACGGTTACACCGATGCGCACCGGGAAGCCGACAGCGCAATGATCGAGAGCCTGCATGCCCAGGTGCGGGCCGCGGTCGCCGCCGCTCGGCATCTGGACACCGAGACAGTCGACGCGCTGGCCGACAAGGCGCCGCTGCTGCGCGATGACGCGGTGGGTGGCGGCCTGGTGGACCGCGTCGGCTTCCGCGATGAGGCCTATGCGCGCATCGGCGAACTCAGCGGTGGCGCAGCGGTTGCCGACGGGCCGGACGCCGCGCCGCGGTTGTTCCTGTCGCGGTACGCCCGGGCCACCGCCGCCAAACCGGTGCCCGGCATTCCGGGTCTGAAAACCAAACCCACCATCGCGGTGGTGACACTGCACGGTCCCATCGTCAGCGGGCGCGGGGGACCGCAGGTGCTGCCGATCGGAAACTCCAGTGCGGGTGGCGACACCATCGCCGCGGCGTTGCGTGAGGCGGTCGCCGATGATGACGTGTCGGCGATCGTGCTGCGGGTGGACAGCCCCGGTGGTTCGGTCACCGGCTCGGAGACCATTTGGCGGGAAGTGGTTCGGGCCAGGGCGGCCGGTAAACCGGTGGTGGCGTCCATGGGTGCGGTGGCCGCATCCGGGGGCTACTACGTGTCGATGGCCGCCGACGAAATCGTCGCCAACGCGGGCACCATCACCGGTTCGATCGGCGTGGTGACCGGCAAGCTGGTGGCCCGGGAACTCAAGGACCGGCTGGGCGTGGGCACGGATTCGGTGCGCACCAACGCCAATGCCGATGCCTGGTCGGTCAATGCGCCGTTCACCGAGGCTCAACACGCTCACGTCGAAGCCGAAGCCGACCTGTTCTACACCGACTTCGTCCAGCGGGTGGCCGACGGCCGCAAGCTCGGTGTGGAAGCCGTGGACGCGGTGGCCCGCGGCCGGGTATGGACCGGCGCCGACGCCAAGGAACGCGGCCTGGTCGACGAACTCGGCGGGTTGCGCACCGCCGTCACCCGGGCCAAGGTACTGGCCGGGGTGGCGCCCGATGCCGCGGTCCGGTTGGTCAGTTACCCGGGCTCGTCCCTGCTGGATGTGTTGCGGCCCAAGACGTCATCGCAACCTGTCGCGGCCTCGCTGCCGCAGGCGATCGGCGCGCTGCTGGGCCGATCGGCGGCCGGCGCGCTGGATCAAGCGCACAGCGCCGCTACCGGAGTGACGGCGCTGTGGCTGGGGGACTACCGCTTCTGAGTGCCGCTGATGTAGACGATCTCGGCCATCGGATTGCCTGCCACGTACTCGGGTAACGCCAACCCGTACCGCGCGAAGAGCTCGGCGCGCGGCACACCGGTCATCTCCCAACCGCGCGATCCGAGATAGTCTGCCGCGGAATGTCTTTCGCCGGGATAGACCAATGAGGGCATATCCAGGTCCAGGCCGTGCGCCTTGAGGCTCGCCGCCTCGTCGCGGGCGGCGTCCGCATCGAAGTCGCGCAATCCCGGTACGAACTCGGTGGCCACCGTGCTGCCCGCGGCGCTCAATCCGTCCAGGAGGTCGAACAACCTGTCCTGGGCTTCGGGCGGCAGGTAGATCAACAGGCCTTCGGCCAGCCATGCCGACGGCGCCGCGGGATCGAATCCGGCCTCGGTGAGTGCCGTGGGCCAGTCGTCGCGCAGGTCGATCGACACGGTGCGGCGCAGGGCCGTCGGTTCGGCACCGATACCGGCCAGCGTTCTGGTCTTGAAATCGATCACGTCCGGCTGGTCGATCTCGTAGACCACGGTGTCGGCCGGCCAGCTCAGCCGGTAGGCGCGCGAATCGAGACCCGAGGCCAAGATCACCACCTGGCGGATGCCGGTTTGGGTTGCGGCCAGCAGATAGTCGTCGAAGAACTTGGTCCGTACCGCCATCTCGTCGATATTGGCCCGGGCCCGCTGGGCGGCGTCCGGAGCGATCTGAGTCAGATCGAGTTCACCGTCGACCATCTTGGTGAAGAAGTCGACCCCGACCGCGCGGACCAGAGGCGCCGCGAAGGGATCGTCGATCAGGCCGTGCGGATCGGTGCTGGCGATGGCCCGGCCGGCCGCCACCAGGGTGGCGGTGGCACCCACGCTGGAGGCAACATCCCAGGAATCGTCGTCGGTACGGGCCATCGTCATTCTCCCAGCGTCGCGGACAGATACCCAGAGTCTCCGCCGAACGTCCGCCATTCGTCATCGGGTTGGGCAAACCCGTGGGCGGCGAAGGCGTCGTCACTGCGCAGCACCTCGGTGCGCCAGCCGTGTGTCCGCAGATACGTTGCCGCCGAGGCTCTTTTGCCGGTGTAGAAGAGTTCGGCCAGGTTGATGCCCGTGCCGATGCGCTGAGAGCGTTCGGTGAGCTTCTCGGCCCAATTGGCCGGCAGTGAACTCATGTCCATCTCCTCGGTGGCCAGCCGGCTGCCCGGCGCCGACAACGCGGTGATGTTGTCGAACAGCCGGTCCTGAGCCTCGGGCGGCAGGTACACCAGCAGTCCCTCGGCGATCCACGCGGTGGGCAGGCTCGGGTCGAATCCACGCTCGCGCAACGCGGTCGGCCAATCCTCGCGCAGGTCGACACCCACGGCCCGGCGGTCCACCGTCGCGGTGGCCCCGAGGCCGGCCAGGGTCTGCGATTTGAACTCGATGACCTCGGGCTGGTCGACCTCGAAGACGACGGTGCCGGCCGGCCAGTCCAGTCGGTAGGCCCGGGTGTCCAGCCCGGTGGCCAGAATCACCGCTTGGCGGATACCCGCCGCGGTCGCCGCAGTGAAGAAGTCGTCGAAGTACCTTGTCCGAACGGTCATCTGCTCGCGCATGTGCTGCCGGGTCATGGTGGGATCGTCGGGCAGCGGCAGTTCGTCGTCGATCAGCTTGACGAACGGAGCCAGCCCGACCGCGCGAACCAGTGGCTCGGCGAGGGGATCCGAGAGCAGGGGATCGGGGCCCTGGGAGGCGATGGCGCGCGCGGCGGCCACCGCGGTGGCGGTGGCGCCGACGCTGGAGGCGAGATCCCAGGAGTCGCCGTCGGAGCGTGCAGTGGTGTTGGTTGCGTTGGATGCCATAGCAATTCCTTCAGTCACGGATGGCGGTGATGGAGACCGAGTGACGCAGCGGGCTGGCGAGGTCGGGGAATTCCCGCCCGTAGTCGGCGAACACGTCACGGCGCGCTCGGCTGTGCACCTGCCAGCCGCGGGCACCGAGGTAGTCGGCGACGTCGTTGCGCTCGCCCGGGTAGAACAGCTCGGACAGGTCGACGTCGAATCCCTGTTGGCCCCACTGGTCTGCCATCTCTTTGGCGCGTTCGCCGAGGGATTGGCCGAAATCGCCGCCGTGGTATTCGGTTGCCAGCCTGCTTGCCGGCGCCGACAGGGCGGTGATCTCGTCGAACAGCCGGTCCTGGGCCTCGGGCGGCAGATACATCAGCAGTCCTTCGGCGCTCCAGGCGGATGCGACGGCGGGGTCGAATCCGGCCTCGCGCAGCGCCGAAGGCCAATCGTCGCGCAGGTCGATCGCAACGGTGCGGCGCTCGGCCGTCGGCGCCGCACCGAGAGTATCCATGGATTGGGTCTTGAAGGCGATCACCTCGGGCTGGTCGATCTCGTAGACCACCATGCCGGCGGGCCAACCCAGCCGGTAGGGCCTGGTGTCCAGGCCGGAGGCCAGGATGACCGCCTGCCGGATGCCTGCGTCACCCGCGCCCTCTGCCTGATTGCCGCCTGCGGCGGCGATGAAGAAGTCGTCGAAGAACCGGGTGCGTACGGCCATCGTGTCGGTGATCAACCGGATACCGCCGGTGGCGGCGTCTTCCGGAATGTCGATGTCGCCGTTGACCAATCGGGTGAAGAAATCCACCCCGACGGCGCGCACCAGGTCCGCGGCGAACGGGTCGTCGATGATGGCGCCGGGCTCGGCGGTGGCCAGCGCGCGGGCCGCGGCGACCATGGTGGCCGTCGCGCCCACGCTGGAGGCCAGGTCCCAACTGTCGGCTTCCGAACGCGCCATCACTTCACCGCGGTGATGTAGTTCGGCTGCCCGAACTGTGCGTCGTCGTCCAGCCCCGGCAGGCCGTAGCGCGCCAGCAGCTCGTTGGTCGGCATCGCCGACGTGTCCCAGCCGAGCCCGTCCAGATGGCTGGTGGCATCCGTGCGGTCGCCGAGGTACACCAACTCGCTGAAGTCCAGGTCGAATCCGTGCTCGGCCCACTTGTCGGTGACCGACTGCATGCGCTCGCGGATCGCTTCCGGATCGACGTCGCCGGTGCCGGGCACCGCCTCGGCGGCAAGCCGGCTGCCGGGTGCGCTGTTCTCGGTGATCAGGTCGAGCAGGCGGTCCTGGGCTTCCGAGGGGAGGTAGCCGAACAGGCCCTCGGCGATCCAGGCCGTCGGTGCGGCCGGATCGAAGCCGGCCGACCGCAGCGCCGACACCCAGTCCTCACGCAGGTCGACGGCCACCGTGCGGCGATTCGCCGTCGGCTGCGCGCCCAGGTCGGCCAGGGTCCGGGATTTGAACTCGATGACATCGGGTTGGTCGATCTCGAAGACCACGGTGCCCGCCGGCCAGTTCAGCCGGTAGGCGCGGGCATCGAGGCCGGAGGCCAGAATCACGGCCTGCCGGACACCCGACGCCACCGCCTGCTCGAAGAATTCGTCGAAGAACCGGGTGCGCGCGGCCATCCCGTTGGCGAACCGGACGATGTTCATCTGCGGGTCATCGCCCAGATCGGCCTCGGTGAGTTCACCGTCGACGAGCTTGGTGAAGAAGTCGACGCCAACCGCCCGCACCAGCGGGGCGGCGAACGGATCGTTGATCACCGGATCGGGTGTGGCCGAGGCTATCGCTCGGGCGGCCGCCACCATCGTCGCGGTGGCGCCGACGCTCGACGCCAGATCCCAGGTATCACCATCCACGCGTGCCATCACGTTCCCCTTGTCGCAATTTAATTAGCTGATGTAATGAACATCCACGACTGTACGCCTCGAACCTGTCGGCGCACTGAGACGGCGACGAGGCCCCCGGCAGGTGCCGGAGGCCTCGTCGTTTCGTGCTTGGTGGTCAGTTACGCAGCGGCGCTGGACCCGCCGGCCGACGATGCGGACGACGACGAGCCCTCCGAACCGCCGCCCTCGGGCTTGCGGTGCCGGCCGCCGGTCGAGGACGTCGTCGACGTGCCGGTGGATGCCGACGCGGTCGAGCCGGTGCCGTCGTCCTGGCGGGCGTGCTTGCCGTAGGTCGAGCCCTTCTTGCCGGTGGCCTGCTTGCCGGTGGCCGAGCCCTTCCCGTCGGCGGCGTCGGTGGCATCTTTGTCGCCGGCCTTGTCCGCGGTCTTGTCGCCCGCCTTCGTGCCGGTTTTGTCGGTGTCGGACGCCGGCGTGGAGTCGGAGGTGGTGCCCGACTCGTCCTTGGCGGTGCTGCCTTCCGTGCCGGAGGTCACGGAGGTGCCCTTGGTGTCGGTGGCGTCCTTCACCTCGGTGCTGTCCTTGACCTCGGTGGTGTCCTTGACCTCGGTGCCGGCGGCCGGCGTGGAACCCTTGGTGTCGGTGGTGGACTTGGTCTCGGTGCCGGTGGTGGCCTCTTCGGCCGTCGTCTTGCCGGCCTCGATCGCCGAGGTGGCGGCGGGCAGGGCCAGCGTCTGGACGCGCGCGCTGGTGACGAAGGTGGAGGTGGCCGCCGCGGGGGTGAACAGGTTCTGGATGGCCTTGACGTCGTAGTTGATCAGCGTCTGCGGCAGGGCGAGGACCTTCTGGAAGGCCTTCACTTCGTCGTTCCAGGCCTTCTGCAGGTTGGCCGGGACCAGATCCCAGTTGCCCTTGTAGATGTTGCCCAGGGCCAGGTTGAGCCCGGTGACGAAGTTCGTCAGCCCGCCGAGTGTGGTCAGTGCGGTGTTCAGGTTGTTGAACGGAATCCCGAGAACCACAAGCAGATTGTTGACATTCACGCTCGGGGTGGCCGTCGCGGTCGGGGTCGCCGCGGCGACCGCCTTGTTGGTGGTTGCCAGGGTCGCGCTGGCACCGCTCAGGCCGGCCAGGAAGTTCTGGATGGTCTTGACGTCATAGTTGATCAGCGTCTGCGGCAGGGCGAGGACCTTCGAGAAGGCCGCCACTTCGTCGTTCCAGGCCTTCTGCAGGTTGGCCTGGACCAGATCCCAGTTGCCCTTGTAGATGTTGCCCAGGGCCAGGTTGAGCCCGGTGACGAAGTTCGTCAGCCCGCCGAGCGTGGTCAGCGTGGTGTTCAGGTTGTTGAACGGAATCCCGGCCACCAGGAGCAAGTTGTCGATCTGGGACGAGGCGGTCAGCTCGTAGGGCTGATCGACCATCGACACGGTGCGGTGCCCAATTGCGGGCAGTTCGGCGGCCGAGGCTTGCGGCGGAACTGCGACCAACGACGCAGTGATGCACAGCGAGCACACGCCGGCCGTCAGGGAAGCGGACTTATTCACGGCAGAAACTCCCGGGGTTTGGGTAAGTTTGACAGCCAGAAAATACCTTAGGAATCGCTAATCCACTACCTAGCAAGGCTTTTAAATCCGGCGTGATTGAATCGCCAAGCCTTCTACCAGCAATTCCCGGTGGCCGGCCCGAATGAATTCGCCAAATGTTCACCGAAACAGCTGGTGCCCGAGTCATTCTGGGGACGGGCCAGTCGATCTGATTGCTGTTGACCGACTTTCGGCATGGCGCCGTTCATTGCGCAAGGGCGGCAAGCAATTCGAGCTTTCGTGTGGCGGCAGAGTCGATGCAAAACACAAAGAGGCCGTATCCCATACGGGTGTAACCGTCTGGGATACAGCCTCTTTCGCGCGATCCGAGCGCGAGCTCGGTTCTCAGTGCGGTGGTGCCGGCGCCGGTGGTGCACCGTCGGGCGGTGGTGGCGGGTCCGGCAGGTACTGGCCCAGGCCGGACGGAATGTTGGTGCCCGGTAGTGGCGCGGTGCCCGGCAGCGGTTCGCCGAGTTGTTGTTGCGGCAACTGGCCCAGCAAGCCGCCGCGGAGCATGCCGGCGCGGTACATGTCGATGTACCGGCCGAACCATTCCCGCTTGCTCACATCCGCGTTCTCTTGACCGGGCTCGACGTCGAATTGCTCGCATTTGCCCGGAGCCGACGGCACCAGGCACTGGCCGACGCCGTAGGCGTTGTTGAACGGGTTGAGGTTCGGGGGTGCTCCCGGATCGGCGCCGGGCGTCGACGGGGCCGGGAGCTGGCCGAGGACGGTGGTCCGGTCCAGGCCGTTGACCGCAGGGGCGCCCAGTCCGCCGGGAACGTCAGCGGCCGGAATCCCGTTCTGCGCCAACACGTTGAACCCGCTCGGTCCGAGCGGCGCCCCGATCACGGGAACGTTTGGCGGCGGCGGGGGCGGAGGCCCGGGATCCACCGGGGCCGGTGCGGGCTCCGGTGGCAGCGGCTCCGCAACGGCGGTCGCCGGGAAGGCGACCGCCGCTGCGAGAGCGACTAAACCAGCTGCCGTTGCCACCGCCGAGCGGGTGCGGACGAAGCGATCTGGTGTGAAGACCATGCCGGCGTCAGACAGACTTGGTCACGCCGTAGTAGGCGACGATGTCGTCGGTGTCCTCGGTGGCGCTCGTCAACGTCGCGTACGACCGCAGGAAGGACTGGCCCACGCAACCGTCGACCTTGATGTGGGTGTCCTTGAGCGTGACACGCACCGGCGCCGCCTTGTATTCCTTCTTGTTGACGGCCACGTTCGACACCGTGCCGGGCTTGGCGTGGATCTCGATGGTGCCCGACAGCGGGAACGAGACGCCGGTCGGGATGAGCCCGCCCGTCAGCGACGACCCGGATGTGCTGATACCGGCCGAGCCGATCAGACGGACCTGGCCGAGTTCGATACCGCAACCGATCTGGTAGCCGGCCTCCAGCGTGCCGCCCTTGAGGGTGGTCTTGCCGCCGCCGGTCACGGTGCCGGTGAACGTGCCGCCCACCAGGTACTCGCGGGAGGAGACCGCGGTGGTCAGCGGTGCCACCGGCAGCTGAGTCTCATCCTTGGCCACCACGGTCAGCACCCAGCCATCCGGGGTGGTGACGATGCCGGGCTCGGCCGAGGCGACCACACCGTTGTCCGGCGGCGGTCCGGCGTCGTCGACGGGGGGATCGGCCAGCGCCGCCGGTGCGGTCGCGAGCGGCAGCGCCAGGCAAACGGCTGCTGTGGCAATACGCTTCAACATATTTTCTTCCGTTCCAGTGCGCATGTGGTCAGACCGCCTTGGTGACGCCGAGATAGGTGATGATGTCGTCGGTGTTGTCCGTCGAGCTGGTCAGCGTCGCGTACGAGCGGATGAACGACTGGCCCGCGCACTGGTCGGTCTTGACGCGGACACCGGTGATGGTGATGCGGGTTTCCTTGCCCTTGTACTTCTTCTTGTCGATGGCGACCGTGGTCACCGTGCCGGGCTTGAGGTAGATCTTGCCCTGCAACGACACACCGAAGCCCCCGGTCACGTTGCCGGTGAACGGGATTCCGATACCAGGGGTGAAGCTGGCACCGGGGTTGATCTCGACCTCGTCGGAGATGATGCCGCAACCGATCTGCTCGCCGGCTTCGAACGACCCGCCGGTGAGCTTGGTCTTGCCGCCACCGGAGATCTTGCCGGTGAAGGTTCCTGCGATCAGGTACTCCCTCGACGAGATGGCGGTGGTCAGCGGGGCGACCGGCAGCTGGGTTTCATTGCTGCCGGTGACCTCGAGGCGCCAGCCGTCCGGCGTCACCAGGACTCCCGGAGGGCCGGACGGCACGTCGCCCTCTGGCGGCAGCGGGTTGGTGGGATCGAGCGGCGTGATGGCGGAATCGGGACCGGCAGGCGGCGGTGGCGGGTCGGCCTGTGCGAGAGGCGCAGTCGCAACCGGCACCAGCACGCAGGCAGCCAGAGCGGCAAGTTGTTTGTACATGGTGGTGATATCGCCCTCTCATGTTCGGAATACCGAAGATCCAACAGTTATGTAACGGATACGTCGCGTCGGAGCCTCTAATGGCCGGGTTGCCAAACGGTGAATGGAAGGGAAATAGTTCGCGCCCTGTTCCCATCGAGTGGGCGTCTTCGAGCTGGGGTTCTTTCTGGAATCACATTCGTCCCCAATGATTTCCACAGAGCGATGCAAGCGAATGGACGGTGAATGGAAACCATCCGTTGGGTGTTCGTTCACCGACTGGACACCTGATGAATGGACCGTGATTCGGGTTGCTGTCTCGTGGCCGATGCCGGCCTGATCGTGTGTGAGACCGAACTCGTCTGGAGGAAGTGTCGTGAAGTCATCTCGGTTGTGCGGGAAGGCCCTGGAGAAAGCCACCGCCGCGGCGCTCATCGCGCTCGGCGTCGGACTGGCCGGTGCCGCGACGGCCCACGCCGATGACCTCGACACCGACACCGCGCCGGCTCCGGTGCAGTCCGCGCCGGTACAGGTGGGCGCGGTGACAGCCGACAACGCCGATCCGGCCGCGGTGGCGGCCTGCGCCCAGTTCGCGCAGGTGCTCGACGGGTCCTCGACCTACTACGAGAGTTTCGCCGAGTCTTTCGAGGGCTCCGATTACGGCGACCCGGCCGTGGCGAGCAGTAATTCGACCGGGCGGACCGCGCTGCGCGAAGCCGCAGGGCTCTCGATGGACGCCGCCAACACGCCAGGCCTTCCCCCGGACATCTCGGACCCGATGCGGTCCTGGTCGCTCGGGGCGACCAAGTTGCTGGTCAAGATGGGCCTGCGCATCCCGGGCGACAGCCTGAACAACACCGCGACGGAGATGAACAATCAGGCCAGCCGTGCGCAGGAGGCCTGCGCCGCCGCGGGGACGCACGCCTGACCCGGTGAAGATCATTGTTGCTGGCGCGCTCGCGCTGAGCCTCGCGCTGGCCGGCTGTGCGGCCGGATCCGAGTCGGGCGCCGCGAAGCCGGCTAGATCGGTGCCGGATTCGGCGCTGCCCGGGCTGCTCCTGAGTGCCAAGGACATAGACGCCGTGATGGGAACCTCGGGGATGACCCCGCAGAACCCGGTGGACGTCATGGGTGATCACCGCAACCTGCTCCCGAATCTGAACTGCCTGGGTCTGTGGCAGGTGAACGAGGCCCCGATCTACGACCCGAGTCACTACAAGACGCTGCGCCAGCAAATGCTCAGGACACCCAACAGCGAACAGTGGGACAGCCTGGTGGTGCAGTCGGCGGTCACCTATCGCACCGCCGACGCGGCGCAGGCGTTCTTCACCGATTCGGCCGACCGCTGGTCCAAGTGCACCAATCACACGGTCAACATCCGGCTCAACGAGCAGGCGCTGCCGAAATGGGTGAGCGGCAACCTCGACAAGACCGACACCCTGCTCTCGATGCCGTACACCCGGGCCACCGGCGACCAGACCAGGTCCTGCCAGCGCGCCCTGGCGGTCGCTGCCAATGTGATCCTCGATATCCAGGCCTGCAAGCCGCAGCAGGCCGAGCCCGTCACGGCAGCGGCCGATATCGCCGCCAAAATCGAGGCCAAGATGCCCCGATGACGGGGTATCGGACGGGCCGGTTCGGGGGCCGGGACGTCGGCGTGCGACTGTTACTCTCGTAGACTGTTTGACGCGCGACTGTGCAGGCTGGGAGCAGCTGAACCGAGCACCGCGCACGACTTGACCAAACGCTGGATCAACCAGCCCCATTGGCACGCCGCGACAAGTGCTCGGCTGCGCAGGAGGAAGAGTGCTTTCGGCTTTCATTTCGTCATTGCGGACGGCCGACCTCAGGCGCAAGATCCTGTTCACGCTGGCGATCGTCATCTTGTATCGCGTCGGCGCGTCCATCCCGTCGCCCGGCGTCAACTACCCCAACGTGCAGAAATGCATCGAGCAGGTCAGCGGCGGTGATTCGGCGCAGATCTACTCGCTGATCAACCTGTTCTCCGGCGGCGCACTGCTGCAGCTGACGGTGTTTGCCGTCGGTGTGATGCCGTACATCACGGCCAGCATCATCGTGCAGCTGTTGACGGTGGTCATCCCGCGTTTCGAGCAGCTGCGCAAAGAGGGCCAAGCGGGTCAGGCCAAGATGACGCAGTACACGCGTTATCTGGCGGTCGCGCTGGCCATCCTGCAGGGCACCAGCATCGTGGCGCTGGCCGCCAACGGCGGCCTGCTGCAGGGTTGCAACCTCGACATCATCGACGACACCTCCATCTTCGGCCTGATCGTCATCGTGCTGGTGCTCACGGCCGGTGCTTCGCTGGTCATGTGGATGGGCGAGCTGGTCACCGAGCGCGGTATCGGCAACGGCATGTCGCTGCTGATCTTCGCCGGCATCGCCGCCCGCATCCCGTCCGAGGGCAAGACCATCCTGGACAGCCGCGGTGGCCTGGTCTTCGCCGCGGTCTGCGTGGCCGCGCTGGCCATCATCGTCGGCGTGGTGTTCGTCGAGCAGGGCCAGCGCCGTATCCCGGTGCAGTACGCCAAGCGCATGGTGGGCCGGCGGATGTACGGCGGCACGTCGACGTACCTGCCGCTGAAGGTCAACCAGGCCGGCGTCATCCCGGTGATCTTCGCGTCCTCGCTGATCTACATCCCGCACCTGATCACCCAGCTGATCCAGAGCGGGCGGTCGGGCCCGAGCAACGGCTGGTGGGACCAGTTCGTCGCCAACTACCTCACCAATCCCGCGGACCCCGTCTACATCGCGATCTACTTCGGGCTGATCATCTTCTTCACGTACTTCTACGTGTCCATCACGTTCAACCCGGACGAGCGGGCGGACGAGATGAAGAAGTTCGGCGGATTCATCCCGGGTATCCGTCCGGGCAAGCCGACCGCGGACTACCTGCGTTACGTGCTGAGCCGTATTACTCTTCCGGGATCGATCTACCTCGGTGTGATCGCCGTGCTGCCCAACCTGTTCCTGGAGATCGGTAACTCCGGGTCGGTACAGAACCTGCCGTTCGGCGGTACGGCGGTGCTGATCATGATCGGTGTCGGGTTGGACACGGTCAAACAGATCGAGAGCCAGCTGATGCAGCGCAACTATGAAGGGTTCCTGAAGTGAGAATCGTTTTGCTCGGCCCGCCAGGTGCAGGAAAAGGCACGCAGGCAGAGAAGCTGGCCGAAAAGCTCGGGATTCCGCACGTCTCCACCGGTGACCTGTTCCGCTACAACATCAGCAACGGCACCCCGTTGGGTCTGGAAGCCAAGAAGTACCTGGACGCCGGTGACCTGGTGCCCGCCACCTTGACCAACGCGCTGGTCGATGACCGCATCGACGCCGAGGACGCGGCGGCCGGCTTCATCCTGGACGGCTTCCCGCGCTCGGTCGAGCAGGCCGAGGCGCTCAAGGAGATGCTCGCCAGGCGCGGTCTGACCCTCGACGCGGTGGTGGAGTTCCGGGTGCCCGAGGACGAGCTGGTCGGACGCCTCAAGGGCCGCGGCCGCGCCGACGACACCGAGGACGTCATCCGGAACCGCTTCAAGGTGTACCGCGACGAGACGGCCCCGCTGCTGGACTACTACGCCGGCGAACTCAAGACGGTCGACGCCGTGGGTTCCCTCGACGAGGTGTTCGCGCGGGCGCTGCAGGCGCTCGGCCACTGAAGTAGTCGACCAATGATCTCGGTGCCCGGGCGGCGTAAGACCATTGCCCAGCGCAGTGCCGGCGAACTCGATGCGATGGCCGCCGCCGGAGCGCTCGTTGCCGCGGCCCTGCAGGCGGTACAGCGGGCGGCGGCGCCGGGGGTATCCACCGGCGAACTGGACCGCATCGCCGAATCGGTGATCCGCGACGGTGGAGGCGTGCCGTCGTTCCTGGGTTACCACGGTTACCCGGCGACCGTCTGCGCCTCGGTCAACGACCGCGTCGTGCACGGCATCCCATCGGATGACGAGGTGCTGGCCGCAGGTGACCTGGTGTCCATCGACTGCGGCGCGATCCTCGACGACTGGCACGGGGACTCGGCCGTCACGTTCGGCGTCGGCGCCCTCATCCCCGCCGACGAACTGCTGTCGGAGGCCACCCGGTTGTCGATGGAGGCCGGGATCGCCGCGATGGTGCCCGGTAACCGGCTCACCGACGTCTCGCACGCGATCGAGACCGGAACACGCGCCGCCGAGGCCCGCCATGACCGCGCCTACGGCATCGTCGCCGGCTACGGCGGCCACGGGATCGGCCGCGAGATGCACATGGACCCCTTCCTGCCCAATGAGGGCGCACCCGGTCGCGGTCCCTATCTGGCGATCGGGTCGGTGCTGGCCATCGAACCCATGCTGACGCTGGGCACCACCAAGACCAAGGTGCTCGATGACGAGTGGACCGTCGTCACCGCCGACGGATCCCGGGCCGCGCACTGGGAGCACACGGTCGCGGTCACCGCGGACGGGCCACGCATCCTGACTCTTCTCCCGGCCTAGCGGAACTTACGCCCGGGTCGCTTCGCTCCTGCCCGCCGGATCAATTTCCCGGGTCGCTTCGCTCCTGCCCGCCGGGTCGGCAAACCACTACCGTTGAACCGGATCACCACCAACGTCGTGTTAGAGACGGAGGTTGGCAGTGGACGATCCGGAGGCCGCGATGATGCGGGTGCTGTACGACGAGCACGCAGGCGCTTTGTGGCGGTATGCCATGAGGTTGACCGGCGATGCCGCCCGCGCCGAAGACGTGGTGCAAGAGACGCTGCTGCGTGCGTGGCGGCATCCCGAAGTTACCGCCGATCCGGACCGCCCCGCGCGCGCATGGCTATACACCGTCGCGCGTAATCTCGTGATTGACGAACGGCGCAGTGCCCGGTTCCGCAACGAACTGGGTACACCCGACGTCGAACAGGCCGCCGACAGGGCCGGCCCCGACGAAGTGGATTCTGCGCTGGACCGGCTACTGATCTCCACCGCGCTGAGCGAACTCTCCGAGGATCATCGCGCGGTCGTCAAGCGTGCCTACTACCAGGGCATGTCCACGGCACAGATCGCCACCGATCTTCAGATCGCCGAAGGCACCGTCAAATCGCGCCTGCATTACGCGGTGCGGGCGCTACGGCTGAATCTGCAGGAGATGGGGGTGACCCGATGACCGTCTTCGACACCGCCTCAGAAGGGGATCAGTACGCCACCTGGGACGCCTCCTACGTCCTGGGCGCGCTGTCGCCAAGCGAACGGCGCGAGTACGAGACGCACCTGCAGGGCTGCGCGCAGTGCCGCGCCGCGGTCGGTGAGCTGACCGGCATGCCCGGACTGCTGGGGATGATCGATCTCGGCGATGTCGAGGCGATCGACTCCGCGGAGCCGGACCCGCCGCTGCGCCCGGAACTGCGCGAGCAGGTGGTCGACCAGGTTCGGTTCCGCCGGCGCCGTGCGCGGTGGGTGACCACCGCTGCGGTCGGGCTTGCGGCCGCACTGCTCACCGTCGGCGCCGTGGTGGCGATCCGCCCGGAGGCGTTCGGCCTGCAGCAGGGCACCGAACAGGCGGCGCCGTCGCTGGAGATGGGCAAGGTGAACCCGACGACCATCGCCGCGAGCATCAACCTGTCCGAATACAGCTGGGGTACGCGAATCGATATGGCGTGCAGCTACGGCGACTGGGGCCAGCGGGGCGGCAAGCCGCAGAACCTGGGAATGGTGATCGTCGGTAAGGACGGCAGCCGTGACCAGATCGCCACCTGGCTCGGGTTGTCCGGTGCGACCGCTCTGCCCAGCGGAAACACCCCTCTGCCTCGCAACGAAATCGCTGCCGTGCAATTGGTTTCGGCGGACGACGGAAAGGTCTTGCTGGAAAAGAACCTGTGAATCGGGACAGGTGGTGAACCCAATACCGGCCGGAGCCGTGTCACCTGCAGAACGAAAGCAGGTGAGCAATGTCCAACGGGCAGACCAGCAGGCAGCGGGTGGTCGACCATATCGTCGACCGTCTGGCAGCCCATGGGGTGCGGCATATCTTCGGCGTCGACGGCGCCAATATCGAGGACCTGTACGACGCGGCGCATTTCCGCGATGACCTCACCGCGGTGCTGGCCAAGCACGAATTCTCGGCCGCGACGATGGCCGATGGGTACCGCCGCTCCGGTGCACCGCTAGGGGTGGTGGCCGCCACCTCGGGTGGCGGATCACTGAATCTCGTTGCCGCCCTGGGCGAATCGTTGACCAGCCGAGTTCCGGTGTTGGCTCTGGTTGGACAGTCCCCGACGGGCCTGGACGGCCGTGGCGCGTTTCAGGACACCAGCGGTCAGGGCGGAGCGCTCGACGCCGAGGCACTGTTCTCGGCGGTGTCGGTGTACTGCCGGCGGGTGGTCGACCCCGCCACCATCGATGACGTACTGACCGAGGCCTTGGCGGCGGTGCACCGCGGGCCCGCGGTGCTGCTGCTGCCCAAGGATGTGCAGCAGAGTGACTTCGCGGGTCCGGCCGGCGCGCAGTCCCCGGCATGGCCGTTCGCCGTGCCACTCGGCGATCCGGCCCCGATCGCCGCGGCGCTACGGCAGGCGCACGGACCCGTGACGATCATCGCCGGCGAGCAGGTCGCCCGCGATGACGCGCGTGACGAACTGGAGCGGCTGCGCGCCATCCTGCGGGCCAGGGTGGCGACCGTCCCCGACGCCAAGGATGTCAGCGGTGCACCGGGGCTGGGCTCATCCTCGGCATTGGGCGTGACGGGCGTGATGGGCCACCCCGGGGTGGTCGAGGCCGTTGCCGCGAGCGCGGTCTGCTTGCTGGTAGGCACGCGGCTCCCGGTCACCGCCAGAGCCGGGCTGGATGCCGCGCTGGCCGGGCGGCCGGTGTTGTCCCTGGGGGCCGAGCCGCCGTTCACCGCCAGCCTGCATGTGCACACCGAAGACCTGCGCGGCTCGCTGTCGATGCTCAACGCCGCCCTGTCGGGATCCGGCCGGGCGACCGGAGTGACGGTGCCCGAACGGATTCCGCACGCCGAGTTGGCCCCGCCCGCGCACGACGGCGCCGGCATCCGGTATCGCGCCGCGATGGGCGCGCTGGACGCGGCACTGCCCGACGGCACCGACATCGTCGTCGATGCGGGCAACACCGGTGCGGCCGCCATCCACCACCTGCCGGTGCGCCGCGGCGGCCGCTTCGTGGTGGCCCTCGGGATGGGCGGGATGGGCTACAGCTTCGGCGCCGGGATCGGCATGTGCTTCGCCAGGGGGCGCCGGACGGTGATCATCGCGGGGGACGGTTCGTTCTTCATGCACGGCATGGAGCTGCACACCGCCATCCAGTACCGGCTGCCGGTCACCGTCGTGTTGTTCAACAACAACGCCCACGCCATGTGCGTCACCCGCGAACAGTTGTTCTACCGGGACCTGTACAGCTACAACCGTTTCCAGCCCAGCAAGCTCGGAGCCGGGTTGGCTGCGATGTTCCCCGGCCTGCCCGCCGTCGATGTCGACGACATCGACGCGCTGCCGCAGGCATTACAGACCGCCCTCGACGCTGAGGGGCCGTCGGTGGTCAGCATCGAATGCTCCGCCGACGAAATTCCGCCATTCGCACCGTTTCTGCAGACCGAGGAGACCAAGACCCATGTCCCTGCCCGCGCTCGCTGACATCACCACGCCGATAGACGGCGTTGTCCGCATCGAGACCTCCCCCCGTGAACAGGCCACCCCGATCATCATGGAGATGATGCGGTCGGTGTACCCGCACGATCAGGTGTTCGGTGAGTTCTGCACCGTCAACAGCTATATCGACTGTCCGCCAAAGGAACTCTTCGACTATCTGGCCGACACCCGAAGCCTGGAGGAGTGGACCTACAGCCTGCGCGGGTTCACCCCGGCCGAGGAGGTCACCGACGCCAGGAGCAAGAACGGCGGGAGCCTGTGGCTGGCCTATGACCGGCTGGGATCCGAAACCGAGATCTATACCCGCACCGTAGCCAACCCTGAGGCGATGACCGTCGACTATCACTGCGCCTGGGACCAGGGACACCACCTGTGGATGGTGTATCTGATGCGGGTGGTCGACGCGCAAGTGGTATTGAACAAGCCGGGTTCGGTGGTGCTGTGGACCAACTGCCACCACCCCTTCTATGACGAGAACCCCTACCCGGAGGCCGCACCGGCGCAGCGGCCGGTGTGGGTCGGCGACTTCTGGGACATGTTCGGAGCCGGCCACGAACTGGAACTGCGCAACCTCAAAGCGATCGCCGAGTACCGGCACCGCAACGGACTGCCGATCACGCCGGACTGGATGAAGTGAAGGACGCCGAGATGACCGAGACCATGCCCCGAAATACAGCGCTCCAGCCCGCCGTCAGCCTGCTCGACGTGTCGACCTATCTGCCGGGTGAGCCGATCGGCGCCGACTACTACGCGCAGTTCGCCGATTCCGATGACCTGCGCGACAACCTGATGTTCCGGGCGCCGAAGTTCCGCCATCACGTGGCCCCCGACGAGACGGCCACCGACATGATCGAGCGGGCCGCCGCCGGGCTGATCGAGCGGCACGGCGCCGACGTGCTGGCCGGGGTGGATGTGCTCATCACGCACACCCAGCTGCCCGACATGCCGTTCTACGGAGGCGGCGGGGCGATCGCGCACCGCCTCGGCATGAAGCCGGGCTGGGTGGTCGATCTGCACAACGGCGGCTGCGCGGCGTTCGTGCTCGGGCTCAAGATGGCGCGCAACCTACTGGCCTCGGGGGAGGGACACACCGCGCTGATCGCCGTCGCGCAGAACGCGGCGGGCCAGATCTTCGAACAGGAGACGGTGCGGCGCAAGGCCCAGGCGTCGGTGCCGGGCGACGGCGCGGCCGTCGGCTTGGTCACCCTGTCGGACTCCTCGCCGATCCTGGACGTGGAATGCCGCACCTACGGTGAATTCGCTGGCGATATGACCATCGCCGTCGACCCGCCACGCAAATGGTGGGCCGCGGGGCCCGGCGAAGGTTGCATCGGTTTCACCGAGTCGAAGATCACCAAGGTGCTGGCCCGTGGCAATCGGCAGGTGCCTGAGGTGTCCTACGCGGTGTGCGACCGAATCGGGCTGGCGCCCAAGGATATCGACCTGCTGGTCACCAACCAGCCGAACCGGGCGTTCCTGCGCAACTGGCGCGAGGCCCTGGAACTGCCCAAGGAACGTCACGTCGACACCTTCGAGGACTGCGGCAACCTGTTCGCCGCCGGCATCCCGGTCAACTTCGACCGCGCGATCACCGATGGCCGGGTCAAGGCCGGTGACACCGTGTTGATGGCGGCATTCGCACACGCCGGTGATTTCGCCGGTGCCGCCGCGGTGCGCTGGGGCGGACGATGAGCCTGCCGGACGGGGCGCTGTCCGACGTGGTCGACACCCTGCCCGACGGACAGGACCCGTTGGCGTTGTCGCTCAACGAGAATCCGTTCCCGCCGCTGCCCTCGGTGCGCTCCGCACTGGTCGCCTCGATCAGTTCGGCCAACCGCTACCCGGAGTTTCTGCCGCAACGCTTGCGCGCGCTGATCGCCGGTCACCTCGGTGTGGACGACGCGCAGGTGGTGATCGGCGCCGGCGCCACCGGCGTGATCATGCAGGTGCTTCAGGCGGTCACCCAGCCCGGCGACATGATGGTGATGGCCGCACCGACGTTTGACGGCTATCCGATTTTCGCGCAGATCGCCCGGCTGCGGTCGGTGACCGTGCCGCTGGACGCACACGGCCACCACGATCTGGACGCGATGGCCGATGCGGCGCTGGCTGGGGCCCGGGTGGTGGTGGTCTGCCGTCCGCACAACCCCACCGGCACCATCGAATCCGCAGCCGATATGCACCGCTTCCTCAAGCGGGTGCCCTCGGACACCGTCGTCGTGCTCGACGAAGCCTACGTCGAGTTCCTCGCCCCCGAGCAGCGGCTGGATACCTGTGACCTGGTCCAGGCGTACCCCAATGTCGTTGTGGTACGGACCTTCTCGAAGGCTTACGGGTTGGCCGGTTTGCGGGTCGGCTACGGTTTCTGCGGCCGGGATCTGGCGCGGCAGCTCTGGACCATGCAGATGCCGTTCGGAATGGGGCTGACAGGTCTGGTGGCGGTGGCGGCCTGCTATGACGCCGAAGACGAGATGCGCCAGCGCATCCGGATCATCGAAACAGAACGCCGGCGGTTGCGCGCACAGCTGTCCAGGCAGGGTATCTACAGCACCGATGCCAGGGCGAACTTCGTCTACCTGCCCGCTCCCAACGGTGACCGGACCGTCTGGCGTCAGGTGTTCGACGCGGGCGGCCCCCGGGTGCGTCATTACGGCGACGGCGGTGTGCGCATCACCATCGGTATGCGGCAGTCGACCCGGGCCGTGCTGTCGGCCGTCTCGGCGTATCGGGCCGAGGGACCCGCCGCCCCGCTTTCCGGCGCCGTGCTCAACACCCCGCCACGACCCTGAATCGAAATTCGTGGGGCATGCGGCGAGCACCCACCCGGTGCGGTAAGAACAGGGGATGCCACCCGAATCCGACAAGCGATCCGGCAAACGCGACCCGATCGCGCAGGCGCGTGCCAACTGGGAGCGGGCCGGCTGGGGCGATGTGGCCGACGGAATGGTCGCGGTCACCTCGGTGATGCGGGCCCACCAGATTCTGCTGGCCCGGGTGGAGAGCGCGCTGCGTCCCTACGATCTGAGTTTCTCGCGGTACGAGCTGTTGCGGCTGCTGGCGTTCAGCAGCAGCGGCGCGTTGCCCATCACCAAGGCGTCGGACCGGTTACAGGTGCACGTCACCAGCGTCACCCATGCGATCCGGCGGTTGGAGTCCGACGGCCTGGTGGAACGGTTGCCGCATCCGACCGATGGCCGGACCACGTTGGTGCGGCTGACCGAACTGGGCAGGTCCACCGTCGAGGACGCCACCGAGACGCTGAACAAAGAGGTGTTCGCCGACGTCGGGGTCTCGGCCGCGGACTCCCGCGCATTGGCCACGGCCATCGAGACCCTGCGCCGGCATGCCGGCGATTTCTAGACCGAGGGCTTCTCGACGGAGGGCAACGGAATGGTCGCGGTCACCGCGGTCCCGGAGCCGGGGCGGGACCGGATGTTGAGCCGCCCGCCGACGATCTCGGCGCGTTCGGCCATCGACAGCAGGCCGTAGCCGCCCATCTCGTCGCTGCCCAGCGGATTCTCCAGGGTGTCGAAACCGATTCCGTCGTCCACGATCTCAAGCCGGGCGGTGTCCTCGTACACCGCGAACGTCAGCCGCGCCGCACTGGCCTGCGCATGTTTGACGACGTTCTGCAGGCACTCCTGGGCGATGCGGTACAGCGCCACCTCGATGTGGTCGGGCAGTCGGTTGTCGGCCAGGTCCACCTCCAGGCGGATCTGCGGAATGGATCGGGCCAGGCTGGCCAGCCCACCGGCCAGCCCGAGGTCGTCGAGCACCGGTGGGCGCAGCCCGCTGATCGCCGCCCGCGCCTCCTGCAGGGTGAGGTCGACCAGTTCGCGGGCCCGGCCGAGTTGATCGCCTGCGGCCGAAGGGTTTTCGGCCACGGTACGGGTGGCCGCGTCCAGCCAGTAGGACAGCGTGATCAGCCGTTGCGAGATGCCGTCGTGGATATCGCCGGCCAGTCGCCGGCGTTCGATCTCCTGAGCCTGGATCACCTGCTCCACGAAGTTCTCGTGTGCGCGTTCGCGCACCACCAGTTGCCGGTGCAGGCGCGCCTGGTGCATGGCGCCGGCGATCAGCCGGCCGATCACCAGCAGCAGTTCGACGTCGCGCGCGCCGAACTCCCGGCGCGCCACGGTGTGCACGTTGAGCACCCCGACCAGGCCGCCGGGGTCGGTCTCCATGGGCACCGAGACCATCGAGGTGAAATCGGATCCGCGCAGCGTCTCGAACGGCCGATAGCGCGGATCGGCTTCCTTGTCGGCGATGATCACCACCGGTTCACGATGGCTGGCGACCCATCCGGACACCCCCTCGCCCAGCGGCAGCCTGATCTTGCCGGTCTCACTGTCGAACGGAGGGGTCGCCCCGGTCAGTGTCAGGGAACGTTCGGTGTCGTCGAGCACGTGCACGAAGCACACGTCGGTGCCGGTGGCCGCGGTGATCATCCGGGCCGCGGCGGCGGCGAGCGGCTCGACGCCGGGACCGCTGGAGGCGGCCTGGATGAGTTCGCGCAACAGCGCCAGTTCGCGGTCGGCGGTCAGCACCTTGGAGCTCATCGGTAGATCCCCTCGCGCAGCGCGGTGGCGACCGCTCCGGTGCGGTCGGCGACGCCGAGCTTGCGGTAGATGGAACTGAGATGGCTTTTCACGGTTTCGTCGCCGATCACCAGTTTGGTGGCGATCCCGCGGTTGGACAGCCCGTTGACGACATAGGACAGGATTTCGCTCTCCCGCTGGGTGAGGCCCTGCCGGGCGCCCGGCCAGAACTCGTCGCGCTGCAGGCGGGCCGCGGTGTCCGCGGCCCGGGCCGCCATGCCGGGATCGAGTGCGGTCTGCCCCAGCTGCACGAATTCCAGCTGCCGGACCAGTTCGTCGCTGCCGATGCTCTTGAGCAGGTAACCCGCGGCGCCCACCCGCAACGCCTGGAACAGATACTGCTCGTCGTCGTAGACCGAAAGCATGACGACCTTGCGGCTGGGGTCGCGGTCGCGCAAGTCCCGGCACAGATCCAGGCCACTGGAACCCTGCATCCGGACGTCGCAGAGCACGATGTCGGGGTCGAGTTCGTCGATGACGGCCAGCGCGCGGTCGGTGCCGACGGCCTGGCCCACCACCTGCACCCGGTCGCCGAAAGCGGTGAGCATCGCCTTGAGCCCTTCGATGACCATCTCGTGGTCGTCGACCAGGACCAGCCGCAGCGGGATGCGCGATCCGCCTTCGGCTTCTCGCTGGGGTGCCATGGCGACCATTCTGCGCAAGTTGGCCTCTCGAATCCCCCCTTTGGGGGAGGCCGCAAAATGTGACCTGGGCCACGCTGTGTGCATGGGGTGTGACAGTGCGGTGCGGGCCGTCCCCGGGCGAGCGGAGCGACGGGAAATGGTGCCCGGGCGAGCGGAGCGACGGGAAATCGGCCAGGGACCGTTCTGGTGGGATATCGGCCGGCCGGCGGGCGCCGTGGTGGAACCGCTGCGAGGGGTCATCTTCGACGTGGACGGCGCCCTGGCCGATCTCGAACGGGACGGCCAGCGGCGCGCGTTCAACGCGGCGTTCGCGGTGCACGGTTTCGACATCAGCTGGTCGGTCGCCGAGTACGGCAGGCTGGTCTGTATCGCCGACGAGCGTCGGCGCATCGCATCGGCATTGCGCCGGCGCGGGTACGGGCGGATCAGCGCGGAGATTTCCAGCTATATCCAGCACACCAAGAACGACATGTTCGCCGAGTGGGTGCTCGACGGGGACGTGATACCGCGCCAGGGGCTGGTGGACCTGGTGAACAGTCTCTACACCGCCGGTATCCCGGTCGCGGCGATCAGCACCGGCTCACCGGGCTGGGTGGAACCGCTGGTGCGTCAACTGATCGGCGAGGGTATCGCCGAGGCCATCATCACGCCCGACGGCCTGCCGCGCCCGGCCCGCGAGCCCGATCTGCACGGCCATGCGCTCTGGGAACTCGGCCTCGGACCGGAATCGGCGCTCGCGGTCGCCGGGTCGGTGCGCGGGCTGCGCGCGGCCACGGCGGCCAAGCTGGCCACCGTCGTCGTGCCGACGGCGTACACGGCCGGGCAGGATTTCACCGGCGCCGCCGCGGTGCGTGGCGACTACGACGGCTGGACGGCCGACGGCTGCGCCCGGCTGCACCGGCACTGGTGGATGGGTCGTTAACCCTTACGGATCAGCTCGATGACGGCGCTGAAATCCTTGCCGGCATGTGAGGCGTCCGACGCAATGAACTCAGCGTAGATCTCGGCGGCGTGGGTGCCCAGCGGCGCGGCCGCACCCGTCGAGGACACCGCGGCCATCGCCAGCCCGAGGTCCTTGTTCATCAGCGCGGTGGCGAACCCGGGCTTGAAATCGTTGTTCGCCGGCGACGTCGGCACCGGCCCGGGGACCGGGCAGTTCACCTGTACCGCCCAGCAATTGCCGGTGGCGCCGGTGATGACGTCGAACAACGCCTGCTTGTCCAGGCCGAGCTTCTCGGCCAGCACGAAGGCCTCGCCGACGGCGATCTGCTGCACGGCGAGCACCATGTTGTTGCACACCTTGGCGGCCTGCCCGGCGCCGGAATCACCGCAGTGGATGATCTTGCCGGCCATCGGTTCCAGCACCGCCCGGCCACGCTGCACCGCCTCGGTTTCGCCGCCGACCATGAACGCCAGCGTGCCGGCTACCGCGCCCTTCACGCCGCCGGACACCGGCGCATCCAGCTGGGCGAAGCCATGCTCGCCGGCCAGCGTGTGCACCTCGCGGGCGTCGTCGACGGAGATGGTGGAGCTGTCGATGAACAGCGCCCCGGCGGCCGCGGCCGGCAGCACCTCGGCATACGAACTCTTCACCAGGGCGCCGTTGGGCAGCATGGTGAGCACCACATCGGCACCGTCGACGGCCTCTGCGCCGGTGCCGAAGACGTTGACGCCGTTGGACTTTGCGGTCTCGACGGCAGCGGGCACCGGATCGAACCCGCGCACCGTATGGCCTGCGGCGACAAGATTGGCAGCCATCGGGCCGCCCATGTTGCCCAGCCCCAGGAAAGCGATCGTGCTCATTGCGGGTCCTCTCTACGCACTGGCGCGGGTGCTTGCCACGGAGCGGCCGATCACCACGCGCATGATTTCGTTCGTCCCCTCGAGGATGCGGTGCACCCGAAGATCGCGGACGATTTTCTCCAGACCGTACTCACGCAGATACCCGTAACCGCCGTGCAACTGCAATGCCTGGTCGGCGACGTCGAAGCAGGAGTCGGTGACATAGCGCTTGGCCATGGCGCACAGCATCACCTTGTCCGGATGGTTGCTGTCCAGCGCGGATGCGGCCCGCCACAACATGTTTCGCGATGTCTCCAGTGCGGTGGCCATATCGGCCAGGGTGAAGCGGATGGTCGGCTCGTCGAGCAGGGCGCCACCGAAGGCTTGCCGGTCGGCCAGGTAGCCGATGGCTTTGTCGTGCGCGGCCTGCGCGCCGCCCAGGGAGCACGCCGCGATGTTGAGGCGTCCGCCGTTGAGCCCGTTCATCGCAATCCCGAATCCGGTGCCCTCGGTGCCGCCCAGCAGGGCGTCGGCCGGCACCCGCACACCCTCGAAGATCACCTGTGCGGTGGGCTGGGCGTTCCAGCCCATCTTGGCTTCCTCCGCACCGAAACTCAGCCCGGGCGTGTCCTTCTCGACGACAAATGCCGATATGCCCTTGGGTCCGTCGGCGCCGGTGCGGGCCATCACGACGTAGACGTCGGAGACGCCCGCGCCGGAGATGAACTGTTTGACCCCGTCGAGCACGTAGTCGGATCCGTCACGGACCGCCTTGGTGCGCAATGCCGCCGCATCCGATCCGGCACCGGGTTCGGTCAGGCAGTAGCTGGCGATGGACTGCATGGATGCCAGCTGCGGCACCCATGCCTTGCGCTGCTCGTGTGTCCCGTAGGCGTCGATCATCCACGCGCACATGTTGTGGATCGACAGGAACGCCGCGATGGTGGGATCGGCGGTGGCCAGCGTCTCGAAAATCCGCACCGCGTCCAGGCGCCGCAGCCCGCTGCCGCCGGCGTCCTCGCCGCAGTAGATGGCCGCCATCCCCAGCGCGGCAGCTTCGCGCAGTACGTCGGTGGGGAAGTGGTGGGTCTCGTCCCACTCCAACGCGTATGGCGCTATCCGCTTTTCGGCGAATGCGGCCGCCGTTTCGGCGATCACGCGTTCGTCGTCGTCGAGGTCGTGCGGGTTCATGTGTGGTGCTACTTCATGGTGGGGATGACGAATTCGGCGCCATCCTTGATACCCGAGGGCCAGCGCTCGGTGACGGTCTTGACCTTGGTGTAGAACTGGATCGCCGCGGGGCCGTGCTGATTGAGATCGCCGAAGCCGGACCGCTTCCAGCCGCCGAAGGTGTGGTAGGCCACCGGCACGGGAATCGGCACGTTCACCCCGACCATGCCGACCTGCACCCTGGAGACGAAGTCGCGCGCGGCGTCCCCGTCGCGGGTGAAGATCGCCACGCCGTTGCCGTACTCGTGTTCGGTCGGAAGGCGAAGGGCCTCTTCGTAATCGTGGGCACGCACGATGCACAGCACCGGGCCGAAGATCTCGTCGGTGTAGATGGACATGTCGGTGGTGACGTGGTCGAACAAGGTCGGGCCGATGAAGTAGCCCTTGGACAGGTCGGCGTCCGCGAAGGTCAGGTCGTCGCTGGCGCGCTCCCGTCCGTCGACCACCAGCTCGGCCCCGGCATCCACGCCTTGGCCGATGTAGTCGCGCACCCGTTCCAGCGCCGCGCCGGTGACCAGCGGCCCGTAGTCGGCTTTGGGGTCCAGGCTGTGCCCGACGCGCAGCTGGTTGACCCGCTCGACGAGCCTGGCGCGCAACCGGTTTGCGGTGTCCTCGCCGACGGGAACGGCCACGCTGATGGCCATGCAGCGCTCGCCCGCGCTGCCGTAGCCGGCGCCGATGAGTGCGTCGACGGCCTGGTCCAGGTCGGCGTCGGGCAGCACGACCATGTGGTTCTTGGCGCCGCCGAAGCACTGCGAACGCTTCCCGTGCGCGGCCGCGGTGGAGTAGATGTACTGCGCGATATCGGAGGACCCGACGAAGCCGACGGCCTGGATGTCGGGGTGGGTGAGGATGGCGTCCACGGCCTCCTTGTCGCCCTGGACCACCTGGAACACGCCCGGTGGCAGGCCGGCTTCGATGAACAGCTCGGCCAGTCGCAGCGGCACCGAGGGGTCACGCTCGGAGGGCTTGAGGATGAACGCATTTCCGCACGCCAGGGCGGGCCCGGCCTTCCACAGCGGGATCATGGCCGGGAAGTTGAACGGGGTGATGCCGGCGACTACGCCGAGGGGCTGGCGGATCGAGTACACGTCGATGCCGGTGCCTGCGCCCTCGGTGAACTCGCCCTTGAGCAGGTGCGGGATGCCGATGGCGAATTCGATGACCTCGATACCGCGCTGGATGTCGCCCAGTGAGTCGGCCACGGTCTTGCCGTGTTCGATGGACAGCAGCTCGGCGAGCTCGTTGGCGTGCTGGTTGACCAGGTCGACGAACTTCATGAAGACGCGGCCGCGGCGCTGCGGGTTGAAACCGGCCCATACCTTCTGCGCCTCGACGGCGCCCGCGACCGCGGTCTCGACATCGGCGGTCGAGGCCAGCAGCACCTGGGCCTGCACCTCACCGGTGCTGGGGTTGAGCACATCGGCGGTGCGGGTCGAGTCGGCATCGGTGCGCCGGCCGTTGATGAAGTGCTGGATTTTTGTGGTCATGGCGTCCGTCCAAGAAGTTGTGCCCAGAAGTCGTTCCCGAGATACTTGCATATCCTAGTAATCCGGGTCGGCCTTGGCAAGGGCATGCATTTGGGCGGCCGCGCCGCAGAGGTGTTCTCGCTCTGAAAGTCGTTGAGCTGCAAGCAGATCGACGATCGGACGGTCGACGAAACGACCCCACGCCGCCGGGGGCAGCGCGGGGTCGTCAACGTGCTGGGGTGTGGTTAACCCTTCAGGCCCAGGGGCTCAGCCAGTGCGGTCAGGGTGGGCAGCAGCTTGTCCCACCCGCCGAGCACCTGGACCGCCACGTGGTCGGCGCCGGCGTCGATGTGCTCACCGAGCCGCGCGGCGACCGCCTCGGGCGTGCCGTGCGCGACGACCGCGTCGATCAGGCGGTCGCTGCCGGGCTTGGCGATGTCGTCCTCGGTGAACCCGAGACGGCGCCAGTTGTTGAGGTAATTGCTCAGATTCAGGTAGAAGTCCACCGACCCGCGACCGACCTCGCGGGCCTCCTCGGTGTCGGTGCTCAGCACCACCTTGTGTTCGGGTGCCAGGAAGACGGTGTTGCCGACGATATTGCGGGCCTGTCCGGTGTGCTGGGGTGTGGTCAGGTACGGGTGGGCGCCCGCACTGCGCGCGGCCGCCAACTTCAGCACCTTGGGTCCGAGTGCGGCGATCACCCGCCGGCTGGTGGGCACCTTCTGCGCATCGAGCGCGTCCAGGTATTCGACCAACACGTCGTAGGGCTTGCGGTACTCGTCCGTGTGCTCGGGGTGGCCGATCCCGATACCGAGCAGGAAACGGCCCGGGTGGGCTTTCTCCACCCGGTGGTAGGCCTCGGCGACCTCGTCGGCCTCGGCCGTCCACACGTTGACGATGCCGGTGGCCACCTGCAGATTCTCGGTGGCCGCCAGCAGTGGTTCCACGTACTTCAGATCCCCGGCGGGGGAGCCGCCGGTCCACACCGCGCCGTAGCCGAGTTTCTCGATCTCGGCCACCTGCTCGGGTTTGGGCACCCCGAAGGTCCATACCCCGTACTTTCCGAAGTCCGGTTTGAGGCTCACAGCGTCGGTCATAGGGATCCCTTTCTCAGAAGCGGTCAGCCCAGGCCCAGTGGTCCGGCGAGTTCGGCAAGCGCGGGCACCAGCTGATCAGTACCCGTCAGGACCTGAACCGGAACGTGATCGGCTCCGGCATCGCGGTGGGCACGCAACCGCGCCGCGATGGCATCGACGGTTCCGTAGGCAACCACCGCGTCCACCAGCCGGTCGCTACCCGGCTTGGCCACATCGGCGTCGGTGAACCCCAACCGCTTCCAGCTGTTGAGGTAATTGTTCAAGTTGAGGTAGATCTCCAGGGCCTTGCGACCGACCGCCCGGGCGTGCTCGGCATCGGTGGTCGGTACCACCTTGTGCTCGGGGGCGATGAACGCCGCCGAGCCGAGCTGCGCGCGTGCCTGCGCGGTGTGCTCGGGGGTGGTCAGGTACGGATGGGCGCCCGCGGACCGGTCCGCCGACAACTGGAGCACCTTCGGGCCGAGGGCGGCCACCACGCGGCGGCCCTTGGGGACGCCGTGCTCGTCGAGCTTGTCCAGATAGTCGTTCAGGGCGTCCAGAGGCTTCTTGTACTCGGTGATCGCCTCGCGGTGGCCGACCCCGATGCCCAACAGGAAACGGCCGGGGTAGGCCGCCTCGATGCGGTGGAAGGACTCGGCCGTCGGGCCGGCATCGGCTGTCCAGATGTTCACGATTCCGGTGGCCACCTGCAATGTGGTGGTGCTCTCCAATAGCCGTTCGACCCAGTCCAGCTCGGCGGGCGGCGAGCCGCCGGCCCAGATGGCGCCGTAGCCGAGCGCCTCGATCTCTTGCAGCTGAGCGGGTGCGACCTGCTGCCACTGGGTGTAGTGCCCGAAGACGCCGTACGGGCCGAGGTCGGGTTTGGCTGAGTGCTCCGGCGAAGAGGATGTGTTCTGGGTCATGGCCGGGTCAACCCGTCAGACGGGCGCGACTATTCCGATCGGATCGGCGTGACCGCAATTACCCACGTTCACTCGATGGCATCGGTGACCTCGGCCGGGCGGGGCGCCACCAGTGGCAGGCAGATGATGAAGCGGGTGTTTCCCGGTTCGGACTGCACCCGCAGATCCCCGCCGTGCTTTTCGACCACGATGCGCCATGCCAGATCCAGCCCGAGGCCGGTGCCCTCGCCGAAGGGCTTGGTGGTGAAGAACGGGGTGAAGATGCGGCCGATGTTCTCCTCGGGGATGCCCGGGCCGTCATCGCAGATCTCGACCAGGATGGTCTGTTCGCTCTCGCGCGCGGTGCGGATCGTCAGGGTGCCGTGCCCGTCCATCGCCTGGATCGCGTTGTCGATGATGTTGGTCCAGACCTGGTTGAGATCGCCCGGGTAGCACTGCAATTCGGGTAGCGATTTGTCCATGTCCTTGACCAGGGTGATCGGTTTGCCCTGATGGCCGATCTTGTCGCCGAACATCATGATGGTGCTGCGCAACAGCTCGTGCACGTCGGCGCGCTGGTAGGACCCGCGGTCCATCTGGGAGTACTGCTTGGCGCCGGCCAGCAGCGCCGAGATCCGCCGGCTGGCCTCGGCGATCTCGTTCATCCGCAGCTCGGTGTCGATGGTGTACTTCAGCCACCCGATGGCGCTCTGCAGCGATGCCGTCGCATCGGCGTCCTCACAGGAGGCCGAGATCCGCTCCAGCCAATCGATGTCCAGGCCGGCCTCGACGAACGTGGGGGCGTAATCCCACGCGCCGGCCAGCCCTCGGTCTTCCAGCCAGTCACCGATCTGTTCCTCGCGGTCGGAGGTCTCCAGTGCGGTGAGTTCCAGGCCTTTGCTCTTGGCGACCTGTTCGGCAACCTGATCCTGGATGGTGATCAGCACTCGCAGCGCCTCGGGTGAGAACTTCCCGTCGGCCAGCATCGCCAGCTTGTGCCGCATCTTGCCGACACCTTCGCGCAGATCGGCCACGGCCCGGGCGGTGGCCGCGGCCGGATTGTTGAGCTGATGGGTCAGCCCGGCGGTGATGGTGCCCAGCGCCAGCAGCTTCTCGCGCTGGCCGATGATCTGGCTCTGCCTGCGGCCGCCGACGAGATGTCCCTCCAGCAGGTGCACCGCCATTGGGAACTGTGCGCGCATGAAAGCGGCAAACGCGTCGGCGTCCAGCACGAACACCCGGGACGGCTCCACCAGCCGCACCGAAGCCATGTAGATGTGCTCCTCACCCGGGATGTAGGCCGACCACGCGCCGAAGTACACACCGCGCTGCGAGGTGCGGTTGGTTTGGATGTCGACCCCGCCGGAGCGCTTCGACATGATCAACTCGCCGTCGATCAGCACGTAGAAACAGGTCGCCCGGTCACCCTCGGTGACGATCGGGCCGGCCGGGAAGGTCTCTATGGTGCCGGCCTGGCACAGCGTGTCCAGCTGTTCGTCGGAGAGATGCTCGAACAGGAACAGCGTCCGCAGTTCGTCGCGCACACACGTCTCACCCATTGTCATCTGCTCCTTCAAGCCACGCCGGTGGCGCCGGTCATCATGCTTCCGCCAGATAGCGGTGCACGAGCATGACAGCCATCGACCCCTCGCCGACGGCGGCCGCCACCCGCTTCGCGGATTCGGCCCGCACGTCCCCTGCAACAAACACACCGGGCACACTTGTTTCCAAATGATGGGGCGGACGTTCCAGACTCCATCCGCACACGTCGCGCAGGTCCGGTCCGGTCAGGATGAAACCGTGGTCGTCGCGAGCCACCACACCGTCGAGCCACTCGGTGCGCGGGGTGGCGCCGATGAAGCAGCACAGCCGGGTCGAGGCCACTTCTTCGCGTTCACCGGTGTGCCTGTTCTCCAGCGTGAGCCCCACCAGGTGGTCGTCCTCGGTGGTGGTGCCGACCACCTCGGTGCAGGTACGCACGCTGATATTGGGCGTCTGCTCGATCTGCTGGATGAGGTAGTAGGACATCGACGCCTCCAGCGACGGTCCGCGCACCAGCAGGGTCACCGACTTCGCCTGCTTGGACATGAACATCGCGGCCTGCCCGGCGGAGTTCGCGCCGCCGACGATGTAGACGTCCTCGCCGGCGCACTCGGAGGCATCCGAGACCGAGGCGCCGTAGTACACGCCCTTGCCGATGAGGTTCGATTCCTCGGCCGCCGAACATCCGGTGACGGTGAGTTCGCGGTAGTCGACGCCGGTGGCCAGGATCACCGCGCGGGCGCCGATGGTGCTGTGGTCCTCGAACGAGATGGTGCGGGCGGTCCCGACCTCACCGGCCTGCAGCTTGATCGCCTTACGGGTGGTGATCACCTCGGCGCCGAACCGCTCGGCCTGGCGCCGCGCGGTCGTGGTGAGGTCGATGCCGGAGATCCCGTTCTCGAAGCCGAGGTAATTCTCGATGCGGGAGCTGCGGCCGGCCTGACCACCGGTGGTGGCCCGGTCGATGAGTACGGTGTTGAGCCCCTCGGACGCGCCGTAGACCGCGGCCGCCAGGCCGGCGGGCCCGCCGCCGATGACCGCGAGGTCATACATCTCCAGCGACGGGTTGGTGGACAGCCCCAGCAGGTCGGCGAGTTCGGCGTCCGACGGCTCGACGAGCGGGGTGCCCTCCTCGGTGATGACGACCGGCAGCAGCCGGCCGTCGAGTCCGGCGGCGTCGAGCAGCTGTTTACCCTTGGGTTCCTCGGCGGTGAAGGATTTGAACGGGTAACCGTTGCGCGCCAGGAATTGGCGCACCTCCCAGGACCGCGGATTCCACTGGTGGCCGATGACCTTGGTGTACGGGATCGCCCGATCGCCGACGGCGTGCCAGGCCTCCAGCAGCCCGTCGATCACCGGATAGAGCTTCTCCTCCGGCGGGTCCCACGGCTTGAGCAGATAGTGGTCGAGGTCGACGACGTTGATGGCGTCGATCGCCGCGGTGGTGTCGGCGTAGGCGGTCAGCAGCACTCGCCGTGCCATGGGGTAGAGGTCCATCGCGGATTCGAGGAACTCGATACCGCTCATCTGCGGCATCCGGTAGTCGGCGACGAACACGGCGACGGTGTCACCGCGCAGCTTCAGTTCGTGCAGGGTTTCGAGGGCATCCAGGCCGGATTCGGCGCGGACGATGCGGTACCGCTCGCCGTAGTGGCGGCGTAGATCACGGGCCACGGCACGGGACACGGCAGGGTCGTCGTCGACGGTCAGAATCACAGGCTTGCGGGGCTGGGGCGCGGGTCCAGTCATATCGCCCTCAATTATGCTCCCGCCGTCCACTGAATTCGGTGCTGACCTCCGCACATGATCACCAGCGCTGCCCTGCGACGACGATTTGGGTGCAGGCCATAGCAGAGGGTATCGTGGACCAACGGTGCGGCCTCCGCGCCGACTCTTCGCGTGCCCTGTCATTGGAACTTGGATTTCTGACCGATCCAGCTCACGTTTTGTAGTCGGAACGATGGCGTGCACCGACTGCAAAAGCGGGCGCACGATACGAAACGAAAGCAAGGATCGCTAAGACAGTATGGCCAAGAAAGACGGTGCCATCGAGGTCGAGGGTCGCGTGGTCGAACCCCTGCCCAATGCCATGTTCCGCATTGAGCTGGAGAACGGACACAAGGTCCTGGCCCACATCAGCGGCAAGATGCGGCAGCACTACATCCGCATCCTGCCCGAGGATCGCGTCGTGGTGGAGCTCTCTCCATACGACCTGTCCCGGGGCCGCATTGTGTACCGGTACAAGTAACTCGCCCCTCATCCGCAACAACCAGTAGATGTGTGACGCGTTAGCGCGCGTCACCGCACAACCAAGAAGGATCGCGAAGCCGTGAAGGTGAACCCGAGCGTCAAGCCGATCTGCGACAAGTGCAGGGTGATCCGTCGGCACGGGCGGGTCATGGTGATCTGCTCTGATCCGCGGCACAAGCAGCGTCAGGGCTAGTAGTCCCTGCGTGCGCAGCTCCACCCACAACTGAATGCAGACCTCCCAGTACCACTGACTGGCAGTGCATCTTTAGAGATGGGCCAGCTCAACCACGTCCGGCACGGAGGCCGGACCCCGTGAGGGGAACGGACTGGGATCAGACCTCCGCAAACTAGAAGGAATCACTGCCTGATGGCACGTCTCATGGGCGTAGATCTCCCGCGCGACAAGCGCATGGAGATCGCGCTGACCTACATTTACGGCATCGGCCGTACCCGTTCCCAGGAAATCCTGGACGCCACCGGTATCGACCGGGACCAGCGCAGCAAGGATCTGACCGACGACCAGGTCAGCCAGCTCCGCGAATTCATCGAAGCCAACCTGAAGGTGGAGGGTGACCTGCGCCGCGAGGTTCAGGCCGACATCCGCCGCAAGATCGAGATCGGCTGCTACCAGGGCCTGCGCCATCGTCGCGGCCTGCCGGTGCGTGGTCAGCGGACCAAGACCAATGCGCGTACCCGCAAGGGACCCAAGCGCACCATCGCCGGCAAGAAGAAGGCCAGGTAACCCAAGATGGCACAAGCCAAGAAGGGCGCGCCCAAGAAGGGTGCCGCCAAGACGCGCCGCCGGGAAAAGAAGAACATCCCGCACGGTGCCGCGCACATCAAGAGCACGTTCAACAACACGATCGTCTCGATCACCGATCCGCAGGGCAACGTCATCGCCTGGGCATCCTCGGGCCATGTCGGCTTCAAGGGTTCGCGCAAGTCGACGCCGTTCGCCGCGCAGCTGGCCGCCGAGAACGCGGCCCGCAAGGCGCAGGAGCACGGTGTGAAGAAGGTCGACGTCTTCGTGAAGGGCCCGGGCTCGGGCCGCGAGACCGCGATCCGTTCACTGCAGGCCGCAGGCCTCGAGGTCGGCGCGATCTCTGACGTCACACCGCAGCCGCACAACGGTTGCCGTCCGCCCAAGCGGCGCCGGGTCTAGAGGAGATAGAGAGAAATGGCTCGTTATACCGGACCCGCGACCCGCAAGTCGCGTCGCCTCGGCGTCGACCTCGTCGGCGGCGATCAGTCGTTCGAGAAGCGCCCCTACCCGCCCGGCCAGCACGGCCGCGCGCGGATCAAGGAGAGCGAATACCGCACCCAGCTGCAGGAGAAGCAGAAGGCCCGCTTCACCTACGGCGTCATGGAGAAGCAGTTCCGCAAGTACTACGAAGAGGCCAACCGCAAGGCTGGCAAGACCGGCGAGAACCTGCTGCAGATCCTGGAAAGCCGTCTGGACAACGTCGTCTACCGGGCCGGGCTCGCCCGCACCCGTCGGATGGCCCGTCAGCTGGTCAGCCACGGCCACTTCACCGTCAACGGTGTGAAGGTCAACATCCCCAGCTACCGGGTGTCGCAGTACGACATCATCGACGTTCGGGACAAGTCGCTGAACACCCTGCCGTTCGAGCTGGCGCGGGCCACCGCGGGCGAGCGCCCGATCCCGGGTTGGCTGCAGGTCGTCGGCGAGCGTCAGCGGGTGCTGGTGCACCAGCTGCCCGAGCGGGCGCAGATCCAGGTGCCGCTCACCGAACAGCTCATCGTCGAGTTCTACTCGAAGTAACGGTTTGACCGTCCCAGGCCAAGGGGGCCTGGGACACCCAAAACGGCATCAAATAGCGGGTGCCGAGAAGGAGATGGAAAAACATGCTGATTTCTCAGCGACCCACACTGTCCGAGGACGTGCTGGCCGAAAACCGGTCCCGGTTCACCATCGAACCGCTGGAGCCCGGCTTCGGTTACACCCTGGGCAACTCGCTGCGGCGCACGCTGCTCTCGTCCATCCCGGGCGCAGCGGTCACCAGCATCCGCATCGACGGTGTGCTGCACGAGTTCACCACCGTTCCCGGGGTGAAGGAAGACGTCACCGACATCATCCTGAACCTCAAGGGCCTGGTCGTCTCGTCCGAAGAGGACGAGCCGGTCACCATGTACCTGCGTAAGCAGGGCCCGGGTGCGGTCACCGCCGGCGACATCGTGCCGCCGGCCGGTGTGACGGTGCACAACCCCGACATGCACATCGCCACCCTCAACGAGAAGGGCAAGCTCGAGGTCGAGCTGGTCGTCGAGCGGGGTCGTGGCTACGTGCCGGCCGTGCAGAACAAGGCCTCCGGTGCCGAGATCGGCCGTATCCCGGTCGACTCGATCTACTCGCCGGTGCTCAAGGTGACCTACAAGGTCGAGGCCACCCGTGTCGAGCAGCGCACCGACTTCGACAAGCTGATCCTGGACGTCGAGACCAAGAACTCGATCAGCCCGCGTGACGCGCTGGCCTCGGCCGGTAAGACGCTGGTCGAATTGTTCGGTCTGGCACGGGAACTCAACGTCGAGGCCGAGGGCATCGAGATCGGCCCGTCGCCTGCCGAGGCCGATCACATCGCCAGCTTCGCGCTGCCGATCGACGACCTGGACCTGACGGTGCGCTCGTACAACTGCCTCAAGCGCGAGGGCGTGCACACCGTCGGCGAGCTGGTGTCGCGTACCGAGTCGGATCTGCTCGACATCCGCAACTTCGGCCAGAAGTCCATCGACGAGGTCAAGATCAAGCTGCATCAGCTCGGTCTCTCGCTGAAGGACAGCCCGGCCACCTTCGATCCGTCGGAGGTCGCCGGCTACGACGTCGCCACCGGCACCTGGACCGGCGACGCCGGCTACGACCTGGACGCCGACCAGGACTTCGCCGAAACCGAACAGCTCTAAAGCAATTCCGTCCCGGCCCTACCTGATACGGGGGCCGGCCCCAATTAGGAGATAGTCGCAATGCCCAAACCCACTAAGGGTGCTCGCCTCGGCGGGTCGTCCTCGCACCAGGCCGCGCTTTTGGCCAACCTGGCCACCTCGCTCTTCGAGCACGGCCGCATCAAGACGACCGATGCCAAGGCCCGGGCGCTGCGTCCGTACGCCGAGAAGCTGATCACCCATGCCAAGAAGGGCACGCTGCACAACCGGCGTGAGGTGCTCAAGAAGATCCGCGACAAGGATGTGGTGCACACCTTGTTCGCCGAGATCGGACCCTTCTTCGCGGATCGCGACGGCGGCTACACCCGCATCATCAAGGTCGAGAACCGTAAGGGCGACAACGCTCCGATGGCCGTGATCGAACTGGTGCGGGAGAAGACGGCCACGTCCGAGGCCGACCGTGCCCGTCGTGCCGACGCGGCTCAGAAGGTGGCGGCCGCGCCGCAGGCAGCCGTCGAGGAGACCGCCGAGGCTCCGGCCGAAGAGGCTGTCACCGAGGAAGCCGAGCAGGACGAGAAGGCCGACGACAAGTAGTCAGCCGATGAACATGCCCGCCACCGATACCGGTGGCGGGCATGTTCGTCTTCGCTTCGATATCGCCTACGACGGAACCGACTTCGCAGGCTGGGCCGCCCAGGACGGGCAGCGAACCGTCGCAGGTGTGCTCGAGGAGGCGCTCGCCACGGTGTTCCGCACCCCGCTGGTGCTGCGCGCCGCGGGCCGCACCGACACCGGGGTGCACGCCACCGGCCAAGTGGCGCATGTGGACGTGCCCGCCGATGCGCTCGGCCACGCGTACCCGCGCACGCCCAGACCACAGGACCCCGAGTTCCTGCCGTTGGTGCGACGGTTGGGCCGGTTTCTGCCGGAGGATGTCCGGGTTCTCGACATCGCGCGTGCTGCGCCGGGTTTCGACGCCCGGTTCTCCGCGCTTCGACGTCACTACCGGTACCGGCTGAGCACCGCGCCGTTCGGGGTGCTGCCGCAGCAGGCCCGGTTCGTCACACCGTGGCCGCGCCGGCTCGATCTGACGGCCATGACCGAGGCGTCCAGGGCTCTGGTGGGTCTGCACGACTTCGCGGCCTTCTGCCGGCATCGCGACGGGGCCACCACGATTCGGGAACTGCAGCGTTTCGACTGGGTTGCAGACGCTGACGACGGGAACAGCGTCACCGCGTATGTCAGTGCGGATGCGTTCTGCTGGTCGATGGTCCGGTCATTGGTCGGTGCGTTGCTCGCGGTCGGCGAGGGCCGGCGTGACGCCGCCTGGTGTGCCGGCCTGTTGCAGGCGGAGACCCGGTCGAGTGCATTCGGCGCCGCACCGGCACGTGGATTGGCGCTCGTCGGGGTCGATTACCCCCCCGACGATCAGTTGGCGTCCCGCATCCTGATCACCCGAGATCTGCGCACCCGGCCTACTTGAGCCTGCCGGAGATGAAGTCGGCGGCCTGGGTCACCATGCCGGCCTTGATGTAGGCCGGTGCCAGATGGTCGGGCCAGTAGGCTTGCCAGTTCTCCATATCCGTCGGGTTGCAGATCGGGTCGTCGCCATGGCACAGCTCGATGGTCCGGCTCTGGAAGGTGGGATTGAACTGGGTGATCGGAGCGACCCATTGAATTCCGTTGCCGAACAACGCGATTGCGGCGATATGCGGATCGGCGGTTCCCGGCAGCGGCATCTTGAAGCCCAGTATCGGGAACGGCATGGCCAGAACGACATCGGTGGCCGCTGCGCCCAGCGAGTAGCCACCCAGGACCAGGCGGGTGTTGGGGCAGTTGGTCATCGTGGACTGGATACGCCGGCTCATATCGTTGGCGCCCATATCGATCTGGGTGTCGGCCGGATAGTTCACCGAATAAAGGGTGATGTTCTTCTTCGTCTTCTGCCGCAGCGCGGTCACCAATGCGTTTCCGATCTGCCCCGCGCCGGGTGGTTCCATTCGGCCGCGAGCGAAGATCAGTTCAGCGTCCGGGCAGGCGGCAGCGGCTGCGGACGGAAGGATGCCGACAGGTACTGCCGCGGTCAGAACACCACCGACCACGGCCAGAATTGCGGCATACCACCGAAATCGACCCCTCGACAACAAATTCACCGGGCCGAGTGTAGTCAATAAAATTAACGTCGGCGTTTATCAATTCTTTATCGAATCGAAACGTATTGCCAGGTGTATCTATTGCAGCCGCGCCGCGGCGAAATCGGCGGCCTGATTCACCATTCCGGAGTCGATATAGGCGTCCTGCAGGTGGCTGCTCCAGTCGCGCTGGAAGTCGTCGAGGCTCCTGGGCAGTCCGTCCCGACAAATCGGATCCACCGGGTTACACGCCTCGAAGACCTTGCCCTGGAACGCCGGACCGACATCGGAACCGCCGAGCCGGCGAGTGACATTGGCGAACAACACCACAGCTGCGACATGGGTGTCCACACCCGGGGGAAGCGGATTCTTGAAACCGAATCCACCGCCGGTGGCCGACAGCGCGACAGCGGCAGAGGCAGCACCGAGCGAATAGCCACCGACGACCAGGCGGGTGTCAGGACAGGTGTCCGCCATGTATTGAATCCGCCGACTGACGTCGTTGGCGCCCTGGGCGATTTCGTTGTTGGCAGGGTAATTGACCCCGTAGACACCGATCTCCATGGGAACTCGTGCCCGTAGAGCATCGACGAAGGGCTGGCCGAGCCGCCCGATCCCGGGTGGTTCGTTGCGGCCGCGCGCGAAGATCACTTCGGCGGGCGGACAGGGGTCCGCATTCGCCCCCGGCAGTGATCTCGAAGGGCCGGCCGTCGACGAGAGCAACAAAATGCCGGCGGCGCACGCCGCCACCATTGCGGCGGCGGCGTAGCGCCTCACGGACATCGATAAGTTGACCACCCAGCAAATACTAGCTGTACCGCTGGAATGCTCGATCTGCTCGTACTGCGGCGTTCACGCCTCAGCCCGGCAGGCCCTGCTCCTCGGTGGGCAGCGGCGCCGGTCCCTTGATGGCCGGTTCGGCCTTCGGGATGGCCGGTGCCTTGGCCGGGGTGCTGCTGGTTTGGGTGGTGCCCAGTTGCATGTCGCCACCGTCTGCCATGGACGAGTGTGACTGTTGGAGCACGGCCCCGGTGGCCAGTGCGCCGATACATGCCAGGCCGCCCACCGCGGCGGCGACCCGAACCCGGGCGTCACTCAGAGAGATGTTGTGCGCGTTCATGTTCCCAGAATCCCCATCAGTCTTGTATGTACTAGCGGCAGTTATCCGTAACAAGATCAACAGGGTGGGCGGCGGGCTAATTCCCGTCCGGCTGAGCAGAAATCTGTGACTTTTCTAAATGTTCAGAGCAGACCCGCGACGAAGCCCGCGGCTTGACCGGTCGGTCCGCCGGTGTAGGCCCGATGGGCTTCGACGTTGTCGCCGTCGGTGCAGATCGGGTCGCCGCCGTTGCACAGGTCGATGGACCGTGGGCCCCAGACGGGGCTGGACGTGATGGGTAGCCCGAGCTTGGCCGAGGGGTTTCCGAACGCGGCGATCGCCGCCACATGATCGGGGGCGTTGGGTGGCAGCGGGGCGTTGAATCCGATCGCCGGGAACGGGACGGCGCTGATGATGTCGATCACCGCGGCGCCCTGGGAGTAGCCGCCCAGCACCAGCCTGGTGTTGGGGCAGTTGTCCATCATCCACTGGATGTGCCCGCTGGCATCGTTGGCGCCGTTGGCCGCTGCCAGGAAGTCGTAACTGGCGGGGTAGTTCACCGCGTAGGTGCCCACCGACCGGCCGCCGACCTTGCCCCGCAGGGAGCTGACGAAGGCATTGCCGACCCGGCCGAGACCGGGATCCTCGTTGGTGCCACGGGCGAAGATCACCTCGATATCCGAGCAGCCGTCGGCGTGGGCCGAGGCGAGGACGCCCGCCGAGGTCGGGGTGGCGATCACGGCGGCGGCGCTCAGTAGCGCACCGAACGTTGCCAGGGCGAGGCGGCGAACAACATCAAAAGTCACGCCTCATCCTAACGCCAAGCACAGCTAAACAAGTGCGGCGACGAATCCCGCGGCCTGCGGGATGAACTCCGAGGATTCGTAGCGGGTGTGCGCGAACGGGTTGCGGCCCCGCGAGCAGATCGGGTCGCCGTCGGCGCACAGATCGATGGCCCGGCGGCCATACGGAGCAGGTGCAGAGTTGGCGGGATGGCTGAACTTCGCGCCGGGGTTGCCGAACACCGCAACCGCGGCGACGTTGCCGGCCAGGTTGCCCGGCAGCGGGGGCGCGGAGCCGAACTCACCGATCTTGTCGCCGACCGGCGGAATGCCGATCAGCATGTCGATGATCGCGGCGCCCTGTGAGTATCCCCCCAACACGACCTTGGTCGATGGGCACTGCGCGGCCAGCGCCGCGATGCGCGACTGGGCGTCATAGGCGCCGTCGGCCGCGGTCAGGAAGTCGTACGTGGCGGGATAGTTGATCCCGTAGGTGCTCAGCGTGCGGCCGCCGAGTTGCGGTGCCAGCGCGTCCGCGAGAGCCTGCCCGACGCGACCGATGCCGGGATCCTCACTGGTCCCGCGGCCGAAGATCAGCTCGACATCCGAACACGGTTCGGCGCTCGCCACCGGTGCCGGCCCGGCCAGGAAGGCGAAGGCGGACACCAGGACAGCGCCGACGGCGGCCGTCCGGGCCGACAGCTTGGGCAACTTCACGGACAGCATCTTCACATTTGCAGGCTAGTTGCTGCTAATCGATTGTTCGGTATGCGGCCGGCTCGGCGGCACATCCGGCCAGCCGGCGTGCAGTGCCGCGTCGGCCCGGTCACCCAGGCGGGCCAGGGTCAGGCCGAGCAGGACCACCGCGCCGCCGACGGCCTGGGTGGCGGTGACGGCCTCGCCCACGAATGCCCAGGCGAGTAACACAGCGAACAGCACTTCGGCCAGGCCGACCAGCGACGCGAAGCGCGGCCGCAGCCGAGCCACCCCGAAGATGCCCAAGGTGTAGGCGACGGCGGTCGGGAAGATGGCCAGCGCCAGCACCGGGATGTACCAGGGCAGGGTCAATCCGGCGACGACGGTGTCGTGGGTGCTGAATGTCATGGGCATCACACCCGAGACGCCGAGTCCGGCTACGGCGATGGCGCCGATGATCAGGCCGCCGGCAGCCAGCGTGACCGGATGCAGGCCGTCCCCGTCGGAGACGGCCTCGTCGGACATCATGAAGTAGCAGGCGGCGCAGATCGCCGCGGCCAGACCCCAGCTCACCCCGACGGAGTTGATTCGGGCGCCGGCAAAGACGTCGAGCACCAGCATGATGCCGGCAATGGCCAGCGCGACGCCGGCGAAGGTGAGCCGGCCCGGCCTGCGCTTGGTGGTGGCCCACAGCCAGCCGACGACGAGGACCGGCGCGGTGTATTCGAGCAACAGGGCAACGCCGACCGACAGATGGGCGACGGCGTTGTAGTAGCAGAGTTGGGCACCCGCGATCGGGACGAGCCCGTACGCGATGACGGTCTTGCGGTGCGCGAGCGCGTCATGGATCCAGTCGGGCTTGATGACGCTGGCGAATACGGCCATGGCCAAGGCGCCGCCGGCGAGTCGCGCGGTGACGGCGGCAGTGGGCGTCCAGCCCGCCTCCATCAGCGCTTTGGCGAGCGGGCCCGACATACCGAAGGTGAACGCGGATGCCACGGCGAAGACCATGCCGAGCCGGAATTGGCCGGTACCGGCACGCGCGTCGGTCGCGCTCATCGAAGACCCCCGAGGTGTAATGAGTAAAATTAAGATTGCTCATGACGCTAGCGCGGACGGGAGTCAGGCGTCAAATGATTTTTACTCATGACACAGAGCTCACGCTGCGGGCTGCGTGTGTGTTGATCAACACCAACCGCGACGATGACGAGGACCTCGGTGACATGGCGGCGTTGGACAGCTACCTCGACAGCTTCGGCTGGACAGGCCGCCGTGACAGGGACGACGCGGAGCTCGCGGCGGTGCATCAGCTGCGCGAGCGCATCTGCGACATCTGGGGCGCCGCCGACGATGAGGAACGCGTGGTCGGTCAGGTGAACGCGTTGCTGGCCGATACCAAGGCCTCGCCGTGGCTGACCCGGCACGCGGAGATGCCCGAATGGCATCTGCACCTGGCCTCCGTCCACGACCCGCTGTGGCAGCGGATGGGTGCGGAGATGGCCATGGCGCTGGCCGACCTGATCCGTGGCGGCGAATTACGACGGCTCAAGATCTGCGCGGCGCCCGACTGTGAGGCGGTGCTGTTCGACGTGTCCCGCAACCGTTCCCGGATGTTCTGCGACACCGGCAACTGTGGGAACCGGCAGCATGTGGCGGCTTACCGGGAGAGGCGGAAAGACGGCTGAATCGCCTCCAAGGTCCGGGCAGCGGGGCGGACCAGGTCTTGGGGATTCATCGATCCTCCGACGACGCGCGGAGCCTGGGCTACCAGTTTCGGTGGGATTTTTGCACCTGTGCTCTGTCCGGTCGTGTCAGTCGGCGTCGACGCTGCCTGACTTGACTGCGTTGTGCTCGCCGTACCGGTCGCAGGCACATCGGCCGGCGGTGGTCGGCCGGCATCCCACCACGTTGTGGTTGCGCCGGGACCGTCGGTGTTTGCGGCGGCCGCGGTGCTGTACAGCGATCGTGCTGCAGGAGTGCTGAAATCTTGGTGACCGGCCGAGCTGGACTCGGCCGCATACGCCGAACCCGGCCGGCGGCCCGGCGCCGCGGGTTCGGCCGTCAACCCGTAGGCCGGCGGCACGATTTCGGGACCTTCGTGCGAGGGAGGTACCGACTCCTTCGTCGGGTGCGGACGATGCACGGCATCCGGCGGAGCGGGCGCAGGCGCGGGAACGGGTGCGGTTGGGGCGTTAGTCGAATGCTCCAGGTACTGCCGCCAGGCCTGCAGCGTGGCGAGCAGTTGTTGGGTGTAATCCGTTGGTGCAGTGGTCGGATACGCAGGCGGAACCGAGAAGGGGGGTGGCATCGGGGGCATCGGCGGGGGCGCCGCGACCGGCCACTGCGGCGCGGCAGGGATCCCGAACCCCACCGTCGCGGACCCGGCGGCCTGCTCCAGGTATTGGCGCCAAGCCTGCAGGTAGGCAAGCAGGTTGAGATCGAACTGTGGTGTTGTCATGTGTCGGCCTCCAGGATGCGAGATGACGGCAGGTGGCTGGGCGCGTGCGGTGTGGGCGATTCCAACGGATGCGGAAGCGATTCGACGGCGTATTGGGAATCCAGGACGCGTAGCGGTCGGGCATCGGCCGGTTCGCGATTTTCGATATCGAAGATGTAGCAGTAGTCCCCGGCGGGCGTGGGCATCCGGATGGGACTCGACAACCCCTGGTCGAGAAAGCCATACGGAAAACGCCAGTTGAGCGTGGTGGTGTCCCGGCGATCAGTACCGTCCGATCCCACCCATACATAGTGATCCAGAATCGCGTTCACGGCGTGCCGCCCCGATTCACAAGCGGCTTCCATCGACGTCATCCGGGTGAAAGTCTTGGTCCACGTTCCGGCGAAGACGACCGAGTTGTGGTGTACCTGGTAGCCACCGTGACGTGCCTGCCAAACATTGCGCAGTTGCAGATCCTGCAGCCACCAGTCCTCCGTGGGTCGGAAGGTCCATGACGTGCCGTGCGGATTCCATGGGTCGCCACCGGGGCGATTGGGCCAGTCGCCGATGATCGGCACGAGGTACGGCGTCTCGTTGCGCACGATGAGGCCGGTCTTGGCCGACGTGTTCAGCCCACGGTCCAGGGTGTACCACGCGGGCCACGGGATGATCTGCTCCGGCGGACTGCCCGCATCGCTGGTCAGAGCGGCCACGATCTGCCGCCACACTTCGGTGGCCAGCTCATCGGGCGTGCAGTCGCGCGCCGCCTTTCCCTGGCCCGCAGCGTCGACCAGATGCCTTGACGGCGTGTTGAAATCACCGATGTCGACCGACAGCACCGACACATAGCCGTCACACGCCAGATTGGGCCGTTTCCGCCAGAGGCCGTGCTGGTTGATCGAGGACAATGCCCATTCCGTGCCCGAGTAGTACATGTGACCGCGCAGCAGCTGGAATTCGGTGTCGAAGAAGAACTGCAGGCCCGACAAAGTCTGAAAACGGTCCCACGGGACACGGCCCATCTGGTCCATCGCGTAGGGATCTCGCCGCGCACCTGGTCGGGTGGTGCCCGGCTGCAGCGGGCCGTCGGGTGGGGGAGTCGACGTCGAGAACCCGTCCAGGTCGGCAACGGTGCCGCCGGTGCCAGCCGCGCGCAGGGCGAAGGTGATTCGCTCCGCCGCCGGCGCATCGACGGCCACGACCGTGTAGTCCGGCGTGACGCGCGTCCCGTCGGCGAACGTCACCCGCACTCGGGGACGCAGATGCGGCGGCTGCCTGAGATCCACCACCGGCGGATCGATGCACTCGGCCCTGGCGCGGACGAAGTGCACACCGATCTGGACCAGATGGCGGTACCAGTGGTCGAACCAGGATTCGGTGGTCGGGCCGTTGAGCACGCCGTCGGCCTTGTTGTCACGCCGGTCCATCTGCAACTGGAGTTGTAGATAAGTGGTCAGGTTGGTGCGAGCGTCGCCCCAGCGCGAATCGAAAGCGGCCAGCACCCTGGGCATTTCGAGCAGCAGTGCCTCGAAGCGAGGTGTGTAATGGAACCGGCGGGTACCGTCGGCTTCTCGGCCGACGAAGTAGTCGTATGCCGACAGGTTCTGTAGTTCGGTGGCGCGGCGCAACGGGCTGGTCACCAGATAGCGCAACAACCTGCCCACGAAGGTCTGCACATCGGTAGCGGTGAATCCGAGGCCCTCGAGTTGCCCGGCGACGCTGATGAATTCGGCGAGGCTGCGGGGCGCCTCGCGGGGGAAGACCAGGGAGGGTTTGCCGTCCACGGTGGTGCCTTGGGTCACCACTCGCCGGACGTTTTCCAGGACGGTGCGAGCAGTCGGCACCCAACGCTCGACGGCGGTGCCCGAGGTGGCGCGCTCGTAGATCGGGATGCGGTTGAACAGGTCCCAGGTATGCAGGTAATAGGCGGGAAAGAACCTGAAGCCATGCTCGCCGGCCACCGCCTCGCCGGGAATCGGTGGCTGGCCCCGCCTACCGGGGAAGGGGCGCAGTTCGGCATGAGATCCCCTGTGCGGCCCCGGTTTGGCGTACTGAGATGCGGCGAGGCCGCCGAGTTTGACGGGCGGATGACCGCCGCCGGAATCATTGCGCTCATCGGGACGGGGTTCGTAGACGGTGACTTCGAATCCACGTTCGGCCAGCTCATGGGCGGCGGTCAGGCCGGCGATGCCTGCCCCCAAGACGGCCACAGTGGGGCGGCGTTGGCGGGCAGCGGGCGGAATGGTCACCGGACTCATGGGACACCCGCCCGCAGGGCGCAGAGCAGGGCCGGCTGCGACGGGGCCCGTACCGCGGCATGGACGTACGCGCGCATGGTGTCGTGCGCACGCAGGATGTCGTCGAGGGTCCCGCGGATCTGCACCGCGCCGCATTCCACGGCGTGGTCCAGACTGATCGCGGCATCGAGAATGTCGAGAATGCCGGTTCGGGTGGTGACGACGTGGGTGCCGGCGACGTTTTGGCCACCGGTGCACACTTCGAGCCGGCGTCCGCCGCGCAACGCGAAGCGTTCGTCGTCCACTACCAGTTCGACCACCAGCGGTCCGAGGGTGTACAGCATCCGTCGATAGCTGTCGGGCACCTCGTCGGCGAGATGAGTGACCGACTGCCTCAGCAGCGATGAAACCGGTTCAGCCATAGAGAAACTCGAATACTCCGGTGCCGGCGAAATCGATGTCCGCCCCATTGATCGAGCCGGTCATCCGGGCTGTTCCGCTGGACTCGCACAGCACCGTCGTACCGTCCAGGGACAGTTCACTGGGCTGCGCCAACCGCGCGTAGGACTGCGGTTGGAACTCCGCGCGTATGGTGTCACCGGACCGTGCCGCGGTGACCTCGATCCTCGCCGGGACGCTCGGCACCTCGCCGTCGAGCAACAGGCGCATCGGCGGTGGCAGGGTGCAGTCCGCGGGCCGGCCGAGTAAGCCGGATGTCCGGACGTCGATGGAGGCGTGCCGGAAGATGGCCGCCGGTTCGTCGTGATGCCAGACGTATAACGCCTGCGACAGATAGTGCAGCCGTCGTCTGTCGGTCATCCGCAGAAATACCAGTGACCAGGGGTTGTCAGATTCTCGGGGAAGTACGGTGCCCCATTCCCATCCGAAATCGTCGCCCCACCAGAACCGGCCCCAGTTGTGGTCGTGGTAGGCCACGTCGTCGTCGAAGCGATGCTCCCGACCGTGGATGCGCATCCACCCGTCGGCGTGCAGTCTGGGTACGAACAACCAGTTCATCCGTCCAGAACCGACCGCTTGATTGTTTACCACGAACGGCCGACTGACCGACCTGAAGGACAGTTCGCCGTGAATGTCATGCTCGGGAAGGCTGATCGTCACCTGATAGCCGTCGGGCCGCACGACCATGCGGTTGCCACCGATGCCGAGATCCCCCAGGCACGGGGAGATGGTCAGCTCTGATTCGTCGAATCGCGCGATCTTACCGTGCCATCGGTCTTCATGGCCGATCACGATGACCCGCGGCACCAACCGGAACCGTCCACCGGGGGCGGTTTCGTTGTTCAGGCTGAAATTGATCAGTAGTCGCACACCGGGGGCATGAATCACGAAGTGGTGCCATTCCTTGAACCCGTCGGGTTCGGCGGTACCGAGCATCGGTGTGCGCATGAAATCACTGGCCGCCAGTGACGCCGTCATCGCAGCCACCTTCCGGCGTCCCGGTGCGTGGCGATGGTCGTGGGTGACGGCGTTGCCTCGGTCAGCTGTTCGATCCCGGCGCCGATGCCGGCCAGGCCCAGCAACAGGTATACGAAATCATCGGATTCGCCAGGGCTGCGGCCTTCGTCGGCTGCCAACGAGTGGACCATGCGTCCGAGCCCGGCCAGACCGACCAGATAGCCGATGAAGGCGCTCTGCTCGGCGAGCGCTGGTTGCGGATCGGTGAGGGTCATGCGAAGCCCTCCGGCCGCAGGCGGGCGAGCAGAGAGTCGTCGAGGCCATTGCCGACGATGGCGTCGGCCAGTAGTTCCGACCATGCATTGGGTGCGGAATTGGTCTGTGCAGGTCCGTCAAGGACGTTCAGGCTCAGCGTTTCCCAGACGCGACGGAGATTCTCCACGGCAGCAGATGACGTCAGCGCATCGCGCAGCTGCGCGCCGGCGGGCGTCTGCGCGTACCTGGCTCCCTCCGCAACCAGCAGGTTGTGCAGGTTGCGGGCGGCGACCGGGTTGCCGAGCACCGCGCGGCGCGCAGCCAGCAGGAGTTCGAACGCCGCTCGTTCTGCCCCCGCGGAGTCATCAGGAGGGGCGGGAAGCAATTGCGGCGCACTGCGTTCGACGAGGTCGAGGGTGGCTTCTCTGATCCGCTCCAACTCGGCGAGCATGCCGATCAGCAGTTCGGGGTTCATCGCGTGCGCCCGTGTACGTAGTCGATCAGGCTGCTGAGCACGTCACGATGCTGGCTGGCGGGCAGCCAGTCGAGTCCGGCCAGTACCGAGGCAGCTTGCCTGGCGTGCGTTGCTGCAACATTTCGGGCGTGGGTGAGTGAGCCCATACGTTGCATCAATTCGAAGAGCCAACGGATGTCGTCTAGATGCTTTGGTTCCGAATGATGTTGTTCGCGAAGGAAACCGATGATTTCGGCACGCCCGTTATGGGAGAGCTCTCCGCGCCGGCTGAGCCGCTCCAGCAGGTCGGTCAAGTTGAGTTCATCGTCGGCACTGGGGCGTCGTCTGGCCAGGGTCTCGACGGCCCGATCACGTTCTGCTGATGTGGCGCACCGCAGGGCGTGCAGCAACATCAGGGTGCGCTTGCCCTCCCACAGGTCGCCACCGATCTCTTTGCCGTAGTCCTCCGGGTCCGCCCGGAGGTTCAGCAGGTCGTCGGTGATCTGGAAGGCCGCACCGAGGTGCCGGCCCAAAGCCTCCAGCGGAGCGAGTTGGGCGGGATCGGCGCCAGCGGCGAGTGCACCGGCTTGCAGCGGGGTGATGAAGGAGTACCAGCTCGTCTTGAGCTCGACCATCTGGAGGTAATCGGAGTCCTCGAGTTGATAAGCGTTGGACCTGACCCACTCGAGTTCCAGTGCCTGGCCGTCGACCGTCTGGCGGGTCATATGCGCCACCGCGCGCAGGATGCGTAGCGCCGGCCCCAGTCCGACCCGCTCGACGTTGTCCAGCAGCGGTTGCAACGTAAGTGACAGCATGGCGTCGCCCACGTTGACGGCGATGGGTATGCCGTGGTCGATGTGCAGCGTGGGTTTGCCGCGCCGCCACCATGATTCGTCTTCGATGTCATCGTGGATCAGGAAGGCGTTGTGGTAGAGCTCCAAGGTGGCGGCGGTGGGCAGCACCGCGTCGAGCTGGCCGCCGAGCCCCAGACAGATCGCGATGCTCAAGGCGGGCCGCAGTGCCTTCCCGCCGCGCAGCGGGTAGTCCAGGATCAGTTGATGCAAGCCGCTGGTGCCCTGGTGGCCGGCCCCATAGAGCCGGTCGATCTCACCGTCGCAGGCCCGCTTGCAGTGGGCGAGGTAATCCTCCAGCGGATCCGGCGGCGCGGTCCGCTCGATCTCGGTCCTGGCCGACGTCATTACGGCCCAGAGAAGACGACCAGGCCGCCTGCGGTCTTAACCCGAAGTGCGTAACCGATCCGGACGTTCAGTCCGATGGTGTTCGGAGCGGTTTCCCCGATGACCTCAAAACTTGGAGGGATGCTGACGGCCAGGTCGACCGGTTCGTCACCAGGCAACGCTTCCGGCGCGTAGCCGGGAGCGATGCGTTGACGCCGGCCGAGCAGGATGCCACGTACGGTGGGTTGTGCCTTCGGTATGAACCCGCCCGCGACGGGTAATCCGAGATCGCTGACCCGGTAGAGCGAATTGACATTGCCGGCATCCAGCAGGGCATCCTTGACCGGGGCATAGCCACCGAACAACTGGTGGAGATCCTTGATCGTCGACTTGGCTGCGAATAAGCAAGACGGCGCACGGAATCCAGCCGTCTCGACAGATACTCGACCCTCGATGAGGGCACTCAAGATGTCGTTCGGTGCCGTTGTGGTGAAGTTGAAAACTGATGGGGCGAGAACCGAATTCCGCAGTTGAGGAAACACCACACTGTCGACAGCTGCCGCGAGGTCGACCACAGCGCCAGTGATCTTGGCGAGAAGCGAGTCGGGCGTTGGCGCGGTGAGCTGGGCGAGCGTGACACCGACCGGTTTGGCAGCCGCCAGGATCTTCACCGTGCCCAAATTATCGTTGGTCACCTCTGTCTGACCTGGATCACCGGTATCCCAGTGCGGTATTGCCTGCCACGCGATACAGGATTGTTCGAACGTCTGCTGAATCGTGCGATTGACGATGGCGACGCGTTCGGCACTGAGATACATGGCTCTGGACCCCCTGGGCTCGGCTCAAATCATCGCAGACCTTTGCGTTCACTGTGCGGGAGTCAGTGTCAGTCAATCGGCGTACTTTTGCCGCAGCACGACCTCCTGACCTGGAGCGAGCTCACCCCGCGCCATTGCGTCGCAGTGTGCGATGTGCAGAGTCGCCACGGCGTCCTCCGGCAGTAACTGCCGGCACCGCTCGAAGGCCGCACAGGCGGCATCGGCTTCCCCGCCGTCGAACAAGGCGAAGGCCTCGTCGAAGGCGGGTGCGGCCGCATCCTTGGCGGACCGAAGGGCGTGCGGATCTTCGTCGTAGACCTCGTAGACGGTCACCGGCTGGCGTCGATTGACCACCATCACCCGCTCCATTCTGCGGATGTGGAACTGAGCCGGATCGGCCAGCTGAGAGAGGGTGGCGTCGGAGATCAGCAGCGCCGAGTCGTAGCGCTTGTTGGTGCCCTCGATACGCGCGGCGAGGTTGACGGCGTCCCCGACGGTACTGAGCACCATGCGGTTGACGCCGCCCATCAACCCGAGTCCCACAACGCCCGAGTTGATCCCGATGCCGACCCGAAGCTCTTCGGAGCCGTGCGCAAGACGATCGACGTTGTGTTCCCGCAACGAGCGCAGCATGCCGAGTCCGGCCCGGATGGCGTTGTCGGGAGTGCCCTCGAACACGGCGAGTACCTCGTCGCCACGCATGTCCTGGATCATGCCGTTGCATGCCACGATCGGCAGTTCCACGGCCCGTAGGAACCCGGTGGCCAGGTTGTTGGCCTCCAACACATCCATGTCTTCGAGCAGCGTGGTGTAACCCCTGATATCGGAGATCAGCACCGTCAGATGACGTTCGACGCGGTAGCCGCTGCGAACCCGGCGGACGTCGTCGATATCCAGCATGCGTAACAGCTCGTTGGGGACGAACTTGGATTGGATGTCCATCAGGGACTGTCGATGCTCGTCGGCCGCACGCAGCTGAGCTTCGAGTTGGAAATTCCACAGCGGCGCGGCCGCTTGCGCGCTGAGGAAGGTCATCGCCTCCTCATGCCGAGCGCAGAAGTGCTGGCCCACCACGTCCCGTTCGGCATACAGCACCCCGATGGTCCTGTTCTGCAAGCGAATCGGCACGGCCAGGATCGACGTGTCAGCGCTGAGAAGGACCGGCAATCCGGTCTCCGCGACGCGACGTACGACCGATTCGTCATAGGACACCTCGGTCCACGGCCCGTCGATGGTGGTGGTGACACCATCGCGGTGGACGGCCCGAACGGACAGCTGGTCTGGCTGGCCGGTGAGGCACAGCACGCGGTCGGCACCTGTCATGTCCGCGGCCGCCCCGAGGGCGAGCCGGGCCAGACTGTCCGGCGTCCGGGCGGCCGACAGAGCGCGCACCAGATGATGAGCCCCGGCCGGATCGATATCGCTGGAGTCAGGCTGGACGAGTTCGCGACCGAGCAACCACGGATACCGGCGGGCCATCCGGTTGGTGCGCAGCGTGTACCCGAGCGCCAACCACCGTTGGTAGGCCATCCGCATCATGTGCTCGTGCAGCCGGGTCCGGCCAGTGTCGGCATACAGCGTGGCCGCCTCTTCGTGTGCGAGCGCGGCGATCAGCGGCAGGTGATGCTCTGCGGCGACTTCGATCGCCTTGTCCAAAAATCGCTCGGCGTCGTGATGCCGTCCGCGTACGCGTGCCCACGCTCCCTCGATGAGTGCACACGGCGCGGCGTAGTTCGCAGGCGCACCGGCCGCCCATTTCCGGTGCAGTGACAACGACGCGAGCACGGCCTTTTTGGTCGCGCGCTCGTTGGGGGCGGCATGGATCCGGCTGAGGGCGCCGACCATGTGGACGAGTTGCAGCCCGGTGGTGCCAACGGTGCCGCTGAGATGCTGCATGACCTCATCCGTCACGCTGACAGCACCGGCGTAGTCTCCGCTCCAGAAATGGAGGCCCTGCTTGACGTCGGCCGCGACGCTCAGGGTCACCTCGTCACCTTCGCGCCGCGCCACCGGCAGGATCTCGCGTTCGTCGTAGCCGCTTTCACCCGCGACGAGCATCGGATCCTCGCTGCGTCCCATCAAGTTGAGGCAGAGTTGTTGAAGGGCCTGACTCAGCGTGCTGGGCACCGGTTGTGAACGGATCTGCGGAATGAGAGATCTTGCCAGGGTGTCGATCTCGCTGAGCGGGCTGCCCGCCCAGAACGACTGGGAGATCAACACGGTGACCAGGAACCCGGCATATTCCTGGTCGCCCTGATTGAGTGCCGCGGTGACCGCTTCGCGGAGCTGAGCCAGACCGTCGCGGACGGGGTGGCGCCAATGTCGGATGAAGTTCAAATAGAGGAACAGGGTCTCCGGTCGAGCCTCCCGGAAGCCCGCGCGTTCGGTCAGTTGCAGCGCGACCTCACCGAAGCGCTGAGCTCCGCCGCGGTCGCCGGATAACACCAGCAGCACGCCATAGCTCACCAGCACCAGGGGCGACGACGGCGTGTGACCGTGCGCCAAGGTGAGCGTGAGTTGCTTGCGGACGATCAACGGGAAGAGGTTGGGGCGCGCGATGTACGACATGCTGCGCAACTCGGCGAGGATCCGCTGCGCTTCGATGACACGACGGTCTTCGCAAGCCGGCAACTGCAGCAGTTGCTCGGTGCTCCAGCGGCGCGCGGTCAGTCTCATGCGTCCGAGGGCGTTGATGATCCCGGGCTTGCCCGCGTCGGACGGCAATGGTTCACCGAGTTCGTCCAGAGCCCGCAGTCCTACGTCCAACGCCTCCTTGATCCGGTTCTGAGCTACCCGGCCTTTGAGGCGCAGGTATGCAAGCCGAGCGCGATCGGCCGGGTCGTGCAGAACTTCGTCGGCTTCGTCGAGCAGGGCGTGCAACGCGGACACGTCACCTGCCAGCGCGGCTTCTGCCGCGTCGAGTTGTAGTTGCAAGGTCAATGTGAAGTTCGTCGACCAGCGCTGCTCGCCCAGCAGATCCAGGGCATTGCCACAGTACTCAAGACACAACGGGAACGAGGCCTGCGTGCGGGCCCTGCGTGCGGCGCGATGCAGCACCTCGACGAAGCGCTGGCGCTCTTCGGGCTGGGTGGATTCCCGGCCCCCCAGACCTACATGGCGGGCAGCTTCGTAGAGGCGGTCGTCGCCGAGGTCCACCAGGCGCCGGCCGATTCGGAGATGGGTTTGCCGCTGGGCGTCCGCGGCTAGTCCTTCTCGCGCGGACTCTCGCACCTTGTCGTGACTGAATCGGTAGCGAGCATCGCGGCTGATGGCGTTGGCAATCCGCTGTCCACGGTTGTCCAGGGCTTCGATCAACCGCAATTCGAGGGCTGCCCAGAGTGCGTGCGCCACTACATCCGCAGGCATCGCCGCCGCCGCCGTGGCGTCATCCAGGTCGAACTCACTGCCGATACAGGTCAGCCTCCGCAGCACATCCCGGTCGACGGGACGGAGTTGACCGAGGTAACGGCCGAGGAACTCCGCGGCCGATGCCGAGATCTCGATCGAGCTAAGGACGCGAAGATCCCATCTGGGCTGACTGCTGGGGCCGGTGGGGATGAGCGCGCCCGTTTGTTGTGCGCGGTACAGCAGCTGGCGCACCTGGAGGGGATTGCCGTCGGTCCGGTGATGAAACTCGGCTGCCACATCCTCAAGCTCCACGCTCCGGCCACTGACCCCAGCGAGCAACTCTTCGACGTCGGTACGCGACAGTGGTTGCAGATCGATGTGCTCGATTGCCGACGACACCAAACCGGCCGCGCCCGGATCGAACTCGCCGGCTCGGTGCGCGCCGACGACGAGCACGTTGCGCAGCGACACGGTCAGCAGCTCGGACAGGAACATCAGGGAGTCGCTGTCTGCCCACTGCAGATCGTCGACGGTGAGTACCACGGGTCGGAATGCGGCGGTTTCGGACAGCAGTTGGATGACGGCGCGGTGCAGTCGCCGGCGGGTGTCCGCCGCGTGCAGGACCGTTATTTCTGCGGCCTCGTCAGGAACGTGGAAGCGGGTCAGTTCCGGCACGAGTTCAGCGAGTACGAGGGCAGATGACTGGCCGCCGCCGACCAAACCGGAACGCCAACGGTCGCGTTCGGCGGGCGGAGTAGATTCCATCGTCCGCACCAGTGCACCGAGCGCCTCGCCCAACGCGGCATACGGAGCGGAGGCGCCGTCCCGGCATCTGCCGTAGGCGAACACACAGTTACGCTCAGCCACCTCGGCGCCGAAAGCGTGCACCAGGGTTGATTTGCCGACGCCGGAAACGCCGCTGACCAGGACGCATGCACCGCCGATGCGACCGGCCGATTCGACGGCGGTGCGCAGGCAGGTCATCTCCTGCCGCCGGTCGACCACCCGTCCGTCGAAATCGAGCACCGGGGTTGTCACTGCCGAATCGGTCCCATTCTTCTGACGGCCCCTTCCAAGCGCTGTGGCCGCTGTTCGCCTAGGTGGTTGCGATGCGTCAGCTTAGCGTTTTCTGTGGTGCGACAGGCGGTGATAGCCAGCATTCCGGCGCCGACGCCGCCGCGATTTCCGTGCCAACGCAACAAAATTGGTGCTGATGTCGGTGCGGTGATGCCGTTAGGGTCGAATCCGGGGGAGCCATGGACCGGGGATCGACGACCGCACTGCACGTCAGCGGCAGCCGCTTTCTTTCGCGGCGAATGCAATACGCGCTGGTGTGCCGCGACACCCGCATGCTCGACGACCCGATCCGGGCCCAGTCGCTCGCGCTGGCCGCGGGTGCGGTACTGACGGTCATCGTCCTGGGTGTGTGCGTGGCACTGGCCATGATCAAGCCCGCGGGCACCCTCGGGTCCGCGTCGATCGTGATCGTCCGTGACTCCGGGGAGATCTATGTGCGAGTCGACGACACGTGGCATCCCGCAATGAATCTGGCGTCGGCGCGGCTGATCGCGCGCACTGCGGCGACGCCGGTGCTGGTCGGTGCCGACGCCATCGCCGCAGCCAAGCGTGGCCCGCTGATGGGTATCCCGGGCGCACCGCACACCGTGCCGGCCACCCTGGCACCCGATGCCGTGCCGTGGACGGCATGTGACGGCGAGGCCACGACTGTATTCGTCGGCGCGGCACCCCGCGACGCTGCCACGCCGCCGCTGCTGGTCCGCCCCGACGGCGAGAGCGCGGCCGGTGTTTATCTGCTTTTCGAGGGCCGACGGGCCCCGGTCGACCTCAGAGACCGCGCGGTGGTACGTGCGCTGCGACTCGACGGCATTGCGCCACTGCGTATCTCGCGAGCACTGTTGAACCTGGTGCCCGAGGTCGCCCCCATCGGTGTACCCGCCATCGATGGCGCAGGCGCTCCGGGTCCGACGCAACTTGCCGGCAGCGCCGTGGGGACGGTGCTGCAGGTACCTCGCACCGACGCGGCTCCGGACTACTACGTCGTGCTCTCCTCCGGGGTGCAGCGCATCGGTGAGGTCGCGGCCGACCTGATCCGCTTCGCGGTCGTCCAGGATGAGCACATAAAGGTTGTCGCCGCCGACCGGATTGCCGACATCCCGGTGGTCGACACGCTTGCGCTGGACCATGTGCCGCGGCACGGCCTGGCACCGCGCGGTGCCGATCTCACCGCCCCGGTCTGCGTACGGTGGGCACCGGGAACGGCGGGCGCGGCACCGGATGTCACGGTCTCGGTCCCGCAATCGCTGCAACCGTGGCCGGGCCAGATCACCTTGGCCCAAGCCGACGGGCCGGGACCACGCATCGACGCCGTCGTGATCGCGGACGGCGCGTACGTACACGCAGCCGGCGCGGCCGGAACGGGCGAGGCCAGCGGCCCGCTGTTCTTCGTGGACAGGGCAGGCGTGACGTATGGCATCGAGGATGACGAGGCGGCCCAAAGTCTCGGTCTGCCCGCGAATCCGGGCGCCGGGCCGTGGCCGCTGCTTGCCTTGCTGCCGCGCGGTCCGGCACTGAGCACGGCCAGTGCGTCAGTCCAGCGGGACGCGGTCACGGCGCCCGCGTGACCGGGCCGTCGAGATCAACGCCACCGCAGCGGCCACGCAGACCGCGGCCCCGGCCAGCGCCGTCCGGCCGGCTGTGGACGTAGGCTGCGCGGTACCCGGTGGCGTCAAGGGGGTGGCAGGTGCGGGCGGGGCGATATCGGCACCGACACCGTCTAGTGCGCCCAGCACGTCCACGATTCCGCGGCCGACGCGAGGGTTCCAGCCGGCTCCGGGGGTGAGCGCGGTGTCCTCGATCCGCTTCATCACCTGCCGTGCGGTCAGGTGCGGCGCCACCGACCGCAGCAGTGCAACGACGCCCGCCACCACCGGCGCGGCATAGCTGGTCCCGGAAATAGGTTGGGGGCCAGCGCTGTCGGGTGCTTGGTCCACCAGCCCTTCGCCGGCGGGACTGAGCGATACCACCGTCTCGGCCGGTGCGGCCACGTCCACCCACGGACCGGCCAGGGTGAATTCTGATGCGGTCCCGTCGGCGCGCACCGACCCGACGGTCAGCACGTAGTCGTCATACCAGCACGGGCTCGCGATGACGTCCACATGCTCCCAGTCCGGCGGTGTCCCGGGCGCGGGTGCCGGATTCTGTTGCGGGCAACTGCCGTGCCCGCCGACATTCCCGGCGGCGGCCACGACCACCGCATTCTTGGCGTCCACCGCATAGGCCAGGGCCGCCCCCAGTGCACGGTCGTCCAGGACATCTCCGGCAGGCAGGCAGGCGACCGTGGAGATGTTGATGACGGTCGCGCCGCGGTCGGCCGCCAGCCGCACCGCCGCCGCCAGCGTATCGACGTCACCGACACCATCACCGCCGCCGATCTCGCGGAACCTGCTGCTGGACTGTCGAATACCGAGAATGCTGGCCTCGGGGGCGACGCCGCTGAACCCGGACTCGTCGGCGGGGGCCGCGCCGATGATGCCGGCGACGATGGTTCCGTGCCCGTCGCAGTCCTGGGTGCCGTCGCCGGTGGCGACGAAATCACCGCCGGGTACCAGATGCGGTAGCAACCGGTGGCGCGCGACTCCGGTGTCGATGACCGCGACCGTCTGTCCGGCTCCGCGGGTGACCGACCACGCGGCCCGCAGATCCGGGCGGTCCGGCGGTCGGCGGGTGACGGTGGTCCCGGCGGCGACGCATGGCGCAAACTGCTCGGTCGGGTAGGGCGGCGCTGCCGGCCCGGGCCGGGGCAGAAACCCGTTGTCCACCATCGGCGGTGCGACCACGGCCGCGGCAGGGGAAGTCGCCAGCGGCGCGGCCGCAAGCAGCGCTGCGGCGAGCACCCGGGGTGCCCTGGTCACCATGGCACGTTCAGGCCGCGACCGATACCGAACACACCCGTGGCCCACCCGGCCAGCGGCACCGTCGCGACCAACAGGAGGTACTCGAGCACATCGACACCGCGCGCCACCGACGGACTGAACGCGTGCCGCCGGCCATACATTGCACCGACCACACCAGCCACGGTGACGGTGATCCATCCCGCATACATCGGCACCCACAGCATCAACAGCACCGAACCGGCTGCGGCACCGACCAACCCGCCGACGACCAGCGGGATCCGGCACCAGATGTCGGCGTAGAGGCGCGAGCGAAGCAACAGCGTCCCGGTCACCGCGGCGGTCAACAAGGATCCGGCCGCTCCCACGGTGCCGGTCTGCACACCTGCCACCGCCATCAGCACGGTCCCGCTGCCGGCAGCCGCGGCGCAGCCCGTGACGATCCCGGCCAGCACCGCGCGGCCGTATGCGGCGCGCCGCTCGCTGATCCGCCGGTCCTGGTGATCTGGCATGGCCGGGGCCAATCCTGTCAGCACGATCACCAACCGGGCGGCGGCGCCGAGCGTGCTCAGCGCGGTGAGCAGCAGTACGGCGGCGACGGTGCCGAGGCCGGCCGGTGCGATCACGGCAACAACGACCGCCACCGCCACCAGCGTCGCGAACGTCGCGAGGGCGGTGAGGAGGGCGGTGCCGGCGGAGGCCAACCGGATGAACAGCACGGCCGACAGCGCCGCAGCGCAGGCGCCCAGCAGGAATCCCGGCGGATGCGATGCCACGCCGGTGACGAAATGACCGGCGACAGCGCTGAACACCACCGCCACCACACTCGCCGCGGTCCGTGCTCGCCGAGTGGGTGCGCGCACGGCCGCGCCGGCGCAGACGACGACGGTCAACCCGGCGATCACCGCTGCCAGCACCGGCCGGCCGGCCACCGCGGCGGATCCCACCAGTGTGGCGGCGGAAACCGCCCCGCACCACGCCCACGCCTCGGACGCCGGTTGCTCGCGGCGCGGGCCGCCCGCCGCACCCACGGTACGGAACTCGCCGCGCGGGGCGCCGACGAACACCGGCGCGGCCGACCCCGACATGGCGAGCACATCACCATCGTGAATGCCCAACTCGCGCAACGTCATATCCTCCTCCCACCGGCCGCCGCGCAGCGAGCTCAACTGCCAACTGCGGGTGATGTCCTGGCCCGCACCGGCCACCAGCTCGACGATGTCGGGCAACAACGCCGCCAGCGGCATGCCTCGTGGCAGAACCAGATCCGTCATCGCACCGGACCATGCGATCGACACCCGGCACAGCGAATCCTCCATCGCGGCATACCCCCTCACGCGGCGCTGTGCACACCGTAACCGGCCCGCAGTAGGTGCCGACACACCAAAATCGGATGGAACCGATCCGTGGCCCGCCGCGTCGAATCCACTGTGGAACCCGTACCGCCGCCGTTGCCGCCCGCCGGGCCGGTGGAACTGCGGCCGCCACCGCAACTACCCACCGTCCAACCGGTCAATCCACTGGCACGTCTGCTGCCGCTGGTGATGCTGGTGGCAGTCGGCGGGATGGCCGCGGTCTATCTGACTTCGGGGCAGGGCACCGCACGCAACCCGGTGTACCTGCTGTTTCCCGTCATGATGCTCGCCTCGGCGATGGGCACACTGGCGCACACCTTCCGGGGTCGCACCGCCGAGATCGACGCGGGCCGGCGCGGTTATCTGCGCTACCTCGACTCGGTGGTGGATGCCGCCGCCGACACCGCGCGCCGACAGCATGATCGGTGGCACTGGACGCATCCGGATCCGGCGGTGTTGTGGACGTTGGCCGGCGGTCCCCGCATGTGGGAGCGTCGGCACGGCGACCCGGATTTCGGCGTGGTCAGAATCGGGCTCGGCTCCGCCATGTTGTCGACTCCGCTGATCGGGCCGCCGGCGTCGGTGTCCGAGGAGGCCGACCCGGTGACCGCCGGTGCGCTGAGCCGCGTGCTGCAGGATTGGACGCTGCTCGACGGTATGCCGGTCACTCTCACACTGGACGAGTGGCCGATAGCACCGGTCGGCACCGACCCGGACGCGGCGCGAAACATGTTGCGCGCCACGCTATGTCAGCTTGCGATGTTGCACAGCCCGGCCGATGTCCGGATCGCGGCCGTGGTGGCGCCGGGTGTCACCTGTTGGGATTGGCTGAAATGGCTACCGCACCATCGTGATCACCTGGGCCACGACGGTGCCGGTGCGCGCCGGCTGACCTTCTCCGATCTTGCTGCGGCGCAGGAGGCGTGCGCACTTCTCGGTGCGGCCAGGGTGGTGATCGTGGTAGATGGAGCGGAGGTGTCGGGCGCCGCGATCGCGCCCGGTGTGACGGTGTTCGACGTCGCGGGCCGACCAGAGGCGGACATCGCCACCGACTGCCGCCCGGACGGTCTCGGTCCGGCCGGGGCGATGATCTGTGCACGCCGGCTGGCTCGGCACGCCCGAGACGGCGGGCCTGCCGCGGCCGCGCCGGGATGGCCCGAGTTGATCGGCGTGGGCACACCTGGCGCATTCGAACCCGAGGTGAGCTGGCGTGCACGTGCGCCGGAGCACCGGTTACGAGTGCCCATCGGTTTCACCGAAGGCACAGGCCGACTGGGTGAGCCCGTCGCGCTCGACATCAAGGAGGCCGCCCACGGCGGCATGGGACCGCACGGATTGTGCATCGGTGCCACCGGTTCGGGGAAGTCCGAGTTCTTGCGCACGCTGATCCTCGGCCTGATCGCCACGCACCCACCGGACGAACTCAATCTGGCGTTGATCGACTTCAAGGGCGGGGCCACCTTCCTCGGGCTGGACCGGGCCGCGCACGTGGCCGCCGTCATCACCAACCTCGCCGACGAGGCACACCTGGTGGACCGGATGCGGGATGCCCTGACCGGGGAGATGAACCGCAGACAGGAACTGCTGCGCTCGGCGGGCAATCTGGCCGGCGCGCACGAGTACCGGCGGGCGCGCGCCGCCGGCGCCGACCTGCCCGCGCTTCCGGTGTTGTTCATCGTGATCGACGAGTTCTCCGAATTGTTGAGCCGGCATCCGGATTTCGCGGAGCTCTTCGTCGCGGTCGGTCGCGTCGGGCGCTCGCTGGGCATGCACCTGCTGTTGGCGAGTCAGCGCTTCGACGAGGGCAGGATGCGCGGACTGGACACCCATCTGTCCTACCGGATATGCCTGAAGACGTTCTCCACCAGCGAATCCCGCGCTGTGCTCGGCATCCCGGATGCCCACCACCTGCCGGCCACTCCTGGAGCCGCATACCTGCGTACCCCGACCGGGGAGACGGTCCGATTTCGCACCGCCTTCGTCTCGGGCCCGGTGGCCGAGCCGCGGCGGGTGCAGCCTGACACCCCGCGCCGGTTCACCGCCGCGCCGGTGCCGGAGGCGGTGGTTGGTTCCGCACCGCCGCGGGCCACCTTGATCGAGGCCGTCCTGGACCGGCTGACCGGTCACGGCAGCCCGGCGCACCGGGTATGGCTGCCACCGCTGGAGAAACCGCCGCAGCTGCACGAGCTGCTCACCGAATCCGCATCCGGTCGGCTGCAGGTGCCCATCGGGTTGGTGGACAACGCTTTCGCACAACGCTACGACACCCTGACGGTGGACCTGGGTGGTGCCGCCGGCCACGCCGCCGTCATCGGCGCGACTCGATCGGGAAAGTCCACCGCGCTGTGCTCGATGGTGCTGGCGCTGGCCGCATCGCACAGCCCGCGCGGCATGCAGTGCTACCTGCTGGACTTCGGGGGTGGCGGGCTGTCGGCACTGGAAACGCTGCCGCACGCGGGTGTGTACGCCGGGCGTGGGGACACCGAGCTGGCGCGCCGCGCGGTCGGACATCTGCACGATCTGCTGCGGCTGCGCCAAGCGGGGGCGCCCGATGATCGCGGTGACGTGTTCCTGGTCGTCGACGGGTGGGCGGCCATGCGGCAGGAATGCGACGGACTGGAGGAGGACATCACCGCGCTGGCGGCGCAGGGGCTCGCCCATCGGATCCACGTGATCATCGCGGCGTCCCGGTGGGCCGAATTGCGCCCGGCCCTCAAGGACCAGATCGGCACCCGCCTCGAGCTCAGGCTCGGCGACGCCGCCGAATCCGAGATGGATCGCAAACGGGCCCGGCTGCTCGCCGATCGAGGGCCCGGCGTGGGTCTGACCCGCGACGGCCTGTTCTGGTTGGTGGCGCAACCTACGCTGTTCGGTCTGGATCCCGGCGCGGCCGGTCGGGTGCTACGGAGCCGGCACGGCGCGCTGACGGCGCCGCGGATCGAGACGCTCCCCACGCTGCTGTGCTGGCCGGATGACCGCCCGCCTGCGGGGACCGGCCCGGCTTGCGTCGCGGTCGGCGTCGGCGAGGCCCAGATGAAGGCGGTGACAATCGATTTCGCCAAGCACAGCCACCTGATCGTGCTGGGCGACACCGAATGCGGCAAGACGTCCACATTGCGGATGCTGTGCCGCGGATTGACCGGCGGCACCGACGAGCGCTCCGTGCAGGTGCTCATCGTCGACTACCGGCGCGGGCTGCTCGGTGTGGTGGAGTCCGGGCATCTGGCGGGATACGCGATCTCCGCCGACTCCGTGGCGGCGCAGCTGCCACCGGTGATCGAGCAACTGCGCGCCCGGCTGCCCGGCGTCGCCGTCACCCAACAACAATTGCGGGACCGCTCGTGGTGGTCCGGACCCGACATCTACATCGTGGTCGACGACTACGACCTGGTGCAGGTCGCCTCCGGGAACCCGCTCGATCCGCTACTGGACTATCTGCCACTTGCCAAAGACCTCGGCCTGCACGTCATCGTGGCCCGCCGATCCGGTGGCGCCGGGAGGGCAATGTTCGACCCCATTCTGGCCCGGCTGAGAGAGATGGGCAGCGCCGGACTGATGATGAGCGCGGGCCCGGAGGAGGGGGTACTGCTGGGTTCGGCGCGACCGGTGCCGCTGCCGCCGGGCCGGGCCACCCTGAGCGTGCGGGGATCACCGGACGAACGGGTCCAGCTGGCGTGGACCGAGCCGCCGTGACGGCGGTCGTCCTGTTCGGGCCGGCGTCCGTGCGTGGGCCGCACCCGGTGCGCGCCGAGTTGGTGCGGGCGGCGCTGGACTCCCTCGACGACCGTGACGCGATCGTCGGGGACCGGGTGGTCGAGGTGAGCGCCGTGTTGAGCGAGCTCGTCGACAACGCGGTGGGCGGCAACACGCACGTCGACGATGCCGTCGTGCTCGTCTGTCCCGGCTGGTGGTCCACCGCCAGGATGGACCGGGTCCGCGCCGCGGCCGCCGGTAGGCCGGCGGAAACCGTTGTGCTGCAACGAGCAGACGTGCACCGCCAACGCCATCCCGATGTCGAGGTGATCATCGATATCGCCGAGGACTTCGTGCTGGCGAGCACATCGGAGGCCGCGCTGCTGGCCGTGCCGCGGCGAAACGGCGTGGCCGACGCGGTGGCGGGCGCACTAGGCGAACCCGTCTCGGTTCTCGTCGACGTCCCCGGCGAGGTCCCCGGTGCGCGGGCGCTCGCCACGGAGATCGCCGCCGCGCTGCGCCGGCGCGGCAGTGCTGTCGAGATCGCCGGTGATCGGCAGTTGCTCCGCGCCGCGGCCGAGCTCGCCGTGCCACCGGTGGACCCGCCGGCCCGGCGCCGGTGGCCGATCATGGTCGCCGCTGGGATCGCGGGGATCGCCGCGGCGGCAGTGGCCCTGCCGTCTGAACAATCCGATGAGTCAACGGTGGTCATCGTCGAAGGCCGGGTCTCGGCGCGCGTGCCGGCCGGCTGGCCGGTCGAACGGATCACCGCGGGGGCGGGATCGCGGCGGCTACAGGCCGTCGAACCCGACGGCCACCGAGCCATCCTCATCGTGCAGTCGTCGGCCGAAGCGGATATGGCCGCGACCGCGGCGACCCTGCACCTCGCGTTGCAACGGGAGGACCCGAAGGTCTTCACGGATTTCCGGCCCGCGGCGCTCCGGGCCGGCCGGCCCGTCATCGGCTACACCGAGGTCAGGGCAGGACGGGAAATCGAATGGTCCGTCCTGCTCGACGGCGGTGTACGGATCGCGGTCGGATGTCGGACCGAAGCCCGACAGATGCCACCGTTTCGGGCCATCTGCGACTCCACCATCGGGTCGGTGCACGCCGTTGCGACGAACCAGATGGAACCGAAATGAGCCCGAGTGCGTCCAATCTCAGTAACGGATACCAACGGAAGGAACCAGATGACTTCGCTCAACACCGATTTCGAGCTGATGCACGCGGTCGCGGGCCAGATCGACACCCGCAACGAGGAGATCCGAGCAATGCTCGGATCGTTCATCGGCCGGATGAGTTCGGTACCCCCGGCGGTGTGGGGTGGCGCCGCGGCGGCACGTTTCCGTCAAGTCGTCGATCGGTGGAACGCCGAATCGGTGGCGCTGTACAACGCCCTGGCACGCATCTCCGAGACCATTCGGCTCAACGAACGCACCCTGCGCGAGGCCGGCGAAAGCCACTCGCAGCAGATCGGTGCCGTCACCCACAACCTTTAAGGAAGTCCCGATGGATGCCACCCTGTCCTACAACTTCGACGAGATCGAATACACCGTGCGCCAGGAGATCCACACCACCTCGGCCCGGCTGACCGCGGCGCTGGACGACTTACGCACCCAGATCGCGCCACTGCAGCAGACCTGGACCCGGCAAGCGGCCGAAGCCTATCGCGCCGAACAGCAGCGCTGGGACCAGTCGGCATCGGCTTTGCAGGATATTTTGTTCCGTCTCGGAAACGCCGTTCGAGACGGTGCGGACGAGGTCGCCGCGACCGATCGGCAGGCCGCCAACGCGTGGGGGACCTGACCCACGGATCGGCCCACAATCCTGTGCGGTTCCGCCGGGGGGAGGACCGGCGGAACCGCACAGTCAGCACCCGGTCGGCCTGCCGAACTGACAAACATCAGAGTTTGTTCGGTCTGCTGCAACCCGTAACCCTTTGCTGCCGTTGATCAATGGCGCTCGCGTCCGGAGGTCCTGCGGGGCGGCGCGAAAGGGGACTATGGTGTGGCAAGCGGCCGAGGCAGAGTGGCATCCGGCCGTGATCGGGAGTGATTATCTGTGAGGATGACCAAGGGGCCGAGTGCTCGGGAGCTCCGTGCTGTGCACGAACTCTTTCTCGCCGGTGAGGTCGACGTCGCGGAACTGGAATCGACCACGATCAGGTCGGTGGTCGCCAAGAGCTGGCAGCGCAGCCTGGCCAAGGGCGTCGATCCGGATTTCGATCGGGCCCGTCCTGCGGCGGTCGCCTCCGGCATCGCCAAGCTGCGTGATTCCCATCCGCTGGCGCCCGCCCTCCCCGTAATTCGCCGGCTGCTGGTCGACGATGCCGTGGACGCGGGCGTCGTCGTGGCGGTCACGTCGGCCGATGGCACGCTGCTGTGGGTCGAGGGCGACCCGAAAGCCCGCCGAAAAGCCGAGCAGATGAACTTCGTGCCCGGCGCCGACTGGAGTGAACGCAGCGCCGGGACGAATGCGCCGGGCACCGCGCTCGCGCTGGATCGCGAACTTCAGATCCGGGGATCGGAGCACTTCTCCCGCATCGTGCAGCCGTGGAGTTGTACCGCCACGCCGCTGCACGACCCCGACACGGGCGCCCTACTCGGTGCCATCGACCTGACCGGCGGGGCGCAAGCGGCATCGGCGCAGACGTTGGCGCTGGTCAGGGCTACCGCCCTGGCGGTGGAGAACCATCTGGCGCTGCTGCGGCTGACCGGCAGCAGCCCCGAACCCGCGACCCGCAAGCCGCATCTGGTGGTGCTGGGAGCAGACCGTCCGCGCTGGGTGACCACCGATATGTACGGCCACCTGCGCGCCACGATGCTGACCGGCCGGCACGCCGACATCCTGGTGCTGCTCAGTCGGCATCCCGAGGGACTTTCCGCCGATCACCTGGCGGTCCTGCTCGACGACAAGGACCTCGACGTCGTGACGGTGCGAGCCGAGATGTCGCGGTTACGCAAGGTCATCGGTGCCGAACACCTGGAATCCCGCCCGTACCGACTCCTCGTCCCGATCACCACCGATATCGGCGAGGTGTTCGACGCCCTCGACCTCGGTGACGTCGAATCCGCGCTCACCGCCTACCACGGACCGTTGCTGCCGCAGTCGGTCTCACCCTCGATAGCCCGGCTACGCATGCAGTTGTCGGCGAGCATGCGGGGCGCGGTGCTTGCTGAATGCTCACGGGGCGACTTGTCGCCGCTCCGCCGGTGGCTCGATACGCCGGAAGGCCGCGACGACAGAGAAGGTTGGGAGGCGCTGCAGAAGAGCGCCTCGATCGGTCCGGTCGTCCGTGCGCAGGCCCGCGGTCATCTTGCGGGGCTCGACTACGAACTGGGCTGACCAGGCGCATCGCGCACCCCTTGCAACGGTGGTGCAACCCTGCCGTTCGTACATTTAGTGACGACCGACACATTTTGTTGTCCCATGGCAGGAGAGATTCCCATGACTGTTTACGCGCGCCCGGGCGCAGACGGTTCGTTGATGTCGTTTCGTTCGCGGTATGCGAATTTCATTGGTGGTGCGTGGGTGGCGCCGGTGGGGGGTCGGTATTTCGAGAATCCGACGCCGGTGACGGGGCAGGTGTTTTGTGAGATTCCGCGTTCGGATGAGGCGGATGTGGAGTTGGCGTTGGATGCTGCGCATGCGGCGGCGCCGGGGTGGGGTAAGACCAGCCCGGCGGAGCGGGCAGTCATCTTGAACAAGGTCGCGGATCGGATCGAGGAGAATCTGGAGTCGATCGCGCTGGCGGAGTCGTGGGATAACGGTAAGCCGATCCGGGAGACGCTGAACGCGGACATTCCGTTGGCGGTGGATCATTTCCGGTATTTCGCGGGGGTGTTGCGGGCGCAGGAGGGGTCGCTGTCGCAGATTGATGAGGACACGGTGGCGTATCACTTTCATGAGCCGTTGGGGGTGGTGGGTCAGATCATTCCGTGGAATTTCCCGATTTTGATGGCGGTGTGGAAGTTGGCGCCGGCGTTGGCGGCCGGTAATGCGATTGTGCTCAAGCCGGCTGAGCAGACTCCGGCGTCGATTCTGTTTTTGTTCGAGGTGATCGGGGATTTGTTGCCTGCGGGTGTGGTCAACATTGTCAACGGTTTCGGGGTGGAGGCGGGTAAACCGTTGGCGTCGTCGAATCGGATCGCGAAGATCGCGTTCACGGGGGAGACGACGACGGGGCGGTTGATCATGCAGTACGCCTCGCAGAACCTGATCCCGGTCACGTTGGAGTTGGGTGGGAAGTCGCCCAATATTTTCTTCAGCGATGTGTTGGCCACTGATGACGCGTATCAGGATAAGGCGTTGGAGGGGTTCACCATGTTCGCCCTGAATCAGGGTGAGGTGTGTACGTGTCCGTCGCGGTCGTTGATCCAGGCCGATATTTACGATGAGTTTTTGGCGTTGGCGGCGATCCGGACGAAGGCGGTGCGCCAGGGGGATCCGTTGGATACCGAGACGATGATCGGTGCGCAGGCTTCCAATGATCAGTTGGAGAAGATTCTGTCGTATATCGAGATTGGTAAGGGTGAGGGTGCGCAGGTGATCACTGGTGGTGAGCGCGCCGAGTTGGGTGGGGATCTGGGTGGTGGGTTTTATGTGGCGCCAACGATTTTCACCGGTAGGAACGATATGCGGATTTTTCAGGAGGAGATTTTCGGGCCGGTGGTGGCGGTGACGTCGTTCGCTGATTATGACGAGGCGATCTCGATTGCCAATGACACCTTGTACGGGTTGGGTGCTGGGGTGTGGAGTCGTAACGGCAACACCGCGTATCGGGCGGGGCGTGATATCAAGGCCGGTCGGGTGTGGACGAATTGTTATCACCAGTATCCCGCGCATGCGGCGTTCGGTGGGTACAAGCAGTCCGGGATCGGCCGGGAGAATCACAAGATGATGCTCGATCACTACCAGCAGACCAAAAACCTGCTCGTCAGCTACAGCGACACGGCGCAAGGGTTCTTCTGATGGAGGCATCGGCGCCCCGGGTGTTGATCACCCGGGCCGCCGCCGACCTGGTGATGCATCTGCAGACCCGGCACGGTGCCTTGATGTTTCACCAGTCCGGCGGCTGTTGTGACGGTTCGTCCCCGATGTGCTACCCGGTGGGCGAGTTCTCGATCGGAGACAGCGATGTGCTGCTCGGTGTACTCGACGTCGTCTCCGAACGCCAGCCCTACGGCGTTCCGGTCTGGGTTTCCGGTCCGCAGTACGCGGTATGGGAACACAGCCAATTGGTGATCGACGTGGTACCCGGACGCGGTGCCGGATTCAGCCTGGAAGCGCCGGAGGGCCTGCGCTTCCTCTCGCGGGCACGGGTCGTCCCGGAGCGCAATGCGGCAGTACTGCCGGAAGCCGCTCGTGGTTGCATCGTGACATCGGCCGCCACGGATTTGGGGTTACGGCGGTAGTGCAAGCACTACGCCCGATAAGGTTCGGGTGCAACACCTTCGAACATGAGGAGCAGCGTTGCCCGATTTCGTCGCAGCCATCGATCAGGGCACCACCAGCACCCGCGCCATGATCTTCGATCACGCCGGTGCCGAGGTGGGCCGGCATCAACTCGAACACGAACAGATCCTGCCGCAGGCCGGCTGGGTCGAACACAACCCGGTGGAGATCTGGGAGCGCACCGCCTCGGTGCTCACCTCGGTGCTCAACAACACCAACCTGCAGCCCAGCGATATCGCGGCACTCGGGATCACCAACCAGCGCGAAACCACACTGGTCTGGAACAAGAACACCGGCCGGCCCTACTACAACGCCATCGTCTGGCAGGACACCCGCACCGACCGGATCGCCTCGGCGCTGGACCGCGACGGCCGCGGCGATGTCATCCGCCGCAAGGCGGGTCTGCCGCCGGCCACGTACTTCTCCGGCGGCAAGATCCAGTGGATCCTGGACAACGTCGACGGCGTGCGCGAGGCCGCCGAAAAAGGTGATGCCCTGTTCGGCAACAGCGACAGCTGGGTGGTGTGGAATCTGACCGGCGGCCCGCGTGGTGGCGTGCATGTCACCGACGTCACCAACGCCAGCCGCACCATGCTGATGAACCTGGAAACCCTGGACTGGGACGACGAACTGTTGTCCTTCTTCAACATCCCGCGACAGATGCTGCCCCAGATCCGGCCGTCGTCGTCGCCGGAACCCTACGGCAGCACGTTGGCCACCGGCCCGATGGGCGGCGAGGTCCCGGTCACCGGCATCCTGGGCGACCAGCAGGCGGCGATGGTGGGGCAGGTGTGCCTGAAGGCCGGCGAGGCCAAGAACACCTATGGCACCGGCAATTTCCTGTTGCTCAACACCGGTGAGAAGATCGTCCGTTCGGAGAACGGCCTGCTGACAACGGTCTGCTATCAGTTCGGTGATGCCAAACCGGTGTACGCCCTTGAGGGTTCGATCGCGGTGACCGGGTCGGCGGTGCAGTGGCTGCGCGATCAGCTGGGCATCATCAGCGGTGCCGCGCAGAGCGAGGCGCTGGCCCGTCAGGTGGACGACAACGGCGGCGTGTATTTCGTGCCGGCATTCTCCGGATTGTTTGCGCCCTACTGGCGCTCGGACGCCCGGGGCGCGATCGTGGGCTTGTCGCGGTTCAACACCAACGCGCACGTGGCACGCGCAACACTGGAGGCGATCTGCTACCAGAGCCGCGATGTCGTGGACGCGATGGAAGCCGACTCGGGCGTGCACCTGGAGGTGCTCAAGGTCGACGGCGGAATCACCGCCAATGAGCTGTGCATGCAGATTCAGGCCGACGTGCTGGGCGTAGACGTGGTGAAACCCGTTGTGGCAGAGACGACTGCGCTGGGCGCCGCCTACGCCGCCGGGCTGGCGGTCGGGTTCTGGAGTGATCCCAGCGATCTTCGGGCCAACTGGCAGGAAGACAAGCGGTGGTCACCGTCGTGGTCGGAGGATCAGCGCGCGCAGGGCTACGCCGGCTGGCAGAAGGCGGTATCGCGGACGCTGGACTGGGTGGACGTGTCCTGAGGCGGGACCGGCCCCGGCGCACCCGCGCGCCGGGGTCGGATCGCGCTACAGTGCGGCGACGCCGGCCTCGGCGACGCTGACATCCTGCTCGACACTTCCGGCGCTCACCCCGATCGCGCCGACCACCACGCCGTCCACCGTCAGCGGGATTCCGCCGCCGAAGATGACCAGACCTCCGCACGTCTGTTCCAGGCCATAGAGTTCCGCGCCCGGCTGGACGATCGCGGTGAGCGCACCGGTGGGCGCGTTCATCAGAATCGACGTGCGCGCCTTACGGATCGAGATGTCGATACTGGCCTTGATGGCGCCGTCCATCCGGACGAACGCCACCAGATGGCCGCCGTCATCGACGACCGCGACGTTCATCGGCTGCCCGATCTCGCGGGCCTTCTCGGTCGCGGCCTCAAGCACTCTGGTGGCGCTGGACAAACTGATGGCACTCATTGGCGGCCTTTCGAATCGGTTTTCCCGCAGTGATTTTGACGTTCTTCGGGGCGCACATGCCCGGCATCGATCATAATGGCCGAAACCCGTCTGGATGGGTGATTGGGCGCTTGCCGGCGCCTCGTTCGCAGAACCTGATCAAAAACTCACCCAACGATCAGCGCGCGCCCTACCCTCGGCGAGTAAGAGAACAGGAACGGGCAGAAAACCACCCTGCCGGCTTTGGCCGGACAAAGACTGTGCGCCAGAGTCTTTGGCGGTCAAGAGAGGGTGGGTCAGTGTCGAATATCGACATCTTCGTCTGGGAGTTCCTGGGCACCGCGGTGCTGTGTCTGCTCGGGAACGGCTCGGTGGCCGCGGTCGCGCTGAAGAATTCGTTCTCGCACGGCGGCGGCGGTGACTGGGTGGTCATCGTGATCGGCTGGGGATTCGCCGTGTTCGCCGGCGCCAGTATCGCCAGTCCGGCCGGCGCGCATATCAACCCGGCCGTCACACTGGCGGTGGCCATCTCCGGCGGGGTGCCCTGGTCGACGGTGCCGGTGTACTGGGCGGCGCAGCTACTGGGCGGTTTCACCGGTGCCTGGTTGTGTTGGGCGGCTTTCAAACTGCAATTCGACAACATGGAGGACAACTCCGGCACCCGCGGCATCTTCTGCACCTCACCGGCCGTGCGGGTGATCCCCTGGAACATCGTCACCGAGGTCATCGCGACGTTCGTCCTGGTCATCTGGATTCTGACCAATCCGCAGATCAACACGAACCTCGGTTATGCGGCGGTGTCGTTCGTCATCATCACCATCGGTTTCGGGCTGGGCGGACCGACGGGGTACGCCATCAACCCCGCGCGGGATCTGGGACCACGACTGGCGTACGCGCTGATGCCGATCCGGGGGAAGGCGGGTCCGGATTGGGGCTACGCCTGGGTGCCCGTGGTGGCGCCGCTCATCGGCGCGGCCATGGCGGCCGGGGTGGCCCAGCTACTGCCGGCCTGATGCGCCGTCCAGCCGTATCGCCAGGACGGCCCCATTGGGTACCTCGGAGCCGGACCGCCACCGACAGCTGTCGACATCGCCGGCGCCCACCAGATCGCGTACCAGGCAGACGATATCGCCATGGGTGACGATCGCGGCCCGACCGCCGGCGGCGGCGATGTCACCGAGTGCCGACACCACCCGGTCGTGGGGATCCTCCAGGCCACCGGAGGCGATCCGGCCGCGTTCACGCAGCCGGATATCGACTGACACCGGCACCCCCAAGGCTGCGGCAATGGCCTGCGCGGTCTGTGTGGCACGCACCGCGTCGGAGTGATGATGCGGTCGATGTGCTTGTCGCGCAATGAGTATGCGGTGGCATGTGCCTGCGCGAGGCCGCGGGCCGTGAGCGGGGGATGCGGGTTTTGCCGTTGCATCCGGCCGGCGGCGTTCCAGGTCGATTCGCCGTGACGCACCACCCACACCGATGCGCCGGTCACCTGCTCAGTTGCGCGGCCATCGGCCGGGCCGCTTCACCGGCGACAAACCCGGCCACCGCGCCGATCACCGTGGTCGCCGGCGGTCGCACGCCCGCCCCGAGGGCCGCTGCGGCGATGGTGCCGAGATCGGCGCGAATCTCGCGCTGGCCCGCCAGGGTGCCGTCTGCGATCACCGCCGCGGGGGTGGCTGCCGACATCCCGGCCCGTATCAGTGTGTCGGTGATCGGCGCCAGATTGGCCACCGCCATCATCAGCACGATGGTGGTGTTCGTGCGGGCCAGTGCCGCATAGTCGATCATGCACTCCGGATGCCCGGGCGGCACATGGCCGGAGATCACGGTGAAACCCTGGGTGAGGCCGCGATGGGTGACCGGGATCAGGGCTGCCGCGGGCGCCGCGATCGCCGAGCTGACACCGGGTATCACCTCGACGGTGACACCCGCGCGTACGCATTCGTCGGCCTCCTCGCCGCCGCGGCCGAATACGAAGCCGTCACCACCCTTGAGTCGCACCACCGTACGGCCCGCGAGGGCGTGTTCGATGAGCATCGCGTTGATCTCGCTCTGCTCGGTGCGCCGGCCGCCCGGCACCTTCGATGCGTCGATGATGCGTGCCTGCGGCGCAATGTCATTGAGTACGCCGACGGGAGCGAGCCGGTCGGCGACAATGACATCGGCGCGCGCCAGCGCGGCGTGGCCGGCGACGGTGAGCAGTCCGGGGTCGCCGGGGCCGCCGCCGACGATGATCACCTTGCCCGGTCGCGACGCGGACGTCGTCGCGGCGGTGCCGGCAGCGTCCGGCCCGATGCAGAACAGACCGCGAGCGCCGGCCAGCCCGGCTATCCGGTGATCCGCATCGACCGTCCCGGTATGGCTGAACACCAGCTCGGCGCCATCGAGATCGCCGGAGCGGAAATCGCGCGGCCGCAACAGGATCAGGCCGCGTTGTGCGAGATCGGACAGGTAGGCCGCAGGCCGCGCCGCCACCACGGTGACAACCGCGCCGGCAGAAAGCAGCGCGCCGACGACGCTCAGCGCCCGGCCGGTGGAACCCACCACCGTCACCGAACGATCACGGACCGGCAGCCGCAGCGCGATACCGCTGCCGGGATCGCCGGCGGTCATGCCGTCCGGCAGGTCAGACATGGTGGTGTCCGCGCAGGACTGTGGCCACCAGGGCCGCGCGGCTGTGTACCCCGTACTTGTCCATGATGTTGTGCAGATGGAACTTCACGGTCGCCTCCGAGATGAACAGTGTGCCGGCGATCGCGCGGTTGTCCAGCCCGTTGGTCAGCAGCCCGAGCACTTCGCCTTCCCGCCGGGTGAGCATCCGGGCATAGCCCGGCTCGGCTTGGGCGCGCAGCTCGCCGAGCAGGGTGTCCACGCTTCGGCCGTCGAGCGCGCTGTGTCCGTCGATCACCCGCAGGATGGTGGCGAGCAGGTCGGCCGACGGTGAGCGGCGATCCACCACACCGTCGACGCCGGCACGGATCATCGGCAAGGCTGGTTCGCGGCTGTCGTCGCCGTCGATGACCGCCACCACTTTGGGCGCGGGGTCCAGCTCGGCGAGCAGAGTCGGCAGGTCGGTGGCGGCTTCGGGGCCGACCACCAGGAGTTGGGGCCGGTGCACACGCAGACGCTCGGACAGTCCCACTCCGTGCGGGAGGTCGGCCACCAGGCGGATGCCCCGGCTCTGTGCGACAACGTGCATCAGGCCGTGCCGCAGCAGCTCGTCGTTCATCACGAACACCGTGCGAAGCGGTGCGGTTTCCTCGAAGGGTGCTGTGGTGGAATCGATTTCAGGATGTGTATCGATATCCGCGCCGCGGCTGCCCGGCGGGGGTGGTACGTAGCGCGTCTGTGACCAGCCCATGGTCGAACTCCGTCCTGCCGCTGAGCGGCGAATGCTAACGCGGGCAGCGTTGCACCGGGGTTGCAAAGAGATGAAGTCAGCCCACGGCACCCGGTTGTGACGTGGCAGGCGCGGTGAGCACACAGTCACCGCACAGACCCGATCGTGGCGCCTGGTAGTACAGGCAGCAGCTTCGCCTGCGAAACCGGTCTTCGATGAAGCTGCCGGTCCCGGCGAGCGCCGCGGTGTGCAACAGGGCCTGGACCAGGCCCCGGCCGGGCGTCTGGAGTTCGGGTCGGGATATCGCCAGCACCGTGACCGCGCCGTTGGCGGCCGAGGCGATATTGCCCAGGGTGATCCGGGCGGACAGCGACGACAGGTCCCGCAGCCGCGCGCCGAGGTCGGTCAGCACCGGCACCACCGATTCCGCGATGATCCCGGCCGCGGCGGGCGCCGTGGTGGCCGCCAGCCATTCCGGGTCGGCGACGGCGAATCGCATCGTGTGGCCGCCCGAGGGCCGCCATCGCAGTGACTGCCGGTCCAGTACCGGTAGCGCGCCGAAACGCACCGCGGCCCCGATGACGGGGGAGAGCAGGCGCGCCGCCACACCCAGCTGAAATGAGGACGCCGCCACCCGTAGCGCCACCGCGCCGGCCGGGCAGCCGGCGGCTGCCGCCATCGCCGCACGGGTGCGGCCGACATGCGCGTCCAGTGCCTTGGCGGCCAGAAGTTCTGCGACGGAATGCCATTCGGGTCCCTGTGCGAGCGGCAGTGCGAAGTACTCGCCGAGTCCGGCCAGTTCGGTCAGATACCCGGCGCTGTCTGAGGGGCCTGCCGGCACCGGACTGGCGGTCATCGTGGTTGGACGTTAGCCCGCGGGCCGCGCTGTCGCCAGCATCCGGGGCGGCCGCGCCGAACAACTGCACGCTGGGGGAGTGCGGCGCCTCACCGAACGGCGGGCCCGAGGTGGTGTCGACGCCGTGACCTGCGGATACCGGCCGCGGTCGCGCTGCAACCCCCGTGCAACGTGACGTGAGCCACAATTGGCAGGTCGCGGCCCGTCCGTGTCACGAACAAGGACCTAGCAAATGGACCGAGGTGACCCGCCTGGGGTCATCCCTGAACTGGGAGCAGTGCATGACCGAACCGACCCTGGACCCCGCGACCGACTATCCGCTCAGCGTCCATCGGCGCGATCTGCTGTTCACCCCCAACGGCAAGTCGATCGAGGACATCACGATCGAGGCCGTTGTCGCCGGCGATATCGAGTCGACCGACCTGCGGATCACTCCCGACACCCTGCGCCTGCAGGCCCAGATCTCCGAGCGGGTCGGGCGGCCGCAGCTGGGGGCGAATCTGCGCCGCGCGGCCGAGATGACGGCGATATCGGATGCCCGGGTACTGGAGATCTACAACGCGTTGCGGCCCAACGCGTCCACCCGATCCGAGCTCGACGCGATCGCCGATGAACTCACCACCAAGTACGACGCCACTCACCTTGCCGAGCTGGTGCGCGAGGCCGCCGAGGTGTACGAGCGCCGCGACATCCTGGCCAAGAGCGAATAAGGAGACCACGACAGATGACGGCAGTAGCGCAGAGCCCGGCGGCAGGCTCCACCAACGACAGGGTGTCCCTGCGAACCCAGGCACTGGAAGCCCGGCCGGTCAACCTCGACGGTTTCGTCGAGGAGTGGCCCGAGGTGGGCATGGTCGCCATGGACAGCCCGTTCGACCCGCAGCCCAGTGTCCGGGTGAAGAACGGCCTGATCGTCGAGATGGACGGCACCGAGCGGGCGGACTTCGACTTCCTGGATCAGTTCATCGCCGACAAGGCGATCGACGTGGCCACCACGGAGGCGTCGATGGCCATCCCGGCCGCCCAGATCGCCGGAATGCTGGTCGATCCGGGTGTCACCCGCGACGAGGTGATCGCGGTCACCAAGGGTCTGACCCCGGCGAAACTCCTTGCGGTGGCCAAGAACCTGAACATCGTCGAGATCATGATGGGCATGCAGAAGATGCGGGCCCGCCGCACACCGGCCAACCAGGCGCACTGCACCAGCGCACGGGACAACCCGCTGCAGGTCGCGTGTGAGGCCGCCGAGGCGACCCTGCGCGGATTCGCCGAGGTGGAAACGACTTTGGGTGTGGTTCGGTATGCGCCGCTGGTCGCGATGGCCCAGCAGATCGGCAGCCAGGCCGGCGCGGCCGGCCCACAGACACAGTGTGCCCTGGAGGAGGCCACCGAGCTCGAGCTCGGGATGCGCGGAATCACCGGCTACGCCGAGACCATCTCGGTGTACGGCACCGAACCGGTCTTCGTCGACGGGGACGACACGCCGTGGTCGAAGGCGTTCCTGGCCGCGGCGTACGCGTCCCGCGGCATCAAGATGCGGTTCACTTCCGGGACCGGCTCGGAGGTGCAGATGGGCAATGCCCAGGGGAAATCCATGCTGTACCTGGAGATCCGGTGCATCCTGGTGACCAAGGGTGCCGGGGTGCAGGGTCTGCAGAACGGCTCGATCTCCTGTATCGGCGTGCCCGGTGCGGTGCCCGGCGGTATCCGCGCGGTGGCCGCCGAGAACCTGATCGCCTCGGCGGTGGACCTGGAATGCGCGTCGGGCAACGATCAGTCGTTCTCGCATTCCCCGATGCGGCGCACCGCCCGGTTGATGCCGCAGATGATGCCGGGCACCGACTTCGTGTGCTCGGGCTATTCGGCAGTGCCCAACTACGACAACATGTTCGCCGGATCGAACGTGGACAGCGACGATTTCGACGACTTCAACACCATCCAGCGAGACCTGCAGATCGACGGCGGGCTGCGTCATGTCAAGGAGTCCGAGATCCTGGCGGCACGCACCAAGGCGGCCAAGGCGCTGCAGGCGGTGTTCAAATACCTGGACTTGCCGCCGATCACCGACAACGAGGTCGAGACGGCGGTGTACGCCAACGGAAGTCAGGACCTGATTCCGCGTGACGTGCTGGAGGACCTCAAAGGTGCGCAGCAGGTGATGGATCGCAACATCACCGGGCTCGACCTGGTCAAGGCGCTGGAAGCCACCGGCTTCTCCGATATCGCCGAGAACGTGCTGGCCAGCCTGCGCCAGCGGGTCTCCGGTGATCTGCTGCAGACCTCGGCCATCCTCACCAAGGGCGCACCGTTGTCGGCGATCAACGACGCCAACGATTACGCGGGCCCCGGCACCGGATACCGCCCGTCGGGCGAACGGTGGGAAGAGATGAAGCGGCTGCGCCACGTCACGAGCGCATCGAACCCCGAAATAGAGGTGGAATGACTTTGACATCCAACGACGTTCGGCGCGAACTCACCTTCACCGAGATCGGCCCCGCAGGCCGCGGTACGCGGCCCGACGAGGTCGTCATCGCGGTGTCACCGGGATTCGGCGAACTGTTCAGCAAGACCATCGTCGACATCCCGCTGTCCGAGGTGATCCGCCAGGTGCTGGCGGGAATCGAGGAGCAGGAGGTCAGCGCCCGGGTGATCCGGGTGCGCAACACCTCCGATCTCGCGGCGATGTCGCACACCGCGGCCCGGCTGTCCGGATCGGGCATCGGTATCGGCATCCTGTCGCGCGGGACCTCGATGATCCACCAGCGCGATCTGCCGCGGTTGTCCAGCCTGGAGCTGTTTCCGCAATGCCCGCTGCTGACCTTGGAGACCTACCGCAGGATCGGCTCCAATGCCGCGCAGTACGCCAAAGGTGAGTCCCCGGAACCGGTCCCGACGCTCAACGATCAAATGGCCCGCCCGCGCTGGCAGGCCAAGGCGGCGCTGCTGCACCTCAAGGAGACCGAACTGGTCCGCAAGGACGCCAAACCGGTCGAGGTGATGCCGGAGTTCTCCGCGGCCGCGGTCGGTTCATAGAGGAGTTCGGTTTGGGAAACGACGCCGCGGCACGCACGGTCGTCGGGGTGGATATCGGGAACTCCACCACCGAGGCCAGTCTGGCCACGGTCGAACCCGACGGAAGCCCTGAATTCATCGGGGTCGCGCTGACTCGGACCACCGGCATCAAGGGCACCGTCAAGAACATTGACGGAGTGGCCAAGGCGGTGGTCTGGTCGTTGCAGAATGCCGGCGTGGCCATCGCCGACCTCGATGTGGTGCTGCTCAACGAGGCCACCCCGGTGATCAGCGGGCTGGCGATGGAGACCATCACCGAGACGATCATCACCGAGTCGACGATGATCGGCCACGATCCGCGCACCCCGGGTGGCCGCGGTCTGGGCGTGGGCACGATCGTCGATTTCGCGCAGCTGTCCGACATTACGACCGGTGAACCGATCATCCTGGTGGTTCCCGGCAATGTCGATTTCGACGTCGCCGCGGCCACCATCAATGCGGCGACGCACCGGGGTGTCGAGATCACCGGCGCGATCCTGCGCAACGACGATGCGGTGCTGGTGGCCAACCGGCTGGACACCTCGATCCCGATCATCGACGAGGTGTCGCGGATCGAGGCGGTGCCGCGCGGCATGATCGCCGCCGTCGAGGTGGCGGCCCCCGGCCAATCCATCCGGACGCTGTCGAATGCCTACGGCCTGGCAACGATTTTCGGACTCGATCCGCAACAGACCAAGGTCGTGTCGCCGGTCGCGCGGGCACTGACCGGTAACCGGTCGGCGGTCGTGGTACGCACCCCGTCGGGCGACGTCGCGGACCGGGCCATCCCGGCCGGGGCCCTGCGGCTGATCGGCGCCACGAAGACCGCGACCATCGACGTGTCCCGCGGGGCAACGGATTTGATGGCCGAGGTGGCACGGGTCAGCCCATTGGCCGACGTGATCGGCGAGTCCGGGACCAATTCCGGCGGCATGATCGCCAACGTCCGGCAGAGCATGGCCGATCTGTCCAACCACGAATTGGCCGACGTGCACATCCAGGATCTGCTGGCGATCGACACGCTGGTGCCCGAGGAGGTGCGCGGTGGGGTGGCCGGGGAGGTCGCCCTGGAGAACGCCGTCGCACTGGCGGCGATGGTGCGCACCAAGGAGAGCGGGATGCAAACGGTCGCCGACGCGGTGGCCGCCCGCCTGCGCGGGATGGGCGCCACGGCGGTCGACGTGGTGGTGGGCGGAGTCGAGGCCGAGATGGCCGTGCTCGGTGCGTTGACCACCCCGGGCACCGATAAGCCGCTGGTGGTCCTGGATCTCGGCGGCGGTTCGTCCGACGCGGCGATGATCCGGGCCGACGGCCACACCGAGGCGATCCACCTGGCCGGGGCCGGCGACCTGGTCACCAAACTGATCGACGCCGAGCTGGGGCTGGACAATCTGGAGCTGGCCGAGCAGATCAAACGCTGCCCACTGGGCAAGGCGGAGAGCTTCTTTCACGTCCGGTTGGAGAACGGAACCGTCCAGTTCTTCGAAACTCCGCTGCCCGCGACCGCATTTGCTCGGGTGGTGACGCTGGAGGACACCGGGATGAGCCCCATCCCGACCCGGCATTCCCTGGAGCGCATCCGCACGGTGCGTCGCACCGCGAAGGAACGGGTTTTCGTGGTCAACGCGCTGCGGGCCCTGCGGAGCATTGCTCCGGGCGGTGACCTGCGGCAGATCGGCTTCGTGGTGCTGCTGGGCGGCTGCGCCCTGGATTTCGAGATTCCGCAGTTGATCGCCGATGCGCTCGCCCCATACGGGATCGTCTGCGGCACCGGCAATGTCCGCGGCACCGAAGGGCCCCGCAACGCGGTGGCATCCGGGCTGGTGGCCTCCTACGCGACGGCGAGGGTGGACGCACATGCGTGACGGTGGGCAGCCGGTGCCGCCGGCGATCTCGGTGATCAGTTGCGGCGCCGACCGGATCGTGAACGAGGTGCTCGCGGGTATCGAAGAGGAAGGTGTACCGGCGCTGCTCGAACAGCGCCGAGGTGACGACGACGCGCACGTCCTGGCCCGCGCGGCCGCGCTCGGATCTTCCCTCGGCGTCGGAGTCGGTATCGATGCGCAGGGCCGGGTCAGCGTGCAGCACGAGAAACTGGCCGGGGCCACCACCGGGCTGTTCAGCGGACCGGCCGCGGCCGCAGGGACGGCACGCACCCTGGGGCACAACGCGGCCCGCATCGTCGTCGGCGTACCGCTGCGCGCGGTGGCCCCGTGAGCACCGGCGTGATCCAGGCCGAGACCGTCCGGGTCCTCGACGACCTCAGCGAGACGACCAAATCTCAGCAGGCGTTCCTCAAGAGTTGCGGCGACGCCGCCTGGATCGGCGATGACGAGCGCCGGGCCATCCGCTGGTTGCTCTCCGCACTGGTCGAACACCGTCGCCGGCTGCGCACCACGGCCCGGATGTGGCGGACCATGGGGCACGACGAACCCGCCGGCCGCGTCCTGGTCGCCGTCACCGCCGACCTGCTGGACGAGAACCGTACCTTCGGTCCGTTCGTCGCCCAGTGGCGCGAGGCGGTCGTCGCGAATCTGACACTCGACCGAAAAATCTTCTGGCGCAGCATGATCGAACTCGCCGAGGCGAATCTGGCCGACGCCGTGCATAGGACCCCGGAAAACGATGGAGGTGTGCCCCGCGATGGGCGATTACAGGGAGCTCTACCAGGCCAGCATCAAGGAGCCTGCCGCGTTCTGGGCGCAGGCCGCCGAGGCGGTCACCTGGACGCGCAAACCAGAGCAGGTACTCGATGACGACAATCCGCCGTTCTACCGGTGGTTTCCGGACGGCGAGCTGAACACCTGCATCAACGCCCTGGACCGCCACGTCGCCGGCGGTCGTGCCGCGCAGGCGGCCCTGATCTATGACTCCCCGGTCGCGGGCAACGCTCGCACCTTCAGCTACGGCGAGCTGCTCGACGAGGTCGCCAGGTTCGCCGGGGTCCTGCACGGGCTGGGCGTGACCAAGGGCGACCGGGTGGTGATCTACCTGCCGATGATTCCGGAGGCGGTCATCGCGATGCTGGCCTGCGCCCGGATCGGGGCGGTGCACTCGGTGGTGTTCGGCGGTTTCGCCGCCCACGAACTCGCCGCCCGGATCGATGACGCCCAGCCCAAGGTCGTGGTCTCGGCGTCCTGTGGCATCGAACCGTCACGCATCGTCGCCTACAAGCCGATGCTGGACGCCGCGCTGGAAGCGTCGGTGCATCCGCCGGCGCATTGCGTCATCGTGCAACGCGAGCAATTGTCATGTGACCTCGTGGCCGGCCGCGACCTGGACTGGCACCAGGCCATGCGCACCGCCACCCCGCAGGACGCGGTGCCGGTGGCGGCCACCGACCCGCTCTACGTGCTCTACACCTCGGGCACCACCGGGAAACCCAAGGGCGTGGTGCGCGACAACGGCGGCCACGCGGTGGCCCTGCTGTGGAGCATGCGGCACGTCTACGACATGGCCCCCGGCGAGGTGTTCTGGGCCGCCTCGGATGTCGGCTGGGTGGTCGGGCACTCCTACATCGTCTACGCGCCACTGCTGCTGGGCGCCACCACGGTGCTCTACGAGGGCAAACCGGTGGGCACCCCCGACCCCGGCGCGTTCTGGCGGGTGATCGAGGAACATCGGGTGAAAGTGCTGTTCACCGCGCCGACGGCGATTCGGGCCATCCGCAAGGAAGATCCCGACGGCGCATATCTGGCGCGCTATGACGTGTCCTCGCTGGCGCATCTGTTCCTGGCCGGTGAACGGCTGGATCCCGATACCTATCACTGGGCGGTGCGCAAGCTCGGCGTTCCCGTGGTGGATCACTGGTGGCAGACCGAGACGGGGTGGGCCATCGCCGCCAATCCCGTCGGAGTCGAGCGGTTACCGTTCAAGGCCGGTTCGCCGACCGTGCCGATGCCCGGTTATGACGTGCAGATCCTGACCGCCGACGGCGTGCCGTGCGGAGCGGGGGAGGAAGGTGCGGTGTGCATCCGTACGCCGCTGCCACCGGGGACGCTTCCCACGCTGTGGGGGGACGACGCCCGGTATGAGGCGTCCTATCTGCGTGAATACCCGGGCTACTACCTCACCGGTGACGGCGGCTATCTCGACGAGGACGGCTACCTGTTCGTGATGGGCCGCATCGACGACGTGATCAACGTGGCCGGGCACCGGTTCTCGACCGGTGCCATCGAGGCGGTGCTGGCCGCGCACCCGTCGGTCGCCGAATGCGCCGTGATCGGAGTGGCCGACGAGATCAAGGGCCAAGTGCCCAGGGGTCTGGTCGTGCTCAAGGCCAACGCGGCGGCAGAAGTGTCGGCCGGCGACCTGGCACAAGAATTGGTGGCGTCGGTGCGCAACGAGATCGGTGCGGTCGCCAGCTTCAAACTGGTCGACATCGTGCCGGCCTTGCCGAAGACGCGGTCGGGCAAGATCCTGCGCAAAGCGATGCGCGCCATCGCGCACGGCAAGGACGAGCCGCTGCCCTCGACCATCGAAGACCCCAACGCCCTGCACGCGCTGCGCCCGATCCTGGCGCCCTGATACGTCCGGCAGCCCCGGCTCGCCTGCGATCCGCCCGTCCACACCGCCCCCGCCCAGCAGGGAGTGGTTCGCCGCAATCACGATCGCGTCGACCTGTTGGCGGGTGATATCCGCCTGAACCGCGGTCAGCTGTGCCGCCAGATCTCACGCAACCGGAGAAGGCATTTTGACCTGCGGTGACGGCGCCCGGTAAGCTGCTCCGTTGGTGTGCGCCGCCCCCGCAAGGGGAGGTGGTTCCCAGGTCAACGTCGGTCGCTGGGATACCGACGGGCGTGCACCGGACCGGCAACCAACCCGAGAAGAGAAGGTGGCAACTGTGCCTACTTACACGCCGAAGGCGGGTGACACCACACATCAGTGGTATGTCATCGACGCCCAGGACGTGGTGCTCGGCCGGCTCGCCGTGGAAGCAGCCAAGCTGCTCCGTGGCAAGCACAAGCCGACATTCACCCCCAATGTCGACGGTGGCGATTTCGTCATCGTCATCAACGCCGAGAAGATCGCCGTCAGCGGCGACAAGCTCACCAACAAGTTCGCTTACCGCCACTCGGGTTACCCCGGCGGCCTGCGTAAGCGCACCCTCGGTGAGCTGCTGGAGAAGCACCCGACCCGGGTCGTCGAGAACGCGATCGTCGGCATGCTCCCGCACAACAAGCTGAGCCGTCAGATTCAGAAGAAGCTGAAGGTGTACGCCGGCCCGGATCATCCGCACGCCGCGCAGCAGCCGGTTCCGTTCGAGATCAAGCAGGTGGCGCAGTGACCGAATCCGAAGTGACCGAAGTGACCGAAGAGGTCCTCGAGCAGGCCCCCGAGGCCACCGAAGCTGTTGAGGCCCCTGAGACCACCGAGTCCTACGAGGTGGCCGAGGAAGCCGTGGTCGACGAGGCCCCCGCGCGGGAGCCGATCTACCTCGACCGCCCCATCCAGACCGTCGGTCGCCGCAAGGAAGCCGTGGTCCGGGTTCGCCTGGTTCCCGGCACCGGCAAGTTCCACCTGGACGGCCGCACGCTGGAGGCGTACTTCCCGAACAAGGTGCACCAGCAGCTGATCAAGGCCCCGCTGGTCACCGTCGACCGGGTGGACAGCTTCGACGTCTACGCCCACCTCGATGGTGGCGGCCCGTCCGGCCAGGCCGGCGCGCTGCGTCTGGCCATCGCGCGTGCGCTGATCATCGTGCAGCCCGAGGATCGTCCGGCCCTGAAGAAGGCGGGCTTCCTGACCCGTGACCCGCGTGCCATCGAGCGCAAGAAGTACGGTCTCAAGAAGGCCCGTAAGGCGCCTCAGTACAGCAAGCGCTGATCGTTTCTGCTCGTGGGCGGGCGTGTCGCACTATGGACACGCCCGCCTTCGGCATTTCATGGAGAGTGCGCCCGCGCGAGGAGGACCAAACGAAGATGCGCCGACTTTTCGGTACCGACGGTGTGCGTGGTGTCGCCAACCGGGAGCTGACCGCGGAACTGGCCCTGGCGCTGGGTTCTGCCACGGCACGCCTCGGCAGCGTTGACACCGCCCGCCGGCGCATCGCCGTGGTCGGCCGCGACCCGCGGGCCAGCGGCGAGATGCTGGAAGCCGCCGTCATCGCCGGACTGACCGCCGAGGGGGTCGACGCGCTGCGCGTGGGGGTGCTGCCCACGCCCGCGGTGGCGTACCTGACCAACGCCTACGACGCAGATTTCGGCGTGATGATCTCGGCGTCGCACAACGCGATGCCCGACAACGGCATCAAGATCTTCGGCCCCGGCGGGCACAAGCTCGACGACGCCACCGAGGACCGCATCGAGGAACTGGTCAACGCCGGACCCGGTAACCGTCCGCTCGGCGCCGGGATCGGGCGGGTGATCGACGCCGTCGACGCCCTGGAGCGCTATCTGCGCCATGTACACAAAGCGGTCACCACGCCACTGCACGGGCTGACCGTCGTCGTCGACTGCGCCAACGGTGCGGCGTTCGACGCCGCCCCCCGTGCCTATCGTGCCGCGGGCGCCACCGTGATCGCCCTGCACGCCGAACCCAACGGCCTCAACATCAACGACGGCTGCGGATCCACCCATATGGACACGCTGCGCCAAGCGGTCCTCGCTCATGGCGCCGATCTCGGCCTGGCCCACGACGGTGACGCCGACCGCTGCCTGGCCGTCGACGCGCGCGGCGAGATCGTCGACGGCGACGCCATCATGGTGACGCTCGCGCTGGCCATGCACGACGCCGGTGAACTGGCGTCCAACACACTCGTCACCACCGTGATGAGCAACCTGGGCCTGCACCTGGCGATGCGCGCGGCCGGTATCGAGGTGCGCACCACCGCCGTCGGCGACCGGTACGTACTCGAAGAGCTGCGCGACGGCGAGTTCTCCCTCGGTGGCGAGCAGTCCGGCCACATCGTGCTGCCGGCTTTCGGTACCACCGGCGACGGCGTGGTCACCGGATTGCGGCTGATGTCGCGGATGGCGCAGACGAAGCTGACCCTCGCCGAGCTCTCGGCGCCCATGCAGACCCTTCCCCAGGTGCTGATCAACGTGGCAGTCGCCGACAAGGCAACCGTGGCACAGGCACCATCGGTCCAAACCGCGGTGGCCCAGGCCGAGGCCGAACTCGGTGACACCGGCCGAATCCTGTTGCGCCCCTCGGGAACCGAGCAAGTGGTCCGGGTGATGGTCGAAGCCGCCGACGAGGACACCGCTCGCCAGCTGGCGGTCCGGGTCGCCGAATCGGTGAGCGGCCACGAATAGTCCTGCTCCGCAGGGAACCGATCGGGTGCCCGCCGCGTCCTAATCAAGCATGGGACAACTCACTGCCGCCCGGATCGACACCGCCGCGGTTCTGGGCGCCGCGTGCCGCTACGACACCGCCGCCGAATTACTGGACACGGCGCTGCGCTCGCACCTGACGCGGCTCAGTTTCGACGGGACAAGGGCCGGCCGGTCCTACGCCGACTCCGGTGACGCGGTGCGCGCGGCGGTCGAAGGGACCTGTGCGCGACTGGCCGACTGGTCGCATGCCGCGCGTCAGATCGCCGCGCTGCTGCGGACCTCGGTGCAGAACTACGCCGATGCCGACGTACACGCGGCGCGACGGCTCGGATGACCGGCGATGACGTCGACGGCGCCCTGGCCCGGGGCGGCCCGGCCGTCGAGGTGCTGACCGACTATGTTGCGGCCTGCCGCGCCCTGGGCCATCCCGGCGCCGACCCGGCCCAGCTGCACGATGCCTACGCCGCCGAGGGCGGCATGGATCTGGGGGCGCTGGACGCCGATTGCGAGGCCGTCACCGCCGCACTCGGCACGGTCGAAGAGGCGGTGCGGTTACAGGACGAGGCGCGGGTGACGCTCGCCGACGCCTGGCAGGGGCCGGCCGCCGAGGTGGCGGCCCAGGCCCTCGCACAACACGCGCAGTCCTCCGAGCTGGCGGCGACGGCGCTGCGCAGGGTCGCCGACACCCTCGCCGGATTACGGGACGAGCTATGGCAATTGGTGACCGGGAAGGTGGCCGCCGTGCAGGACATCGAGGACCGCGCGGAACGCGAACAGTGGTGGCCGGCGGCCCGGGCCGTGGCCACCGGTGCCGGCGCGCAGGATGCCGCCAGTGAGATCGTGGACGGCAAGGTCAACCCGTTCGTGGCGGTCGCGATCGGGTCGGACTGGGCCGACGTGATGGATTCCACGAAACGGTCGGTACGCGACGCCTACGGCACCGCCGCGGCCGGCCTGTCGGCCGAGCAGCCGCCGGGCTTCGGTGCGCCGGGATCGCTGCTGGGCGCCGCGCCCGCCGCCGCGCCCCCTTCGCCCGACCCGTCGCCTGCCGTCCCGCCGGCGTCGGTGCCCGCGGGCGACCCGTTCTCCGGGGGATTCCCGGCAGGCGGTCTGGGGTCTGGGATGTCCTCGGTGGGAACGGGTTTGACGGGTGCCGGTCAGCAGATCGCCGATCTCATCGGGGGATTGCTGAGCTCGGGGACCGACTCGATGTCCGGCGACCCGTTCGATCTGGGCGAGGAGGATGCCTCCGGGTCGGACCTCGACGAGGACGACGAGCGCGACCCGGACCAAGACGCCGAAGCACAGGGCGACGAAGACGAAAAAGAAGACGAAAACGAGGACGAGGACGAGGACGACGCGGCACCCGACGGTGTGCCGGGGACGGCGGAAGAGGGCGCCGAGGCCACCGAAGTGATTGAGCCCGTGCCGGATCCGGCGACGCCCACGCCGGTGCCCGAACCGGTCGCGGCGGAGCCGGTCGCCGCTCCGGTGGCACCCGAGCCCGCGCCGGAGCCACCCCGCACCCCGTGCGAAATCGCCGCCGACGAGCTGCCGCAGGCGGGGGAGTGAGCTGACCCAGGGTTCGTGACGGCTAGCCTTGAATTCGGTCGAAGGACCGTATCGAGGGGGTGCAGTGCCGAAGCCTGAACACGTCGAGCCGCCGCGACGACTGCGCGGCAGGCCTCGTCTCGCGATCGATCGCGATGCCGTCGCCGACGCGGTGGCCGATCTCTATGCCAAAGGGGGGTACCACGCGGTATCCATCGTCGAGGCGGCCGACAAGCTGGGCGTCTCCCGGGCGACCCTGTACCGCTCCGTCGCGACGAAGGAAGAGTTGGTCGAGATTCTCTTCGAGCGGTGCACGACCGAACTGAGCGAGCGGACCAGGGCGGCAATCGCGGGCGCCGATACCCCCGCCGGGCAGCTCGCCGCGATGATCCGGGTGCAGGCGCACGCTGCCGTGCAGATGCGCCGCTACCTGGATCTGGTCGTCGGCGGCGTCGGGTTGCCGCCGAATGTGTATGCGCGCTGGCAATCCTGGAGCAGGCAGATCGAGAAACTCTGGGTCGCCGTGGTACGTGACAGCATGACAGGTGGTCACCTCGAAGAGGGCGATCCCGTCGTCACCGCGCGACTGATCCTGGGCATGGTCGTCTCGACCTCGAGATGGTCCCAGCCCAGGGAGAAAATCGGTCCCGACGAGATCGCCGACGCTGCCATCCAGTTGATTCGGCTGGGCGACAAGCGGTCTCGCGACAATGCGGCTACCCGAAGGCGCCGTACCGGCTAGCGGTGCTGCCCGGCCCCGCCGCGTGACCGGTTGCCCGCGCCACTGCCGCCGCCGTGACCTCCGCGACCGGCGTTGGCGCCGGAACGAGCCGGGCGCCTGCGCTGACCGGACGGCCGGCCGGGCTGCTGCGGGGCACGCGTCGCGGCGGGCTCCGCACCGGCTACCACCAGGGCGCCGGTGAAAGTCCGCTCGCCCGGGGCGATCTCCTGCAGCACCGGATGGGACGTGCCGCTGAACTTGGTGACCGTCGGCTTGATACCGGCCTTGCGGGTCAGGACGCGAACGTCGGAGACCTGGTCGTCGACCATCAAGGTGACGACGGTGCCGTCGTTTCCGGCGCGGGCGGTACGTCCGGACCGGTGCAGATAGGCCTTGTGCTCGATCGGCGGATCGGCGTGCACAACCAGGCTGACGTCGTCGACGTGGATACCGCGGGCGGCGATGTCGGTGGCCACGAGCACGGTGGCAGAACCATCCGAGAACGCCGCCAGGTTACGGGTGCGAGCGTTCTGAGAAAGGTTGCCGTGCAGCTCGACTGCCGGAACGCCACGCGAATTCAGCTTGCGGGCAAGGCCTTTGGCGCCGTACTTGGTGCGGGCGAACACGATGGTGCGACCGGGCGACGCGGCCAGGTCGGTGAGCACATCGAAGCGGGCCGCACCGTCCACGTGCAGGACGTGGTGGGACATCGCGGCGACCGGTGACTGCTCGGAATCGACGCTGTGCACCACCGGGTCATGCAGGTAGCGGTCGACCAGGACGTCGATACCGTTGTCGAGCGTGGCCGAGAACAGCAGCCGCTGGCCGTCCCGCGGGGTGCGGTCCAGCAGGCGCTTGACCGGGGGCAGGAAGCCCAGGTCGGCCATGTGGTCCGCCTCGTCGAGGACGGTGATCTGCACGCCGGACAGGTCGGCGTAGCCGGACTTGACGTGATCCTCGAGGCGGCCGGGGCAGGCGATGACGATGTCGATACCGTTGCGCAGCTTGTCGATCTGCGGGTTGGCGCTGACACCACCGAAGATGGTGGCCGACCGCAGCCCGGTGGCCTGGGCCAGCGGAGCCAGTGCGGCGTCGATCTGGGCGACCAGTTCACGGGTCGGAGCCAGGATCAACGCCCGGAACGTCTTGGGACGACGCGGCGTGGGGTTGGCCGCCAGGCGGCTGACCAGCGGCAGCAGGAAGGCGTAGGTCTTACCCGAGCCGGTGCGGCCGCGGCCCAGCACGTCGCGGCCGGCCAGGGAATCCGGCAGGGTCGCGGACTGGATCGGGAAAGGGGAATCGATGCCGTTGGCAGCGAGAGTGGTGACGACGGCCTCGGGCAGGCCGAGGTCGGCAAACGTGGACACGTGAATGCTCCAGAAAAGTCGAGTGTGGTCGTCCTGCCCGGCGCGGGGTGGTCCCGCGGCGCTCGGTGTGACGATCGAGCAGGGCGTGAAATACGCCCTGGCGAGGCGGCAAAAGGCAGAACAGACGATGCCGCTGGGACTTAGGTTACCCAACGAGGCGCGCGAGCACGAATTATGAGGCGAGCGTCACGCGCGGGGGGTCAGAGCGTGTCATCGCGACAGGCCAGTGCCGCAGCCACGAACTCATCGCGCAGCGGATTGTCGACGCCTGCATCCCAGACCAAGGTCACGCGGCCGGGGCGCAGGTCCTCGATCGGCACCACCTGCACATCGGGGCGACGGTAGTACGTTGTCGTCGACCGCGGCAGCACCACGAATCCCCCACGGGCGGCGACTAGTTCGAGTTTGTCCTCGACACTTCTGATCGTGTGGTGCGACGGCGCCCAGCGCGCACCGGAAGTGGTCAGCGCCTGCCATTCCGGCAGCATCGCCGGATCCTGCAGCAGCGGTAATTGGACGAGATCGGCCAGCCGCACGGACGCCTGCGCCGCCAACGGATGCCCGCTGGGCAGCACTGCGTCGAACGGCTCCTCCAGTAACTCCGCCGTACCCAGTCCCCGGTGATCGTTCACGATCCGGGCGTACACCACGTCCACTTCGCCGGTACGGACCACTTCCACCTGCTCGCGCCACCCAACCTGCCGTACCACGGCGCGGCGGCCGGGACCGGCGGCTTCGAAGGCGGCAGCCGCCGCCGTCGCCCGCAACCCGGCCATCACCCCGACCGTCACGGTCCCGGTGGGCAGCGCGGTCCTGGACAGTCGGTGTCGCACCGCCGCGACCTCGTCGAGCAGAACCTTCGCGTCCTGCAGCAGCTGCGCCCCGGCGCTGGTCAACTGGGTACCGCGAGAACCACGGACGAACAACGGCACGCCGAGATCATCCTCGAACGCTCGGATCTGGCGGGACAGCACCGGTTGGGCGATGTGCAGACGCCGGGCAGCCCGTCCGAAATTCAGCTCCTCGGCGACCGCGACGAAATAGCGCAGCTTGCGCAGATCGAGGTCGGCGGCGGTCATACCCCAAGGGTATCGCCGGGCGGCGAAAAGGGTCTTGGACGCATTCCGGTTGCGGACGGACAGTGGGGACATGAATCTCACGAACGCACGAGTCCTCGTCATCGGCGGTACCTCCGGCATCGGCCTGGGCGTCGCGTCCGCGGTCGCCGACCGCGGAGGCACCCCGATTGTGTTGTCCCGCAACCAGTCCAGCGTCGACCGCGCGCTGGCCGGCTTGCCCGGCCACGCCCGAGGGGCCACCGTAGACCTCACAGACCCGGCCGGGTTGCGCCGTCTGGCCGATGAGATCGGCCAGATCGAGCACATGGTGTTCACCGCGGGGGAGGCGCTGGAGGTGGTCGGACTCGCCGACCTGACCGACGAGGCGATCGGGGGTTTGATCGGCACCCGCTTCGTGGGCCTGGTGCAGGCGATCCGGGTGTTCGCGCCGCGAATCAGCCAGGGCGGCTCGATCACGATGACGAGTGGCACCGCCGCCGAGAAACCGGGGCTCGGGGCGCTGCCCACGGCGGTGTGCGGGGCGATCAACGCGATGACCAGGGCGCTGGCGCAGGAACTCGCGCCACTGCGGGTGAACACCGTCGCACCGGGCCCGATCGAAACGCCGCTGTGGTCGGGGCTGAGCGAGACCGACCGCCAGGCGATCCACGACCAATTCGGGCGGAACCTTCCGGCGGGACGCATCGGCGCGGTCACAGACACCGCATTGGCTTATGTGTACTGCATGGAGCAGGAGTTCGGCACCGGTGTGGTGCTCACGGTCGATGGGGGTGCGACGCTGGTCTAAGCGGTGAGCGCCTCGTCCTTGTTGCCCGCCATGCCGCCGATGTACAGCGCCAGTGGGATTTGGTCAGCCCCGGGCGGGGGCGTCGCCGGAGCTCAACCCTTGAGCAGGGCCACGACCTTGTCTTCCAGCGTGGGCGCGGCGGCGTCCGGGTCGGGCGCAACGGTCTTGGGCAGGGTGATCTCGGGATCGGCGAAATCCCGATAGGTCTTGTCGCCGGCCAGCACGAACAGCAGATAACCGGTCAGCAGGGCCCGGGTGGCCTTCTGGGTGGCGCGATCGGCGCCGGGCAGACCGAAGACCCTGCCCAGCCGGCGGCCCTCGGCAAGCCCGCCCGATTCGGCCTTGGACACCGTGCGTGTCGTCGCGGTGCGCCACACGCCGGACAGCGCGTCGGCGTTGGAACGGATGGCCGTGCCATCGGAAGGGGCCCGCAGGATCAGCCCGGGCACGGTCAAGCCGGTCGCCGGTTGTTCGGCCGGCGGACTGGTGGCCGCCGGAAACAGCGCAGCCGCGGCCTTGAGCTTGCCGGACATTCCGGCGGCCGCGAACACGGCGGCGGATCCACCGAAACCGTGGCCTGCCACCGCCAGCTTGCCCGGGTGGACGCTGATCTTGCCCGGCCCCAGCCGCACCCCGGCCACGATGTCCAGCGTGGTGCCCAGGTCGAATGCCGCGTTGAGCACCGAGGGTGCCAGCGATTTCTCGGTATCCGGTGCCGCCGCCACGATGCCCCAGGACGCGAGATGTTCCAGCGTCCCCGCGTAGCGGGCGGCACTCGTCAACCAGTCGTGGGCGAAGGCCACACCGGGCAGGCCCAGGCCCGACTCGGGTGTGTAGACGACGCCGGGCAGGCCGGCGAAGGCCAGGTCACCTCGCAGTACACGGTGCGGACCGCGCCGCGTCAGAGCAGCGAAGAGTTTCTTCGTCTTGGCCACGCGTCGACCCTAGTGCACGGGTCGAAGGGGGACCCAGCGGCCGCGAATGTGCACCCAGATCGCGAAAACCGCCCGATCGGCGATCTGCGGGCACGCTCGCGAGATACGACCGGCCGCGCGCCTGCACTACCCTGAGTCACTATGTGTGGAATCGTCGGTTACGTCGGACGGCGCCCCGCCTGCGAGATCGTGGTCGATGCGTTGCGCCGGATGGAGTACCGCGGCTACGACTCCTCGGGTGTCGCCCTGCTCGACGGCGACGGCGGCCTGGTCGTGCGGCGCCGCGCCGGCCGGTTGGCCAATCTGGAGGAAGCGCTCGCGGAAACACGGGCGACCGACGCGGCAGGTTTGGCCGGCACCGCCGGAATGGGGCATACCCGGTGGGCCACCCACGGCCGGCCCACCGACCGCAATGCGCACCCGCACCGGGACGCGAGCGGCAAGTTCGCCGTCGTGCACAACGGCATCATCGAGAACTTCGCATCGCTGCGGGCCGAGTTGGAGGCCGCCGGCGTCGAGTTCGCCAGCGATACCGATTCCGAGGTGGCCGTACACCTGGTCGCCCATGCCTATCGGGAGAGCGCCACCGCCGGGGACTTCGTCGGCTCCGTGCTGTCGGTGCTGCGTCGCCTGGAAGGACATTTCACCCTGGTGTTCGCCAGCGCCGACGATCCGGGCACCATCGTGGCCGCCCGCCGGTCCACCCCGCTGGTGGTCGGCGTCGGGGACGGGGAGATGTTCGTCGGCTCCGACGTCGCGGCGTTCATCGAGCACACCCGGGACGCGGTCGAGCTGGGCCAGGACCAGGCGGTGGTGATCACCGCCGATGGCTACCGGGTGACCGATTTCGCCGGCCAGGACGCACCGGCCCGGGAATTTCACATCGACTGGGACCTCAGTGCCGCCGAGAAGGGCGGCTACGACTACTTCATGCTCAAGGAGATCGCCGAGCAGCCGGCCGCGGTGTCGGACACCCTGCTCGGGCATTTCGTCGGTGGCCGCATCGTGCTCGACGAGCAGCGCCTGTCCGACCAGGAACTGCGCGAGGTCGACAAGGTCTTCATCGTCGCTTGCGGCACCGCCTACCATTCCGGTCTGCTGGCCAAATACGCCATCGAGCACTGGACCCGGCTTCCGGTCGAGGTCGAGCTGGCCAGCGAATTCCGCTACCGCGACCCGGTTCTGGACCGGAGCACGCTGGTGATCGCCATCTCCCAGTCCGGTGAGACGGCCGACACCCTCGAAGCGGTGCGGCACGCCAAGGAACAGAAGGCCAAGGTGCTGGCCATCTGCAACACCAACGGCAGCCAGATTCCGCGGGAGGCCGACGCGGTGCTCTACACCCGCGCCGGGCCGGAGATCGGCGTGGCCTCGACCAAGACTTTCCTGGCCCAGCTGGTCGCCAATTACCTTGTCGGACTTGCTCTCGCCCAGGCGCGGGGCACGAAGTACCCCGATGAGGTGGCGCGCGAGTACCACGACCTGGAGGCGATGGCCGATCAGGTGGCCAGGGTGCTCACCTGCATGGAGCCGGTGCGGGAGTTGGCGCGCCGGTTCGCGCAGTCCTCGGCGGTGCTGTTCCTGGGACGTCACGTCGGCTACCCGGTGGCGCTGGAGGGGGCACTCAAGCTCAAGGAGCTGGCGTACATGCATGCCGAGGGGTTCGCCGCCGGCGAGCTCAAGCACGGCCCGATCGCGCTGATCGAAGACGACCTGCCGGTCATCGTGGTGATGCCCTCACCCAAGAGCGCGGCCACCCTGCACGCCAAGCTGCTGAGCAACATCCGGGAGATCCAGGCCCGCGGAGCGGTCACCATCGTCATCGCCGAGGAGGGCGACGACACGGTGGCGCCGTACGCCGACCATCTGATCGAGATCCCGGCGGTGTCAACGCTTTATCAGCCATTGCTGTCGACGATCCCGATGCAGGTGTTCGCGGCGGGGGTGGCCCAGGCGCGCGGTTACGACGTGGACAAGCCGCGCAACCTGGCCAAGTCGGTGACCGTCGAGTAGTGGCGGGCGTCGGCGGCTGGCGCAGCGAGTCCGCCCGCACGCATTTTCTCGCCGCGTACGAAGCGGGGATGGCAGAGCTCCCGCGGGTCGCTGAATCCTTGGATGTGCCAACCACTTTCGGCACCGTGCGGGCCTACCGGTTCGGCAGCCCACTGGTCACATTCGAATCCCCGGTCACTTCGCCGCAGCCCGCCGGACGCCCCGTGGTGCTGCTGCCCGGCCGCAATTCCTCGACGCCGATGTGGGCAGGCAATCTGCCCGGCCTGCTCGCGCACCGGACGGTCTACTGTGTGGACCTGCTCGGCGAACCCGGCTTGTCGGTTCAGCGGCTGCCGCTGACCTGCGCAGCCGACCAGGCCTGGTGGTTCGGTGAGCTGCTCATCGCGCTGGGGCTGGACTCCGTGCACCTGGCCGGGGTGTCGTTCGGCGGCTGGAGTGCGGTGAACTTCGCCGTGCACCATCCGGCACGGGTGGCTTCCCTGGTCTTGCTGGATCCGGTGATGACGTTTGCGCCCATACCGATTCGCACCATGGTGGCCGTCGCGCCGATGGGCCTGCCCCGCATGCCGGACCGGGTACGCCGCCGGGTGTTGCGCTGGATCGCAGGCGGCGCGGAGCTCCGCGCCGGCGACCCGGTGGCGGCCTTGATCGACGCCGGGACCGCCGACTTCGCATCACGCCAGCCCGCGCTCACCCGATTCAGCGACGCCCAGCTGGGGTCGCTGGACATGCCGGTGCTGGCATTGATCGCCGGGCGCAGCGTCATCCACGACGGCAGGCTGGCCGCCGACACCGCCCGGAAACTGTTGCCGCACGGCCGGGTCGAGCTCTGGACGTCGGCGTCACACGCCATCAATGGTGAGTTTCCCGACGAGATCGCCGCGCGGGCGCACCGGTTCTGGGACGGCGTGGACGCGCCGTAGCCCGCAAAGGTGCGTCCTGCTACGGGAGGTTCAGGCCCGGATGACGCTAGGCCCCAGGATTTCGTATCGATGTGCCTGCGCGGTCGGCAGCTCGGAACCGGTGATGATGGATTCGAAATCGGACACTTCGGCGAACCGGCAGAAGCTGGTCTGCCCGAATTTGGAATGGGCCGCGACCAGGACTCGCCGGGTGGACACCGCGACGGCGGTCTGCTTGACCGCCGCCACCGCCGGGTCAGGGGTGGTCAGCCCGTGTTCGACGGTGATCCCGTTGGTGCCCAGAAAGGCCACGTCGATCACCAGCGTGCGCAGCCGTTCCACGGCCCAATGATCCACCGTGGCAAGCGTTCTGCCGCGCATCCGGCCGCCGAGCAACAGGACCGTCACGGTGTCGCTGTGCGCGAGGGCCTCGGCCGCCAGCAGTGACGATGTCACCACCGTCAGGTCTCGCCCGGCGATCTTCTCTGCGATCAGCCGCGGGGTGAAACCCTCGTCCAGGTACACGGTTTCGGCCCCGTGCAACTGGTTGGCGGCCGCGGCGGCAATCCGGTGCTTCTGGGACAGGTCGACCTGGCTGCGGTATTCGACGGTGGATTCGAAGGCCGCGGTCTCCAACGGGATGGCGCCGCCGTGCACCCGCTTGAGCAGCCGGCGCCCGGCCAGCACCTTCAGGTCGCGCCGGATGGTCTCCGAGGCGACCTGAAGTTCCTCGGCCAGCGGCAGCACTTCGACGCGCCCTCTGGTCCGGGCGAACTCGACGATGCGGCTCTGGCGACTCTCTGAATCCACGGTTGACATTCTGATCGGCGAACAGGGCCCGGGCCGGCGGCCCGGGTCCTGTGAACTTACTTGCTCGCGCTGAGCACTGCCTTGATCTCCTCGGCCGTGCCCGCCTGCCTCAGCCGGGCGACTTCGTCTTTGTCCAGGAACACATGGGCGATGCGAGTCAGCAGCGCCATGTGGTCCTCACCCGCCCCGGCGATACCGACGACGAACTCGGCGGGCTTGCCGTTCCAGTCGATGGGGTCGGCGTACCGGACGAAGGAGATGCCGGTCTTGCGGATCGCGCTCTTGGCTTCGTTGGTGCCGTGCGGGATGGCCAGCCCATTGCCCATGTAGGTGGACACGGACTTCTCCCGCTCGTGCATCGCGTCCACATAGGACGGGTCCACCGCCTCGGCGGCCACCAGTAAGCGGCCGGCCTCGGTGATCGCTTCCTCGGCGTTGGAGGCCGAGCCGGCCAGCACGATGGAGTCCAACCGGAACACGTCGTCGTCCGCGCCGGCCGGTTCGGCCGGCTGTTCGGTGACCGCGGTGGTGCCCTGACCGTTGGTCTGCTGCAGCAGTTCGACGATCTCGTCGTAGCGCGGTGTGCTCATGAAATCGTCGACCGAGACGTGCAGGGCCGAACCCGTCCGCTGCCGGGCGCGGTCGGTCAGATCACGGTGGGTGACCACCAGTCCGTAGGTGTCGGTCAGGTTGGCGATGGACTGGTTGGTGACCTTGACATCGCCGAAGCCGGCCGCCTGCACCTTCTTGCGCAGTACCGAGGCGCCCATCGCCGACGATCCCATCCCGGCGTCGCAGGCGAACACGATGCTCTCGATCCGCTGCCGTGCGGCGGAGCCGGTGAGAGCGGCGGCGACGCTGGAGCGCTTGCCCTTGAGGGACTCCATCTCGGCGGTGGCCGCGGCCAGGTCCGGATCCTCGGTGGCACGGTCGGTCTTGAGCAGTAGCGCCGCGACGGTGAACGACACCGCGGTGGCTCCCAGCACGGACAGGGTGACACCGAGGAAGCTGCCGTTGGCGGTCTGGGCGTAGATGGCGATGATCGAACCGGGCGCGGCCGGGGCGCGCAGGCCGGAACCGAACAGCACGTTGATGAAGACCCCCGTCATCCCGCCGAGGATGGTCGCGGCGATCAGCTTCGGCTTCATCAGCACGTACGGGAAGTAGATCTCGTGGATACCGCCGAAGAACTGGATGATGGCCGCACCCGGCGCCGAGGCTCGGGCGATACCGCGCCCGAACACCGTGAACGCCAACAGGATTCCAAGGCCCGGGCCGGGATTGGTCTCCAGCAGGAACAGGATCGACTTGCCGGCGTCCAACGCCTGGGTGGTGCCCAGCGGGGTGAGCACACCGTGGTTGATGGCGTTGTTGAGGAACAGCACCTTGGCCGGTTCGATGAAGATCGATGTCAGCGGCAGCAGATCGTGCGCCACCAGGAAGTCGACGACGTTGCCGGCCCCGCGGGTGAACGCCGAGACGATGGGCCCGATTCCGAAGAAGCCGAACACCGCCAGGATCATGCCCAGGATGCCGGCGGAGAAGTTGTCCACCAGCATCTCGAACCCCGGGCGGATCTTGCCCTCCCACACGGCGTCCAGTTTCTTCATGGCCCAGCCGCCGACCGGCCCCATGATCATCGCGCCCATGAACATCGGCACGTCGGCGCCGGTCACCACGCCGACGGTGGCGATCGCACCGACGACCGCTCCGCGGTTACCGTGCACCATCCGCCCGCCGGTGTAGCCGATGAGAATCGGCAGCAGGTAGGTGATCATCGGGCCGACGATGCCCGCCCCGTCGTAGTCGCCCCAGCCGCCGATCTTGGCGACCCAGCCGCCGGGGTCCTGCAGTCCGTGGAAGATGCCCGGCAGCCAGCCCGTCTTGATGAACAGGGCGGTGATCAGCCCCCAGGCGATGAACGCGCCGATATTGGGCATCACCATGTTCGACAGCGCGGTGCCCAGCTTCTGCACCCGCACGCGCGCGCCTTGGCGTGGGGTGTCCCCATCGGGGCGGGCGGGGGTATCGACCAGGGACATCTTGTGACCTCCGAGATTCTGCCGGCAGCTTGGTGACGCCGATCACATGCCCGCAAGTTAACCGCACAAGTGGGCATAAATGCAAGCATTCAGACGTAAATGGGCAGAGAAAAATGTGGAGTTATGACCGTTTTGAAGTTACAGTCAGTGCCTGAAGCCCTCGATTCACCCCAGCAGTCACGCCGTCGACACGGGAGGACCGTCATGAAAGCTCTCCGCTACTACGCGCCGGAGGATGTCCGCCTGGAAGACGTGCCGGAGCCCCAGTGCGGCCCCGACGAGGTCAAGATCCGGGTGCGGAACTGTTCGACCTGCGGCACCGACGTCAAGATCTTCCACAATGGGCACCAGAACCTGACACCACCGCGCACCCTCGGGCATGAGGTGGCCGGCGAGATCGTCGAGGTCGGTGCCAACGTCAATTCGGCGCACGGGACCGACTGGCAGGCCGGCGATCGGGTGCAGGTCATCGCGGCGGTGCCGTGCGGCGAATGCCACGAATGCCGCAAAGGCTGGATGGCGGTATGCCAGAACCAGACCTCGGTCGGATACCAGTACGACGGTGGATTCGCCGAGTACATGATCGTGCCGCGCCAGGTGCTCAAAGTCGATGGGCTGAACCGTATTCCGGACAACGTCGGCTTCGACGAGGCATCGGCGGCCGAGCCGTTCGCCTGTGCCATCAATGCCCAGGACCTGCTCGGAATCGAAGAGGGCGACACCGTCGTGGTATTCGGCGCCGGGCCGATCGGCTGTATGCACATCCGCATCGCCCGCGGTGTGCACCGCGCCGGCCCGGTGTACCTGGTCGACGTCAACGACCACCGGCTCAAGATCTCGGCCGACGCGGTGCATCCCGATGAGACGATCAACGCCGCCGAGGTAGATGTGGTGGCACGCGTGATGGAGCTGACCGATGGGCGGGGTGCCGACGTCATCATCACCGCCACCGCTGCCAACATCACCCAGGAGCAGGCCATCGCGATGGCCGCGCGCAACGGCCGGATCTCGTTCTTCGGCGGGCTGCCCAAGACGGACCCGACCATCACCTGCGACTCGAACGTCGTGCACTACCGCCAGCTGCACATCCACGGCGCCAACGGATCAGCTCCCGAGCACAACAAGCGTGCCCTGCAATACATTTCGACGGGGCAGGTGCCCGTCAAGGACCTGATCACCCGGCACATCCCGATCGACAACGTGCTGGACGCGTTCGACATTGTGAAGAAGGGCGAGGCCATCAAGGTCACCGTGGAGCCGAGCGCGGTCTGACGCCGGTATCAGCCGCTCACCGAGCTGATATACCCGGCCATCGCGAGGGCGCAGGCCAGCCCGCACAGCACCAACGTCGCGAGTGCCCACGGCCACGCCCGGGTGCGCCGGACCATGGCCACGATGCTGAGCACCGTGCCGACGATGGCGATCAACGCCGCCACCCCGAAACCCGTGATCGCCGCGGTGACCCCGGCGTCGATGTTGCAGGTGTCGGGCGGGCAGTAGTCGGTGAAGGCGAGCATGAACACCGCCAGCACCGCGGCGGAGCCGCCGCCGAGGTAGGTCAGGATCAGCAACGTGATGGACACCGCGAGGTCGGCGCCTGAGCGGGGCGGCGTCGGCGCCGGCGGTGGTGGCGGCAACGGCGAGTAGCCGTAGGTCATGAGCGGTTACTTTAGCCGCGCCGACCACCGGATCAAGGCGTGCGCTTCGCCGGGTCGACTCGACGATCCGGCCCGCAGGTCAGGCTCGGCGCGTAACGTGTTGGCGCGCGCGCATATCGAGGCTGAACGGGGGCACATGCGGCATTACTACACCGCCGACGAGATCCGCGCCGCCGAAGCGCCTCTGCTGGCATCTCTGCCCGATGGCGCGCTGATGCGCCGGGCCGCCTATGGCTTGGCGACGGTCGTGCTGGCCGAGCTGCGGGCCCGCTTCGCCGGCGTGGCCGGACGCCAGGTGTGCGCGGTCGTCGGTTCGGGGGACAACGGCGGTGACGCGCTCTGGGCGGCGACATACCTGCGCCGGCGCGGCGTGGCGGCGGCGGCGGTCCTGCTCAACCCCGACCGCGCCCATGCCGGCGCGCTGGCGGCGTTCCGCCGGGCCGGTGGGCGCGTGGTGGATGCCATCCCGGCGACCACCGATCTGGTGCTCGACGGCGTCGTCGGGATTTCCGGCCGCGGTGCGTTGCGCCCCGACGCGGCAGCGGTGTTCGAGGCCGCCGACGCACCCGTCATCGCCGTCGACATCCCCAGCGGGGTCGACGCACACACCGGGGCCGCCGACGGTCCGCACGTACATCCGGTCTGCACCGTCACCTTCGGTGGCCGCAAACCCGTGCACGCCCTGGGGGAGTGCGGACGCGTCGAACTGATCGACATCGGACTCGACCTGCCCGACAGCGCGGTGCGCGGTCTCGAAGCCGGCGACGTCCTGGCGCGCTGGCCGATGCCCGGGCCCCACGACGACAAGTACACCCAGGGCGTCACCGGAATCCTGGCCGGGTCCGCCACCTATCCAGGCGCGGCGATCCTGTGCACCGGTGCGGCGGTGGCCGCGACCTCGGGGATGGTCCGGTACGCCGGCAGCGCAGCCGCGGAGGTGGTGACGCGGTGGCCCGAGGTGGTGGCCGCGCCGCGGGCCGACGCTGCCGGCCGGGTGCAGGCGTGGGTCGTCGGGCCCGGGCTTGGCACCGATGAATCGGCCGCCGCGGCACTGCGTTTCGCATTGGACACCGAGCTGCCGGTCATCGTCGACGCCGACGGGCTGACCATGCTGGCCGCCCATCCGGAGTTGGTGCAAAACCGCAACGCCCCAACGGTTCTCACCCCGCACGCCGGTGAGTATCAGCGGCTGGCCGGCCATCCGGTCGGGCCGGACCGGGTCGGAGCCGCGCGCGAACTCGCGCAGCGGCTCGGCGCCACCGTGCTGCTGAAGGGCAACGTCACGGTCATCGCCGGACCGGGGGCGAGCGAAGCGACGGGGGATGGGCCGAAGATGGCCTACCTCAACCCGGCCGGTCAATCCTGGGCCGCCACCGCCGGATCCGGCGACGTGCTCTCCGGCGTCATCGGCGCGTTGCTGGCCGCCGGCCTGCCGCCGGCCGAAGCGGCGGCGATGGCGGCGTTCGTGCACGCACGCGCCGCGGGACTGTCGGCTGCCGACCCGGGACCGCGTGCGGTGCCCACCGCGGCCGAGGGAATCCTGGCCCACCTTCGTTCATCCGTTGCCAAACTCCAGTAAGGACAACACATGCCAGCACGGCACACCCCCGGCCCGACCATCTCACCCGCCTACACCGGGCGGCTGTCCACCGACCCGGTGCCGGCTTTGCGGCTGCCCGACGAATCGATGGACGCCCAGGCCGCCTACCGGTTCATCCACGACGAGTTGATGCTCGACGGCAGCTCCCGGCTGAACCTCGCCACCTTCGTCACCACGTGGATGGAACCCGAGGCCGACAAGTTGATGGCCGAGACGTTCGACAAGAACATGATCGACAAGGACGAGTACCCCGCCACGGCGGCCATCGAGGCGCGCTGCGTGGCGATGGTGGCCGACCTGTTCCACGCCGAGGGGCTGCGCGACGACGACCCGTCCACCGCGATCGGGGTGTCGACCATCGGTTCCAGTGAGGCGGTCATGCTGGCGGGGCTGGCGCTCAAATGGCGCTGGCGGGAGCGGGTCGGCGCCGGAAAAGAGGGCGCCTGGAAGGGGCGCACCCCCAACTTGGTGCTGGGCTCCAACGTCCAGGTGGTGTGGGAGAAGTTCTGTCGCTACTTCGATGTCGAACCCCGCTACCTGCCGATGGCGGAGAACCGCTATGTCATCACCCCCGAGCAGGTCATCGAGGCAGTCGACGAGGACACCATCGGGGTCGTCGGCATCCTGGGCACCACCTTCACCGGCGAGCTGGAGCCGATCGCGGAGATCTGCGCCGCACTCGACGAGCTGGCGGCCGGCGGCGGGGTCGACGTGCCGGTGCACGTCGACGCGGCCAGCGGCGGGTTCGTGGTCCCGTTCCTGCATCCGGACCTGCAATGGGATTTCCGGCTGCCCCGGGTGGTGTCGATCAACGTCAGCGGCCACAAGTACGGGCTGACCTATCCCGGCATCGGGTTCGTGGTGTGGCGCAGTGCCGAGCATCTGCCCGAAGATCTGGTGTTCCGGGTGAACTACCTGGGCGGTGACATGCCGACCTTCACACTGAATTTCTCCCGGCCCGGTAACCAGGTGGTCGGCCAGTACTACAACTTCCTGCGGTTGGGCCGGGCCGGATACACCCAGGTCATGCAGTGTCTGTCGCAGACCGCGCGGTGGTTGGGGGACCAGCTGCGGGTCAGCGAACACTTCGAGATCATCACCGACGGCTCGGCCATCCCGGTGATCAGCTTCCGGCTCAAGGGCGATCCCGGCTACACCGAGTTCGACGTCTCCCATGCGTTGCGCGCCTACGGCTGGCAGGTGCCGGCGTACACGATGCCCGAAGGGGCGCAGGACGTCACGGTGTTGCGGGTGGTGGTCCGCGAAGGGTTCTCCGCGGACCTGGCCAGGGCGCTGAAGGAAGACACCATCACGGCGCTGGCGCATCTGGACCAGCTGAAGCCGAACGGACACTTCGACGAGGTCCAGCCGTTCGCGCACTGAGTGACCCGGACCCACCGGACGTGGGCATGTGATCGACGTCTCGGGCAGTCTGCGCGCACGGGCTCACGTTCGCGGGCATGAGAAAATGGTGGCGATGCACACAACCGACGTTCTTGGCGCGCAGGCCCTCATCGATCTCGATGCGGTCGCCCACAATGTGGGCGTTCTGCGTGGTCATGCCGGGTCGGCCACGGTGATGGCCGTGGTCAAGGCCGACGGCTACGGTCACGGTGCCACCCAGGTTGCCCGCGCCGCTCTGGCCGCCGGGGCCGGTGAACTCGGGGTGGCCACCGTCGACGAGGCGCTCGCATTGCGCCGCGACGGCATCACCGCGCCGGTCCTGGCGTGGCTGCACACCCCGGGCACCGATTTCGGGCCGGCGGTGGCCGCCGGCGTGCAGATCGCGGTGTCCTCGCTGACCCAGATCGGCGCCCTGCTCGACGCTGCGCGGCGCACCGGGACCACCGCGGTGACCACCTTGAAAGTCGACACCGGGATGACCCGCAACGGGGTGGCCGCCGCCGACCTGCCGGAGGTGCTCGCCGCGCTGCGCCGCGGCGCAGCAGACGGTGCGCTGCGGCTGCGCGGCATCATGAGCCATCTCGCCAACGGTGACGACCCGGCGCACCCGGAGGCCACCGACCGGCAGGCGCTGCGCTTCGAACAGATGCGCCTCGCGAGCCGCGACGCCGGGGTCGAGTTCGAGATCGCGCACCTGTGCAGCTCGCCCGCCGCGATGACCCGCCACGACCTGGCCTACGACATGATCCGCCCCGGCATCGCGCTGTACGGGCAGAGCCCCATCCCCGAACTCGGCGATATGGGTTTGCGGCCCGCGATGACACTGAAATGTCCTGTCGCACTTCTGCGTTCCGTGCAGGCCGGGGAAGGGGTGTCCTATGGTCACACCTGGATCGCCCCGCACGACACCACGCTGGCGCTGCTGCCCATCGGCTACGCCGACGGTGTCTACCGGCCGCTGAGCGGTCGCATCGAGGTACAGATCAACGGCCGGCGCCGCCCCGGGGTCGGCCGGATCTGCATGGACCAGTTCGTGGTCGACCTGGGCCCCGGGCCCCACGACGTGACCGTCGGCGACGAAGCGATCCTGTTCGGCCCGGGTGACGATGGCGAACCCACCGCCCAGGACTGGGCCGACCTGCTGGGAACCATCAACTACGAGGTGGTCACCAGTCCGCGCGGCCGGATCACCCGCGTCTACAAGGGCGAGGCGGGCTGACGCCGGTGACCGACGAAGTGACCGGGCCGCACCCCGACCGGGGCCGGGCGCCCTGGTTGGCCGGTATCGCCGGACTGGTCGCGGTGGGCTCGGTGGCCGGGGTGTCCGTCGCGCGCTCGGTGGGCCGGCGGTTCAGCGAGCACGATCCGTACGTGGACGAGGATTTCGAACTCCTGAAGGCTGACCGCAGCGTCGTGGTCACCACCCCGGACGGGGTACCGCTGGCGGTGCGTGAGGTGGGACCTGCCGATGCGCGCCTGACGGTGGTGTTCGCGCACGGCTTCTGTCTGCGCATGGGCGCGTTCCATTTCCAGCGGGCCCGGCTCGCCGAACAATGGGGCGACCAGGTGCGGATGGTGTTCTATGACCAGCGCGGGCACGGGTTGTCCGGGGACGCCCCGGCCGACACTTTCACGGTGCCGCAGTTGGGCCAGGATCTGGAGGCGGTGTTGGCGGTGATGGCGCCACGCGGACCCGTGGTGCTGGTCGGCCATTCCATGGGCGGGATGACGGTGCTATCCCATGCCCGCCAGTTCCCGAACCGTTATCGCAGCCGGATCGTCGGTGTCGCGTTGATAGCGTCTGCGGCGGAAGGGGTTTCGCGGTCTCCGCTCGGTGAGATCCTGAAGAATCCGGCCCTGGAGGCCGCCAGGTTCGCGGTCCGGTATGCCCCGCAGGCGGTCAACCGCGGCCGCGGCGCTGCCCGGTTGGTCATCGGTCCGGTGCTGCGCGCCGCCTCCTATGGCGACGAGTTGGTCAGCCGTAGCGTGGTGGCGTTCTCCGAGAAGATGATGCACGAAACGCCGATGACCACCATGGTCGGATTTCTGCACGCCCTCGAAGTGCACGACGAGACGGCCGCGCTGACGACGCTGGCGAAGATCCCGACGCTCATCGCCTGCGGTGACCATGATCTGCTGACCCCGATGGAGTACTCGCAGCAGATGGCGGACGCGCTGCCCAAGTCGGAACTGGTGGTGGTGGAGGATGCCGGGCACCTGGTGCAGCTGGAACAGCCAGAGGTGATCGATGACGCTCTGGTGCGTCTGGTGGAACGTGCCACCCCGTCCAGGCTCGTCGCGCTGACCCGGCGGTTGAAGGAACGGGCCCGGCATGGCTGACCGGGCCGGCGGTACCGCGGTGCTCGCGACCGAGGCCGACACCATCGCACTCGGTGTGCGGTTGGGCGCCGAACTGCGCGCGGGTGACGTGGTGGTGCTCGCCGGACCGTTGGGGGCCGGAAAGACGGTGCTGGCCAGGGGAATCGCCCGGGCGATGGACGTGGACAGGCCGGTGACGTCGCCGACCTATGTGCTGGCCCGGGTGCATCCGGCGCGCCGACCCGGGGCGCCGGCCTTGATCCATGTGGACATCTACCGGTTGCTGGATCAGACCGACGACATTCTCGGCGAACTGGATTCGCTGGATCTGGACACCGAGCTGGAGGACGCCGTGGTGGTGGTGGAATGGGGTGAGGGGCTGGCCGAACGGCTGTCGGAGAACCACCTGGACATCCGGCTGGAGCGCGACGCCGACACCGACACCCGCACCGCGACCTGGAATTGGAGCCGGCTGTGACCGATCCCCGCCGCTCGGCTCGCCCCGGGGCGATGTTGGTGCTGGCCATCGACACCGCCACCCCCGCGGTGACCGCCGGGATCGTGCAGGTGACCGACACCACGATCACCACACTTGCCGAGCGGATCACCGTCGACGCCCGTGCGCACGCCGAGTGCTTGACGCCGAATGTGCTTGCCGCCCTTGCTGACAGTGGACGAACCGTGGGTGATCTGGATGCCGTGGTGGTGGGCTGCGGCCCAGGCCCGTTCACCGGCCTGCGGGTGGGGATGGCCACCGCGGCGGCTTACGGCCATGCCCTGGACATCCCGGTGTTCGGGGTGTGCAGCCTCGACGCGATCGGCGGGGCCACCGACGGAGATGTCTTGGTGGTCACCGACGCCCGCCGCCGCGAGGTCTACTGGGCGCGCTACCGCGACGGGGTGCGCATCGGCGGGCCCGAGGTCGCGGCCGCCGCCGACGTGGCCGCCGACGGTGTCCGGTCGGTCGCGGGTTCGCCCGCACACGCCACGTCGTTCGGGCTTCCGGTGATCGGACCGGAGTATCCTTCGTCGAAGGAACTTGTTGCGGCCGTGGCAGATTGGGACGCGGAGCCGCCGGCCCTGGTCCCGCTGTACCTGCGCCGCCCGGACGCCAAGTCGCTGGCCGAACGGGGCCTGGCGTGACGGTGATCGACGCGCTGACGACTCTGGATGCCGACCGCTGCGCGGACTTGGAGGCGCAACTGTTCGCCGGGGATGATCCGTGGCCGCCATCGGCCTTCCTGAATGCGCTGGCCGCCAAACACAATCACTACGTGGCCGCGCGCGACGGGGACCTGCTGGTGGGCTACGCCGGAATCGCCCGGCTGGGCCGGATCCCGCCGTTCGAGTACGAGGTGCACACCATCGGCGTCGATCCGGACTACCAGGGCCACGGCATCGGCCGCCGGCTGCTCGCCGACCTGCTGGAGTTCGCCGGGCGCGGTGCGGTGTTCCTGGAGGTACGCACCGACAACGACGCGGCGATCACCCTCTACGAGAGCGCCGGCTTCACCACCGTGGGACTGCGCAAGCGGTACTACAAGGTCAGCGGCGCCGACGCCTACACCATGAAGCGGGACCCCACGTGATCATTCTTGCCATCGAAAGTTCTTGTGACGAAACAGGAGTCGGCATCGCGCGACTTCAGGACGGCAACGTCGAACTGCTGGCCGACGAGGTCGCCTCCAGTGTCGACGAGCACTCCCGGTTCGGCGGTGTGGTGCCCGAGATCGCCTCTCGTGCCCATCTGGAATCACTGGGGCCGACCATGCGCCGCGCGCTGCAGACAGCCGGGGTGAGCCGGCCCGACGTGGTCGCGGCCACCATCGGCCCCGGCCTGGCCGGGGCGCTGCTGGTGGGCGTCGCCGCCGCCAAGGCGTACGCCGCGGCCTGGGGCGTGCCGTTCTACGCCGTCAACCACCTGGGTGGGCACCTGGCCGCCGACGTCTACGACCACGGTCCACTACCGGAATGTGTGGGGCTGCTGGTATCGGGCGGGCACACCGAGCTGCTGCATGTGCGTTCGCTCGGGCAGCCGATCGTCGAACTGGGCAGCACCGTCGACGACGCCGCGGGGGAGGCCTACGACAAGGTGGCGCGGCTGCTGGGCCTGGGTTATCCGGGCGGGCGGCCGCTGGATGAGCTGGCCCGCACCGGCGACCCGACCGCGATCGTGTTCCCACGCGGCATGACCGGACCGCGCGATGGCCGGTACACCTTCAGCTTCTCCGGGCTGAAAACGGCGGTGGCTCGGCACATCGAGAAGAACCCGGATTTCTCGGCGGCCGATGTGGCCGCGGGCTTCCAGGAGTCGGTCGCCGACGTGCTGACCGCGAAGGCGGTGCGTGCGGCCACCGACCTGGGGGTGTCGACGCTGTTGATCGCGGGCGGGGTGGCCGCCAACTCCCGGGTGCGCGAACTGGCCGACCAGCGCGCCACGGCGGCCGGGCTGACGTTGCGGGTGCCGCGGCCACGGCTGTGCACCGACAATGGGGCCATGATCGCCTCGTTCGCCGCGCACCTGATCGACGCGGGGGCGCCGCCGTCGCCGCTGAATGTGGCCAGCGATCCGGGCCTGCCGGTGGTGAAGGGGCAGGTGGCGTGAGTAGTTCTGCGGCCGTCACCCGGCTGCTGTACACCTACGCCGAGTTGATCGACGCCGGCGACTTCGACGCGGTCGGCCAGTTGCTGGGCCGGGCGTCATTCGGTGGCCCGGCGTCGGGGACGGTGTCGGGGGCCGAGAAGATCGCCGGGTTGTTCGCGATGACCACCCGCCGCTATCCCGAGCACGGTAATCGGCCCCGGACCCGCCACCTGGTGCTGAACCCCATCGTCGACGTCGTCGGGGATACCGCCACCGCGCGGTCCACCTTCGTCGTCGTACAGGCAACCGAGACGGTGCCGCTGCAGCCGATCGTGGTCGGCCGGTATGCCGACGTGTTCGCGCGTGACGAGGCCGGTTGGTATTTCACCGAGCGGATCGTGGATGTCGAGATGGTCGGGGATGTGTCCGCCCATCTGAACGTCGACCCGGCGCAGTACGGGCGATAGTGGAGCCCGTCCTTGAGTGCTAGCACTCTCGTGTATAGAGTGCTAGTTGGCAGCGGCCAGTCCCAGCGCCGGCACCCGCGACGACGGAGCGAGGGCACGGACCTCTGCCGAACACCTGGAAAACAGCAGGGTCCGGGAAACCCGGACCCACACCGAACTAAGTGGAGGGCTCCATCGTGGCAGTCAACATCAAGCCACTCGAGGACAAGATCCTCGTTCAGGCCAACGAGGCCGAGACCACGACCGCTTCGGGTCTGGTCATCCCCGACACCGCCAAGGAAAAGCCGCAGGAAGGCACCGTCGTCGCAGTTGGCCCCGGCCGCTGGGACGAGGATGGCGAGAAGCGGATCCCCCTGGACGTTGCCGAAGGCGACACCGTCATCTACAGCAAGTACGGCGGCACCGAGATCAAGTACGGCGGCGAGGAGTACCTGATCCTCTCGGCCCGCGACGTGCTGGCTGTCGTCAACAAGTAAGCATCCGTGTCCCGCCCCGGAGATCCTCGTGTCCGCACGGGTGATGTCCGGGGCGGTATGCGTTCACCCCTGCCGGGGCGAGCGAAGCGACGGCAGTGAAACCTAGAGGACATTTATGAGCAAGCAGATCGAATTCAATGAAACTGCGCGCCGGGCGCTGGAAGCCGGTGTCGACAAGCTCGCCGACGCCGTCCGGGTGACCCTGGGCCCGCGTGGCCGCCACGTGGTGCTGGCCAAGGCGTTCGGTGGGCCGGTCGTGACGAACGACGGTGTGACCATCGCCCGCGAGATCGACCTCGCCGACCCGTTCGAGAACCTCGGCGCCCAGCTGGTCAAGTCGGTCGCCACCAAGACCAACGACGTCGCCGGCGACGGCACCACCACCGCCACCGTGCTGGCCCAGGCCATCGTCAAGGCCGGCCTGCGCAACGTGGCAGCCGGTGCCAACCCGATCGCGCTGGGTGCCGGCATCGCCAAGGCCGCCGACGCGGTGTCGGAAGCCCTGCTGGCCGCCGCCACCCCGGTGTCGGACAAGAAGTCCATCGTCCAGGTCGCCACCGTGTCGTCGCGTGACGAAGAGGTCGGCGAACTGGTCGGCGAGGCGATCACCAAGGTCGGCCACGACGGTGTCGTCACCGTCGAGGAGTCCTCCACGCTGAACACCGAACTCGAGGTGACCGAAGGCGTCGGCTTCGACAAGGGCTTCATCTCGGCGTACTTCGTCACCGACTTCGATTCCCAGGAAGCGGTGCTCGAGGACGCGCTGGTGCTGCTGCACCGTGACAAGGTCACCTCGCTGCCCGACCTGCTGCCGTTGCTGGAGAAGGTGGCCCAGGCCGGCAAGCCGCTGCTGATCGTCGCCGAGGATGTCGAGGGCGAGGCGCTGTCCACCCTGGTGGTCAACGCCATCCGCAAGACCCTCAAGGCCGTCGCCGTGAAGGCGCCGTTCTTCGGTGATCGCCGCAAGGCGTTCCTGGACGACCTCGCCGTCGTGACCGGCGGTCAGGTCGTCAACCCCGATGTGGGTCTGCTGCTGCGCGAGGCCGGCCTCGACGTGCTGGGCTCGGCCCGGCGCGTGGTGGTCACCAAGGACAGCACCGTGATCGTCGACGGCGGCGGCACCAAGGACGCCATCGAGGCGCGGGTTGCGCAGCTGCGCGCCGAGATCGAGAACACCGATTCGGACTGGGACCGGGAGAAGCTGCAGGAGCGGTTGGCCAAGTTGTCCGGTGGCGTCGCCGTCATCAAGGTCGGCGCGGCCACCGAGACCGACCTGAAGAAGCGCAAGGAAGCCGTCGAAGACGCCGTCTCGGCGGCCAAGGCTGCCGTCGAAGAGGGCATCGTCACCGGTGGTGGCGCGGCCCTGGTGCAGGCCAGCGCTGCGCTGGACGCCCTGCGCGGCTCGCTGTCGGGCGACGAACTGCTCGGTGTCGAGGTCTTCGCCAAGGCGCTGTCCGCACCGCTGTACTGGATCGCCACCAACGCCGGCCTGGACGGCTCGGTCGTGGTGAACAAGGTCAGCGAGCTGCCCAATGGTCAGGGCTTCAACGCCGCCACACTGACCTACGGCGATCTGCTCGCCGAGGGCATCGTGGACCCGGTCAAGGTGACCCGTTCCGCAGTGCTGAACGCGGCGTCGGTCGGGCGGATGATTCTCACCACCGAGACGGCTGTCGTCGAGAAGCCGGCCGAGGAGGAAGACCACGGGCACGGCCATCACGGCCACTCGCACTGAGTCAGCTGATCAGAAACACCCCCGGTCCTGTTGGACCGGGGGTGTTTTCGTGATTCACAGGGTGTCGGGACAGAGATTGTGTTGCGCTGCGTGCACCAGCATTCGACCGATGTTGGTGTCGGCAGGATTCACCTGTGCGATCAAGTCGTCGGCTGATTGCCCGAGACGCATCCGGTTACAGGCCATATACCCTTGTGCCACGGCGGCGCCGTCGGGCATCTGCTGGCCTGCGAAAGAAAGACCCGGGAAATTGTTGGCCCGGAGTTCGTTGAGAAATGACTGATCGTCCGCGTACGCCGGCGGTGTGCCGACAAATCCGCCGGCGAGCACTACCGCGGCCCCGATTCCCATTGCAAGGTGTTTTCGCATGTTCCGCCCCCGGTTCTCCCGCCGCAGCAGCTGACTGCGGCAATTGCGATTACCTGCCCAACATTAGGATGTCCCAGCCGTGATCGCGGCCGATTGACAGGTATCGCCGGTGGCCGCCATGCGCTGGAAAATTCGCGCTCGACCGTGGGCGCTGTGCACGGATGTCATCGATATCTGTACACAGCCAGCACAGTCGGCGCCGGAGTCACCGGGGCGTCGGCTGGATGGACACCAGTCGGAAAAGGCCCGGCTGGGTGTCGTCGGGCGTGAACCGGACGACCAGGCTGCCGTCGGGAAACCGGGTGGCCAGCCCGTTGAGCGTCCTGGGCAGGAACACCCGGGCCTTGGCGTTTCCGTACCAGTTGGGATCGGAGGCGTTCACGGACAGGTTCCTCACCTGGTCGATTGCGGTGTCCCAGTTCTGCACGGCCTCCGGCAGCGCGGTGCCGAATCCCACCGACTTGAGATACGCCTCTCCTTGCCCGGCGAGGGTCACCGGAGCTCCGCCGCCGACGGGGGTGCCGGTGATCGTCCCGTTGACGGCATCGTCGGTCACCGACATCAATCGCGTGGTGCAGACGTTGTCCACCGCCGGTGCGCAGAAATCCGGCAACGGGCTCGCATGCGCCGGGGCGATGCCCAGGACGGCGGCGATCGCCACCACCGCGGCGGGGTAACAACGGTTCGCCCTCAAGAAATCCTCCTAGGTCTCTGATCGGTATTCGGCGCTTACGCCGCAGGAGTTACACCTGCCCGGTCGGAAACCGCCTCGCGGCCAGTGAACTGACGCCAACTCCGGTACGAGTTGTGCGGTACCCTCAGGACCGGGGATTCTGCCGGTTGGGGATTCGGCGTGGCGGAATGATACTGGGCTGCAACGATTTCCGTGCTTGGCGACGCCGACATCGCGCGCTGAGCCGCTCTGGGGAGGAATGACAATGGCCTACATGGCGGGACAATTGGCCTTCTTGGCGATCCTTGCAGCGTTGATCGGTGGGGTGATCTGGGCGGTGGTGGTGATGCGCAAGCCGCGCCCACCGCTCGACGATGACGATGACGATGACGAGTGGTGACCCGATTCTCCGCGACCGTCGCGACGTTCGATCGTCGCCATGACGGAAGCGGCAAAGTGACATCACTTCTCGGAGTCGACTGCCGACCGGTTCCCCGGTCACCCGATGCGCAGCGGTGCCGGCGGCAACGCGTCCAGACCGTTCCACGCGAAGCCGCTCCACAGGGCACGGGTGCGGCGCCCCAGGTCTTCGTCGACCGGCTGCGGTGGCGGCCCGAGCATCGGGGCGCCGGCCCAGGCGCCGCGGCAGCCCAGCAGCAGCGGTAGCTCGATGCAGTGGCAGGCGCCAAACGGGGCCTGCTGGGGTGTCCAGTCGACGCGGAATGTCGCGCTGCGCCCGCCCGCTCGCACCCAGGTATCGGCGAGTTCGATTGCCGGCCGGCCGAAGATGCGTCGAGTCATGATGCGTCCGAAGGCCGCTGACAGGAGGGTGCCCGCCGGTCCGAGTCGTCGGAGTTGAGCACCGCGCGGATCCATCGAGACGAACGGCCGCGCGTCGTCGCGCGTGTAGCCCACCAGGATCTCGATACGTGTTGCGGCATCGGCGATCTGGGCCGGTATGTCAGCGACAGCGGGCAGTGGTGCCGAGCCGATGGTCGGTGCGAACGCCATCAGCCCGAGTCGGCCGAACCGCTGAGCTTCTTTGCCGGCCGCCACCTGCGCGTCGAGTAGCTGTGCGGCACTGGCTTCGTCGGCCGGCACCCCGGACAGCGCCGCCGTCGCCGCGTCGCGCATGGCCTCGGCCATTGCCGGACGGCCATCCGGAAGGCCCAAGGGGGCGCTCTGCAGGATGGCCCGGGTGAACAGGCCGGAAGTCTGCGGGGACAACATCAGCGACATCACCGAATCGCCGCCGGCGGACTGGCCGAATATCGTCACCCGGGACGGATCGCCACCGAATGCCGAGATGTGGTCCCGGACCCACTGCAGGGCGCATATCTGATCGCGCAGACCGAGATTCGCGACGCCGGGGTCGTGCAGATTGAGGTAGCCGAAGACGCCCAACCGGTAGCTGACGGTGACGACGACGACGCGGCCCTCGGCACATAAGACATCGGGGTCGTATTTGGACGACTCGCCGCTGCCGGAGACGTAAGCCCCGCCGTGGAACCACACCATGACGGGCAGTCGGTGGGCGTCCGCCGGCGCTGAGACACTGAGCACCTGGCACTGCTCGCTGATGGGCAGCCCGTCGATGACCGCCCCCGTCACGAAATTCAACCGGGACGGAAGCTGAGGGCATGCCGGACCTCGCTCGGTTGCGTCGATCTGACCATGGGCTGGGAGCAATTCCGGTGCGGCGAACCGCGCGGCCGTCGCATAGCGCATCCCGCGTGCGGTGATCAAGCCGTTGTCTTCATTCACCAAGACGGTGGCGCTGCCGTTGTCGATACGCCGGGTCGCCACATGACGACGATACGGAACACCCCCGGCCCATCGGGCCGGGGGTGTCGGGCTACTCGGGTCAGAAGGCCTGGTCGACGAAACCGTTGGTGGTGTTGACCTCGTCGTGGTTGTCGACGCTGTAGGTGGGGCCGACCGGCGCGCCGATCGCGGCTTGGGCGGGGGCCGCCAGGCCCAGAACGGCGGCGGTCATGCTGCTGGCGATCAAGGTGGCGAATCCGAACTTCTTCATGTCGATCATCTTCCTCTGTGGTCGTTGGTACTCTGATCGTTGAAACCGGTTGTCCGGCAGTATCATTCCGCGCGGCAGGAATTGATGCACGGTTGGCAGTAATGAGTGCGGACACGGGCTGCCGCGGCCCGAACAGCAGCCCACCGGCGGCGCGGGCATCCCGGCTGGCCCCCGTCTGGTCTACCTGCTAGCCGGTATTCACAGCTGGTTGCCAGCAGCGATGTGGTGCCGCCCTCACCACGGGACGCTTAGCGCATCAACAGACGGTCCTCGGGAGGAAACACCATGAAGCTCGCCACCGGATCCACGTTCGTCGCGGCGGGTCTGTCCCTCACCGCCCTGTTCGGGCCGCAGGCCACCGCGGCCGCGGCACCCACCTGCCCGGATGTCGACGTCGTCTTCGCACGGGGAACCTTCGAGGCACCCGGGGTCGGCGCCACCGGTCAGGCCTTCGTCGACGCGCTCACCGCCCGGCTGCCCGGCGGCTCGGTGAGTTCCTACGCGGTGAACTACCCGGCCTCATTGGATTTCGCGGCGGCCGCCCAGGGTGTCGCCGACGCCGCGGACACCGTCGAATCGACGGTCGCCAGCTGCCCGAACACCAAGATCGTGCTGGGTGGCTACTCGCAGGGGGCCGCGGTCGCCAGTTACGCCACGATGGACAGCGTGCCGGTCGGATTCGCGCTTCCGGCAGGCCTTTCCGGCCCGATGCCGGCATCGGTTGCCCCGCATGTCGCCGCGGTGGTGCTGTTCGGCACACCGTCGCCGTTGTTCCTCGGCCTGGCCGACCACGACGCACCACCGATCGAGATCGGTAGTCGCTATCAGACCAAGACGCTGGCGCTGTGTGCCCCCGGTGACCCGGTCTGCTCGGCCGGCATCAGCCTGGACCGGGCCGCACACAGTGCCTATCGTGACAACGGAATGGCCGACCAGGCAGCCGATTTCGTGATCCGCCAACTCGGGTCATCCGCGCCGCCGGTACCCCAGGCCACCTAGCCGAAACGGCCGCCGCGAAACATCGCGGCGGCCGTCTGCATGGGTTGACTACGCCTTGCCGAGGGTGACCTGCGTCGTCTGGGCGCCGCCCGAGGGGTCCTGATAGGTGAGGGCGACGTTGTCGCCCGGCGCCTTCGACCGCACGGCGGCGACCAGAGCCTCCGGCCCATCGATGACCTGATCGTCGACCTTGGTGATCACCGCGCCGTCGGGGATACCGGCCGTCGCGGCCGGACCGCCGTCGGCCACCTTGGCGATTGCGGCACCGTCACTGGCGGTGGCGCTGGTGCTCAGTTGCACCCCCAACGACCCGTGGCTGGCGGTACCGGTGGACACCAATTCGTCGGCGATGCGCTTCGCTTGATCCGACGGGATGGCGAAGCCCAGCCCGATCGAGCCGCTCTCGGCGCTGCCGCCGCCGGGACCGCCCTGGCCCGCGCCCAGGGTGGCGATCGCCGAGTTCAGCCCGATCAGCTCGCCGTTCATGTTCACCAGCGCGCCCCCGGAGTTGCCCGGGTTGATCGCCGCATCCGTCTGGATGGCATCCAGAACCGAAGCCTGACCGCCCGAGCCGTCACCCGCGGCCACCGGCCGGTTCAGCGCGCTGACGATGCCGGTGGTCACCGTGCCCTGCAGACCCAGCGGTGACCCGATCGCCACCACTTGCTGGCCCACCTTGACGTCCTTGGACGATCCGATGGCTATCGGCGTCAGTCCCGACACGCCCTCGGCATGGACGACGGCCAGGTCCCCGCTGGGATCGGTGCCCACCACGGTGAACGGCACCGAACGGCCGTCGGAGAAGGTCACCGTCCGCGTGACACCGCCGCCGTCCATCGAGGCGGGTTGCGCACCGTCGGCGCTGTTCGAACCGGCCGCCGCCACATGGTTGTTGGTCAGGATGAGGCCGTCGGAGGTCAGCACGACCCCGGAACCCTCGGCCTGGCCCTGTCCCATCTCGATCCGCAGTTTCACCACACTCGGCATCACCTTGGCCGCGACCTGTTCGACGGAACCGGCAGGCGCCTTGGCGGCCGGCGCGGTGGCGGGCGCCTTTGTGGTGGGCGCGGGGGAGGCGACGGCTTGTGCGGGCACGGCGTTGTCCGGATGTGCCATCCACGCCGCGGAGGCACCGATCCCGCCGCTGGCCACCGCGACCGCAAGCGCCCCGACCGCGAGCAGTCCGCCGCGCGAGCGCTTGCGGCCCGCCGCTACCGTATCGGCCCGGCCCGCGGCCTGATGGAACCCGGGTACCGGCGGTTGGGTCGCGTAGCGCCAATCGTAGGCGCGCGGGATCGGCTGGGTCAGAGGGGAATTCGGCTCGGGCGGCTGAAAGGGTTGCTGCTGTGGGCTTGTCATCGTGGTGTGTGCGTCACTTTCTTCAATCTTCAAAGAGCACAGTTGCTTAACCACAATCATCCGGCGGTGTCTGAGACTGGACTGAGAGTTTGCTCTGCCCAGTCCGAGATTTCGGCCGCTCTTTGGTAACCGGTGCCGTCATCCACGTCACATCGGTTCCGGCTTGACCTCAACGGCAGTTCAGGTCGGACACTCGGCGGGTGACCATCGAATTCGCCCAGATCCGCGTCGCCCGGCCCACCGATCGACTGGTGGAGGTCGAGCGGTTCTACGCCGAGCATCTCGGACTGCCGATCATCTACCGGTTCGAGAACCATGACGGGTACAGCGGTGTCATGGTGGGGCTGCCCGGGACCGAGTATCACCTCGAGTTCACCACCCATGTCGCTGGGAGTCCTTGTCCGGCACCGACTCTGGACAATTTGCTGGTGCTGTACTTCCATGGTGAGGCGCAGATGTACGACGTGGTCGAGCGTCTCGCCGCGGCCGGGCACGAACCCGTCGAGCCGGAGAATCCGTACTGGAACAAGGTGGGCGCGTTGACGTTCGAGGATCCCGACCGGTGGCGGGTGGTGCTGGTCCCGCACCGGGTGTTTTAAGGCCTAGCGCAACGTGCTGGAGATCCGGACCTGTCCGGTCAGCGTCTGATGTACCGGGCAGCGTTCGGCGATGTCCATCAGCTTCTGGCGCTGGCCGTCGTCGAGGTCGCCGGTCAACTCGATCTCGCGGTCGATCTGACTGATCCACCCGATCGTGGTCTCGCATTCGGCGCAGTCCTTGGCGTGGATACGCGAATGCCGCAGCGTCACCCGAACCTGCCGCAGCGGCCAGTCCTTGCGGTTGGCATACATCCGAACCGTCATCGAGGTGCACGCCCCCAGCCCGGCGAGCAGCAGGTCGTACGGGGTCGGTCCGTCGTCGTCGCCGACCGGACGTGGTTCGTCGGCGGTCAACCGGTGCTCTCCGGCGATGATTTCCTGGGTGTAGGGCCCGGTGCCGGTCTCCGTGACGATCACGGTGCCCTCGGTGGACGGGTCGGTGGGCATGGGACCTCCTGGGCGGTGCGTGCACGCGGACGGGTCAAGGTCTACCACTGCCGTCGCGATGCCAACCGGCCTCACACGCCGAAGTACCCCGCCGGGGGCATAGCCGGGCGGGGCACTTCCATCAGATCGATATCAGGCGGTGCGGCGAATACCGCGTTTGAGCAACAGTTCGCGCTCGGATTCGCTCAGTCCGCCCCAGATTCCGTATGGCTCACCGACGGCCAGGGCATGTGAACGGCATTGGGTGACCACCGGGCAGCTGCGGCACATTTCCTTCGCCCGCATCTCGCGCTGGGCGCGGGCCCGGCCGCGCTCGCCGTCCGGATGGAAAAACATCGATGAATCGACACCTCGGCAAAGTCCTGCCATTTGCCAGTCCCAAATGTCGGCATTTGGTCCGGGTAGTTGCTGCGGCTGTGGCATTTGGAAAACCCCTCTCGTCGCACCTAATTCGCGAAACGCGTAAGTGCGTGAGTCGCGGAACCGATCCGAGCTCTTGTCGCCGATGACTACTCGTGCACACAACGTAGAAGGGCTACCGAAAAACCGTCAATACCCAGGTCCTGTGCGTAACCGCATAGCAGCAGCGTGAGAATTTACATCACGTTCATCATTGCGACCCGCACGCAACGAGAAGAGTGTTCAACAAGTGCTGCGAAGTTGACACTTGTGTGTATTTCCGCTGTTCGCTGCGTTTGCAATTGATTAGTAGGTGAGCGGTAGTTGATCTGCCGGAAACACTGCGACCATCAAGTGTTAACCAAGGTTGGGTGCATCACGTCGCCCGCGACCCGCCCCAGACGGATTGATAGCGTCGCGATTCGATGATCACCCCGACAACATCGCTGGCCGACGCGGCTTTCGGCGCTCGACCGGACCTCTGGCCGCTGCCAACGGCGACCTCACAGCGGGATCGGTGGCTGCGCGCCGTCGCGGCCGGCGGCCAGGGTCGCTACGGCAGTGCGTTGGCCGACTTGGTCGGCATCGTCCGGGCGGCCGGCCCGGGCCCGTTGGTCTCGCTGGCACACAGCACCCGCGCCTCGTTCCTGCGTCAGCTCGGCGGGCACCGCGTGGCGCGCGGTTGGGATGGACGAGCCTGGGCTGCGGCCGGCGGGGACCCCGAGGCCGGTGTCGACGCACTGGTGGGTCTCGCGGCCGACGCTCTCGGGCTGGGCCGGCTGGCGCTCTCGGCCCGGCTGCTCGAACGCGCGACGCACCTGCTCGATGCTTCCGGACCCGCCCGGCTGCCGGTACGGCTGCGGTGGGTGTCGGCCGAACTGAACATGGCCGGCGGTGCCGGAGCGGCCGCCGTCGCACACGCCGAGCGAGCGGTGGAACTGTCCGGGGTGACCGGCTCGCCGCGGCACACGGTCAAGTCCGCGGTGGTGCTTGCGGCCGCCCTGTGCTGCGACGGTCGCCTTGAGCAGGCGCGGCGGGTCGCCGACGAGGCGCTGGCCGACGCGCAGCGGTTCGGCCTGGTTCCGCTGCAGTGGGCGCTGGGATGCCTGCTCGCCGACATCGGCAGTGCCGTCCATCCACCCGCGCACGTCGCCGCTGTTCGGGACGCTGCCGCCGATACAGTGCGACGCAGAGGCGGCGTGTGGTCGCGTCGCTGAAGCGGTTCGGCCCGCCTGGATCGTTAGTGTTTATCTGACGCACATCCTGCCCGGATGTGTCCCTTACGTAACGCTGGAGATATCGCCCACGATGACAATTTCGGGAGAACGTCTCGATGATGTCGTCGCTGATGCGGTGGCAGGCAATCGGGATGCACTCCGGGTGGTGCTGGAGACCATCCGCCCGATCATCGTCCGGTATTGCCGGGCGCGGATCGGGTCAGCAGAACGAAGTGGTCTATCGGCTGACGATATTGCGCAGGAGGTGTGCTTGGCCGCCATCACGGCGCTGCCGCGCTACCAGGATCAGGGGCGACCCTTCCTGGCATTCGTGTACGGCATCGCTGCGCACAAGATCGCAGATGCCCACCGGGCGTCCGCGCGTAACCGCTCTGAGCCCACCGATGTGGTGCCGGAGCGGTTCTCCGGGGAAGCCGGGCCTGAACAGCGTGCCTTGGACTCCGAGGCGTCCGCCCGAATGGACCGGTTGCTGGCCACCCTGCCGGAGAAGCAACGCGAGATCATCATCCTGCGCGTCGTGGTCGGCATGAGCGCCGAAGAGGTCGCCGAGGCCGTCGGCAGCACCCCTGGCGCCGTGCGGGTCGCCCAGCATCGTGCGCTGGCCAAGTTGAAGTCCGAGATCGGTGCGGGCGGTGGCGACTATGCCTGATTTCGGCCGCTGGACCTCCAACGGAGGCGATCCCTCCCTCAACGACATCAACCGCGCCGACAAGTTCCTCGACGCGCTGGCCACCGAGCAGCCGGTGTACTCCACCGACCGCGCCGATGCCGAGCTGGCCTTCCTGCTCTCCGGCTGGCGGGACGAGGTCCGTCAGGTACCGATCGAGCATGTGGTCCCGCCGCGTGAAGCCGAGGAGGCCCTGCACAACGCCCTGGACTTCTCCTCGCGGCGGCGCAACCGGCGATCGCTGGCCGTGATCGGTTCGGCGGCCGCCGCGGTGCTGTGCCTCGGTGGTTTTGCCTCGGTGGTGTACAGCGCAGATCCCGGAGATGGTCTGTACGGCCTGCACACCATGTTGTTTGGCGACCAGAAGCAGACCCGCGATGACGCGGTGGTGCTCGCGGCTCAGACCGAGATGCAGCAGGTGCAGCAGCTGATCGACACCGGCCAATGGGACCAGGCGCAGGACAAGCTGGCCGCCCTGTCGACCAAGGTGCAGAGCGTCGAGACCGTCGAACGCAAGTCCGAGCTGATCCAGCAGTGGAATGCGTTGACCTACAAGGTCGTCGAACAGAACCCGGCCGCCACCCTGCCGCCGGTGGGGGAGCCCTTGCCGGTGTTGCCGTCCTCGCCGCTGACGTTGCTGCCGCTGCCGGTGATCGAAAGCCCCACCGACACCAGCACGGCGCCGTCGGTCACCGATGTGACCACGACGACGGGGCCCGAGGTGCTGTTGACCACGACCACCCAGGCATCGGAAACCACTGAAACCTCGGCGTCCACCAGCACCACCGCCACGACGTCGGACCCGGCGCCGTCGAGCACGTCGACCACGTCGGTGGCCCCGAGCGCGACGACCACCACGGTCGCCCCGAGCACCACCACCACCACCACGACGGTGGCGCCCAGCACGACGACGGTGGCGCCGAGCACCACGACGACGACCGTGCCGCCCAGCACCACGACCACCCAGGCGACCGTGGCGCGCACCGCCACGACCACCACGGTGGCGCCGAGCGCGGTGGCACCGCCGGCGCCCGCATCGGTGGCACCGCCGGTGCAGCAGGAGGAACCGAGCGCACCGCCGGCTCGCACACAGGCCCCGCGCACCCCCGAGGAGGCCGCTCAGGCACCGGTGCAGACGACCAAGGCCCCGGCGGCGGAGCCGTCAACCCCGCAGCGCGCACCCGAGGTGGTCGTGACAACGACCACAATGCCCGGCGGTCATTGACCACCGGGCACGTGTGCAGTTCAGAAGATCAGCGGTACCCGTCGGATTCCGAGGTGGCCTCGTTGAGTGACGCGTCTGCGTAGCCGCGGCAGTAGTCCCACGTGACGTAGGCATCGGGTTCGGGGTCGTAGGCAGGTTCATGGGGGCGGACGGTTCCGTCGACCAGCAGCTGCAGCAGGTTGGCGCGCAGCATGTCCCAGTCGTGGTAGTGGTCCTGCTGGCATTCGTCGCAGCACACGACCAGCCCGCGAATTCCCTTGTGGGCCAGCAAGGCTTCGTACACGGCCAGATCGGCGAGATCGGCTTCGACGGCGCTGCGTTCCTGGGGATCGAGCGGCAGGCCGGGCTCGATCGCGTCGAGCGCCGACGAAGGATCGCATGGGTCATCTGCGAAGGGATCCGGCGGCAGCCCCGGCGGGAGGTCATCACGCACGGATCTAGCCTACGCAGCCCCGCCACATCCGCGCCAGCCGTTCCCCGGCGGGGCGAGCGAAGCGACGGGGGGAAGCGTCAGCGGGGCGAGCGAAGCGACGGGGGGAAGTACCCGCAAGGCACCCGAACGGACGTCCTGCGGCGGTGTAGTCACGAGCATCGAGGTCAGTGCCGATAAGATGGCCCTTTAGATCCTCGCCTGTGCTCGGCCGTGTTGGTTCCTGGAGGCTCCACCCATGTCAGTTGTTGAAAGCAGCAGCATCCCCTTCGTCGTACCGGTGCCCACCGGTGGCGACGATCCGACGAAGATCGCGATGCTGGGGCTGACTTTCGACGATGTCCTGCTGCTGCCGGCCGCCTCGGATGTGGTGCCGGCCAATGTGGACACGTCCAGCCAGCTGACCAAACGGATCCGGCTGAGGGTCCCGCTGGTGAGCTCGGCGATGGACACCGTCACCGAGTCCCGGATGGCCATCGCGATGGCCCGGGCCGGCGGTATGGGGGTGCTGCACCGCAACCTGTCGGTGGCCGAGCAGGCCGGCCAGGTGGAGACGGTGAAGCGGTCGGAGGCCGGCATGGTCACCGACCCGGTCACCTGCTCGCCGGAGAACACCCTGGCCGAGGTCGACGCCATGTGTGCCCGGTTCCGGATCTCCGGACTGCCGGTCGTCGACGCCGAAGGCTCGCTGGTCGGCATCATCACCAACCGGGACATGCGCTTCGAGGTCGATCAGTCCAAGCCGGTCGCCGAGGTGATGACCAAGGCCCCGCTGATCACCGCGCAGGCCGGCGTGTCCGCCGAGGCCGCACTCGGTCTGTTGCGCCGCTACAAGATCGAGAAGCTGCCGATCGTCGACGGGCACGGCAAGCTGACCGGGCTGATCACGGTCAAGGATTTCGTCAAGACCGAGCAGTTCCCGCTGGCCACCAAGGACAGCGACGGGCGGCTGCTGGTCGGTGCCGCTGTCGGGATCGGCGACGACGCATGGACCAGGGCGATGACGCTGGCCGACGCCGGGGTGGACGTGCTCATCGTCGACACCGCACACGCCCACAACCGGCTGGTCCTGGACATGGTGAGCCGGCTCAAATCGGTCGTCGGTCAGCGTGTCGACGTGGTCGGCGGCAATGTCGCCACCCGGGCCGCGGCCGCGGCGCTGGTGGAGGCGGGGGCGGACGCGGTCAAGGTCGGCGTCGGGCCCGGCTCGATCTGCACCACCCGCGTGGTGGCCGGTGTCGGTGCCCCGCAGATCACCGCGATCCTGGAGGCGGTGGCCGCCTGTTCACCCAAGGGTGTGCCGGTGATCGCCGACGGTGGCCTGCAGTACTCCGGTGACATCGCCAAGGCCCTGGCCGCCGGCGCGTCCACCGCGATGCTGGGTTCGCTGCTGGCCGGCACCGCCGAATCCCCCGGCGACCTGATCTTCGTCAACGGCAAGCAGTTCAAGAGTTACCGGGGCATGGGGTCGCTGGGTGCCATGCAGGGTCGCGGCACGCAGAAGAGCTTCTCCAAGGACCGCTACTTCCAGGACGACGTGCTCTCCGAGGACAAACTGGTTCCGGAGGGAATCGAGGGCCGGGTGCCGTTCCGTGGCCCGCTCTCGACCGTCATCCACCAGCTGACCGGCGGCTTGCGGGCCGCCATGGGATACACCGGATCGAACACGATCGAGCACCTGCAGCAGGCGCAGTTCGTCCAGATCACCGCGGCCGGGCTCAAGGAAAGCCATCCGCACGACATCACCATGACTGTCGAAGCGCCGAACTACTACGCCCGCTAGCCCGCAAGGACTCACAACATGCGTGACATGGTTGAAATCGGCATGGGCAGAACCGCCCGCCGCACCTACGAACTCGACGAGATCAACATCGTCCCGTCCCGGCGCACCCGGTCCAGCAAGGACGTGTCCACGGCCTGGCAGCTGGACGCCTACCGGTTCGAGATCCCGGTGATGGCGCACCCGACGGACGCCCTGGTGTCGGTCGAGTTCGCCATCGAGATGGGCCGGCTCGGCGGTCTCGGCGTGCTCAACGGCGAGGGTCTGATCGGCAGGCACGCTGATGTCGAGGACAAGGTGGCCCAGGTCATCGAAGTCGCCGCGACCTCCTCGGATGAGTCGGCCGCGATCCGGTTGCTGCAGCAGTTGCACGCGGCGCCGCTGGACCCGGGTCTGCTCGGCGCGGCCGTCGCCCGCATCCGCGAGGCCGGTGTGACCACCGCGGTGCGGGTCAGCCCGCAGAATGCGCAGGCGCTGACGCCGGCGCTGGTGGCCGCCGGGATCGACCTGCTGGTCGTGCAGGGCACCATCATCTCAGCTGAAAGGGTCGCCCAGGATCACGGCGTCGGCGAGCCCCTCAACCTCAAGACGTTCATCTCCGAGCTGGACATCCCGGTGGTGGCGGGTGGCGTGCTGGATCACCGCACCGCGCTGCACCTGATGCGCACGGGGGCGGCCGGCGTCATCGTCGGGTACGGCTCCACCCGCGGGGTCACCACCAGCGATGAGGTGCTCGGCATCAGCGTGCCGATGGCCACCGCCATCGCCGACGCCGCCGCGGCGCGCCGCGAATACCTCGACGAGACCGGCGGACGTTACGTGCACGTGCTGGCCGACGGCGACATCCATACCTCCGGTGACCTGGCCAAAGCGATCGCCTGCGGCGCCGATGCAGTGGTGCTCGGCACTCCGCTGTCGTCCGCGGCCGAAGCCCTCGGTGGCGGCTGGTTCTGGCCGTCGGCGGCGGCGCACCCGTCGTTGCCGCGCGGCGCGCTGCTGCAGGTGGCGCATGGTGAACGCCCGCCACTCAAGCAGGTGCTCGACGGCCCGTCCGACGATCCGTTCGGTTCGCTGAACCTGGTCGGCGGGCTGGCCAGGTCGATGGCCAAGGCCGGGTATTGCGACCTCAAGGAATTTCAGAAGGTCGGCCTCACGGTCGGCGCCTGAGGATCGGACACTCTTTACAAGTTAGGTGTTCCTGTCTAGAAAGTTACCTGCCGGTAGCGTCATACTGGTCTGATGCAGCCTGATTATGACGTTCTGATCATCGGCTCGGGTTTCGGCGGCAGCGTCAGCGCGCTTCGCCTCACCGAGAAGGGGTACCGGGTCGGGGTCCTGGAAGCTGGCCCGCGCTACACCGACGCCGATTTCGCCAAGACCTCCTGGGATCTGCGCCGCTTCCTGTGGGCGCCGCAACTGGGCATGTACGGCATCCAGCGCATCCATCTGCTGCGCAACTGCATGATCCTGGCCGGCGCCGGGGTGGGTGGCGGTTCGTTGAACTACGCCAACACCCTGTACGTGCCGCCGGAGCCGTTCTTCGCCGACAAGCAGTGGTCGGGTATCACCGACTGGCGCTCGGAGTTGATGCCGCACTACGAGCAGGCGCAGCGCATGCTCGGGGTGGTGAAGAACCCGACCTTCACCGATGCCGACCGCCTGATGAAGGAGGTCGCCGACGACATGGGCGTGGGGGACACCTTCGTCGCCACGCCGGTGGGTGTGTTCTTCGGGCCGGACGGGGAGAAGGCCCCCGGCAAGACGGTTCCGGACCCGTACTTCGGCGGCGCGGGCCCGGCCCGCACCGGGTGCATCGAATGCGGCGAATGCATGACGGGCTGTCGGCACGGCGCCAAGAACACCCTGGTGAAGAATTACCTGGGCCTCGCGGAATCCGCTGGGGCGCAAGTGCATCCGATGACGACGGTGACCAGCTTCAGTCAGCGGGCCGACGGCCTGTGGGAGGTCAGCACCGTGCGGACCGGAAGCAAGCTGCGGCGCAAGCGCAAGACGTTCACCGCCACCAACCTGATCGTCGCGGCGGGCACCTACAACACCCAGAAGCTGCTGTTCAAGATGCGCGACACCGGGAAGCTGCCCAGGCTGTCGCAGCGGCTCGGGGTGCTGACCCGCACCAACTCGGAGTCCATCGTGGGCGCACAGACACTGTCGGTGCCATCGGAGCTGGATCTGACGCACGGGGTGGCCATCACGTCGTCGATCCATCCGACCGCCGACACGCACGTCGAGCCGGTGCGCTACGGCAAGGGGTCCAACGCGATGGGTCTGCTGCAGACGCTGATGACCGACGGCGCCGGACCCAAGGGCACCGACGTGCCGAGGTGGCGGCAGTTCCTCGACCAGGCCGGCCAGGATCCGCGTGGGGTGATCCGACTGCTCAACCCGCGGGACTGGAGCGAACGGACCGTCATCGCGCTGGTGATGCAGCACCTGGACAACTCGATCACCACGTTCACCAAGCGCGGACCACTCGGCAAGCGGCTGATGTCGTCCAAACAGGGGCATGGCGAACCGAATCCGACCTGGATCCCGGCCGGGAACGAGGTGACCCGCCGGATCGCCGAGAAGATCGACGGCGTGGCAGGCGGCACTTGGGGCGAGCTGTTCAACATCCCGCTCACCGCGCACTTCCTGGGCGGTGCGGCCATCGGTGACAGCGCCGAGACGGGTGTCATCGACCCGTATCACCGGGTGTACAACTATCCCACCCTGTACGTCACCGACGGTGCCTCGATCTCGGCGAATCTCGGTGTGAATCCATCGCTTTCGATCACGGCGCAGGCCGAACGGGCGGCGTCGCTGTGGCCGAACAAGGGCGAAGCAGACCTGCGGCCGGCCCAGGGAGAGGCCTATCAGCGGCTGGCGCCGGTGCAACCGGTGCGCCCGGTGGTGCCCGTCGACGCCCCCGGCGCATTGCGCCGGCTGCCCATCCAGCCCGTCAGCTCGGCGGGCTGACGGTCAGTTCTGATCGGTTGCGGCGGGGACGGATTCGAGCAGCCGGGTGATCATTCGCTCGATCATGTCGGCGCGGATGATCCCGGGCTGAAGCAGTTCCTCCATCGCGACACCGGCGGTGATGGTGACCACGAGCTGGGCAAGATCGGCCAGTCGTGGAGCGGGTAGGCCGGTGCCCGCCCGCTCGACGACCCGCATCGCCTGTTCGACGGCGGCCCGGCGCCGCGCGATGAGGCGTTCGCGCAGTTGCGGATCGCGCACGGCGCGTAGCCAGAACTCGAACAGCACCAGCTGATACTGATCTTGGTCCTGGATCGAGTCGAGCATCGATTGGCTCAGCGCCCGGGCCGTGGCGGCGATGTCGCCGCCGCCGTGGTCGAACGCGGTCACGATCAATTCGCTGCGGGTCTCGAACTGGCGGTCCAGCAGGGCCAGGAACAACTCGTCCTTGGATTCGAAGTTGGAGTACACCGCACCCTTGGTGAATCCGGCGGCCTGCCCGATCGCGTCGATGGTGGTGCCGGCGAACCCTTCGGCGGCGAATACGCCCAACGCCGCATCGAGGATCCGGTCGCGTACCTCATCGCGAGTGGGGCGGGTCCGCACGGGTTTGACAGGCGACATGGACATCAGCATACTCGCAAGTATCGATTGGATACCAGTCGGTATCGAAAGGTGTGGAGATGGCAGACGACGAGGACATCGCAGCGGAGCAGGAGCCGGAGGACACCGCCGAACCGCAAGATTGCGCTCCCGCGCTGATCGTCGCGACCGGGCTCGGGGTCGACGGCGAGCACGGACCGTTGTTCGCTGGTATCGATCTCGCGCTCACCAGCGGTTTCCACGCCATCCAGATGCCCGGCGGGTGGGGGCAGACTGCCCTGTTGTTGACCTTGGCCGGCCGGCTCAAACCGAGTTACGGCAGCGTCAGCGTGTGTGGCGAAAGCCGGCCGGACGCGATCCGCAGGCACTGTTCGATCGCGGCATTCGCCGATATCGACGATCTGGAGGACTCGGTGACCGTGTCCACGGTGCTCGCCGAACAGCACCGGTGGCTGACGCCGTGGTACCGCCGGGTGCCCGCGCAGGCCGGCGCGACCACCCTGGCCGAGGTGTTCGGCGAGATGGCACCGCCGTCGGCGGCCACCTATGTCAGTGAACTGTCCGACCTGGAGCTGTTCCTGCTGCGAGTCACCCTGGCGCTGTTCTCGGATCGGCCGATCCTGGTGGTCGGCGATCTCGAACAGGTCCGCGACAACACCCGGCGTGCGCTCGCCGTCGAGCGGCTCGGCGCACTCGCGCAGCGGCGCACCGTCGTCGTCGGCGTGACCAATCCGCTCGGCTCCGACGCGCCCGTGCACGACCTCCATGACCACCGCAGCCCGACCCGAAAGGACCGATGATGCCGGCAGGACTTGCCTTCGGGTCCGAGATCAAACGCTTCGCCCGGAGTCGGCTGACCCGGGTGGCGATCGTGGTGCTCATGCTGCTGCCGCTGGTCTACGGCGCGCTGTATCTGTGGGCGTACTGGGATCCGTTCGGCCACGTGAACAAGATGCCGGTGGCGCTGGTCAACGCGGACCGCGGGGCAATGGTGTCCGGGCAGCAGGTGAACGCAGGCGACGAGATCGCCAAGAGCCTGACCGCCGACGGCAGCATGGACTGGCACGTGGTGAGCCCCGACGAGGCACGCACCGGCGTCGAGCACGGCAAGTACTACTTCATGCTCGAATTGCCCCCGGATTTCAGCGAAGCCATCGCCTCGCCGCTCACCGGGCAGCCGAAACAGGCCAACCTGATCGCCGTCTACAACGATGCCAACAACTACATCTCGTCCAGCATCGGCCGGACCGCGACCGACCAGGTGCTCAACGCGGTGTCGACCCGGATCTCCGGCCAGGCCGTCAACCAGGTGCTCTCGGTGGTGGTCAGCTCCGGGTCCGGCATCAAAGCCGCCGCCGACGGCGCCCGGCAGCTCGCCGACGGTTCAGTGAAAGTCGACGACGGCGCGGGACAGTTGTCTTCGGGGCTGCACACCGCGCGCTCCGGGTCGGCGCAGGTGGCCGCCGGCGCCAAGCAACTCTCCGACGGCATCACCAAAGCGACCGATCCGCTGGTATCGGTCACCAGGGCACTCTCGCAGCTGGGCGGCGACACCGAAAAGCTGACACAGGGCACCGCGGCGCTGCGGCAGGCCAATGATCAGATCGGTGCCATCAGCACCGCTCAGGACGCCGCGGTCACCTCACTCAGCACGGTCATCGATCAGCTGTCCGCGAGCGGAGATCCGTTGGCCAACAACGCGGCCGGGACCCTGCGCGGTGTGCAGGACCAGCTGCGCGCCCACCAGTTCACCGAACCGATCCGCAGGCAGCTGACCGACGCCGAGAACGCCGCGATATCGATGACGTCGTCGCTGCGCACCCCCGGTAGCCCGCTGAGCACCGGCCTGGATCAGGTGGGCGCCAAGGGCCAGGAGCTGACGGCCAAACTGGACGAGTTGCGCGGCGGTGCACAGAAACTCGCCTCCGGCAGTGCCGAATTGGCAAGCGGGGTGGTCAAACTCGATGACGGTGCACGACAGCTCAAGACGGGCACCGGTCAACTGCGGACGGGATCGGCCGAGCTGGCCACCAAACTCGCCGACGGCGCCAAGCAGGTACCCGAATGGTCCACCGCACAGAAGGAGTCGATCGCCGACACCATCGGCGGCCCGGTGCACCTGGAGACCGCACATGAGAACGCCGCCCCGAACTTCGGCACCGGGATGGCGCCGTTCTTCATCACCCTCGCGCTGTTCTTCGGTGCGCTGGTGCTCTGGATGGTGCTGCGCCCGTTGCAGAACCGCCCGATCGCCGCGGAGGTGCTGGCCATCCGCGTCGTGCTGGCCAGCTATCTGCCCGCGGTGGCGATCGCGTTGTGCCAGGCGGTGATCCTGTACTGCGTGGTGCGGTTCGCGCTGGGTATGAACGCCGCCCATCCCGTGGCGATGTTGGGCTTCATGATGTTGGTCTCGTGTGCGTTCGTCGCCGCTACACAGGCGATCAACGCCCTCGTCGGGCCGGCCGTCGGCCGGGTGCTGATCATGGCATTGCTGATGCTGCAGCTGGTCAGTGCGGGCGGCATGTACCCGGTGGAAACGACCTCCAAGCCGTTCCAAGCATTCCACGCCTACGACCCGATGACGTACGGGGTGAACGGATTACGTCAGCTCATCCTCGGCGGCATCGACTTCCGGCTCTGGCAGGCCGTGGCCGCGCTGCTGATCATCCTGGCGGGGTCGCTGGTGATCTCCGCGCTGTCGGCCCGGCGCAACCGGATGTGGAACCTCACCCGGCTGATGCCGGCGATCAAGATGTGACCGACGGTCACTCCGCCGGGGTCATCCGCCGGCGCACCGGTTCGCGGCCGGGGGGCTGCGGCGGCGCGGGCAGCAGCGGCTTACGGGTGGCCACCTGCACCGTGGTGGGCTCGCGGGTGCTCAGCTCCAGATCACGCCCGGCGTGCCGAATGTTCAGCTTCGAGTGCGGGCCGTCGCGCAGGGTGTAGGACACCTCGGCGTGGGTGGCATCGACGGTCAGGCGGAATTCGCGCCAGCGCAACCGGAATCGCAGCCGGTCGATCCCGTCGGGCAGGCGCGGGTCCAATGCCAGCACACCCTCGTCGTCGCGCAGCCCGCCGAACCCGGCTACCAGCGCGATCCAGGCGCCGGCCAACGAGGCCATGTGCAGGCCGTCGCGGGTGTTGTGGTGCAGGTCGCGCAGATCGATCAGGGCGGCCTCGTAGGCGTAGTCGTGGGCGAGTTCCAGGTGCCCCACCTCCGCGCACAGCACCGCCTGCGTGCACGCCGACAACGACGAATCCCTGGTGGTGCGGCGCTCGTAATAGTCCACGTTGTGCGCCTTCTGCGCCGGGGTGAAGGCGTGGCTCTGCCAGTGCATGGCCAGCACCAGGTCGGCCTGTTTGAGCACCTGCGTGGGGTACAGCCGGACGTAGTGCTCGTGCAGCAGCAGCGGATATTGGTCGTTGGCCGAAAAATTCCATTCCGCCAGATTCGTGAAACCCGCGCATTGTTGGTGCACACCGAGTTCCTCGTCGAACGGGATGTGCACCGCGGCGGCCGCATCCCGCCAGGCGGCGGTCTCCTCGGTGGTCACGCCGACGGCGTGGGCCGCCTCGGGGTGCCGCAGGCAAGCCTGCGCTGCCACCCGAAGGTTGTGCGCCGCCATCAAATTGGTGAACACGTTGTCGCTCATCAGGGCGGTGTACTCGTCGGGCCCGGTGACACCGTCGAGGTGCCATACCCCGTGCCGATCGTGGTGGCCCAGCGAGATCCACAGCCGCGCGGTCTCCACCAACACGGCAAGCCCGCATTCGCGTTCCAGGCTCTCGTCGCCGGTCACCAGTCGGTAGCGCTCGAAGGCCATCGCGATGTCGGCGTTGATGTGCCAGGCCGCCGTGCCGGCCGGCCAGTACGCCGAACACTCCTCACCGGCAATGGTGCGCCACGGGAAACTGGCGCCGGCCAGACTGAGCTGTGCGGCACGGTCCTTGGCCAGCTGCAGCGTGGTGGCCCGCCACCGGAGCGCGTCGGCGGCGGCGTGCGGTTTGGTGTAGGTGAGCACCGGCAGCACGAAACCTTCTGTGTCCCAGAAGGCGTGACCGTCGTATCCGGTACCGGTCAGGCCCTTGCCGGGGATCGCGCGGCGTTCGGCGCGGGCGCTGGCCTGCAGGACGTGGAACAACCCGAAGCGGACCGCCTGCTGGCTGTCCGGATCGCCCCACACCTCGACGTCGGCGGCATCCCAGAATTCGTCCAGATACGCGCGCTGGGCGTCGAGCAGGCCCTGCCAGCCGCTGTATTTGGCGCCGGCGATGGCCCCGGCGGCCTGGTCACGTAGCGCGGGGCGGGATCGCAGGCTGGACCAGCCATAGGCCAGATACTTGACGATGCGCAGCTTCTGGCCCGGCCGTAGACCACAGATCACCGTGGTGCGTGCCAGATCGGCCCTGGCGTCCGTGCTGATCTCGACCCGCCCGGGAACGTCGACCTCATGCTCCATCGCCGCGGCCATCATCAGACCGCTGTTGCGGGTCTGATGCACCAGCAGCCCACCAGTTTCGGTGTGCTCATGGGAGACCGGCTCCAGCGGGCGTACCAGTGCGGTGGCCACCCGGGGGTCGGCGGATGTCTCCGGTTGATCCTCATTGGCCACCAGCTCGGATTGCACTGTGAGCCGGACGAATTCGTCAACTGTCTCGACCACGTACTCGATGGCCGCCACGCTGCGCTGGGTCAGTGACACCAATCTGGTGGAGGTGATCTTCACCTGTTTGCCCGCCGGCGAACGCCATTGGGCCACCCGCGACAGCGTCCCGGCCCGCAGGTCGAGCACCCGCTCATGGTCCACCAGTTCGCCGTAACGAACGTCGAACGGCTCGTCGTCGACGAGCAGCCGGATGATCTTGCCGTTGGTGATGTCGACGATGGTCTGCCCGGCCTCCGGATAGCCGAAGCCGGTTTCGGCATAGGGCAGGGTCCGGGTTTCGTAGAACGAATTCAGATAGGTGCCCGGCAGGCCGTGTGGTTCGCCCTCGTCGAAATTGCCGCGCAGCCCGATATGGCCGTTCGACAGTGCGAACACGGATTCGGACTGGGCCAGCAGGTCGAGGTCCAGCCGCGTCTCATGGATCCGCCACGGCTCGACGGGGAAGGCGTCATGGGTGATCATCGGCCATCCCGCAGCAGGTCGGCGAGATCGGTGACGACGATGTCCGCGCCGTGGGATCGCAGCTCATCGGCCTGACCGACCCGGTCCACGCCCACCACGTATCCGAACCGCCCGGCGCGGCCCGCGGCCACACCGGCCAGCGCGTCCTCGAAAACCGCCGCGGCGGCGGGCTCGGTGCCCAGCAGCTGGGCCGCCCGCAGGAACGAGTCGGGCGCCGGCTTGCCCGGGATGTGTTCGTCCCGCAGGGTGACCCCGTCCACCCGCTGGCGCACATAGCGGGCCAGACCGGTCACCTCCAGCACCTCACGGGTATTGGCGCTGGAGGACACCACCGCCACCGCGAGACCCGCGGCGGCCACCTCGGTGAGATAGCGCCGGGATCCCTCGAACACCTCGACGCCGTCGGTGTGCAGCACCTTCTGGAACATGTCGTTCTTGCGGTTGCCCAGGCCGGATATCGTCTCGGCGTCCGGCGGATCGTCCGGGGTGCCCTCGGGAAGCTCGATATCGCGGCTGGTCAGGAAGGCGCGCACGCCGTCCTCACGGCGCTTGCCGTCGACATAGGTCAGGTAGTCGTGCTCGACGTCGAACGGGATGAACCGGTCGCCGGTGTGGTCCGCGCGCGCCCGCAAATACTGGTCGAACATCGCCTTCCATGCCGTCTTGTGCACGCTCGCGGTGTCGGTCAGCACCCCGTCGAGGTCGAACAGGCAGGCGCACACGCCCGCCGGCAAGCCCAGCATTGGCGGTCCTCGCTTTCGCATGGTGGACAGGTCCCCAGTCCACCATGCCCGTTTCCGGCCGTGGTCATGCTTGGTGAAGTTGTGACATTGCGCCCGCGTGGCAGTGCGCGGGCGGGTCGACCGGGTCGCTGCGCTCGCCCAGGGCGCGGCTGCGCCGGCCGTATACGTCCACCGGCACGTCGCCGGCCAGGGTCACCCGGTGCATGACCCGGTGCTGGTCGTCGTAGTCGTCGACGGCGCGGTGCTGGGTGGCCCGGTTGTCCCACATGGCGACGTCACCGGGCGCCCAGTTCCAGCGAACGGTGTTCTCGGGCATGGTGATCCGACGCTGCAGCAGGTCCACCAGGGCGTGTGACTCGTGACCGTCCATACCGAGCAGGGCGCGGACGAAATCACCGGCGAGCAGGGTGCGTTCACCGGTCTCGGGGTGGACCCGCACCACGGGATGTTCGGTGCGCAAGTCCGGTTTCTCGAACACCTCCCGCAGCGCGCGCTGGGTGTCGGTCATCGCCGCGGTCGGTGCGCCCGCATAGTCGTAACGGTTGCTGTGAAGTGCCCACAGGTTCTCGGCGAGGCGCTTGAGCGGATCCGGCAACGAGTCGTAGCCGGCCGCGGTGGAGGCCCACAGGGTGGAGCCGCCGTAGCTGGGCAGCGTCACCGCGCGCAGCACCGAGATCGCGGGATAGTCCGGCATGAAGGTGACGTCGGTGTGCCAGCGGGTGGCCTTGGCGTACTCGGAGTCGATCGGGGCGATGACGCCTGCACCGTCGCGCTTGAACGCGTGATGCCCGACCGGGGTGCCGAGCAGCCGGGCGAAGGCCTGCTGGCGGTCGTCGTCGAGGTCGTGCTGGGACCCGAAGAACACCACCTTGTGGCGCAGCAGCGCACGGCGGATCTCGCCGACGGTCCCGGCGTCGAGATCGCCGCCGAGGACAACGCCGTCGATACGGGCGCCGATGTGGCTGCCCAGCTGGGTCACGGTGATGGTCATATCAATCCTTTGCACTGGCCGAAGGAGGTGTAGTCAGGTGACTACACCTGCGCTGTGGGCTAGTGTAGTCAAGTGACTGCAGACACGCCACCAACCGGCCGGGAGGAGGTGGTGGCGGCCGTTCTGGAGGCCGCGGCCGACCTGTTCGCCCAGCGTGGACCGTCGGCGACCTCGATCCGGGACATCGCGAGCCGGTCCCGGGTCAACCACGGGCTGGTGTACCGGCACTTCGGCACCAAGGAACGGCTGGTCGGCGCGGTGCTGGACCACCTGGGCGCGGCCCTGATCGCCCTGGTGTCCGGCGGAGCGCCGGCCGAGGACATCGAACAGGCGACCGACCGGCACACCCGCGTCATGGCCCGGGCCCTGCTCGACGGTTATCCGGTGGGGCAGCTGCAGACCCGGTTCCCGAATATCGCCCTGCTGCTGGAGACGGTGCGGCCCCGCTACGGGGACGCACCGGCCGATGACCGGGCCGCTCGGCTGGCCGTGGCCAATGCCGTTGCGCTGCAGCTCGGCTGGCGGATGTTCGAGCCGTTCCTGCGGTCTGCGACGGGCCTCGGCGATGTCACCGAGACCGACCTGCGCGCCGTCATCGGCGCCCAGGTCGCCGGGATACTGGCGCCGGACCGAGGCCGAACCGCCGCCGAGCAGCACAACTCTTAGACTGAGCGGGTGGAATCAGCTCCGAGCCGCCCCGTCCTCGTCATCGACTTCGGCGCGCAGTACGCCCAGCTGATCGCGCGGCGCGTGCGGGAAGCCCGGGTGTTCTCCGAAGTCATCCCGCACACCGCGACGGTCGAGGAGATCAAGGCCCGCGATCCGCAGGCCATCGTGCTCTCCGGCGGACCCGCCAGCGTCTACGCCGACGGTGCGCCGAAGCTGGACCCGGCACTGTTCGATCTGGACGTCCCGGTGTTCGGCATCTGCTACGGCTTCCAGGCCATGGCCCAGGTGCTCGGCGGTACGGTGGCGCACACCGGCACCAGCGAGTACGGCCGCACCGAACTGAAAGTGTCCGGCGGGCAACTGCATTCGGAGCTGCCGGAAACCCAGCCGGTGTGGATGAGCCACGGCGACGCCGTCACCGAGGCGCCCGACGGATTCGATGTCGTGGCCGCCAGTGCCGGCGCCCCGGTGGCCGCCTTCGAGAACCGGGCCCGCCGGCTGGCGGGAGTGCAGTACCACCCCGAGGTGCTGCACTCGCCGCACGGGCAGCATGTGCTGAGCCGGTTCCTGCACGACTTCGCCGGGATCAGCGCCGCGTGGACGCCGGCCAACATCGCCGAGCAGCTCATCGAGCAGGTGCGCGCCCAGGTCGGTGACGGACGGGCCATCTGCGGACTGTCCGGCGGGGTGGATTCCGCGGTCGCCGCTGCACTGGTCCAACGCGCCATCGGGGACCGGTTGACCTGTGTGTTCGTCGACCACGGCCTGCTGCGGGCGGGGGAGCGGGCGCAGGTGCAACGCGACTTCGTCGCCGCCACCGGGGCCAAGCTGGTGACCGTCGACGTCGCCGACCGCTTCCTGGACGCCCTGACCGGGGTCACCAATCCCGAAGGCAAGCGCAAGATCATCGGCCGTGAATTCATCCGCGCGTTCGAGGGCGCGGTGCGCGACAGCCTCAGCGAGTTCGAGATCGACTTCCTGGTGCAGGGCACGCTGTACCCGGACGTGGTGGAGTCCGGCGGCGGCACCGGCACCGCGAACATCAAGAGCCATCACAACGTCGGCGGGCTGCCCGAGGACCTGAAGTTCAAGCTCGTCGAACCGCTGCGGTTGCTGTTCAAGGACGAGGTCCGTGCCGTCGGCCGCGAGTTGGGGCTGCCCGAGGAAATCGTTGCGCGCCAGCCCTTCCCAGGACCGGGATTGGGTATCCGGATCGTCGGGGAGGTGACCGCAGGCCGGCTGGACACGCTGCGCAGGGCCGATGCGATCGCCCGCGAAGAGTTGACCACCGCCGGCCTGGACCACCAGATCTGGCAGTGCCCGGTGGTGCTCCTCGGCGATGTGCGCTCGGTGGGCGTGCAGGGCGACGGCCGCACCTACGGTCACCCGATCGTGCTGCGTCCGGTGTCCAGCGAGGACGCCATGACCGCGGACTGGACCCGGGTGCCCTACGACGTGCTGGAGCGCATCTCCACCCGGATCACCAACGAGGTGCCCGAGGTGAACCGCGTGGTGCTGGACATCACCAGCAAGCCGCCGGGCACCATCGAGTGGGAGTGAGCTACTCGGGTGCGTCCTTGCCGACGTAGTCGGTGAGTATTGCAGCGACGACGGATTCGATGGTCGACTCGATCGAGAACTCCAGTGTTGCGGTGACCGCCGCGACCGCCTGGGTGCGGAACCGCACCAGCATCGAGATCAGCTCGGCCACTTCGGTATCGGCGGGCAACGATTCACCCGGTTTGATCCGGTGCGCCAGGTGATCCACTCCGGCTTGCACCAGGATCGAGCTGATCTCATCGATGTGGGGTAGCACGCGTTCGTGGACGTCGATCAGGTCGGCAAGGCCGACCCCGTACTGTCGGATGTCGTTGAACGCGTCGATCAGCTTCGGACGCAGGATGACCGCGTCCGCACCGTCGAGCTTGACCGTGCCGTTGGCCACCAGCCGGTCGAAGGCGCCGACATCGTCGCCGATCAGCTTTTTGGCCTGCGCCAACGGCATTCGCTCGGATTTCTCGGTGGCCCAGGTGCCGGCGATGGCGTTCTCCAGGCCGAGCACGTCGCCGATGTCCTTGCCCTGCTCCCACGCGCTGAGCATCTCGTGCACATGGGCGATGTTGTACCCGCGATCCAGCATTGAGGTGATCAGCCGCAGCCGGGTCAGATGGGTGTCGTTGAACAGCGCGATCCGTCCGACCCGCAGCGGCGGGTGCAGCAGCCCGCGGTCGCGATACACCCGGATGTTGCGCGTGGTGGAGCCGGCCAGTCTGGCCAGCTCCTCGATTCGGTATTCGCCCGAGGCCGCCACCCCGTGTGGCTGAACCGCCGCGTCGAACAGCTGCGATACCGCCGTCTCGACGATATCGCGTGAACCCTTGCGGATCTGCCGGGGCGTGCGGCGCAGGCCGCCCAGGATGTTCGCGATGGCGCCGACGGGCGGTCGGGGCTTGGGCGGCGGCATCTAAGCCACGGGACTGGCGGGGACGTGATCGCCGAAGCTGAGGTCAGGCATCTGTCGACGATACTGCGTGCCGACCGACCTCAGCCGGCAACTTTGCTGATTACGCTGCGCCGCAACGACTCTGCACGGATGTATCCGCGCGTTACGTCCAGGGTCGACCAGGATTGGCCATATCGGTTGCACCGCAGTGCAAGTCGATCGGGCGGGCGGGGATCAGCGCGGTGGGTCGCCCCGCCAGCTGAAGCTGTTCACGTATTTGCCCATGTCCAAGGCGATTTCCAGGCCGACGGCAGAGGGCTTGCCCGAGCCGAAATCGGGGCCGAAGGCGTGATACGGGCCGACCGCTCCGGCCACCAGTGCGACGTCGTTCTTCACCGCGGCGATCACGACCACCCGCATCCGGGTGTAACTGCTCATCGCGCCCTGCGGCCAGCAGTCGGCCACCAGCCCGTAGCCGGGTTGGTAGCCCACCATGGCATTGGGAATCTCGTAGGCGATCTTGGTGTCGGGAAATGTCCGCTTCACCAACGCGTTGGCGATGTCGCGCGGTGACCGGCCGCGCGCGGGCTCGCTGAACAAGCGCAACGTGCCGCCATCGCTGGCCTGGAAGACCGCCGTCACGCCGGAGTCGGAGGTGGTGACCTGGTAGGCCGACTCGGTGGACGGGTAGGACACCGAGAACGAGCCGTCGGCAGCGGTGAACCGCGGGTTGACCGTCACCGGTTGCCCCATCGGGGGCCGGCCACAGTCCGGCGGGCATACGTAGCGAGCCGACGGCTTCTCCAGCAGACCGGACAGCCCGACCAGGCCGCCGGCCACCACCAGTATCGCGGTGCTCAACACCAGCGCGATCCAGCGGAACGACGTCTTGCGCGGGGGCGGGGCGGTGAAAGTCCCGGAATGAAGCGAATAACCCGGCGCCAGACCGACGATGATCGGACCCGTCGTCTGCTCCTCGGCCAGCCGGATCGGGCGCTCCTGGCGCCGCGAGTTCCTGGACTTGCGCGACGACGCGTGCATCGCCGCGCCGCAGTTCGCGCAGAACGGTGCGTCCGGGACGACATGGTTGCACTCGCTGCAGAGCAGGGGTTCGTCGGCGCGCATGTCGTCTTGGGCTTCGTGCAGCAGGGCCAGGTGCAGGCCGACGCGCAGGGCCAGCAGTGCGAGCATGGCCAGGGTGAGATGCACGCCCAATTGCAGCCATTGGGGGATCCGGGCCACATCGATCAGCCCGAGGCAGGCATAGACGGCGACGACGATCACCGCGATGGAGACCAGGGTGAGACGGACGAACCCGCGGTGTTTGCCGATCTTGCCGGGCGGCCGGGTGAACCATAGTGCGGCGCCGATCAACCCGCCGACGGCCGCTGCGGTGAGGGGGACGGCGATTCCCCGGATGCCCGCCTCGACCAACAGGCCGTCCAACGGCCGAGCCCGGGCCACCATGCCGGTGGTGAACTGCGGCGCCAACCGGCTCAACGTCGCCGCCCCGCTGAAGGCCAGCGCGCCCAGCGCGCCGATTGCGTAGCCGTCCAGCGCTTCTCGCGTACCGGGGCGGGTCAGCCGGATCACCACCGCAGGCACCAGCATGATGATCATGGCGCCGACCGGGATGCCGATCCCGTCACGCATGATGCGCGCCCCGGCGATACCGGCGCCCAGCGGCACACCGTAGGCGCGGGCGACCGCGGCTCCGGTCAGCAGCACCCATGTCACGCCGAGTGCGATCCCGAGCCCCGCCGTGAGCGCCAGGGTGCTGCGGGGAATGTCCTCGGCGAGATCGGATTCGCGAATGTACATGGCGAACAACAGCGGAAGACCGAGGGAGGCCACCGTGATGAGCGCGGCGGGCAACCGGAAGACCGTCGCCAGCGTCAGGGCCACCACGAGCAGCCCCAGCCCCAGCAGGAACGCCTTACGGGACCGCGGGGACAGGTGCGGGAACAGGGAACTGGTGACCGACGGGGTCAGCAGATGCTGACCGGGAGCGGCGCTGAAGGTCCGGGCCCGCAGCCAGTGCGGTCCGTCGCCGGCCTGATGTTCGGCGAGCGGAACACCGCACAATCCGCAGTACTTGCCGGCGGGAACGTCGACCTGACAGATCGGGCACTGCACCATTCCCGGGGCCGAGGTGTCATCGTCGGTGGTGGTGGTCATCAGGCCTGAACCCTTTGTGCGATCAGCAGATTACGGGCGAGGTTGTCGATATCGGGCGTGCCCAATCCGCTGACCAGGTCGTAGCCGGGGGTGGCGATGTCAACGGCGTTGCCGCCCAGCGTGATGTCCCGGAACGCCGGCCGTGGGGCGCCGGCGGCGATGCGGTACAGCAGCGGGTTGATCTCACCGATCAGGTTGCCGCCGTTGGCGAGCAGGTACTGGTCCATCACCGCCGTCAGGCCGGCCCAGATGGGCGCCGACTGCGAAGTGCCGCCGCCGATCACCACGTCACTGTTGAGCACGATCTTGACGCCGGTGAACGGGTCGGCCACCGCCGAGATGTCCGGGGTCATCCGCTTGCCGATGTTGCGCGCGGCAGGTACCTGCCCGGCCGCGGCGCGCTGCCAGGGCGGCAGATCGAAAAGGGTGGACACGCCGCCGCCGGTGCCCTGGGACAACGGGACGTCGAACCAGGTCTGTTCGGCCAGCCAGCTGCCCCGGTTGTCGGTGGACAGTGTGGTGCCCCCGACGCTGGTCATCTCGGGCAGCGACGACACCGAGTCCAGCCCGATGTCGTCGGGGCCGGGCACCGAATCCCAGTCGGTGCCGCCCTTGCATTCCAGGCCGGCCAGATCGCCGCTGGCGTTGTAGGCCGTGGTGCCGTGCGACTGGGCGATCCGTAGCGCGGAGCGGACCGGGGCGAGGTCGGCCGCGGTGAGCAGCTTGTCGCAGCCCCAGCCGATCGACAGGCTCCAGACCGCGCCGGGATAGGCACGGTCGGTGTCCTCCATCAGCTTGCCGATCTTCTGGTAGGCGCCGTCGCCCTGGACGGTGGGCCGGGCGTTGACCACGACCTTGCGTGCATCGGGCGCAACGGCATGTGCCACTTGGAGATCCATCGTCGTCTCGCCATGGGCCACCGGCAGCGGATCGCCCATCGTCTCCGGGGTGAACCGGGGCAGGCTGAACATGGTGGAGAAGGTGTCGAGGTCTTTCTGGTCGTAACCGCTGAACGCGAAGATGACGATGGTGGTGCCCTTGCCGGTGAAACCCGCTGCCGCGAGTTTGTCGGCGTTGTATGTGGTCAACAGGGCGTTCGGGGTCAGCCCGCGGTCCGGGACGTCCAGTGCGATGTCCGGTCGCGAGACGTGGTGTGGGGTGTAGCCGAGGATCCGTCCGAGTTCGGTGACCTCGCCGCGCAGCGACTGGGGGACCAGCGGCTGTTGCGGCGACGCGTAGAACTGCTGGCCGTGGCGGCCGCGGTAGTCGTGCACGGATACCTCGAAGGCGCGCGCCACGGTGTCCGGAGTGCCCTCGACGATGGCCCAGTTGTCACTGGGGCGCCACGAGACCGAGAGCCCCCGGTCGCGGGTCCATTCGATGAGCTCGGTGGGGCGATGCTGACCGGTGAGTTCGGCGGTCAGCTGAATCTGCTGCGGGTGGGCCGGACCGAGGTCGGTCGAGGCGGCCAGTAACGACGCGTAGGGACCATCGATGAAGTTGGTCCCGGCGAGGTGTCGGTTGATCGGCAGATCAGAGGCGAAGACCAGCACGCCGGCAATGATCAGTGCCGGTAGCCAGTGGGCGATGCCCGTGCGGTGTCGGTTCACGTTCCGAGGTGCCGGGCCTGCACGTCAGGCAGACCCGGCCCGCTCGTACCAACGTGTCAGTTGTCGCCGGGGATGGCGGTCGGGGCCGGCGGGGCCTTCACCGTGGGGGTGAACTTGTTGCCGCCGGAGGGGCTGATCGACTTCTCGGTGGGCTCGACCGACGGCGCCGTGGTGGTGGTCGTCGTGGTCGAGGTCTCGGGAGCCTTCTTCTCTTCACTGCCGCAGGCGGCGGTGAAGCCGATCATCGCCAGAATGGCGGCGCCCCCGACAGCAGCCGAGACGCGACGGGTCAGACTTGAGTTCATGATGCGGTCCTTACCTCTCCCCCGAGTGGTGTATGAGCCGGCCTTCGGGGAATCGTTGGCGATTCCGCACGGTTCGTAAGCAGTCTACCTGGCGATTCGCTGTGGTCCCGTACCCCAGCCTTGATCCGAAGCGAGCGCTGGTGCCCAGACTGTAGCGCAGGCATCAGCCGGGCGCACAGCCATTACACAGCGCTTGACGGTGGAACACTGGAAGTGTTTACTCGAGCGATCGAACATGTGTTCGAATACGGGTGGATCTGGCGGTACGGGAGGTGCTGTTGTGACAGCGGCTTCGCGGCTTGACTCGCGTCCGATAAACCGGGCTGATCAGGTCGAACACCTTCGTCGCAGAATGGCCGAAGTCTCCGCCAAGGTGGGTTCCCGGACTTCGGGCAGGGCGCGGGAGAACGACCCGGCGCCCGACTCGGATAGTTTGCTGGAAGTCCCTGAGGTGCTGGCCGGTGCGCTCCAGGGCGCGTTGCCCAAGGGGATTGTGGCAGTGCTCACGGGCGCCCGGTCGCTGCCGCTGAGCATGGTGGCGGCGGTGACGGCGGCCGGTGGGCACGCCGCGATCGTCGGAGCGCCCCGGGCCGGCCTGCTGGCGGCGGCCGAGATGGGGGCGGACCTGAGCCGGATCGCGGTCATCCCGGATCCCGGTGCCGATCGGGTCGAGGTGGCCGCGGTCCTGCTGGACGGTCTGGACCTGGTGGTGCTCGACCTGGGGGGCCGGATGGTCCCGGGGGCGCGGGCCCGTGCGGTGACGGCGCGGGCCCGGCAGAAAAAATGCACGCTGTTGGTCACCGGGGGTGACTGGCCAGGTGCGGCGGCCCGGCTGGACGCCACCGTCAGCGGTTATGAGGTGATCGGCGCGGACGGGGCCCGACCGGTGCCCGGCTGCGGGCGGATCGGCCGGGTGCGATTGGTGACCCGTACCCGCGGCCGGATCCCCGGATTGGCGCATACCGCCGCCGTGGGTGGCTAGCGTGTCCCGGGTTCTCGCGCTCTGGTGCATGGATTGGCCCGCGGTGGCGGCGGCCGCGGCGGCCGGCCTGGCCGCGACGGATCCGGTCGCGGTGACACTGGCCAACCGGGTCATCGCCTGTTCGGCGTCCGCGCGGGCCGCCGGGGTGCGGCGCGGCCTGCGGCGCCGGGAGGCTCAGGCCCGGTGCCCGCAGTTGCACGTCAGCACCGCCGATCCGGCGCGCGATGCCCGGTATTTCGAAGGCGTGACGGCGGCGGTCGACGAGGTGGTGCCACGGGCGGAGGTGCTGCGGCCGGGTCTGCTGGTGATGCCGGTGCGCGGCGCTGCCCGCTATTTCGGGTCCGAACATGCCGCAGCGGAACGCCTGGTCGATGCGGTGGCGGCGGCCGGGGCCGAATGCCAGACCGGCATTGCGGACCAACTGGCCACCGCGGTGTTCGCGGCGCGGGCCGGCCGGATCGTCGAACCGGGGCAGGACGCGCCGTTCCTGTCCGGGCTGTCCATCCGGGAGCTGGCCACCGAACCGAGCCTGGCCTCGCCGGGCCGCGATGAGCTGGCAGACCTTTTGTGGCGCATGGGCATTCGCAGCATCGGCCAGTTCGCCGCGCTGTCTCGGACCGATGTCGCATCCCGGTTCGGCGCGGATGCGATCCTGGCGCACCGGTTCGCCTGCGGTGAGCAGTCCCGCGGACCGTCCGGGCGCGAGCCCGAACGCGACCTCGATGCCGTGATGAACTGCGACCCACCGATCGACCGGGTGGATGCGGCGGCCTTCGCCGGCCGGTTCCTGGCCGGTGAACTGCACCGCAGTCTGGAATCGGCGGGGGTCGGGTGTACCAGGCTGGCCATCCAGGCGGTCACCGCGAACGGGGAAGAGCTGTACCGGGTTTGGCGGTGCGCCGAGCCGCTGACCGAGGACGCCACCGCCGACCGGGTGCGCTGGCAACTGGACGGCTGGCTGACGAAGCGGAGTCTCGGCGGCCCGGGCCCCACGGCTCCTGTCGTGACACTGCGGCTGCATCCGGTGGAGGTGGTGTCCGCCGGCGCCCTCCAACTCCCACTGTGGGGATCCTCGGGTGACGACGACCGCTTGCGGGCCCGGCGCGCGCTGGTGCGGGTACAGGGTCTGCTCGGGCCGGAGGCGGTGCAGGTGCCGGTGCTGTCCGGTGGGCGCGGGCCGGCCGAGCGCATCACCTTCGCGGTGCTGGGTGACGAGCCGGTACCCGCGGCGGATCCGCGCCAGCCGTGGCCGGGGCAATTGCCCGAACCCGCCCCGGCGGTGCTGCTCGATGACCCGGTGGAACTGCTTGACGCCGAAGGCAATCCGGTACGGGTGACGGCCCGCGGGCTGTTCTCCACCGATCCGGCGCGGCTGAAATCCCCGGAGCTGGCCGCGGCGCTGCAGTGGTGGGCCGGTCCGTGGCCGGTCGACGAGCGATGGTGGGATCCGGGGTCGGCGCGAGCCGGCCGGACCGCGCGGGCTCAGGTGCTGCTCGGCGGCGGTACCGACCCGGGCCCGGCGATGCTGCTGTGTTACCGGCAGCGCCGCTGGTATGTGGAGGGAATCTATGAATGACGTTCCCGCACCGTGGGTCTAACCCAGACCCTGGGCGAACGGCCCGACGCGGGCGATGAATCGGTCGAAGAACGCGTTCGGATCGACCTCCATCCCGACATGCGCGTTGAGGTCACGACCCCACCGGCCGTTCCAGTCCGCCACCGTCATCCCGCGGGTCAGGGTGCCGGTCAGCTCGACGTCGACGGTGGCCTGGCGGTAGCGCACCAGGTCGGGATCCAGGGCCACCGCCGCGGCCAGCGGATCGTGCAGATGCGCCAGATAACCCTCGCCCTGGTCGAAATGGAACTCGAAGTAGAACCGCATGGCGTCCTCGAGCACCCGGATCAGCGGGTTGGCCGCGGTCGAATGGGTGCCGCGATCGTCGAGCACACTCAGCTGCGCCGATGGCGACCCGGCCGCCACCGCGAGCCGGGCCAGGATCGGCGGCGTCATCACCGCGTTCTCAGTCAGGTTGAGCCCCAAGATGATCGGCAGATGGGTTGGCTTGTGCAGGCCCCACGCCGCACCCCAGACCGCGAACACCTCGGCCGCGGACTCGGGATCGACGCTGATATTCCACTCCGCCACGGCCGTGGTGTTACCGCGATAGTCGAAGGCCCCGCCCATGATCACCAGTCGACGCAGCAGCCTGGGCAGCGCCGGCTCTTTGCGCAGCGCCAGCGCGAGATTGGTGAGCGGACCGGTGACCAGCCCGATCAACTCACCGGGACGGGCGTGCGCGGCGCCCACCCAGGCATCGGCCGCGTCGTACGGCGCCAAGGCCTGGTCGCTCGCCGGCAACCGGGCGTAGCCCAGTCCCTCGGGGCCGTGGGTGTCCTCGGCGGTGCGCAACGGAATGCTCAACGGACCGTCGGCGCCCTTGGCGACTTCGATGCCGGTCATCCCGCACAGTTTCAGCAGCCCCAGGTTGTTATCGCATACCTGTTGGACGGGCACATTGCCCGCCGTCGATGCGATCCCCACCACCTCGGCGTCGTCGCTGGCGAACAGGTAGGCCAACGCCATCGCGTCGTCCACCCCGGTGTCCACGTCGGCGAACACCGGCAGCCTCGTTGCACCCGTCACGTCGCCCACCCTAGGGCCCGGCCGGTTACCAGTGCACCCCGGGAATCAGCCGCACGGCTCGCTTCACCGGCCGGGGTACCCGCGCGGTGCGTGCGGCGCGGACCGCACGCTTGGGTTGGCGCGGTGGGTGCGGCATCGTTCCGGCGCTCGGCGCGGCCGGCGCCTCACCCCTCGCGGCCGCGGAATCCGGGTACCCCAGATAGATCTGGTGCAGCACCCGCCGCGACAGCCGCGGGGTGAAGTAGGTACCCAGATCGGCGAGCGTGCCGACCGGAGTGTCGATGCGGGCCGGTTTTTCGATCAGGCCGCGCACCACCATCGCGGCGGCGTGCTCGGCGGTGATCGGCGGCATCGGGTTCAGCCGCCGCGACGGCGCGATCATCGGGGTGCTCACCAACGGCATGTGGATGTTGGTGAACGTGATGTGGTCCGACAACGTCTCGGTGCCGACCACCTCGGAGAATGCATCCAGGGCGGCCTTGGTCGGTAGGTAGGCACTGTATTTGGGGCTGTTGGCCTGCACGCCGGCGCTGGACACATTCACCACGTGCCCGAAACGCCTTTCCTGCCAATGGGGTAGCAGTGCCAGCACCATCCGGACCGCGCCGAAGTAGTTGACCGCCATCACCCGTTCGTAATCGTGCAGCCGGTCCGTGGATGCCGACACCGACCGGCGGATGGACCGGCCGGCGTTGTTCACCAGATAGTCCACGTGCCCGAACCGGCCCAGAATGTCCTTGACGGTGTGCTCGACGGAGGACGAATCGGTGACGTCACAGGTGAAGGCGTGCGCCTGCCCACCCGCGGCGCGGATCTCGGTCACCAGGTCGTCGAGCGCATCGGCATTGCGCGCCAAGGCGAATACCGTGGCGCCGCGCTGGGCGACGGCCACTGCCGAGGCGCGGCCGATACCGCTTGAGGCGCCGGTGATGACGACGTGCCTGCCGACCAGGGGACCGTCCGGATCGTCGCGGCGGGCCCGGTCCGGGTCCAGATGTTCGGCCCAGTACCGCCACAGTCTCGGCGCGTAGGACGCGAACTCGGGCACCTCGATTCCGGTGCCGCGCAACGCTTCTTCGGTGTGTTCCGCTGTGAAAGTGGGTGCCAGGTCGACGACGTCGAGGATCTCGGCGGGGATACCGAGTTGGGTGGCCGCCATATTGCGCAGCAGCTTGGCCCGCCCGGTGGCCTTGAGTACCGGGGTCACCGTGGCGCTGGGCAGCGACCCGCGTAGCGCCGGCAGCCCGGCTTCGCGCGCCACACCGCGGTAGATGCCGCGTAGCCCAATCGATTTCGGTGCGGTCAGGTGGAAGGTCTGCCCATCGCGGTCGGGGCTGTGCATGAGATGGACGAGTGCCGATACGACATAGTCCACCGGAACGATGTTGGTGCGGCCGGTGTCGGGCAACACCATCGGGGTGAAACTGGGCAGCACCGCGAGCTTGGCCAGCATCCCGAAGAAGTAATAGGGGCCGTCGATCTTGTCCATCTCACCGGTGCGCGAGTCACCGACGACGACAGCGGGCCGGTAGATGCGGTGCCGGAGTCCGCCGGCGCGGACCAGTTGTTCGGCCTCGAACTTGGTCTGGTGATACGGGGTAGGCAGATCCTGGGCGACGTCGAAATCATCCTCGGTGTAGACACCCGGGTAACTGCCGGCCACCGCGATCGACGACACGTGGTGCAGGGTGGCGTCCAGCCGCCGGGTCAGGTCGATGACGGCCCTGGTGCCCTCGACATTGGCGGCGCGCTGCTGGGCTTCGGGGGCGGTCATGTCGTAGATCGCCGCGCAGTGCACCACGTGATCGATATCGCCGAGCTCGGTCAGCGCGTCGTCACCGAGGCCCAGGCCAGGTTCGCCCAAGTCGCCTACCAGGGGTTTCACCCGCGGACCCCAGGACTGGGCAAGTCGCTCGAAACGGCCGAGCGATTCGCGGCGCACCAGCACCCACACCTGGGCGTCGTCCCTGTCGCGCGCGAGCCGGGACACGATGCGGCGGCCGATAAACCCGGTACCGCCGGTAACGACATAATTCATGCGGCCATGCTCGTCCTTGCGGACTCGTACGTCAACTAACGTCGCGACTCGAGCCCGTCACACCACCTCACCCGACGAAAAGGGAGACCCGCCATGCCGATCGATCCGAGCGCCGTCGGCGCCAGAACCGAAGCCCAGGACTTCACCTGGACCGACCGCGACACTCTCTTGTACGCCCTGGGCGTGGGCGCCGGTGTCGACGATCTCGCGTTCACCACCGAGAACAGTCACGACATCGAACAGCAGGTGCTGCCGACCTTCGCGATCATCGCCTGCTCGCCGTTCGCCGCGGCACTGAAGATCGGCAGCTTCAACTTCGGCATGCTGCTGCACGGGTCCCAGGAGATCCGGCTGCGCAAGCCGCTGCCGCCGGCCGGGCGCCTGAGCGTGCATTCCGAGGTCGCCGACATCCAGGACAAGGGCGAAGGCAAGAACGCGGTGGTGATGCTCAAGGGTTTCGGTGCCGAGCCGGGCACCGGTGAGATCGTCGTGGAAACGCTGACCACCGTGGTCATTCGAGGCGAGGGCGGGTTCGGCGGCCAGCCCGGTCAGCGCCCGGCGGCCCCGGACTTCCCCGACCGTGCCCCCGACGCGACGGTGGCGCTGCCGACCCGGGAGGACCAGGCCCTGCTGTACCGGCTGTCCGGTGATCGCAATCCGCTGCACAGCGACCCGTGGTTCGCGCAGACACTGGCCGGGTTCCCCAAGCCGATCTTGCACGGGTTGTGCACCTACGGTGTGGCCGGTCGGGCGCTGGTGGCCGAGCTCGGCAATGGCGATGCGACGAAAGTACATGCGGTGGCGGCGCGTTTCAGCTCGCCGGTGTTCCCGGGGGAGACGCTGACCACCTCGATCTGGCGCACCGGTGACGGCCGCGCGCTGTTCCGCACCGAGGCCGCCGCTGCCGACGGCTCCGGCGCGCGACTGGTGCTCGACGACGGGGTCGCGGAGTTCTCGGCCTGACCGCAGAAATCCGCGAAGCGCCGTGCATCTGGTGGCACGTTGACAGGATGGCGCTATGAAACTGCTTGTCGGGTACCTGGCAACCCCCGGTGGTGCCGATGCGTTGGCTCTGGGTGTCCGGCTGGCCCGCACGTTGGGTGCCGATCTCGAACTGTGCGTGATGCTGCCGCCGGACCGGGTGCCCGCGATGGTGCACGCCGACGGCTACGAGGAGGCATTGGTTCGGCAGGCCCTCGGCTGGCTCACCGACGCGCAGGCGACGGTGCCGGCCGGGGTCGTGGTGAACCCGCATGTCAGCTTCAGTGATTCGTTCGCCGACGGGCTGATCCGGGAGGCGCTGCGGCTGGACGCCGCGGCGATCGTGGTCGGTGGCGCCGGTGGTGGATTGGCCGGGAGCTTTTCGTTGGGCTCGGTGGTCAACGAACTGCTGCACTCGGCGCCCGTCCCGGTGGCCGTGGCGCCCAGAGGAATTCGGCTCTCCGAGGTGGGCCAGGTCCGCGAGGTGACGTGCGCACTGGGGGAGCGGGCTGGGGCCGATCTGTTGCTGGAGACGGCGGTGGCGGCCAGCCGGGCCGCAGGCACGCCGCTGCGACTTGTCTCGCTGGTGGCGCTGGATCCGGTGCTGGGTGCCCTGCGCAGCGACCCGGACGCGGTGCGCGAGCACGCCCTCGCGCACGCGCGGCAAGCGCTGGACACCGCGCAAGAAGCTCTGCCGGAAGGGTTTCCGGTGACGGCGACGGTGACCGACGGCGCCACCGTGGAGGACGCCGTGAACAAGCTGTCATGGCGGGACGGTGATCTCATCATGGTCGGTTCCAGCCGGCTGGCCGCCCCGCGCAGGTTGTTCCTCGGCTCCACGGCGGCCAAGATCCTGCGCGTCGTCGAGGTTCCCATTGTCGTGGTCCCGCGAAGCCAACACCGCGATGGGGAGGCATCGTGAGTGCCGGTGACACCGCGTAATCACCACAGGGGCTGGCCGCCCAAGGCAAGGCGGGCACGTCACCCGGTGTTGGGTGCCGGTGTCGGTGGTGGTGGGAAGGGTTGGTACCACCACCATTGGGCGCGTTCGCCGGTCGGTCCGGGATAGGGCGCGACGTCGGGTGGTGGTGTGGCCGGTGGGTGGGCCAGGGTTCCGCGGTGCAGTGGTTGTCCGTTGTGGTCGGTGACGGCGAGTCGGTCGGCGGGTCCGGTGATGTTCAGGGCGCCGCGGTGGTGCAGTCGGTGGTGATGGGGGCAGACCAGCACCAGATTCGACAGCTCGGTGACGCCGCCGTCTTCCCAGTGTGTGATGTGGTGGGCATGCAATCCCCGGGTTGTGGCGCAGCCGGGGATCACGCAGCAGCGGTCGCGGTGTTCTAGGGCGCGGCGTAGCCGGCGGCTGATGGTGCGGGTGGTGCGTCCAGCCCCGATCGGTCGGCCGTGGCGCTGGAACCACACTTCGCAGGTCGCATCACAGCTCAGGAATTGTCGTTCCGCCTCGGTCAGCACCGGACCCAAATGCAGGGCGGCGGTCTTCTGCTCGAGGTCGAGGTGCACGACGATGGTGGTGTGCTGGCCGTGCGGGCGCCGCGCCGCCTCGGTGTCCCAGCCAGCCTCGACCACACTCATGAAGGCATCCACCCGGGTCGGAAACGGGGTGTCCGCGCCAGTGTCTTCGGTGTGGTCGGTGATCAGGCCGTCGTGGTGGGACTGCATGGCCGTATCGAATTTTGCGGCGTCCAGGCGCGGTAACCGGATCCGGTAGGTGGTGTAGTCCGCGCTCTCGCTGGTTTTGGTGACCTCAGGCCCGGGCCCGGGCTCGGGCCGCTCGGGTTCGGGTTCGTCTCGGGGTGCCAGGTTGATCGCGGTGCGCAACTGGGCCACCGTGGCTGAGGCGGCCAGTTCGGCGTAATGCGCATCGCTACCGTGGGCGCCGCGTTCGGCGATCACACCGACCTGATCCAACGACAACCGACCCGCACACAGGCCGGCGACGCAGACCGGCAATTCCTCGATCCGGCGCGCGACGGCCACGACGGTGTCGGCGTTGCGGGGGGTGGCACCGGTTTTCCAGGCCACCAACGCCGACAGCGACCGGGCCCCGGTCAACCCCGCCAGATCTTCGCGCTCCAACGCGGCCACGATCTCGACCAGCCGACCGTCGATCGCATTGCGCTGCCCACACAACTCGGCCAGCTCCCCGAACAACACCTCAAGCCGCTCGGCAGGACTAGCCTGCGAAGCCAAAGACGCTGCGGCGCTGGACATGACACCATTGTCACAGAGGGGTACGACAAGTTCTGACCTCCAGGGTGGCATCGCCGATATGGATCAACGCGTGGCCATCTACACCGCCGAACCGGGTTCCTCCTCGGAGGAGGCGCTGCGATTGCTGGCGGTCATCGGCACCCAGCGGATGGACATCCCCGGCTGATCGACGATTCGAACAATTGTTCGATACACTGGCGGGGTGGGCTGGCACAACGGACCGCCGACCTGGTCGGAGATGGAGCGGGTACTGGCCGGCCGGGCGCGCCGGATCGAACCGCCGCCGGGTGACGGCGGGGACAGCCCCGCCTGGTCCCGCAAGCGCGGTGCCTACCAGCCGGCCGGTATCGAGCGCGGCGGCTCTGCGGTCCGGTACGCCGAACTGCACGCGCATTCGGCGTACAGCTTTCTGGACGGGGCCAGCACGCCGGAGGAGCTCGTCGAGGAGGCGGCGCGGCTGAATCTGCGGGCCATCGCGCTGACCGATCATGACGGTCTCTACGGGGTGGTGCGGTTCGCCGAGGCCGCCCGCGAACTCGATGTGTCCACGGTGTTCGGTGCCGAACTGTCGCTGGGTAATGTGGCCCGCACCGAAGACCCCGATCCACCCGGCCCGCATCTGCTGGTCCTGGCGCGCGGCCCGGAAGGGTATCGGCGGCTGTCCCGCGAGCTTGCCGCCGCGCATCTGGTCGGCGGGGAGAAGGGCAAACCGCGCTATGACTTCGATGTCCTCACCGAGGCGGCCGGCGGGCACTGGCATATTCTCACCGGTTGCCGCAAAGGGCATGTCCGCCAGGCATTGTCGACGGGTGGACCGGAAGCGGCGGCCCGGGCGCTGGCCGATCTGGTGGACCGGTTCGGTGCGGACCGGGTCAGTATCGAACTGACCCACCATGGCCACCCGCGCGATGACGAGCACAATGCCGCGCTGGCCGCATTGGCGCCGCGGTTCGGGGTGGGCGTGGTGGCCACCACCGGTGCGCATTTCGCCGAGCCGTCCCGTGGTCGGCTGGCCATGGCGATGGCCGCCATCCGGGCGCGCAACTCGCTGGACTCCGCGGCCGGCTGGCTGGCCCCACTCGGTGGCGCCCACCTGCGCTCCGGGGAAGAGATGGCACGACTGTTCGGCACCGAGATCGTCTCGGCGGCAGCCGATCTCGGTGAGCAGTGCGCCTTCGGGCTGAGTCTCATCGCGCCCCGGTTGCCGCCGTTCGCGGTCCCGGCCGGGCATACCGAGAACAGCTGGCTGCGCCATCTGGTCGAGATCGGCGCCGCCGAGCGCTACGGTCCACGGGCGCGGGCGGCCAAGGCGTACGCGCAGCTCGAGCACGAATTGAAGATCATCGAGCAACTGGACTTCCCGGGTTATTTCCTGGTGGTGCACGACATCACCCGGTTCTGCCGGGAGAACGGCATCCTGTGCCAGGGCAGGGGATCGGCGGCCAATTCGGCGGTCTGTTACGCGCTCAAGGTCACCAATGTCGACCCGGTCCGCAACGACCTGTTGTTCGAGCGGTTCCTGTCCCCGGCCCGGGACGGCCCACCCGATATCGATATCGACATCGAATCCGATCTGCGCGAGGACGCCATCCAGTACGTCTATCGGAAGTACGGACGGGACTACGCCGCTCAGGTCGCCAACGTCATCACCTACCGGGGCCGCAGCGCGATCCGGGACATGGCGCGGGCCCTGGGTTTCTCGCAGGGGCAGCAGGACGCGTGGAGCAAGCAGATCAGTCGGTGGAACGGACTCGCCGACTCACCTGATGTAGAGGACATCCCCGCCCAGGTGGTGGACCTGGCCACGCAGATCTCCAACCTGCCCCGGCACATGGGCATCCACTCCGGCGGCATGGTGATCTGCGACCGTCCGATCGCCGACGTCTGCCCGGTGGAATGGGCCAGGATGGAAAACCGCAGTGTGCTGCAGTGGGACAAAGATGACTGCGCGGCAATAGGTTTGGTGAAGTTCGACATGCTGGGGCTCGGCATGCTCTCGGCTCTGCACTATGCCATCGACCTGGCGGCCGAACACAAGGGGATCGACGTCGACCTGGCACAGCTGGATCTCTCTGAGGCTGCGGTGTACGAGATGCTGCAACGGGCCGATTCGGTCGGGGTGTTCCAGGTGGAGTCGCGGGCCCAGATGGCGACCCTGCCGCGGCTGAAACCCCGGGAGTTCTACGACCTGGTGGTCGAGGTGGCGCTGATCCGCCCCGGCCCGATCCAGGGCGGATCGGTGCATCCCTATATCCGGCGGCGCAACGGAGAGGAGGAGGCCACCTACGATCACCCGTCCATGGAGCCGGCGCTGCGCAAGACGCTGGGCGTGCCGCTGTTCCAAGAGCAGCTGATGCAGCTGGCGGTGGACTGTGCCGGGTTCAGCGCCGCCGAGGCCGACCAGTTGCGTCGGGCGATGGGCTCCAAACGTTCCACCGAGCGGATGCGCCGGCTGCGCGGCCGGTTCTACGACGGGATGCGCGAAAAGCACGGCATCACCGGGCACATCGCCGACCGCATCTACGAGAAGCTGGAAGCCTTCGCCAATTTCGGTTTCCCGGAGAGTCATTCGCTGAGCTTCGCCTCATTGGTGTTCTATTCGTCATGGTTCAAACTGCACCATCCCGCGGTGTTCTGCGCGGCGCTGCTGCGGGCCCAGCCGATGGGGTTCTATTCACCGCAATCGTTGGTGGCCGATGCCCGCAGGCACGGCGTGCAGGTGCACGGTGCGTGCGTCAATGCCAGCCTTGCGTACGCCACGTGCGAGAACGAGGGATCGGACGTGCGGCTCGGGCTCGGCGCCGTCCGGCATATCGGCGACGGGCTGGCGCAGCGCATCGTCGACGAGCGCGAGGCGCACGGACCGTTCGCCTCGCTGTTGGATCTGACTGCACGGGTGCAGCTGTCGGTCCCGCAGACCGAGGCGCTGGCCACCGCCGGTGCACTGGACTGTTTCGGGATCTCCCGCCGCGAGGCGTTGTGGTCGGCGGGAGCGGCCGCGACGCAACGCCCGGACCGGCTCCCCGGGGTGGGGGCCTCATCGCGTATCCCGTCGCTGCCCGGGATGACCGACCTCGAACTCACCGCGGCCGACGTGTGGGCCACCGGTGTCTCGCCGCAGCACTATCCCACTCAGTTCCTGCGGGAGAATTTCGACGAGCTGGGAGTGATCCCCGCGGGCAATCTGCTCGAGGTGCCCGACGGGACCCGGATCCTGGTGGCCGGCGCGGTGACCCACCGGCAGCGACCCGCCACCGCGGCAGGGGTGACGTTCATGAACCTGGAGGACGAGACCGGCATGGTCAACGTGCTGTGCTCGCCCGGCGTGTGGTCGCGGCATCGCAAGCTGGCGCAGACCGCGTCGGCGCTGATCATCCGGGGCATCGTGCAGAACGCGAGCGGGGCGGTCACGGTCGTGGCAGACCGGATGGCCCCGGTTGACCTGCGTGTGACGTCACGGTCCCGCGACTTCCGCTGACTCGGCGCTGCGGGCGCCGGTCACTCGCACTTTCGCGCCATGGCCGCCACGTCGGCCGGCGGCCGTCGTCGCGGCAACGGCGCGCTTCCCCCGATCGGGGGACAACCAGTTCATCCGGTGCATCCACCGGTCACCCGACAGACCCGGCGCGTGCACCGGGGCATTCTTATCTCAACGGCCGAACAAGCCGGCAAGACAAACCAAAAGCTCACTCACGCAAAGGATTACGAACATGATCAAGACCCTCGGACTCGGCATCGTCACCGCCGGCATCATCGGCGCGGGCGCACTCGGCCTCGCCGGCACCGCCGCCGCAGCCACCACGACCACCACGCCGAGCGGCCCCGGCTACTCCTACAGCCCGGACACGTTCGCCAAGCCGGCCCCCACCGCCAAGCCCGGCTGGCACAACAACCACGGCCCGGCCAGGATCGCCAACCTGCAGAATCACTGACCTACCTGCGAGAACCCCTCCCCGAAATGGGGAGGGGTTTATGCACGTCAGCCCTCGGTCGGGGTGGTCCATACCTTTTGGACGGCGATCTTGATACGGGTGCTGTACCCGGCCATCGCTTCGGTCAGGCCGAACTGTGCGGCAGCGGCCTCGTACTTGGTCCAGTACGAAGCGTCCTGGCGAGCGTCCACCCCCTCGGCGTCGATCCGTGCGGTACCGCCGACCACGATGATCCCGCCGCCGTTGCCGTCGGAGTCGAGATTCAGGCTCACCTGTGGGTGGTTACGGATGTGGCGCACCTTGGCCGCGGTCGGCGTGGTGTAGACGACGATGTCGGTCCCGTCGAAATGGAACCAGACCAATTTGGGTACGGGCTGCCCCGACTTCGCGACGGTGGTCAGCCAGCCGTAGTCGTCGGTTTTCAGGCGGTCCGCGGTGTCATTCGTCAGCTCGGTGCTCATGAACGCGAATGTAGTCTCGCGGTATGACACTGAACCTGTCCGCCGATGAAGTTCTGACCACCACGCGCTCGGTGCGCAAACGCCTCGATTTCGACAAACCGGTGTCGCGTGAGGTGCTGCTGGAATGTCTGGATCTGGCTTTGCAGGCGCCGACGGGTTCGAATGCGCAAGGCTGGCAATGGGTTTTCGTCGAGGATGAGGCGAAGAAGAAGGCCATCGCCGACATCTACCGCACCAATGCGACCCCGTACCTGGCGGCGCCGAAGGATACGTTCGGTGACGCCCGCGACGGGCAGATCGATGCGGTGCGGTCCTCGGCGAGCTACCTCAACGACAACATGGAGAAAGCCCCGGTGCTGTTGATCCCGGTGCTGGAGGGCCGGCCGGACGGGGCGCCCGCCGGGTTGAGCGCGTCGTTCTGGGGATCGTTGCTGCCCGCGGTGTGGAGCTTCATGTTGGCGCTGCGCTCCCGCGGGTTGGGTTCGGCGTGGACCACGCTGCACCTGCTCGGCGACGGTGAGAAGCAGGCCGCCGAGATCCTGGGCATCCCGTTCGACAAGTACTCCCAAGCCGGCCTCTTCCCGATCGCCTACACCAAGGGCACCGACTTCAAGAAGGCCAAGCGGCTGCCCGCCGAGCAGTTCGCGCACTGGGACACCTGGTGATGCTCAGCGCAACGCCGCCACGATCCGCTCGGTAAGGCGTTCGCAGTAGTCGTCGTCGGCGGATAACTGCACCACGGCCAGTCGCCAGTAGAGCGGCCCGGCCAGCAGGTCCATCGCCAGATCGGTATCGGTGCCCGAGGCGAGTTGGCCGCGTTCGATGGCCCGGGTGAACAGTTCGGCCGCTTTGGCCCGCCGGGGTTCGCGGACGTTGTCGCCGAGTATCGCGGCCAGTTCCGGATTGCGGATGGCTTCGGCCAGCAGATCCGGCCCGATCCGCCGAACCATCGGATGCGACAGGGTGTCGCGGGCATCGCGCAGGTACTGCAGCACATCACCACGCAAGGTGCCGGTGTCGGGCACATCGATCGCGGCGACGGCTTTCTTGGACACCAGGGCGACGGTCATATCGAGTTTGGATCGCCAGCGCCGGTACACGGCCGCCTTGCCGACGCCGGCGCGTTTGGCGACCGCATCGATCGACAACCTGCCGTAACCGGCTTCGGCGAGTTCGGCGAAGTAGGCCTCCTCGATGGCGGCGGTCACCTCGTCCTGCAGGACCGGTCCGCCCGAGGTGCGGCGGCGCGGGGATGGGGGCACGGACGAAACCCTAGCTCAAACGGAACGGTTGCGTTCCGGCAACGTCGATGCGATTATACGAGACGTAACCGTTCCGTTTCGTTTAGGGGTGCGCCGTGAAGTTCCTGTTCGATGATGAGTCGTTCTCCTTCGAGACCCTGCGGGCTGCGGGTTTCGCCGGCTACGGCGGCGCGGACCTGGGGGAGGTGCTGGTCACCGCCCGTGCCATCCCCGAAGGGGACGAGGTCGCCTGGCATCGGGAGTGGAAAGCCACCGCCCGGCGGGTCGAGGCGCTGGGCCGGGAATCGCTGGCCAACGGCCAGTCGGTCAGCGCACGGGAGGCCCTGCTGCGGGCCTCGAACTACTACCGGACCGCCGAGTTCTACCGCCGGGTGGACCCTTTCGACGATCCCGAGGTCACCGAGTTGTCCCGCGCATCCCGCGACACCTTCCTGGCCGCGATCGGGTTGTTCGACTTCGGCTTCGAGCAGGTGCGCATCCCGTATCTGGACACCACGCTGCCCGGCTACCTGTACCTGGCCGACGACTCGGGCGAACCCCGGCCGACCGTCGTCTACAACAGTGGCTACGACTCGACGCTGGAGGAGTCCTACTTCGCCATCGCAGCCGCGGCCCTGGCCCGCGGATACCACGTGCTGGCCTTCGACGGGCCAGGTCAGGGCATGGCGATTCGCGAGCAGCGGCTGGTGTTCCGGCACGACTGGGAGGCCGTCGTCACCCCGGTGCTCGACTTCGCACTCACCCGCCCCGAGATCGCCGCCGACCGGATTGCCTTGTTCGGCTACAGCCTGGGCGGCTATCTGGCGGCCCGCGCGGCCGCCTTCGACGACCGGCTCGCCGCGGTGATCCTCGACGACGGCGTGTTCGATTTCGGTTCCGCGGTGGCGGGCGCTATGCCTGCGTTCCTCACCCAGTGGATCGCCGACGGCAACACCGATGCCGTGAACCAGGTGCTGACACTGCTGATGGGATTCGACACCCAGATCCGATGGGCGCTCCGCAACGGTGTGTGGGTGATGGGCGTGGACAGTCCGGCCGCCCTGCCGGAGGTGTTCGGCCGCTACACCCTGGCCGGCATCGCGGATCGGATCACCGCCCCCACTCTGGTGCTCGACGCGGAGAACGACCAGTTCTTCAAGGGCGAACCACAACGTGTCGCCGAAGCGCTGGTGAATGCCGAGACGACGCTGGTCAGCCTGCGCGAAGCAGACGGGGCGGGCGAGCACTGTCACATGGGTGCGATGAGCAGGGTCCACCAGGTGATCTTCGACTGGCTCAATGCGGTTCTGCCGCAACGGCAGTGAGCTACCGACCTACACCGCACCGTCGAAACCGTGCTGGCGCCATGCCTCGTAGGCCGCCACCGCCGCCGCGTTGGACAGATTCAATGACCGCCGGCCCGACAGCATGGGGATGCGTACCCGGCCGGTGATGTGCGGGTCGCTCAGCGTCTCGGCATCCAGACCGGTCGGCTCGGGGCCGAACATCAACACATCGCCGGGCCGGTAGGACACCTGCGCGAAGGATCTGTCGGCGTGCGCGGTGAACGCGTACACCGCGGCCGGCATCAGTGCGGCCCACGCCGAGGCCAGGTCGGCGTGCACCGTGACCGAGGCCAGATCGTGGTAGTCCAGCCCGGCCCGGCGCAGCTTCGGCTCGGACAGATCGAAACCGAGCGGTTCGACCAGATGCAGTTCGCACCCCGTCGCCGCCACCATCCGGATCGCGTTTCCGGTGTTCGGCGCGATCCGGGGCGAGAAGAACAGCACGCGGAACATCCGACGATGATGTCATCCGCGCCATCACACAACCGGGCAACATCTCGGTCACGAACTGTGCGCGAACACTTGCGAACTGTAGAAAGCGCTGCATACGGCTGTCATAATCGACAAATTGCGATCGGCGTGCCACGCCGGCCCCAACTGCGGGCTAACGCAGCAGGAAGCCAATGAGCGACGAATTCACCCACGCCACAACGCAAGACGCGCCGCCGCCGGTGGGCAAGCCGTCGCGCTGGGCGCTGAGCAACTGGCCCGTCGGCTGGAAAGTGCTTGCCATCGCGCTGGTTCCGCTCGTGCTGGCGGGGGTGCTCGGCGGCTTGCGGATCTACTCCGGCCTCAACGCGGCCACCGACCTGCGCCGCGCCGCCGACCGTGCCGAACTGGTGCCCGCCATCACGAACTACATGGCCGCGCTCGACGCCGCGCTGCTTGCCAACTCCACCGGCACCGACGCGCAACCGGCCCTGAGTGCGTTCGACGCGAGCCGCAAGGCACTGGCCGACAAACTGGCCGACACCGACGCGGTACCCGATGTGGGAAAAGGCGTCACCGCGATCCTGCAGGGCGGTCAGCAGCTGCTCAACGGGGTCACCTCCAACAGCATCGGGCTGCGGGACCGGATCACCACCTACGCCCCCATCCTGCTGACCGCCGAGGACGCGATCAACGGTTCGGTGCGGGTCGAGGACGAGAAGATCCGCGCCGAAACGCTCGGGCTGTCCCGCGCAGTCGGGGCGCGCGGCCAGATGATGATGCAGCAGCTGCTGGTCAACGGCGGCGCAGAGCTGCCCGAGCCCGAACTGCGCACGTCGATGGTCACCCTTGCCGGTACCGAGCCCTCGACGCTGTTCGGCATGAGCCAGGTGCTCGGCGTCGGTTCCGCGCAAGCCCAGAAGTTGCAGGAGCAGATGGTCCGCCGGATGGGCATCATGTCGGATCCGGCCGTGCCGCTGCCCAACAACCCGGACCTGGGCCAGTCGATCCAGGTCACCAACGAGATTGCCGGCAAGATCATCGCCGACACCTCGGCGTCGGTGACCTCGGCCGTGGAAAGCCAGGCCGCCGACCGGCGCAGCACCGCCATCCGCGACGCGGTCCTGGTCATCGGCGCCATCCTGGTCGCCCTGGCCGCGGTCGCTCTGGTGGCGCGGTCACTGGTCCGGCCGTTGCGCCGGCTGCGCGACGGCGCGCTGCGGGTGGCGCACCAGGACCTGGCCCGCGAACTGGAACAGGTCCGCGCCGGCGGTGACCCCGGCCCGATCCGCCCGCTGCCGGTGCACACCACCGAGGAGGTCGGCCAGGTTGCGCACGCCGTCGATGAACTTCACGAACAGGCCGTCCTGCTGGCCGGCGAGCAGGCCCGGTTTCAGCTGCAGGTCAGCGATATGTTCGAGACGCTGTCGCGGCGCAGCCGGTCGCTGGTGGACCAGCAGCTGACGCTGATCGACCAGCTGGAACGCGATGAGGCGGACCCGCAGCGGTTGGAGAGCCTGTTCCGGCTGGACCATCTCGCCGCCCGGATGCGCCGCAATGGCGCGAACCTGCTGGTGCTGGCGGGCACCAAGGTGTCACGGGAGCAGTCCGAACCGGTCGCGCTGGCGGCCGTCGTCAACGCCGCGGCCTCCGAGGTGCAGGAGTACACCCGGGTGGTCACCGGCTCCGTGCCCGACAGCGAGATCAGCGGCGGCGTCGCCGCGGACCTGGTGCACGTCTTGGCCGAACTGATGGACAACGCGCTGCGCTACTCACCGCCCAGCAACCCGGTGCGGGTGTCTGCGGTGTACACCGGCGACGGCGCCCTGGTGATCGAGATCGCCGACGAGGGGCTGGGGATGACCGAGGCCGACCTGCGGGTCGCCAACATCCGGCTGCAGTCCGGCGGTGAGGTCAACCCCTACACCGCGCGGCACATGGGGCTGTTCGTGATCGGTCGGCTGGCCTCCGCGCACGGCCTGGTGGTGCGGCTGCGCAGCACCGTGGCCGGTGAACCCGGGTCGGGCACCACCGCCGGGGTGTACGTCCCGCAGCACCTGCTGGTCGGCGATTTCGCCACCTCCCGGTTCGCCGACTTCATCCCGGCACCGGCGGCCGCCGTCGGGCCGCCGGTTTTCCGCCGGGCCGCCGATCCGGAGCCACCCGTCGCGCCTGCCGACTACCAGCCGCCGGGTTCGGTTCTGCCGCAACGTAACCCGGGTGCCAGCAGGATCGCCGACGTCGAAGCCGAGCCGACCGTGCGGCCAACAGAGCGGCCCGCCGACACCTCGTCGTTCTTCGCGGCCCGGGCCCAGGTGCGCGACGAGCCGCCTGCGCGCAACGATGCCCCGCCGCCGGCGCGCAGCGAACCGGCGACCGGCTCGGAGGACGCGATCTATCAGAAGATGCTCTCCGAATGGCTGGTCGATCCCACCGACCTGGGTGCCAGCACCGATCTGGACTGGAAGTCGGTGTGGGACAACGGTTGGTCAGCGGCCGCCGCCGCCGAGGACACGCCGGTTTCCGAGCACACCTCGGAGGGGTTGCCGGTGCGCAGGCCGGGGGCCCGGTTGGTGCCGGGCACCGGAGCGGCCGTCGACGAGATAACATCTGACCCCGCCGACCAGGAGTTCGACACCGGACCACTGCCGGACCCGGCCGCCGTGCGGGCCAGCCTCAGCAGTCACTTCGGGGGTGTGCACGCGGCCAGGAGCCACGCCCGCGACGGCGAATATCCCGTCGCTTCGCTCGCCCCTGCGGAGGAACCCGAATGACGACCACCCGTGCATCCCTCGACTGGCTGGTGTCCAAGTTCGCCCGCGAGGTGTCCGGGGTGTCGCATGCCGTCCTGGTGTCCGCCGACGGCCTGCTGATGGCGGCCAGCGAGCACATGCCCCTCGAGCGGGCCGATCAGCTGGCCGCGGTGGCGTCCGGGCTGGCCAGCCTGTCCACCGGGGCCGCGCAACTGTTCGAGGGCGGCCACGTCATGCAGTCGATCGTGGAGATGGAGAACGGCTACCTGTTGCTGATGCGGGTGGGGGACGGCTCGAACCTGGCCACCCTGGCCACCCGGTCCTGCGATATCGGCCAGATCGGCTACGAGATGGCCATCCTCGTCGAACGGGTCGGCACCGTCGTGCAGTCGGCGCGGCGACCACGCCAGCACATGTGAGCCGGCCGCAGAGAAACGGGTGTGAAGCGGGTGAACGAGCGGGACGGCGAATGGGCACCGGGCTCCGCCGAGCCCAGCCTGGTCCGGCCGTACACGCTGACCGCCGGACGCACCGAACCCGCCGTTGCGCTGCCCTGGGAAGCGCCCATCCGGACACGCGATCTGGGTCCGGCGCCGCGCTGGCCCGGGAATGACGTCCGGGCGCGGATACTGGAACTCGGCAGGGATAGTCCGTCGGTCGCGGAGATCGCGGCTCGTCTATCGTTGCCGCTCGGCGTGGCACGCGTGCTGATCGGAGATCTGGTCGCCCAGGGATACCTCAGGGTGCACGGCACTCTCGCAGATGCCGCCTCGACCGACGAACGACGCGAACTGATCGGAAGGACATTGCGTGGCCTACGGGCTCTTTGAAGGAGGCACCACTGATCCTCCAGTGTCTTCGCGCGAGCGCTCATCCTCCACACTGTCTTCGCGCGAGCGCTCATCCTCCACCAAGATCGTCATCTCCGGCGGTTTCGGCGCGGGCAAGACCACTTTCGTGGGAGCGGTGTCGGAGATCATGCCGCTGCGCACCGAGGCGCTGGTGACCACCGAGTCCGCCGGGGTGGACGCGCTGGAGGACACGCCGCACAAGAACACCACGACGGTGGCGATGGACTTCGGCCGCATCACGCTGGCGCAGGACCTGGTGCTCTACCTGTTCGGCACACCCGGCCAGCGGCGGTTCTGGTTCATGTGGGACGACCTGGTGCGCGGGGCCATCGGCGCAGTGATCCTGGTGGACGTGCGCCGGCTGCAGGACAGCTTCGCCGCGGTGGATTTCTTCGAGGCGCGCAAGCTGCCGTTCATCATCGCTGTCAACGAATTCGACGGCGGCGTACGGCATCCGGCCGCCGCGATCCGTCAGGCGCTGGCGCTGGCCGACGGCATCCCGATCGTCGCAGTCGACGCAAGGGACCGGAACTCGGCGCGCGACGCACTGATCGCGGTCACCGAATACGCGCTGACCGCGTTGGCCGGCTGAGCCAAGCGTGCGAGCGAGTCGACGATCATGACGGGCCCCGAACAAGTCTGGGTGGACCGTGAGTTCACCGGCCACGACTTTCGCGGGGACGACCTGAGCCGGATCCGCACCGAACGCACCGTGTTCGACGACTGCGATTTCAGCGGGGTGGATCTCACCGAGTCGGTGCACGTCGGGTCCGCCTTCCGGAACTGCAACTTCCGCCGGGCCACCCTGTGGCACAGCACCTTCACCAACTGCAGCCTGCTGGGCTCGGTGTTCACCGAGGCACGGCTGCGGCCGGTGGTGATGACCGAGGTGGACCTGACCCTGGCGGTTCTCGGGGGCTGCGATCTGCGGGGCGTCGACCTGTCGTCGTCCCGGCTACGCGAGGCCAGCCTGGTCGGCGCCGACCTGCGCAAGGCGGTGCTTCGGCAGGCCGATTTGTCCGGAGTGCGGGTGCAGGACGCCAAATTCGACGAGGCCGACCTGCGCGGCGCGCGGGTGGACCCGACATTCTGGACCACCGCGAAGGTGCGGGGTGTGCGCGTCGACATCGCCCAAGGGCTGGCCTACGCCGCGGCCCACGGACTGGACATCCACGGCGAGTGATTTGTGCACGTACAGCGGCGCTGACCGCCGGCGAACATGCACAAATCGCGACGAACTAACCCGCTTTGAGTCGGATCTTCCACCGCACGAAGCCGACGTAGAACACCGACAGCGCGGCCAGCATCCCGATGTCGAACAGCCACGTTCCGGTGGTGTGCTTCCAGTGCGAGTCATCCGGTGACAACGGTGCGGGCACCAGGCCGGTCAGGTCGATCGTCGACGCGGTGGCGGCAAAGCCCCAGCGGGCCGGGGTGATCCAGGACATCTGGTCGAGTACCAGGCGTCCGGTCACCGGGATCATCCCGCCGGAGAACACCAGCTGGGACATGATCGCGATGACCAGCAGCGGCATGATCTGCTCGTTGGACTTGGCCAGCGCGGACAGCGCCAGACCCACCATGGCCGCGGTCACCGTGGTGGCGGCCACGTCGACGTAGAGCTCCAGGCTGCGCGGCAGCAGCAGGCCGCTCGCGACGGCACCCTCGCCCCAGCCCTTGCCGAGGATCGCGATGGTCACCGCGACGGCCGACTGCACCAGCGCGAAGACGGTGAAGATGGCCACCTTGGCCAGCAGGTACGCCGATGTCGAGAGCCCGACGGCCTGCTCGCGCAGGAAGATGGCGCGCTCGCCGATCAGGGCCCGGATGGTGAGCGCGGTGCCCATGAAGATGGCGCCGACGTTGAGCAGCACCAGGATCTGTCCCGGCTCGTTGGGTGCATCACCGCCCTTGATCGCGGGCACCGGCAAGCCGAAGCCGACGTCGCCGGGCACCGTCAGGGCCAGCGTGCCCATGATGAACGGCAGCAGCGCCAAGAAGATGAAATAGCCGCGGTCGGAGATGGTCAGCCGGAACTGGCGGCGCGCGATGGTCGAGAACTGGCGCAGCAGACTGGTTTTCGCGGGCTTACCGAGATCTCCGGGTTGCTCGGCCGTCGGCGCCGGTGGGGTCGGGGCGCTGCGGGCCAGGTAGGCCCGCTGGGCCTCCTCGGGATTGCCCGCGACGCTGCTGAAGATGTCGGCCCAGTTGGTGGTGCCCAGCTGGGCACCGATCTGGTTCGGCGGGCCGGCGAACGCCGTCTTGCCTCCGGGCGCCAGCAACAGCACCTGGTCGCACACGTCCAGGTAGGTCAGCGAGTGCGTGACGACCAGCACCACACGGCCGGCGTCGGCCAGCTGGCGCAGCATAGTCATCACCTGCCGGTCCAGTGCCGGGTCCAGGCCGGAGGTGGGTTCGTCGAGGATCAGCAGCGACGGGCCGGTCAGCAATTCGAGTGCCACCGACGCGCGTTTGCGCTGACCGCCGGAAAGCTTGTCGACGCGGGTCTCCAGGTGCTTGGTCATCTCGAGTTCCTCGAGGACCTGCATGACCACCTGTTCGCGGTCTTCCTTGGTGGTGTCCGGTGGCAGCCGCAGCTCCGCGGCGTACATCAAGGCCTGCTTGACGGTCAGCTGACCGTGCACCACGTCGTCCTGAGGGACCATCCCGATCCGGGACCGCAGCGAGGCGTACTCGGCGTGGATGTCGTGGCCCTCGAAGGTGATGGTGCCGCTGGTCGGGTGGGTGTACCCGGCGACCTGCTTGGCGAAGGTCGACTTGCCTGCGCCCGAGGGGCCGATCACCGCGGTCAGCGTGCCGGGCCGGGCGTCCAGCGAGATGTTGTCCAGCAGGGTCTTGTTGCCCTCGATGGTCCAGGTGAGGCCGCGCACCTCCAGTCCGCCGGTGCGGGTGTCGGCCTCGGTCTCGGTGCGCCGGGCGAGTGTGCCGCCGGCGAAGACCAGGTCGACGTTACCGATGGTGACGACGTCACCGTCGCGCAGCGTGGCCTCTTCGACGCGGTGGCCGTTGACGAACGTGCCGTTGATGCTGCGGTTGTCGTGGATCTCGGTGCCGCCGGCGACGGGCACCAGGGTGGCGTGATGGCGCGAGGCCAGCACGTCGGGGATGACGATGTCGTTGTCGGTGGCCCGACCGATCTTGATGCCGCCCGGCGGCACCTCGGGTGCGCGTCCCGGCCGCAGGATCTTCAGCATCGTCGTGCCGATGTTGTCGCTGCCGCCGCTGGTGGCCGGTCGCGGTACGGCCGTCGGCCCGATCGTGGTGGGCGGCGCGGCGGGTGCCGGCTGCTGATAGGTCGGGTACGGGGCGCTGGGCTGGGCGGCCGACGGGTACTGCGGCTGCGGGGCGCTGGGCTGCGGCCCGGACGGGTAGTGCGGTCCGGTCGGGTAGTTCGGCTGCGGCGGGTACTGGGGCTGCGGGCGCGACACCGGCGGGCCGCCGGTCGGCCATGGGCTCGACGACGGCGGTTGGGTCGGCCATGCCGTGTTCTGTCGTTGGGTGACCGGGATCGACGCCGTCTGCGGTGGCGTACCGGCCGATCCCTGGTGGCGTCCCACCTCGAAGGTCAGCAGCGGGCCGTCCGGGTTGCCGATGTTGAGCCGCTGGCCATCGGTGATGTCGATGGTGGGCACCCGCTGGCCGTTGACGTACATCCCGTTCAGCGACCCGTTGTCGATGGCCATCCACCGGCCCTGGTCGAACCGCAGCACCAGGTGCGCGCGGGAGATCAGCGGGTGGGCGATCCGGACGTCGGCGCGCAGATCGCGGCCGATCACGACATCGTTGCCAGCGGAGAAGGTCCGTGCGGACCCGTCGTAGCGAACGGACAGGGCGGGCGCTGCGGGTCGGCTCATCGTCTGCAACTCTATCGGTAGCGGAGCGGTCATATGGGTCGGCACACGTGCCGATTCGGTATCACCCGGAGTCGGCCAGCGCCGGCACGCCGGCGGCGGGATACCTGTCCTCTTCATTCCACACGTCCCAGGTCTGTACACCCCAGAACACGCCGAACAACGCGATGAGCACGATTTCGACGCCGAGCACGGCGTACGGCAGGTGGGTGCCCAACAGCACCACCGCCGCGATCACCGTGAGCAGCATCGCCACCGCGATCGTCGCGTAGAACCGCGCGCGCCGGTGCCGGACCGCGGCCCGCGCGTAACAGGCGTGGTACAGCGCGACCAGGGTGATGGCCAGGAACATCGCGACCGCGGCGACGGTGTGGGCCCGGTCCCGAAACCACGGGACCAGCAGCAGCAGACCCTCGGCGATGGCCACCACGAACAGCGTCCACGGCAGCGCGCCCTCGACGGCCAGCAGCACCGCGGCCACCCGTTTCCACCCGGTGTCGGCCTGCGCGCAGTCCGGCGCCGACGCCGTCGGCGCGTCCTGAGCGGGCCGCCAGCGTTGCAGCCCGAGGTAGAAGACGACCCCGGCCGCGGCGGCCACGAACAGCGCGACGACGTTGTTGGCGACGGCGCCGAACGGGTCGGTCACCGACGGCAGCCAGGGCCGGCACACATCTGTGACGGCGGTGGGGATCAGGGCGACCAGGAACGCCTGGAAGCCGGCGAAGTTGAGCAGCGCGTCCTCGCCGAGGCGGCTGCCCTGGTAGGCGATCAGACACATCCCCATCGCGCACAGCGCGGCGATGAACACCCCGTGCGTCCGGGTGTAGAAGAACGCGCTGATCGACCCCTGCACGCAGCTCTGTGCCCCGGTCAGGGCCAGTGAGACCAGCAGGAACACCACCAGCGCGACCAGGCCCACCCGCACGTAGCGGTAGGTGACCGTGGTGTCGCCGGCGGGCATGGCGTCGCGGTCAGGAGGTGACGAGGGCGTCGGGGGCGCCGGTCACCACGCAATGGGTGTGGCTGTAGATGGTGGGCATGCACAGGTTGCAGTGCGTGCAGACCGATCGCGTCCGGCCGTCGGCCTTGATGCGGTTGATCAGCCCGGGTTCGGCCAGCAGCGCCCGGCCCATCGCGACGAAGTCGAAACCCTCGGCCATCGCCAGGTCCATGGTGTCGCGGTTGGTGATCCCGCCGAGCAGGATGAGCGGGAGCTTCAACTCGGCGCGGAACAGCTTGGCCTCCCGCAACAGGTACGCCTCGCGGTACGGGTACTGGCGGAGGAACTTGTTGCCGGTCATCCGCATGCCCCAACTGATGGGCGGCTTGAACGCGGCGGCGAACTCCTTGATCGGGGCATCGCCCCGGAACAGGTACATCGGGTTGACCAGGGAACTGCCCGCGGTCAGTTCGATCGCGTCCAGGCCGCCGTCTTCCTCCAGCCATTTCGCGGTCTGCAGGGATTCCTCGGTGTTGATCCCGCCGCGCACCCCGTCGCTCATGTTGAGTTTGGCCGTCACCGCGATCCGGTCCCCGATGGCTTCGCGGACCGCGCGCACCACCCCACGGGCCACTTTTGCGCGGTTCTCCAGTGAGCCGCCGAATTCGTCGCTGCGGCGGTTGAGCAGGGGCGAGAGGAACGCGCTGGCCAGGTAGTTGTGGCCCAGATGCACCTCGACGGCGTCGAAGCCGGCCTCGACGGCCAACCGGGCGGCGTTGGCGTGGGCGGCCATCACGTCACGCAGGTCCTCCTTGGTGGCCTTCTTGGCGAACCGCATGGACAGCGGGTTGAAGAACCGCGCCGGTGCCAGCGCCTGGGCCTTGTTGGTGCGCGCGTTGGCCACCGGACCGGCGTGGCCGATCTGGGCGCTGATCGCGGCGCCCTCGGCATGGATGGCGTCGGTGAGCCGGCGCAGGCCCGGCACCGCCTCGGGGCGCATCCACAGCTGCCAGCCGTCGGTGCGCCCGCCCGGTGACACCGCGCAGTAGGCCACCGTCGTCATGCCGACGCCGCCGGCCGCGGGCAGCCGGTGATAGTTGATCAGATCCTCGGTGACCAGCGCGTCCGGCGTGGATGCCTCGAACGTGGCGGCCTTGATGATGCGGTTGCGCAGGGTCACCGGACCCAGCTTGGCCGGGCCGAACACGTCGGTGAACACATTCTGCGGACTGTTCATAGTCGGAGCCTGCCACGGCTCCTGACAGAATGGCACCCGTGGGTGCGATTACGTTGGACGGCAAGGCCACGCGCGACGAGATCTTCGTCGATCTCAAGCAGCGCGTCGCGAAATTGACCGAGGCGGGCCGGACGCCCGGACTCGGCACGATCTTGGTCGGGGACGACCCGGGCTCGCAGGCCTACGTGCGCGGCAAGCATGCCGACTGCGCCAAGGTCGGCATCAACTCGATCCGCCGGGACCTGCCCGCCGACATCAGTGCGGCCGCCCTGGACGAGACCATCGACGAGCTCAACGCCAACCCGGAGTGCACCGGCTACATCGTGCAGTTGCCGCTGCCCAAGCATCTCGACGAGAACGCGGCACTGGAACGGGTCGACCCGGACAAGGATGCCGACGGGCTGCATCCGACCAATCTGGGCCGGCTGGTGCTCGGGAAGGAAGCTCCGCTGCCCTGCACGCCGCGCGGCATCGTGCATCTGCTGCGCCGCTTCGACGTGCCGATCGCCGGCGCGCACGTGGTGGTGATCGGCCGCGGTGTCACGGTCGGGCGCCCGCTCGGATTGCTGCTGACCCGCCGGTCCGAGAACGCCACGGTGACGTTGTGTCACACCGGAACCCGGGACCTGGCCGCGTTGACCCGCCAGGCCGACATCATCGTCGCCGCGGTCGGCGTGCCCTACATGGTCACCGCCGACATGGTGAAACCCGGCGCGGCGGTCGTCGACGTCGGGGTCAGCCGGGTGGATGGCAAGCTCACCGGCGACGTGGCCCCCGACGTGTGGGATGTGGCCGGGCACGTGTCGCCCAACCCGGGCGGGGTCGGTCCGTTGACGCGGGCCTTCCTGCTCACCAATGTGGTGGAGCGCGTCGAGAAGCAATGACCGTCAAAGAGTTCGCCCGCAAGGTCTTCGGCGGTCAGTGGCCCATCCTGGCCGTCGGGCTGATCTTCGTGCTGGCCTTCGTGCTGGTGGTCGCCGGCTACTGGCGCCGCGGTGCGCTGGTGATCGGCATCGGCGTCGGGGTCGCCGCGGTGCTGCGGCTGGCCCTGACCGAGGACCGGGCGGGGCTGCTGGTGGTGCGGTCCAAGGGAATCGACGTCGCCACCACGGCCACCGTGAGCGCGATCGTGCTGTTCGTCGCCTGGACCATCGACCCGCTGGGTACTTCCTGACCCGCGCCGTGGCGCTCAGTGCTCGCCGGCGTCCACCACGTGCACGTGCACCCCGGCCGCGGCGATCCGGTCCAATTGGTCACGGTCGGCCGTGGAATCGGTCACCAGATGGTCGATCTGGTGCAGCAGCACCATCTTTGCGAGGGTGACCTTGCCGATCTTGGAGCCGTCGACTGCCACGACGACGCGTTGGGCGTTGGCGGCCATGGCGATCGCGGTGCGGGCTTCGGCCTCGTCGAAGGTGGTGGCGCCCACCTCGGCCGACATCCCGTCGGCGCCGAGAACCGCGGTGCCCACGGTGATCACCTGGAAGGCGTGCTCGGACATCGGACCCACGGCCTCAAGCGAATTCGCCCGCACCACACCGCCGGTGATGATCACTTTCATGTGCACGTCCACGGCGCATTCGGCGGCGATGGTCAGCGAATTCGTCACGATGGTGAGCTGCGGCCGGCCCTTCAATGCTTGAGCCACTTCGCCGGTGGTGATACCGCCGGTGAGTGCGACGGCCTGCTGGCCGGCAGGCACCAGCGCGGCGGCATGCGCAGCGATCCGTCGTTTGATGGCGACCGTGCGGTGGTCGCGCAGCCGCACCGGGATCTCGGTGCTGCCCGGGTCGAGCGCCCGCGCGCCGCCATGGGTGCGCACCAGCAGACCCTGGTCCTCGAGTTCGCCGAGATCGCGGCGAAGCGTGGCCGCCGAGACCCGCAACTCCGCGCACAGCACCTGGGAAGCCACCTCGCCGCGGTCGCGCAGCAGCGCGAGCACAGTGCGCATCCGGTCGGTGCGTTTGAGCGACATCGGTGACAACTCCCTGCGTCGATGGGGTGGGGGCGAGCGAAGCGACGGGAAAATGGATAGAGGCAATCATTTTTACTGATCGTTTTGCCGGTTCGTATTGCGCGTCTTGAGCGAGCTTTTCATGATCGACGAATGTTCGACACCACCTCCCCCCGACAGCGGGTCGCACCGTGAGCCTGGCCACCACCGCAGAACTCGTCGGCGCCGCCGCCACCCGGCGGACCGCGGTCTTCGCCTTCAACGTGATCACCATCGAGCACGCCGAAGGCATCGCCGACGGTGCCGAACGTGCCGGGGTCGCCGCGGTGCTGCAGGTGAGTGAGAACACCGTGCGTTTCCACGGCGGCCGGATCGCGCCGCTGGTGTCGGCGTGCGCGCACATCGCGCAGAGCTGTGCGGTTCCGATGGCCGTGCACCTCGACCATTTTCAGGACGCCGCGCTGCTCGCCGAGGCGGTCCAGACCGCAGGGCCGTTGGGCGTCAGTTCGATCATGGTCGACGCGGCACATCTGCCGTACCGGGACAACGTCGAGCGCACCAGCTCATTCGCCCGCACCGCCCATCAGGCCGGGCTGTGGGTGGAGGCCGAACTCGGCGAGATCGGCGGCAAGGAGCAGCACACCGTCAGCGCGCACACCGCCGGCGCCCGCACCGACCCCGACGAAGCGGTGGCCTTCGCCGAGCAGACCGGTGTCGACGGACTTGCGGTGGCGGTGGGCAGTTCGCACGCGATGACCACCCGCGACGCCCACCTCGACATCGCCCTCATCCGGGAACTGGCGGCACGGGTGTCGATTCCCCTTGTCCTGCACGGTTCTTCCGGGCTGCCCGACGATCAACTGCGCGCGGCCGTCGAGGCCGGCATGCGCAAGGTCAACGTCGGTACCGCGCTCAACGTCGCCTACACCGCCGCCGTCCGCGCACTGCTCGGCACCGATCCCGCGGTGATCGACCCCCGCAGCTATGTGGCGGCGGGACGACAGGCCATCGGTGACACCGTGGCCGCGTTGTGCACCGCCGTGGCGCCGCAGTCGGTGTCCGCAGGGGAGCGTGACCCGCGATGAGCAACTCCGCGCACGCAGTGGACGTCTTGACAGACAACACCTCGCACTGGATCGCCGAAACCATCCGGGCGCACAAGGCCGGCGCACCCGTGGGCACCTATTCGGTGTGCTCGGCGCATCCCACCGTGGTGGCGGCGGCCATCGCGCAGGCCGCCGCCGACGGCAGCCACGTGCTCATCGAGGCCACGTCCAACCAGGTCGACCAGTTCGGCGGCTACACCGGGCTGCGGCCGGCGCAGTTCCGTGATCTGGTCTTCGAGATCGCCGACCGGCACGGGTTCGCCCGCGACCGGGTGGTGCTGGGCGGTGACCACCTCGGGCCCAACCGGTGGCAACGCGAAAATGCCGCTGTGGCAATGCAACACGCCGAGGTGCTCGTCGCGGCCTATGTCGCGGCCGGGTACCGAAAGATCCACCTGGACTGCAGCATGTCCTGTGCGGATGACCCGGCCGTGCTGTCCGACGACGTGGTCGCCGGCCGGACCGCACGGCTGCTGGAAGTGGCCGAGGACGCCGCCGGCGGCCTCGATGCCGGCGGCCCGGTCTATGTCATCGGCACCGAGGTACCGGTGCCCGGCGGTGCGCACGAGACGCTGGACGGGCTCACCCCGACACCGGCCGAGCGGGCCCGGCGCACGATCGCGGCGCACCGGAAGGCATTCGCGGCAGCGGGCCTGGCGGATGTCTGGCCGCGTGTCATCGCCCTGGTGGTGCAACCCGGGGTGGAGTTCGATCACCTCAACGTCATCGACTATCGGCACGACGCGACCGCGGAGTTGCGCCACGTGCTCGACGGCGAGGACAACCTGGTCTTCGAAGCGCATTCCACCGACTATCAGCGTCCCGACCAGCTGCGCGAGTTGGTGCAGGACCATTGGGCCATCCTCAAGGTCGGACCGGCACTCACCTTCGCCATGCGCGAGGCACTGTTCGCGTTGAGCCTCGTCGAGGCGGAACTCATCGCGCCGTCGGAACGCTCGAATCTCGCCGAGGTGGTGGAGCGCAGAATGCTGGCCGAGCCCGGGTATTGGCAGAACTATTACGAGGGTGACCCCGTCGCCCAGCGCACCGCCCGGCGGTACAGCTACAGCGACCGGCTGCGCTACTACTGGGCCGATGACGAGGTCGACGCCGCCCGGCGCACCCTGCTGGCCAACCTCGACCGCGCGGCCATCCCGCTGCCGTTGATCAGCCAGTTCCTGCCCACCCAGTACGACCGCATCCGCGCCGGCGCGCTGCAGCCCGACGCGCAGTCCCTGGTGATCGACCGAATACGCGATGCGTTGCGGCCCTACGCCCGCGCATGCCTTGCCGCACAAGACCCTTCCCGCATCCGCAACACCGGAGGTGCAGATGACTAGCACACGGATCGACCCGACCGCAGTGCCCACCCAAGCCGACGGCGGCGCCACCATCGTCGAGATCGGGCAGCAGCCCGGCGCGTGGCGAGAGGTCGCGGGTGAACCCGGCGATGATGTGCAGGAGTTCCTGCGCGGTATCCTCGCCCGTCCCGAGGTGCGGATCGTCCTGACCGGCGCGGGCAGCTCGGCCTTCGTCGGCGAGATCGCCGCGCCGGCGCTGCGGCGTCATCTGAACCGCCGCGTCGAGCCCATCGCGACAACCGATATCGTCGCCGGCCCACTGGACCACCTGGAGCGCGACACCCCGACGTTGCTGGTGTCGTTCGGCCGGTCGGGCAACAGCCCGGAGAGCCTGGCCACCACCGCACTGGCCGATGAACTCGTCACCGACGTCTGGCATCTGATCTACACCTGCGACCGGGACGGGGAGTTGGCCCGCGCCCACCGTGGCCGCCCGAACTCGCGGGTCGTCGGTATGCCCGCGCGCACCAACGACGCCGGATTCGCGATGACCTCCAGCCTGACTTCGATGCTGCTGTCCTGCCTGCTGGATCTCGGGCCGGCCCGGCGGGCAGAGGTGGATTCGCTGGCACGCGCGGCTGAACACCTCATCGCCCGGCAGCCCGATATCCGTGCCCTGGCCCGGGCCGGGAAACAACGATTCGTGTATCTGGGCAGCGGTCCGCTGGCCGGGCTGGCGCGCGAGTCGGCACTCAAACTGCTCGAACTCACCGCCGGTGAGGTCACCACCTACTTCGACTCCCCGTTGGGATTTCGGCACGGACCCAAATCGGTGCTCGACGGCGACACCCTGGTGGTGGTGTACATCTCCACCGATCCACACACCCGGCGATACGACTTCGACATCGTGGCCGAACTGCGCGCACAGCTCGGCCACGACGCCGTGACGGTGATCAGCACCCAGCCGATCCCGGCCGCGCTCGGTGCGGCCGTCGTGCTGCCCGGTCTCGACGGCCTCGACGACGCGCAGGTCGCCCTGCCGTATCTGGTGTTCGCGCAATACCTCGCGTTGTTCACCTCACTGGAACACGGTAAGACACCGGACAATCCGTTCCCGTCCGGCGAAGTCAGCCGTGTCGTCAAGGGCGTCACCATCTACCCGTGGGACCGGTGATCGGCCATGGCCTGTTATCTCGGGGTTGACGGTGGGGGCTCGAAAACCGCGTTCGCCCTCATCGACGAGGCCGGACAGCTGCTCGCCCGCGCCACGGCACCGACGTCGTACTACTTCAACGACGGCTTCGAGGTCGTCGAACGGGTTCTGGCCCAAGGGGTGACCGACGTCTGCGGGCAGGCCGCCATCGAACCCGCCGCCATCGACGCCGCGTTCTTCGGTATCCCCGGCTACGGTGAGGCCAGCGCCGACCTCGAGCGGCTCGACGCGGTTCCGGCGCGGGTGCTCGGCCACGACCGTTACCGCTGTGACAACGACATGGTGTGCGGCTGGGCCGGTTCACTGGCCTGCGAGGACGGCATCAACGTCATCAGCGGCACGGGCTCGATGACCTACGGCGAGCGCCGGGGCGTCGGGCACCGGGTCGGCGGCTGGGGCGAACTGTTCGGCGATGAAGGTTCGGCGTATTGGGTTGCCACCCAGGGCCTCAACGCATTCAGCAGGATGAGTGACGGCCGGCTCGCGCGCGGCCCGTTGCACGCAATGCTCCGGGAGCGGATGGATCTCGGTGCCGATCTCGACGCCGTCAGCCTGGTGATCGACCGATGGTCGGGCAGTCGCAGTGCCATCGCCGCCCTGGCGACCACGGTCTGCGCCGCGGCACGCGCCGGCGATGACACCTCGACACGGATCCTGCGTACCGCGGTGGCCGAACTCGTCTCGCTCATCGACACCACCCGAACCCGCGTCGGCTTCACCGAATCGGAAACGGTGCCGGTGTCGTACTCCGGCGGGATGTTCTCCGACACCGACTTTCTCGCGATGTTCGTGGCGGCGCTGGCCGACCAGCCGGCCGGCTACGACCTGCGGCGCCCGTTGCTCGACCCATCGCTGGGCGCCGCGCTGTATGCGGCCAAACACAGCGGCCACCAGTTGAGTCCGCACCTGGTACACCAACTCGCCACGGCGAGCGCATGATCTCGGGAAAGGCAGCAAGATGACCGAGGTAACGCCGGCGCCTGCCACCGGTCGGCGCAGCTGGATCTTCTACGCCGCGCTCCTGGTGCTCTTCTGGGGCGTGTGGGGCGCGTACTCCGCGTTGCCGGCCACCCGGTACGGCTATCCGGACGAGATGATCTACTGCGTCTGGGCGCTCACCATGATCATCCCCGCAGCATTCGCGTTGCGCGGTCAACGTTTCGACCGCAGGCCGCGCGCCGCCATCTACGGCCTGCTCATCGGGCTGACCGGAGCGGGCGGCCAATTGTTGCTCTTCCAGGCACTCACCATGGGCCCGGCCTATCTCATCTTCCCGATCGTGTCGATCTCGCCCGCCATCACGGTGCTGATGGCGATGGTGCTGCTGCACGAACGCATCAAGGCGCTGGCCGCCGCCGGCCTGATCGCCGCCCTGGCCGCCATCGTCTTGTTCAGCATCACCGGCGCGTCCCCGGACGGTTCGTCGGGACCCTGGCTGCCGCTGGCGATCCTGATCTGCGTGGCCTGGGGCGTGCAGGCCTACTTCATGCGAAAGACCGCGACGATCGGCGTCAACGAAGCCACCACCTTCGGCTGGATGGCGATCAGTGCGATCGTCCTGATCCCGGTGGCGGTGCTCTCGATGGGCGGGATACCGTCCGGATTCCCTTGGCAGGCACCAGCTCTGACCGCCGCGACGCAACTTCTCAACGCCGTCGGCGCATTGTTCCTGGTGATGGCGCTCAGCCGGGGCAAAGCCACCATCGTGGCGCCGACCACCAACGCGCTGGCACCTGCGCTCACCATCGTGGTGTCACTCATCGCCTACCAGACACTGCCCACCGCGTACGGGGCGGCCGGAATCGTGCTCGCCCTGGTGGGTTCCACGCTGATGGTCTACAGCGACGAGAAGCGCGGCCAGGCGCCCCCAGCGGCCGCACCGACACCGCAGACCCCACAGCAGAGGAGCCGGGCGTGAAACCCACCGTCGTCATCATCGGAGCGGGCAGTGTCGAGTTCACCCGCGAGTTGCTGGGGGACATCCTGTCCTTCCCGGAATTGCAGTCGATCCGGATCGTGCTGCACGACATCGACGCCGAACGGCTGGAGACCGCCGAGGCGATCGCCCGGGCGACCGCGTCGGCAGCCGGCGCCGAACCCGACGTGGTGGCCACCACGGACCGGCGCCGTGCCCTCGACGGGGCGGACTACGTCATCAACGTCATCCAGGTGGGCATGCACGAGGCAACCGTGCGCGATTTCGAGATCCCCGCGCGCTACGGGCTCAACCAGACCATCGGCGACACCATCGGCGTCGGCGGAATCTTCCGCGGCCTGCGGACTTTTCCGGTGCTCGCCGGGATCGCGCGGGACATGGAGCAGCTGTGCCCGAATGCGTGGCTACTCAACTACACCAACCCGATGGCGATGAATGTCACGTTCCTGCACCACATCGCGCCACGGCTGAAGGTGCTGGGGTTGTGCCATTCGGTGTACTGGACGATGGTCGGGCTGTGCGAACTGATCGACGTGCCGTATGGCGAGGTGTCCTACTGGTCGGCCGGGGTCAACCACCAGGCCTGGGTGTTGCGGTGGGAGCGGGCCGGCCAGGATCTCTACCCCCTGCTGGATCAGCGCATCGCCGCCGACCCCGAACTGCGGCGCCGAGTCCGGGTGGACATGTACCGCCGGTTGGGTTACTACCCGACCGAGACGAGCGAGCACTCCAGCGAGTACGTCCCCTGGTATGTCCGTCACCCCGCCGAGGTCGACCGGCTGCGCATCAACATCGGTGAGTATGTCTCGATCAGCGCGGCCAACCTCGCCGAATATGCCCGGGTCCGTGCCGAATTGGCCGACCACAAGACACTGCCGATCGACACCGGTTCCACGGAGTACGCACCGCAGGTCATCCACTCGCTGGAGACCGGCACCACGCGGGTCATCTCGGCCAACCTGGTCAACCAAGGCCTCATCACCAACCTCCCGGACGGGGTGGCGGTCGAAGTCCCCACCACCCTCGACGCGTTGGGCGCGCATCCGATGCGGGTCGGTGATCTGCCACCGCAGTGTGCCGCGCTCAACCGGAACTTCCTGGGCCCGGTGGATCTGGCGGTGCGCGCCGCGCTCGACGGGGATCCCCGCCTGGTGCGGGCGGCCGCGATGGTCGATCCGAACACCGCGGCCACCCTGACCGTGGACCAGATCTGGGAACTGTGCAACGAGTTGACGGCCGCGCACGGCGACCTGCTGCCCGAACCGCTGCGCTCGACGATGACGCTGTGACACCGAGATACCCCGATGAACCGAAGTGAAGGAGTTCCCACCATGATCCGACGCACGTGGTGTCTCGTCCTGGCGGCTGTGCTCGCTGCCGTCCTCACCGGCTGCGGTGGCGGCGGCTCGTCGTCGTCCGGCCCGGTCGAGATCGCGGTGTGGCACGGCTACCAGGACACCGAAGGGGAGGTGTTCAAGAGCCTGGTCGATCGGTACAACAAAGAGCATCCCGACGTCAAGGTCAGCGAGCTCTACTCGAGTAACGACCTGGTGCTGCAGAAGGTGTTGACGGCGGTGCGCGGCGGTAGCGCCCCTGATGTCGCCTACATGTTCGGCTCATGGTCACCGAACATCGCCAAGATTCCCCAGGTCGTCGACATGTCCGAGGTGGTGTCACAGCCCGACTGGAAGTGGGAGGACTTCTATCCCGCAGAACGCCAGGCCGCGACGGTCGGCGACAAGGTGGTCGGGGTCCCGGCGCTGGTGGACAATCTTGCGATCGTCTACAACAAGAAGCTGTTCGCCGATGCCGGTGTCACACCGCCGAGCCCGAACTGGACCTGGGACGACTTCCGGTCGGCGGCCGCAAAGCTCACCGATCCGGCGAAGGGTCAGTACGGCTGGCTGATCCCCGCCGACGGCAGCGAAGACACTGTCTGGCACTACATCCCGATGCTGTGGGAGGCCGGCGGTGACGTGCTGACCGCCGACAACGGGCACGCGGCGTTCAACTCCGACGCCGGTGCCCGGGCGCTGACCACGCTGCAGCAGATGGCCGTGACCGACAAGTCGCTCTACCTCGACACCACCAACGAGAACGGGCCCAAGCTGATGAACAGCGGCAAAGTGGCGATGCTCGTCACCGGCCCCTGGGACCTGAGTCAGTTGTCCGATATCGACTACGGTGTCCAGGTCATGCCGACGTTCGCCGGCTCGGGCGGAGCGCATCAGACCATCTCCGGGCCGGACAACTGGGTGGTGTTCAACAACGGCGACCGGCGCAAGCAGGCGGCCACCGACTTCGTCAAATGGTTGACCGCGCCGGAGCAGGTCAAGACGTTCTCCCTGGGCACCGGCGATCTGCCCACCAGACTGTCCGTCGGCCAGGATGCGGCTTTCCGCGCTCAACTCGACGAAAAGCTCAATGGCAGCGCGGCATTCGTGGAGAACCTCGCCAACGTGAAGAAGGTCAGGCCGGCCGTCGAGCAGTACCCGGCGATCTCACAGGCACTGGGACAGGCGATCGTTTCGGTCATGCTCGGCAAGGACGAGCCCGCGGCCGCCCTGGATTCCGCTGCGCAGGCGGCCGACGCGGCGCTGGCCGGGAAGTAAGCGGTCGCGGTGGTCACGCTGCGGCGTATTCGGCACTCGGAGACGATGTCGGGATGGATGTTGGTCAGCCCTGCGGCGATCCTGATCGGTGTCTTCGGACTGTTGCCGGTGCTGATGTCGCTGATGCTGTCGTTTCAGCACTCGGATCTGCTCACGCCGGAGACGCCCTGGGTGGGCCTGGACAACTACCGTAAACTCGCCGAGGACCCGGTTTTCGTCGAGGCGATCCAGCACACCATCGTCTATACGGTGCTGTTCGTGCCGGGCACGATGCTGGTCGGACTGCTCGTCGCGACGGCACTCAACCGGCCGGTGCGCTTCATCTCGGTGTACCGGACGGCCGCCTACATCACCATGGCGGTCTCGACCATCTCGCAGGGCATCATCTTCCTGTGGCTGACCGACCGGGATTACGGGCTGGTGAATGCGGCGCTGGGCGCCGTCGGTGTCCCGGCCCAACCGTTTCTGGCATCTCCCTCGCAGGCCATCTACGTGATCGTGGCGATGACCATCTGGGGCTGGACCGGATTCTCGGTCATCGTGTATCTGGCTGCACTACAAGGGGTTCCGCCCGAACTACACGAAGCCGCGGCAATCGACGGAGCGAGCGCCTTCACCCGTTTCCGCACCATCACGGTGCCGCTGCTCGGCCCGGCCAATCTGTTCCTCATCGTCTGGCTGACCATCAACGCCCTTCAGTTGTTCGACGAGGTGTATGCCACCACGCGGGGCGGCCCGCTGCGGGCGACCACCGTCATCGTGTACTACCTGTGGGACCGTGCCTTCGTGCAGTTCGACGCCGGGTATGCCGCGGCGATGGCCTACGCGTTGTTCGTGGTAATCCTGGTGATCACCGCCATCCAGTTCCGTCTCGCCCGCAAGCACGTGCACGCCTCATGACGACCACCGGATTACGTCCGACTGATACGCCGGTGGGACAACCCGAGCCGGCGGCGCGGCGGCGCAGGTTGCGGCTGCCGTTCAGCCCGTGGCACCTGGTGCTGATTCCGCTCACCTTCCTGCTGATCGTCCCGCTGCTGTGGATGATCATCACCTCGCTGGAGACCGAAGGTGAGGCCAACCGGTTCCCGCCGGTGTTGCTGCCCGCGAGCCCACGGTTCGAGAACTACGCGCAGGCCTGGGCCGCGGCGCCGTTCGGGCACTTCTTCCTCAACAGCCTGTCGGTGACGGCGGTGGTGCTGGTGAGCAATCTGGTGGTCTGCAGCCTGGCCGGGTACGCCTTCGCCCGGGTCCGATTCCTGGGCCGCGGAGCGCTTTTCGTGGTGTTGATGGCGACCCTGATGGTGCCGTTCCAGGTCACGATGATCCCGGTGTTCCTGATCGTCAAATGGTTCGGTGACAACGTGTGGGCCGGGCTGGGCATCGATCACATCGGGGCGCTGATGCTGCCCAACCTGGCCACCGCCTTCGGCATCTTCTTCCTGCGTCAGTTCTTCCAGACGGTGCCCGTGGAGCTCGAAGAGGCCGCCCGGGTGGACGGGACGTCACGCCTGGGTGTGCTGTTCAAGATCGTGCTGCCGCTGTCGCTGCCCGCATTGTCGACCTTGGCGGCGCTGACGGTGCTGACATCCTGGAACGATTTCCTGTGGCCGCTGATCGTGATCACCTCCCAGGATCAGATGACGATTCCGCTGGGGCTCAGTTACTTCCAGGGAGCACACCGGGTGAAGTGGCCGCTGCTGATGGCGGCGAACGTGATGAGCCTGTTGCCGATGCTGCTCGTCTTCGTCGGCGCGCAGCGCTATTTCGTGCAATCGGTGGCCAGTACCGGACTGAAGGGCTGAACGTTGGCAGAAGTAGAGTTTCGTGACGTCACCCGTCGATTCCCCGGCGGCGTGCATGCACTCAAATCCCTCAATCTCACCGTGGCCGATGGGGAGTTCCTCATCCTGGTCGGACCGTCGGGCTGCGGCAAGAGCACCGCCCTGCGCATGTTGGCCGGACTCGACAAACCGAGTTCGGGCGAGATCCGGATCGGCGGCACCGTGGTCAACGGCCTCAGTCCGGGTCAGCGCGATATCGCGATGGTGTTCCAGAACTACGCCCTCTATCCGCACATGTCGGTGTACCGCAACCTCGCCTACGGCTTGCGGCAGCGCCGTACCCCGCGCGCCGAGATCGACCGCAGGGTGCGCGAAACGGCCAAACTGTTGCAGATCACCGCCCTGCTGGAGCGGAAGCCCGGCCAGCTGTCCGGCGGCCAGCGGCAGCGGGTGGCGATGGGTCGTGCGCTGGTGCGCGAACCGCAGGCGTTCCTGCTCGACGAGCCGCTGTCGAATCTGGATGCCAAGTTACGCAATCAGGTTCGCGGTGACCTCAAGCGTCTGCACCGCGAGGTCCCGGTCACCTCCATCTACGTCACCCACGATCAGGTGGAGGCGATGACGCTGGGGGACCGGCTGTGCGTGATGTCCGAAGGCGAGGTGCAGCAGATCGGTACCACCGATGACATCTACAATCGGCCGGCCAACACGTTCGTCGCCGCGTTCATGGGTAGCCCGCCGATGAATCTGATCCCGGGTGTCATCGGTTCCGGTGTCCTTCACATCGGTGGCGCCGAGGTGGCACCGGCCGTCACCCCGGACGGACCGGTCACCGTCGGCGTGCGCCCCGAGCATCTGCAGGTGCACGGTCAGTGCGCGCCGGGCATGTTGGCGGCCAGGGTCGATTTCGTCGAGCCGCTGGGCAGCCATGTCCTGGTGACCGCCGTGGTCGATGCCGGCGATCAGCAGGCCCGGGTGATCGCCCAAGCCCCGGCCGACACCGACTTCGAGTCCGGCACCAGGATCGGGTTGGTGCTGCCACCGGCGCGGACCTACTTCTTCGACGCACAGACCGGCGACGCGCGACGCGTTCGCGAACGGATCTCCCTGTGAAGAACCGAGATCCAGAAAAACTTGCCTAGTGGGCAAAAATATGTACGCTGGGCGGCATGGCTGCGGGGCTACGTGAACGCAAGAAACTCGACACCCGCCGCGCGCTCAGTGATGCCGCGCTGGCACTGACCTTCCAGCGTGGGTTGGAGAACGTCACCCGGGAAGACATCGCCCGGCTGGCCGGGGTGTCACTGCGGACGTTCAACAACTACTTCACCGGCAAGTACGAGGCGCTGGCCTATCGCCAGACCGAACGGCTGCGGCGCAGCATCGCAGAGTTGCGGGGGCGCCCGGTTGCCGAACCGCTGTGGACGGCGATCACCGAGTCGGTACTCGCCCCGGTGGAGCAGGATTTCGCGCAAGCGGGCGCCGAGACCGCCCTGCCCACCCGCGAGGAGCTGATGGAGGTGCGAAAGGTGTTGATGAGTCCCGAGATTCGTGGAGCCGTCGGCCGGGCGCTGTTCGAGGAGTGGATCGCGGCGATCGCCGAACGCACCGGCACCGACCCCGACCGGGACATGTATCCACGGCTGGTGGCCGGCGTGGTGCACGCCGTCGGCGACGCGGCGGCCGACGCCTACGTCAAAGCCGACCCGCCGGTGGCCTTCCCGGAACTGCTGCGCCAGGGATTCGCGGCCGTCGCCGGCGGACTGACCCAACCGGGAGGCGATCGTGACTGAGCAGGTGGTCATCGCCGGCGCGGGTCCCAACGGCCTGATGCTGGCCTGCGAGCTCGCGCTGGCGGGCATCCGGCCGGTGGTGCTGGACCCGCTGGCCGGCCCCAGTGCCGAGCCCAAGGCCAACGGCCTTGTCGGGCAGGTGATCCGGCAGCTGGATATGCGCGGACTTTACCATCTCTTCGGTGGTGACGACGGCCCACCGCGGCCCGCCCACGGCTGGATGTTCGCCGGCATCTCCCTGGGATTCCTTGGTTTGCAAGATAATCCGATGTACGCCTTGCTGCTGCCGCAACCCCGGCTGGTGCGCCTGCTGGAAAAGCGGGCTCGCGAGCTCGGGGTGGACATCCGGTGGGGCCACGAGTTGGCCGGCTTCGGCGACCGCGGCGACGACGTCGGGGTCACGGTGCGGTCCGGCGAACGCGGCTATGAGCTGACCACGCAGTACCTGGTGGGCGCCGACGGGGGCCGCAGCCGGGTGCGCAAGAGCCTCGGTGTAGGTTTCCCCGGTCACACCTCCGGCATCGTCAGCCGGATCGCGCACGTCCACCTCCCGGAGGAACTCCTGGTGCCGGGCCGCGGCTACGAGCTGCCCGGTTTCGGGTTGCTCGCCTTCGGCAACACCAGGTTCGAGAACGGCGCGGTCGTGGTGTTCCCGCTGGAGCCGGACCGGCCGATGGTCGGGACCATCGAGTACGGGTGGACGGTCGGCAGTACGCAACGGCCGATATCGCTCGACGAGCTGCGTGACAGTCTGCGCCGGATCGTCGGAGTGGACGTTCCGGTGCAGGCGCCGAAAAAGCCCGGCGCGCATGCTCTTCGGCGGCTCGACGGCATCAACTCCCGGCAGGCCGAACGCTACCGGGTCGGGCGCGTGCTGTTGGTCGGCGATGCCGCACACGTGCACTCGCCGATGGGTGGCCCAGGGCTGAATCTCGGCCTGCAGGACGCGGTCAACCTCGGCTGGAAACTGGCCGATGTGATCGCCGGGCGGGCGGCCGAGACGCTGCTGGACACCTATCACAGCGAGCGTTACCCGATGGGGGAGCGGGTGATGATGCACTCCATGGCGCAGCTGGCGCTGGCCGCCCCCGGACCCGAAGTGGGCGCGCTACGAACGCTTTTCGGTGAACTGGCGGAGAAACCCGAGGTGTCCGAACACCTGGCGCACCTGCTGGCCGGGTCCGACGTGCGCTACGACGTCGGCGATGACCATCGGCTGGCCGGGCGGCTGGTGCCCGACTTCACCCTCGATGACGGGCGCCGCGTCGCCGAACTGCTGCAGGTGGCGCGGCCGGTGCTGCTCGACCTGTCCGGCGGGGCGCTGCAGACCACCGGGCTGCCCGACCGGGTGGAGGTGGTGACCGGCACCAGCGCGGATGCGCCCGCGGCACTGCTGCTGCGGCCCGACGGTTATGTCGCCTGGGCCGCCGATAGCGTCGATGCGCACACCCTCGGGGGTCTGCACGCCGCCGCCGCCCGCTGGTGCGGTCAGCTCACCGTCGCCCGGATACCCACCGTCACATAGGGCAACGCCAAACCGGACGTATTGACCAGCGCGGGATGGGTTTTCAGCAGCTCGCGGACCTGATCCAGGGTCCGGGTGCGTACCTCGGCAGGCGAGGTGATGCAGTAACTGCGCGAGGCCACCAGGTCGATCAGGGCCTGCGGGGTCAGGTAGCTCGTCCACTCGAAATGCGCACGCTCCAGCACGGCGAACGGCTCGGGCAGCGTCACCTTCTGCTCGAGCGCGTGATCCTCGTGCCCGATGATGCGACCCAGATCCTTGACCCAGCCCATCCGTTCGTCCCGGGTGTTCCAGACCAGGCCGAGGCTGCCACCGGGACGCAACACCCGGGCGATCTCACGCACCGCCCGGTCGGCGTCGAACCAGTGCCAGGCCTGGGCCACCAGTACCGAATCCACGCTGTCATCGGGCAGCGGGATCTCCTCGGCGGTCCCCAGCAGGGCGGGGGTGTCCGGCAGCGACGCGCTGAGCACCTCCAGCATCTCCGGGATCGGGTCGACCGCGATCACGTCGAGCCCGCGCTGGGCCAGCCGGACCGTGAGCTTGCCGGTACCGGCGCCGAGGTCCAGCACCGTATGAGCCCCCGGTGACAGCAGCCAGTCGATGGCCTCGGGCGGGTAGGACGGCCGACCGCGCTCGTAGGCGGCGGCTTCCTCCCCGAAGGACAGCGACCGGGGCCGTGCTGACCTGCTCACTGGGCCGCGAGTTTCAGCGTCTGCCGGATCAGGGCGCCCACCGAGTCGGTCTCGACCAGGAACCCGTCATGTCCGTAGATCGAGTCGACGACGTTGAGACCGGAGCAGCCCGCCAGCTTGTCGGCCAGTTCCTGTTGCAGCCGAATCGGATACAGACGATCGGAGGTGATACCGCCGACGATCACCGGCACCTGGCAGGACTCCAGCGCGGCGGCCACCCCGCCGCGGCCGCGGCCGACGTCATGGCTGGACAGCGCGTCGGTCAGGGCCACGTAGGTGCCCGCGTCGAACCGCGCCACCAGCTTCTCGCCCTGGTACTCCAGATAGCTCTGAATCGCGAAACGGGCGTCGTCCTCGCCCTGAACGTCATTGCCGAATCGCGAATCCAGTTCGGCCTCACCGCGATAGGTCAGGTGGGCGAACCGCCGGGCGATCTCCAGACCGGTGCTCGGCACCAGCCCGGTGCCGTGGTAGTCCCCGCCCTGCCAGTGCGGATCGGCTTTGATGGCCGCCACCTGGCTGCTCTGGGTGCCGATCTGGTCGGCGGTGGCGCGGGCCCCGACGGCCAGCACCAGCGCGGTGCGCACCGTGTCGGGGTGACCGACGATCCACTCCAGTGCGCGGGCTCCGCCCATCGAGCCGCCGATCACCGCGGCCACCCGGGTGATGCCCAGCGCGGCGAGTGCGGCCAGATCGGCGTTCACCTGGTCGCGGATCGTGATGGCCGGGAAGCGGGCACCCCACGGCCGGCCGTCCCTGGCCAGTGAACTGGGCCCGGTGGACCCGCGGCAGCCGCCCAGCACGTTGGTGGACACGGCGCACCACCGATCGGTGTCGATGGGCGCACCGGGGCCGGCTACGCCGTCCCACCAGCCCGGTGTCGGATGTCCCGGGCCTGCCGGGCCGGTGACATGCGAATCGCCGGTCAGCGCATGCAGCACCATCACCACGTTGTCGCGTTCGGGGGACAGTTGGCCCCAACGCTGCACCGCAATGGTCACGTCATCGAGGACCGCGCCGTTCTCCAGCGTCAGTGAGCCGATGTCGATCAGACCGGTCTCGCCTTCGGCGGGCAGCGAAACGGCGGGGCGGGTATCCGACACGGTCACACTGCCGCCGCCGTGTTCGCATCGACCTCTCGGGCCGCGGCGAAACCCAGCTCCAGATCGGCCAGGATGTCGTCGATGCCCTCGATGCCGACCGCCAGCCGCACCAGGCCGGGAGTGACGCCGGTGGTGAGTTGCTCCTGCGGGCTGAGCTGCTGGTGTGTGGTCGACGCAGGATGGATGACCAGGGAGCGCACGTCTCCGATATTGGCCACGTGGCTGTGCAGCGTCAACGCGTCGACGAACGCCTTACCCGCCGTGATGCCGCCGGCCAGCTCGAAAGCCAGGACCGCGCCGGTGCCCTTCGGGGCGATCCGGCGGCCCAGTTCGTACCAGGGTGAGGTGGGCAGACCCGCGTAATTCACCGAGATCACGTCGGGATGCCCGGCGAGGTACTCGGCCACCTGCAGCGCGTTGGACACGTGACGTTCAACACGCAGGCTCAGCGTTTCCAATCCCTGCGCGATGAGGAAGGCGTTGAAGGGTGCGATGGCGCTGCCCAGATCGCGCAGCAACTGAACCCGGGCCTTGAGCGCGTAGGCGGGCGGGCCCAGCTCGGCGAACACCACGCCGTGGTAGCTGGGGTCCGGCTCGGTGAAGCCGGGGTGCCGGCCCTGGGTCCAGTCGAACGTGCCACCGTCCACGATCACACCGGCGATCGCCGAGCCGTGACCGCCCAGGTACTTGGTGGCCGAGTGCACCACGATGTCGGCGCCGTGCGCGATCGGCTGGATCAGATAGGGGGTGGCGATGGTGTTGTCGACGATGAGCGGCACACCGTTGTCGTGCGCCACCGCCGAGACACCCGGGATGTCGAGCACATCGATCTGCGGGTTGGAGATGGTCTCGGCGAAGAAGGCCTTGGTGTTCGGCCGGACGGCCGCCCGCCAGGAGTCCAGCTCGTCGGGGTTGTCCACGAAGCTGACGTCGATGCCCAGCTTGGGCAGCGTGTAGTGGAACAGGTTGTAGGTACCGCCATAGAGCCGCGGGCTGGACACGATGTGATCACCGGCCGCGGCCAGGTTCAGGATCGCGAAGGTCTCGGCGGCCTGCCCCGAGGACAGGAACAGGGCGGCGACGCCCCCTTCCAGCGCGGCCACCCGCTGCTCGATGACGTCGGTGGTCGGGTTCCCGATCCGGGTGTAGATGTTGCCGGGCTCGGCCAGCCCGAACAGCGCCGCGGCGTGGTCGGTGCTGTCGAAGGTGTACGAGGTGGTCTGGTAGATCGGCAGTGCCCGCGCGTTGGTGGCGGAGTCGGGGGACTGGCCGGCGTGCACCTGCTTGGTCTCGAACGACCAGTTTGTGGTCGGGTCGACTGGTGTGCTCATGACGAACGAACCTCCATCTGTTCTGGGGGCCCGTCAGCACGGACCCGCGCTTGCCGGCAGTCCTATCGACTGCTCAACCTGGTCTTCACCCGGAGCACCCCACCGCGGTTGGAGGGTTGCCGGCCAGCAAGCCGGGGCTTGATGCTGGCACTCATGACCGATGCAAAGCCTAACTCACCACCTTGGGCGTCGGCCACCGGGTTTGCCGGGTGCCGCGTGCCCAGTGTGTCCGGGCGCGCACCCGCTGACATGGGGCAACGGCCCCCGGTGGGGTCGGGTCAAAAGCTACTGATGAGTAGCCAAGGTTGGGCCGCCACGCCCGGCGGGGTCCTTGTACTGTTGCCGTCGAGGCCTGCCAGAACCTGGACGGCCCGAGATGACAGTGACACGCCAAAGGAAAAGGCGCCCAACACCAAGGGGCACGTCGCTTTTGGGGCCCGTGTCGCACGCCGTAAATCTGATACCGACAGTGAGGCCGGAAGACCAACATGAGCGCCCAGCAGCCGACCATCATCTACACGTTGACCGATGAAGCGCCGCTTCTTGCCACGTACGCATTCCTTCCGGTGATCCGCACCTTCGCCGACGCGGCCGGTATCGATGTGTTGACCAGCGACATCTCGGTGGCTGCGCGCATCCTGGCCGAGTTCGACGACGACCTGACCGACGAGCAGAAGGTGCCGGACAACCTGGCCCAGCTCGGCGAACTCACCCAGGACCCCAGCGCCAACATCATCAAGCTGCCCAATATCAGCGCCTCGGTGCCGCAGCTGCTGGCCGCCATCAAGGAGCTCAAGAACAAGGGCTACGACCTGCCGGACTATCCGGGCGACGCCAAGACCGACGAGGAGAAGAAGGTCAAGGAGCGTTACTCCAAGATTCTCGGTAGTGCGGTGAATCCGGTGCTGCGCGAAGGTAACTCCGACCGCCGCGCGCCCAAGGCGGTCAAGGAGTACGCCCGCAAGCACCCGCACAGCATGGGGGCGTGGTCGCAGGCTTCGCGCACCCACGTGGCAACCATGAAGACCGGCGACTTCTACCACGGCGAGAAATCGCTGACGCTGGACAAGGACCGCAGGGTCAAGATGGTGCTGACCACCAAGAGCGGCCAGACCACCGTGCTCAAGCCCGAGGTCAAGCTGGATGCCGGCGACGTCATCGACAGCATGTTCATGAGCAAGAAGGCGCTGTGCGACTTCTACGAGGAGCAGATCGAGGACGCGTACAAGACCGGGGTGATGTTCTCCCTGCACGTCAAGGCCACCATGATGAAGGTCAGCCACCCCATCGTGTTCGGGTACGCGGTGAAGATCTTCTACAAGGACGCCTTCGCCAAGCACCAGGCGCTGTTCGACGAGCTGGGCGTCAACGTCAACAACGGCCTGTCGGACCTGTACAGCAAGATCGAGTCCCTGCCGGCGTCGCAGCGGGAGGAGATCATCGAGGATCTGCACCGCTGCCACGAGCACCGGCCGGAGCTTGCGATGGTCGACTCGGCCAAGGGCATCTCGAACTTCCACTCGCCGTCCGACGTGATCGTGGACGCCTCGATGCCCGCGATGATCCGCCTCGGCGGCAAGATGTACGGCGCCGACGGCCGCACCAAGGACACCAAGGCCGTCAACCCGGAGTCGACGTTCTCCCGGATGTACCAGGAGATGATCAACTTCTGTAAGACCCACGGCCAGTTCGATCCGACCACCATGGGCACCGTCCCCAACGTCGGCCTGATGGCGCAGAAGGCCGAGGAATACGGCAGCCACGACAAGACCTTCGAGATCGCTGAGGACGGCGTCGCCGACATCGTCGATATCGACACCGGCGAGGTGCTGCTGTCGCAGAACGTCGAAGAGGGTGACATCTGGCGCATGCCGGTCGTCAAGGATGCCGCCATCCGCGACTGGGTGAAGCTGGCGGTCAACCGGGCCCGGCTGTCCGGCATGACCACGGTGTTCTGGCTCGACGACGAGCGCCCGCACGAGAACGAACTGCGCAAGAAGGTCAAGGCCTACCTCAAGGAGGAGGACACCGAGGGCCTCGACATCACGATCCTGCCGCAAGTCTGGGCGATGCGGTACACGCTGGAGCGGGTGATCCGCGGACAGGACACCATCGCGGCCACCGGCAACATTCTGCGCGACTACCTCACCGACCTGTTCCCGATCCTTGAGCTGGGCACCAGCGCCAAGATGCTGTCGGTGGTGCCGCTGATGGCCGGCGGCGGCCTTTACGAGACCGGCGCCGGTGGTTCGGCGCCCAAGCACGTCAGCCAGTTGGTCGAGGAGAACCACCTGCGCTGGGATTCGCTCGGCGAATTCCTCGCCATCGGCGCCAGCCTGGAGGATCTGGGCAACAAGACCGACAACGCCAAGGCCAAGGTGCTTGCCGAAACCCTGGATACCGCCGTCGGAAAGCTGTTGGACGAGAACAAGAATCCGTCCCGCAAGACCGGCGAGCTGGACAACCGCGGCAGCCAGTTCTATCTGTCCCTGTACTGGGCGCAGGCGCTGGCCGAGCAGACCGCCGACAAGGAACTGGCCGACCACTTCGCCCCGCTGGCCAAGACCTTGGCCGACAACGAGGCCACCATCGTCGCCGAGCTCAACGAGGTGCAGGGCGGGCACACCGACATCGGTGGCTACTACTACCCGGACCCGGAGAAGGTCGCCGCGGTGATGCGCCCCAGCAAGACGTTCAATGCCGCTCTGGAGTCGGCCAAGAGCTGACCGTCCACGAGCCGCGAGATTGCAGTTATGGTGGCGCGCACTCGCAAAAGCCCGCGATAACTGCAATCTCGCGGCCTGGCCGGCTCAGCCGGCCGGCGGTGCCGCGCGCTGGGGTTCGGTGTGGGCATCGACGAATTCGGCGATCAGCTCGGTGACGTGGCCGGGCGCTTCGAGCATCGGGATGTGGCCGAGCCCGGGGAGTCTGGTGACCCGGGTGTCCGTGGGCAGGTGGTCGACGAAGTAGCGGGTGCCTCGCGGGCTGGGGAAGACCCGGTCCTTCTCGCACAACACCAGATGGGTGGGCACGCCGACATCGGCGAGTTCGAGCAGGCCGGGCAGGCGCAAAGTCTTCACCAGCAGCTGCAGGTAGGCGGTGCAGTGGGTGGCGTCCTGCACCAGCAGCTCCAGATCTGCCCGGCTGGGACCGTCGGCAGGCCCGCTGACGGGCAGGGTGGCGATCCGGGTGGCGAACGGCAGATCCAGGATGCGCGGGCCGATCAGGCGGGCGGCGATCAGCGCGGGGCCGCCGAGGATGAATTTCAGCACGGTCTCGTACTTGGTGGGCGAGTGCTGGCTCCAGCCGCCGGCCGGGGCGATGCCGGTCAGGGTGCGGGCCCGACCGCGGCGCTCCAATTCGAAGGCCACCCAGCCGCCCAGTGAGTTGCCGACGATATGTGCGGTGCGCCAACCGATCTCGTCCATCCGCCGTTCGACGTCGTCGACCAGGGCGGCGGTGTCCAGCAGCCAGCCCGGTGCGCGCCGCCCGCCGTGGTGGCCGACCATGGTGGGGGCCAGTACCTCGAAACGGCCGGTGTCGGCGAGTTGGGCGGCCACCGTCTGCCAGACGTTCTGCGAGCACAGGAACGGATGCAGCATCAGGATCGGCTCGCCCGACCCCAGGTGGATCGGTGCGCGTTCGGTCATATCGCCCGACAGTAAGGCGGTACCGGCGGTACCGCAAGGGTCCGTCGGTCCGGCGCAAGGACCGACATGTCGGATGGCTGCACTAGGGTGCTGGCCGTGATCGTCACCACCGTCAACGTCAATGGCATCCGCGCGGCCGTCAAGCAACGCTCCACCGAGAACCTGGGACTGTTGCCCTGGCTGAAGGAATCCCGCGCCGACATCGTCTGCCTGCAGGAGACCCGCGCCGACGACGAGCAGCTGCGCGACGCGCTGGCGCCCGCGCTGGCCGATGACTGGCAGCTGGCCTCGGCGGAGCCACATGTGAAGGGCCGCAACGGTGTCGCGGTGCTGTCCCGCACGCCGTTCACCGCGGTGCGGGTGCTGGAGTCCGACGAGTTCGCCGCGCACGGCCGCTATCTCGAGGTGGACACCGAGGGTGTCACCATCGCCAGTGTCTACCTGCCCACCGGTGAGGCCGAAACCGACCGCCAGCTGGAGAAGGAACGCTTCATGGCCACCGTCGAGGCCAGGATGGCCCAGCTGCTGGTCGCCGGCCGCGACACCGTGCTGTGCGGTGACTGGAACATCGCACACACCGAGAACGACATCAAGGCCTGGAAGAACAACGTCAAGAAGTCAGGGTTTCTGCCCAGCGAACGACAGTGGCTGACCGATCTGCTGGCGACCGGCTGGGTGGACGTGGTGCGCAAACTGCACCCCGATGTCGCCGGCCCGTACAGCTGGTGGTCCTGGCGTGGCAAGGCCTTCGACAACGACGCCGGCTGGCGCATCGACTATCACCTGGCCAACGCGGGGCTGGCCGAGCGCGCGGTGTCGGCTCGCGTCGAGCGTGCCGACCTGTACGCGTTGCGGTGGTCCGATCACGCCCCCGTGACGGTGGAATTCCACTGAGGATCGCGCCCCAGGTGGCGCAGCAGGTGATCGAGATCGTTGGTCGCCGAACCGCCACGGGCGGGCCCGAACGGTGCGCCGGGTGTGGTGCGGTAGTCGCCGTCGGGCACCATCAGCGCCAGCGGCAGTGCCGCGTCGATGACTTCGGCGGGCAATCGGTACCGGCGTCCGAGGGTGGCGGCGACGTCCCAGCCGTGCACCACATAGTCGATGAGGTGGAAGCCGATCGCGATGGCGCCGGGAAACGTTGCGCCCGGCCCGAATTCGGGTAGCGCGAACTGTCGTTCCAGTACGGCGTCGGAGGCGAAGGCCTGCAGTACGCCGTTGGCGGCTTCGGTGTAGGTATCGGCGGGGGAGTGGATGACCGCGTCGCGAACGGCGGTCACATCCCAGGCCGCGGGGTCGGCGCCATCCCCGCGCGCCGCGGCGGCGAAGCCGAGGTGCTGCACGGTCATATGGGCCAGCAGGTCGGTCAGATCCCAGCCGGCGCATGGGGTGGACCGGTGCAGGTCGTCGGGGCGCAGCGACTGCACCACCGGGATGGTTGTCAGTACCGCGGTGCGGTGGACGGGTCGTAGATCGGTAATCGTAGGCATCTGCATATCGTATGCTCATGCATACGATATGGCAACGCCTACGATGACGCGATGGCTGCCCGGCGCCCGGACCTCGCGGCGATGCTCGCCCCGCTGCTGCGCGACACCATCGCGGCCGAAGAGCCGGTGCTGGCCGAGCACGGTCTCTCGATGTGGGGTTACGTCGTGCTCAACGCGCTGGACGGACCGCCGGTGCGCACCCAGGCCGCCCTCGCCGAGGCGATCGGCGCGGACAAGTCCAGGATCATCCCGACCCTCGATGACCTGCAGCGGCGCGGTTACATCGAACGGCGCGCCGACCCCGACGACCGCAGGGTCCGGCTGCTGGCCATCACCGCGGAGGGCAGACGGGTCAAGGATGCCACCCAGGCCGACATCCAGCGCCGGGAGGAACAGTGGCTCGGCGAACTGGAGCCGGCAGACCGCCGTGCGTTCCTGCGCGTGCTGCGCCAACTGACCCGCGCGGAATTCGGATGACGTCAGTGCGAAAATCGATGCATCATGAGCACCCCAGCCAAGCACGTCGTCTTCTCCGGCGCGCAGCCCACATCTGACTCCCTGCATCTCGGCAACGCGCTCGGAGCGGTCAACCAGTGGGTGAGCCTGCAGCACGACTACAACGCCTACTTCTGCGTGGTCGACCTGCACGCCATCACCGTCGCGCAGGAGCCGGGCGTGCTGCGCGACCGCACGCTGGCCACCGCGGCGCAGTACCTGGCCCTGGGCGTGGACCCCGCCAAGGCGACGGTGTTCGTGCAGAGCCAGGTGCCGGCACACGCCGAGCTGGCCTGGGTGCTGGGATGCTTCACCGGCTTCGGTCAGGCCTCCCGGATGACCCAGTTCAAGGACAAGTCGCAGAAGCAAGGTGCCGACTCGACCACCGTCGGACTGTTCACCTACCCGGTGTTGATGGCCGCCGACATCCTGCTCTACGGCACCGATCTGGTGCCGGTCGGCGAAGACCAGCGCCAGCACCTCGAGCTTGCCCGCGATCTCGCCGAACGCATCAACGCCCGGTTCCCCGGCACCTTCGTCGTACCCGAGGCGATGATCCCCAAGGCCACCGCCAAGATCTACGACCTGCAGGACCCCACCGCGAAGATGAGCAAGTCGGCGGCCACCGATGCCGGGTTGATCAGCCTGCTCGACGATCCGAAGAAGACGGCCAAGAAGATTCGCTCGGCGGTCACCGACAGCGAGCGCGAGATCCGGTTCGACCGGGAGCACAAACCCGGCGTGTCGAATCTGCTGACCATCCAGTCAGCGGTCACCGGCACCGATATCGACAAGCTCGTCGAGGGTTACGCGGGGCGCGGCTATGGCGATCTGAAGGCCGAAACCGCCGAAGCCGTGGTCGAATTCGTCACTCCGATCAAGAACCGGGTCGATGAACTCCTGGCCGATCCGGCCGAACTGCAGGCGGTGCTGGCCCAGGGCGCGGCGCGGGCGAGCGAGGTGGCTGAGACGACGCTGCGGCGGGTATATGACAAGGTGGGGTTCCTGCCGCCGACGCGCTGATACCGGGAGAACCGACATGGCCGAGCCGGACGACAAACCGGGTGTACTGGACCGACTGCGCGCGAAGTTCGGCTGGTTCGACCGGGTGATGCGGGCCCAGCAGCGCTACAACGACCGCAAAGGCGACTTCTACGCCGCCGGCATCACGTATTTCACGGTCTTCGCCCTGTTCCCGCTGTTGATGGTCGGCTTCGCGGCCGGCGGCTTCGTGCTCGCCAGCCGGCCCGGCCTGATAGCCGATGTCGAACAGCGGATCAGGGACACGGTGTCCGGCGATTTCGGCGCGCAGCTGGTGCAGCTGATGGATTCGGCCATCGCGTCGCGCGGCACCGTCGGCGTGATCGGCCTGGCCACCGCCGCATGGGCGGGTCTGGGCTGGATGTCCAACCTGCGCGAGGCGCTCAGCCAGATGTGGGAACAGCGCGGCGAAAAGGACGGCTTCGTGCGGACCAAGCTGTCCGATCTGGTCGCGCTGCTGTCGGTGTTCATCGCCATGGTGCTCACCATCGGGTTGACGGCGCTGGCCAACAAGTCGGTGATGACCAGGGTGCTGGATTGGCTGGGGCTGCATGACATCACGACGCTGGGCACCCTGCTGGGCATCGTGTCCTGGTTGCTCTCGGCGCTGGTGACCTGGTTGCTGTTCAGTTGGATGATCGCCCGGTTGCCGCGCGAGCCGGTCGCCTTCGGCAGTTCGATCGAGGGCGGTCTGCTGTGCGCCGTCGGGTTCGAGATCTTCAAGCAGGTCGGGTCGATCTACCTGACGTCGGTCATGCACGGACCCGCGGGCACCACCTTCGGTCCGGTGCTGGGTCTGATGGTGTTCGCCTACGTCACGGCCCGGCTGGTGCTGTTCGCCACCGCGTGGGCCGCGACGTCCAGGGAGAGCATGCTGCTCGTCCCGGTCGAGCCGCCCGGCCCGGTCGCGATCGCTCCCCGCGTGCAGGTGCGCGAGGGCGTCGGAGTCCCCGCTGCGGTGGCCGCCTTCGCCGCCGGAGCCGTTGGCGGCCTTGGCATCTCCCGGTGGCGGCGACGCTCGCGATGACACCCGCCCAGCGGTGGTGCGTTGCGATGGGTGTGCAGGTACCGATCGTGAATGCGCCGATGGGTGGTGCCGCCGGGGGCCGGCTGGCCGCCGCGGTGTCGCGGGCCGGCGGCCTCGGCATGATCGGCATGGGAAGCGCGGCGACACCGGATCTACTGCGCCGCGAGCTCGCCGAGTTGGGCGATCGGCATGGTCCTTTCGGCATCGGGCTGGTGCATTGGGTGATGGTGGACCGGCCGGAGTTGTTCGAGGTGGCGGTGGCGGCCCGACCGGCGCTGCTGTCGGTGAGCTTCGGGGACGACTGGTCCTGGGTGCCCGACGCGCACGCGGCCGGTGTCCGGGTCTGCACGCAGGTCGCCGATCCGGCGGCCGCGGTGCGTGCGGCGGCCGCCGGCGTCGATGTGCTGGTGGCCCGTGGAGCCGAGGGCGGTGGCCACGGCGAACCGGTGCTGTCGACGATGCCACTGCTCGCCGAAGTGCTGGCCGCGGTGGATGTTCCGGTACTGGCGGCCGGTGGTGTCAGCTCGGCGCGGACGGTGGCCGCGGTGCTCGGCGCCGGTGCCGCGGGAGCCTGGGTGGGGACGGCGTTCACGGTGTGCCACGAGGCGCTGACGCCGGCGCCGGACCGCGCCGAACTGCTCGCCGGCACCGAGACCGAACTCACCCGCGAATTCGACATCGCGGCCGGATACCGTTGGCCGGCAAACATTCCCGAGCGGGTGCTGCGCGGCTCGGCGGTCAACGCCGGTGTGGGTGTCGGCGAGGTCCGTGAGCAGCTCAGCGCGGCGGAGCTGGTGGCCCGGCTGTCTCAGGCCTGAGGCCGGCGGTTCATCGACCGGGCCGCCATGATCAGCGCCAAGACGATGATCGCCCCGACCAACGCCACGCCCACCCGCACCGGCATCGCATCGGCGGCCGGCAGTGCGGTCGCCGCTACGGCCGTCGGATCGGGGTTGTCCTGTTTCTGCTTGGGCAGCAGCGACGGATCGGGTTCGATCAGCTTGCCGACCTTGGTCCCCGGAACCGTGGCGAACCCGTAGTCCAGCAGATGTGCGGCCTGCTCCCATGGTGCGATCGGCTCGCGGGTGCCGCGCAGCAGCACCGCGACCAGGCGGCGGCCGTCCCGGTTCGCGGCGCCGACGAAGGTCTGCCCGGCGTCATCGGTGTAGCCGGTCTTGCCGCCCAGGGCGCCCGGATAGTTGTAGAGCAGTTTGACGTCGTTCTCCAGGTCGTACCCGGGATGGTCGTTCTCCTCGCCGGGGCGGGCCGGGTATCCCGGGAACGGGTACTTCTGGGTCCCGACGATCCGGGTGAAGGTGTCGTTGCCGAACGCGTAACGGTAGAACAAGGCGATGTCGTAGGCCGAGGTGCTCATGCCCGGACCGTCCAGGCCGGACGGCGTCGCGGCCCGGGTGTCGCGGCCGCCGAGCTTGCTGGCCAGCGTGTTGATCTTCTGCAGTGCGGTGTCCATGCCGCCGACCTGCACCGCCAGCGCATGCGCGGCGTCGTTGCCGGAGTGCATCAGCAGTCCGTGCAGCAGGTCGTTGACCGAGTAGCGCCCGCCCTCGTCGACTCCGACCCGGGTGCCTTCGGCGGCCGCGTCGTCGGAGGTGCCGGTGACCTGGCGGTTCAGTGGCAGCTCGTCGATGGCCTGCATGGCGATCAGCACCTTGATGATGCTGGCGGGACGGTGCCTGCCGTGCGGGTCCTTGGCGGCGATGACGTCGCCGGTGTCCAGGTCGGCCACCAGCCAGGCCTCGGCCGAGACGTCATTGGGCAGCGGTGGGGTGCCGGGGGCGACGACCACTCCGCAGTTACCCATCGCGTCACCGCCCAGCGGGGTGGCCGGCACCGGCAGCGGGGCCGGCGGGTCACCCGCCTTGGGCACCTCGGAAGAGTCCACCGCGGGCGGGGTGGTGACGCGGAACGGGCACGGGTCGGGCGGGCCGGGCTCGGCATGCGCCAGAGCCGGTGCAGCTGCCAGGAAAAGCGCCGCGGCCAGGGCCGCAGCGCGGTGGAGCGTGGTTTTCGTGGTCGCCATCGTGAAGCAGATTAGGTGACGACGGCCCGGATCCGGCGGAGCCGCGCTGTGACTGGTGGGGTTTGTGTTACTTCGGCAGCGCGCAGTGCGCCAACGCGGAGGAGCCGATGGTGCTCATCCAGAGCCTGCCGTCGCGTTCGACCACCCCGGTGACCTGTCCGAACCGGGGATCGGTGCCACGGATGCCCGCGACCGCGGCCCCGGAGTCCGGATCGAAGGCCACCGCCCACACCTGCGACGGCATATCGGGTTGCAGACCTGCGGGCAACCGCCAGAGCAGCCGGCGCAGCACCGGCGCGCGCGGCGCCAGCCATTCGGCCGGCGCATTGACCGGGCAGACCAGGGCCACCCAGATGCGGCCGTCGCTGCCGGTCGAGATGTTGTCCGGCATGCCGGGCAGGTGCTGTGCCAGCGGGGTGACGGTGCCGGCCCGGTGGCCGGTCAGCCAGTACTTCGACAGTCGGCGGCCCTGGGTCTCGGCGAACACCAGGGCCGAGCCGTCGGCGGTCACCGTGACACCGTTGGCGAAATAGAGGCCGTCGGCCAGGGTGCTCACGGTGCCGTCGGGGTTGAGCCGGTACAGGCCGCCGGTGCCGCGGGCCTCCAGGATGGCGGCCTTGAACCACTCGAAATGGAAGTCGCTGGTGGACTCGGTGAAATAGATTGTGCCGTGGCCGGTTTCGGTGACGTTCGAGCAGAACCGCAGGGGTCGGCCGTCGACGTCGGCGACCAGGGTGCTCAGCGCGCCGGTTCCGGGGTCCAGCGCGAGCAGGCCGCGGTGGCTGTCGCAGACCAGCACCCGGCCGTCGCGGGCGATATGCAGTCCGAGGGGGCGGCCACCGGTGTGGGCGGCCACCGTCGCCACGCCGTCGGGCGTGACCCGCACGATCCGGCCGTCGACCAGGCCGGTCCACAGGGCACCGTCGGTATCGGTCACCACATCTTCGGGGCCGTGCCCGGGCACCGGCACCACGGTGAGTTCGGGAAGCGGGAAGTCCGGCAGCGGAGCCACCGGCGGCGGCTGCCAGCGGACGGGGTGGATCGACGGTTTGGCGGGTGTGGCCGGCACGGACCCGACGGTAGTCCCACAACGACGACAGCCGGGCGGTTTCCCGCCCGGCTGTCGTGTGCGTACCGGATCTACAGGAGTCGGCCGGCCTCGCTGAGCACCCCGTGCAGGATGTCGTAGATCGCGTCGAACTCCTTCTGCCCACTGATCAGTGGGGGAGCCAGCTGCACCACCGGGTCGCCACGATCGTCGGCGCGGCAGTACAGACCGGCCTCCCACAGGGCGGGGGTCAGGAAGCCGCGCAGCAACCGCTCGGACTCCTCGTCGTTGAACGTCTCCTTGGTGGTCTTGTCCTTCACCAGTTCGATCCCGTAGAAGAAACCCTCACCGCGGACGTCGCCGACGATCGGCAGGTCGTAGAGCTTCTCCAGGGTGGCTTTGAACGCCGGTGCCTGCTCCTTGACGTGGGCGTTGATGCCCTCACGCTCGAAAATGTCCAGGTTGGCCAGCGCCACCGCGGAGGAGACCGGATGTCCGCCGAAGGTGTAGCCGTGGCCGAACACCGTCTTCCCGTCGTTGAACGGCTCGAACAGCCGGTCGCTGGCGATCATGGCGCCGATCGGCGAGTAGCCCGACGTCAAACCCTTTGCGCTGGTGATGATGTCGGGAACGTAGCCGAAATCGTCGCAGGCGAACATCGATCCGATCCGGCCGTAGGCGCAGATCACCTCGTCGGACACCAGCAGCACGTCGTACTCGTCGCAGATCTCGCGGACCCGCTCGAAGTATCCCGGCGGCGGCGGGAAGCAACCACCGGCATTCTGGACGGGCTCCAGGAAGACGGCGCACACCGTGTCCGGCCCCTCGAACTCGATGGCCTCGGCGATGCGGTCGGCGCAGTAGCGCCCGAACGCCTTCTCGTCGTGCGCGTAGGCCTCCGGCGCGCGGTAGAAGTTGGTGTTCGGCGCGCGGAACCCACCCGGGGTGAGCGGTTCGAACGGTGCCTTGAAGGCGGGGATACCGGTGATGGCCAGGGCGCCCTGCGGGGTGCCGTGGTAGGCGATCGCCCGCGAAACCACTTTGTGCTTACCGGGTTTGCCGGTCAGCTTGAAGTACTGCTTGGCCAGCTTCCAGGCGCTCTCCACCGCTTCGCCGCCACCGGTGGTGAAGAAGACCCGGTTGAGGTCTCCGGGCGCGTAGTTGGCGATCCGTTCGGCCAGTTCGATGGCCGTCGGGGTGGCGTAGGACCACAGCGGGAAGAACGCCAGCTGCTCGGCCTGGCGGGCCGCGGCCGCGGCCAGCTCCTCACGGCCGTGCCCCACCTGGACCACGAACAGGCCGGACAGGCCATCGATATAACTGCGGCCCTGGTCGTCGAAGATGTTGACGCCTTCGCCGCGGGTGATGATCGGCGGGTTGATATCGGCGCCGTGCCGGGCGAAGTGCCCCCACAGGTGCCGTTTGGCCTTGGCGGCCAGGTCGTTGGAAAGGGATTGTGCTACATCGGTTGTTGTCATCGCGTGCCCCAGTTGTATTGCTGTTTGACAAGTTTGAGATAGACCAAAGTCTCGGTTGATATCACCCCTGGTACGGCACGGATCTTGGTGTTGAGCAGGTCGAGCAGGTCACCGTCGTCCTCGCAGACGACCTCGACGATGGCGTCGAAGGTTCCGGCGGTGAGCACCACGTAGTCCACGGACTCGATGGCGGCGAGTTTGTCGGCGACTTTGGTGGTGTCGCCGGTGCAGCGGATGCCGATCATGGCCTGCCGGGCGAAGCCCAGTTGCATCGGATCGGTGACGGCGACGATCTGCATGACGCCCGCGTCGACCATGCGCTGGACACGTTGGCGCACCGCCGCTTCCGAGAGCCCGACGGCCTTGCCGATGCCGGCATAGGAACGCCGGCCGTCCTGCTGCAGCTTCTCGATGATCGACTTCGACAACTCGTCGAGCTGGAACGCGGCGCCGGGCCGGGACTGGTTGATTCGCAGGGAGACGGCAGAGACGCCGGGCTGTGAATCTGGGTTGGACATGGTGACGATTGTGCACGGAATCCGTAGTTTGAGGCAACTATTTCCATGAAATCACTCGTTTGAGATGTCCTCAACCGTTGGAATGCGCAGCGGTCCTCGGGTAGCGTGAGGGTCCGTGAGCACCATTGCAACCCAGGTCGTCGCGGGTAGCTGGATCAACGGTAAGGCGGTGATCACCGGCGGGCAGTCCTTCGACGTCGTCAGCCCGGCCACCGGTGATGTGGTGGCCAGCTATGCGCTGGCCACACCCGCAGATGTGGACGCCGCCGTTGCCGCCGCGCGCGCCGCGCAACCCGGCTGGGCCAACGCCGCGCCGGTACAGCGCGCGAGTGTGTTGGCCAAACTGGCCGAACTGATGGAGGCCAACGCGGCGACGTTCATCGCCGAGGAGGTCGCCCAGTGCGGCAAGCCGGTGCGGTTGGCCACCGAATTCGATGTGCCCGGCAGTATCGACAACGTGGCGTTCTTCGCCGGTGCGGCAAGGCATCTCGAGGGTAAGGCCAGCGCCGAGTACTCGGCCGATCACACCTCCAGCATCCGCAGGGAGGCCGTCGGCGTGGTGGCCACCATCACGCCGTGGAACTACCCGCTGCAGATGGCGGTGTGGAAGGTCATCCCGGCGCTGGCCGCCGGCTGCGCCGTGGTGATCAAGCCGGCCGAGATCACCCCGCTCACCACCCTCACCCTGGCCCGCGTCGCCGCCGAGGCCGGGCTGCCTGCCGGTGTGCTCAACGTCGTGACCGGTTCGGGGGCTGATGTCGGCACCGCGTTGGCCGGGCATCGCGATGTGGATGTGGTGACGTTCACCGGGTCGACGGCGGTGGGCCGGAAGGTGATGGCCGCCGCCGCCGTGCACGGCCACCGCACCCAACTGGAACTCGGCGGCAAGGCGCCGTTGGTGGTGTTCGACGACGCCGACCTCGATGCCGCCATCCAGGGCGCGGTCGCCGGGTCGCTGATCAACACCGGGCAGGACTGCACGGCGGCCACCCGCGCGATCGTGGCGCAGTCGCTGTATGACGATTTCGTCGCCGGCGTGGGTGAGGTGATGAGCAAGATCGTCGTCGGTGACCCACATGATCACGACACCGATCTGGGCCCGCTGATCACCGCCGCGCACCGGGACAAGGTGGCCGGCATGGTCGCGCGCGCGCCCGGGCAAGGCGGGCGGATCGTCACCGGCGGGGTGATCCCGGATCTGCCCGGCTCGTTCTACCGGCCGACGCTGATCGCCGATGTGACAGAGGATTCCGAGATCTACCGGGACGAGATCTTCGGCCCCGTGCTGACGGTGCGGGCGTTCACCGACGACGACGATGCGCTGCGCCAGGCCAATGACACCGACTACGGGCTGGCCGCGTCGGCCTGGACCCGCGACGTCTACCGGGCGCAGCGGGCCTCCCGCGAGATCCACGCGGGGTGCGTGTGGATCAACGACCACATTCCGATCATCTCGGAGATGCCGCACGGCGGCGTCGGGGCGTCCGGGTTCGGCAAGGACATGAGCGACTACTCCTTCGAGGAGTACCTGACCATCAAGCACGTGATGAGTGACATCACCGGTGTCGCCGACAAGGACTGGCACCGAACCATTTTCGCTAAACGCTGACCGTCGCCGCGGTGACCGTGATCGCGATGGCGGCGACGGTGGTGTGGCCGCCGGTGGGCTGGAAGACGGAGGTGCCCTGGTGATAGTGATTGCCGGTGTCCGTGGCGCCGATGTACACGGTGTCGGTGCCGCTGAAGCCTGGCGCGCACAGGTAGGTGAAGGTGCCGTCGGCGTTCTTGGTGAACGCCACCCCGGTGGTGGCGCTGGTGACGATCGGGTCCCCGTCGTAGTCGCTCACGTCGACGCGCAGGTCGACGGCGACGTTGCCGTCGGCGGTCTCGCGGGTGGCCACCACCGCGACCCCGTCGAACTCGGGCCTGGTGTTGTCGAACATGGACTCGACACGGCGATAGGCACCCCAGATCGCCTCCAGGACAGGATTGTTGGGGTGGCCCGGGGCCGGGTCGGGATTGAACCCGAAGACTGCGAGTGCATTGAGCACGAAGGTCCGGATGGGCGACGACGGCCGGCTCGGTGCCGGATTGACCTTGGTGATCGCCACCGAGACCGACGGAAGTTCGGCGGCGGAGACCGGGGCACCGGCCTGCAGCCCGGCAGCGGTGCTGCCGGCCGAGGTGGCTTCCTGCGCCGTGACGGGGGTGCTCTTGGCGGTCTTGACCGTCAGGGCGGGCTCGATCGCGAGCCGAAGCGGCGTGCTGCGGGCGCGCCGGCTGGTGGCGGTGCGCTCGGGTGGATCGGAAGCCGGGGTTTGGGCGTCGGTACCGGATTCGTCATCGCCAGCTTGGTCGGTGCCGCCGGGGGTGACGTCGTCGCGGGCCGGGGTCCGGTGCGGGCTGCTGGTGCGGTGCGGTGGCTTGCCGGGCGGGTCCGCCGCCCCGGTGCCGGAGGGGCTCGGATCGGGTTTCGTTGCCGCCGGGCCGGGGTTGTCCGCCGGGGATGAACCGGTACCGGTTGTGCCACCGGCCGCCGATGAATCTTTGCCCGGCGCATTCTCGTCGGCCCAGGCCAGCTGCGGCGCCGCGATCGCGCTGCCGATGCCCAGCGCCACGGCCAGTGCACCGGCGGGGGCGAGGTATTTCGAATAGTCCATGGAAAACGAGGATTTCTTCGAATACGCCACCTGTTGCCGCCCGTCTCGTGGATGTCTTTTCTGCTGACGACTCACCGTGTCGGCCAACGACTTTCGAGGCGAGCTGAGATTTGCCGGATCGCGTTCGGTGGCTGCTGGCGGCCGGGAGTCGGGGTTGACGATAACGTCAATACGTCGCCGTGTCTGTCCGCCGAAGGTGTGACGTTCCCTGTAGACGGCACCGAGCATGCGGCGAGTCCGGCCCGGCGGACTATTGTCGCAAGCGTGACCACCGCGCAGCGGGCCGACGAGTTCGAGTTGCTGCGGCCGCACCTGCTGGCCGTCGCCTACCGGCTCACGGGCACCTATGCCGACGCCGAGGACATCGTCCAGGATTCCTGGCTGCGCTGGCACAATTCCGGCGCCGAGATCGCCGATCTGCGGGCCTGGCTGACGACGGTGGTGAGCCGGCTGGGGCTGGACCGGTTGCGCTCGGCCGCGCACCGTCGCGAGACCTACGTCGGGGAGTGGCTGCCGGAGCCGGTGGTGACCGGCTTCGACGGTGCCGATCCGCTGGCCGCCGTGGTTGCCGGCGAGGACGCGCGGTTCGCGGCGATGGTGGTCCTGGAGCGACTGACCCCCGATCAGCGGGTGGCCTTCGTGCTGCACGACGGGTTCGCGGTGCCGTTCGACGAGATCGCCGGCATCCTCGGCGTCGGGGTGGCTAGTGCGCGCCAGCTGGCCTCTCGCGCCCGCCGCGCGGTCGCCTCGGCGCCGGCACCGGATCCGGCCCACCCCGAAGTCGTCGGCAATCTGATGGCGGCCATGGCCCGCGGTGACATGGCCGCCGTCGTCGCACTGCTGCATCCCGACGTCACCTTCACCGGTGACTCCAACCGGCGCGCCCCCACCGCTGCGCGAGTCATCGTCGGCCCAGACAAGGTGGCCCGCTTCCTCTTCGGCCTCGCCAAACGCTATGGGCCGAACTGGCTTTCGGCCACCCAGCTGGCCCTGGTCAACGGCGATCTCGGCAGTTACACTCCAGGGCTGCCCGCCGCGGGCAGCCATCCGGAGCTGGCGCCGCGGGTCACCGTGATGACCGTCCGTGACGGCTTGGTCTGCGCGGTGTGGGACATCGCCAATCCGGACAAGTTCACGGCGTCGCCGCTGCGCCCCGACGGCCTCACGCCCACGGCACCCGGCACGCGTCGCCCGAGCTGAAGCCCTGCTCGGTGATGCCCAATGCCGAGTACATCCGGGCCCGCATGTTCTCCACTCCGATTTGGTAGGTCAGCTCGATGACGCCGGCGTCGCCGAAGCGCGAACGCAGATCGGTCACCTGCTCGTCGGTGACGGTGTGCGGATCGGTGGTCATCGCGTCGGCGTAGGCGATCGCGGCGCGTTCGTCGTCGTCGAAGGCCGGTGAGGTGGCGTAGTCCTCGATGGACTTGAGCCGTTCCACGTCCAGGTTGTCCAGGCGCATCAGCATGGAGCCGAAGTCCACGCACCACGAGCAGCCGACGGTGCGTGCGGTCCAGAACACCGCCAGTTCGCGCACACTGGCCGGCAGTGTCTTCGAACCGCTCTGCACCAGTGCCTCGTGTACGGCATTGGCGACCAGCAGGCGCGGGTGGTGCGCGGCCACGGTGAACGGTTCGGGGACTTCACCGAATTGCCGTTTGGCGTAGCGGTACATCATCCGGGTGAACAGGCCGGCTTGTTTCGGGGGCAGTGGTGCGATTCTCGTCGTCATATCAATCAGACGAGGTGGCCCGCCGATGTGTGACAGCCCTAGCCGCGCGCGGGCGAACCGGTCGGCAGCGGTGGGGCGATCGACCAGATCACCTCGCTCTCCCCGGGGTCGGCGTTCTCCCAGGCATGGGCGGATTGCGCGGAGAACGTGTAGCAGTCACCGGTGCGCAGCAGCAGATCCTGGCCGTCGACGGCCAGCCGCAGGGTGCCGCGCACCACGACCACCACGATGGTCTTGGAGTCCAGCGTGTACGCACCGCCGGAACCGCCGCCGGGCGCCAGGATGGTCCGCATCACCTGGACGTGTTGCTCGGTGGCCGGGGTCAGTAGGTATTCGCGGATTCCGCTGCCGCCCATCTCAAGTGGCGCGCCGTGGCCGCTGCGTACCATCGCCGAATCGGGGAAGTCGAACAGCGATCCCACCGATACCCCGAGGATGTCGCAGATCCGCAGCAGGTTCGGGACCGACACCGCGGTCTGGCCCCGCTCGACGAGGCTGAGGAAGCCCTTGGTGAGGTCGGCTTCGGAGGCCACCGCGTCCAGGGTCAACCCGCGCTCGTGCCGCGCGGCGCGCAGCTTCGGCCCCAGCCGGTGCATCATCGAGTCGACCTCGGCGGTGCGCGCTGCGCCCGCGGATCGGCTTCGTGCCATGGCGTTCCCTCCGGCCGCGACTGCTGCCCAATGAGCGACGGCCATCTCAATGGTGGCGTCGATGTGACAAGTCTTGCAGCCGCGAGTTTAGCGGTATATAACTTCGACACATGTTTTGTGCCACTAAACATGCCCGCGGTTGAGAGGAAACCCGTGTGAGTCAACCCAGCGAGACCACCGCCCGGACCGTGCGGGCCGTGGTGTTCACCGAGCCCGGGACGCCGGTGCGGACCGTCGACGTCGAACTGGCCCCGCCCGGGCCCGGCGAGGTCGAGGTGGCCATCGCCGGCGCCGGGGTCTGCCATTCCGACCTGCACGTGGTCAAGGGGGAGTGGGACGTTCCGGCCCCAGTCGTGTTGGGCCACGAGGGTTCCGGCGTGGTCACCGCCGTCGGTGCGGGCGTGACCGGGCTCGAGATCGGCGATCACGTGGTGCTGTCCTGGGTGCCGGGCTGCGGTAGCTGCCGCCAGTGCGAGCTGGGACGACCGTGGCAGTGCGAGGTCGCCGCGACCGTCGTCGCGGCGGGTGGCGTGTTGTTCGACGGCACCAGCCGGTGGACCCGCGACGGCGCCACCGTGCATCACTACCTCGGCGTGTCCTCGTTCGCGGAGCGGGTGGTGGTGCCGGCCTCCGGCGCGGTGCGGATCCGCAAGGACGCGCCGTTGGACGTGGTCGCGCTGGTCGGCTGCGCGGTGGCCACGGGTGTCGGCGCGGTGCGCAACACCGCGGCGGTCGAACCGGGCGCCACCGTGGCGGTGATCGGCTGCGGCGGCGTCGGGCTGTCCTGTATCCAGGGCGCGCGGCTGGCCAAGGCGGCCCGGATCGTCGCCGTCGACATCGACGCCGACAAGCTCGAGCTGGCCCGCCGCCTCGGCGCCACCGATGTCATCGACTCCTCGGCCACCGATGCCGTCGCCGCGCTCAAAGCCCTTGTGCCAGAAGGGCTGGACTACATCTTCGACGCCATCGGCAAGATCGTCACCACCGAACAGGCCATCGCGGCGCTGGGGCTCGGCGGGGCCGCCGTCATCGTCGGCCTGCCGCCGACCGGGTCCACCGCCCGCTTCGACCCGCTCACGCTGGCCGAAGCCAACCAGCGCATCCTGGGCTCCAACTACGGATCGGTCGACCCGCAGCGCGATATCCCGGCACTGGTCGACGAATACATGAACGGTGACCTGGACCTGGACTCCCTGGTGTCCGGCCGGCGCCCGCTGGACGCGGCGCAGGACGCACTCGACGACCTCGCCGGCGGCGGGGCCCTGCGCACCCTGCTGGTGCCGTCGCTGGGAGACCGGTCATGAGCGAACAGACCCTGGCGGGCGACGGACTGGCCCGGCGCAGTGTGAGCACCTTCGAGGTCGGTGCCCAGAGCGTCGCCAACGTGGCGCCCAGCGCGGTCATCGCGTTCGCACCTGCCGCCATGGCCGCCTCCGCGGGCAACGGCGCCTGGTTGTCGTTCGCGATCGCGCTGGCCGGCGTCCTGGCCATCGGGTACTGCGTCTGCGTGTTCGCCCGCAGGCGTGCGGGTGCCACGTCGCTGTACGCCTTCTCCCGGTTGGCGCTGGGCCCCGGCGGCGCCTTCGTCACCGGCTGGGCCCTGCTCATCGGCGCGGTCTGCATCGCGGCCGGTTCACTGGCCGGTGCCGGCTATTACCTCAGCCGCGTCTTCGAGCGGGCCGGCCTGCACACCTTCGAGGGCGCGGCCGGTCAGGTGGTCCTGGACGTGGTCCTGGTGGTGGTCGCCGCCTGGCTGACCATCGTCGGGGTGCGGCTGGCCGCCCGGGTGTCGTCGTCGCTGGAGGTGCTCTCGATCGCGCTGATCGTGCTCGTGCTGATCGCGGTGTTCATCAAGCACGGTGAACTGTTCGATCTCGACCAGATCACCCTCAAGGGTGCCGACGCCAACGGCATCGCGTTCGCGGTGGTGCTCGCGGTGCTCGGCTTCGTCGGCTTCGAAGGGGCGGCCTCGCTGGGTGCCGAAGCGGCCGAACCGTATCGCGCGATCCCGCGTGCGGTGATGGGCAGCGCGGTGCTGGCCGGTGTGCTCTACATCTTCGCCACCTACGCGCAGGTCGCCGGCTCCGGTGGTCCGGAGGCACTGGCCGGCAGCGCCGATCCGATGGAGGATCTGGCCAACGGCAGCGGACTGGCCTTCCTCGGACCGTTCCTGGACATCGGCTTCGCCGCCTCGTTCCTGGCGGTGGTGATGGCCTGCATCACCGTCGCGGCCCGGTTGCTGTTCGGGATGGGCAAGGAGGGCGTGCTGCCGGCCTGGCTGGCCCGCACCCACCCGCGGCACCGCACACCGTCGTCGGGGATCTGGACGGTCACGCCGATCGTCGCGGTGACCACCGGCCTCGTCGTCGGCGCAGGCACCGCGCCGCTGCTGGCCACCACCTACATCGACACCGTGGGTACCTTCGGCTACATGCTCAGTTACGCGCTGATCTGCATCGGTGCGCCGCTGTTCATCCGCAGGCTCGGGGCAGCCAAGTTGGCGCTCACCGTGATGTGCGGATTCCTTGGTGCCCTGGTGATGGCATATGTGTTCTACCGCAACATCATTCCGGTGCCGGCGGCCCCGATGAACCTGCTGCCGTATGTCTTCGTCGCGGTTCTCGTCGTGGGTATCGCCGGATTCGCGGCGCTGAAATTCCGTGATCCGGTGGCGGTGGAGCGCGCGGGCACGTATGCAGAAGACATCGCATCCGGCGATCAGACAGAGGAGTAGATCTTCATGGTGCAGTACGCAGTCGTCGATCCGGCGTCAGGTGAGGTGCTTCGCGAGTACCCCACCGCGACCGACGCGCAGATCGAACAGGCGCTGTCCGCGGCGGCAGGGGCCTACCGCAACTGGTCGAAGAAGTCGACCCTGGAGCAGCGGGTCTCGCTGATCCGCAAGGTGGCAGCCCTGCACACCGAGCGCCGCGACGAACTCGCCGCGATCATCGTGCGCGAGATGGGCAAGCCACTGGACCAGGCCACCGGTGAGGTCGAGTTCAGTGCCGCCATCTACGAGTTCTACGCCGACCACGCCGAGAAGTTCCTCGCCGACGAACCCATCGAACTGCTCGACGGCGACGGTTCGGCGCTGATCCGGCGCGGACCGGTCGGGGTGTTGCTGGGCATCATGCCGTGGAACTACCCGTACTACCAGGTGGCGCGGTTCGCCGGGCCCAACCTGACCCTGGGCAACACCATCCTGCTCAAGCACGCACCGCAGTGCCCGGAGTCGGCCGCCGCGATCCAACAGATCTTCGATGACGCCGGCTATCCGGACGGCGCGTACGTCAACATCTACGCCACCAACGAGCAGGTCGCCGACATCATCGCCGACCCACGCGTGCAAGGGGTTTCGCTCACCGGGTCCGAGCGTGCGGGTGCGGCGGTCGCCGAGATCGCCGGCCGCAACCTGAAGAAGGTGGTGCTGGAACTGGGTGGGTCCGACCCGTTCATCGTGCTGTCCTCCGGTGACCTGGACGCCACGGTCGAGGCCGCGGTGGCGGGCCGGTTCGAGAACACCGGGCAGGCGTGCAATGCCGCCAAGCGGTTCATCGTCGCCGAGCAGGTGTACGACGACTTCCTGGCCAAGTTCACCGACAAGGTGCTGGAGCAGGCCGACGGGCTGGCGCCGTTGTCGTCGGAAGCGGCGGCGCAGCGCCTCGGCGAACAGGTCGACCGCGCGGTCGCCGCCGGTGCGTCGCTGGCCTCCCAAGGCGAGCGCCGTGGCGCGTACTTCCCGCCCGGGGTATTGACCGGCGTGCCAACCGATTTCCGTGAGGAACTGTTCGGTCCCGTCGCGATCGTCTACAAGGCCGGCTCCGAGGACGAGGCGGTGGAGCTGGCCAATGACACCCCGTTCGGGCTGGGCTCGTATGTGTTCACCACCGACGACGAGCAGGCCGCCCGGGTGGCCGATCAGCTGGACGCGGGCATGGTGTTCGTCAACCTCGTCGGCGCCGACGGGGTCGAACTGCCGTTCGGCGGCGTCAAGCGCTCCGGGTTCGGGCGCGAGCTGGGCCGGTACGGCATCGACGAATTCGTGAACAAGAAGCTGATCCGCAAGGGTTAGTCCGCCCGACGAACGTGAGCTCGGGTGCGAGATCCGGCTGGAATCCCGCACCCGAGCTCACATCGGGTTGCAGAGCGAAAACTAGCGCGCGAACATCAGGGCGCGTTTGACCTCTTGGATCGCCTGGGTCACCTGGATGCCCCGCGGGCAGGCGTCGGTGCAGTTGAAGGTGGTGCGGCAACGCCACACCCCGTCCACGTCGTTGAGGATGTCCAGCCGTTCGGCGGCACCCTCGTCCCGGCTGTCGAAGATGAACCGGTGCGCGTTGACGATCGCGGCCGGACCGAAGTAGGAGCCTTCGTTCCAGAACACCGGGCAGCTGGTGGTGCAGCACGCACACAGGATGCACTTGGTGGTGTCGTCGTAGCGGGCGCGGTCGGTCTGGCTCTGGATCCGTTCGCGCGTCGGCTGATTGCCCGTCGTCATCAGGAACGGCTTGACGGCGCGGAACGCGTCGAAGAACGGCTCCATGTCCACCACGAGGTCCTTCTCCACCGGCAGACCGCGGATCGGCTCGATGGTGATGGTCAGCGCTTTGGAAGCCTTCTTCGGCAGCAGATCGCGCATCAGCACCTTGCACGCCAACCGGTTCACCCCGTTGATGCGCATGGCATCGGACCCGCACACGCCGTGGGCGCAGGAGCGCCGGAAGGTCAATGTGCCGTCCAGGTACCACTTCACGTAGTGCAGCAGGTTGAGCAGTCGGTCGCTGGGCAGGCACGGGACCCGGAAACTCTGGAAGCCCGCGGCGTCCGGGTTCTCCGGGTTGAACCGGGCGATCTTCAGCGTCACCATCACCGCGCCGTCGGGCACGGGGGGCAGCTCGGTCTTATCGAGGACAGGTGCACTCATCTGATCAGTACTTCCGTTCCATCGGCTCGTACCGGGTCTGGACCACGGGCTTGTAGTCCAGCCGGATATCGGACAGCAGGTCGGTGCCCTCTTTGTAGGCCATGGTGTGGCGCATGTAGTTGGTGTCGTCGCGGTTGGGGTAATCCTCGCGGGCGTGCCCGCCGCGGGATTCCTTGCGGTTCAGCGCGCCGACGACGGTCACCTCGGCGAGCTCCAGCAGGAAGCCCAGCTCGATGGCCTCCAGCAGATCGCTGTTGTAACGCTTGCCCTTGTCCTGCACCGTGATTCGCGCGTAGCGCTCCTTGAGGGCGTGAATGTCGGTGAGCGCCTGCTTGAGCGTCTCCTCGGTGCGGAACACCGCGGCGTTGTTGTCCATCGACTGCTGCAACGCCGTGCGGATATCGGCGACGCGCTCGTTGCCGTGCTCGGAGAGGATGTCGCCGACCCAGCCGACCACCATGTCGGCCGGGTTCTCCGGCAGTTCGACGTGGTTGTGGTTGAGTGCGTAGTCGGCGGCGGCGATCCCGGCGCGACGGCCGAAGACGTTGATGTCCAGCAGCGAGTTGGTGCCCAGCCGGTTGGAGCCGTGCACCGACACGCACGCGCACTCACCGGCCGCGTACAGCCCGGGAACAACGGTGTTGTTGTCCCGCAGCACCTGGCCGTTGACGTTGGTCGGGATACCGCCCATCACGTAGTGGCAGGTCGGGTACACCGGCACCAGTTCGGTGACCGGGTCCACACCGAGGTAGGTGCGGGCGAACTCGGTGATGTCGGGCAGCTTGGCTTCCAGCACGTCGGCGCCGAGGTGGCGCACGTCGATGTAGACGTAGTCCTTGTTCGGTCCGGCGCCGCGGCCTTCGAGCACCTCGAGCACCATCGAGCGGGCCACGATGTCACGCGGGGCGAGGTCGACGATGGTGGGCGCGTAGCGCTCCATGAAGCGCTCGCCCTCGCCGTTGAGCAACCGACCACCCTCACCGCGCACGGCCTCGGAGATCAGGATGCCCAGACCGGCCAGACCTGTCGGGTGGAACTGGTGGAACTCCATGTCCTCCAAGGGAAGTCCCTTGCGGAAGATGATGCCCAGCCCGTCGCCGGTCAAGGTGTGGGCGTTGGAGGTGGTCTTGTACATCCGGCCCGACCCGCCGGTGGCGAAGACGATCGCCTTGGCGTGGAACACGTGAATGTCGCCCGTCGCCAACTCGTATGCGATGACGCCGGTGGCGACCGGGCCGCCGGGGGTCTGGGTGAGCGAGATGTCCAGGGCGTAGAACTCGTTGAAGAATTCGACGTCGTGCTTGACGCAGTTTTGGTACAGCGTCTGCAGGATCATGTGCCCGGTGCGGTCGGCGGCGTAGCAGGCCCGGCGGACCGGCGCCTTACCGTGATCGCGGGTGTGCCCGCCGAACCGGCGCTGGTCGATACGGCCTTCGGGGGTGCGGTTGAACGGCATCCCCATGTTCTCCAGGTCGTAGACCGCGTCGATGGCTTCCTTGCACATGATCTCGACGGCGTCCTGGTCGGCGAGGTAGTCGCCGCCCTTGACGGTGTCGAAGGTATGCCACTCCCAGTTGTCGTCTTCGACGTTGGCCAGCGCGGCGCACATGCCGCCCTGGGCGGCGCCGGTGTGGCTGCGGGTGGGGTAGAGCTTGGTCAGCACGGCGGTGCGGGCGCGGGGGCCGGCTTCGACGGCAGCGCGCATCCCGGCGCCGCCTGCGCCGACGATGACGACGTCGTAGCGGTGTTCAACAATCATTTTTCGCAGCTCCCGATCAAGAGATGTTCGCGTCGAACGTCAGCAGCACGTAGGTGCCCAGCACCAGCGTGAACAGGATCGACAGTGCGAGCAGGGTGTTCAGCCAGAATTTCGTGGAATCCTTGCGGGCGTAGTCGGCGATGATGGTGCGCATCCCGTTACCGCCGTGCAGCTGAGCGAGCCACAGCAGCAGTAGATCCCAGGTCTGCCAGAACGGTGAGGCCCAGCGCTGTGCGACGTAGTTGAAGTCGATCCGGTACACGCCGTTCTGCCACATCAACATGATGAAGAGGTGGCCGAGTGCGAGGAAGACCAGCACGATGCCGGAGAACCGCATGAACAGCCAGGCGTACTTCTCGAAATTGGGCATCCCGCCCGGACGCCGCGGGGACCGCGGGTTGTCCAGGCCGGCGGGCCGGTCGTAGCTGCGCTGCATGACCGGGGCCGGTCCGCCGCGCTCGCTGACGTGGTCGTAGGGGTTCTCGCTGCTCGGGCTCATAGGAAACGCTCCGCCATGTGCATGCCGAGGACGCCCAGCGAGGGAATCATCACGGCCAACCAGATTCCGGCGATGGCCCACAGCATCAGGCGCTGGTAGCGCGGGCCCTTCTGCCAGAAGTCGATGAGGATGACGCGGATGCCGTTCAGTGCGTGGTACAGCACCGCCGCGACCAACCCGACCTCCATGAGGCCGACGATCGGCGTCTTGTAGGTCTCGATCACCTCGTTGTAAGCCTGCGGGCTCACCCGCACCAGCGCGGTGTCGAGCACGTGGACGAACAAGAAGAAGAAAATCGTGGCACCCGTGATGCGGTGCAGTACCCAGGACCACATGCCTGGGTCGCCGCGATACAGGGTGCGGCGACGTACCGGTTTGGAACGCGGTGCCGGTGTTTCGGAATCCGCAGCCGTCTGGGTCATATTCGCGGTCTCATCTCGATATCTCCAACGCCATCGGTGGACGTTCGGGGACAAGGCTGTAATTCGTCCCCAAACCTCGGGGCGACTCTAAACCCAAATGGAGCCCACTTAGAACTAGCGTGGAGCCCAAAGAGGCCGTTCTACCACAAAGTTAGGGTTACCTACCTTGGTTGCCGCCTCCGGGAGTGGAGTCTTCGGAATGCATTCAGACAATGTCCAGCGGAGCGTGTGTAGAGTATGAAAATTGACTGGAAATTATTGCGGGACAACGCAATCGAGGCCTCCAAGGCCGCGTATGCGCCCTATTCGGGCTTCCCGGTCGGGGCTGCCGCTCTGGTCGATGACGGCAGAGTCATCCGCGGATGCAATGTGGAGAATGTCTCATATGGCCTAGGTCTCTGTGCCGAGTGCGCTGTGGTCTGCGTCCTGTTCTCCGGCGGCGCCGGACGGCTGGTCGCGCTCAGTTGTGTGGCCGCCGACGGGGCCCCGCTGATGCCGTGCGGACGGTGTCGCCAGGTGCTCTTCGAGCACGGTGGACCCGAGCTGCTGATCGACCATCCCGACGGCCCGCGCCGGCTCGCCGAACTGCTGCCCGATGCCTTCGGACCTGCTGATTTGGAGCGTCATGCCTGACGAACTTGATCGTGGGTCGCATCTGGATGCGCAACATCACGGGTCGCATCTGGATGCACATCATCATGGGTCGCATCTCGATGCTCCGTCGGTGATCCGGACCAAACGCGACGGTGGCGTGCTCACCGACGCCGCCATCGACTGGGTGATCGACGCCTACACCCACGGCCGCGTCGCCGACGCGCAGATGTCGGCCCTGCTGATGGCGATCTTCCTGCGCGGCATGACACCCGGGGAGATCACCCGCTGGACCGCCGCCATGGTGGCGTCCGGGGAGCGCTTCGATTTCACCGATCTGGGCCTGCCGCTGGTGGACAAACACTCCACCGGCGGTGTCGGGGACAAGATCACCATCCCACTGGTACCGGTGGTACTGGCTTGCGGCGCAGCGGTTCCGCAGGCCGCCGGCCGCGGGCTCGGCCACACCGGCGGCACCCTGGACAAACTGGAGTCCATCGCCGGATTCACCCCGGAGCTCTCCAAAGCCCAGATCCGCCAACAGCTTTGCGAGGTGGGCGCGGCCATCTTCGCCGCCGGCGACCTCGCCCCGGCCGACCGTTTGATCTACGCCCTGCGTGACGTCACCGCCACCACCGAATCCCTGCCCTTGATCGCCAGTTCGGTGATGAGCAAGAAGCTGGCCGAAGGGGCGCGGTCGCTGGTACTCGACGTGAAGGCCGGCCGCGGCGCGTTCCTCAAGACCGAAGCCGAATCGCGCGAGCTGGCCGCGACGATGGTCGCGTTGGGCAACTCCTACGGCGTACCGACCCGGGCACTGCTCACCGATATGAACCGCCCGCTGGGCTACACGGTCGGCAACTCGGTGGAGGTCGCCGAATCGCTGGAGGTGCTGGCCGGTGGCGGTCCGGCCGACGTGGTGGAGTTGACCCTCGCGCTGGCGGCCGAGATGCTCGCCGCTGCCGGCGTCGACGGTGTGGACCCGGCGCAGACGCTGCGGGACGGCACGGCGATGGACCGGTTCCGCCGGCTGATCGCCGCCCAGGGCGGCGATCTGACCCAGCCGCTGCCGATCGGGGCGCACACCGAGACCGTCACCGCGAGCGCGGGCGGGGTGATGGGCGATATCGACGCGATGGCGGTGGCGATGGCCGCGTGGCGGCTCGGCGCCGGCCGCACCGCGCCCGGGCACCCCGTGCAATTCGGTGCCGGAGTGCGCATCCATCGCCGCCCCGGTGAGCCCGTCGCACCGGGCGAGACGCTGTTCACGCTCTACACCGACACCCCCGAACGGCTGCCCGCCGCGCGGGGTGAACTCGACGGCGGATGGACCGTCGGCGCCACCGCCCCGGATATCGGCCCGCTGATCATCGACCGCATCGGATAGGCGAACAGCACGTGTCGGCGCGTGGATAACCGTGCTCATGCCGCCACCGGCGAGCAAAATGGACAGATGAGTACGCCGCTTACCCTCGAACTGATCAAACAGGCACCCAAGGCGCTGCTGCACGACCATCTCGACGGCGGGCTGCGGCCGGCCACCGTGCTCGAGTTGGCCGGTCAGTTCGGTTACGACGATCTGCCGGCCGACGACGTCGACGAACTGGCGACGTTCTTCCGGACCGCGGCGCACAGCGGCTCACTGGTGCGCTACCTGGAGCCGTTCGCCCACACCGTCGGCGTCATGCAGACACCCGAGGCGTTGCACCGGGTGGCCTACGAGGCCGTCGAGGATCTCGCCGAGGACAACGTCGTGTACGCCGAGGTCCGGTTCGCCCCGGAACTGCACATCGACGGCGGGCTGTCGCTGGACGCCGTCGTCGAGGCGGTGCTGGACGGGTTCGCCGACGGGGAGAAGGCCGCCGCCAGCGCCGGGCGCACCATCGTGGTGCGCTGTCTGGTCACCGCGATGCGGCACGCCGCGCGGTCCCGCGAGATCGCCGAGCTCGCCATCCGGTTCCGTGACCGCGGGGTGGTCGGCTTCGACATCGCCGGGGCGGAGGCCGGATACCCGCCCAGTAGGCACCTGGACGCGTTCGAGTACATGCGAAGCAACAACGCACGCTTCACCATTCATGCCGGCGAGGCCTTCGGGCTGCCGTCCATCCACGAGGCCATCGCGTTCTGCGGGGCCGACCGGCTGGGCCACGGGGTGCGCATCGTCGACGACATCACCGTGGGCGCGGACGGCAAGGCGCAGCTCGGCCGCCAGGCCGCGATCCTGCGCGACAAGCGAATTCCGCTGGAACTGTGCCCCAGCTCGAATGTGCAGACCGGAGCGGTGGCCAGTATCGCCGAGCATCCGTTCGATCTGCTGGCGCGGGCCCGGTTCCGGGTCACCGTGAACACCGACAACCGGCTGATGAGCGACACCACCATGAGCCAGGAGATGCTGCGGCTGGTCGAGGCCTTCGGCTACGGCTGGAGTGATCTGGAGCGCTTCACCATCAACGCGATGAAGTCGTCGTTCCTGCCGTTCGACGAGCGGCTGGCACTGATCGACGGAGTGATCAAGCCGCGGTACGCGGTGCTGATCGGCTGAGCTGGCGTCCGTCAGCGCCGGCGGCTGGCCGTGACGATCCAGGAACGTGAGTCGAAGAACACCCCGGCGTCGGTGGCGTGCGCGTCGATGGTGGCGCGTAGCCGGGTGCGCGCGTGCTCGGCCGCCTCGTCGTCGAGGTCGGCAATCAGGTCTTTGAACCTCAGCAGGTGGTAGACGGCATCGAAGGCGGTGGCGCTGTCCGGGCCGTAGTAGACCGGCTGGTGCACGTCGGTGAAGGTGACCTCGGCGAAGCCGGCCGTCCGCAGGATGGCTTCGGTGGCGGTCGGTTCGGCCAGCGAGAACGCGTCCGGACCGCCGGGTGCCGGTGCCGCGCCGCCGAGGGTCCGACGGATCGCGGTGGCCCACTCATTGCGTTCGCGGCCCTGCCAGACCAGCAGTACCAGCCGGCCCGACGGCCGCAGCGCGGTCCCGATGTTGGTGAACGCGGCGACCGGGTCGGCGAAGAACATTGTCCCGAACCGGCTGATGCAGAGGTCGAAATGCGTTGGGGGAAAAGGGAAGGTCTGGGCATCCCCCTCGGCGAAGGTGATGTTGGTCAGGCCCTGTTCGGCGCTGCGCTCACGGGCCCGTTCGAGCATCGGTGCGGACGTATCGATGCCCAGCGCGCTTCCGGTGACCGCGGCGCGGGCGGCCTGACGGGTGGATTGCCCTGTGCCGCAGCCGATATCGAGCACGCAGTGATGTGACCTCACCCCGGCGGCGGCGCGGAACAGTTGGTTGTGCAGGCGCAGTTCCGCGTCGTAGTCGAAGTCGGACATCGCAGTCACCGCTTCCTCTCGGCACCGACTTCGGCGGGACGCGCGCGGCGCGTGCCGTGCTCCCGGGTGTGCTCGAGCAGGGCCGGGACGAAGACGTCCCACAGCGGCCTGGGCAGGTCGTGTCCGGCGCCCTCCAGAATAAGCAGCGTCGCACCGGGAACGGCGTCGCGCAGCGCGTACCCGTGTGGCAGCGGGCAGACCGGGTCCCGGTCACCGTGCACCACCAGTGTCGGTGCCGCGATGGCGCCGAAATCGCGCGACGACCCGTCGAAGCTCATCGCGTAGTGATTGCCGAGGGTGGCCGCGATATCGCGGGTGCGCGCCACGTCCCGCTCGACCAGTGCGCGGGCGGCGTCCTCGTCGAAATACGGTGAGCCGCCCGAGCACACCTGCGCCGATGCGACGACGAAGTCCACGACCGCACCGGAGTCGGTGGGATCCGGGTCGGCGGGAAATGCGGCGGACGACGGCGGGAGGCCGTCTCCGCCGGTGGAGGTGGAGACGAAGGTCAGTGACGCCACCCGGTCGGGATGGTCCACCCCGACGATGAGGCCGATGCCGCCGGACATGGACCGGCAGACGATGTGTGCCCGGTCGATGTGCAGGGCGTCGAGAACGCCGACGGCGTCCCCGGCCAAGTCGGTGAACGTGTAGCCCGGACGCCCCGGTGGGTAGCTGGTGGAGCGGCCGGTGTCCCGGTTGTCGTAGCGGATCACGAACCGGTCGGCGCGCGCGAGCCGTTCGCACAGTTCGGTTTCCCACCACAGCATCGAGGCGGTCGCGCCGTCGATGAGCAGGATCGCCGGGTGCGCCGGGTCGCCGAAGGTCTGCACGCACAGCTCGACGCCGTCGATGGCGTGGAATTGCTCGCCGTGGGATGGCTGATCGGTCACGGGGGAGACGCTAGGCGCCAACACACATCGTGAAAAGCGATAGTTTTCGATCTAGTCGATCGGTATGTGCAATGTTATCGTGCCGTGTGCCCGACGTGGACTTGCGGCTGCTCGCCACGATGGCCGCCGTGGCCGACGAGGGTTCGTTCGGCAGGGCGGCCACGCGGCTCGGATACACCCAGTCGACGGTGAGCCAACAGATCGCAGCGTTGGAGAGAGCCGTCGGTGGTGCCGTGTTCGACCGGCCGGGCGGGCCGAAACCCGTGCGGATCACGGCGCTGGGCGTGCTCGTGCTGGCACACGGGCGCGAATTGCTGGAGAAGGCCCGGTCGATGGCCGCGGCGATCGACCGGTTCAAGGCCGGCGAAGGCAGGGTCGACATCGGCACTTTCCAGAGCGTGTCCAACGTCATCCTGCCGCCGGTCATCCGAATGCTGCGGGACGAGCATCCCGGTTGTGACATCAGGCTTTTCGAGGAGGAGACCGACCAGCCGCAAGTCCACGAACTGGACCTGATGTTCTTCGACGGCCGGATCGACGGCGAAGTCGAACACCGCAAACTGCTCGATGACCCATACCTGCTGGTGACCCGCGCCGGCACGTTCCCCGACGGTCCGGTGCGCACGGCCCGACTCGACGGCGCCCCCCTGGTGGCCCACCCGCCGATCTGTGACCAGGCCCGGATGGAACGCGAGCTCACCCGGCGGGGCGTCCGTCCGCACATCGTGTGCCGCACCGCGGGCAACGAAACCGTGCTGTCGATGGTGCGCGCCGGCATGGGCTCGGCAATCCTGCCGCACCTGGCCATCCACAGTGCCGACCTCGGGTCCGACGCGGCACTGCGCGTCCATGAGCTCCTACCCGCGCTCCCGCCGCGCGAGATCTTCCTGCTGTGGCAATCGCATCGCACCCACTCACCGCTGGTGGCGCGGGCCATCGAGATCGCCGCCCAGGTCGCGGCCGCACTGGTCGGCTAGACGGTCAGCGCCGAGCGCAGCGCATCGGCGAATTCTCCTGGCAGGCCGATGAATCCGGTGTGGTCACCGGGGAACATGATCGGCTGGCGGTCCAGCAGCGCCGACAGTGCACGGGTGGTGGCATCGGTGATCAGGTGGCCAGACTCGACCCCCAGTCCGACGACGATCCGCGCGCCGCCGGCGGTCAGCGCCGCGATGTCGGGCAGATAACCGGTGGTGTCCCGCAGTTCATGGTCGAAGAAGCGCCCGGCGTCGGCCAGTTGTTTGGCCCGCTCGTCCGGTGTGGGTTCGGGCCCGGGAGGTGGGCCGGCATCCGGATCATCCAGGTCGAAACCCGCGTGGGCCATGAACGCCATCCACGCCGCCTCGACACCGTCACGGTGGAACGTCGCGATGATCTCTTCGGTCGCAGCGCGGTGCCGGTCGGCGTCGGGCAACAACTCCAGCAGCGGAGGTTCGTGGGCCACCAGGGTGCGCACCCGGTTCGGGTGCGCCGCGGCCAGAGCCAGCCCCGTGACGGCGCCGCCGCTGGAACCGAAGACGTCGGCGGACTCGGCGCCCACCGCGTCGAGCAGGGCGACCACGTCGTCGGCGCGCAGCGCCGGCGTCGCGTCTTGATCGGGATCCTCGATCGAGCTGTGGCCCAGGCCCCGCGGGTCGTAGGTGAGCACGGTGTGGTCCCCGGCCATGGCATGGGCCAACGGCAGGAAATCCGCTGCGGCCATGGGAGAACCGAGCACGAGCAGCAGTGGTCCGCGGCCGCGCACCTCGTAGTGCAGGCGGGCGCCCGGGACATCGAGCGAGCGGGAGACGAGTTCGTCAGTGGTGGGCATGCCGGTATGGACCGGATGCCGAGACGAAACTCATCGCGTCACTCCTGGCGCAGTCGCGATTCGACGAAGCTCTCCAGCTCTTCCCACTGCTCGACGGCCTTGGCGTACGGCCCCGAGGGCTTGGCCACGCTACCCGGCTCAAGCAGGTAGGAGACCAGCGCGCCCAACGGCTCCTTGCTGTCCAGCCGCTTGGTGACGATGGTCTCCTCGGCGTAATCGCCGACGTCCCTGAGGAATTCGACGGCCAGGTCCAGCTGGTCGCGGTCGACGGCGTCGGGCCCGTCGGCGATATCGTCGGCCAGCCCGGACAGCACGTAGATGTTGTCGTCGGTGACATCCACCCGGAGCGAGCCGTCGGTGGCCGCCGTCCGGATGATCTCGTAGGCGCTGTAGCTGGACAGGTCGCTCTCGTGCTCGTCGGCCAGGTAACGGGCCAGCGCGCGTTCGGAGCTGAACACGCTGATCCGTCCGTTGCGGCCGAGGAACTTCGGATCGTCGCCGACATAGCAGCGCAGGGTGTACAGGGTGCCGGAGCTGGTCATGATGCGGACCGGATCGATGCCGACCTGGGTCCAGAAGTCCTCGTCGCTGCCGAGGACCTGCCGCTGCGCCTCGGTCTCCAGCGCGGCGCTCTCCTCGTCGGTGTCCACCTCGCCCTCGATGACGACGTCGTCGTCATCGTCGTCTCCGACCAGATCTTCGTCGAGTTCGGGAGCCGGCTCGTCGAGCTGCTTCTGGGCCTTGGCCGATTCGGTCTCGCTGACCGTCGGGGTGGAGACGAGTTCATCGATGACGTCGATGACCGATTCCCAGGAGCGTCCGATGACGGTCTCGATCTCGGCCCAGCGCTTGCGGCCGGCGCGGCCGGCGAAGGCGTCGAGCCCGCCGCCGATGGTGCCGAGCACCGGGTTGCCGTTGAACAGCTTGGTGATGGTGGGCAGATCGCACACCGAGCCGATGGCCGAGACGATCGCCAGCGCCCGGTGCACGGCCTCGACGGAATCCTCGGAGGGCTTCTCGGCCACCAGCGCGGGAACCTCGATGAGGTCGTAGAGGTGGTTCTCGTCCGGGTCGAGCCGGTGCGCGTTGGCCTCGGTGAGTTTCTCCCACGCCGGGTGGTCGGTGAGGTCGTTGTCGGAGTTGGTGCGCACGAATGCGGCCAGATCGGCGACCGATTCGAAGGCGAACAGGTCCTCGTCCTTGCCGAGGAATGCCTCCCATTCATCGCCGGCATCACGCCAGCGCGGTGCCCAGAGGGTGTACAGGTCGCCATTGGTCAGTCCGAGCCGGACCGGCACGATGTCAGCCGCCATGGCGCACAGCGTAACGATGCAGGCTGAGCGGGTCGGTGCCCCACCCGCAACTTCACCCCGTGGGCCGCCAGAACCCCTGGAATCCCTGCCCGGCATTGGTGGTGCGGATGGGGGAGAGCTGGACCGGGTCACCCGCCTCGATCATCTGATTCGCGGACACGATCATCGCGACGTGACCGTCCCATACCGCCAGGTCGCCGGGGCGCAGCGCGGCAGCGTCGACGGCCGCGCCGATGTCCTGTTCCTGGGCCAGCCGCGGTAGGTCCAGGCCGGCTTCGCGATACGCCCACTGCGTCAGTCCGCTGCAGTCCAGCCCGACACCGGGGGTGGTGCCACCCCAGTGGTACGGCACGCCCAGCTGGGTCAGGGCATGCCGCACCGCGCTGGCGGCGACCGGGTTGGGTGCGGTCGCCGTGCTGCCGTCGGGCAGCCGGACGGCCACCCCGGACCCGAAGTCGGCCGGACTGCCGACGGCTGCGCCGCGGTGCCGGGCCGCCGGTGCGGCGGCGGACAGGGCGCCGGCCAGCGCCGTCCCCAGCCCGGCGCCCGCCGGTGCGAACCCGCCGCCGGACGGCAGCCCGCCGGAGCCGCCGACAGGGGAGGCGCCGAAGCCGCCCGGTGGCGGCGCGCCGGACAAGCCGGCCGGGGAAACCGAGGGCCGCGGCGCATCGCCGATCACCGCGGCCTGGGTGTCCAGCTCGGTGCGCAGGCCGTCGACCACACCGGTGGCCCGTTCCAGCGCGTGCCGTGCCTCGCCGGACAGTTCTGCCGCGACGCCGGGGCTGTCCAGATGCGGTTCCAGCGCTGCCGCGCGGGCTTCGAACTCGGCGATGATGTCGCGCAGTAGGGCGCGCGCCCGCGCGACGGCGTCGGCGGTCGCGCTCACCCCGTCCGACAGCGCCCCGACCCGGTCGGCCAGGGCGTACACGGCGGTGGCGACCTGATCGGTGGATTGCGCCGCGGCGGTGCCGGCCCGACCGGACCAGTCGGCGCCGTCCCAGACCCGCGAGGTACTGCCGGCCAGGGCGATCAGCTGATCCCGGATCTCGCTGAGCATCGTCGAGGGATGCTCCGTCGCGGACCAGCCGGGCCCGACCAGTGCCGCCAGCGCGTGCAGCGGCGCGGCGAGCTCGGTGACGAGCGTGCTGGGCACGTCAGCCGCCGATGGCGGAGATCGATTGCCCGACATGGTGTTCGGTGTCCCGGTAGGACACCGCGCTGCGGCCGGCCGCACCCCCGGCGAGGGACAGCTGCGCGCCGAGGTCGGTCACCGTTGCCGCGGTGTCGGCCACCGCGGCGCGCAGCGCGGTGATCAAGGCCTCCGCGATCGGGCCGAACAGGGCGGGGGCCGAGTCGACGACGACGGGCAACGCGCCGGCCAGCGCGCTCAACTCGGCGGCGGAGCCGGTCAGGAGGGTGCCGGCGTGTTCGATTGCTGCGGTGTCGGCGTGCATGTCGGTTATGACGCACGCCGGACGGGTGCGGTTCCACTAATCTTCTGGCCCATGGATGTGCGGGTCGTCGATCACCCCCTGGCCGCTGCGCGGCTGACCACGTTGCGCGATGAGCGCACCGACAATGCCGGGTTCCGGTCGGCCCTGCGTGACCTCACGCTGATGCTGGTGTACGAGGCGACCAGGGATGCCGAGGCCGAGCAGATCCGGGTGCGTACCCCGCTGGCCGAGACGGCCGGGTCGCGGCTGGCCAACCCGCCGCTGCTGGTGCCGGTGCTGCGCGCCGGATTGGGCATGGTGGACCAGGCGCATGCGCTGATCCCGGAGGCTCAGGTCGGGTTCGTCGGCATGGCGCGTAACGAGGAGACCCACCAACCGGTGCCGTACTTGGCCTCGTTGCCGGCGGACTTGAGCACCCGGTCGGTGTTCGTGCTGGATCCGATGCTGGCCACCGGCGGTTCGATGGCGCACACGCTGGCCCTGCTGCAAGAGCGCGGTGCGGTCGATATCACCGCGATCTGCGTGGTGTGCGCGCCCGAAGGGATCGCCGCGCTGCAGCGGGCCGCCCCCGACATCCGGTTGGTGACCGCGACCGTGGACGAGGGCCTCAACGACATCGCCTATATCGTGCCCGGACTGGGCGACGCCGGGGATCGGCAGTTCGGCCCCCGTTGACCGGGCGGTGAAAATCGGTCCCGAAAAAACTGTGGGATTCCGTCCGGCTGGTTGCTCCTAGTCGTTGAACGTGGCACACGGGCCGCGCACAACCACGGGAGACACCATGACCATCACCACCAACTCGACCCACTGGCGCCGGCTGGCCGCGACCGTCCTCGGTGCGGGAGCCATTGCGATCGGCGGAGTGGGTCTGCTCGCGCCGATCGCGAACGCTCAGCCGAACACCACACCCAAATCCGAGGGCCAGACCGAATGCAGTGACCCCGAGGCCGGCGGCGACTACTCCAGCGGAACGGATGCGGCCGGCAACACCATCGAGAAGTGCTGCTACGAGGGCCTCAGCGGGGTCACGCACTGCGATGTGTGGGTCAACGGCAAGTGGGACAAGGACAAGTCGTTCCTGGAGACTCCCACCGGGTCGCCCGTCACGCCGGGGGCACCGCCGATTGCCGGCTCGCCGCAACTGTCGCCCGACGCCGCGAACCCGCCGAAGAAGAACACCGTGCCGCACCGGTCGCCGGTGCTGGTCACCACTGCTGTGCGGCAGTGACCAAAGCTCTGACCAACGCGTGGGCGCGGCTTCTGGCCGCGCCCACGTCGGCGGCCGGGGCGCTGTGAACCTCGATATAGGACTTGAGTTTGGGCTCGGTGCCCGACGGGCGCACCACCACCCGCACACCCTCGCCGGTGAACACCAGCGCGTCGGTACGCTGCTGGCCGCGCCGCTGGGCCAGGTCCTCGACGGTCACCGGGATATCGGCAAGGGCGGCAGGGGGATCGGCGCGCAACGCCGCCATCGCCGCGTCGGCATCGTCGACCCGGCGGGTCACCGCGGCAGTCTGGTGCACACCATGGCGGCGGGCCAGATCGTCGAGTGCGTCGAGCACGGTGCGGCCCCGGGCACGCAGGCCGGCCACCAGATCGCACACCAGCACCGCGGCGCTGATGCCGTCCTTGTCACGTACCGCCTCGGGGTCCACGCAGTGCCCGATCGCCTCCTCGTAGGCGTAGATCAGGGTGGCGCCAGGCGAGCTGGCGCGTGCCAGCCATTTGAAACCGGTCAGCGTCTCGGCGTGCCGCGCGCCGTGTGCGGCCGCGATGCCGGCCAGCATCCGGGACGAGACCACGGTGCTGGCCACCAATGCGGTAGCCGGGTCGGTCAACCCGGACAGCAGGTAATCACCCAACAGCCAACCGGTTTCGTCACCGGTGAGCATCCGCCAACCGGATTCGGCGGGCACCCCGACCGCGCACCGGTCAGCATCGGGATCCAGTGCGATGGCCACGTCGGCGTCGATGTCGGCGGCCAACCCCAGCAGTAGGTCGGTGGCGCCTGGTTCCTCCGGGTTGGGGAACGCGACGGTAGGGAAGTCGGGGTCGGGGGCGAACTGCGCACCGACCACATGTACATCGTCGAATCCGGCCAAAGCCAAGGCATCCAGGGCGAATTCACCGCCCACGCCGTGCATCGGCGTCAGGGCCACTCTTGCCGGGCCGGATCCGCGCCGCACCGAGGCGGCACGTTCCAGGTAGGCGCCGAAGAGGCCGGCGCCGGACGGTTCCACCGGCTGACGGGCGATCTGGTGGGCGGCAGGGGCGCGCGATATCGCGGCTTCGATCTCCCGGTCGGCCGGTGCGATGATCTGCAGCCCACCATCGAGATACACCTTGTAGCCGTTGTCGGAAGCAGGGTTGTGTGACGCGGTGATCTGCACGCCGGCCGCTGCACCCAATTGCCGCACCGCGAATGCGACCACCGGGGTGGGGGCCGGTGCTGGCAGCAGGACGACTGAGAAACCTTGGGCGGCAAGGACTTCAGCGGTTGCCACGGCGAACTCCGCGGAGTGGTGCCTGGCGTCGCGGCCGACCACCACCGTCGACCCGGCGAGGCAGCGGTCGGTGAGGATCTGGCCCAGCGCCCACGTCGCGCGACTGACGGTCCCGACATTCATGGCGTCGGGGCCCTCCCGCATCGGGCCGCGCAGGCCGGCCGTGCCGAAGGTCAGCGTGTCACCAGTCATGCGCTGATTGTGCCTGCCCCCCGCGCATCGGCGTCGGCGAGCTTGCGCAGCACCGGAGCCACCAGCATGAGCAGATCGAATTCCAGCTCGGTGAGGGTGTCGCGCATGGTGGCGTGCAGCCATGCGTCGCGCTCGGCGCGGTCGGCGTCCAGCAGTGCGAGCCCGTCGGCGGTGAGCTCGATGAGCTGACGCCTGCGGTCGGTGTCGTCGGGGCGGCGTACCGCCAACCCGCGGCCCACCAGGTCGTTGATGCCGTCGGTCAGCGACTGCACGCGGACGTGTAACCGGGCGCCGAGTTCGGCGGGGGTGGTCGACCCGGCCCGGCTGACCTCGCCGAGCAGTTCCAGTTGGCTCAGGGTCAGGCCGTGGTCGGGCCGGTGCCGGCGCATCTGCCGGGCGACCGCCATCATCGATTCCCGCAGCTGGGTGGCCTTCGACCTGTCGGCGCTGTCGTATGAGCTCATATGACAAGTCTAACCTTGGTAGTTGATCTATATCACCCAGGTTGAAAGTCAATAAATACAAGTTCATACTTGCTATAGATGAAGAGATTCGCGAAGTGGGTGTTGTTGCTGACGGCCAGCGTGGCCGTCACGGTCCCGCTCACCTTGGCCGGGGTGCCGTCGGCGGCCCTGTTCGCCGCGCTGTTGGTCGGCATCATGTTGGCGCTGGGCTCGCTGGCGCCGGCGGGCATCCCGCGTCGTGCCGGGGTGGCCGCCCAGGGCGTGCTCGGCGTCTATATCGGCACCATGGTCTCGCACGACGCCGTCGGCGCCCTCGGGCCGCACTGGTTACCCGTGCTCGGCGTCGCGGCGGGCACCCTGTTGCTGTCGGTGATCGCCGGTGCGCTGCTCGGCTTGCACCGCGATGTCACCCCGCTGACCGGCTCGCTGGCCCTGGTCGCCGGTGGCGCATCGGGTCTGGTGGCCATCGCCCGCGAACTCGGTGGTGACGACCGGGTCGTCTCGGTGGTGCAGTACCTGCGGGTGGCGTTGGTCACCGCGTCGATGCCGGTGGTGGTGACGCTGGTCTACCACGCCGACAAGACCCGGGCCGCGGTCGGACCGGCAGGCGAAACCCACACCACACCTTGGTATTCCAGCCTGGGACTGCTCGTCGTGCTGGTGGTCGTTGGTGCCGCCGCAGGCAAGCTCGTCCGGTTGCCCGGCGCCGGCCTGCTCGGCCCGCTGGCGCTGACGGTGGCCCTGCAACTGAGCGGTCTGCCGGTCGGGCTGACCGTCCCCGCCGCGCTGGTGCAGGCGGGTTACCTGGTGATCGGCTGGCAGGCCGGTCTGGCGTTCACCCGCGACTCGCTGCGCGCGGTCGCTCGCATTCTGCCCTGGGCGCTGGCGCTGATCGTGGTGCTCGGCGTCGCCACGGCGGGCCTCGGTGTCGTCTTGGCCCACTTCGCCGGCCTCACCCCGTTGGAGGGGTATCTGGCCACCAGCCCGGGTGGGGTGTACGCCGTGTTGGCCACCGCCGTCGAGACCGGCTCCAACGTCACGTTCATCATCGCCGCCCAAGTGGTGCGCATTCTGCTGATGCTCTTCGCCGCACCGCTGCTGGCGCGCACGCTGGCCCGGCTCACCGAACGCAGGCGCCCGGCTCCGGAGGTTGCCGCCGTCGAGGGCTGAGGCGCTGGGTTCTCATCGCCGGTCCAGGCCGGACAGCCGCATCGCCAAACCGCGGCGCACCACCGGGAGCTTGCCCGCCAGCCGCATCGCGATATTGCGGATCCGCCTGCGCCGCGGCGAGGCGGTGGCCAATTCGGTGAGCCGGCCGGCCAGGGCGACAACGTTTTCGGCGGTGCGGTGGCGGTCGGTGGCGTAGTCGTCGAGCAGTGTCTGCGGCTGGCCCGCGAGCACCCGGGACAGGCGCTCGCCGAGCGTGACGGCGTCCTCGATGCCCAGATTCATGCCCTGGCCACCGGCGGGTGAGTGCACGTGGGCGGCGTCGCCGGCCAGCAGCAGGTGACCGGCGCGGAACGTCTGTGCGATGCGGTGGTGCACCCGGAACCGCGAGCCCCACACCACCTCGTCGACCACGGCGGGCCGGGCCGCCGGACCGCGCTCGTCCAAGAGTTGTTGCACGAAAGCGACATCCGGATGCGCCGGTGCCTCGTCCACCGTCGCCACGATCCGGTACATGCCGTCGGGCAGCGGCGCGACGACCACCAGGCCGGCGGGGGAGAAGTACAGGATCACCTCGTCGTCGGGCACCCCGCCCGACAGCCGCACGTCGGCCAGGGCGAACGATTCGGCGTACGTGCTGCCGGTGAACGCGATACCGGCCTGTTCACGCACGGTGCTGTGCATCCCGTCGGCACCCACCACATAGCGCGCCCGCACCCGCCGCCCGTCGGCGAACACCACCTCGGCCCCGTCGCCGTGTTGGTGGATGCCGGTGACGGTGGCAGGCCGGATGACCTTGCCGCCGAGCTGTTCCAGACGCGCCAGCAGGTACGCCTCGGTGTCGGCCTGCGAGATCATCAACGTGTACGGGTACCTGGTGTCCAGCCCGTGAAACGGCACCGCGATGAGCAGGTCGTCGCGGTCCCGGATGGCGAATGTCGGGGTGTGTACGCCGCGGCGCACCAGCTGCTCGGTGACGCCGTAGGGCTCCAGGAGTTCCAGGGTGTGCGGGTGCACGACCGCCGCGCGGGAGGTGTTGGCGCCTTCGGCCTGGTTGTCGACCACGGTCACCCGGTGGCCATGTTGGGTCAGCACGATCGCAGTGGTCAGGCCGACCGGCCCGGCGCCGACGACGAGCACTTCGGTGCTGGAAATCTGCATGACGACTCCTTTGCCAACGTTTGTAGGCCAACGCCTGTTGACAACACGCTAAAGCGCGCGGGTGCCGTTGTCAACGACTGTTGGCCTACACTCGTTGACATGAGGCGTCCGGCAAGTGAGACCAAGGCGGTGATCCTCGCCGCGGCGCGGGAACGGTTCGCCGCCGACGGGTACGAGAAGGCCACCATCCGGGCCATCGCCGCGGATGCGGGCATCGACCCGGCGATGGTGATGCGCTACTTCGGCACCAAGGAGGCGCTGTTCGGTGCGGCCGCCGAATTCGACCTGGAGCTGCCCGATCTCACCGACGTGCCGGTGCGCCGGTTGGGCGCCACGCTGGCCGACCACTTCATCGAGCGCTGGGAGCGGGACGAGGCGTTACTCATTCTGCTGCGCGTGGGTGTCACGAATGAGTCTGTGGCAGAACGCATGCGGATGATCTTCGCGGCCCAGCTGGGCCCCGTGGTCGCCAAGGCGACCGGTGATGCGCCCGACACCGCGGTGCGGGCCGGACTGGCCGCCTCGCAGGTGCTCGGGATGGCATTGTGCCGCTACGTGTTGGCCTTCCCGCCGCTGGCCGCCCTGACGCGGCAGGAGGTCGTCGACTGGCTCGGACCCACGCTGCAGCGGTACCTGGCCGGCGCTAAAGCCGTTCGATGACGGCGGCCAGCAGTGCGCCCATCCGGGTCGCCGAGCGGCGCCCGGCCTCCAGCACCTCGGCGTGCGACAGCGGCTGACCGGTCATGCCCGCCGCCAGATTCGTCACCAGCGAGACACCCAGCACCTCGGCGCCGGCCGCCCGGGCCGCAATCGTCTCGTGCACCGTGGACATCCCCACCAGGTCGGCACCGAGGGTGCGCAGCATCCGGATTTCGGCCGGGGTCTCGTAATGCGGACCGGGCAGGCCCGCGTACACCCCGTCGGCCAGCGTCGGATCGATCTCGCGGGCGATGGCGCGCAGCCGCGGCGCATAGGCGTCCACCAGATCGACGAACTGAGCACCCACCAGCGGTGAGCGCGCGGTCAGGTTCAGGTGATCGCTGATCAGTACCGGCTCACCGACCCGGTACTCGCCGCGCAGTCCGCCCGCGGCGTTGGTGAGCACCACGGTGCGCGCCCCGGCGGCACAGGCCGTGCGCACCGGATGCACGACATGCTGCAGGTCGTGACCCTCGTAGGCGTGGATCCGGCCGACCAGCACGAGGACCCGGTTGGTCCCGATCCGCACCGACAGCACCCGGCCGCCGTGTCCGGCCGCGGTCGGCGGTGTGAAACCGGGCAGCTCGGCCATCGCGACGGTCGCGGTCGGCGTGCCGAATTCGTCGACGGCCGGCGCCCAGCCGGACCCCAGCACGACGGCGACATCGTGGGCGTCGACACCGGTGCGTTCCCGGATGGCGCGGGCGGCCAGGTCGGCCAGCGGCTGTGGATCGGTCACGGGTGAGATACTGCCAGGATGCCAACGGTCGCCGCCTTGTCGAGTGTCGAGGACGCCGTCAACCGGCGTCGCGGCGATCTGGTCGAGCTGTCCCACGCGATCCACGCCGAGCCCGAGCTGGCGTTCGAGGAGCACCGTAGCTGCGCCAAGACCCAGGCGCTGGCGGCCGAACGCGGGTTCGCCGTGACGGCCGCCCCCGGCGGGCTCAAGACCGCGTTCCGGGCGGAGTACGGCAGCGGCCCGCTGGTCGTCGGGATCTGCGCGGAATACGACGCGCTGCCGGGTATCGGGCATGCCTGCGGGCACAACATCATCGCCGCCTCGGCGGTCGGGACCGCGTTGGCTCTCGCCGACGTGGCCGACGACCTCGGCCTGACCGTCGTGTTGGTGGGTACCCCCGCCGAGGAAACCGGCGGCGGAAAAGTATTGCTGCTCAATGCCGGAACCTTCGACGACATCGCGGTGACGGTGATGCTGCACCCGGGTCCGATCGATATCGCGGCGGCCCGCTCACTGGCATTGTCCGAGGTGGCCGTCAGGTACACCGGGCGCGAATCGCACGCCGCCGTCGCGCCGTATCTGGGCATCAACGCCGGCGACGCACTCACCGTGGCGCAGGTGGCGATCGGGCTGCTGCGCCAGCAGTTGGTGCCCGGGCAGATGGTGCACGGCCTGGTCGCCGAGGGCGGCCAGGCCAGCAATATCATTCCGGCGCACACCGAACTGCGTTACACCATGCGCGCGACCACCATGGAGTCACTGCACGAACTGGAGGAACGGATGGCGGGGTGTTTCGCCGCCGGGGCGGTGGCCACCGGTTGTGAGCACACCGTGGCCGAGACGGCCCCGGCCTACGACGCGCTGGCGCCGGATGTGTACCTGTCGGAGGTGTTCCGCGCCGAGATGCTGCGATTCGGGCGCACACCCGTGACCAAGGAGCTCGAAGTGGCACTGCCGCTGGGCAGCACCGATATGGGCAACGTCACGCAGATGATGCCGGGCATCCATCCGGTGGTGGGGGTGGACGCCGGCGGCGCGTCGATCCACCAGCCGGAGTTCACGGTGGCCGCGGCGGGCCCGTCGGCCGACAAGGCCGTGGTGGAGGGCGCAATCATGTTGGCCCGCACCGTCGTTGCGCTGGCCCAGGATCCCGTCGAACGCGACCGGGTACTCACCGCCGCGGCCCGGCGGAGGGCCTCATGAGTCTTCGTGAGCACACCGAGGCATGGCTTGGCGCCCACCGCGGCGACCTGGTGGCCTGGCGCAGGCACATCCACACCCATCCCGAACTCGGCAGGCAGGAATTCGCCACCACCGACTTCGTCGCCAACCGGCTGGCCGACGCGGGGCTCAATCCCAAGGTGCTGCCCGGTGGTACCGGTCTGACCTGTGACTTCGGTCCCGACCACGGGACCAGGGTGGCGTTGCGCGCCGATATGGACGCGCTGCCGATGGCCGAGCGCACCGGTCTGCCGTTCGCCTCGGTGGTGCCCGGAGTGGCCCACGCCTGCGGGCATGACGCGCACACCTCGGTGCTGCTCGGTACCGGGCTGGCGCTGGCGTCCGCGCCCGAGCTTCCCGTCGGCGTGCGGCTGATCTTCCAGCCCGCCGAGGAACTGATGCCAGGCGGGGCCATCGACGCCGTCGCCGCCGGCGCGGTGTCCGGAGTCTCGCGGATCTTCGCGCTGCACTGTGATCCGCGCCTGGAGGTCGGCAAGGTGGCCACCCGGCCCGGGCCGATCACCTCGGCGGCGGACTCGATCGAGATCACCCTGCATTCACCGGGCGGGCACACTTCGCGCCCGCACCTGACCGGGGATCTGGTGTACGCGCTGGGCACCCTGATCACCGGGTTGCCTGGGGTGCTGTCGCGCCGGATCGACCCGCGGTTGAGCACGGTCATGGTGTGGGGTGCGGTCAACGCCGGGGTGGCGGCCAATGCCATCCCGCAGACCGGGACGCTGGCCGGCACCATCCGCACCGCCAGCCGGGAGACCTGGCTCACGCTGGAATCTCTTGTCCAGGAGACTGTTTCGTCGTTACTGGCGCCATTGCAGGTGCAGCACGCGGTGAATTACCGCCGCGGTGTGCCGCCGGTGGTCAACGAGGAGACCTCGACCCGCATCCTCACCCACGCCATCGAGATGCTCGGCCCGGACGCACTGGCCGACACCCACCAGTCCGGTGGCGGTGAGGACTTCTCCTGGTACCTGGAAGAGGTGCCCGGCGCGATGGCACGCCTGGGCGTGTGGTCCGGTCGCGGGCCGCAACTCGACCTGCACCAGCCGACCTTCGATCTCGACGAGCGGGCGCTGGAGGTCGGCGTCCGGGTGATGGTGAACCTGGTGGAGAACTCCGCCTAGTCCTCACCCCCCCCTGCCGCGAGCGTGCGGGTCTGCACACCGACACGCCGTAACTTGTGGCAGTCCGTGCACGCTCACGCGTCGCGAAGGTGCAGTGAACGCTCGGTTATCCACAGCCCGGCGATTGGGTCTACCCCGGTGGCGTATCGGGCGTCGACGATCGTGGACATGCATACGGAGTTGATCCAGCTGCTGGACCGCCAAGGTGGGGTGGCAACCAGTGCACAACTGCTGTCGCACATGCCGCGCCGGGCCTTCGAGGCGGCGGTCCGCACCGGGGTGTTCGACCGGCTGTGGCAAGGCATCTACGCGTACGGCGAAGCCACTGAGGACCTGCGTCTGCGCGGGCTGGACCTGATGACCGCGGCGCCGGTGGCGGTCTGCCTCGGCACGGCGGCCGCGCGGTACGGCTTCGACACCGAGCACGCCGAGGACCTGCACGTGCTCAATCCGCAACAGGGACAGCTCCGATCGGCGGACGGGCTGGTGGTGCACCGCCGCGAGGGAGCGCCGGTGGTCGACGTCGCGGGCCGGCCCGCCACCGAGGCGAACTGGACGGCGGTGGAGGTGGCTCGCTCGCTGCGGCGCCCGCGTGCCCTGGCGACGCTGGACGCCGCCCTGCGCAGCGGTACCTGCAACCGCACCGACTTGTGGCGAGCGGCGCTGGCGCAAGCCGGACGGCGCGGGATCGTCGATGTCCGGGCGCTGATCCCGTGGGCGGACGGCCGTTCGGAGTCACCCATGGAGAGCGAGGCCCGTCTGGTGATGATCGACGGCGGGCTGCCCGTTCCGGCGTTGCAGCACGAGATCATCGATGGGAACGGGGACCGTCGCTGGTTCGACTTCGCTTGGCCGGATGTGCGGGTGGCCGCCGAATACGAGGGCGTGGATTGGCACAGCGGGCCCGAGGAGTTGCGACGCGACCGGCGACGGCTGGCCGCCGTCCAGGACGTCGGGTGGACCGTGGTGCCCATCCTGTTCGAGGACGTCCGGTTTCGCTACGTCGAATTGGTGGCGCGGATAGACAGGCAATTGTGTCGCGCTCGGGCGGCGTGAGCGTGCGCTCAGCGCCACGGATTACGGCGTGTCGGTGTGCAGACCCGCACGCTCGCGGGAAAGCGGGCTAGGTGCCGGGGCCGACGTTCGCGGCGGGCCGGGTGCGCAGGTCGTGCACGTACTCGGCCGGGGCGCCGGCGATCTCCGCTGCTTCGGCCATCACCCCGAGGTAGCGCGCCGACGGCAGGCCACCCTCCCAGGCGTCGACGACGTAGAGCCAGGCGAGCACAGGGTCGGTGGTGGTGTCCGAGGACAGCCGGTCCACCCGGCAGCGGATCTTCTTGTGGAAGCCCAACTCGGAGCCTTCCCAGCGGTCCAGATTGGCTTCGTCCTCTTTGGTCATGTCGTAGAGCACCACAAAGACCTTCTCGGCCGGGTCCTCGACCAGGGTGGCCAAGGCCCCCTCCCAGCCGAAGTCCTCGCCGCCGAAGGTCAGGCGCCATCCGTTCAGCCAGCCGGTGCCGGCCACCGGGGAATGCGGGGCGCGCGCAAGCATCTGCTCCGGATGCATGTTTGACCCGTAGGCGGCGTAGAGCGGCACGGGCCAACTTTAGGCGGTCCGGCGGGCGGGAGCGAAGCGACCCGGTGAATCGCCTGCGGTGGGCCCGAGCGCAGTGACCCACTACGTTTATCACCGTGCCCACCCGCATCGTGATCATCGGCGGCGGACCCGCCGGCTACGAGGCAGCCCTGGTTGCCGCCTCCCGCGGCCCGGACGTGGTCCAGGTCACCGTCGTCGACAGTGACGGGATCGGCGGTGCCTGCGTCCTGTTCGACTGTGTGCCGTCCAAGACCTTCATCGCGTCGACGGGCGTGCGCACCGAGCTGCGCCGGGCCAACGGACTGGGCTTCGATATCGCCATCGAGGACGCCAAGATCTCGCTCGGGCAGATCCACAACCGGGTCAAGACGCTGGCCAGGTCGCAATCCGCCGATATCGGCGCCACCCTGCTCAACGCCGGGGTGAACGTGGTCAAAGGTCGCGGCGAGCTGGTCGACAGCGTGCCGGGCATGGCACATCACCGGATCAAGGTGTCCACGCCCGATGGCAAGGTCGGCGTGCTCAAGGCCGACGTGGTGCTGATCGCCACCGGCGCCACCCCGCGGGTGCTGCCGAACGCGGTCCCGGACGGCGAACGCATCCTGAACTGGCGCCAGCTCTACGAACTCACCGAGCTGCCCGAGCACCTGGTGATCGTCGGCTCTGGCGTGACCGGCGCGGAGTTCTGCAGCGCCTACACCGAGCTGGGCGTGAAGGTCACCGTGGTGGCCAGCCGCGACCAGATCCTGCCGCACGAGGATTCCGACGCCGCGGCCGTGCTGGAGGAGGCGTTCTCCGAGCGCGGGGTCTCGCTGGTGAAGAACGCCAGGGCCGATTCGGTGGTCCGGACCGACCGCGGAATCAAGGTCAGCCTGGCCGACGGGCGCACCGTCGAGGGCAGCCACGCCCTGATGACCGTCGGGTCGGTGCCCAACACCGGTGGCCTGGGTCTGGAGAAGGCCGGTATCGAACTCGGGCAGGGAAATTACCTGACGGTGGACCGGGTGTCGCGGACGACGGCCCCGGGCATCTACGCGGCGGGGGACTGCACCGGCCTGCTGCCGCTGGCGTCGGTGGCCGCCATGCAGGGCCGCATCGCGATGTACCACGCGCTCGGCGAAGGGGTGACGCCCATCCGACTGCGTACCGTGGCCGCCGCCGTGTTCACCCGGCCGGAGATCGCCGCGGTCGGGGTGCCCCAGACCAAGATCGACGACGGCACCGTCCCGGCCCGCACGTTGATGTTGCCGCTGACCACCAACGCCAGGGCGAAGATGTCGCTGCTGCGCCGCGGTTTCGTCAAGATCTTCTGCCGCCCCGCCACCGGCGTGGTGATCGGCGGGGTGGTGGTCGCACCGATCGCCTCCGAGTTGATCCTGCCGATCGCGCTGGCCGTGCAGAACCGGATCTCGGTGGGTGACCTGGCGCAGACGCTGTCGGTGTACCCGTCGCTGTCCGGGTCGATCGTGGAAGCGGCACGCCGGCTGATGGCCCACGATGATCTCGATTAGCCGACCTGGACTAAAGGCGAGTTCACCGCACTGAGCACGCACGCCATCGCCGCGCGCGACGTAGGCTCGGAACCGGCAACTGCTACCCACCAGTAACCACGAGGAGTCTCCGGCGTGAATGACCAGATCTCTGGCAATGGTCAAGCGCAGCTCGGGCCCGACCAGCGTGCGACGGCCTGGCAGCGGCTCGGCAGCGAACAGTTCGACGTCGTGGTCATCGGTGGCGGCGTGGTCGGCGCGGGCGCGGCCCTGGATGCCGCGACGCGCGGTCTGCGGGTGGCCCTGGTCGAGGCCCGCGACTTCGCCTCCGGCACGTCGAGTCGCAGCTCCAAGATGTTCCACGGCGGCCTGCGGTATCTGGAACAGCTGGAATTCGGCCTGGTCCGGGAGGCGCTGCACGAGCGCGAGTTGTCGCTGACGACGCTGGCGCCGCATCTGGTCAAGCCGCTGCCGTTCCTGTTCCCACTGACCAAACGCTGGTGGGAGCGGCCGTATGTGGCCGCCGGCATCTTCCTTTACGATCAGCTCGGCGGCGCGAAATCCGTTCCGGCGCAAAAACATCTGCTCAAGGCGGGGGCGCTGAGGCTAGCTCCCGGACTCAAGCGCAGCTCGCTCATCGGCGGTATCCGCTACTACGACACCGTCGTCGACGATGCCCGGCACACCATGACGGTGGCGCGCACCGCGGCCCATTACGGCGCGGTGGTGCGGACCTCCACCCAGGTCGTGGCGCTGCTGCGGGAAGGTGACCGCGTCACCGGGGTCAAGGTGCGCGACACCGAGAACGGCGCCGTGACCGAGGTGTGCGGGCACGTCGTGGTGAACGCCACCGGGGTGTGGACCGACGAGATCCAGGCGCTGTCCAAGGAGCGCGGCCGGTTCCGGGTGCGGGCATCCAAGGGCGTGCACATCGTGGTGCCCCGCGACCGCGTCGTCAGCGAGGTGGCGATCATCCTGCGCACCGAGAAGTCGGTGCTGTTCGTCATTCCGTGGGGCACGCACTGGATCATCGGCACCACCGACACCGACTGGAATCTGGACCTGGCGCATCCGGCCGCCACCAAGGCCGATATCGACTACATCCTCGCCACCGTCAACACCGTGCTGGCCACACCGCTGACACACGATGACATCGACGGCGTGTACGCCGGGCTGCGGCCGCTGCTGGCGGGGGAGAGCGAGGAGACCTCCAAGCTGTCCCGCGAGCACGCCGTGGCGGTGCCGTCGCCGGGGTTGGTGTCCATCGCCGGCGGCAAGTACACCACCTACCGGGTGATGGGTGCCGACGCGATCGACGCCGCAGCCGAATTCGTCCCGACCAGGGTGGCGCCGTCGATCACCGAGAAGGTGCCGCTGGTGGGCGCCGAAGGCTACTTCGCCCTGGTGAACCAGACCGAGCACGTAGGCAAGCATTATGGCCTGCACCCGTACCGGGTGCGGCATCTGCTGGACCGCTACGGCTCGCTGATCGGTGAGGTGCTGGCCATGGCCGACACCAAACCCGAACTGCTGGAACCCATCACAGCCGCCCCGGTGTACCTGAAGGTGGAAGCGGTGTACGCGGCCGCGGCCGAAGGCGCCATGCACCTGGAGGACATCCTGGCCCGCCGGATGCGGATTTCCATCGAGTACCCGCACCGGGGCGTGGATTGCGCGGCCGAGGTTGCCGAGATCGTCGCCCCCGTGCTGGGTTGGAGTCCTGAGCAGGTCGACCGCGAGGTGCAGACCTATCTGGCCAGGGTGTCGGCCGAAGTGCGGTCGCAGACCCAGCCCGACGACGAGTCCGCCGATGCGTTGCGGGCCGCTGCGCCCGAGGCGCGGGCCGAGATCCTGGAACCGGTGCCGCTCAATTGATTCCATCGGGCCGGCCCGGCTACGACGGTATCGGCCCTTCGCGGCTGCGGGTCCTTGGTGGAAACCTGCGCGACGAGTTGGAGGCGCGGTTCGGCGGTGGAGCCAAAGTGCTTGCCGGGGAAGTGTTCTGCGCCGACGGAACGGTGGCGGATGCGTCCACCGTGCTGCCCGCCGGGGCGACGGTGTATTTGTACCGGGACCTGCCCGACGAGGTGCCGGTGCCGTTCGAGATGCCGATCCTGCACCGCGACGACGACATCGTGGTGGTCGACAAACCGCATTTCTTGGCCACCATGCCGCGCGGCGGGCATGTCGTGCAGACCGCGCTGGTGCGGTTGCGCCGCGAACTCGACCTGCCGGAGCTCAGTCCCGCGCACCGGCTGGACCGGTTGACGGCCGGGGTGCTGCTGTTCACGGCGCGTCGGCAGGTGCGTGGCGCCTATCAGGGCATGTTCGCCGAGGGGCGGGTGCGCAAGACGTACCTGGCGCGGGCCGCCGGCACGCCGACGGTGGCCCTGCCTGCCCTGCTGAGGAGCCGGATCATCAAGCAGCGCAGCCGATTACAGGCCTTCGAGGAGCCGGGTGAACCGAATGCCGAGACCTATGTCGAAGCACTCGGGGATGGTGTCTACCGGCTCACCCCGCGCACCGGCCGGACCCATCAATTGCGGGTGCAGTTGTGCTCGATCGGCATACCGATCGAGCACGATTCGCTCTATCCAGAGGTACAGCGGGTGGACCCGGCGGACTTCTCCCGGCCGCTGCAGCTGATCGCCCACCGGTTGGAGTTCGACGACCCGTATTCCGGCGCGTGCCGGACGTTTGTCAGCCGCCGAGTTCTGGGCAATTGACGACGCGAATAAATAGTTCGCTGCGTGGTCCGGAATTCATGTGGTGCGACCGTTTTCAGTTCGCCTTGCGAACGAATTGCGCAATGTCACCGTATTGCTTGAGATCATGGGTCTCGGCCAGCGGATTCGTGTCGAAGACGTATTCGACGTAAAGCTTGTTGATATTGCGGGCGAGCGACGGCGGGATGTTGTCGATGACTTGGGCTTCCAGTCCCTCGATGTCGATCTTGAGGATGTCGATGCGGCCGTGCTTGCCGATGATCTCCTTCAGCACGGTCTGCGAATTGACACATGTCACGGTGATCGAGTGCTCCAGGTGTGCGTCCACGCCGCCGTACCGGCCGGTGTCCTCCCAGCCGAACTCGACCTCGCCGTCGCTCACGCCGACGGCGAGCTCGCGTAGTTCATAGCGCCCTTCGAAGGGGTGCAGATTGTCCTTGAGCTTGGCCACGTTGGACGGCAGCGGCTCGAAAAGGTAGGCGAACGCCGTGGGGGTCCGGGTCAGGAAATAGGCGGCGGAGATGCCGATATTGGAGCCGAAGTCGACGATCACCTCATCGGAGCCGTCGGCGTGATAGTCGTCACGGCAGAAGATCTCGTTGACGGTCAGCAGGTCATGCGCCGAGTTGAGCCGCAGCGCCAGCCAGGACTGCGGGGTGCGCAACCGCACGGTGTACGGGTACTCCCCGGTCCCGGCGAGGTAGCGGGCGAACATGCGGGCTGGGTGGTCGTACAGCCGCAGCATGTTGCGGGCTGCGACGTAGTGCCTGCGTTGCACCAACGCAGTGGCGATTTTGCCGACCTTGCGTCCAGCAACCTGCATCTTCACCTCCGTCGTACGGGGGCGCGCTGAACAGCAAGGCCCGAAGTTCCTCGTAGTGCGCGCTTACAATAGCTGTCAAGGTCGTCAATTACTTGCCGGGGCCGTCGTTGGTCTCGGGCGAGCGGGTGTGACCGTCTCCATCGTGGCTGACGATGTTCTCCCCAAAGTATGCACGTAAGTACCCATGTCGCGCTAAACCTACGCATTTGCCAGCGACCTAATTCGGCCGATCCCGGCCCGGATGAGCTGGTCGGATCTGGTCTACTGACCGACATGGATCGCAGTGGATTCGACGCGTTGTTCGACATGTCCGATCGCACCGTGGTGGTCACCGGTGGAACCCGGGGGATCGGGCTCGCCTTGGCGGAGGGATTCGTTCTGGCCGGCGCACGCGTGGTGGTGGCCAGCCGGAAACCGCAGGCGTGCGCGTCGGCCGCGGCGCATCTGCGGGGCCTGGGGGGCCAGGCGATCGGTGTGCCCGCCCACTCGGGCAACGTCGATGATCTGGCGGTCCTGGTCGAACGAACGGTGGCAGAGTTCGGCGGGATCGACGTGGTGGTCAACAATGCGGCGAATGCACTGGCGCAACCGATCGGATCGATGACGGTGGACGCCTGGAACAAGTCGTACTCGGTGAACCTGCAGGGGCCGGTGTTTCTCGTTCAGCACGCGTTGCCCTATCTCGAGCGGAGCTCGGCGGCCGCGGTGCTGAACATGGTGTCGGTGGGCGCGTTCAATTTCGCGCCCACCTTGTCCATCTACGCCTCGGGCAAGGCGGCGCTGATGTCGGTGACCCGGTCGATGGCGGCCGAGTTCGCGCCACGGGGAATCCGTGTCAATGCGATCGCGCCCGGGCCGGTGGACACCGACATGATGCGCAACAATCCGCAGGAGGCGATCGAGGCCATGACGGCGAACACCCTGATGCGCCGGTTGGCCGCCCCGGATGAAATGGTCGGCGCCGCACTGCTGTTGTGTTCGCAGGCCGGCAGCTACATCACCGGTCAGGTCGTCATCGTCGACGGCGGCGGTACACCGCGTTGAGCGTTGTCGCGGTGCCGAGGTCGGCTTGGCCGTCTCGGGTCCGGCGTTGTGTCACGCCGACCGGTCGGTGCTGCGCCAGCCCCTCACTCCGACGGCGATCATCCGCATCTGTTTGACGGCGATCCGTTTGATCTCCTGCAGCGCCGACGGGTCGGCGGCGTCCTCGGTGGTCTCGGCGATCGAGATCATGGCGTTGACGAACAGGTTGGCCAGGATGTTGAGGTCCTCGCTGCTCCACTCCTTCAGCGCCGGGAAGCGAGCCAGGTCGATCGCGAGTTCCGAAGTGATCAAACGGATCTCGGTGCGGATCGCATAACGCAGCACGGCCACGCCGCTGGCGCGTTCCCGGGTGATGAACCGCCAATGCTCGCGGCGTTCGCTGATACTCGCGATGAGGATCTCGGCTGACGAGTCGATGACGTGGTTGGGGTCGAGCTTTCCGGCGCGGGCGCCGCGCAGCATGTCGCGCAGTGATCGGAACGACTCGTCGATCAGGACCAGGCCCAGCGCTTCCATCGAGTCGAAATGCCGGTAGAAGGCGGCCGGCACGATGCCCGCCTCGCGGGTCACCTCCCGCAGGCTCAGGCCGGTGAAACTGCCCTCTTCCAGCAGGTGCAGGGCCGCCGCGACGATCGCCCGGCGGGTGACCTCTTTGCGCTCGTCGCGCGACAAGGTGTCCCGCGAACGCGACCGTCCTGAGCGGCTTGACCGCCCGGAGCGGGACTTCGGAGCGTCGCTATCCACAACCAAGGAGCGTACAACCGGATGGCGGTCCACTTCCTCCGTCGTCGCGTTGTCAACTGTTAGTGAATTGAGAGTACGAACGTTCACTATGTTATGCCCATCACAACCTGCTTGTTTTCCTTGACCGTGCCAGTCTTACACGCCCAGAGTGTACATATGTTCACCGAAACATTGACGCACAAGCTGAGGGATCGGGTGCTCCGGTCGCCGCTGCTGGATCTGCTCACCGGACCTCACGGCGTCGACCGGTACACCGAGATTGTCGATGCGGCGTGGATCAAGGGCGCGGCCCGGGCCACGGTTGTGTCCGTCCGGCGCCAGACGCCGCGCAGCGTCACCTTGACGCTGGAGCCCAACCAGGTCTTCGCCGGCTTCACGGCGGGCCAGCACATCAACCTCTCCGTCGAGATCGACGGGCGCAGGCGCACCCGCTGCTATTCGCCGGCCAATGCCGAAGGTGGGCGCCTCATCGAGCTGACCATTGGTTTGCACGACGGCGGCCTGGTGTCGACCTACCTGTGCACGCACGCCAAGCCGGGTCTGGTGGTCGGACTCGACGCCGTCGGCGGAGATTTCGTCATGCCGGCGCAGCGCCCCGGCCGGATCCTGTTCGTCTCCGGCGGCAGCGGCATCACCCCGGTGCTGTCCATGCTGCGCACGCTCAAAGCCGAAGGCAGCACCGCCGAGATTGCCTTCGTGCACTACGCCCGCTCGGCCGAGGAGGCCTGCTACCGCGACGAACTGGACAGCATGCCCGGTGTGCGGGTGCTGCACGGCTATACCCGTGACGACCACAACGCCGATCTGGACGGCTACTTCGCCCCGCACCACCTGGCGGCCGCCATGGCCGAACCCGATGCGGTGTTCGTATGCGGTCCGCCCGCGCTCGTCGAGGCGGTTCGCGACCTGCGTCCCGACGCGCACTCGGAGAGCTTCCTGCCGCCGGTGTTCACCGTGCCTGCCGAAGCCACCGGGGGCACCATCGCCTTCACCGGCAGCGGCGTCGAGGTGGCCGACAGCGGCCAGACGCTGCTGGAGCAGGCCGAAGCGGCGGGGCTGTCCCCGGAGAGCGGCTGCCGAATGGGCATCTGCCACAGCTGCACCCGGTTCAAGAGCCGTGGCGCGGTGCGCAACCTGCTCACCGGCGCGGTGTCCACCGACGACTGCGAAGACATCCAACTCTGCGTGACCGCCCCCGTGGGTGACGTCGCCGTGGATCTCTAAGACCTCTAGAACAAACCGACTACGCGAAAGGCTCAGCAATGACAACGCTCGAATTGCCCCGTAGCTCTACAACCGCTTCCCGGAGCTCGTCCAAGTACGCTCTGACTCCCGAACAGGCAGATGCGTTCGGAGCCGAACTCGACGCGATCCGCGACCGCGCCCTCGCCGATCTGGGTGAGCGCGACGCCACCTATATCCGTCAGATCATCAAGTGGCAGCGCGGCCTCGAGGTCGGCGGCCGTGCGCTGCTGTTCCTGCCGCCGGCGTGGCCGATCGGCACCGTGATGTTGGGCCTGTCCAAGATCTTGGACAACATGGAGATCGGCCACAACGTCATGCACGGCCAGTACGACTGGATGGGCGATCCGGCGTTGCGCGGCCAGAACTTCGAATGGGATTCGGCCTGCCCGTCCAACCAGTGGCGGCACTCGCACAACTACATGCACCACACCTACACCAACATCGTCGACCTGGACCGCGACATCGGCTACGGCGTGCTGCGGATGAGTGAGGACCAGAAGTGGCACCCCTACTACCTGGGTAACCCGGTCTACGCCTTCCTGCTGATGGTCTTCTTCCAGTACGGCGTCGCGCTGCACGAGCTGGAGACCGAGCGCATCCGTTCCGGTGAGATCAAGCTGCGCGACAAGAAGGACATGCTCACCGAGATGTGGGCCAAGGTCAGGAAGCAGACCGTGAAGGACTACGTGGCCTTCCCCTTGCTGGCCGGACCGTTTGCGCCGTTCGTCTTCACGGGCAACATGACCGCCAACCTGATGCGCAACGTGTGGTCGTACATGATCATCTTCTGCGGGCATTTCCCGGAGGGCACCCACGAGTTCACCGTCGAAGAGACCAAGGCCGAGACGCGCGGTCAGTGGTACTACCGGCAGCTGTTGGGTTCGGCGAACCTCACCGGTGGAAAGTGGTTCCACATCTTCAGCGGCAACCTGTCCTTCCAGATCGAGCATCACCTGTTCCCGGACATTCCGGCGCACCGCTATGCCGGGATCTCCGGTGAGGTCAAGGAGATCTGCCAGCGCTACGGTCTGCCCTACAACAGCGGGCCGCTGCCCAAGCAGTTCTTCTCGGTGATCAAGAAGATCTGCCGGCTGGCCCTGCCCGGCCGCTGATCGCTTACGCCGCCTGACAATTCGGGCACCAGAAACTGATCCGGTCGCCGCTGCGGTCCACCTCGATAGGGGTGCCGCAGCGGCGACACGGTTCGCCGGCCCGTCCGTAGACCCACACCTGCTGACCCCGGCGAGTATCGCCGGTGGTGCACCGGTTGGAACGGGAGCGGTTGAGCCACAACATGTCCCGGGCGCGCTGCACCAGGCGCAGCGGATCCTTGATGGTGCCGACCTCGGCGGTGGGTCTGCGGCCGAACACGAAACACAGCTCGTTGGCGTACACGTTGCCCACACCGGCCATCACCCGCTGATCCAGCAACGCCTCGGACAGTGCGCGGCCGGGCTCGGCGGCGAGGTTGGCCGCGGCGAGCCGTGGGTCCCAGTCCCTGCCGAGCAGGTCCGGTCCCAGATGGGCGACCACGTCCTGGTCGTGGCTGCGCTCCAGCACCTCCAGCACGCCGAGGTCGATACCGGTGGCCAGGCCGTCGGCGGTGCCCAGCACGATGCGGATCCGGTGCGGTTCCACCCGGCCCGGACCGATCCGCCAACTGCCGTCCATCTTGAGATGGGAGTGAATGCTGGCCGCGCCGACCCGGATGAACAGGTGCTTGCCGCGGCTGAGCACCTCGTCGACCACCTGACCGCTCAGATCCACCGTCGCATACCGTGGAACCCGGATATCGCAGCGGGTCAACGTCTTTCCTTCCAGGGCCTGCCTCAGCTTGGCGGCGGTGTGGAAGACGGTGTCACCTTCGGGCATATCTTCATTGAACACCGACCTGCGCGCGCGCCTTCTGGTGGCGGTGCTGACGATCCAGGGTGGCGAAGTAGAACGCGTAGGCGAAGGCGCAACTGGTGAACAAGCTCGACACGAAGAACAGCCACGGGCGGCTGATTCCGCGCCGGTACCCGTCGACGACGGTGAACAGGGGCAGCAGGATGACGTTGATGATGGTGTAGTCCTGGCTGGCCGAACTGGCCGCCGGGTTGGTGTATCCGAGCTTGATGAATTCCTGCCAGCTGCCCGGGCCCCAGATCGGATTGCTCGACGGGGTGGCGTACTCGGCGACGTAGCGGTAGTTGAAGTAGTAGCCGAGGACGGTGGCGGCGATGCCGACGACGTAGAACGTCGCCTCCAGTGCTGAGACGGCGGGGCCGGTGGCCGGTCGGGCGAAGATTTCGCGATTGGCGTTGACGATCCACGCGATGACGGCGAATCCGAGTATCAGGTGAACGGCGAGCGAGACCATGCCGCCAGTATGTCCCGGCCGGCGTCAGGTTTTGTCAAATTTGCCGTTTATTCGAGGCGGGCGCCGATGCGGCGGCCCCGTCAGCGCAGCCGCAATCCCCGCGGTGTGCGGGCGAAACCGGCTTCGGTCAGGGCCGAGTGCACCACCGTGCGTTCATCGTCGGCGGGCTCCAGCACGGGTACCCCGTTGACCCGCTCGACCAGCAGTGAGGCCACCCGGTGTTGACGCACCAAATCGGCCAGTGCGCCGGCAGCCGCCTGCTGCGCGCCGGGTTCGGCGCCGAAGCTCAACAGGCTGCGTCCACCCCGCTCCAGGAACCACACCAGGCGGCCGTCGACCAGCACCACCAGGGCACCCGCCTTGCGGCCCGGCCGGAAATCGCCATGGCCGGGCCACGGCAGCGCGGCGCCGTACGGGTTGGCCGGGTCCGTCGCGGCCAGCACCACCGCATGCCATTCGGGGCGCTGCGGGTCGACACCGTCCAGGTAGCTGCGCAGCCGGTCGACCGTCGAGGCCGAGGCGAATTGGGCACCACCCAGCGACTCGATGAAATAGCCGCGTTGACAACGCCCCGCATCCTCGAAAGCGGTGAGGACCTTGTAGAGCATGGCGAACCCGCCGGGCAGTCCCTCGGTGGCCCCGCGGGTCAGCACGCCATGCCGGCTCAGGAGCAGTTCGGCCTGGAAGTGGGTGCGCACGGTGGAGTCGGTTTCCGGGACGGGCAAGGCCGACCAGCGGCCGGAGACCTTCGGGTCGGTACGCGGCGCGGGATGGGCGATCCGGTACCGACTCAGCTTCGGCGGGCGCTGACGCTGCCGGTGGGCCGGAGCCCGGCGCGAACCGTGCAGTACCGCACGCACCGGGGCGAACGTGTCGCCGGTGATCGAGCCGGCCCAGATCAACTCCCACAGCGCGGCCGTGAAGGCGCTCTCTTGCCCGTCGCCGGCAAGTTGGCGGAAGAAGTACGCGCCACCGGCCGACAGCGTGTCCAGAACGGCGCGGTGCGTGTCGGTGAGTTCAATCTCGGCGGGTGCGGGCAGGGTCAGCGGCGCCGAGTCGGCAAGGTGGAAGGCCACCCAGCCGTCGGCGGTCCCGATCTGGCCGGCCCCGGACCAGATCACCTCACCGGAGGCCAACAGTTCGTCGAGCATCGCCGGCTGGTAGTCGGCGACCCGTGGTGGCAGCACCAGGGATTCGACCGCCGAGGCCGGCAGCGCCACCCCGGCCAGCTGGTCGATCACCGCGGCCAGCCCGTCGACGCCGCGGTTGTGCGTCGATCCGACGTGCTGCCAGGCCGGCAGGAACCGCCCGTAGGCGGCGGTGCTGACCGGCTCCACCGCGGCCCGCAGCGCGGCCAGCGAGCGCCGCCGCAGGATCTTCAGAACAACTGCGTCACACCACTGTTCACCGCCGGAATCGCTGAACTCGCCGCGCACCAGTTTGCCGTCACCCGCGAGGCGGCCCAGCACGTCGGCGGTCACCCGTAGGCCGAGGCCGAACCGGGCCGCGGCGTCGTCGGTGCTGAACGGGCCGCGGGTGCGGGCGTAGCGACCCAGCAGCTCACCCAGCGGGTCGTCGGCGGATTCCAGGAATGTCAGCGGTATCCCGACGGGCACCGCCACCCCGACGCCGTCCCGCAACAGACCGATGTCCTCGATGGGCACCCACCAGGTTGCCCCTGCGAACGTCGCCGTCAGCACCCGGCGCGCGGTGCGCAGCCCTTCCAGCCAGCCGCCGATGTCCGCCGTGGCGCACCGGGCTTTCAATTCTTCTTCGGTGAGCGGGCCGAGCAGACGCAGCAGGTCGGCGATCCCCTCGGCGTCGCGGGCTGCCCGGTCGGCGTCGAGGTGCTGCAGTTGCCTGGTGGTCGACGCCAGGACCTCGGGGTCGAGCAGGTCCCGTAGTTCCACCCGGCCCAGCAGTTCGGCCAGCAGCACACTGTCCAGGGACAGTGCCGCGGCCCGGCGTTCGGCCAGCGGGCTGTCGCCCTCGTACATGAAGGCACCGACGTAACCGAACAGCACCGACGCCGCGAAGGGGGAAGGAGCGGTGGTCTCGACGTCGACCAACCGGATGCGGCGCTGTGCGATGCGGCTCATCAGATCGGTCAGCGCGGGCACGTCATAGACGTCCTGCAGGCATTCCCGCACCGTCTCCAGCACGATGGGGAAGTCGGGGTATTTGCGGGCCACGTCGAGCAGTTGCGCCGCACGCTGGCGCTGATGCCACAGCGGCGACCGCTTGCCCGGATGCCGCCTGGGCAGCAGCAGGGCGCGGGCAGCGCATTCGCGGAACCGGGACGCGAACAACGCCGACCCGCCCACTTCGGTGGTGACGATCGGTTCGATCTCGTCGGCCTCGAAGACGAAAATATCTGCCCCCGGCGGCTTTTCGTCGGTGTCGGGCAGGCGCACGATGATGCCGTCGTCGGAGGCGGTCGGCTTCTCGTCGATGCCGTACCGCTCATGCAGGCGGCGCGACACCGCGAGTGCCAGCGGACCGTGCACCCGCAGCCCGTAGGGGGAGTGCAGGATGAGCCGCCAGTCGCCCAGCTCGTCGTGGAACCGCTCCACCACCAGGGTGGCATCGGTGGGCACCACGCCGGTGGCCTGGCGCTGTTCGTCGAGCAGCTGCCACAGGTTGTCGGTGGCGAAATCGTCGAAACCCGTTTCCCGGCAGCGCACGTCGAAATCGGCGCGGCCCAGCGCGGCCAGCTCGCCGGTGAACTTGCCCACCGCGGCGCCCAGCTCGGCGGGCCGGCCCACGCTGTCGCCGCGCCAGAACGGCAACCGCGCCGGCTGCCCGGGTGCGGGCAGCACCAGCACCCGGTCATGGGTGATCTCGGTGATCCGCCAACTGGTCGCGCCGAGGGAAATCACATCGCCCGGCCGCGACTCGTACACCATCTCTTCGTCGAGTTCGCCTACTCGAGAAGGCTTTTCGGTGGCCAGATACACCGTGAACATGCCGCGGTCGGGTATCGCGCCGCCGGAGGTGACGGCCAGCCGTTGCGCTCCGGGCCTGGCGGTGAGGGTGCCGTGGTCCCGGTCGTACACCAGACGCGGCCGCAGTTCGGCGAATTCGGTGGACGGGTACTTACCGGACAACAGGTCCAGCGTCGCCTCGAATACGCTGCGCGGCAGCGTCGCGAACGGGGCACTGCGCCGGACGGTGTCGAACCAGGCGTCGGTGTCCAGTGGTTCGAGCGCCGCCGCGGCCACGGTGTGCTGGGCCAGGATGTCCAGCGGATTGGCAGGCACCTTCATCGATTCGATCTCGCCGGCCTGCATCCGCTGCACCGTGACGGCACAGTCGATCAGGTCGGTGCGATGGTTGGGGAACAGCACGCCCTGGGATATCTCGCCGACCTGGTGGCCGGCCCGGCCGATGCGCTGCAACCCACTGGCCACCGAGGGCGGCGACGACACCTGGATGACCAGGTCCACCGCGCCCATGTCGATACCCAACTCCAGGCTGGACGTGGCGACGACGGCTTTGAGCCGCCCGCGTTTCAGATCGTCTTCCACCTCGGCCCGCTGCTCCTTGCTCACCGAGCCGTGGTGGGCCCGGGCGAGCAGGGTGGGGGCGCCGTAGCTCTGGCCACTGGCCATCACATGGGCCGGCGCGCCACCGCCGACCTTCGGGTTGTGACCGTCGGGCAGCTCGATACCGCTGCGTTCGGCGTGAATCTCGTTCAGCCGTGAGGTGAGCCGCTCGGCCAGCCGCCGGGAATTGGCGAAGACGATGGACGACTGGTGCGATTCGATCAGGTCGACGATGCGTTCCTCGACGTCGGGCCAGATCGAGTTGTCGGCCAGGTTGGCCATGTCCGGTACCGGCACCTGCACCCGAAGGTCGAAGGTCTTGTCGGCGGGCGGGGCGACGATGGTCGCGGGCGAACTGCCGGACAGGAAGCGTGCCACCTCCTCGGGCGGGCGGACCGTCGCCGACAACCCGATGCGTTGGGCCGGCGTGTCCAGCAGCGCATCCAGACGCTCCAGCGAAAGAGCCAGGTGCGCACCGCGTTTGGTGCCTGCTACGGCATGTACCTCATCCACGATCACCGTCTGGACTGCGGCCAGCGTGTCCCGGGCCGCCGAGGTCAGCATCAGGAACAGCGACTCCGGGGTGGTGATCAGGATGTCGGGCGGTTTGGCGATCAGGTCGCGGCGCTGTTTGGCGGTGGTGTCCCCGGAACGCACGCCCACGGTGATGGCCGGGGCCGGCTCGCCGAGCCGTTCGGCCACCCGCGCGATGCCGGTGAGCGGGGTGCGCAGGTTGCGCTCGACGTCGACGGCCAGCGCTTTCAGCGGCGAGACGTAGAGCACCTTGGTGCCCCTGGTGGCCTTGCTGTCCTTGTTGCCCGGCGCCGGCTCGGACCCGGCGAGGCGGTCGATGGCCCAGAGGAATGCCGCCAGCGTCTTGCCCGAACCGGTGGGTGCGATGACCAGGGTGTGCCGGCCGTCGGCGATCGCCGACCACGCCTGGGCCTGGGCGGCGGTGGGGGCGGGGAAGGTGGCCGTGAACCACTGCCGGGTCAGTTCGCTGAACCGGGCGAGCGGATCGGGTGGCGCCATCAGTCCATAGTGCCGGGCACCCCCGACAAGTTCAGTGCCGGGCGCCCGGGGCAACCGCCGCGGCCAGCGAATCCGGGATGCCGGGGACCCGGCTGACGGCGTCGAGCAGGCCGTGCGCGCAGGTGTCGGCGACGAACTCGCCGTCCAGTGTCGGGTCGAGCACCCGCTGGCGGCAGAACTCGAAGGTGAAGGCCAGCCACCCGTAGACCGTGACGCGCAGGTCACGGGCGAGTGCGGGGGTGGGAGCGGTGCCCGCCGCATCGGTGATCGCGGTGATGATCCGGTCGGCCTGGCGGTCGTTGTCCAGTTCGTCGATACCCCGCAGCACCGGGTCGGCCCGGCCCATTCCCATGTAGGCCGCCCACGCGCCGTGCGGATGCTCCTCGTCGTACCGCAGGTAGGCCAGCACACCCGCCCGCAATTGACCGAACAGGCTCTGGCCGGGCTCGGGCGGGTGGTTGGTGGCCTCGAACAGTCGCTCGCCCTCGGCCCGCACCACGGCGGCGAAGAAGGCCCGCTTGTCCGGGAAGTAGTGGTACATCAGAGCGCGGGAGATGCCGGCGCGTTCGGCGATCTCGTCGATGCGGACCTCGTCGTAGGGTCGCTGGCCGAACACCTCGACACCGAGGGTGAGTAACTCGGTGCGCCGGTCGTCAGGGGAGAGGCGTCGCCTTGAGCCGCCCATGCCGGAAGGGTAGTGGACATATGTCCAACGACGGACCGGTGGGCCGCTCAACCACCGAGGGCGCGCCGATATCGCCGCATCCCGGCGATCCAGCGGTCATAGTCGGCGCCCTTGCCCCGGTACATGTCCAGCACCGCCGAATGCGGCAGCACCAGGAACCGCTCGTCGCGCACGCCCGCCAGCGTCGCGGCGGCCACCGCCTCGGCGGTGAGCACCTCGCCCGCGGTGGTGATCGAATCGGCGGCCACCCGGGTCGCCGGGTCAGCGGAATCCCTGATGTCGTTGAGCAGCGGGGTGTCCACACCCATCGGGCACACGCAGGTGACACCGATACCGTTGTCGCCGTAGGTGATCGACAACCACTCGGCAAATCCGACCGCGGCGTGCTTGGTCACCGCGTAGCCGGCGGCACCGACCTGGGTGAGCAACCCCGCCGCCGAGGCGACGCTGACGAAATGCCCGGCTCCGCGCCCCACCCACTCCGGGATCAGGGCGTCCGCAGCCCGGACGTGCGCGCGCAGGTTCACCTCGAGCACGCGGTCCCAGTCGGCCTCGGTGCCCAGCCCGGATGCGCCGATCACGCCGGCATTGGCGACGTAGATGCCGACCGGCCCGAACGCGGTACGCGCGGTGTCGATCAGGGCGGTGACGCCCGCGACCGACGCGGCATCGGCGGTGACGCCGACGGCCCGCGCACCGATGGCGGCGGCGGTCTGTGCGGCCGCCGCTCCATCGATGTCACCGGCCACCACCGAGGCTCCGGCCGCGGCGAACGCCTGCGCCAGCGCCCGGCCGATACCCGAACCCGCCCCGGTGATGACGGCCACCGCGCCTTCGATCTGCATGGGACGTGTCTACCGCAACCCTCGCAATTCCCGCTTGAGCACCTTGCCGTAGCTGTTCTTGGGTAGATCGTCGACGAAGACATAGCGCTTGGGCCGCTTGAATCGGGCGATCCGGTCCAGCAGATGCGCGTCGAGCTCACTTTCGGACGCCGTTCCCACCACGAACGCCACCACCACCTCGCCCCACTCCGGGTCGGGTTCGCCCACCACGCAGGCCTCCACCACCCCGGCATGTGTGACCAGGGCTTCCTCCACCTCGCGCGGGTAGATGTTGCTCCCGCCGCTGATCACCACATCCTTGCTGCGGTCGCGCAGCGTGAGGAGTCCGCGCGCATCGAAGGACCCCATGTCGCCGGTGTGCAACCATCCGTCGACCAGGGTGGCCGATGTCGCGTCCGGGTTGTTCCAGTACCCGGACATGACGATGTCACCGCGACAGACGATCTCGCCGACCTCGCCCACCCCGGCCGGGGCTCCGTCGGGCCCCAGCACCGCGACCTCGACACCGGACCGGGCGTAACCGACCGAACCGAGCACCGCATCGTCGGCATCGAGATGATCGGCCCGGCGCAACCCGGTGATCGTCATCGGGGCCTCGCCCTGCCCGTAGAGCTGCACGAAGATCGGGCCGAATGCGGCCATCGCCTTCTTCAGGCTGTCCACGTACATCGGGCCGCCGCCGTAGACCACCGTGGTGAGATTCCGCGGCCGGGGGCGACCGGTGGCGACCAGGCGCTGCACCATCGTCGGCGCCAGGAAACAGCTCACCGCCGGGTGATGGTCGCACAGGTCGAGGAACTCGTCCGGCGCGAAGGCCGCCGATTCCGGGATGACCTGCCGGGCCGCGCGCAGCACATACGGCGCGATGTAGAGGCCCGAGCCGTGCGACATCGGTGCGCCGTGGATCAGGCTGTGGTTCTGGTCCGGTGCGTCGAAGTCGGCCAGATGGGCCACCGTCATCGCCATCAGGTTCCGATGGGACAGCATGGCGCCCTTGGATTTTCCGGTGGTGCCGCTGGTGTAGAACAACCAGGCCAGCGACCCCGGATCGGTGTGCGCCGGGACGGCCGGGGCGTGGGCCAGCCGTTCGTGGTAGCCCGCGCTGTCCAGCACCACCGCCGGCACGTCGAGGGTTTCGGCGATCTTGGGGGAGGCGAACACCAACGCCGCGCCGGCATCGTCGAGGATCTGGACCACCTCACGCGGATGCAGTTTGAAGTTGACCGGCACAACCACACACCCCGCGGCCCACACGGCGAACATCAATTCGATGATCTCCGGGCGGTTTTCGCTGACGATGGCGATCCGGGCGCCGGTGTCGTGGGTTCCTGGGGCGGGCGAAGCGACGGGGACAGATTCGGCGCAGATCGAGCCGGCCAATCGCAGGGCGCGGTCGCGCAATTGGGCCCAGGTGTGCAGTTGCCGGGTACCCAGGAACACCGCCCCACGGTCGCCGAACCGCGCGGCCGCTTGGTCGAGCACCCCGAACAGGTTCACTGCGCCACCCACTGCGAGGTCAGCGCGAAATCGGAGAGGAATTTCGTCGAGCTCCAGCCACCGTCGACGACGATGGTCTGGCCGTTGATGAAACTGCCGCCGGGCGAACAGAGAAACGCCACGGTGCTGGCGATGTCGTCGACCGTGCCGAGGCGGGTGTGGGGTGTCATCTCGGTATTGATCTTGCGGAACCGGTCGTCCTCCAGCCGGGTGGCCACCATCGGGGTCAGCGTGACACCTGGCGCCACGGCATTACAGCGGATGCCTTGGGCGCCGTACTGGCAGGCAATGTGATTGGTCAGCGCCGTGAGCCCGCCCTTGGCCGCCGAATATGCCCCGCCGCGCAGACCGCCGACCACCGCGAAAGTGGATGTCACGTTGATGATCGCGGAGCCGGACGGCATGTGCGGCAACACATCCCGGGACAGCCGGAACGGGGCGCGCAGCATCAGGCCCAGGAAGTAGTCCAGCGACTCGTCATCGGTCTCGTGCAGCGGTTTGGGGCTGCCCACCCCGGCGTTGTTGATCAGGAAGTCGACATGACCCCACCGCGACACCGCGGTGTCCACGATGTGCCGCGGTGCGTCGTCGTCGACCAGATCGACGGCCAGCGTGTGCACCGAATCGCCTCCGGCGGCCTGCAGTTCGGCAAGTCGCCGCTCGTCGCGGCCCACACCCAATACGGCCATTCCGGCTTCGGCAAGCATGGTGGCGCAGCGGAATCCGATGCCGCTGCTGGCGCCGGTCACGATCGCCACCTTCGCTTCTTCTGCTCCTCGCGTGCGCGGCATGTCAGCCTCTCATCAGGGTTGCTCGGATCTGGTGCTTCAGCACTTTTCCCGCGTCGTTGCGCGGCAGCGCTTTCCACACGGTCACCTGCTCGGGCGCCTTGAACGCGGCGACGCCGTGCTCGTCGAGCAGGGCGCGCAGCGCCGTCACGTCCGGCGCCGGGCTCGCGTCGCTGACGATGACCGCGCAGGCGCGCTCGCCGGTGCGCTCGTCGGGGATGCCGACGATGGCGATCTCCTCGATACCGGGATGGCCGATCAGGATGTCCTCGATCTCCTTGGGGGAGATGTTCTCGCCGTTGCGGATGATCAGGTCCTTGGCGCGACCGGTCACCACCAGGTAGCCGTCCTCGGTGAGCAGGCCTAGGTCACCGGTGCGGAAGAAGCCCCGTTCGTCCACGGCGCCGTCCTCGGGATGCAGGTAACCCACCAGCATCTGGGGCCCGCGCACCCGGATCTCCCCGTCGACTATCGCGATCTCGGCGATGCCGGGCCGGCCATCGGTGTCGGCGGCGTGGCCGGGGTCGTCGGGGGACCCGACGGTGCTCACCGGCACCTCGGTGGACCCATAGACCCGGGTCACCATCGCCTTGTCGAAGGTGGCCGCGGCCCGGCGAATCAACGAGGGTGGCACCGACGCCCCACCGCAGATGAAGACCTTCAGGTCCGGCAGCCGGGTGCCGGACCGTTCGGCGGCGCCCAGCAGACCGTCCAGAAACGGTGTGGCGCCGGCCATGTGGGTGCAGCGGTGGGTCTGCATCAGCCCGACGGCCGCCGCTGGATCCCAGCGCTCCATCAGGACTGCCGTCGCCCCGAGCAGCAGGGGACACTCGAAGGCGTAGATGGAACCGCCGATGTGGGCGATCGGAGACGGCACCAGAAAGGTGTCCCCTGGGTCGATCCGCCAGTGCTCGCCGATCTGGGTGATCAGCGCGCCGATCGAATAATGGCTGTGCAGAACACCTTTGGGTCGGCCGGTGGTGCCCGAGGTGTACATCAACATGTGCACCGCGGCCGGGTCGTGCGTGCGGACGCCCAACGCCTCGCCGCCGAGCAGCGACGAGAAGGGCGTATGCCCGTCACCGCGGACCACCACCACCTCGGGCGGGTTGTCGAGTCCGGCGGTCACCCTGGCCAGCATCGACGGATAGTCGAAACCGCGGAACTCGCCCGGTATGAAGATCATCCGGACATCCGCATCGGCAAGGATGAACCGGAGTTCGTGATCCCGCAGCGACGGCAGCACCGGGTTGACCACCATGCCCGCCCACGTGGCGGCCAGGTAGACCACCGCCGCCTCATGCCAGTTCGGCAGCATGAACGACACCACGCTGCCGGCCGGCATCCGCTCGGCCATCGACCGGGCCAGCACCGCGGCCCGGTCGTGCAACGTCTGAGCGTCCAGCCCGAACTCGCCGTCCACGATCAGCACCCGGCGCGGATCCCGTCGCGCCGTGTCGCCAAGCACGTCGGCGAGGGTGGTCACGGTTTGACGCGCCGCATCGTCATTGAGTGCCGGTACTGGGTGGCCGGATGAGTGTTCACCGTGACCTGGGCGATCTCGCCGTCAGAGGTGGTGTAGGTGCGCTGCATCTGCAGCGCCGGAGTCCCCGCGGCGATGTGCAGGAGGGCGGCGACGTCGGCAGGCAGGGCTATCGCCGAGATTTCTTGATGCACCTCGACCACGCTGACCCCGAACAGATCCTCGATGAGGGGAAAGATCGGTCCCGAATGACGTTGCAGCAGTCGGCCGACCGCGGCGAAGGCCCGGTTGATGTAGTACTCGGTGCGACAGATCGGTGTGTCATCTCCCGCGCGGCGGTAGCCGTACACGGCCAGCCACTGGCCGCCGATATCCAGGCCGGTGCGGACGGCCGTCTCGGCGTCGATGGTGACCATCGCGTTGGACTCGATCTCGAACTGCGCGCCGGCGGCGAACGCGAGCAGGTCGTTGATCGACATCACGTCCTGGGCATAGGAACTCGACGACGTGCGGGGGATCACCTGGGTGCCGGTCCGCGGTCGGGAGGCCACCAGGTTGTCGTCCCGCAGCCGGCGCAACGCCTCCCGGACGGTGTAGCGGCTCACCGCAAACCGTTCGCACAGTTCGTGTTCGGTGGGCAGTTGGGACCCGACGGGGTAGACCCCGTCCACGATTTCCTTGCGCAAGGTGCGGGCCACCTGAAGGTAGCGGTGCTCGGCCGCCGCGGTGGTCATGCCCGCCTCAGCGCCAGCACGCTGCCCTCCCCGTCGGCCGACACGTACAGCGTGCCGTCGGGTCCCGCGGTGATCCCCGCGAAGGGGCCCTGCGGCCCGGAGAACGGCGGCATCCCGCGCAGCGGTTTGGGTACCACCCCGGCAGGTGCGCCGATGGGCAGCCCCGCCGCCAGCGTGCTTCGCGCGCCGGTGGACAGGTCGACCGACAGCACCGCCTTGCTCCCCGCGTCGACGATGAAAAGCAGGTTGCCGCGGACCAGAATGCCGTGCGGGGTCACCAGATCGGCCACCACGGTCTCGGTGCCGGACCCCGTCACGCGCAGCACCGCGCCCGACACCGATACCAGGGGATGTCCGTCCGGATCGATGGCGACGCCCACCGGGGTGTCAAGGTCGGTGGCCAGCGTCTCGGTGCCGGTGGTGTTGATCGCGAGCAGCCGCCCGGTGCCCTGCTCGACCACGATCGGGGTGCCGTCGGCGGCCAGGTCCACCCCGTAGAGCTGATCCAGACCGTCTGCCAGGTAATCGGTTTCGTGGTCGCCCGGCCGGTAGCGCGCCACCTGCCCGCCCGAGGTGGTGACCACGAACTCGCCGGGCCGCGCGGGTGCCAGGCCGCGCAGGAAGCCCGGGTAGCCGGGGCTGAACAGCATCCCGACGGTCTGCAGATCACCGTCGGGCGTCACCAGGTAGAAGTAGGTGCCGTCCGCGGCGTAGAGATTTCCGTCGGCACCGACGGCCAGGTCCAGCGGCCAGGTCAGGCCGCCGGGCAGCAAGGTGCCGGTGGCCCCGTCGGGCTGAACCTCGGCGATCAGTCCGGTGAAGGTGGAGACGAAGAGCCGGCCGTCGGCGAAGGAGCAGTTGTCCAGGCCGGGGGCGAGGTCGGCCAGCACCGTCCGGCCGCCGGTGCGCGGATCGATCCGCAGCACCTGGCCGCTGGCAACCTGGGTGGACACGATCTGCCCGTCGGCGTCGAACTTCACCGAGTCGGGGACGCCGAGATCGCCGGCCACCACCTCGGGTTCGCCGCCGTCGGGGTGCACCCGCCAGATCTGGTTGGCGGTCATCACCGGGAAGTAGAGCAGCCCGTCCGGCCCGACCTCCATCGCATTCGGGGACGGCAGATCCGCCACGATCACCCGGGGTTCGCCACCGCTGAGATCCATTTCGACCAGCCGGCCGCCGTCGCGGCATTCGTTCACGAACAGCCGGCCCTGATGCACGGTGATGCCGTTGGCCGACGGCATGTCGTCGCGCAGCACCCGACAACGACCCGCCGAATCGCGGGCACTGACCCGGCCGTCCATCACCTCGGTGGCGTACAACGTGCCGTCCGGGCCGAACGCGACGTCATCGGGGGCGATGATGTCGCCGCCTTTGGGGCTGATCGTGTCGATCATGCCGGTGTGCACGTCCACCGCGCTGATCTGGCTACCGGTGACCTGCGCGACGTAGAGGCGTCCGTCCGGGCCGGTGCGCAGACCGTTTGCGCCGAACAGCCGACTCGGCTCGGTCAGGCGCGTGACCGTCCATCCGGCCGCCGCCTCAGGCTGCGAGGTGGCGGCATACCGGCCGGACGCAAAGGTGGTCATGCGGCCGACGTTATCAAGTGCCAACTAGTCCAGACAATAGAGCGCCAATGGTCATAATCCGGTCTTGACGCCGCATATACCCTGCGGAATAGTGTTCTTCGATATGCAGAATCACAATTCTTGTACGGACAATTGACGGTGACCGAGCTGCTGAACCTCACCGGCCGCGTCGTCGTGGTGGCCGGGGCCGGCGGTGGCGGCATCGGCACGGCGGTCACGCGGCTGACCGCCGAGGCCGGCGCGACGGTGATCGCGGTGAGCCGTTCGCAGGAGAACCTCGACACCCACGTCGCGCCGCTGGCCGAGCGCGGGCTCGCGGTGCTGCCGGTCGCCGCCGATGCCGGCACCGATGACGGCATCGCCACCGTGCTGGACGCCGCCCGGCGTGCCGAGGGCAGGCTCTACGGACTGGTGAATGTCGCCGGCGGAGCGGCGCCGTCGACGTGGATGCCGTCGACCCGGGTGACACGCCAGGACTGGCGGGACCTGTTCGCCGCCAATCTGGAAACCATGTTCTTCATGAGCCAGGCCGTCGCCGCCGAGATCCGGGCGCAGGGCAATCCCGGCTCGATCGTGTCGGTGTCCTCGATCAGCGGACTGAACTCGGCCCCGTACCACGTCGCCTACGGCACGGCGAAGGCCGCGATCGTGGCGGCCACCCGCACCATGGCAGTGGAACTTGCCGCAGACGGTATCCGGGTGAACGCGGTGGCGCCCGGGGTCACCAAGACCGCGGCGTCGGCCACCTACGTCGACGCCGACCCGGACCGCGATCGGCGGGCCATCGCCATGGGCCGCCGCGGCACCCCCGAGGAACAGGCCGGAGCGATCCTGTTCCTGCTGTCGGACCTGTCCGGTTATGTCACCGGGCAGACGCTCTTGGTCGACGGCGGGCTGAACCTGCGCTGGACCCATCTGGGCGCCGACAACACATCGCTGTTCCTGAAAGACGACAACTTCCGCGACGCGATCAGGAGGATCTAATGGCTCACACCGAATCAGACCTCGACACGTCGATCGATCTCGACGCCGAACCCGACGATTCCACCGGCCAGATCCCGGAGGACCTGTCCGAACCGATGACGATCCCGGTGGACGCCTACATCTCGGTGGAATACGCCCGCAACGAACGAGACCGGTTGTGGCGCAAGGTCTGGCAACAGGTGGGCCGGGTGGAGGAGATCCCGGAGGTCGGCAGCTACCTCACCTACGACATCCTGGACGACTCGATCATCGTCGTACGAACGGGCGCGCACACCTTCACGGCCCACCACAACGTGTGTATGCACCGCGGCCGCAAGCTCATCGACAACCCGGAGGGCGCGAAGAACGCCACCGGGCGGGCACGGAAATCCTTTGTGTGTGGATTCCACGGCTGGACATACGGTCTGGACGGCACCTGCACGCACATCCGAGAGCAGGATGACTGGCAGGGCAAACTCACACCGGCGAACACCCACCTGGCCCCGGTACAGGTCGACACCTGGGGCGGCTGGTTGTTCATCAACATGGACCCCGACTGCGAGTCACTGGCCGACTACCTGATGCCGGCCGCCAAGATCCTCGACCCGTTCGGTCTGGAGAACATGCGCTACAAGTGGCGCAAATGGCTTTCCTTCGACTGCAACTGGAAAGTCGCGATGGAGGCCTTCAACGAGACCTACCACGTGTTCACCACCCACCCGGAGTTCAACAAGTTCGGCGAGTTCAAGGGCTGGGCCAAGGCGCAGGGCAAACACAGCAACATCGGTTACGACGCGCCGAAAGGCATGGACGAGACCAAGTCCAAGATCCGTCTCGGCACCGGGGACCCGCGCATCTCGACCGCCGAGATGCAGGTCTACACCATGGAAGAGACCAACGCGACCACCACGCGGACGTTGGTCGAGGCCGCCAAGCGGCTCGTCGACGAACTCCCCGAAGGCACCCCGGCCGACGAGGTGCTGGCGCACTGGCTGGCCTCGGCGCGCCGGGACGACGAAGCGCGTGGCGTGATCTGGCCGACCATCCCGCCCGACATCCTCGGCCAGAGCGGCACGGCGTGGCAGATCTTCCCGAACTTCCAAGTGGGGCAAGGCCTGACCAGCGCACTGTGCTACAGCGCCCGGCCCGACCCCGGTTACGACCCGGACAAGTGCATCTTCGAGGTCGCGGTGTTCGAGCTCTACCCCGATGGCCAGGAACCGCACACGGAATGGGTGTACACCCCCAAGGATTCCCCGAATTGGTTGTCGGTGCTGCCACAGGACTTCTCGAATATGGCCGCCGTCCAGCAGGGGATGAAGTCGGCCGGCTTCCGGGGCACCCTGCCCAACCCGTACCGGGAACGCAGCACCGTCAATCTGCACCACCAACTGTCCAAGTACATGGGTGCCGGCGAGCCCCGCGAAATCTAGCGATTTGTGTACGTTCACCGGCGCTCGCCGCCGGAGAACGTGCACAAATCACTCCAAGGAGGAGACGATATGAAGGTCAATCTGGGTACCGGGGCGCAGAACTCCCACGACTGGGACCGTGTGCTCGCCGGTGATTTCAGCACGCCGCCGGCCACCCCCGATTACCAGTGCGTGCAGGCCGCACTGGCGCTCGGCGATCTCGCCGAGCCGCTGGGGTTCGACGGCATCTGGTTCCCCGAACACCAGGGCACGCCATACGGTATGACGCCCAATCCCATTCAGGCGCTGACCTATTTCGCTGCCCGCACCGAGCGGGTCAGCCTGGGCACCTTCGTCGCGGTGGCGCCGTGGTGGAACCCGGTCCGGCTGGCGCACCAGATCGCCTACCTGGACATCGTCTCCAACGGCCGCTACAACACCATCGGAATCGGACGCGGGGTGTCCAAGGCCGAGTTCGACGCCGTGGGCGTGCCCCGCGAGCAGAGCCGGCAGCGGTTCAACGAGACCCTGGACATCCTCGAACTCGCGTTTTCGGGGGAGCGGTTCTCCTATGACGGCGAGATCTTCAGTTTCCCGGAAATGTCGCTGCGCCCCGAGCCGCTCAGCAAGGACCTGTTCTCCCGGATCTTCAGTTCGTCCTCGACCGCCGAATCACTGGAGATCCTGTCCCGGCGCGGCATGGTGCCGCTGTTCGTCGGCAACAAGCCGATCTGGGATGCCGGCGAGGAAGTCCGAAAGGTCAACACCTTCCGCGCCGAGGAGGGTTTCGAGCCGTGTCAGCCGAAGAACGTGATGTTCATGTACGTCACCGAGAAGGAAGACGAGAAGCTGGCCGCGTTGACCGAACAGTGGATCTGGACGGCCAACCGCGACGTCAACGTGCACTACGGTTTCGCCGATGCGTCCAACTTCAAGGGTGTCAAGGGTTATGAGGCGTATGCGGACCGGGAGGCCACGGCAACGGCGGTGCTCGCCTCGGCGGTGACCGGGGACCAGAAGAAGGGTGGGCCACCCGGATACCACGCCTCCAACCTGCTGATCGGCACACCCGAGGTGGTGTTCGAGAAACTCAAAGCCGCCCAGGAGGCGTGTTCGTTCTCCGAGGTCACCATCGTCCCGCAGTTCGGCACCATGCCGTACGAAGACGCTTTTGCGAGCACCAAACTGTTCGCCAAGGAAGTGCTGCCCGCCGTGCACGAGATGGCGGCACCGCTGCACCCCGCCGCTCTGCCGGAGAACGCCATCGCATGACGACGACCGAAACGGCCTGCGGGCCGACCGACACCCCCACCGATATCGACATCCCGGCGATCCGGGAGAAGTACGCCGCCGAACGGGCCAAGCGGCTGCGGCCCGAGGGCGCCGACCAATACCTGGAATTGGAAGGCGATTTCGCCGAGTTCTACGAGATCGACCCCTACACGACGGTGACCGAACGGGACCCGATCACCGAGGACGTCGACGTCGTCATCCTCGGCGGCGGTTTCGCCGGCCTGCTGGCCGGGGCCTACCTGAAGAAGGCGGGTGTCGAGGGCCTCCGCGTCATCGAGATGGCCGGCGACTTCGGCGGTGTCTGGTACTGGAACCGCTTCCCGGGCATCCAGTGCGACAACGACGCCTACTGCTACGTCCCACTTCTCGAGGAACTCGGCTTCATGCCGTCCAAGAAGTTCGCCGACGGAGCCGAGATCTGGCAGCACTGCCGCAACATCGGCAAGCATTTCGGCCTCTATGACGGGGCGCTGTTCTCCACCCAGGTGCGCGAGATGCGCTGGGATGACGCGACGCAGCGCTGGCAGATCAGCACTGACCGCGGCGACGATATCCGGGCCCGGTTCGTCGTGATGGCGCAGGGTTCGTACAACCGCCCGAAGTTTCCTGGCATCCCCGGCATCAAGGACTTTGCGGGACACGTGTTCCACTCCGCGCGCTGGGACTACGACTACACCGGCGGCGACGCCGACGGTGGCCTGCACAAACTGGCGGACAAGCGCGTCGCGCTGGTCGGCACCGGCGCCACCGGCATCCAGCTGGTACCGCATCTGGGCCGTGATGCCCAGCAGCTCTTCGTGTTCCAACGCACGCCGTCCTCGGTCGACCAACGGTCTAACCCACCCACCGACCCTGCCTGGGCGGCGTCGCTGCAACCGGGGTGGCAGGAAGAGCGCAAGCGCAACTTCCACAACTGGTCGCCCTTCGTCGGCGTGGTGTTCGGTGAGCCAGATCTGGTCTGCGACTTCTGGACTGAGCTCGGACGCAACCTGACGGCCCGGATCGCGGGCAGTGATGACCCCGCATCGGTGACCATCGAGCAGATCATGGCCTTCCGGGAAGAGGAAGACTACAAGATCATGGAGCGACTGCGTCGCCGCGTCGCGGAGATCGTCGAGGATCCCGAGACCGCGGAGGCGCTGAAGCCGTACTACCGCTTCATGTGCAAGCGGCCGACCTCCAGTGAGCAGTACCTGGCATCGTTCAACAGGCCGAATGTGACGCTCGTCGACGTGTCGGCGTCCAAGGGCGTGGAACGGCTGTCCGCCAACGGCATCATCGCCGACGGTGTCGAGTATGAGGTCGATTGCGTGATCTTCGCCAGCGGCTTCGAGATCTCCACCGAGATCAGCCGGCGCTTCGCAATCGAGCGCATCATCGGCCGGGATGGCGTGTCGCTGTTCGACTATTGGCGCAACGACTATAAGACGCTGCACGGCATGACCACCCGCGGGTTCCCGAACCAGTTCTTCATGGGCTTCATCCAGGGCGGTGTCTCGGCCAACACCACCGCGATGTTCGAGCAGCAGGCCGAGCACATCGCCTACATCATCGCCGAGGCCCAGAACCGCGGTGCCAGGACGGTCGAACCCAGCCAAGAGGGTCAGGACGGGTGGGTCTCGACGGTCCGCGAGGTGTCGATCGACAACTCGGCGTTCGAACTGTCCTGCACGCCGGGCTATTACAACAACGAAGGCCGCGGTGGCGCGGAACGCAACGGATCGTTCCTCGGCGACTTCTACGCACCGGGTTTCTACGCCTTCGACGATCTGATCGCGCAGTGGCGGGCCAAGGGCGACCTCGACGGACTGGAGCTCACCACATGACGACCGCTGTTGAGGCATTGCAGGCACGGGACCTCAAGCCCCGCATCGGATCCGAGGTGCGCGCCGACAAGGCCACCCTGTTGTCCGGTGAGTACGCCGCTGAGATCCGGGACCTGCTGGAGCAGCGCGGCGTGCTGGTCTTCCCGCAGATCGGATTCAGCGATGAGGAGCAGATCGCCTTCACCGAGACGCTCGGCACGTTCGCGCCGGAAGCCCGCGGCGAGAAGCTCTACAAGGTGTCGCTGGACACCGAGGTCAACAAGCAGGCCGATTACCTGAAAGGCTCGCTGTATTGGCATTTGGACGGCACCATGAACGCGGTGCCGATCCTGGCGTCGCTGCTGCAGAGCGTGGCGTTGGGTAACCCGGACGAAGGCGACACCGAGTTCTGCAACACCTACGCCGCCTATGACGACCTGTCCGATGCGGACAAGGCCGAGATCGCGGACCTGCGGGTGATGCACTCGGCGTGGAACACGTTGTTCTACTACGACCCGGAACCGTCGGCGAAGACCCTCAAGCAGATGATGGCGATCGGCGACCGGGAACTGCCACTGGTGTGGACCCACAAGTCGGGCCGCAAATCACTGGTACTGGGCGCCACAGCGCGCCACATCACCGACATCGACTACATCAGGAGCGCGGAACTGCTTGTTCGGCTGCGAGATTGGGCGACACAGCCGCAATTCACCTACCGGCACAAGTGGACCGTCGGGGATCTGGTCATCTGGGACAACACCGGCACCATGCACCGGGCCACACCGTATGACCCGAGCTCGGGACGGTTGCTGCAACGCACCAAGCTCGAGGGCGAGGAACCGTTCGCTTGACGAATCAACTCGGCTTCGATGAGCGCGTCGCCGTCATCACCGGCGGTGGACGCGGACTCGGCCGTGCGTACGCGCTGCTGCTGGCATCGCGTGGCGCCAAGGTTGTCGTCAACGACCCCGGTGCCAGCCTGACCGGTGACGGGGCCGACGAGGGCCCGGCCCACGACGTGGTGCGCGAAATCGCCGCTGCCGGCGGGCAGGCCGTTGCCAGCACCGACTCGGTCGCGACCGCCGACGGCGGCAAGGCCATCATCGACACTGCCATCGAACATTTCGGGCGTGTCGACATCCTCATCCACAATGCCGGCATCGTGCGCCGCGGCTCGCTCAAGGAGCTGACCTACCAGGATTTCGAGTCTGTGCTCGATGTGCACCTGCGGGGCGCCTTCCACGTGGTGCGCCCGGCATTCCCGCTCATGTGTACCGCCGGCTACGGGCGGATCGTGCTGACCTCTTCGATCGGCGGGCTGTACGGCAACCACGGTGTCGCCAACTATGCCGCAGCCAAGGCCGGGATCATCGGGCTCACCAATGTGGTCGCACTCGAAGGTGCCGCCGAAGGCGTGACGTGCAACGCGATCGTCCCGGGCGCGGTCACCAGAATGGCTGAGGGACTGGACACCTCGGCCTACCCGCCGATGGGATCGGATCTGGTGGCGCCCGCCGTCGGCTGGTTGGCGCACGAATCGTGTTCGGTCAGCGGCGAACTGTTCGTGGCGATCGCCGGTCGGGTGGCGCGGGCCTTCATCGCCGAGACACCAGGGGTGTACCAGCCGTCGTGGTCCATCGAGGACATCGCGGCGAACATCGACGCGATCCGCGACGACACCGCACCGCTGGTGTTCGCGCCGGTGCCCGACGGACATACCGATCACATTCGCTACTCGTTCGGGGTCGCCGCCCATGACTGAATTCCAGGGTCCACTCAAGGGGGTACGGGTCATCGACCTGACCGCGATGGTGATGGGGCCGTACTGCACCCAGATCATGGCCGATATGGGTGCCGACGTCATCAAGGTGGAACCGCCGGCCGGGGACAACACCCGATATATCTCGGTGGGCCCCGTCTCCGGGTTGAGCGGTGTCTTCATCAACGTGAACCGCGGTAAGCGGGGCGTGATGCTCGATCTGCAGACCAGCGAGGGCAAGGCAGCGTTGCGGTCGTTGATCGAGACCGCCGACGTGTTCATCCACTCGATGCGGGCCAAGGCGATCGCCAAGCTCGGGTTCACCTATGAGGACGTCGTCGCGCTGAACCCGTCCATCGTCTACACCAACTGCTACGGGTACGGCAGGCGCGGTCCCGACGCGGACCGCCCCGCCTATGACGACACCATTCAGGCCGAATGCGGATTGCCTGCGGTACAAGAACAATTGACCGGGGAAGCCAGCTATGTCGGCACCATCATGGCCGACAAGGTGGCGGGCCTGACGGCCCTGTACGCCACCACGATGGCGCTGTTCCACCGTGAGCGCACCGGTGAAGGGCAGGAGGTGGAGGTCAGCATGTTCGAGACCATGGCGTCGTTCATGTTGGTCGAACATGCCAACGGCGCCATGTTCGACCCCGCGCTCGGCCCGGCCGTGTATCCCCGCGCGGTGGCGCCCAACCGCAAGCCGTACGAGACCAAAGACGGTCAGATTGCGGCGCTCATCTACAACGACAAGCACTGGAATGCGTTCATCGAGCGGGTGCAGCCGGTCTGGAACAGCATCGAGTTCGCCACGCTCGAGCAGCGCGCCAAACAGATCGACACCGTGTACGGACTGGTGGCGCAGACGCTCAAGGAACGCACCACCGACGAGTGGCTACAACTGTTCCGCGAACTGGAGATCCCGGCCGCCGCCGTCAACACCCCGGACGCCTTGTTCGACAACGAACATCTCAAGGCCGTCGGACTGTTCGAGACCATCGAGACCGAGCACGGGACGATGCGCATCCCGGGTGTGCCGACCTGGTTCTCCCGCACACCCGGCCGGGTGCACGGACCCGCGCCGGAACTGGGCGCCGACACCGACGCGGTGCTGGCCGAGCTTCGGGCGCTGCCTGGGCGCTGAGACGTGTGTGCTCGGCTTGTGCCGGAAGGTGTTTCGGGACTTCGGGTCGGCACTTGCGTGGGGCCCCGGTGCGGCGTAGCATCGAACATAAGTTCGAATTGAAATGAGATGGTGCTCCCGCTATCGGTGAGCTTTTGCCGCGACTGTGTCGCTGAGAGGTTCGACGGTCCGTCGCAGACTGTTGAGCCATGTTGCCTAGATGATCCCGAACTTGTCTGCCCGCGTGCACTTCTGGGAAAGGCTCGGTATCTGGTATGGACGCCACCCATCTCAATGCTGTCATCGATGCGCTCATCGATGACCTCGCTCCGGCGCCACCACCCGAGGACGACGGCGACCGCAGACTGTGTCATCTGCTGGACTGTCCGCGGCGGGTGCTCGATGAGCAGCCCTTGCTGGCGGTGGTGGTCGCCGCGGTGACGGCGCGCAACCTGTTGGATCATGTGATCGCACAGGCCGTTGCGGCCGCCGAGCGGCTCGGGATCCCGGCCCGCAAGCACCTGCGTTCGGGGGCTGATCTGCTCACCAGTTGCGGTGTGGCCCCCGGCGCGGCACATCGGGCCGCGCGGGTGGGGCGGGCGGCGCACACCCTGCCGGCCCTCACCCAGTCCCAGCGTCTGGGTGGTCTCGGCATCGAGTTCGCCGACGCGGTCGGAAGGGGCGTCAAACACGTCGAAGGCAGGGTCGCCCTGTCCGACGAGGACCGGGCGAAGGTCGTCACCAAGTTGATGATCCAGACCACGCCATCGCAGGTGGCCGAGAAGGCCCGCGCGATCGCCATCGACAAAGCCTCGACGCAACCGCCGGTGGTCGGGGCCGTGCCGGTGGCCGAGAACGCTGACCTCAACGAGATGACAGTGGTGGTCAACGACGAAGGACGGGTCGCTGCGACCCTCGATGTCGACGCGCTCACCGGTGAGGAACTGCTCACCGCGCTGGACCCACTGTGCCGGCCCGTCCCGCTGCCAGACGGCTCACCCGACCCGCGCCCGGTCGGGAGGCGTCGCGCGGACGCCCTCGGCCACGTCGTGCGGACCTACCTGTCGAACTCGCGGCGCCCGACCTCCGGAGGGGTGCTCCCGCACGTCACCGTCATCCGGCCAGCGGAAGGAAAGGGGCTCGTGGACAGCCTGGGTTTCACCGGGCCGGTCAGCGCGACCACCGCTGACCTGATCTTGTGTGACAGCACGATCGGGGTGGTGACTGTTGATGGCGCGGGTGCGCCGCTGGATGTGGGACGCAGCGAAAGGCTGTTCACGCCCGTGATCCGGAAGGGGTTGGCGGTACGGGACGGTGGCTGCGCACACCCCGGCTGCGGGCGGCCGGTGTCCTGGTGCGACGCCCACCACATCACACCCTGGAGCAGCGGGGGCGCCACCAGCATCGACAACGGCGTCCTGCTGTGCCGACACCACCACACCGCCATCCACCACGGCGGCTGGCAGGTCTACCTGGGCACCGACCGCCACCCCTGGTTCATCCCACCCCACGATCCGGGCAGAGCAGAACCGGCACATCTGCGCTCACACGCACGACGCACCATGACCGACCTACCCACCGCCGCCTAAACGCTTTGTGCACCTTGACAACTACACAGAGAAACCGCCCGCGTGGTGGGTCCGGCGGAAGGTCACGCCGCCGGGCCCGCCTCTGCGAACCAGCGCCGGCGCGACCTGGCCAGAGACGACCCGTCACCTGCGCAGCGGGCAACTAGAAGGTCTTCGCCAACCGGTCGGCGAGAATGCCGGCGAAGCGCGCCGGATCGTCGAGGGACCCACCCTCGGCGAGAAGGGCTACGCCGTAGAGCAACTCGGCAGTCTCGCCGAGTCCGTCCGGTGACGACGCCAAGGCGTCCCGCAGACCCGTGACGAGTGCGTGATCGGGATTGAGCTCCAGGATGCGCTTGCCCACGGGCACGTCCTGCCCGGACGCACGGTACATGCGCGCCAGCTGCGGGGTGATGCCGAAAGTGTCGGTGATCAGGCATGCCGGCGACGAGGTCAGGCGCGTCGACAGCCGCACCTCCTTGACGTGCTCGTCGAGCGTTTCCTGCAGCCAGGCCAGCAGATCGGCGAAGTCGCTGCGGTCGCCGTTGCTCTTGTCGTCTCCGGAACCGAGGTCGACTTCACCCTTGGCGACCGACTGCAACTTCTTGCCCTGGAATTCCGGCACCGATTCGACCCACACCTCGTCGACCGGGTCGGTGAGCAGCAGCACCTCGTAGCCCTTGGCCTTGAAAGCCTCCAGATGGGGGGAGTGCTCCAGCAATTGGCGTGATTCACCCGTCGCGTAGAAGATCTGCTCCTGGTCGTCCTTCATCCGCCCGACGTAGTCGGCAAGGGTGGTCGAGTCGGTCTCACTGGCCGTCGACGCAAAAGACGACAGCTCCAGCAGGGTGTCGCGGTTGTCATGGTCGGAGAGCAGGCCCTCCTTGAACACGCGGCCGAACTGCGTCCAGAAGGTCACGTAATCGTCCGGCCGGTTGGCCTGGAGGTCCTTGATGGCCGACAGCACCTTCTTGGTGAGGCTGCGCCGGATCACCTTGATCTGGCGGTCCTGCTGGAGGATCTCCCGAGACACGTTCAGCGACATGTCCTGTGCGTCGACGACACCCTTGACGAATCGCAGGTACTCGGGCACCAGCTCGTCGCAGTCGGCCATGATGAAGACGCGCTTGACGTACAGCTGCACCCCGGTGTGCCCGTCGCGGTTGAACAGGTCGAACGGCGCTTGCGACGGGATGAACAACAACGCCTGGTACTCGAAGGTGCCTTCGGCCTTCATCGCGATGACATCGAGTGGCTCATCCCACGCGTGCGCGATATGCCGGTAGAACTCCTTGTACTCCTCGTCGGAGACCTCGCTCTTGGACTTCGCCCACAGCGCGGTACGCGAATTGAGTGTCTCGGTTTCGAAGGTGACGGTGGGCTCCGCGGTCTCCCCGTCGGCCGACTCGTCGGCTGGGACGGTCTTCTCGACCTCCATCCGGATCGGCCAGGAGATGAAGTCGGAGTACTTCTTGACCAGCTGCCTGATCTTCCACGGCGCGGTGTAGTCGTGCAGTTCGTTCTCGGTGTCCTCGGGCTTGAGGTGCAAGGTGACGGACGTGCCCTGCGGGGCGTCATCGACGGTCCCGATGGTGTAGGTGCCGTCGCCGCTGGATTCCCAACGGGTGGCGGACCTTTCGCCGGCCTTGCGGGTCAGCAGCACGACGGAGTCGGCCACCATGAACGTCGAGTAGAACCCGATGCCGAACTGGCCGATCAACTCTTCGGAGTCGCCCTGCTGCTTGGCCTCTTGCAGCTTGCGGCGCAGCTCGGCGGTACCGGATTTGGCCAGTGTGCCGATGAGGTCGATCACCTCGTCGCGCGTCATGCCGATGCCGTTGTCGCGGATGGTCAGCGTTCGCGCGGACGTGTCCGTCTCGATGTCGATGTGCAGATCGGACGTGTCGACGTCCAGGTCCTTGTCCTGGAACGCCGCGAGCCGCAGCTTGTCCAAGGCGTCGGAGGCGTTGGACACCAGCTCCCGCAGGAACGAGTCCTTGTTCGAGTAGATGGAGTGCACCATCAGCTGAAGCAGTTGACGGGCCTCTGCCTGGAATTCCCGGTGTTCGACGTGCTCACTCACGCAGCCATAGTAGAACGCACCGTGCTACCCGAACTGAACCCCCTGCGCCAGCGGCAGATCGGAGGAGTAGTTCACGGTATTGGTGGCCCGGCGCATGTAGGACCTCCATGAATCGGAGCCCGATTCGCGACCGCCGCCGGTCTGCTTCTCCCCGCCGAACGCGCCGCCGATCTCCGCACCCGAGGTGCCGATGTTGACGTTGGCGATACCGCAGTCCGACCCGTCGGCGGCCATGAAGCGTTCCGCCTCACGGATGTCGGTGGTGAAGATCGCCGACGAAAGGCCCTGCGGCACGGCATTGTTGAGTGCGATCGCTTCGTCCAGGGTGTCGTAGGTCAGGACGTAGAGAATGGGGGCGAAGGTCTCGTCGTGCACCACCGCGGTCTGGGCGGGCATCCGCACCACCGCCGGGCGCACGTAGTAGGCCCCCTCGCCGAGATCTACGCGCTCGCCGCCGGTCACCTCGCCACCGTC